>NZ_JAMWMR010000099.1 GCF_023887685.1 Streptomyces macrolidinus | reverse complement strand
CGGTGCGGGTGCGGGGTGGGTTGGATGTGGGTGTGTTGGGTGAGGCGTTGTCGCTGGTGGTGGAGCGGCATGAGGTGTTGCGGACGGTGTTTGGGGAGGTGGATGGTTCGCCGGTGCAGGTGGTGTTGCCGGCGGAGCCGGTGGGGGTGGAGTTGGTGGAGTCGGGTGGGGGGTCGTTGGGGGAGCGGTTGGCGTGGGCGCGGGGGGTGGTGGGGCGTGAGGTGGGGCGTGGCTTTGATCTGAGTGTGGGGCCGTTGGTGCGGCTGGTGGTGGCGCGGCTGGGTGTGGATGATCATGTGGTGGTGTTGACGATGCATCACATTGTGACGGATGCGTGGTCGCAGGGTGTGGTGTGGGGTGAGTTGTCGCGTGCGTACGGGGAGTTGATTGCGGGTCGGGTGCCGGTTTTGGCTGAATTGCCGGTGCAGTACGGGGATTTCGCGGTGTGGCAGCGGGAGTGGTTGTCGGGGTCGGTGTTGGCGGAGCAGTGGGGGTATTGGGAGCAGCGGCTGGCGGGGGTTTCGGGGGTGTTGGAGTTGCCGGGGGATCGGCCGCGGTTGCCGGTGGCTTCGTTCGAGGGCGGGGCGTGTGAGTGGCGTATCCCGGCTGATGTGGTGGAGCGGGCGCGCGCGTTGGCGGAGTGCGAGAATGCGACGCTGTTCATGGTGTTGCTGGCCGCGTTCAAGGTGGTGCTGGCCCGGTACTGCGGGGTGGAGGACGTGGTAGTGGGGTCGCCGGTGGCGAACCGTCCGCGTCGTGAGCTGGAGGGTCTGGTCGGGTTCTTCATCAATACGCTGGTGTTGCGCACGGATGTGTCGGGGGATCCGTCGTTCCGTGCGTTGGTGGGTCGGGTGCGGGAGGGTGCGCTGGGTGCGTTCGCGCATCAGGACCTTCCGTTCGAGTATCTGGTGGAGCGGCTCCAGCCCGAACGCGACCTCTCCCGC
>NZ_JAMWMR010000098.1 GCF_023887685.1 Streptomyces macrolidinus | reverse complement strand
CTAGGGCCTGTTCTGAGTTGAGATCACGGGAGGGCTGGGAGGCTGCGTAACCAGAGGATGGATCCGCGCAGGTGGAGCCCGGCGGCATAGCTTTCGGGTGTCTTGTCGTAGCGGGTGGCCAGCCCCCGCCACTCCTTGAACTTGTTGATGCCGCGCTCGACGGTGTTGCGATCCTTGTAGAGCGTGGCGTCGTGGCTGACCGGGCGGCCGCCGGAGCGACCCTTCTTCTTGCGGTCGGCGGCCTGGTCGGCCTTCTCCGGGATCACCGCCTTGATATTGCGTCTGCGCAGGTGGGCGCGGTTGGCGCGAGAGGAGTACGCCTTGTCGCCGGCCACTGCGTCCGGCCGGGTCCTGGGGCGGCCGACAAGGCCGCGCACCTTGATCTTCTTGAGGACGGGGATGAAGCGTGGGCTGTCTGCGGCCTGGCCGGGGGTCAGGATGATGGACAGCGGGCGGCAGCGCCGCTCGACGGTGAGGTGGACCTTGCTGGTGAGCCCGCCCCGGGAACGGCCCAGTTCAGCGGCCCGTAGCCGGGCCCTGCGGCGTCGGCGCACGGCGCGGCGCTGTTCCCGCTCGGGGTCCTCACCGTCCGCGAACCCCTCGCCTACAGGGCCGTTTTGCCCCTTTGCTGCAGCCCCTTTTCCGCCGCCACGGCCTTCTCCAAGTCTTCAAGGAGTTCCGGGTCGACGACCATGCCCGCCGCGTGGTGATGCGCGCGGGCAACGGTCGAGTCCACGCTGACCAGGCTGAGATCGACATCGTCGCGGGCCGCCGCCTCGGCGATCACCGCCTCCATGAGGGTCTGGAAGACTTCCTCACGCGCCCACATCCGGAACCGGTCGTAGATCGTCGACCAGGAGCCATAGCTCTGCGGCACGTCCCGCCAGGGGCTGCCGGTCCGGAACCGCCACATCACCGCGTTGAAGTATCTGCGCAGGTCAGGGATCGGCCCGAACGCCCCCAGCGGCAGGTGCGGCTCGACCAACTCCCACTCGGCATCAGT
>NZ_JAMWMR010000097.1 GCF_023887685.1 Streptomyces macrolidinus | reverse complement strand
GCGCACGTCCCTCGATCTGCCGCAGCCGCTTCGTGCTCTGTTGCAGCTCAGCGGTCACCCGCTTGAGGTAGTCGCGGAGCTTGTCCTCGTTGGTCGCCATAGCTCCTGTCTCCCGCCTGTCCTGTCCGTGTGTGTGGGGTGTGTGCGTACGTGAGCCGTAGTGCTCGGTGGCTCAGAAGTCGCCCAGTTCCTTGTCGATGAGGGAGAAGAGGTCGTCGTCGGATGCCTCGTCCAGGTCGGCGGCCGAGTCGACGTCCTCGCTCAGCGCGGCGGCCAGCGCCCGGAGTCGGGCCGCGATCTCCGTCCGTCCGGTGCCGCCAGGGGCGAGGGAGGTCAGCGTGCCCTCCAGCCGGTCGATTTCGGCAAGGGTCGCCGTGACCTGCCGGTCGGACACCGTGTCCGCGCCCTCGGCCCGGTCGTCGTCCCACGGCTGGTCCGCGGCTTCGGCGAGCTCCTTCAGCAAGTACGCGGCGAGGGCGACGGGAGTGGGGTGGTCGAAGACGAGGGTCGCGGGCAGCCGGAGGCCGGTGGCGGTGTTGAGCCGGTTGCGGAGTTCCACCGCGGTGAGCGAGTCGAAGCCGACGTCGCGGAAGGCCCGTTCGGCGTCGACTCCGCCGCGCGAGCCGTGTCCCAGGACCGTGGCCACATGGGTGCGGACCAGGGCCAGGACGTGCGGGTGGCGGTCCTGGGCCGGCATCGCGCCGAGCAGTCCGCTCAGGTTCGTACCGCCTCCTGAGGCGGTCGCGCTGTCGGCGGTCCTGCGCCGGACGGCGGCTGTCACCCCCGGTCCGCGGTCGCGGACCAGCTTGCTGAGCAGAGGCGGGAGCATGCCGTCCCGCTGCTGGGCGCGCAGCGCGGCGGGGTCCAGCTTGATCGGTACGAGGACGGGTTCGTCACCGCGCAGCGACGCGTCCAGCAGCGCAAGCCCGAGTTCGCTGGGCATGGGCGCCGCGCCGGAGCGGGCCAGCCTGGCCCGGTCGGCCGTGCTGAGTCCTCCGGTCATGCCGCTGTCCTCGGCCCAGA
>NZ_JAMWMR010000096.1 GCF_023887685.1 Streptomyces macrolidinus | reverse complement strand
CCGGCTGGGGGTTCCGGCGGGGCGGGTGTGTGTGTCGTATGAGGATTTCGGTAATACGGGGGCGGCGTCGATTCCTGTGACGCTTGATCATGCTGCTCGTTCGGGGCGGTTGGCGGATGGGGATCTTGTGTTGCTTGCTGGTTTTGGTGGTGGCATGTCGATGGGTGTGTCGCTGCTGTGCTGGCAGTGTCTGTGAGTTGTGTTTTCCGGTAGTTCAAACCAGTCGGTGGAGAGGGAGAGGGTGTTGGTGGTGGAGAAGGTCATGGAGGATTATCTGGCGCGGATCGGTGCGGTGAGGCCGGTGTGTGCGGATGTGGCGGGGTTGCGGCATGTGATGGAGCGTCATCTGTTGTCGGTGCCGTTCGAGAATCTGGGCTATCACCTGGATGAGGAGATCTTCATGGACGAGCGTGTCCTGGAGAAGATCGTGTACGGGAATCGGGGTGGTGGGTGTTTCGAGGTGAATCCGGCGTTGTCGTTCTTGCTGGCGGCGTTGGGGTATGAGGTGGAGGTTCTGCCGGGGTGGGTGCATCGTCCTGGTGGTCTTCTGGGTCCGTTCCTGGGGCATTTGGCGTTGCGGGTGAGGGCTGGGGGTGAGGACTGGCTGGTGGATGTGGGGTTTGGTCGTAACAGTCGTTTCCCGTTGCGTCTGGCGTCGCGTGAGGTGCAGGTGGATCCGCATGGCGAGTATCAGTTGCGTGATGTGGGTGAGGGGGTGGTGGATGTGTATCTGGGGGGTAAGCCGTTGTATCGGGTTGCGGACCGTCCGGTGCGGATCGAGGATTTCGCTCCGACGCTGTGGTGGTATCGCACTTCGTCGGATTCCTCGTTCCTGCAGGGCTTGTTCTGTTCGGTCCGTACGGTGGACGGGCTGGTGACGTTGAAGGGGAACAAGCAGGTGAGCATGGTTGCGGGTGCGGAGCGTTCGCGGCGGGTGCTGGAGAGTGAGGCGGAGGCGTTCGCGGCGTACAAGGAGTATTTCGGTATCAGTCTGGAGCGGTTGCCCAGGGAGCCTGCCGGGGGCGTGACCGCGGGGGTGCGGACGGAATGACTGCCATGACGGAGAACACCACAACCACCAAGGCAGCCCTCTCCGGTTCC
>NZ_JAMWMR010000095.1 GCF_023887685.1 Streptomyces macrolidinus | reverse complement strand
CAACTCGTGCCGTCCGCTGAGGACGAGAACGCCTTCGACCGACCGTCGGCGGACAACCCACGCTGGCGGCTGAACTCCACAAACATGCCTGGGGTAGGCATGACGGCCACACCGCCCGCGAGCGCCATGTCGCACTCGCCCTTGCGTAACGCCTGCACCGCCAGGTGCAGCGCCACCAACGACGACGAGCACGCCGTGTCCACCGTCAACGCGGGACCCTCAAGAGCCAACGCGTAAGCCACCCGGCCCGACATGACACTCGCCGTGTTACCGGTGAGCAGGTAGCCGTCGAGTCCGCTTCCGCCGTCGCGCAGGCTCGGGCCGTACTCCTGTGTCATGGCCCCGGTGAAGACACCGACCTGACGACCTCTGAGGGACGCCGGGTCCACTCCCGCGTGTTCCACGGCCTCCCACGACGTCTCCAGCAGCAGCCGCTGCTGCGGGTCCATCGCCAGCGCCTCACGCGGCGAGATCCCGAAGAACCCGGCGTCGAAGTCCGCGACGCCGTCCAGGAACCCACCATGCTGGACGTACGTGGTCCCGGGACGGTCCGGGTCCTCGTCGTACAAGCCGGCCAGATCCCAGCCACGGTCGCGGGGGAACTCCGAGATCGCGTCACCACCCTCGGCGACCAACCGCCACAGGTCCTCCGGCGACCCCACACCACCCGGCAACCGACACGCCATACCCACGATCACCACGGGGTCGTCCGTACCACCGACCGTCGGTGCGACCTCTGCCGTGTCCTGCTCACCGTGCGCGTTCCCGTGCATCTCGGCGAGCAGGTGCTCCGCCAGCGCGCGAGGTGTCGGGAAGTCGAAGATCATTGAGGGGGCCATGCGGACACCGAAGGCGGCGTTGACGCGGTTGCGTAGATCCACGCCCGTCAACGACGTGCACCCGGAGTCGCGGAAGGTGCGGTCAGCGGCGACCTGCCCGGCCATCGCGTAGCCCAGCACTCGGGCCGCCTGGGCCTGCACCTGTCCCAGGATCAGCCGAAGTTGCTCGTCCCGGTCGAGTTCGGAGAGCCCGGCCGCGCGCTGGGCGACGGGCGCGGGCTGCTCCAGTTCGGGGGCGAGCGTCTCGATCTCGCCCAACCAGTAGCGCTCGCGTTGGAAGGCGTAGGT
>NZ_JAMWMR010000094.1 GCF_023887685.1 Streptomyces macrolidinus | reverse complement strand
ACCCGACTGCGCCGGACCTTCAGGGTGGGGGTGAGGTAGCCGTTGGCCTCGGTGAGGTCGCCGGAGAGGACCTTGAATTTGCGGATCCGCTCGGCCGGGCTGACGGCCGCGTTGGCCTTGTCCACCGCCGCCTGCAGTTGGGCGAGGAGGTCGGGGTCGCCGTGGAGTTGAGCGGGGGTGGCGTCCGCGGGCTTGCCGAGGCTCTTCCGCCAGGCCGCCAGCGCCTCCTCGTCGAGGGTGATCAGGCCGACGATGAACGGGCGTTGATCGCCGACGACCACCACCTGGCTGATCAGAGGATGGGCACGCAGCCGGTCCTCCAGCTCCGTGGGGAGGACGTTCTTCCCTCCGGCGGTGACGATGATCTCCTTCTTGCGGCCCGAGATGGTCAGGAATCCGTCATCGTCCAGGGTGCCGACATCGCCGGTGCGCAGCCAGCCGTCGGCGCTCAGCGCTTCTCTCGTGACAGGTTCGTTGCGCCAGTAGCCCGGGAACACCACCGGGCCGCGGAGCAGGATCTCACCGTCGTCGGCGATCCGGACCGTGACGCCGGGCAACGGCCGCCCGACCGTACCGATCTTGACCGCCGAGGGCACGTTGACGGTGGCGGCAGCGCTGGTCTCGGTCAGCCCGTAGCCCTCGAGCACGGTCACGCCGATGCCCCGGTAGAAGTGGGCCAGCCGGGCGTCGAGCGGGGCCCCGCCGCTGATGGCGTAGGCGAGGCGCCCGCCGAGAGCCGCCCGCACATTGCGGTGGACGAGCCTGTCGAACAGACGATGGGCCAGGGCGAGCCCCCGGCCGGGGCCCCCTTGCTCCAGCGCCTGGCTGTAGCGGACGGCGACCTGTTCGGCCCGCTTGAAGACGGCGCCGCGGCGCCGCGCCTGCGCGCGCTGCTGGGCGCGGCTGTGGACCTTCTCGAGCATCCTGGGCACGGACAGCAGGAACGTCGGCCGCAAGGCGGCCAGATGGTCGGGCAGGCCAGCGAGGTCGGCGGTGTGGGCCAGGCGGGCGCCCTGCTCGACGCAGGCCACCTGGATCACCCGGGCGAACACGTGCGCCAACGGCAGGAACAGCACGGTCGAGGCGTCGTGGCCGAAGATCTCCCGCAGCGCCGCGATGGAGGCACGGGCGTCGTAGAGCAGGTTGCCGTGGGTGAG
>NZ_JAMWMR010000093.1 GCF_023887685.1 Streptomyces macrolidinus | reverse complement strand
TCAGAACCAACACAGTGGACGCGAGCAACTGAGGACAAGCCCTCGGCCTATTAGTACCGGTCACCTCCACACGTTACCGTGCTTCCAGATCCGGCCTATCAACCCAGTCGTCTACTGGGAGCCTTACCCCATCAAGTGGGTGGGAGTCCTCATCTCGAAGCAGGCTTCCCGCTTAGATGCTTTCAGCGGTTATCCCTCCCGAACGTAGCCAACCAGCCATGCCCTTGGCAGAACAACTGGCACACCAGAGGTTCGTCCGTCCCGGTCCTCTCGTACTAGGGACAGCCCTTCTCAAGACTCCTACGCGCACAGCGGATAGGGACCGAACTGTCTCACGACGTTCTAAACCCAGCTCGCGTACCGCTTTAATGGGCGAACAGCCCAACCCTTGGGACCGACTCCAGCCCCAGGATGCGACGAGCCGACATCGAGGTGCCAAACCATCCCGTCGATATGGACTCTTGGGGAAGATCAGCCTGTTATCCCCGGGGTACCTTTTATCCGTTGAGCGACGGCGCTTCCACAAGCCACCGCCGGATCACTAGTCCCGACTTTCGTCCCTGCTCGACCCGTCGGTCTCACAGTCAAGCTCCCTTGTGCACTTACACTCAACACCTGATTGCCAACCAGGCTGAGGGAACCTTTGGGCGCCTCCGTTACTCTTTAGGAGGCAACCGCCCCAGTTAAACTACCCATCAGACACTGTCCCTGATCCGGATCACGGACCCAGGTTAGACATCCAGCACGACCAGACTGGTATTTCAACGACGACTCCACTCGAACTGGCGTCCAAGCTTCACAGTCTCCCAGCTATCCTACACAAGCCGAACCGAACACCAATATCAAACTGTAGTAAAGGTCCCGGGGTCTTTCCGTCCTGCTGCGCGAAACGAGCATCTTTACTCGTAGTGCAATTTCACCGGGCCTATGGTTGAGACAGTCGAGAAGTCGTTACGCCATTCGTGCAGGTCGGAACTTACCCGACAAGGAATTTCGCTACCTTAGGATGGTTATAGTTACCACCGCCGTTTACTGGCGCTTAAGTTCTCAGCTTCGCCCCACCGAAATGGAGCTAACCGGTCCCCTTAACGTTCCAGCACCGGGCAGGCGTCAGTCCGTATACATCGCCTTACGGCTTCGCACGGACCTGTGTTTTTAGTAAACAGTCGCTTCTCGCTGGTCTCTGCGGCCACCCCCAGCTCAGGGAGTAAATCCCCTCACC
>NZ_JAMWMR010000092.1 GCF_023887685.1 Streptomyces macrolidinus | reverse complement strand
TGGCCGGGTCGATGCCAGCCCGCTCGAAGACCTCCCACGAGGTCTCCAGCAGCAGCCGCTGCTGCGGGTCCATCGCCAGCGCCTCACGCGGCGAGATCCCGAAGAACTCCGCGTCGAAGTCGGCGGCGTCGTACAGGAATCCGCCCTCACGTGCCGAGGACCTGACGGTCTGGCGGGTGTCGAAGAGCCGGTTCAGGTCCCACCCGCGGTCGGTCGGGAAGGCGGAGATCACGTCCTGCCCACCGGCCACCACGCGCCACAGGTCCTCGGGCGAGCGCACCCCGCCCGGATAGCGGCAGCTCATGCCCACGATCGCGATGGGCTCGTCGGCCGTGGCGCGGGGCACCGTGACCGCGGCCCGGGTGGCGGCGGACCGCTCACCGAGGAGCCTGGTGAGCAGGAAGTCGGTGAGCGCCGCCACGTTCGGGTAGTCGAAGACCAGGGTGGCGGGGAGCTTCAGGCCGGTGGCCGAGCCGAGCCGGTTGCGCAGGTCGACGGCGGAAAGGGAGCTGAAGCCCATGTCCCTGAAGGCCCGTTCGGCGGCGACCTCGCCGCCGTGGCCCAGGACGACGCCCGTGTGGGCGCGCACCAGATTCAGGACGGTCTCGCGGGCGTCCCGCTCCCCGAGGCCGGCGAGTCGGTCGCGCAGCGTGTCGCCGTCGGCCGCGGTGTCGGCCGTCGGGCGCTGCGGTGTGCGGACCAGACCGCGCAGCAGCGGCGGTACGGCCTGACCGCGGCCGCCGAGCCCGGTGGCCATGAAGGCGACCGGCAGAACGAGCGGCTGCTCGCTGCGCAGCGCGTCGTCGAACATCGCCAGGCCCTCGGCCGCGGACAGCGGGCGGATGCCGTTGCGGGAGACGCGGTTCAGGTCGTGGCCGTCGAGCTGCCCGGTGAGGGCGGAGCGGTCCGCCCACAGGCCCCAGGCCAGGGACTGCGCGGGCAGCCCCTGGGCTCGACGGTACGCGGCGAGTGTGTCCAGGAAGACGTTGGCCGCCGCGTAGTTCCCCTGGCCGGCGCTGCCCAGGGTGCCGGCCGCCGACGAGAACAGGACGAACGCGGTGAGGTCCAGATCACGGGTCAGTTCGTGCAGGTGCCAGGCCGCGTCGACCTTCGGGCGCAGGACCTCGGCCACCCGCTCCGGGGTGAGGGAGTCGATCAGGGCGTCGTCGAGCACCCCGGCCGCGTGGACTACCGCCCGCACCGGATGCTCCGCGGACACGGACGCCAGCGCCTCGGCCAGCTCCTCCCGCACCGCCACATCGCAA
>NZ_JAMWMR010000091.1 GCF_023887685.1 Streptomyces macrolidinus | reverse complement strand
CGTATCCAGGGTGACGGTCATGCAGCTCAGGTACAGCTTCCGCCTGTACCCGGACACCGGTCAGCAGACTGCGTTGGCGAAGGCGTTCGGGTGCGCCCGTGTCGTGTTCAACGACGTGGTCCGCGCCCGTGAAGACGCCCGAAAGGCCAAGCAGCCGTTCCCGACGGCCGGACAGCTGTCCCGGAAGCTGATCACCGAAGCGAAGCGGACGAAGGAACGGTCCTGGCTGGGTGAGGTCTCCGCGGTGGTGCTCCAGCAGTCCCTGCGGGACGCCGAAACCGCGTACCGCAACTTCTTCGCCTCCCTCAAGGGCGCCCGCAAGGGACCGAAGGTGAAAGCACCACGGTTGAAGTCCCGCAAGGACGCCCGGCAGTCGGTCCGGTTCACCGCCAACGCCCGCTGGAACATCACCGGCAGCGGCCGTCTGAACCTGCCGAAGATCGGCGCGGTGAAGGTCAAGTGGTCCCGCACCCTGCCCGCCACCCCTACCTCCGTCACCGTCGTCAAGGACGCGGCGGGCAGATTCTTCGCCTCCTTCGTCATCGACACCGACCCCGCCGCCGACCAGGCCCGGATGCCCGACACCGACCGCACCATCGGCATCGATCTCGGCCTGACGCACTTCGCTGTCCTGTCCGACGGCACGAAGATCGACTCCCCGCGCTTTCTGCGGCGAGCGGAGAAGAAGCTGAAGAAGGCCCAAAAGGAGCTTTCCCGCAAGCAGAAGGGATCAAAGAACCGGGCCAAGGCCCGCCTGAAGGTCGCCCGCGCCCACGCTGAAGTCGCTGACGCACGCCGCGAGTTCCACCACCAGCTCTCCACGAAGCTGATCTCCGAGAACCAAGGGATCGCCGTGGAGAACCTGTCGGTGGCGGGACTGGCCCGCACGAAGCTGGCCAAGTCCGTGCACGACGCCGGATGGTCATCGTTCATCAGCATGCTGGACTACAAAGCACAACGGTACGGCCGCACCCTGGTCAAGATCGGCCGCTTCGAGCCGACCTCCCAGACCTGCCACGCCTGCGGCGCCGTGGACGGACCCAAACCCCTGAACGTGCGGGAATGGACCTGTAGCGCCTGCGGCACCGTCCACGACCGGGACCACAATGCCGCACTCAACATCAAAGAGGCCGCCGGACTGGCGGTATCGGCCTGCGGAGCGCCGGTAAGACCAGGAGTGATCCCGGCACCGCGCGAAGAAACAGGAAGCCACGGATTCCCGACCGAACCCCGTGCCGCGTAGCGGCACAGCAACGATCGAGAAGGCCAGAA
>NZ_JAMWMR010000090.1 GCF_023887685.1 Streptomyces macrolidinus | reverse complement strand
AAGTCCGGCCCCGGTCACGTACAGCTCGCCGGGCACGCCCACCGGTGCGGGGCGCAGCCGGTCGTCGAGCACGAGGACGCGGTGGTTGGGCAGCGGCCCGCCGAGCGGAATGCCGTCCGCCGCCGGCGGGTTCTGCGCGTTCATCCGGAAGCCGGTGACGATCACCGTCGCCTCGGTGGGTCCGTAGACGTTGACGATCTGCAGGCGCGGATGCAGCGCGAGAAGCCCAGACACAGTCGCGGTCGGCGCTGTGTCGCCGCCCACCTGCACCTCGCGCACTCCCGCGAAGGCCTCCGGGCACTCCTCGGCGAGGAGTTCGAGCAGGCCGGGGGTGAGGAACAGCGCGGTGACGGCGTGCTCGGTGATGACCGAGCGGAACATCGCCGCGTCGACTGCCCCGCGCGGGGCGAGTACGAGCGTGCCGCCGGCCAGCAGGGCGGGCCACAGCTCGGCCGTGGACACGTCGAACGCGTAGGACGAGTGCACCAGCACCCGCTGGTAGGCACCGCTGCCGAAGAGCGGATCACAGGCGAAGCCGACGACGTTGCGGTGGGTCACCGCCACGCCCTTGGGCTTGCCGGTGGATCCCGAGGTGTAGATCACATAGGCCAGAGAGTCCGGGAGCGGCCTGCGTTCGTGCACCGCGTGCGCCGGCCACGGGTCGGTGTCGGCGCCGACGTCGATCACCGTGATCTTCCGGTCGACCAGCAGCTCGGCCACGTCTTCGGGGCGGTCGGTGAGCAGGAAGCGGGCGCCGGACTGGTCCAGCATCCACAGCTTGCGGGACGCCGGGTTGCGCTCGTCCATGGGCAGGTACGCGCCGCCGGCCTTGAGGACGGCCAGCACGGCGACGACGGTCTCGGGCGACCTGCCGACGTCGAGGCCCACGATGTCCTCGTCCCGCAGGCCGAGTTCGATCAGCCGGTGCGCCAGCCGGTTGGACGCGGCGTCGAGCTCCGCATAGCTGAGACGCCGCTCCCCTTGGCACACCGCCGTCGCGTCCGGGGTCCTGGCTGCGCGCCCGGTGAACATCTCCGGCAGCGTACCGGCGGGTACGGGCTGGTCGACGCCCTGCCAGGTGGTGAGGACGCGCTCACGCTCCTGTGCGTCCTGCAGCGACAGCCGGGACAGCGGCCGGTCGGGTTCGGCCGTGGCCTCGCGCACGACGTTCCCCAGGTGGTCGAGCAGTCGCTGCACGGTGGAGTGGTCGAACAGGGCGCGGCTGTAGACCGCCTGTCCGGTGACGCCACCGTCCGGGTCCTCCACGAGGTGCAGTTCGAGGTCGACTCGGGTGTTCGTACGGTCACCGGCGAAGATCTCGGCTTCCTCACCGGTTTCGTCGAGCCGTCCGAAGG
>NZ_JAMWMR010000009.1 GCF_023887685.1 Streptomyces macrolidinus | reverse complement strand
GGTCTTCGCCAGCTTCGCCGCCCTGCACCTGATCGAGATGAAGCAGATCGGCTTCAGCCTCGCGGTCGCGGTCCTCCTGGACGCCTTCGTGATCCGTATGCTGGTTCTGCCGTCCCTGATGCTCCTGCTGAGCGAGGCCAACTGGTGGCCCTCCCGCGGAGTACGCCGTGCCCGCCGCAGCACCGAACAGGCCCCCCGCTCTCTGGAATCGGTAGGCTGATCGGCTCGACCGTCGGCCCCTCAACTCCCGTACGAACGAGGTGAATCACCGGGACTCAGTGGCAGCAGCAGCCAGGCGACCGGCTCACCCCGGACCGTACCGGCAGCTCCAGCCCGGCCTCGACGACCTTCTCCAGCGCGATGTTGATGAGATCGGCCGGGCGGTTCTTCGACACCGCCTCGCTCCGCATCACCGCCTCGGCGATCTTCCGGGCTTTCGCCTTGTCGTACGACAAGCCCGTCCGCTGCCGTACGGCGGTACGCTGCCGTTCCGCCGTACGGTTCGCGGCCCTCGGCATTGTGCCCTCCGGCAGGTCCACCGCGCGGCGGTCGAAGTCGACCACCGTCTCCGGGATCTCATCCAGCTTCGGCAAGCACGCCATCCGCTGGTACGACTTCAGCGTGAGCAACTGGGCCAGGAGGTGCTCGTCGCAGTCGGTCCGGGCGGCAGCCCACTCGACCTCGTCACGGCTCGTCAGGGATGGGCGGACGGCCTCGACGGCCTCGCCCGCACCTCCGGAGTCGACGTCGAAGGGGCATGACCCAGATACGCCAGAAACCCGCCGCGGGATGATCTTGCGTTGTTGAGGGCCTTGCCCCGTCACCCGTACGGACCAGTGTCGTTGGTGGTGATGTTGGATTCCGTCAGGGGCGGGGTGGGTTGTGACCTCGATCGAGAGGACCGCGCATCCGCGGTTCAAGCGGCTGATCACCGCGCTTGAGCTGCATCTGTTCTTCGCGGCCGAGGGCCCGTAGCGCCATGCGAGTATGCCGTCGGCGGTGTGCCGATACAGCTCGGTGATGACCATGGCTCGGATATCCGGGTCGGTGGAAGGCTGGAAACCCGTCCTCGGCAACAGGCCATGGGGATGTGCGCCCAATACATCAATCCGGTACATGGACTACTCTTGGTACATGTCCATGAAGCGCACCAACGTCTACGCCGACCCCGAGGACCTGGCCATCATCAAGGAGGCTGCCAAGCGCCGAGGCATAAGCGAGGCCGAGATCATCCGCCAGGGCATCCACCTTGCGGCCATGGCGAACAGGGTCTGGGACGAGCCGCTGTTCTCGCGCACCTTCGAGGGGCCGGGGCGCACGCTGTCCAAGTCGGAGGTCCGCGACACGGTCGCCGAGGCCGCCCGGCGTGAGACCGGCTCGGGCTCCGGATCCGCCGCGTGATCATTGTCATTGCCGATACGTCCGGCCTTCTGGCAGCCCTGGACTCGGCTCATCCGGAACACCGGGCGGCGAACGAAGCGATCATGGCGGCGGGCCTGCTGGTCATGTCCCCGCTCCTGCTGGCCGAACTGGATCACGTGGCGACGCGTGAGCTCGGCAGGGAGGCTGCCCTCAGCGCGGTCGACGACCTGCGGCGCTGGATGAGCCGGGGTCGTGTCGTCATGCCGGAGATCAACGAGGACCACCTGGGCGCCGCCCAGTCCGTCCGTGTCCGCTACCGCGCGCTCGACCTCGACCTCGACCTCGCCGACGCGGTGAACGTGGCGCTTGCCGCCGACTACGACACGGACGCGATTCTCACCCTCGACCGACGAGACTTCCGGGCCGTACGTCCAATGGGCCGCTACAAGGCGTTCCGGGTACTCCCCGATGATCTCCCGCTCTGACGCAGGTCCCTCAGCGGTCAAGTGCCCACTCCCGCAAGCGGCTTGCGCACCGCCCATGACGAGTCACGTGCAGGAACACGGACGGTTCGGTTCCCTTCGGCCTCGGGACGGTGAGTCCAGCAGCCTACGAGGCTCGGGAGGTCAGTCGTCGGAGGGCAGCTCGGGCGTCTCATCGGAACTTAGGGCGCACCAAGGGCACGCCACACCCGAATTGGACTAGACAACAAACAACCCCCGGGTCAATGACCTGGGGGTTCGAAATGGAGCGGGTGACGAGAATCGAACTCGCGCTCTCAGCTTGGGAAGCTGATGTTCTACCATTAAACTACACCCGCGTAAGACGCCTTGTGGAGCTGGCGTCGTGATGCTCGCTCACTGTACCCCATGTCGGACCCCCGGTGTCGAAGCCGTCGGGTCCGGTGTTGTTTCGGGGGTGGATCGGCCTGCGGGGGGCCGGAGTTGGGGCGTACGGTGGGGGTTCGGCAGAGGGGTCGTGCGGGGTCGGAGTGCCCCCTGGAGACTCGTCCCTTTGTTCCCGTAATGTGGCTTTCATCGTCCGTCACGCCAGTGGGACGAAAGCTCTTGGGGAAGGGACTCTGAGGACTTGATGGAGCGCACCGTCGTCCGTTGTGCCGAGGGGCACGTGTTCACTACCGCTTCGTTCCCGATGCAGCAGGCCGGCCGTCTCGGGCCCGGTCGGCTCGTCCGGTGTCCGCGCTGTGCCCGGCTCCGCAGTGCGGTGCCGGTGACGCTGGAGAAGCAGTAGCGACATAGCGGTGCGGGCGCGCGGAGTCGTCACGATTGTGGTGGCTCCGCGCGCCTTGCGTATTCTCGGGGGGTGCTTCTCTCAGACAAGGACATCCGGACCGAGATCGACAAGGGGCGGGTCCGGATCGACCCGTTCGATCCGACCATGGTGCAGCCCTCGAGCATCGACGTGCGGCTCGACCGCTACTTCCGGGTGTTCGAGAACCACAAGTACCCCCACATCGACCCCTCCATCGAGCAGGCCGACCTCACGCGGCTCGTCGAGCCGGAGGGCGACGAGCCCTTCATCCTCCACCCCGGGGAGTTCGTCCTCGCCAGTACGTACGAGGTCATCACCCTGCCCGACGACCTCGCGTCGCGGCTGGAGGGGAAGAGTTCCCTCGGGCGGCTCGGGCTCGTCACGCACTCCACCGCCGGGTTCATCGACCCCGGCTTCTCCGGACACGTGACGCTCGAACTGTCCAATCTCGCGACCCTCCCCATCAAGCTCTGGCCGGGCATGAAGATCGGGCAGCTCTGCATGTTCCGGCTCAGCTCGCCGGCCGAGTACCCGTACGGCAGTGAGCGGTACGGTTCGCGCTACCAGGGGCAGCGTGGACCCACACCCTCCCGCTCCTTCCTCAACTTCCATCGGACCCAGGTGTGAGCGAGATCATGACGAACGACATACGAGAGAACCTCAGCTACGAGACGTTCGGGCGCGCCGTCCGCGAGCTGGCCCAGACCATCGCCGACGACGGCTTCGAGCCCGACATCGTGCTCAGCATCGCGCGTGGCGGAGTGTTCGTCGCGGGCGGTCTGGCGTACGCGCTGGACTGCAAGAACATCCACCTGGTGAACGTCGAGTTCTACACGGGTGTGGGCACCACGTTGGAGATGCCCGTCATGCTCGCGCCCGTCCCGAACGCGATCGACTTCACCGACAAGAAGGTGCTGATCGCCGACGACGTCGCGGACACCGGCAAGACGCTGAAGCTGGTGCACGACTTCTGCCTGGAGACCGTCGCCGAGGTCCGCTCCGCGGTGATCTACGAGAAGTCCCACTCGCTCGTGAAGTGCGAGTACGTCTGGAAGCGTACGGACGACTGGATCAACTTCCCCTGGAGCGTGGACGAGCCGGTCGTGAAGCGGGCCGGGCAGGTGCTCGACGCGTAGGTCCGCGAGCCGGGCCCAGCCGTCGTCGGTACGCGGGTCGGAGCGTCGAGGAGCGTGTGGCCGGGGCTGAGGCCCCGGCCCTGTCACGTTCCCGACGCCCTCTAGGGCCTGTCGTCACATTCCCGTCTGCCCCGCGGCGCCCGGCACGCACTCTCGCCGCACCGGACGAAAGCCCACGTACGTCCAGTACGAGGGCTTCCGCCCGGCACGCCGAGAGCACGCACCAGACGCCGCGGGGCCGCTCTGCGGGCGACGACGGGAATGTGACGACAGGCCCTAGAACGTGCCCAGCTTGATGATCGACAGGATCGCGATCAACTGGATCGCCGATGCGCCCAACGCCTTGGGCCACGGCAGATCATGGGACTTGGAGACCATCAGGGTCAGCAGCGCGCCGGCCGCCACCCACGTCGCCCAGCCCAGGAGTTGGACGAAGGCCGCGTCGCCGCCGAAGAACATCGCGACGAACAGGCGGGGCGCGTCCGTGAGGGACATGATCAGCATCGAGAGGCCGACCGTGGGCTGCCAGGCGCCGTCGCCGCCGAGCTGACGGGCCAGGGTGTGGGTCACCACGCCCAGGATGAACGAGCTGAGCGACATCGCCACGGCCGTCGTCAGCACGATGGGTATCGCGTTCGCCAGGGTGGCGTTGATCGCGTCCTCACGGGCGTTGTCGAAGCCGAAGACCGCGAGCAGGCCGTACAGGAACGTCACGATCAGGGCCGGGCCCCACATCGTGTAGTCCCGCATCTGCAGGAACGTGCGGTTCGGGGACGTCACGACGCCCGGCAGCAGCTCCTTCCAGTGCAGGCGCGGCCCGATCGGCGGAGCGGCGGCCTGGCCCGCGCGGTAGGTCTCGCCGTCGCTGTACGGGTCCTCGCCCAGGGCGAACGCCTGCGTGTGGCCAGGGTTGTTGGCCGCGTACGGGTCCGCGGGGTGTTGGTAGCCCGGATCGGCGTTGCCGAAGTACTCCGGCTCGCCGTGCCCCTGCGGCTCCTGCCACTGCGGCTGACCGCCGTAGGGCTGTGGTCCGCCGTTCTGCTGCTGCGGCGCGGCGGGGTAGCCGTACGAGGGGCCCTGAGGGGCCTGCTGTCCGTACGGAGGATGTTGCGGTCGCCCTTGAGGAGCACGGTCCGGCCGGCCGTGCCCGTTCCTGAATCCAGCCACGCCTTCGAACGTACCTGGTTCCGGAGGGTGACGTACCGGCCCGGGGCCGGGGGAGCGGCATTGCGGCCGAGCTGTGACATCCCCTAAGGGGCCCGAGGCCGAGAATCAGGGGGCGCTCGTGGCCTCTTGGGGTTTGGGGGCGGTGAGCGCGCGTACGGTCGCGTACGGGGCGGATCCGCCCCCTCCCGCTTGTGCCGTACGCGGCGGAGGCCGGAGTCGCGTGGTGCGACTCCGGCCTCCGGACTCTGTTCCGCTGTGCTGCGGGAACGTCGGCTACTTCACCGGCTCGGGCTCCGGCTCGCTCGACGTCTGCTCGTCGTCGCTCGGGTCGGCAGGCGTCCTGACGGAGTCGAGGAGCAACTGGGCGACGTCCACGACCTGGATGGACTCCTTGGCCTTGCCGTCGTTCTTCTTGCCATTGACCGAGTCGGTCAGCATGACGAGGCAGAACGGGCAGGCCGTCGAGACGATGTCGGGGTTGAGGGAGAGGGCCTCGTCGACGCGCTCGTCGTTGATGCGCTTGCCGATCCGCTCTTCCATCCACATCCGGGCGCCACCGGCGCCACAGCAGAAGCCGCGCTCCTTGTGGCGGTGCATCTCCTCGTTGCGCAGGCCCGGGACCTTGCCGATGATCTCGCGCGGGGGCGTGTAGATCTTGTTGTGGCGGCCCAGGTAGCACGGGTCGTGGTAGGTGATGATGCCCTCGACCGGCGTGACGGGGAGCAGCTTGCCCTCGTCCACGAGGTGCTGGAGCAACTGCGTGTGGTGGATGACCTCGTAGTCGCCGCCGAGCTGCGGGTACTCGTTGCCCAGGGTGTTGAGGCAGTGCGGGCAGGTCGCGACGATCTTCTTGGCCGACTTCGGCTTCTTCGTCGCCGGGTCGTCGTCGTCCTCGCCGAACGCCATGTTCAGCGCGGCGACGTTCTCCATGCCGAGCTCCTGGAACAGGGGCTCGTTGCCCAGGCGGCGGGCGGAGTCACCGGTGCACTTCTCGTCGCCGCCCATGATCGCGAACTTCACGCCCGCGATGTGCAGGAGTTCGGCGAACGCCTTCGTCGTCTTCTTGGCGCGGTCCTCCAGGGCACCGGCGCAGCCGACCCAGTACAGGTACTCGACCTCGGACAGGTCCTCGATGTCCTTGCCGACGACCGGGACGTCGAAGTCGACCTCCTTGGTCCACTCCAGGCGCTGCTTCTTGGCCAGGCCCCAGGGGTTGCCCTTCTTCTCCAGGTTCTTGAGCATCGTGCCCGCCTCGGACGGGAACGCGGACTCGATCATCACCTGGTAGCGGCGCATGTCGACGATGTGGTCGATGTGCTCGATGTCGACCGGGCACTGCTCGACACAGGCGCCGCAGGTGGTGCAGGACCACAGGACGTCCGGGTCGATGACGCCGTTCTCCTCGGCCGTGCCGATCAGCGGGCGCTCGGCCTCCGCGAGCGCGGCGGCGGGGACGTCGGCGAGGGCCTCGGCCGAGGCCTTCTCCTCGCCCTCCATGGTCTTGCCGCCACCGGCCAGCAGATACGGGGCCTTGGCGTGCGCGTGGTCGCGCAGCGACATGATCAGCAGCTTCGGGGAGAGCGGCTTGCCGGTGTTCCACGCCGGGCACTGCGACTGGCAGCGACCGCACTCCGTGCAGGTGGAGAAGTCCAGCAGGCCCTTCCAGGAGAAGTGCTCGATCTGGGAGACACCGAAGACGTCGTCCTCGCCGGGGTCGGTGAAGTCGATCGTCTTGCCGCCGGAGGTCATCGGCGGCAGGGCACCGAGGGCCGTACCGCCGTCGGCCTCGCGCTTGAACCAGATGTTGGGGAAGGCGAGGAAGCGGTGCCAGGCGACGCCCATGTCGGTCTTCAGGGCGACCGTGATCATCCAGATGAAGGAGGTCGCGATCTTCAGGCCGGCGAAGAAGTACGTGAGGTTCTGGAGCGTGGAGAGGTCCATGCCCTCGAGCCAGGAGACCACTGGGTACGAGAGGAAGAACGAGGCCTCGTAGC
Organism: Streptomyces macrolidinus; assembly: GCF_023887685.1. Lineage (GTDB taxonomy): Bacteria > Actinomycetota > Actinomycetes > Streptomycetales > Streptomycetaceae > Streptomyces > Streptomyces macrolidinus. The sequence goes on along the minus strand of NZ_JAMWMR010000009.1, from coordinate 207,439 downwards.
CGTCCACGTGGTGCTGGGCGCCTTCGAGGGCGTGCAGCATGAAGATGCAGACGCCGACGATGAGGATGACGCACTCGACGAAGTACGCCTGGCCGAAGTTGGAGCCGGCGAAGCGGGACTTGCGGCCCGGCTTGTTCGGCTTGCTGAGCTGGCGGATCACGATCAGGGCGAGGATGCCGATGATCGTCATCGTGCCGATGAACTCGACGTAGACGTTGTACGGGGCCCACTCACCGAGGATCGGCAGGATCCAGTCGGCCTGGAAGAGCTGGCCGATCGCGTTGACGATGGTCAGCAGGAGGGTGAAGAAGCCCACCGCCACGAACCAGTGCGCGACGCCGACGACGCCCCAGCGGTTCATCCGGGTGTGGCCGAGGAACTCCTTGACCACGGTGAGGGTGCGCTGCTTCGGATCGTCGGTGCGGGTCCCGGCGGGCACGGGCTGGCCGAGCCGCATATGGGCGACGATCTGTAGGACGGCGCGGCCGAACAGTGCCACGCCGACCACGATCAGTACCAGCGACACGATGATCGCGGCGAGTTGCATTGGGGCTCCTCGGGCCTGCGAGGGGGTTTCCTCCCTCCGATGTACGTCCTGTGTACCTCGAAGGGCAATTACTAAGCGGTAACTTATGCAGTCCGTCTGAGACTACCCATATCTCTGGCGCACTGTAATGCCGTGAGCGGTGATCTGCGTCGCTGTGGGAACCCTTGCCTCCCGGTCCGCCGGTCCGAGCCGCCCCTCCCGTCCGACCGAAACGAACGCGCCACGGGACGTCCCGGTTCGGAGCCTGCCCGTCGAGGCGGAACTCGTCCGTTCCGGCGTCCGTTGCTGTTGCTGTGTGGCGTCGAACATAAGTTGAGTCGGGCTGACTCAGGTCTGTTGACGCCGGGCCGGGGTGTCGTGCATCCTTGAGCCTGTTCCACTCAAGTCAGTTGGAGGAATCGAAATGGCACGTGCGGTCGGCATCGACCTGGGCACGACTAACTCCGTCGTCAGCGTTCTGGAAGGCGGCGAGCCCACCGTCATCACCAACGCCGAGGGCGCCAGGACCACGCCGTCCGTCGTCGCCTTCGCGAAGAACGGCGAGGTGCTCGTCGGCGAGGTGGCCAAGCGTCAGGCGGTCACCAACGTCGACCGGACCATCCGGTCCGTGAAGCGCCACATGGGCACCGACTGGAAGATCGAGCTGGACGGGAAGACCTTCAACCCGCAGCAGATGTCGGCCTTCATCCTCCAGAAGCTGAAGCGCGACGCCGAGGCCTACCTGGGCGAGAAGGTGACCGACGCGGTCATCACCGTCCCGGCCTACTTCAACGACTCCGAGCGTCAGGCGACGAAGGAGGCCGGCGAGATCGCGGGCCTGAACGTCCTGCGCATCGTCAACGAGCCGACCGCGGCGGCGCTGGCCTACGGCCTCGACAAGGACGAGCAGATCATCCTCGTCTTCGACCTCGGCGGCGGCACCTTCGACGTGTCCCTGCTGGAGATCGGCGACGGTGTCGTCGAGGTGAAGGCCACCAACGGTGACAACCACCTCGGTGGTGACGACTGGGACCAGCGCGTCGTCGACTACCTGGTGAAGCAGTTCCACTCCGGCCACGGCGTGGACCTCTCCAAGGACAAGATGGCCCTCCAGCGCCTGCGTGAGGCCGCGGAGAAGGCCAAGATCGAGCTGTCCTCGTCCACCGAGACCTCGATCAACCTGCCCTACATCACGGCCTCCGCCGAGGGCCCGCTGCACCTGGACGAGAAGCTCACCCGGGCGCAGTTCCAGCAGCTCACGGCGGACCTCCTGGAGCGCTGCAAGACGCCGTTCCACAACGTCATCAAGGACGCCGGCATCTCCCTCGGCGAGATCGACCACGTCGTCCTCGTCGGTGGCTCGACCCGTATGCCCGCCGTCGCCGAGCTCGTCAAGGAGCTGACCGGTGGCAAGGAGGCCAACAAGGGTGTGAACCCGGACGAGGTCGTCGCCATCGGCGCCTCGCTCCAGGCCGGTGTCCTCAAGGGTGAGGTCAAGGACGTCCTGCTCCTCGACGTGACCCCGCTGTCCCTCGGTATCGAGACCAAGGGCGGCATCATGACCAAGCTGATCGAGCGCAACACCACGATCCCGACCAAGCGGTCCGAGATCTTCACCACGGCCGAGGACAACCAGCCGTCCGTGCAGATCCAGGTCTACCAGGGCGAGCGCGAGATCGCGGCGTACAACAAGAAGCTCGGGATGTTCGAGCTGACCGGTCTGCCGCCGGCCCCGCGCGGTGTCCCGCAGATCGAGGTGTCCTTCGACATCGACGCCAACGGCATCATGCACGTCACGGCGAAGGACCTCGGCACGGGCAAGGAGCAGAAGATGACCGTCACCGGCGGCTCCTCGCTGCCGAAGGACGAGGTCGACCGGATGCGCCAGGAGGCCGAGCAGTACGCGGAGGAGGACCACCGTCGCCGCGAGGCCGCCGAGGTCCGCAACCAGGGCGAGCAGCTCGTCTACCAGACGGAGAAGTTCCTCAAGGACAACGAGGACAAGGTCCCGGCCGAGGTCAAGACCGAGGTGGAGACCGCCGTCGCCGAGCTGAAGGAGAAGCTCAAGGGCGAGGACACCGCCGAGATCCGCACGGCCACGGAGAAGGTCGCGGCCGTCTCGCAGAAGCTCGGCCAGGCCATGTACGCCGACGCCCAGGCCCAGCAGGCCGCGGGCGGTGCCGCCGCCGGTGGTGCCGGGGCCAAGGCGGACGACGACGTGGTCGACGCCGAGATCGTGGACGACGAGCGCAAGGACGGTGCCGCGTGACGGAGGAGACCCCGGGCTTCGAGGAGAAGCCCGACGTCCCCTCCGGCGCCACCCCTGAGGACGCCGAGCCGAAGGCCGCCTCCCCCTCTTCGGAGGAGGCGGCGGCCCCGGCGGGGGACGCACAGTCCGCCGGACTGGTCGCCGAGCTGGACCAGGCCCGTACCGCGCTGAACGAGCGCACCGCGGACCTCCAGCGGCTCCAGGCCGAGTACCAGAACTACCGGCGCCGCGTCGAGCGCGACCGGGCCGCGGTCAAGGAAATCGCCGTCGCGAATCTCCTGAACGAGCTGCTGCCCGTGCTCGACGACATCGGCCGCGCACGGGACCACAGCGAGCTGGTCGGCGGGTTCAAGTCCGTCGCCGAGTCGCTGGAGACCGTCGTGGCGAAGATGGGTCTCCAGCAGTTCGGCAAGGAGGGCGAGCCCTTCGACCCGACGATCCACGAGGCCCTGATGCACTCGTACGCGCCGGACGTGACGGAGACGACCTGCGTCGCGATCCTCCAGCCCGGGTACCGCTTCGGCGAGCGCACCATCCGCCCCGCGCGGGTGGCCGTCGCCGAGCCGCAGCCGGGGGCGCAGACGGTCAAGGCCGAGGAGACGGGCGAGGCGGCCGACGACAAGGAGAACGGTGGCCCGGACGAGGGCTGACGTAGTCACGCGGATCCACGGGGAGATCCCTTCGGAGCTCCACGCGGAAAGGAAGGAGGGGCGTCGGGGATGAGCACCAAGGACTTCATCGAGAAGGACTTCTACAAGGTCCTCGGCGTCCCCAAGGACGCCACCGAGGCCGAGATCAAGAAGGCGTACCGGAAGCTCGCCCGTGAGTTCCACCCGGACGCCAACAAGGGCAACGCCAAGGCGGAGGAACGTTTCAAGGAGATCTCCGAGGCGAACGACGTCCTCGCCGATCCCAAGAAGCGCAAGGAGTACGACGAGGCCCGCGCCCTCTTCGGCAACGGTGGCTTCCGCCCCGGACCCGGAGCGGGTGGTGGCTCGTTCAACTTCGACCTCGGCGATCTCTTCGGTGGTCAGGGCGGCGGCGCCGGAGGCAACTTCGGCGGCGGTATCGGCGACGTCTTCGGCGGCCTGTTCAACCGCGGCGGCGGCGCGGGCACGCGCACGCAGCCGCGGCGCGGCCAGGACGTGGAGTCCGAGGTCACGCTGAGCTTCATGGAGGCGGCGGACGGCGCGACGGTACCGCTGCGCATGTCCTCGCAGTCCCCGTGCAAGGCCTGTTCGGGCACCGGCGACAAGAACGGCACCCCCCGGGTGTGCCCGACCTGTGTCGGCACCGGACAGGTGGCGCGCGGCTCGGGCGGCGGCTTCTCGCTGACCGACCCGTGCCCGGACTGCAAGGGCCGCGGTCTGATCGCGGAGAACCCCTGCGACGTCTGCAAGGGCAGCGGCCGGGCGAAGTCGTCCCGGACGATGCAGGTCCGCATCCCGGCCGGGGTGTCCGACGGGCAGCGCATCCGCCTGCGCGGCAAGGGCGCACCCGGCGAGCGGGGCGGTCCGGCCGGTGACCTGTACGTCGTCGTCCATGTGAACGCGCACCCGGTCTTCGGTCGCAAGGGCGACAACCTCACGGTGACCGTGCCGGTGACGTTCGCGGAGGCGGCGCTCGGCGCCGAGATCCAGGTGCCCACCCTCGGTGGGCCCCCGGTGCGGCTGAAGCTGCCCGAGGGCACACCCAACGGGCGCACGATGCGCGCCCGCGGCAAGGGCGCGGCCCGTACGGACGGCACCCGCGGTGATCTGCTGGTCACCGTCGAGGTGAGTGTCCCGAAGGATCTGTCGGGGAAGGCTCGTGAGGCGCTGGAGGCGTATCGCGAGGCGACCGCGGGAGAGGATCCGCGCTCGGAGCTGTTCCAGGCCGCGAAGGGAGCATAAGGAGATGGACGGCCGTCGACGCAACCCGTACGAACTGACCGAGGAGACCCCGGTCTACGTCATTTCGGTGGCGGCCCAGCTCTCCGGTCTGCACCCGCAGACCCTGCGCCAGTACGACCGTCTGGGCCTGGTGTCCCCGGACCGTACGGCCGGCCGGGGCCGGCGCTACTCGGCCCGCGACATCGCCCTGCTGCGCCAGGTGCAGCAGTTGTCGCAGGACGAGGGCATCAACCTGGCCGGTATCAAGCGCATCATCGAACTGGAGAACCAGGTCACCGCACTTCAGTCCCGCGTCGCGGAGCTGGAGTCGGCGCTGGACGGCGCGGCGGCGACGATGCGGCAGCGCGAGGCCGCCGTCCACGCCTCCTACCGCCGCGACCTGGTGCCGTACCAGGAGGTGCAGCAGACCAGCGCGCTGGTGGTGTGGCGGCCCAAGCGGCAGCAGCATCCGTCGGAATGACGCGCTGAGACAGTCCGTACGAACGCCCGGCCGGGGATTCCCGGCCGGGCGTTCGGCGTCGGGAACGACGGTGCCGACGGCGAGTGTGACAGGAGTCATATCCCCCTCTCGGGAGGGGCGGCGGCCGTGAGCGGGCCGCGCGGAGCCGTCGGGCGCGCGCGTGCATGTGTGCCGGTGCGAATCCGCGACGCCGGGCGTGTGGCGTGAGACGTGCTGAACGACGTTGCGCCGTAAGGCAGTTGACGAGGTGCTGCGCGACGCGTCGGCCCAGGTCGGAGTGAAGTGCCCGGTGCGCGGGGGGAGGTGAAGGCCTCTCACGTGAAACTCCCTTGAATTTCACACTGCTTCCACGCCGTCCCTGTTGCCATCTCGTTAACCGGTACTCCTTGACGGTGCCCACCGTCGCCGCGTTGGCTTTCAGCCACCTGGGTCGCAATGCTGCTCCCCCGCCCGGAAGGCACCTGATGTGAACGCTCGTACCACTCGTAGGACCGCTGTGCGCCGTATCTGTACTGTCCTGGCAGCCTCCACGGCGGCCTTCTCCCTCACCGCGTGCGGTGTCTTCGGCGGCGGGGACGGCGACTCCGTGACGAAGAAGGGCAACGACATCACGGTGGGCCTCCTTCTGCCGGAGAAGGAGAACAAGCGCTACGAGAAGTTCGACTACCCGATCATCAAGAAGCAGGTCGCCTCGCTCACCGCGAACCAGGGCCGGGTCAGCTACGCCAACGCCGAGGCGGACGCGGCCAAGCAGAGCAGGCAGCTCGACCAGATGATCACCGACAAGGTGGACGTGGTGCTGCTGGACGCCGTGGACGCCCAGGCCATCGCGCCGAAGGTGAAGAAGGCCAAGGACGCGGGGATCCCGGTCATCGCCTACGACCGGCTCGCGCAGGGCCCGATCGACGCGTACATCTCCTTCGACAACGAACTCGTCGGCGAGGTGCAGGCCCGCGCGATCCTCGAGGCGCTCGGCGACAAGGTGGCGGGCAGCAAGGTCGTCATGATGAACGGCGCGGACACCGACCCCAACGCGGCGCAGTTCAAGAAGGGCGCGCTCAGCGAACTCCAGGGCAAGGTGAACATCGTCAAGTCCTACGACACCAAGGACTGGAAGCCGGAGAACGCCAAGGCGAACATGGTGCAGGCGATCCAGTCCGTGGGCGTCGGCGACATCGCCGCCGTCTACTCGGCGAACGACGGCATGGCGGGCGGTGTCATCGACGCGCTGAAGGCGGCGGGCGCGAGCAAGATGCCGCCGGTGACGGGGCAGGACGCCGACCTGGACGCGGTGCAGCGGATCGTCGCGGGCAGCCAGTACATGAGCGTGTACAAGTCGTACCGCGAGGAGGCGAACACCGCCGCGGAGATGGCGGTGGCCAAGGTCCAGGGCCGCTCCATCGAGTTCGACGCGCTGACCCGCGACAAGGTCGACAGCCCGACGCAGAAGCGGATCCCGGCGATGCTCGTGCCCGTCGTCGCCCTCAAGAAGGACACCATCAAGGAGACGGTCCTCCAGGACGGCGTCTACACCGTCGAGGACATCTGCACCGCTCCCTACCGTTCGGCCTGCGCGGCGATCGGTCTGAAGTAGCCTCCGGGCCTGTGCCGCCCGGTCGGCCCGCCGCAGCGTGACGGAAGGTTCTGCGGCGGGAAGATTCCCGGATGTTCCGTGCGGATTCCGGGCGTTGACGGGGCGGAGCCGTGTTGCGGAGGCGGGCGGGGCCGCGCATAGTTGCGCTGCGAAGGCGTGCGGGGCGCGACGGGAGCGCCGTACGGGTGCGTGTCAGGGACGGCACCGGCACGTCGCGTCGCGCAGACGCCGAAGCCAGGAACGGAGCCAGGGGTGGAAGATGGCCGGGCACGGGTCGGACACGCATCCGCACGGTGCTGACCGGCTCTGCGAGGCCGGACACGCCCTGTACTCCCGGGCGGTGAGCCGCGGCCGGGTGCCCCGCGCCGACGCCGCGGCGGTGCCCTGCCTGCTGGAGCTGGGGCTGCTGCACCCCGACCCCGACGACATGGACCGGCTGGTGCCGACCTCCCCGCAGGAGGTCATGACCCGGCTGCTGCGCGGCGTGCACAAGGAGGTGCGCGCGAGCCAAGCGCGGGTCGGGACGGCGGTCGCCGCGGTCGAGTGGTACGCCGGGCTCGGCGGCCGGGAGCAGGGTCCGGCGAAGGGCATGGCGATCCGCGTCCTGGACGGGCTGGCGCGGATCCGGGCCTCGATGGACGAGGCGACCGAGCGCTGCACGAGCGAGGTGCTGGCGGTGCAGCCGGGCGGGATCCGCCGCGAGGACGAACTCACCGAAGGGCTCCACCGGGCCCTGGAGATGCGCCGCCGGGGCGTGCGGATGCGCGACCTGTACACCCATGTGGCCCGGCACGGCCAGGGACTGCGCACCTATATGGAGCTGATGGGCGACGCGGCCCAGGCGCGCACCCTGGACGAGGTGCCCGAGCGGCTGATCCTCTTCGACCGCACGGTCGCCTTCATCCCGGCCAACACGGACCGTACGGTCGCCCTCGAACTGCGCCACCCGGCGCTGATCAACTACTTGGTGACGGTCTTCGAGCGGCTGTGGCAACTGGCGATCCCGCTGACGTCCCCGCTGCCGGAGACGGGGATCGACGGCATCAGCCTGCGGGAGCGCTCGATCGCGGCGCTGCTCGCGGAGGGCCACCAGGACGCGGTGATCGCCGAACGCCTGGGGATCAGTGTGCGGACCTGCCGCGCGCACATCGCCCGTCTCTCGGAGACGTTGGGCGCGGCGAGTCGTACGCAGTTGGGCGTCCGTATCGCCCAGGCGGGCCTGGACGGACCCCCGCGCCCGCGGCCCGTCCCGGCCCCTGGTGTTCCGGAGGGCCCGGCCGGTCTGTGAGCGCGCTCAGGAGTCCGGGTTCAGGATCCCCGACCGGGCGATGAGGAAGCCGAGTTGGGCGCGGCTGCCGCTGCCGAGGGCCGTGGCCAGCTTGGCGATATGGGCGCGGCAGGTGCGGACGTTCATGCCCAGGCGCCGCGCGATGGCCTCGTCCACATGGCCCTCCACCAGGAGTTTGGCGATGGAGTGCTGGATGTCGGTGATGCCGTCGGGGGCGGTCTTGTAGGGGGCGCCCGCGGTCAGCGGGACCGCGCGGTTCCACATGAACTCGAAGACCTTGATGAGGTAGCGGACGAGCCCGGGGTGGCGCAGCTCCAGTGCGACCTGCTGGTCGTCGCGGGTGGGGATGAAGGCGACGGTCTCGTCGCAGATGATGAGGCGCTCCACGAGTTCGTCGATGGTGCGGTACTCCACCTTGCCGTTGGTCAGCCGGGAGACATAGGCGAGTTGCCCGAAGTTGAACCGGACCGTGTGCTGATACAGCGTCTGGATGCGCACATCACGTTCGACCAGGGCCTTGTCGCGGTCGAGCCCCTGGAGGACGGTGCGTTCGGAGAAGCGGTTGCTCGGCTGGACGGTGAGCACCTTGCTCTGGCACTGCGTCGTGGCGAGGTCGAGCGCGGCGTTGATGCGGTCGCTGCCCTCCAGCACCGAGATCGAGTGGGTGTTGGCCGTGGTCTGGGCGCTGAGTGCCATGAACGGCTCGAAAGCTTCGGAGAGTTGGACGGACCGTCGCCGGTTCTCCGCTATCTCGCGCTCGATGGGGTTGAGGCGCTGCGCCAGGGCGACGGCCGGCGGGACGGGGCGCAGCCAGTCCGGGTCGTCGGGGTCGGGGTAGAGCAGGGCGAACTCGATGAGGCAGGGCGCCGGTTCCACGTCGCGGCGGGCGATGCGTCCTGAGCGCAGGGCGTCCGCATAAAGTCGGCCACCTGTGTCGCACAGTTCGGTTGCCGTATGGGGATGTGTCGCATTGGTCTGATTCGCTGGCAAATCTCCACCCCCCAGGGTCCTGAACATGCAGGAACATGATGCACCGATCGTGTGGCCATGACGTGCCCGAATGAGCCATCGTCGTATCGGACGGGGGAAAGGGGACTCTCAAGTGAGGACGAAGCTGACAATGGGAAAGAAAACGCTTCGCTCGGTACTTGTCGCCGCCTTCTCCGCCGCTGTGGCCTTTGGAGCACTTGGTGGCCTCTCTGCCGCGAAGAGTCATCTTCCGGCGGATACGAAGTGGCCGGTTTCGGCAGACAGCAAGTCGCCGGTTTCGCCCGTGGACACGAAGTGGCCTGGTGACACCAAGTGGCCAGTGGTGCAGGCGGACACCAAGTGGCCCGGTGACACGAAGTGGCCGGTGGTGCAGGCGGACACGAAGTGGCCCGGTGACACGAAGTGGCCTGTTTCGCCCGCCGGTGACACCAAGTGGCCGGTCGTGCCCGCGGACACGAAGTGGCCGGGAGACACCAAGTGGCCGGTGGCGCAGGCGGACACCAAGTGGCCGGTTTCGCCCACGGACACCAAGTGGCCGGTGATCCAGGCGGACACCAAGTGGCCCGGTGACACCAAGTGGCCCGTATCGCCCGCGGACACCAAGTGGCCTGTGTCGCCCGCCGGTGACACGAAGTGGCCGGTCGTGCAGGTGGACACGAAGTGGCCCGGTGACACCAAGTGGCCCGTGTCGCCCGCGGACACCAAGTGGCCGGTGAACGCATCCACGGCATCGGCAGACCAAGCCTGGAGCTGACGTGACCACCCCTCCCGACGATCGCTCGTTCCGGCGCGAGATGGCCACCGCCTACCGCTCCGGCTGGCACTTCATCGACCTGGCCACCGCGATACCTCACAGCGGTGACTCGTTGATGGTGACTGTGTTCGGGGAGCCGGTGGTGGTCACCCGCGACGAGGACGACGACGTACGGGCGTACCGGCTCATGCGGCGGCCTCGGGGGGCGCCGCGTCCCGTCCGGTGTGCCATACGGTACGGAATGATCTTTGTGAACCTCGACCAGCGCGACCATCGGCTGGCACAGTCCGAGACCCCGGACGTACGCACTCTCTCAGCTACCCCCCGCAGCGCCTGACGCGATCCCCCGTCGCAAAAATCGCTCAGGTGCTTCCCCCCGCAGCGGCGTCACCGTGACCTGAACACGGTGACGCCGCTGTCGTTTCCCCGCGTACACGACCCCGCGGTCACCCGCCCCGCCTCGCCGCTCGTACGGCAGCGGGGCGTTCGCCTGCCCGGGTCGGATCGGAACTCGAACCGATCCCCCTCCCTCCCCCCACCTTGAGTGGAATAGACTCAACTTTGTGCACGTTGCTCAAGTCATCGTGCGAGTGGAGACGGCTGAGCGCTGCCGGACGCAAGGAGGAGAACGCGAACGTGGACGCCGAGCTGACCAACAGGAGCCGGGACGCGATCAACGCGGCAACCAACCGTGCCGTGGCAGAGGGGCACCCGGACCTCACCCCCGCCCACCTGCTCCTCGCGCTGCTCGAGGGGCAGGACAACGAGAACATCATCGATCTGCTGGCCGCCGTGGACGCCGACCAGGCGTCCGTACGCGGCGGCGTCGAGCGCGTGCTGGCCGCGCTGCCGAGCGTGACCGGCTCGACCGTCGCGCCGCCCCAGCCGAACCGCGAGCTGCTCGCCGTGATCGCCGACGCGAGCAAGCGCGCCAAGGACCTCGGTGACGAGTACCTCTCCACCGAGCATCTGCTCATCGGGATCGCCGCGAAGGGCGGCGCCGCGGGCGACGTACTCTCCCAGCACGGCGCCGACGCGAGGAAGCTGTCGGACGCGTTCCAGAAGAGCAGGGGAGGACGCCGGGTGACGACCCCGGACCCGGAGGGCCAGTACAAGGCGCTCGAGAAGTTCGGCACCGACTTCACCGCCGCCGCGCGCGAGGGCAAGCTGGACCCGGTCATCGGCCGGGACCACGAGATCCGTCGCGTCGTCCAGGTGCTGTCCCGCCGCACGAAGAACAACCCGGTCCTCATCGGTGAGCCCGGCGTCGGCAAGACCGCCGTGGTCGAGGGGCTCGCCCAGCGGATCGTGAAGGGCGACGTGCCCGAATCCCTCAAGAACAAGCGGCTGGTCGCGCTCGACCTGGGCGCCATGGTCGCGGGCGCGAAGTACCGCGGTGAGTTCGAGGAGCGCCTGAAGACCGTCCTCGCCGAGATCAAGGACTCCGAGGGCCAGATCATCACCTTCATCGACGAGCTGCACACGGTCGTGGGCGCCGGTGCCGGAGGCGACTCCGCCATGGACGCCGGCAACATGCTCAAGCCGATGCTGGCCCGCGGTGAGCTGCGCATGGTCGGCGCCACGACCCTGGACGAGTACCGCGAGCGGATCGAGAAGGACCCGGCCCTGGAGCGGCGCTTCCAGCAGGTGCTGGTCGCCGAGCCGACCGTCGAGGACACCATCGCGATCCTGCGCGGGCTCAAGGGCCGCTACGAGGCCCACCACAAGGTCCAGATCGCGGACAGCGCGCTGGTGGCCGCGGCCACCCTCTCCGACCGCTACATCACCTCCCGCTTCCTGCCCGACAAGGCGATCGACCTGGTGGACGAGTCGGCGTCGCGGCTGCGGATGGAGATCGACTCCTCCCCGGTCGAGATCGACGAACTCCAGCGCTCTGTCGACCGGTTGAAGATGGAGGAGCTGGCGCTGAGCAAGGAGACCGACCAGGCCTCCAGGGAGCGCTTGGACAAGCTGCGCCGCGATCTCGCGGACAAGGAGGAGGAGCTGCGCGGCCTGACCGCCCGCTGGGAGAAGGAGAAGCAGTCCCTCAACCGCGTCGGTGAGCTGAAGGAGCGCCTGGACGATCTGCGCGGCCAGGCCGAACGCGCCCAGCGCGACGGTGACTTCGACAGTGCCTCCAAGCTGCTGTACGGCGAGATCCCCACCGTCGAGAAGGAGTTGGAGGCCGCCTCGCAGGCCGAGGAGGAGGCCGCCAAGGACACGATGGTCAAGGACGAGGTCGGCGCCGACGACATCGCCGACGTCGTCGCCTCCTGGACCGGCATCCCCGCCGGACGCCTCCTGGAGGGCGAGACACAGAAACTGCTGAGGATGGAGGAGGAGATCGGCAGGCGGCTCATCGGCCAGAGCGAGGCCGTCCGCGCGGTCTCGGACGCCGTACGCCGCAGCCGTGCCGGTATCGCCGACCCGGACCGCCCGACCGGCTCGTTCCTCTTCCTCGGCCCGACCGGTGTCGGCAAGACCGAACTGGCCAAGGCGCTCGCCGACTTCCTCTTCGACGACGAGCGGGCGATGGTCCGCATCGACATGTCGGAGTACAGCGAGAAGCACAGCGTCGCCCGGCTGGTCGGCGCCCCGCCCGGATACGTCGGCTACGAGGAGGGCGGCCAGCTCACCGAGGCGGTGCGCCGGCGCCCGTACAGCGTGGTCCTGCTGGACGAGGTGGAGAAGGCGCACCCCGAGGTCTTCGACATCCTGCTCCAGGTGCTGGACGACGGGCGGCTGACGGACGGCCAGGGGCGGACGGTCGACTTCCGCAACACCATCCTGATCCTCACCTCGAACCTGGGCAGCCAGTTCCTCGTCGACCCGCTCACGAGCGCCGCGGAGAAGAAGGAGCAGGTGCTGGAGGTCGTCCGGGTGTCCTTCAAGCCGGAGTTCCTCAACCGGCTGGACGACCTGGTGGTCTTCTCGGCCCTGGAGAAGGACGAACTCCAGCGGATCGCCCGGCTCCAGATCGACCGGCTCGCGGCGCGGCTGGCCGAGCGGCGGCTGACCCTGGAGATCACGCCCGAGGCGCTGGCCTGGCTCGCGGACGAGGGCAACGACCCGGCGTACGGCGCCCGCCCGCTGCGCCGCCTCGTCCAGACCGCCATCGGTGACCGTCTCGCCAGGGAAATCCTGAGCGGCGAGATCAAGGACGGCGACACGGTCCGGGTGGCCGCCTCCGGCGACGGCCTGACCGTGGGCCCGGCGACCGGGAAGACGCTGTAGGACCGCGGCGCGGGGGTACCCGCGCCTTGGCGGCCGGGTCGTGTCAGCCCTTGGCTGACACGACCCGGTCAGGTCTTGCCACCCCCCGCCCCGGATGAGGGAGGATGGCGGAATCCGTACGAAGGGAAGAACACGGTGAGCATCGACCCGTCCTCGATTCCGAATTTCGGGGGCCAGCCCGAACCGCAGCCGCAAGGACCGGCGGGCCCCGTCGTTCCGGATCAGGACCTTGTGAAGCAGCTCCTGGACCAGATGGAGCTCAAGCACGTTGTCGACGAAGAGGGTGACCTCGTCGCGCCGTGGGAGGAGTTCCGCACGTACTTCATGTTCCGCGGCGAGGGGGAGCAGCAGGTCTTCTCGGTGCGGACGTTCTACGACCGGCCGCACAAGATCGACGAGAAGCCGCAGTTGCTGGAGTCTCTCGACGACTGGAACCGGCGCACCCTGTGGCCCAAGGTCTACACCCACACGCATGACGACGGCACCGTCCGTCTCATCGGTGAGGCGCAGATGCTGATCGGCACGGGTGTCAGCCTGGAGCACTTCGTCTCCTCGACCGTGAGCTGGGTGCGGGCCGCCATCGAGTTCGACCGGTGGCTCGTGGAGCAGCTCGGCCTCGCCGAGGACGTCGACGGCACGAACGGCACGGACAGCCCCGAGGCCGACGAAGAGTAGGGGTCCCGAGGACCCCGGAGGAGAGCCCGGCCGGAGCGCGCGTCACCACGACGGCGTGCCCCGGCCGGGCTCTCGTCGTCCGCGTCCGCGCCGGGCGCCCGCGGCGGGCGCGAGGTTACCCACAGGCTGTGGACAGACCTCGCGCCCGGCAACCCCGTCAGTCCGCCGCCCGTCAGTCCGCCGGCGCCGTGAGCCGCTGGACCGCCTCCTCCAGGACCTCCGTGCGCTTGCAGAAGGCGAAGCGGACGAAGGGGGCGCCCGCCTCGCGGTGGTCGTAGAAGACCGCGTTCGGGATGGCGACGACCCCCGCGCGCTTCGGCAGGGCGCGGCAGAAGGCGAAGCCGTCGCTCTCGCCGAGGGGGCGGATGTCGGTGGTGACGAAGTACGTGCCCGCGGGCCGGAACACCGAGAAGCCGGCTCGGGCGAGCCCCGAGGCCAGCAGGTCCCGCTTGGCGCGCAGCTCCGCCCTGAGCGCCTCGTAGTAGCTGTCCGGGAGCGCGAGCGCCTCGGCGACGGCGTACTGGAACGGCCCGGACGACACGTACGTCAGGAACTGCTTGGCCGAGCGGACCGCGTTGACCAGCGCGGGCGCGCCCGTCACCCAGCCGACCTTCCAGCCGGTGAACGAGAAGCTCTTGCCGCCGGAGGAGAGGGTCACGGTGCGCTCGCGCATCCCGGGGAAGGACGCGAGGGGCAGGTGCTCGCCGTCGAAGACCAGATGCTCGTAGACCTCGTCGGTGACGACGAGCAGATCGCGCTCGACGGCGAGGTCCGCGATCGCCTGCAGCTCGTCCCGCGTGAGCACGGTGCCGGTGGGGTTGTGCGGGGTGTTGATCAGCAGCAGCCGGGTGCGGTCGGTGACAGCGTCCCGCAGTTCGTCGAGATCCAGCCGGAAGACGGCGTCCGGTCCGCCGTGCGGGCGCAGGGTGACCGGCACGCGCCGCCCGCCCGCCATCGCGATGCAGGCGGCGTACGAGTCGTAGTACGGCTCCAGGGCGATCACCTCGTCGCCGGGTTCGACCAGCGCCAGCAGGGTCGCGGCGATCGCCTCGGTCGCGCCCGCGGTGACCAGCACCTCGGTGTCGGGGTCGTAGGTGAGTCCGTACCACCGCTGCTGGTGCGCGGCGACGGCCGTCCGCAGTTCGGGGACGCCGGGGCCCGGCGGGTACTGGTTGCCGCGCCCGTCGCGCAGCGCCCGCACGGCGGCCTCACGGATCTCTTCCGGTCCGTCCGTGTCGGGGAATCCCTGTCCGAGGTTGATCGCCCCGGTGCTCAGGGCGAGGGCCGACATCTCGGCGAAGATCGTCGTCCCGAACTCGGCGAGCCGACGGTTGAGGAGGGGGCGCGCGCTGGAGGTCATGGGCGCCATCCTGCGCCCAAGCTCTGGAGTTCCTCAACTCTGCTTCGGCGGGTGGGACATGGGGCATTCCCTGGTCACGAAGGGATCCGCGACGGGTCGCTTCGGGGAAGCGAAGGCCGGGGGAGACGAAAGGGGGGACGGCGTCATGATCGTCCGTATCGGACTGGCGGTCGTCGGCATCGTGGTGGTGTTCCTGGTGGTCAGGAGCCGTAGGACCAAGCGGGTTCCGCAGCGGCCGGTGGGGCGCGGGACGTCCGCGCGCGGGTCGGTGCGCGGGTCGGCAGGGTCGGCGCGGGGCGGGAAGCGGCTGCGCGGCGGCAGCGGCAGCAGCGGCAGCAGCGGCGGCAGCGGCAGCAGTGGTGGCACCGGCGGCGACAGCGGGAGCTGGTGGGCGGGGTCCGACAACGATTCGTCGTCGGGCGGACATTCGGGTGGCCACTCGGGCGGACATTCGGGCGGCCACCACTCCTGCGGTGGCGGCGGCCACTCCTGCGGTGGAGGGTCCTCGTGCGGCGGGGGCGGAGGGTGCGGCGGCGGGAGCTGACACCGCCGGGAGCCGGACGCGTCACTCGTCCGGCCGGGCGCGGGAGCGCACGTCAGCGGTGTCACACACAGGGCGTGCGCCCGGCAGCGCGCGGGATCGGGGCGTACGCCACCCCGTCCCGCGCTTCGGGCGTACGCCTTGGCCGAGCGGGTGCGCTGGGGAGCCCTCAGTGAGATGAAAACCGTACGGACTTGGGTAAAAACGCTGTTGCGGCGGCGCAGTTCGTGGTTCGCTCTCACTCATCAACGCAGCCCCCGGAGGCCCTGCGGACCCCATGACCGCAGCGCTGCTCCGGACCGGGCCCACCCGGACGTTCCGCCCGGTCGGCAGAGTCAGAGTCGGCCGATCCCCGGTGCCCGACCGGGTGCGCTGGAACCCCTCCCCCTGTGTGTCCTAGCGGAGCCGATCCATGCTCACGACCCTGAACACCTCCTACACCGATACCCGCGCGGCCGACCTCGCCTGGGCCCTGGGCCGGGAGCCGCTGCCCGCGCTGGCCACGCTCGAACTCGAACTCTCCGGTGCGCAGCTCCAGTTGAGACTGCTCGGCGCGTCCCACCAGGTGCTCCTCAAGGAGGCGCGGGGCACCTGCTCGGAGACCGTGGCCTGCATCCCCGGCTCCAGCACGCCGCTGCCGCTGGGGGTCGCCGAGCGGGTCGGCGACTGGGAGTACGAATTCGCGGCCCGGGTCGAGGTCCTGTCCCCGCCCTCCTTCGAGGGCCGGGCCCAGGAACTGCTGGCCCTGGTCTCAGACCATCCCCACGGCCTGGCGGGTGTCTTCCCCGGCAGTCCGCACGCGTTCACGGCCATGGTGGCCCAGCGCCGCGAGGGCCAGGTCCAGTGGCGCACGTGGCACGCGTACCCGCAGGACAGCCAGTTGGTGGCGACGCGAACGCGGGTGGACGTTGAGGGGCGGGCGGAAGTCCACACCTGTGGGTGACAAGGTGCCTCACAAGTCCGACGTAGCGTTCCGAACGTGATCGAACCGCACGCGCCCGCACCACCCGGCGCCCCGGCCCCCTGGGGGGAGGGCGCCCTCGGTCAGGCGCGGCTGCCCGTACGCCCCGGCACCGGACGGTTCCTCGTCCTCGTCGGCGTGTTCGTCTGCGCGGCCTGCGGCCTGGTGTACGAACTCGAACTCGTCGCCCTCGCCTCGTACTTGATCGGCGACTCGGTCACGCAGGCCTCCATCGTGCTGTCCGTGATGGTCTTCGCGATGGGCATCGGCTCGCTGGCCGCGAAGCGGCTGCGCTGCCGGGCCGCGGCCGGGTTCGGCGCCCTGGAGGCGGCGCTGGCGCTCGTCGGCGGGTGCAGCGCGATGGCCCTGTACGCGGTCTTCGCCTGGGGCGGTGGCGGGCCGGGCGGCCCGCGCTGTCTGCTGGTCGTCTTCTCGCTCGCCATCGGGCTGCTCATCGGCGCCGAGGTGCCACTGCTGATGGAGCTGATCCAGCGCATCCGCCGCCAGGACGCGGGCGGCGCGGTCGCGGACCTGTTCGCGGCGGACTACGTGGGCGCGCTGGTCGGCGGTCTCGCGTTCCCCTTCCTGCTGCTGCCGTGGTTCGGCCAGTTGACGGGCGCCCTGCTCACGGGCGCGGTCAACGCGGTCGCGGGCGGCGCCCTCGCGCTCGGCCTGTTCCGGCGGGACCTGTCCCGCCGCGGCAGACGGCTGCTGCTGGTCACCAACGTCCTCGTGCTGGCCCTGCTCGCAGCGGCGGCCCTCCTGGTCGACGACTTCGAGCGGGCGGCCCGTCAGGCGATGTACGGCGGGCAGGTGCGGGTCGCGTTGCAGACCGGTGCCCAGGAGGTGGTGCTCACCGGCGGCGTCCGAGGCCGCCCCCTCGCTCTCTTCCTCGACGGCCGGTTGCGGGCGAGCAGCCGCGACGAGCGCCGCTACCACGAGGCGCTCGTGCTGCCCGCGCTGAGCGGCGGCCCCCACGCGCGCGTGCTCGTCCTCGGCGGCGGTGACGGCCTCGCGGCGCGCGAGGCGCTGCGGCATCCCGGCGTGCGCCGTGTCGACGTGGTCGAACCGGACCCGGCGCTGGTCCGGCTGGCCCGCAGCGACCGGGCCCTGGCCGCGCTCAACGGCCGCGCCTTCGCCGACCCGCGCGTCCGGGTGCGGACGGCGGACGCGTTCGGCTGGCTGAGGCAGACCCGGCGGACGTACGACGTGGTGATCGCGGACCTCCCGGAGCCCGGCGACACCTCCAGCACCAAGCTGTACGCACAGGAGTTCTACGGCCTGGCCCGGCGGGTCCTCGCCCCCGACGGCCGGCTGGTGGTGCACGCGGGCCCGGTGGCCTCGGCCCCGCGCGCCTACTGGACGGTCGAGACGACGATCCGCGCCGCGGGCCTGCGTACGGCCCCGTACCGCGTCGCCGGGCGCGCCCCGGAGCCCGAGCACGCACACGCGACGGGAGGCGACTGGGGTTTCGTCCTCGCCGCCCGAAGACGCCCGGCGCTCACCCTGGACCCGGGCGGGCCGCGCCCGCGCACGCTGACCCGGGCCGCCCTCGGGGAGGACGCGCGCGCGGTGGAGCGGACCCGGCTGCGCGGGCTGCCGGTGTCGACGCTGGTGCATCCGCGGTACGGCGGCTGAGCCGGGCGCCCCGTGGCGGGCGGATGCGCGGGCGGCGCTCGCGAATCCTGTGCTGCATGGGTGCGTGCCGGGCCAGGCTGGGTAGGCTCGGCTGACATGGAGCATGAGGTGTTCGTACCGGTTCCTGTCGAGCGGCTCGGCGAGGCGCTGGCCGACCCCGCCCGGGTGGCCCGCGCGATCCCCGGGTTCCAGCAGGACGCGGGCAAGGAGCCCGTCGCCGGACGGCTGAAGGTACGGATCGGGGGCCACACGATCACCTATCGCGGCGCCCTGCGGGTCACGGGCGACGGCGACGGCCCGTACACGCTGGAGGGCGAGGCGACGGAGGCGCGCGGCACCGGCACGGTGAAGCTGTCGCTGTCCGTACGCCTGCTCGCGGCCCCGGACGGCACGACGGTCGCCTTCACGGCCGCGGCCACGGCTGACGGCAGGATCGCGGAACTGCCCGGTGACACGGTGACCTCGGCGGCGGCGCGGCTGCTCGGGCGGTTCGCGCAGCGCCTCGGGGAGGGGGAGGCCACGGCGGCGTCCCCGAAGTCCGCCGAGCAGCGGGCGGAGCCTCCGGCGCCGTCGGTCTTCGAGACCGAGGTGCCCCCGTCCTCCCTCGATCCCTTCGCCGACGAGGACGACTCCGAGCGTCGGTCCGACCGCCGTTCCGCGCGGGGCTTCGCCGACGAGGACGAACCTCCCGCCGAGGCGGCGCACGCCCGGCGCACGATGATCGGCCGCAGCGCCGAGGAGGTCGATCACGCGCCCCCGCGCGGCCGTTACGCCCCCGTCCCCGCCCCGGAGACCGTCGCGTCCACCGCGACGCTGCGCTGGGCGGCCCCGGCGGCGGCCCTGCTCGTGGCCTCGGCGATCGTGGCGGGACGACTGCTGCGCCGGCGCCGCTGACGGGCCGCCACAGGTGCGCCGACGGGTCCCCGTAGGGCGCACCCATGCCCGTCGGCGCCCGCCCGTCGACGGGTCCCAGTAGGGTCGCCTCGTGAGCAACGACGAGATCACGTTGGCCGCGGGAGACGCGGAAGTGGTGCTGGCGCCGGGCAACGGCGGGCGCGTGACGAGCCTGCGCATCGGCGGTACGGAACTGCTGCGCCAGGGTGAGCGGTTCGGGTGCTTCCCGATGGTGCCCTGGTGCGGGCGGATCCGGGACGGCAGGTTCCGCGACGGCGGCGCGGTCCATCAGATGCCCCTCAACGCCCCGCCGCACGCCATCCACGGCACGGCGCGGGACGCCGCCTGGCGGGTGGCCCGCGCGGACCGGACGGAGGCCGTCCTCACCTGTGACCTGGCCGCCCCCTGGCCCCACACCGGCCATGTCACCCAGGTCGTGTCCCTCGGCGAGGACGCCCTCACGCTCACCATGTCCGTGGAGACGTTCGCGTCCTCGTTCCCGGCCCAGCTCGGCTGGCACCCCTGGTTCAACCGCAGCATCGGCGGCGCGGACGTACGCCTCGACTTCACCCCGGCCTGGCAGGAGGAGCGCGGCGAGGACCAGTTGCCCACCGGGCACCGCGTCGATCCGAAGCCGGGCCCCTGGGACGACTGCTTCGGCATGCCCGACGGCGTCGACGTCACGCTGACCTGGCCGGGGAAGCTGGAGCTGAACATCACCAGCCGCGAGGAGTGGGTGGTGGTGTACGACGAGCAGCCGGAGGCGGTGTGCGTGGAGCCGCAGACCGGGCCGCCCGACGGGCTCAACACCCTTCCCCGCCTGGTCACGCCCATCGAGCCGTTGGAGGCCTCGACGACCTGGCGCTGGCGCCGTCTGTGAGGTGCGGGGCGTCACGGGGTCCGGCGGCGCCCGTAAGCTGGCCCGTATGAGTGACGTTCGTGGCGCCCTTCTGCGGCAGATCAAGGACAAGGCCGTAGTGCACGGCAAGGTGACCCTCTCCTCGGGCCTGGAGGCCGATTACTACATCGACCTGCGCCGCATCACCCTCGACGGCGAGTCCGCGCCGCTGGTCGGCCAGGTGCTGCTGGACCTGACCGAGGAGCTGGAGTTCGACGCGGTCGGCGGCCTGACCATGGGCGCGGACCCGGTCGCGGCGGCCATGCTGCACGCGGCGGCGGCGCGCGGCCGCAAGCTGGACGCCTTCGTCGTCCGCAAGGCGGCCAAGGCGCACGGCCTGCAGCGGCGCGTGGAGGGCCCGGAGATCAAGGGTCGCCGGGTCCTAGTCGTCGAGGACACCTCCACCACGGGCGGCTCCCCGCTCACCGCCGTGGAGGCGGTACGGGAGGCGGGTGCCGAGGTCGTCGCCGTCGCGACGATCGTCGACCGGGCCACGGGCGCGGCCGAGAAGATCCAGGAAGGCGCCGGGGTGCCGTACCTCTTCGCGTACGGCAAGGACGAGCTGGGCCTGGACTGACGGCCGCAGGGCTGTCCACGGGCAGCCGCAGGGTTGTCCACAGGCCGGGACGTCCGGGCCTGGCAACGGGGCAAGTCTGGAAAGATGGGGACGGACGATGATGTCGCCCCCTAGGTCAGGGCCGTAAGAGCAGTACGCACCCCGCACATACAAGGAGCGGACAGATGCCCATCGCAACCCCCGAGGTCTACAACGAGATGCTCGACCGGGCGAAGGCAGGCAAGTTCGCCTACCCGGCCATCAACGTGACCTCCTCCCAGACCCTGCACGCTGCGCTGCGCGGCTTCGCGGAGGCCGAGAGCGACGGCATCGTCCAGATCTCCACGGGTGGCGCCGAGTTCCTGGGCGGCCAGTACAGCAAGGACATGGTCACCGGCGCCGTGGCGCTGGCCGAGTTCGCGCACATCGTCGCCGAGAAGTACCCGGTCAACATCGCGCTGCACACGGACCACTGCCCGAAGGACAAGCTCGACGGGTACGTCCGCCCGCTGCTGGCGCTCTCCGAGAAGCGCGTCGCCCGCGGTGAGAACCCGCTGTTCCAGTCCCACATGTGGGACGGCTCGGCGGAGACCCTCGCCGACAACCTCAAGATCGCCCAGGAGCTGCTGGAGCGCGCCCGCGCCGCGAAGATCATCCTGGAGGTAGAGATCACGCCGACCGGCGGTGAGGAGGACGGCGTCTCCCACGAGATCAACGACTCCCTCTACACCACGGTCGACGACGCGCTCCGCACCGCTGAGGCGCTGGGCCTGGGCGACAAGGGCCGCTATCTGCTGGCCGCCTCGTTCGGCAATGTGCACGGCGTGTACAAGCCGGGCAACGTGGTCCTGCGCCCCGATCTGCTGAAGGAGCTGAACGAGGGCGTCGCCGCCCGGTACGGGCAGCCCGCCGGCAGCCAGCCGTTCGACTTCGTCTTCCACGGCGGCTCCGGCTCCAGCGAGCAGGAGATCCTGACGGCGCTGGAGAACGGCGTGGTCAAGATGAACATCGACACCGACACGCAGTACGCCTTCACGCGTCCGGTCGCCGACCACATGTTCAAGAACTACGACGGCGTCCTGAAGGTCGACGGCGAGGTCGGCTCCAAGAAGACCTACGACCCGCGCACGTGGGGCAAGGCGGCCGAGGCGTCGATGGCCAAGCGCGTCGTCGAGGCCTGCGGCCACCTCCGCTCGGCCGGTACGCACGCGAAGTAACCCGCTCGACTCGACGAACGGTCGGCGGCCGGTGAGCGGCCGTCACGAGGAGCCCGGTGCCATCGCGGCGCCGGGCTTCTCGCCCTCTGGCCCCGCGCTCCTCGCCGCGGGATGATCGCGGCATGGCTGACGTCGCGCGGCAGGCCCCCGCCGTCAGGTTCGGCTCCCCGCAGGGGAGGTGGATCCTGCTGACGACCGTGCTCGGCTCCAGCATGGTGCTGCTGGACTCCACCGTCGTCAACGTCGCCCTGCCGCACATCGGCCGCGACCTCGACGCGAGCCTCGCCGCCCTGCAGTGGACCGTCAACGCCTATCTGGTCACCCTCGCCGGTCTGCTGCTCCTCGGCGGCGCCCTCGGCGACCGGTTCGGCCGCCGCCGGATCTTCGTCCTCGGGGTCGTCTGGTTCGCCGCCGCCTCGCTGCTGTGCGGCTTCGCCCCCGGCACCGGCATCCTCATCGCCGCCCGCACGCTCCAGGGCGTCGGCGGCGCCCTGCTCACGCCCGGCTCGCTCGCGCTCATCCAGGCCTCCTTCCACCCCGACGACCGCGCACGGGCGGTGGGCCTGTGGTCCGGGTTCGGCGGCATCGGCGCGGCCATCGGCCCGTTCCTCGGCGGCTGGCTGGTGGACGGCCCCGGCTGGCGCTGGGTGTTCCTGCTCAACATCCCGCTGGCGCTGGTCTGCGCGCCCATCGCCCTGCGGCATGTCCCCGAGTCCTCCGGCACCCGCACCCGCGGCCGGTTCGACGTCCTCGGCGCCGCCCTGGGCGCCCTGTCCCTCGCCCTGGTGACGTACGCGCTCATCGAGGCCCGCGGCGGCTCCCTGCCCGTGGCCGTCACGGCGCTCGCGGGGATCGCCGCGGGCGCCGCCTTCGTGTACGTCGAGAGGCACCGCGACGACCCGATGATGCCGCCCGCCGTCTTCGCCTCCCGCCAGTTCACCGCGGTCAACCTGGTGACCCTCTGCGTCTACGCGGCATTCGGCGGCTTCTTCTTCCTCACCGCGCTCCAGCTCCAGGTGGTGGCGGGCTACTCGGCTCTGGGGGCCGGTACGGCGCTGCTGCCCACGACCGTCCTCATGCTGCTCTTCTCGTCCCGCTCGGGCGCCCTCGCCGAACGCATCGGGCCGCGGGTCCCGCTCACCGTCGGCCCGCTGCTGTGCGCGGCCGGGCTGCTGCTGATGCTGCGCGTCGGCAAGGGCGCCGGGTACGTCGTGGACGTCCTGCCCGCGCTGCTGGTCATGGGCGCGGGCATGGTCACCCTGGTCGCGCCCCTGACGGCCACCGTGCTCGCCTCGGTGGACACCGGCCAGGCCGGTCTGGCCAGCGGCATCAACAACGCGGCGGCCCGCGCGGCCGGTCTGGTCGCGGTGGCCGCGCTGCCGCTGCTCGCCGGGATGGGCCCGGAGGCGTACCGCTCGGCGGACGCCTTCGACGCCGCGTTCCGGCGCGCGATGCCGATCTGCGCGGGGGTCCTGGTGGCCGGGGCGGTACTCGCCTTCGCGACGATCCGCCGTCCGGCACCGGACGGCCGCCGCCCCGAGTGCCGCGTCCACGGCTGCGTGACGACCCCGCCGCTGGAGCCACGCCGAGGACCGGGCGCGCCCGGCACGAAGCACTAGCCGGGGACCGAGAAGACCCGGCACGAGCACCAGCCGATGCGTGAATACGCCCGGCACGAAGCACTAGCCAGTGCCGACACCGTCGGTCACGGTCCCGGGAGGGTGCTCCACACTGGTCCCATGACTCTTCACGAGAACCTCCTCGGGGGCCCGCCCCCGACCCGTCTCCCCGACGACCCGGAACCGCGCGAGCTGCTCGCCAACGGGACCGCGCCCGCCGAGGTCGCCGCCCGCTACCCCGCCTCCTCGCTGGCCTGGGCGCAGTTGGCCGACGACGCCTTCGAGCGCGGCGCGGTCGTCGAGTCGTACGCCTACGCCCGAACGGGCTACCACCGCGGCCTGGACTCCCTGCGGCGGGGCGGCTGGAAGGGCCACGGCCCCGTGCCGTGGGAGCACGAGCCCAACCGCGGCTTCCTGCGCGCCCTGCACGCCCTCGCCCGCGCCGCGCAGGGCATCGGCGAGCAGGAGGAGTACGAACGCTGCACGCGGTTCCTCAAGGACTCCTCGCCGATGGCCGCCCAGACGCTGGGCTAGCCGGGCCGGCCCCGGATCGGGCCCGCCCGCTGCCGGGCGGGCCTTGCGGTACGCGGGTGTGTTGCGCAGGATGCCAGGTGGGGACCGGGGCCCCCGTGTCGGCATCGGCAGGGGCGGACCGCTACCCGAGCACACCCACAGGAGACAGCGATGTCCCAACCGGCTCACCAGTCCCACGCGGCTCAGGAAGCCGAGACCCCGCAGCTCGACTTCCGGGGTACGACGCCGTACGAGGACTATGTGAAGGCGGACGTCCTCACCCACCTCCAGCACACCCTCTCCGACGATCCCGGAGAGATGGTCTTCCTGGTCACCACCCAGGTCATGGAGCTGTGGTTCACCGTCCTCGTCCATGAGTGGGAGACCGCCGCGCGGGCCCTGAGCGAGGACCGGGTACCGGCGGCGATCGACGCGCTGAAGAGATCCGCGCGCGAGCTGGAGGCGCTGAACGCGTCCTGGCGGCCCCTGGCCCAGCTCACGCCCGCCCAGTTCAATGCCTACCGCTCGGCCCTCGGCGAGGGCTCCGGCTTCCAGTCCGCGATGTACCGCCGCCTGGAGTTCCTGCTCGGCGAGAAGTCCGCGTCCATGCTCGTCCCGCACCGGGGCGCGCCGCGTGCCCACGCCGACCTGGAGAAGTCGCTGCACGAGCCGTGCCTGTACGACGAGGTGCTGCGGCTGCTCGCGCGCCGCGGCCACGCGATCCCGGACGCCCTGCTCACCCGCGACGTCTCCCAGCGCTACGAGCCCTCGGAGCAGGTCGAGGCGGTCTGGGCCGAGATCTACCGCGGTGATCCGGAGGGCGAACTCGCCCGGCTCGGCGAGGCGTTGACCGACGTCGCCGAACTGGTGTGGCGCTGGCGCAACGACCATCTGCTGGCCACCCGGCGCGCGATGGGCGCCAAGCCCGGCACGGGCGGCTCCGCCGGGGTGGCGTGGCTGGAGAAGCGGGCGCAGAAGAGCGTGTTCCCCGAGCTGTGGACGGCGCGGTCCTATGTCTGAACTGACGGCGAAGGCACAGGAGTTGGACGCGGCCGACGAACTGGCCGGGCTGCGCGCGCAGTTTGTGCTCGACGACGCGGTCTACCTCGACGGGAACTCGCTGGGCGCGCTGCCCGCGGCCGTCCCCGGCAGGCTGGAGGACGTCGTCCGCAGACAGTGGGGATCGCTGCGGATCCGCTCCTGGGAGGAGAGCGGCTGGTGGACGGCGCCGGAACGCATCGGCGACCGGATCGCCCCGCTGGTCGGGGCGGCACCCGGGCAGATCGTGGTCGGCGACTCGACCAGCGTCAACGTCTTCAAGGCCCTGGTGGCGGCCGTCCGCATGGCCGCCGAGGACGGGGACGGGCGGGACGAGATCCTCGTCGACGCGACGACGTTCCCGACGGACGGCTACATCGCCGCCTCGGCGGCCCGGATGACGGGGTGCACGCTGCGCCCGGTGACCCCGGCGCAGGTGCCCGAGGCGCTGTCCGGGCGGACGGCGGCGGTCCTGCTGAACCACGTCGACTACCGCACCGGCCGGTTGCACGATCTGCCGTCCCTGACGGCCGCCGTGCACGCGGCGGGCGCGTACGCGGTCTGGGACCTGTGCCACAGCGCGGGCGCGCTGCCGGTGGGGCTGGACGAGCACGGGGTCGATCTGGCGGTCGGCTGCACCTACAAGTACCTGAACGGCGGGCCGGGTTCACCGGCGTACCTGTATGTGCGCCGGGAGGCGCAGGACCGCTTCGACTCCCCGCTGCCGGGCTGGAACTCGCACACGGACCCGTTCGGGATGAGCACCGACTACGCACCGGCGGCGGGCGCGCCGCGCGGCCGGGTCGGCACCCCGGACATCCTGTCGATGCTCGCGCTGGAGGCGGCGCTCGAGGTGTGGGACGACGTCTCGATCGAGGCCGTGCGCGCCAAGTCCCTCGCGCTCACGGACTTCTTCCTGGAGTGCGTGAGCGCGTACGTCCCCGAGGGCGCGGTCGAGTCGCTGACGCCCTCCGCGCACGCGGAGCGGGGCAGCCAGGTGGCGCTGCGCTGCGCCGACGCGGGCGAGGTGATGAAGCGGCTGATCGAGGGCGGTGTGGTCGGTGACTTCCGGCCGCCGGACGTGCTGCGGTTCGGCTTCACGCCGCTGTACGTGGGCTTCGCGGACGTGGAGCGGGCGGCCCGGATCCTGGCGAAGACGCTGCGCTGAGGCGCCTCGGCGGTGGTGGGCGGGGCGGCGAGAACGTCGTGCCCACCACCGCGGAACGTCGTGCCCGCCACCGCGGAACGTCGTGCCGCCACGGCTTCACCGTGCGTGAACGACCCCGTGGGAGCGCAGGTCATCGGCCTGGTACGGTCCCCGCGGGCGGCCGGTCGGATTCCGGCCACCGCGTACCGAATCCCGTTCCGTCGCTGAGAGGTTGGAGCATGCCGGACGCCGCCGCGCGCCATGATTCCGTAAGCCCGGACGGCGCGTTCGCCGATGCCGCCGCCGCGGAAGAGGCGTCCCTCTTCGCGCACCCGCCGGTGGAGCCCGACGCCACCGCCGCCTACGGCGACCACCCGGACCAGGTGATCGACTTCTATGCCCCGCGGCAGGGGGAGGAGGCCGGTGGGCCCGCCCCTCTCGTGGTCGTGCTGCACGGCGGCGCGTGGCGTGCGCCCTACGACCGTCGGCACATCAGCCCGTTCGCCGACTTCCTGGCCCGCCGCGGCTTCGCCGTGGCGAACGTCGAGTACCGCAGGGGCGGCCCCGCCGAGAGCGAGGGACCCGGAACGCCGCCGGTCGCGGGCCGCTGGCCGGAGACCTTCGACGACGTCGCGGCGGCGTTCGACGCGCTGCCGGACCTGGTCGGCGCGGCGCTGCCACAGGCCGATGCGCGCCGTACGGTGATCACCGGCCACTCGGCGGGCGGCCACCTCGCGCTGTGGGCCGCGGCCCGCCATGTCCTGCCACCGGACGCCCCCTGGCGTACGGACCGTCCGGCCCCGCTGCGCGGTGTCGTGGCGCTCGCTCCGATCGCGGACTTCCGCAGAGCCGAGGAGCTGGGCGTGTGCGGCGGTGCGGCGGGCCAACTGCTCGGCGGACAGGCCTCGTTCGCGCAGCGGCAGCCGTACGCGGACCCGGCCCTGCTGCTGCCCACCGGTATCGCCACGACCCTCGTCCAGGGCCGTACCGACAGCGTGGTCCCGCAGGCGGTCGCCGAGTCGTACGCGGACGCGGCGGCGCAGGCGGGCGAGGTCGTCGGCCTCACCCTCCTGGAGGACGTGGGCCACTTCCCCCTGATCGACCCGGCCGCGGACGCGTGCGCGGTGGTGGCGGAGGAGATCGCGCAGCTCGCGTGGTAGCCAGGCCGATCGCCAACACCCGTAAGGGCAGGGCGAGATGGGGTAGCCGACGGGCTGTTCCGTCATACCTGTCATACCTGAGAGCTACCCCTGAGATGAGTTCTCCGGCGTGATGCCGGTGACGCGTCGCGCTTCGTAACTTCCCGTCCTGGACAGGCCGTTGAGGCGGCCCGGCGGAAGGGGAGGGCGGCATGGGGCTGCGGGGGAGCGGATCGGCGGGGGCCGAGCACGGGAGGGCGACGCGCGGCTTCGGACGCCGGAAGGGCGCACGCCCCGGCCGCCTGGGGCGCGCGCTGCTCGCCGCCCTGGTCGTGGGCGCTGTCGTCGTACCCCTCTCCGCCGCCGGGCGCCCTCGGGTCCCGGCCCCGCCCCCGGCGACGCTTCCCCCGCTGTCGGCGGCCACGCTCCCCACGATCTACGCGGCCAACCGCGCGGACGCCGCCGAGGCCGCGCGGATGGCCACGGCCCACGGCGACCGCCGTCGCGCCACGGCGGACCGCGCCCTGGCCTCCACGTCCCGGAAGCTGCTGGCCTTCGACGGCCGGGGCACGGGACGCGCGACGGAGGTCTTCGGCGACCTGACCCGGGCGGAGCACATCGCGGTGCTGGTCCCCGGCTCCGACACGACCCTGGAGACCTACGGGCGCCTCCGCGCGGGCGCGCTCGCCCTGCACCACCGCACGGGCCCCCGTACCGCCGTCATCGCCTGGCTCGGCTACGACACGCCCCGCATGCTCAGCACCGACGCCCTCACGACGGGCCGGGCCGAGCAGGCGGCCCCCGGACTGACGCGCTTCCTGCGTCAACTGCGCGGCCTGGTGGGCCCGTCGGCCCGTATCTCGCTTCTCTGCCACTCCTACGGCACCGTCGTCTGCGCCCGCACCGCGCCCGCCGCCGAGGTGCGGGACATCGTCCTCGTCGGCAGCCCCGGGACCGGCGTGGACTCCGCCGCCGACCTGCACACCCGCGCCCGTGTCTGGGCGGCCCGCGGTGCCCGCGACTGGATCGCCGATGTGCCCCACACCCGGGTGACGGCGTTCGGCACGACCGTCGGCTTCGGCACCGACCCGGTGTCCGCGGCGTACGGCGCCCGGGTCTTCGACGCGGGCGACGGCGGCCACAGCGACTACTTCGCACCGGGCTCGGTCAGCGTGGCCAACCTCGCGCGGATCGTGCTCGGCCGGACACCGGAGGCGGACCATGCGTGACCGAGCGAACCACCACCGGCCGGTCCTCACCGCGAGGATCGCAACGGACCGCGCTCCCCTGGCCGTTGAGGCTCCCCGGCCGCTGCGCCCCGTAAGCATCCTCCGTACCGCGGCCCGTCGCGTGGACGCCGCCACCCCCGTGGAGCGGGACCGCGCGGTCGACGCCCTGCGGGCCTTCGCGATCCTCGGTGTCGTCCTGGGCCACTGGCTGGTGACCGCCCTGGTCGCCGACGGCGCCACCCTGCACACCGCGAGCCCGCTGCACTTCATGCCCTGGCTCACCCCGATCTCCTGGGTGTTCCAGACGCTCGCCGTGTTCTTCCTGGTGGGCGGCCAGGTGGCCACCAAGGGGTACGCGAGGGCACGCGCGCGCGGCGTCTCGTACGGGGCGTGGCTGCGCACCCGTACGGCCCGGCTGTTCCGGCCCGTCGCCGCGGTCCTGACGCTGTGGACGGTCGCGACGGTCTGTCTGCTGGTGTCCGGCGCGGACGGCGACACCGTCCACACCCTGGTGAAGCTCGCCCTGTCGCCGCTGTGGTTCCTGCTGGTCTTCGCCGCGCTGACGGCCGCGACACCGCTGCTGACCCGGCTGAGCCCGCTGTGGCCCCTGGCCGTCGTCCTCCACGTCGACCTGATCCGCTTCGCGCTCGGCGGGCCGTCCTGGCTCGGCTGGGCGAACCTCGCGGCGGGCTGGCTCGTGCCGTACACGCTGGGCGCGAGCTGGACGCGCGGCGAGCTGACCGGCCGCCGCGCGGGCTGGGTGCTGCTGTCGTGCGGCACGGCGGCCACCGCGGCGCTGGTGCTGTTCGCCGGTTACCCGGCGTCGATGGTCGGCGTCCCGGGCGACGCCGTCTCGAACCTCGACCCGCCGACCCTGGCCGCGATCACCTTCGGCCTCGCCCAGTGCGGACTGGCCCTGCTGCTGCGGGAACCGCTGCGCCGGGCGATGCGCCGGCCCCTGGCCTGGGCGGCGGTGGCGCTGGTGAACCTCTCCGCGATGACGATCTTCCTCTGGCATCAGACGGCCCTGATGGCGACCACCGCCACCGGCCTGCTCGTCGGGCGACTGCCGGGCCTGCACACCGCCCCCGACGGTCTGGGCTGGGTGGCCGCCCGGCTGGCCTGGCTGCCGGTGTTCGCCCTGGTCCTCGCCCTGTGCTGGTACACGTTCGGCATCCATGAACAGGGGCCGCGCCGGGCCCGACGCTCCCGCGTGGTGGCCGCCCGCCGGGCCGGGCGGCCGTAGTCAGGGGGATCGACAGCGCTAGGGTGGTTCGGATGGGGGAAGCGTTGGCGCGGCGAGAACCGGTGTCCCGGCCCGAGCAGGTGCCCAGGTCCGAGAAGCCGCGCCGTCTGCGGAGGCTGGCGCGGGTCATGCGGGACGATCTGGGGACGTTCGCCGCCGCCCCGTTGCCGCCGCTGTCGCGTCCGCGCGGCCTCGGCCTCGCGCCGCATGTCCTGGTCGGCCTGATCGCGCTGCTCCTGACGGTCTCCGCGCCGAAGGAACTGACCAGCGGCTACGGCCTGCCCGGCGGACTCGCCACGGCGATCGCGCTCGTCCAGGGCGGCGCCGTCGTGTTCGCCCTGTGGCGTCCGCTGCCCGCCTGGTGGCTGTCGCTGGCGGCGATGGTCGTGGCCAACCAGTTCGCCCGGCTGACCACCCCGTCCGTCCGGCCGCCCGAGTCCACCACGGTGCCCGCGCTCGTCGTACCGCGTCCGCTCCCCGGCGCCGCGCACCTGCCGCCGTGGCCCTGGACGGCGCAGTCCGTCCTCGCGTGTGCCGTCGTCCTGCTCCTGCTCGCTCTGCGGGCCCGTACCCGCGTCTGCGCCGAGGTCCTCGCGGTGACCGCCGCGGTGACCCTTCTCTCCGTGCCCGCCCCCGTGAGAACCATGCAGACCGCGCCGGCGGCGCTGGTCGTCTTCCTCCTCGTCGTCCTCGTCGGCGGCGTGCTGCGCGGCCGACGCGAGGCCCGCACGCAACTCGTCGAACTCAGCACCGTCACCGCCGAGGAGCGCGCCCGCCGCACCCTCCTGGAGGAGCGCAACCGCATCGCGCGCGAACTGCACGACGTCGTCGCCCATCACATGTCGGTCATTTCCATCCAGGCCCAGGTCGCCCCGCACCTGGTGAAGGACCCGCCCGACGAACTGCGGGAGAACCTGGACGGCATCCGCGCGAACGCACTGGAGGCCCTGACCGAACTGCGCCGCGTCCTCGGCGTCCTGCGCGCGGAGAACCCCGAGGACCCGTACGGCATCGGCAGTGGCACCGGCACGGCCCCCGACTCCCCGCAGCCCACCCTCGACCGGCTCGACGCCCTGGTGGAGAACACCCGTGCCGCGGGCCTGGAGGTCGAGGCCGAGACCACCGGCGAAGTGCGCCCGCTGCCCTCCGGCGTGGAACTCTCGGCCTACCGGATCGTCCAGGAAGCCCTCAGCAACGCCCTGCGACACGCGCCCGGTTCCACCGTCCGTGTCGAACTCGGCTACGTTCCACGGGGTGTGCGGGTGCAGGTCGTCAACTCCCGCCCCACGCACTCGGCTTCGCCGTCCCCGGGCGCGGGTCACGGTCTGCTCGGCATGCGGGAGCGTGCCGCGATGCTCGGGGGCACCCTCGTCGCGTCCGAGACGGCGAGCGGCGGATTCGCCGTGGACTGCTTCCTCCCCGGCCCGGCGGGCCCTCCACCGGGTGACGATCCCGAAGACGAGCAGGACTACGAGCCGAACTACGAGCCGGACGGCCCGACAGGAGAGATGAACCGATGACGAGCCCCGCCATCCGCGTCCTGATAGCCGACGACCAGATGATGGTCCGGCAGGGCTTCACGGTGCTGCTCGACGTGCAGCCCGACATCGAGGTCGTCGGGCAGGCCGTCGACGGCCGCGACGCGATCGAGCGGGCCGCCGAACTCGCCCCGGACGTCGTCCTGATGGACATCCGCATGCCCGAACTCAGCGGCATCGAGGCGACCCGCCGCATCACCGGGAAGACCCCGCACCCCAAGGTCCTGGTGCTCACCACCTTCGACCTCGACGAGTACGTGTACGACGCCCTGCGCGCCGGGGCCTCCGGCTTCCTGCTCAAGGACGCCTCCGCCGACCAACTGGCCGAAGCCGTACGGGTGGTGGCGGCGGGCGACGCCCTGCTGGCCCCCGGGATCACCCGGCGTCTGATCGCCGAGTTCTCCCGCCTCGACAGCACCCCCCGGGCCCCGCTCAAGGCACGGGTCGGAGATCTCACCGAGCGGGAGACGGAGGTCCTCGCCCTCATCGCGCAGGGCCTGTCGAACGCGGAGATCGCCGGGCGGCTCGTCGTGGCCGAGCAGACGGTGAAGACGCATGTGGGCCGCATCCTGGTGAAGTCGGGCCTGCGCGACCGTACCCAGGCCGCGGTGTTCGCTTACGAGTCGGGGCTGGTACGGCCGTCGGGTTACCGGGACTCTTGCTGAAAGCCCCGGCGTTCACGCCGGGGATGGGTGCATCTCAAGACTGTTCTGACGTATGCCTTGGAGCGGACGTTTTTGCTGCTCGATGTACTGGCGGACGATCGCCGGCGGTGCTCCGCCGCACGATGCGGAGAAGTACGAGGGCGACCATAGGTGTCCGTGCGGGATGGCGTGGTTGATCCGCCCGGTGAACTCCTGCCGTATCCGGCGAGCGGAGACGCCCTTGAGGCTGTTGACCAGCTTCGAGACGGCGACCTTGGGCGGGTGGTGCACCAGGAGGCGGACGTGATCGCGTTCGCCGTTGAACTCCTTCAACTCCGCCTGGAAGTTGTCACAGACCTTGCGCATGATCTCTTCGCAGCGTGTCGGCATCTCGTCGTTGAAGACTCCACGCCGGTCTTCGTCACGAAGACCATGTGCACATGCATCGCCGAACCAACGTGCCTGTCCCCGCCTGTAGTCGTTCTTCTCATCTCATGAGGCCAATTGTCGTAATGTCTTGGTCATGCGGCTCCGCTACAACTACCGGGCCTACCCGGATGCCACCCAGCGCCGTGCGCTGGCCCAGGCGTTCGGGTGCGCCCGCGTGGTGTGGAACGATTGCCTGCGCGACCGGAAACAAGCGCACGCGGCGGGACTGCCGTACGTGAAGTCGGCCGAGCTGTCCCGGCTTCGCATCACGCAGGCCAAGCGCACCGAAGAACGCGCCTGGCTCGCCGACGTGTCAGCGGTCGGCCTGCAACAGTCCCTGCGGGACCTGGATGCCGCCTACAAGAGTTTCTTCGACTCGATCAAGGGCAAACGGCAGGGGCGGAGGGTCGGGCCGCCTCGCTACAAGTCGAAGAAGGACACCCGGCAGTCGATCCGCCTCAACACCAACGCCTTCACTCTCCAGGACGACGGCACCGTGTACGTGGCCAAGGTCGGCGACCTCAAGGTCAAGTGGTCCCGCCGCCTTCCGGCGGCCCCGACGTCCCTGACCGTCACCAAGGACAGTGCGGGCCGGTACTTCCTCAGCTTCGTCGTGGACACCGACCCGGACATCCTCCCGGAGGTGGAGACCGACGCCGGTATCGACCTCGGCCTGTCCGCGTTCGCGGTCCTGTCCGACGGGACGAAGATCGACAGCCCGCGTTTCCTCCGCCGGGCGGAGAAGAAGCTCAAGCGTCTTCAGCGGGAGTTGTCCCGCAAGGTCAAGGGTTCAAAGAACCGGGCCAAGGCCCGCATCAAGGTCACGCGTCAGCACGCCAAGGTGGCCGACAGGCGCAGGGACTGGCACCACAAGACTTCCACACAGATCATTCGCGACAACCAAGCGGTGTATGTGGAAGACCTCGCGGTGTCCGGCCTCGGGCGCACCCGGCTCGCCAAGTCGGTGCACGACGCGGGATGGTCCGCGTTCGTCGGCATGCTGGAGTACAAGGCGGCTCTGCACGGCCGCACCTTCGCCAAGGTCGACCGCGCCTTCCCGTCCTCTCAGGTCTGCTCGGCCTGCGGCTTCCGGGACGGACCCAAGCCCCTGCACGTCCGCGCGTGGACGTGCGGCGAGTGCGGGACCGTGCACGACCGCGACCACAACGCAGCACGCAACGTCCTGTTCGAAGGACGCCGCATCGTCGCCGCCGGACGGGCGGAGACGCCAAACGCCTGTGGAGCGCCGGTCAGACGGGCACACGTGCCCGCACAGCGCGGTGAAGCAGGAAGCCCCCGGAAGGGTCAGACGACCCAGGCCGGAATCCCTGGACTTCAGGCCAGGGAGCACGTCAAGACACCCCGCTCCAGCTCTTCGAACGCTGGGTGCTGGACGAGATCGAGATCGACGGCACGGTGATCCCACGCGGCGCGGAGATCGCGATGCTCTTCGGCTCGGCGAACCACGACCCCGCGGTGTTCGACACCCCGGACCGCCTGGACCTGACCCGCGAGGACAACCCGCACATCTCCTTCAGCGCGGGCATCCACTACTGCATCGGCGCCCCCTTGGCCCGCATCGAACTGGCGGCGTCGATGCGGGCGTTGCTGAAGAGGGCCCCGACGCTGCGTCTCACGGCTCCCCCGGAGCGCAGGCCGAACTTCGTGATGAGGGGCCTGAAGGGGCTGAGCGTGGAGATCGGCTGATCACCCGTTCGGATGATCATGTTGGGAGCCGGGATGTCGGCCGTCAGCGGTTCGGCATGCTGGTGCATGCCTGCGAAGGGAGGCACCATGACGGTTATGGCAGAGCACGCGTCGTCTCAGATGTCAGTGGACACGTTCGAGCTGATCGCCGAATACGCCGCCCAGGTGGACGAGACCGTCAGGCTGGAGTTCATCGGCGGACGGATCGAGGTCAAGAAGGTGACGGACGGCAACCATGGTGAGATCGCGATGTGGTTGGCCTTCCGATGCAAGCAAGCACGGCCTGAGCTCACTCTCAACACGACGGCTCAAGGGCTGAAGGTCGAGGCCTACCGCAAGGGCCGGGTTCGGCCTGACGCCTTGCTCGCACCGGTCGGTCACTTCAGCGGCCAAGGCGACTGGGCCGAGCCCGCTGGTGTCCTGATGGCGGTCGAGATCACCTCGTACGACTCGGACACCCACAGCCGGGACCGCGTGGAGAAGCCCAAGGCCTATGCCGAGGCGGGCATCCCCGTCTACTTGCTGATCGACCGGGACAACTTCTCGGTCGTCGTGCACTGTGACCCCGTTCCGGAGGGCAAGTACCGGGATGTCCATGCGGTGGCGATCGGCAGCAAGGTCAGCCTCCCGGCCCCCGTCAACATCGATCTCGACACTGAGGAACTGAGGAAGTACGTCGACTGAAGGTCTCAGCCCGTCACATCCCGCCTCCGCACCCCCACCAGCCCCCCAGCCACCAGCGCCGCAGCGAGCACCGTCAGCGCGAGCACCGGTGTCCACTGCATTTCCCCGCCTGGCAGCTTCGGCAGGTGGCCGAAGGGTGACAGGTCCAGGACGAGTTGCGGGACGTTCAGCGCGGGGCCCACCCAGCCGATCAGCAGCGTCACCCCGGCCACCGCCCAGGCCGCCATCGCGCCTCGGGGCAGTACCCCGTAGAGCAGGACCGCGATTCCGCCGATCACCCATACCGCGGGGAGCTGGACCAGGCAGGCGCCCAGGATCGGGCCGGGCTTCCCGCCGAAGCCCACCATGAAGCCCAGGCTCGCCACCAGCATGATCAGGGTCGCGCCGCCGAACGCGATCACGAGATGACCGGCGGCCCAGCGCAGTCGGCCCACCGCGTTCGCCAGAACCGGTTCCGCGCGTCCCGAGGTCTCCTCGCCCGCGAGGCGCAGGACGGCCGACACGATGTACAGGGCCGCGACCAGGCCCATCATCCCCACCATCGCCGCGAGGAACGCGTCCGTGAGCGCGGCGTGGCCGCCCATGCGCTGGAAGATCTCGCGCGCCTTGGCGTTGTCGCCGACGAGGTCGGTCGCCCCGTCCGCCAGCCCGCCGTAGACGACGCCCGCGACGAAGAAGCCGATGCTCCAGCCCAGTACGCTCCCGCGCTGCAACCGCCAGGCGAGCGCGCCCGTCGAGCCCAGGCGTCCGGCGGCGGGGCCCGGCCGCGTGGGCAGGAAGCTCATGCCGACGTCACGGCGGCCCGCCAGGACGTAGGCCACCGCGCCCTGGGCCGCCGTCGCCGCCACGAACAGCAGCAGCACCCACCAGCGTTCGTCCGCGTACGGCCGTACGTTCTCCAGCCAGCCGAGTGGCGAGAGCCAGGTCAGCGCGGACGAGCCGTCGTCGGTCGACGCGTCGCCCGCCGCGCGCAGGACGAAGGCCGCGCCGAGCACCGCGCTCGTCAGCCCGCGTGCCAGCCGTGCGCTCTCGGTCAGTTGGACGACGATCGCCGTCATCGTGGCGAACACCATGCCCACCCCGGCGATCCCCAGCCCCGTCGCCAGCGCCCCGGCGCCGCCCTGGCCCGCGAGGCCCCCGGCGATCAGCAGCGCGAGTACGCCGTTCGCGACCGCCGCGGCCAGCAGCGCCGCCGTCAGCGGGGCGCGTCGTCCCACCCGCGCCGACGAGATCAGCTCCTGCCGTCCGCTCTCCTCCTCGTCCCGGGTGTGCCGTACGACGACGAGCAGGCTCGTCACCGCGGCGAGCAGCCCGGCGTAGACACCGGCGCGCCAGGCGGTGAGCGCGCCGATCGAGTCGCCGAAGAGCGGTCCGACCATGGCGCGCAGCGACGGGTTGGTGGCCAACTGGCCGACCAGGTCGGCGCGTGCGGCCGGGGTGTCGTACAGGCCCTTGAGGGTGCCCGGCATCGACAGGACCATCAGCGTGTTCACCGCGACCCAGACCGGGATCAGCACCCGGTCCCGGCGCAACGCGAACCTCAACAGCGTGCGGGTGCCGGTCAGTTGACCGGAGTGTGCGGCGCGTGCCGCGACCGCCGGTGCTGCGACGCTCATGACCGCACCGCCGCTGCCCGGACGTTCTCCTGGAGGTCCTCCTGGTAGTGGCGCAGGAACAGCTCCTCCAGCGTGGGCGGCGTCGAGGTCAGCGACCGTACGCCCGACTCGCTCAGTGACCGCAGGACCGCGTCCAGCTTGTCCGTGTCGACCTGGAGCCGGATGCGGAGCCCCTGGATGTCGAGGTCATGGACGCCGGGTAGCTGCGCGAGTCCGTTCGGCGGTCCGGCGAGTTCGGCGGTGACGCTCGTACGGGTCAGATGGCGCAGATCGGCGAGCGATCCGCTCTCGACCGTCCGGCCCTTGCGGATGATGCTCACCCGGTCGCAGAGTTCCTCGACCTCGCTCAGGATGTGGCTCGACAGCAGGACCGTCCGGCCGCGGTCGCGCTCCTCTTCCACGCAGCGCTGGAAGACCTCTTCCATCAGCGGGTCGAGGCCCGACGTCGGCTCGTCCAGGATCAGCAGATCGACGTCCGAGGCGAAGGCCGCGACGAGGGCGACCTTCTGGCGGTTGCCCTTGGAGTACGTCCGCCCCTTCTTCGTCGGGTCCAGTTCGAACCGCTCGATCAGCTCCGCCCGGCGCCGCTGGTCGAGTCCTCCGCGCAGCCGGCCGAACAGGTCGATGACCTCTCCGCCCGAGAGGTTGCGCCACAGGGTGACGTCGCCGGGGACGTACGCGACCCGGCGGTGGAGGTCCACGGCGTCCTTCCACGGGTCCTTGCCGAGCACTTGGGTCGCGCCGGAGTCGGCGCGCAGCAGGCCCAGCAGGACCCGGATGGTGGTGGACTTCCCGGCGCCGTTCGGGCCGAGGAAGCCGTGCACTTCGCCCGTCTCGACGGTCAGATCGAGCCCGTCCAGCGCGTGAGTCGTCCCGAATGCCTTGTGCAGTCCGGAGACGGTGATGGCCTTCGTCATGGTTCAGAACGTACGCTTCTTTCAGAAATTTGTGAAGTTAAGGAAGCGTATAAATCGAGCGGGATACACTGGGACATGGCGGCCGGACGGGGAGCGGGAGGATCAGAGATGGCGGAGTCGAGCGCGGTGGAGCGGGACCCGAAGGCGGTGTCGTCCTTCGTGGAGGGCTTCGCGGCGCAGCTCGTCGAGGCCGGGATGGCGCGGATGCCGTCGCGGGTCTTCGCGGCGCTGCTGTCCTCCGACTCCGGCGCGATGACCTCCGCCGAGCTGGGGGAGCTGCTCCAGGTCAGCCCGGCCGCCGTCTCCGGTGCGGTGCGCTATCTGGCTCAGCAGCACATGGTCCGGCGTGAGCGCGAGCCCGGCTCGCGGCGCGAGCGCTACCGGGTGCACAGCGACCAGTGGTACGAGGCGCTCACCAGCCGCGACGCGGTGCTCAAGCGCTGGGAACACGCGCTGCGCGAGGGCGTCGACAGCCTCGGGGCGGAGACCCCGGCGGGGCAGCGCATGGCGGAGACGGTCGCCTTCTTCGAGTTCATGGAGGGCGAGCTGGCACAGGTCATGGAACGCTGGCGAGCCCACCGCGAGGAACTCTTCGGCCAGGACTGACACCCCGGGCCAGGGGCCGCAGTGCCCCGGCACCAGGCCCCGCAAGGTCTCAGACCCCCTCGGCCCCCGCAAACCCGGCGGCAGGCAGGGTGAGCCCCCACGCCGCCTCTCTCACCACCCACGTCCGTGTCCGTACCGGTCCCGCGACCGCCGCGTCCGCTCGGTAGCGGAAGTCCGTTCCCGACACCGTCACCCTGCGGCCACTCATCCGCAGCGGCGTCCCCACCGGAGTCGGGCGGACCTCGACCTCGGCCAGGCCCGGACCTCCCGGTGTCACGGTCACGCCCTCCAGCGGCTGGTCCAGGTCGATCAGCATCACCCCGTCGACCTCGACCCGCAGCCGCGACGGCCCGGGAGAGGCCGTGCTTCGGGGCGGGCGCGGTGTCAGCGTGCGTACGAGGGACGTACGCATCCGCAGCCACGGCCGTACGGGCGCGGCGTCCCGGGCCGTCGGCACGGCACCGGGCCCGGCGGCGACGCCCGGTGCGGACGGGATCCGCAGGCCCCCGAGGACCACCCCGTCGCTGTCGTCCACCAGCAGGTCGAGGCGTCGCTCCACCCCGTCCAGCACGGCCCGCGCCGCCGCCACCGCCCCCGTCGGCACCCCCAGCGACCGCGCCAGCGACAGGCCCGTCCCGACCGGCACCAGGGACAGGCCCGTCGTGGCCAGCTCCCGCCTGCGGTGCAGCACGCCCACCGCGCGCAGCAGCGCACCGTCGTCGCCCACGACCACCGGCCGCCTGGACCCCCTGCGCGCCAGCGCGCGGGCGAATTCCTCCGGACTGTCCGGCAGGCACACCTTGGTCGTCGCACCCCCGCTGAGCACGTCTTTCGCGATTCGTACCGCCTCACCGTCACTGCGACGGGCGACCGGGTCGATGACCACGAGAAGCTGGTCGGAAGTCGCCACCTCGGTCCTGCCTCGCTTCCTCGGGTAGCATCTTTGTGCAAGAGCCCCTTGCGCTATTGCGCCAGGGGCTTCGTCTATTCCGGGGCATCCGGTCCGACGGTTGCGGCCAACGACGGTCGCGGTGCACGCGGCGGTGGACCCTCCGCGTACGCCCCCTGACCCTGGACATGCCCCGCCCGGAAGGGGTGTACGCGCGTGCCCGCACTTGTGCTGCTCGGTGCTCAGTGGGGTGACGAAGGCAAGGGAAAGGCCACCGACCTGCTCGGTGGGTCAGTGGACTATGTGGTGCGCTACCAGGGCGGCAACAACGCCGGCCACACGGTGGTCGTAGGTGACCAGAAGTATGCGCTCCACCTCCTCCCTTCCGGCATTCTGTCGCCCGGTTGTACGCCCGTCATCGGCAACGGCGTTGTCGTCGACCCGTCGGTCCTGCTCTCCGAGCTGAGCGGTCTGAACGAGCGTGGCGTCGACACGTCCAAGCTCCTGATCAGCGGAAACGCGCACATCATCACGTCGTACAACGTCACCGTCGACAAGGTGACGGAACGCTTCCTCGGAAAGCGCAAGATCGGTACGACGGGGCGCGGCATCGGCCCGACCTACGCGGACAAGATCAACCGCGTCGGTATCCGTGTGCAGGACCTCTACGACGAGTCCATCCTCACCCAGAAGGTGGAGGCGGCCCTCGACGTCAAGAACCAGCTCCTCACCAAGCTCTACAACCGGCGCGCCATCGCGGTCGGCCAGGTGGTCGAGGAGCTGCTGGGCTACGCGGAGCAGATCAAGCCGTACGTCGCCGACACGGTCCTGGTCCTCAACCAGGCGCTCGACGACGACAAGGTGGTCCTCTTCGAGGGCGGCCAGGGCACGCTGCTGGACATCGACCACGGCACGTATCCGTTCGTGACGTCGTCCAACCCGACGGCGGGCGGCGCCTGCACGGGTGCGGGCGTCGGCCCGACGAAGATCAGCCGCGTCATCGGCATCCTGAAGGCGTACACCACGCGCGTCGGCTCGGGTCCCTTCCCGACCGAGCTGCTCGACAAGGACGGCGAGGCGCTGCGCACCATCGGCGGCGAGCGCGGTGTCACCACCGGCCGGGACCGCCGCTGCGGCTGGTTCGACGCGGTGATCGCCCGGTACGCGACCCGCGTGAACGGTCTCACCGACTTCTTCCTGACCAAGCTCGACGTGCTCACGGGCTGGGAGCAGATCCCGGTCTGTGTCGCCTACGAGATCGACGGCCGCCGGGTCGAGGAACTGCCCTACTCCCAGACCGACTTCCACCACGCGAAGCCCGTCTACGAGTACCTGCCCGGCTGGCAGGAGGACATCACGAAGGCCAAGACGTTCTCCGACCTCCCGAAGAACGCCCAGGCCTACGTCAAGGCCCTGGAGGAGATGTCCGGCGCCCCGATCTCCGCGATCGGCGTGGGTCCGGGCCGGGACGAGACGATCGAGATCAACTCGTTCCTCTGACGGGTCGCTCCACGGGGAGCTTCGACACGACGGCCGGTGCGGTCCGCTGCACCGGCCGTCGCGGCTTCTCCGGCGGTGGCACGAGCACGGCTCGGTAGGATCCCGACGATCGACCGACGACTCAACTCGGTCCGTACGGGGGGACTTTCATGCGTCGCTTGCACACGCGCGTCCTTACAGCGGTGACTCTGGCCGCACTCACGGTCGGCGGGCTGTCCGCGTGCTCGGCCATCGGTCAGAAGACCTTCGAGGACGACGCCGAGGTGTCCCGGAAGGTCACCTCGATCCGGCTCGACAACGAGCACGGAGGTGTGAAGGTGGACGCTTCGGCCGACGTCTCCACGATCTCCGTGCATCGCAAGGTCGACTACCGCGGTGACAAGCCGAGCGGCACGTCCTTCCACGTCGACGACGGCGTCCTGACGCTCTCCGGCTGCGGCAAGGACTGCGGGATCGACTACACCGTCAAGGTGCCCGCCGGTCTTCCGGTGACGGGAGGCACCTCCGACGGGGGCCTCACGCTGACCGGCACCGGCGCGGTCGACGTGCACACGAGCAACGGCGAGATCGCGGTGACCGACGCGACGGGCCCCGTGAGGCTGCGCACGTCCAACGGCGGCGTCAGCGTCAAGGGCGGCAAGGGCGGCGACATCGACACACAGACGTCGAACGGCCGGGTGACGATCCGGACGGCCGTCCCGGAGAACATCAAGGCCCGCACGTCCAACGGCAGCCTCACGGTCACGGCCCCGCCCGCCGAGTACCGGATCTCGGCGGACACCTCCCACGGCGACAGGAACGTGGCCTTCGACAACGACCCGGCGGGCAAGTACCACCTCGACCTGTCGACGACGAACGGCGACCTGACGGTGAAGTCGACTTCGTAGTCCGGGCGGGCGCCCGGTGAGTTCAGCCGAAGACGATCATCGAGCCCTGCGCCAGGCTGCGTGTCGCCGCCGCGTGGAGGCCCAGCCAGACGTGCCGTTCGCGGGCGAAGGGGCTCGGGTCGTAGAGAGTTGTGGCGGCCGGTTCCTCCAACTCCGTGGGGGCGAGCGGGGGTTCGGGTGCGGCGGGTGGGTTGGCCGGGTCGATGCCGATCGCCGGGGCCACGAACTCCAGCTCCCGCAGCAGCGCCTGGCTGGATCCCAACGGGCCGCCGGACTCCAGGAGTTCGTCGTTGGAGAGCGGATGGGCGAAGTCGATCGGGAGATACGCGCCCGCGTGGTCGTAGTGCCACACCAGATGCGACTGCTGGGCCGTCGCCTCGAACATCTCCAGCAACTGCTCGTAGTCGCCGCCCAGTTGGTCGACCGGGGTGACGGCGAGGCCGGAGAGCTGGAGGAGATAGGCGCGGCGCAGGAAGTGCAGCGCCTCGTAGTCGAAGCCCGCGACCGGTGCCACCTCGCCGTTCAGTCCCGGCATGTACTGGTAGATCGGCACCGGAGGCAGTCCGACCTCCACCAGCGCCCGGTCGTAGAGGGCGAGTTCCTCGGCGAACGGGTTGTCGGGGGTGTGGCACAACACGTCGACAAGCGGGACCAGCCACAGGTCACAGGCCAACGGTAAGCTCCTCGGTTTATCGGTGTGGTGCAGGCAGCGTAGTCGGCGTGAGAGCCGCGGCTGTGCCAGGTCTCCTACCCACAGCGGGCCGACTCCGTCGCCGGGGCGCTCATTCGGCCGGTTGCCCGAGCAGTCCGAGGGAGTGCGCGTGGTAGTCCGTGACCACGGCGTGCGCCGCGACAGGGTCGTGGTGCACGAGGGCGTCCACGAGGCGGGGGTGTCCGGACCACAGCCGGTCCCCGAGGCCGGTCGACCCGCGTAGATGCTGGACCGCGCACACCCAGGACCGCACCCGCAACCGATGCAGGAAGTCGGCGAGGTAGGGGTTGCCGACCAGGGCGCTCACCTCGCGCCAGAAGCGCAGGTCGTAGCCGATGAGGATGTTCAGATCACCGGCGGTCGCGGCGCGGGCGGCCTCCTCGCCGCGGCGGCGTATCGGGCCGAGCGCGAGGCTGTGCCGGGGGGCCTCGCCGACGGCCTTGCCCTCGGCGTCGATGAGGCGGCGGAAGAGGCCGTCGGTGATGAGACCGCGGGCCTCGATCATGGCACGGTAGTCGCTCAGCGAGTAGGCGTGGACCTCGAAGCCGCGGTGCTGCACGGCGTCCAGCAGGCCCTGCGCCGACAGGTCGACCAGGGCCTCGCGGACGGGGGTGGCGGAGACGCCGTACTGCTCGGCTATCTCCTTCACCGTGAACTCCTGGCCCGGTTGGAGCCGGCCGGCCAGCACCTCGTCGCGCAGCGCGTCCGCGATCTGCTGCCGCAGGGTGCTTCGGGTAACGGCGCCAATGCCGGCCATGGTGGTCTGGGTCCCCCATCCGCGTACGAATACGTGTTCCTGTCGTGATGCTCGGAGCACGTCACCTTACGCGCTGGGGGGTCGGGGGACCGCCGTTCACTGCTCCGCGTACTTGTCGGCCACCGACAGCGCCGCGTCCAGGGCGGCGAGGCCTTCCTTGGCCTCCGCCTCGGTGATGGTGCAGGGCGGAACGACGTGCGTACGGTTCATGTTGACGAAGGGCCACAAGCCGTTCGCCTTCGCGGTGGCGGCGAAGGCGGCCATCGGCGCGTTGGCCTCACCGGCCGCGTTGTAGGGCACGAGCGGCTCGCGCGTCTCGCGGTTCTTCACCAACTCCAGGGCCCAGAACATGCCGACGCCGCGCACCTCGCCCACCGAGGCGTGCCGTGCGGCCAGTTCGCGCAGGCCCGGCTCGATGACCTGTGCGCCGACGACGGCGGCGTTCGCGACGACGCCCTCCTCGGCCATCACGTTGATCGTGGCGACGGCCGCGGCGCAGGCCAGGGGGTGCCCGGAGTAGGTCAGACCGCCCGGGTAGGGCCGCTTGGCGAAGGTCTCCGCGATCTTCCCGGAGATGGCGACGCCGCCGAGCGGCACATAGCCGGAGTTCACGCCCTTGGCGAAGGTCATCAGGTCGGGGGTCACCTCGAAGAGGTCCGCCGCGAACCACTCGCCGGTACGGCCGAACCCGGCCATCACCTCGTCGAGGACGAAGACGATCCCGTACTTGTCGCACAGGTCGCGCACGCCCGCGAGGTAGCCGCGCGGCGGGACCATGATCCCGGCGGTGCCCGGAATCGTCTCCAGGATCAGCGCGGCGATGGTGCCCGGCCCCTCGAAGGCGATGGTCGTCTCCAGGTGCTCCAGCGCCCGCTCGCACTCCTGCTGCTCGGTCTCGGCGTAGAAGCGCGAGCGGTACAGGTACGGCGCCCAGAAGTGGACGACGCCCGCCGTGCCGCTGTCGGAGGGCCAACGGCGCGGGTCCCCGGTGATGTTCACGGCCTGCTGGGTGCCGCCGTGGTACGAGCGGTATGCGGAGAGCACCTTGGAGCGGCCGGTGTGCAGCCGGGCCATGCGCACGGCGTGCTCGACCGCGTCGGCGCCGCCGTTGGTGAAGAAGATCTTGTCGAGGTCGCCGGGGGTGCGCTCGGCGATCAGCCGGGCCGCCTCCGACCGGGCCTCGATGGCGAAGGCGGGCGCGAACGTGGCCAGCTTGCCGGCCTGTTCCTGGAGCGCGGCGACGACCTTCGGGTGCTGGTAGCCGATGTTGGTGTAGACGAGCCCGCTGGCGAAGTCGAGGTAGCGGTTGCCGTCGTAGTCCCAGA
The DNA here is from genome assembly GCF_023887685.1 of Streptomyces macrolidinus. GTDB lineage: Bacteria > Actinomycetota > Actinomycetes > Streptomycetales > Streptomycetaceae > Streptomyces > Streptomyces macrolidinus. The sequence continues at coordinate 163,550 of NZ_JAMWMR010000009.1, read as the reverse complement.
AGTACGACCCTTCCGCCCCGGCGACGGCGAGCGGGTCGATGAGGTCCTGAGCTGACCAGGAGTGGAAGACATGCGCACGGTCCGCGGCCTTGACGGCGGCGCCGGCCTGGGGATCGGTCTGAGGCGTCATGGGCCCGAGGGTAGGTGGGCCGGCCGAGGACGTGACATGGGCGTCCTGTCTGCGGACGATGGGTTTCCGCGACAGGTTGTCGCGTGCCGACAGCCGCGGACGGGGCAGTCGACGGACACGGACAGGGCAGTCGACAGCCACGGACGGGGCAGTCGACGGACACGGACGGGGGAGTGGCGGGCCGTCACGGAACCGCGGGCGCCGCCCCGACCGACTCCTTCTACGACGGACAGCACGGTCCACCTACGACGGACAGCGTGGTCCACGGAGGGCACGGTCCGCGGGCAGCACTATCCTCTGGCTGTCGCCCACACAGGGGGGAAGGTGACGCGGCGATGGAGAAGCTTGCGGCGGGGGATCCACAGCGGATCGGGGCGTACCGGCTGCTCGCGCGGCTCGGTGCCGGAGGCATGGGGAGCGTGTATCTGGCCCGCTCCGACCGGGGCCGTACCGTCGCCGTCAAGCTCGTACGGCAGGAGCTGGCCGAGCAGGAGGAGTTCCGGGCCCGCTTCCGGCAGGAGGTGCGGGCCGCGCGGCGGGTCGGCGGCCACTGGACCGCGCCCGTCCTCGACGCGGACACCGAGGCCGCGATCCCCTGGGTCGCCACCGGATACGTGGCCGGACCCACCCTGCAGGCCGTGATCTCGCGCGACCACGGCCCCCTGCCGGAGCGCTCGGTGCGCATCCTGGCCGCCGGGCTCGCCCATGCCCTCCAGGACATCCACGCGGCCGGGCTCATCCACCGCGACCTCAAGCCGTCCAACGTCCTGGTGACCATCGACGGGCCGCGGGTCATCGACTTCGGCATCGCCCGCGCCCTGGAGCCCCTGACCGACGACGGGCTCACCCGGACCGGCGCGCTCGTCGGGTCACCCGGGTTCATGGCGCCCGAGCAGGTGCGCGGCGACCGCATCACGCCCGCGTGCGACGTCTTCTGCCTGGGGTCCGTCCTCGCGTACGCGGCCACGGGCGCCCTCCCCTTCGGCGCCGCGGGCAGCGGGGCGCACGCGCTGATGTTCCGTATCGCGCAGGAGGAGCCCGACCTCACGGACCTGCCCGAGGAACTCGCCGATCTCGTACGGGACTGTCTGCGCAAGAACCCGGCGGCACGGCCCACCCCGGCGCAGATCCTGGAGCGTACGGGCGCCGAGGACACGGTCTCCGGCGGGCGGAGCCGGGACCCCTGGCTGCCGGGCGCGCTGGTCGCCCAGCTCGGCCGCCAGGCGGTGCGGCTGCTGGACACGGAGGACCCGGAGGAGAACGCGGGGGCGAGCGGGGATGCCCCGGCCGTCCCGGCCTCCCCGGCCGTCCCGGCCTCCCCGGCCGTCCCGGCCTCCCCGGCTTCCCCTGTCGAGCTGGTCAAGCGGCCGGAGACGGCCCCGGCGGGCGGCGCGCCCGAGGCCTCCCCGGAGCACGCGCCCGCGGCCGACACCCCGAACGGCGCGGTCCCGCCGCTGCCCGGTCGGCCCGTCGACCTGGACCGGCTGCCCACCCAGGTCGTCGGCTCCGGCCACCCGGCCCCGCCGGGCGTCCCGCCCGTCGTACAACCGCCCGCCGCGCACCCGGCCTACGGCTTCCCGCAGCAGCACCCCCGGCCCCCGACGCCCGCGTACGGGCCCCCGCAGGGCGGCGGTTGGGGCGGCGCCCCGGCGCCGGGCTACGGGCCCGCCCTCGGCTCGACACCGCCCTACGGCCCGCCGCCGTACGGGGGGCACCCCTACGGCGACCCGAGACAAGGTGATCCGAGACAGACGGAGCCCCGACGCAGAAACAGCCGCTCCACCGTGGCGCTGCTCATCGCCGCCGTGGTGGTCGCGATCGGCGCGGGCGGCTCGGTGTACGCGCTGATGCGCGGCGACGGGAGCACCCGGGGCGGCGGCAGCCCGGCGGCCGGCCCCACGGTGGCCACGAGCCCCGGCCCGGCCACCTCCGAGGCCCCGACCCGGGGCACGACGCCGACCTCGACGCCGACCTCACGGACGCCCGAGGCGGGCCTCGTCCCCACGGCCTACCTCGGCACCTGGCAGACCTCGATCGACAACGCCAACGGGCACCACACCCGGCGGCTGGTCATCCAGCAGGGCGAGGTCGGGGACACCGTGCTCTCCCTGTCGGCGGACGGGCCCGCCGACAACGGCGCCCCGTACCACTGCCTCTTCCTGGCGAACCTGACCGAGCGCCCCAGCGGCGACGGCCCGGTGGAGATCGGTCCGTCCAGGGTCTCGGTCGGCCCGGCGTCGAACTGCACCCCGGGCGAACCGACGGAGCTGACCCTCCTGCCGGACGGCCGCCTCGAGCGCGTGAACACGACCACCGGGGCGACCCTGACGTTCACCAAGGCCGACTGACCCGGGACGGCAGGGCAACCCTCAGCGCGCTTCCGGGGGCCGCTGTCGCGGCATGTTCGGGCGGGCCCCTGTCGGCGGGACGAACCGGCCGGGCGCCGTGCCCTCCGGCCGGGGCGCGGACGCCCCCGCGCTCTGGATGCTCAGCGGTGCCGACCCCGTCCGGAACTCCGTCATCCAGTCCGCGGTCTCCGCCCGTACCAGCTCCACCATGTCCTCCGAGAACCGCCGCAGCACCACGAGGCAGCGCTCCGCCGCCTCTCCCGCGGTCCCCTCCGCCGGTCCGAGCACCTCGCGCACGCTCTCCGCCGCCCAGTCGAACTGGAGCGCCTGGAGCCGCCGTTGCACCGCCTGCGCGGTCGCCACGTCCCGCATCCAGCCGGACGTCACCCCGAAGAACCGGTCCGCGGCCACGCACGCCACCCCGAGCAGCAGCGACAGATACGCCCAGGGCGCGACGCCGGTCATCACCCCGCTCAGATCGAGCAGCGGCAGCGCGGCCCCGCAGACCGCGCCGAGCGCGGCGCCCCCGCGCAGCAGCAGCGCCCACCGCCGCTTCGCCACCCGGTCCGCGAGATACCAGGTGACCGTCTCCAGCGCCCGGTCCTCCACCCATCGGTACAGCTCGTCCAGGCGCGGCGCGGGCTCCCCCCAGTCGCCCTGCGGGAACGGCCGCCCCAGGAGGTCGCCCGGCCGCAGCCCCGCCGCACCATCGCCCCGCCCCCTCCGGGGCGGCCCCTCGGGCTGCATCTCCGGCTGACTCACCCGGCACTCCCTACGTACGGCTCCAACGTTCCGCGACGCACGCTCCGCGCGTTCCTGGTGACGCATGGTGCTGAAGCGCCGCATCCTTCCTACCTTCCACCGCGTGGTGAGGCTCCCGGTTTCACCGCATTTCCGCCCGGAAGTGGGGCTTGGGCAGGTATGAGGCCGCTCTCAAACTCACTCGAAAGAGTGCCGTGGCGGGGGCGGGGCAAGTCCGGACGGACTACCGCAGCGCGCGTTCCGGTGACCACGTAGGCTCGTGCCAGGCGGCACACTCCGCCCTGACAGCCGTGCGAAACCCTGACAGTCGTACCGTTCGAAACCAGGAGCTTCATCGTGATTCCCGGTGGTGGCCAGCCCAATATGCAGCAGTTGCTGCAGCAGGCCCAGAAGATGCAGCAGGACCTCGCCCAGGCCCAGGAGGAGCTGGCGCGGACCGAGGTCGACGGCCAGGCGGGCGGTGGCCTGGTGAAGGCCACGGTCACCGGCTCCGGCGAGCTGCGCGGCCTGGTGATCGACCCCAAGGCGGTGGACCCGGAGGACACCGAGACCCTCGCCGACCTGATCGTCGCGGCCGTCAAGGCGGCCAACGACAACGCGCAGGCGCTCCAGCAGCAGAAGCTCGGCCCGCTGGCCCAGGGCCTGGGCGGCGGCGGCATCCCCGGCCTGCCGTTCTGAGTCCACCGGCCCGTGCCCTTGTCCGGAGGCACGGGCCACCTCCCCGCGAACCGGGGAACGAGCCCGGCTACGTTGGTACCGAAGCTCTTTCGCGAAAGGCAGTCCGTTGTACGAAGGCGTGGTTCAGGACCTCATCGACGAACTGGGGCGACTGCCCGGCGTCGGTCCCAAGAGCGCGCAGCGGATCGCCTTCCACGTCCTGCAGGCCGAGCCGACCGACGTCCGTCGACTCGCCCAGGCGCTCCTCGAGGTCAAGGCGAAGGTCCGCTTCTGCGCGACCTGCGGCAATGTCGCGCAGGAGGAGCTGTGCGGCATCTGCCGTGACGCGCGCCGCGACCCGTCGGTGATCTGTGTGGTGGAGGAGCCGAAGGACGTCGTCGCGATCGAGCGCACCCGTGAGTTCCGCGGCCGGTACCACGTGCTGGGCGGCGCGATCAGCCCGATCGAGGGCGTGGGCCCGGACGACCTGCGGATCCGGGAACTGCTCGCGCGGCTGGCCGACGGCACGGTGACCGAGCTGATCCTGGCCACGGACCCGAATCTGGAAGGCGAGGCCACGGCCACGTACCTCGCCCGCATGATCAAGCCCATGGGCCTCAAGGTCACCCGGCTGGCCAGCGGCCTCCCGGTGGGCGGCGATCTGGAATACGCGGACGAGGTCACCCTCGGTCGCGCCTTCGAGGGGAGACGACTCCTAGATGTCTGACGCCACGCTGCACTCCACGACGCAGGACCCGGACGACTTCGCGGTGCAGATCGCCGACCAGATCGAGAGCTTCCTGGTCGCCGTCACGGAGGTCGCCAAGGGGGACGAGCCCGAATCGACGATCTCCTTCCTCCTGCTGGAGGTCTCGCAGTTGCTGCTGGCGGGCGGTCGTCTCGGCGCGCACGCGGACATCGTGCCCGAGGAGCGCTACGAGCCGGACCCCGGCCCGGAGCCCGACGCGGACGACCTGCGCGAGCACCTCGCCGCCATGCTGGAGCCGGTCGACGTCTACTCGGAGGTCTTCGACCCGTACGAGCCGCGCAAGGCCCCGGTCCCGGCCCGGATCTCCGACGACCTCGCGGACGTCATCACGGACCTGCGCCACGGCATGGTCCACTACCGCGCCGGCCGCACCACGGAGGCGCTGTGGTGGTGGCAGTTCTCGTACTTCTCCAACTGGGGCTCGACCGCGTCCGCGGCGCTGCGCGCCCTCCAGTCCGTGGTCGCGCATGTGCGGCTGAACCAGCCGCTGGAGGAGCTGGACGGCCTCGACACCGATCAGGGCCTCGGTGACGAGATCCTCGCGGAGGAGGCGGGCCGGGTCATGGCCCGGGAGATCGCCGGACCGCTCGGGCTGCGCTCGGTCACCTGACCTCGCCCGGGAACCCGACGGGCGTCAGTCGGCGGACTCCGCCAGGTTGTCGCCCTCGGGGACGCCTTCGGGGACCATCAGACGGAACCCGACGTCCCGTACGGACTCGATCGTGACCGCGCCCGCCAGCTTGTGGCGCAGCCGTGCCGCGCACACGTCCAACTCGCGCGCCGGGCCGTGCCAGTCCGTGCGCCAGACCTCCGTCAGGAGCCGGCGGCGGGTCCGCACCGTCCCGGGCGCATCGGCCAGGCACACGAGGAAGTCGTACTCCTTGAGCGAGAGCGCGACCTCCTCCCCGTCCACGTGGACACGCGCGGTCGCGCGGTCGATCGTCAGCCGGGTGCCATGGCGCTCCGGGCCGTCGCCGGGCTGCCGCAGCGCACGGGGCAGCCGCACCACCGCTCTGATCCGCGCGAGCACTTCGCTCACCTCGAACGGCTTCCACACGTAGTCGTCGGCGCCCAGTTGGTGGGCGAGCTGCCGGGCCGCGTGGTCGCCGCGTGCGCACAGCACGACGACCGGGGCCCCGCCGCGCCGCACCAGCTCCCTGAGCACGGCCGGGCCGTCGTCGTCCGGCAGGTCGAGATCGAGGAGTACGAGGTCGTACGGGCCGGGGTGGGCCAGCGCCGCAGCGCCCGTGGTGACCCGTTCCCCCGAGCCGCCCGGCACCGCCCGCAGGAGCGGTTCGGCAACGGTCTCGTCGTCTTCCACCAGGAGTAAGCGCACGGCCGCACTCTAATGCGCGAGCCCCGCCCCGGAGATTTCTTCTGTGACACAGGGCACGTTTTCGCGTACCGCGCCCGAGCCGGGGCAGACGCCGTGCGGAGCGGACGAAGTCCTTCGGCGGAACGGCGGTGAATCCGTCGTCCTTCCGGGGGCGGGCCCGAAGAATGCCGGGGTGGTGCGGAGTGAGGCGGAATATCTCACCATGCGGTATCCCGGAAGGGGAATTCGGTCGCTCGATAGACTGAGCCGACCGCACTGCACCGCACATGTGCAGGTGGCAGGTGCGGAAAGAGACGGACTGAGCGAGGAGCGCACGTGGGCCTGGTCGTGCAGAAGTACGGAGGTTCCTCCGTTGCCGATGCCGAGGGCATCAAGCGCGTCGCCAAACGGATCGTGGAAGCGAAGAAGAACGGCAACGATGTTGTCGTCGTCGTTTCCGCAATGGGCGACACGACGGATGAACTGATCGATCTCGCGGAGCAGGTTTCCCCGATCCCTGCCGGGCGTGAACTCGACATGCTGCTGACGGCCGGGGAGCGGATCTCGATGGCCCTCCTGGCCATGGCGATCAAGAACCTGGGGCACAAGGCACAGTCGTTCACGGGCAGCCAGGCGGGTGTCATCACCGACTCGGTCCACAACAAGGCCCGGATCATCGACGTGACGCCGGGCCGCATCCGGACCGCGCTGGACGAGGGCAACATCGCCATCGTCGCCGGGTTCCAGGGCGTCAGCCAGGACAAGAAGGACATCACCACGCTGGGGCGTGGCGGGTCGGACACCACGGCCGTCGCCCTCGCCGCCGCCCTCGACGCCGAGGTGTGCGAGATCTACACCGATGTCGACGGTGTGTTCACCGCCGACCCGCGGGTGGTGAAGAAGGCCCGTAAGATCGACTGGATCTCGTTCGAGGACATGCTCGAACTGGCCGCGTCCGGGTCCAAGGTGCTGCTCCACCGCTGTGTGGAGTACGCGCGCCGCTACAACATCCCGATCCACGTACGCTCCTCCTTCAGCGGGTTGCAGGGCACGTGGGTCAGCAGCGAGCCGATTCAGCAAGGGGACAAGAAGGTGGAGCAGGCCATCATCTCGGGTGTCGCTCACGACACCTCCGAGGCCAAGATCACGGTCGTCGGTGTGCCGGACAAGCCGGGCGAGGCCGCCTCGATCTTCCGGGCCATCGCCGATGCCGAGATCAACATCGACATGGTCGTGCAGAACGTGTCGGCCGCGGCGACCGGTCTGACGGACATCTCCTTCACGCTCCCGAAGACCGACGGGCGCAAGGCGATCAACGCGCTGAACAAGGCCGCGAACTCGATCGGCTTCGACTCGCTGCGCTACGACGACCAGATCGGCAAGATCTCGCTCGTCGGCGCGGGGATGAAGACGAACCCGGGTGTCACGGCGGCCTTCTTCGAGGCGCTGAGCGACGCGGGCGTGAACATCGAGCTGATCTCGACCTCCGAGATCCGTATCTCCGTGGTGACGCGCGCGGACGACGTCCCGGGAGCGGTCTGCGCGGTGCACACCGCGTTCGGCCTGGACTCCGACAGCGACGAGGCCGTCGTCTACGGGGGCACCGGTCGATGACCGCCCTCCCCCGCGGGGGCGATGTCGGGCAGGCCCTGACGGGGCGCCGATGACGGCGCGGGCCGACAAGCCGACGCTCGCCGTCGTGGGAGCGACCGGGGCCGTGGGCTCCGTCATGCTCCAGATCCTGTCCCAACACGCGGACATCTGGGGCGAGATCCGTCTGATCGCCTCGCCGCGCTCGGTCGGCCGCAAGCTGACCGTGCGCGGCGAGGAGGTCGAGGTCGTCGCGCTCGACGAGGAGGCGTTCTCCGGCGTCGACGTGGCGATGTTCGACGTCCCGGACGAGGTCGCGCGCCAGTGGGCGCCGGTCGCCGTCGCCAAGGGCGCGGTGGTGGTGGACAATTCGGGCGCGTTCCGGATGGACCCCGATGTGCCCCTGGTCGTTCCGGAGGTCAACCCGCATGCCGCGCGGGTGCGTTCACGCGGCATCATCGCCAGCCCGCACTGCACGACCCTCTCGATGATCGTGGCGCTCGGCGCGCTGCACGCCGAGTTCGGACTGCGCGAGCTGGTCGTCTCCTCGTACCAGGCCGCGAGCGGCGCGGGGCGCGCGGGCATCGACACGCTGCGACGGCAACTGTCGCTCGTCGCGGGTACGGAGCTGGGGACGAGCCCGGGTGATCTGCGGCGCGCGGTGGGCGAGCACACGGGGCCGTTCCCGGAGCCGGTCGCGCTGAACGTCGTGCCGTGGGCCGGGTCGCCGCGCGAGGACGGCTGGTCCTCCGAGGAGATGACGGTCCGCGACGAGTCCCGCAAGGTCCTGGGGCTGCCGGAGCTGCCCGTGGCCGTCACCTGTGTCCGGGTGCCGGTGGTCACGGCGCACTCCCTCACGGTCCACGCCCGCTTCGAGGGCGAGGTCACGGTCGACCGGGCCCGCGAGATCCTCGCGACCGCGCCCGGTGTCGTCCTCTTCGACAACCCGGCGGCGGGTGAATTCCCCACGCCCGCAGACGTGGTGGGCACGGACCCGACCTGGGTGGGCCGGGTGCGCCGGGCCCTCGACGACCCGACCGCGCTCGAACTGTTCGTCTGCGGCGACAACCTGCGCAAGGGCGCGGCGCTGAACACCGCGCAGATCGCGGAGTTGGTGGCCGCGGAGTTCCCGGCGCCGTAGCGGCCCCGCGGTTGCCGTTCCCCGTGCCGCGCGGGCTGGGCGGTGTCCGAGCGGAGCAGCCCGGAACCGTCTGCCCATGGGTCGAACCTTTGTAGGATCTGTGAACGTTCGACGGATCGATCAAGGACCCGGCCATGTGCCCGGGTTCCTGCGGGTGTTCGAGGAGGTGTCTCCATGTCGCTCTGCAACTGCGCGCGGGTGGGAGAGCGTCTTTGCCGTCACCCTCGGGGGTCGGACGCCACCGTACATGGGGCATAGGGGAAGAGCTGGTACGCATGAGGGCACTTGACGCACGGCCGGGTGCGCCGGGGGGCGCATGGCGGAATGTGCACGCGGGCATGCCGCCTGACGCGAACGTGATGCCAGTCGCGTACAACCCTGGCGGGGGGAGACGTGTCCAACTGGCGTGGCACAGGTACTCGAATTCACCACGGCGCGGCCGAGAGGCGCGGCCCTTCGGCCGCCCCGCCGCCCCCGCATGCCCGGCAGCACGTCCAGTGGCATGCCGGTGATCGCCCCCATGCCCGCAGCGCGGCCCGCCCGCATTCCGCATCAGCGCGACGGCGCTGACGAGACGATGGCCGCCGGTACCACGGTCGACCACCTCACCGAGACCTATCGCACGCACTACCGCTCTCTGCTGGGCCTCGCGGCCCTCCTCCTCGACGACACCGCCTCCTGCGAGGACGTCGTCCAGGAGGCGTTCATCCGCGTCCACTCGGCGCGCAAGCGCGTCCGCGACCCGGAGAAGACGCTGGCGTATCTCCGGCAGACCGTCGTCAACCTCTCGCGCTCGACGCTGCGGCGCCGCATCCTCGGCCTCAAGCTGCTGTCCAAGCCCATGCCGGACATGGCGAGCGCCGAGGAGGGCGCCTACGACCAGTTGGAGCGCGACTCCCTGATCGCGGCGATGAAGGGACTCCAGCGCCGCCAGCGCGAGGTCCTGGTGCTGCGGTACTTCGCCGATATGACCGAGGCTCAGGTGGCGGAGACGCTGGGGATATCGCTGGGGTCGGTGAAGGCGTACGGCTCGCGCGGTATAGCGGCGCTCCGCGTCGCCATGGGGGCGGCGGCATGAGCGGCAACGACGAGCGGCGCGGCTCCTCACGGGGCCGCTGCTTCCACGAACGACACGAACCCTACGCATGGCACGAGCCGACGAACCGGCCGGAGCCGTGCGAGGACGACGAGCAGCATGCTGGGAACGGAACTGTGAACCACCGCCCCGAGGACCAGGCCCGGCCCGAAGCCGGAGCGGACCACGCGGCTACCGCCGCCGACACCGACCTCCCCGGCGCGGGCGGTGAGGGCCTGACCGCGGGGCGGAACCGGCTGGCCGCCGTACTCGGGGGACCGGGCGCGGCCGGGCCGGAGCCCGGTGACGACGAGGACGCCGGGGCGGCGCCCGAAGGGCTCGGCTCGGACGAACTGGCGCTGCGGCGGATGCTCCACGACACGGTCGGCGGCATCGAGCCGCGCGAGGGCACCCTGGAGTATCTGCGGCGCGCGGTGCCCGCCCGGCGGGCCCGCAAGCGGCAGGCCGTGATCGGTATGGCAGCCGCCGCACTGTTCATCGGCACCGCGATTCCGGCCTTCGTCCATGTCTCGCACCGCGCGGGGGACGACGCGGACCCGTCCATCGCCGGTCATGCCACTCAGGCCCAGGAGCACAGCGGCAAGGGCAAGGGCGACTCGGACAGCGGCTCCAGCGGCTCGGCCGGCACCTCGGGGACGACCGCGGACAAGGAAGACAAGGACCACCCGAAGGGCAAGGACGAGAAGGACAAGGGCGAGAAGGGCGAGGCCGGTGGCGGCGCCGACCCGACCGCCTCCGCGCAGAGCGCGAGCGCGTGTACGGCGGGCCAGCTCGGCAACGGCGTCGCGAGCGAGGGCGGCCCGGACGCCGCGGGCACGGTCTACGGCACCTTCCGCGTCACCAACACCTCGACCACGAGCTGCACCGTCTCGAGCGCCGGCAGCGTCTTCGCGGTCGCCCAGGGCTCGGCGGACCCGTCCAGGATCAGCGTGCTGAACCATGTCTCCGGCGACGCGGCCTCCGCGCTGCCCGAGCCGTCCCGGAACCTCACCTCGCTGGTGCTTCCGCCGAAGGGCGCCTACGAGGTCAAGTTCGCCTGGGTCCCCTCGGAGGCCTGTTCCGCCACGGGCGGTACGGGCGGCGGTACGGGTGGTACGGGCGGTGAGGAAGGCGGCGGCGGCGTTCCGTCCCCGGACCCGACCCCCACGTCCAGCAGCAGCACGGGCGACGACACCGTCATCACGCAGACCGAGGGCATGTCGCCCCAGTTGATGCGGGAGGAGGGCGCGGCCGACGGCAGTGTGGTGGTCTCCCACACCCCGGCGACCGGCTCCGCGACCGCCCGCGCGACGATCCCCAACGCCTGCGCGGGGACGGTCTATCGCACGGGGATCCTCACGGCTGAGTGAGGCGGGTGAGCTGGGCGGGCCGAGTGAGCCGGGTGAGCCGGGTGAGCCCGTTGGGCTGAGGGAGCCGGGCGGGTGCCCAGCTCGTGCGACGCGCGAGTCCGTGAGGCGCCCGGCCGGGGCCCGGGCCGGGAGTGGTGCGGGTCAGGACGTGGTCCGCGACCGGCTCCCGGCGGCCTCGGTCTCCGGACGCTCGACCGCCGACTGCTCGGCCTTCGACTGATCCGCAGGCTCAGGCTCGGGCTTGGGCTTCGGCTGCTCGGCGGGGCCCGCGCCCCCGGAGGCCGCCGCGTCCTCCGTCACGAGGCCCAGTGCCGCGTCCCGCGCGTCCTCCGCCTCGCGTCGCAGCAGCCGGAACCACATGAAGAGCGTGAAGCCCGCGAAGACGAACCACTCGCCGGTGTAGCCGAGGTTCTGGAACGCCTTCAGATCCAGCCCGGCCCCCTCGGGGACGGTCGCCGGTACCGCCTTCATACCGCTGTCGGCCCGGTCGAGGGTGACCCACGCGTCGTACACGTCGTACGGCACCAGGTTCACCAGGGACGCCGAGCTGATCGCCCCGGTCTGACCCTTTGGCAGCCCGCCTTTACGCCCGCCGTCCGACCCCGGGTTCTCCGACGCCTGCAGAGCCCCGGTGACGGTGACCGTGCCGCTCGGCGCGGCCGGGACCTTCGCGGCGTCCGCGGCACCCGGCAGCCAGCCCCGCACGACCGGCACCGCCTTGCCCGCGTCGGTCCGCAGCAGGCTCAGCACATAGAACCCCTGCTTCCGGTCCAGCTCCCGGTCCGGAACGAGCAACTGCTCCCCGTACCGCCCGGTGGCCGTGACCTGCCTCCCGGTCGTCTCCGCGGTCACCGGAAGCAGCTCGTCCAGAGGCCGGGCCGGTTCCTTCCCGCCCTTGGTGACCTGCTCGTTCGCCATGCGGTGATCGTCCACCCGGACCTCGAACCGGCCCAACTGCCACGACCCCATGTAGACGCAGAAGGGGATCGCCAGCAGCACGAAGACGTTGATCGCCCACCAGCGGGGCGTCAGCAGAAACCGGTACACGCCTTCCACGGTACGGTGCCGCTCCCGTGATCCCGCCCGTGGGGCCCCGCAGAGGCGCCCACGGACGGGTCGTGTCCGCTGCACCAGGGCGGACGCCGCTCCTCTCAGTTCCGCAGATGCCGTTCGGCGAAGTCCAGTTCCAGCCGCACCTGCTTGATCCGCTCGTCGACCACCAGCGAGCCGTGCCCCGCGTCGTACCGGTACACCTCGTGCACCGCGTCCCGCGCCGCGAGCCGGTCCACGTAGTTCTCGACCTGGCGGATCGGGCACCGGGGGTCGTTCACGCCCGCCGAGATGTACACCGGGGCCTTCACCGCGTCGACGTATGTGAGCGGCGACGACGTCTCGAACCGTTCCGGAACCTCCTCGGGCGTGCCCCCGAGCAGCGTCCGGTCCATGGCCTTCAGCGCCTCCATCTCGTCGTGGTACGCCGTGACATAGTCCGCGACCGGGACCGCCGCGATCCCGACCGTCCACGCCTCCGGCTGCGTACCGAGCCCGAGGAGCGTCAGATAGCCGCCCCACGAACCGCCCGTCAGGACGAGCCGCTCCGGATCCGCGAGCCCGGACGAGACCGCCCACTCCCGTACCGCCGCGATGTCCTCCAGCTCGATCAGCCCGACCCGGTGCTTGAGCGCGTCCGTCCACTCGCGCCCGTACCCCGTCGAGCCCCGGTAGTTGACCCGCACCACCGCGTACCCGTGGTCCACCCAGGCCGCCGGGCCCGCCGCGAACGAGTCGCTGTCGTGCCAGGTCGGACCGCCGTGGATGTCGAAGACCGTCGGCAGCGGGCCGCTCGCCCCGGCGGGCTTCTGCACCAGCGCGTGGATGCGGCCACCCGGCCCGTCCACCCACACGTCCTCCACGGGCACCGACCCGGGCGCCCGCATGCCCGGCGGGTCCAGCACGATCTCGCCCGACGTCGACCGCACCACCGGCGGCTCGGCCGCCGAGGACCACAGGAACTCCACCGTCCCGTCGGGCCGGGCCGTCGCCCCGGACACCGTGCCCGGCGGCGTCGCCACCCGGACCAGATCGCGCGTCGCGAGGTCGTAGCGGAACAGCTCGCTGCGGGCCTCGAAGCTGTGCACGACCAGCAGCGCGGAGCCGTCCGGATACCACTCGGCGGCCACATCGCCCGGCAGCTCCAGCGCCAGGTCCGTCTCCTCGCCCGAGACGACGTCCCACACCATCGGCTCCCACCGGCCGCGCCGCTGGTGCCCGATCAGCAGCCGCGTGTCGCCGTCGACCGGGGCGAAGCCCAGCACCTCCAGGCCCAGCTCGACCGTGCCGCCCTTGGTGTCGTCCAGCTCCGCGACCGTCGTACCGTCCGGCCGCAGCACGCGCAGCGCCGAGTGCATCGCGTCGCCGTGCTCGGTGTGCTCGATCGCGATCAGCGAGCCGTCGTGCGCGAGGTCGCCGACCCCGGCCGACTCGCGGTGCCGGTAGATCTCCAGCGGGTCCTGACCGGCCCGCACCAGATGGATCGTCGACCCGTCCTGATCGGTGGAGCGGCCCACGACGGCCGTCCGCCCGTCCCGCCCGATCGCGAGTCCGGCCGGATAGGAGGGTTCGAGCCCGGGAGCGGCCGGCTGGTCGACACCGGAGGCATCCGCATCGGAGGCGTCCGCATCAGGGGCGTCCGCGCCGGGCGTGAACCGCTGGCGTCTCCAGATCCCGAACTCGTCCCCGTCCTTGTCGTCGAACCACCAGATCCACTCGCCGTCCGGCGAGAGGACGCCGTCCGTCGTGCCGTTCGGCCGGTCCGTGACCTGGCGCTGCTCGCCCGTCGTGCGGTCCCACGCGTACAGCTCGTACGTCCCCGTCGCGTTGGAGACGAACAGCGAGCGGTGCGGCGCGTCCTCCGCCCAGTCCGGCAGCGACACCCGCGGCGCCCGGAAGCGCTTCTCCCAGTCCGGCATGTCCCCGCCGCGCTCGGGCGAGGTGGACCCGTTGCTCTCAGTCATGGCCCCATAGTGCCTGGCCCGGCCGACATTCGTCGGCGGAGGTCACCAACCTGTGGACAACTCTCCTGGGCAACGCTGTGACCAGGACCGATGCTGGCGTCCGGAGTCTGCTCGGGCCCAGACTCTCAGGCCCAGACCTTCACGCCCTGCCCCTCACGCCCTGCCCCTCATGCCCTGCCCCTCATGCCCTGCCCCTCACGCCCCGGCCGTCTCCCGCTGCCTGCGGCCGAGGAGTTCGGCCAGGCCGCGGCGGGTCGCCGCCAGGACCACCCGGTCCTCGGGGCGCAGGACGTAGGTCGAGGGCAGGTCCCAGATCAGGCCCGAGGGCCGGTCGGCGGTGGTGGCCGTGTCCGGGTCGGGCGCCTGCCCCCGCTCGCCCGGCGCGGCGGTGTCCAGGGCGAGGACGCGCCACGCCCCCGCACGGAACGCCTCCGCGACCGTCCGCCCCTCCAGTTGGGGATGCCCGGCCACGTCCACGGCGGCGAACAGCAGGACCCGCCGCTCCACCGGGATCGCCCCGAGGATCTGCCGCCCCAGCATGGCCCCGGCGAACGCGGGCGCGGCCAGGTGCGACACGCTGCGGCTCCGCGTCAGGGCGTTCGGGTGCGCGGCGCGCAGGGTGCGGTAGACGGCGGTCGCGAAGTCGTCGTCGTACAGGCGCAGGACGACCGGGAGATCGGGGCGTACGGAGCGCGCGTACAGAACGGCCTCCAGGTTCGTGGTGTCCGCGCTGGTCAGCGCGAGCAGCGCATGCGCCCGGTGGATCTTGGCGGACTCCAGGACGCCCTCCTGCGTCACGTCGCCGAGTACGACGGGCACCCGCAGCCGCCGCGCGGTCGCGAGCCCCCGCGCCTCCGGATCCCCCTCCACGCACACCACGGGGATCTTCAGCTCCCGCAGCCGCGTCATGACGCGCGTGCCGATCTTGCCGACGCCGAGCAGCACCACATGGCCCGACAGCCCCCGCGGCGGTCTGCGCAGCGCGGTGCCGCTGCGGAACGTGCCGAGCGCCTCCAGTACGGCCGCCAGCAGGACCGGCAGCAGCAACAACCCGACCAGCCCGGACAGCAGTTGCAGAACCTGCCGTCCGAGGGGCTCGCCGATGGCCGGGTCGTCGATCGCGAACAGGTCGAGCAGCGTCAGATACGTGGCGTGGAGCGGGTCCTTGCCGGTGACGGCCATCGACGCGATCGCGAGCGCGATCACACAGCCCGCGAGCGTCGCGAACGACCAGAGCAGCCGCCGTGACAGCAGTGAGCCGAGCGGTATGACACGGCGCCCGGCCGACAGCGGGGGACCGGCGTACGAGACGGTCTCCAGGACGACGGTGCCGTGTCCGGTGGCCTGGGCCACCTCCCGTTCGTCGGGCAGGAGTCGAGGCCCGTGCTCGCCGCTGTCCTCGGCACCGTCGGCGCCGGCGGGGTCACCGGCCGTCGCGGACAGCAGCGCCAGGGTGCACAGACCGGGGTCGGCGACCTGGCCGGGGGCGGGCGGCGGCCGTTCCACGGCCCGCAGCATCAGCCCCTCCGTCTGAACGACCTTACTGGTACCGGCGACGGCGGTCGCGGCCAGCGCGGGCGCGGCCGTGTCGGCGTCGGAGAGCACGGTCGTCGACGCGTCGAACACCCCCTGTTCCCCGTCGGGTCCGCCGGAGGCCAACGCGGCTGCCTGGTCGAGGAGTTCCTCGATGTGCAGTCCCAACCGCCGGTTGTAGAGCCGCAGGACGAGCCGCAGCCGTGGGTTGAGGCGGCGGGCGGTGAGCGCGGCGCGGATGTTGGTCTCGTCGTCGTCATAGACGAGCGCCAGCGCCGCCGCCCGCTCCACACCGGCTGCGGCGAGAACGGCCTCGGACGCCTCGGCGGCCTCGATCACGCGTTCGGGGCCAGCGGGTTCGGCGGTACGGCCACCCGCGGCGGTGGTGCGCCCTTCCGCCAGGGCGGCGCTGCTCGTCGCGCGCGTGACGGCGGCGGAGACCCGGTCGAGCAGCCCCGAGGCCCGCGCCGCGCGGCCCACCACCGGCCGCCGTGCGCCCCGTTCGGCGGACGGGACGACGAGGGTCACCTGTTCGCCGTACACGCTGCGCAACTCGGCGGCCAGCCGGTGCGCGAGCCCGTCGTCCCCGCACACCACCATGTGCGCCTCGATGTCGCCTGATCCGTTCTGCTGCGGAAGCCCTGCCACGGTGGGAAAGACTGCCTGTCGGTGACGGTGGTTGCACAGGGGCCGGCCGCGGCCCTTCGGGGAACGCGCGCGAGAAGGGGGCGACCGGCGGTGAACGGGGTGCCGAGGGGCGGCGGTCGGCGATGAGCGGCGTGACGGTCCCTGGGCCATACTCGGTCGTGTGCCTCGGCCCGTGACGACGGAGAGGCCACCGCACGCGAACCGTCCCTGAGGGGGGCCAACATGCAGTCCCTGAGGGGGCCATCATGCCGGTGGAAGTTCCGCCCCTGATCAGACCCTCCCGGCTCGGACGCCGAGGGGGCCTGCTCGGTGAATGCCTCGCAGAGTTCCTCGGGACGCTGATCATCGTCGCCTTCGGCTGCGGCGTGGTGGCCATGGCGGTCGCCGCCCTGCCGGGGTCGGGCCGGACCGCGGGACCGACCACCTTCTTCCTCGGCGCGGGCGACTGGCTCCTGATCACCTGGGGCTGGGCCATGGCCGTGACCTTCGGCGTCTACGTCGCGGGCGGTGTCAGCGGCGCACACCTCAACCCGGCGATCACACTGGCGTTCGCGATCCGCCGCAAGTTCCCCTGGCCCAAGGTCCTTCCGTACATGGGTATGCAACTGGTCGGCGGGTTCGTCGGGGCCGCGTTGGTGTACGCCGTCTACCACGACGCGATCAACACCTTCGACCACGCCATGACCGGGCCGAAGACGAACGGCCACACGCTCGCCTCCTTCTCGATCTTCGGGACGTTCCCCGCGCCGTACTTCCACGGAAGTGTCTGGGGCCCCCTGGTGGACCAGATCGTCGGCACGGCGTTCCTGGTCATGTTCGTGGCGGCGGTCATCGACCTGCGCAACACGGCGGTGAAGGCCAACCTGGGCCCCCTGGTGATCGGCTTCGTGGTCGCCGCCATCGGCATGTCGTACGGGGCCAACGCCGGGTACGCCATCAACCCCGCCCGGGATCTGGGGCCACGCCTGTTCACCTGGCTGGCGGGATGGGGGTCCCTCGCGATGCCCGGCACCCAAGCGGGCAGCTTCAGCGCGTACTTCTGGATCCCCTTGGTCGGCCCGCTGATCGGCGGCGTGCTCGGGGTGCTGGCCTACGACCTGTTCATCGGCGACGTCCTGCACCTGCGAACCCTGGAGAAGGAAGCGCCGGAACCGGGCCTGACGCGACCGGTGACCACGGCGGACGAGGAGTGACGAGGCGCCGTCCACGGCACCCCACAGGCCGCGAGGACCTCTCGGGTGTTCGAGGTCAGCGCCTCCCGGCCCGGCTCAGTGCGGTCTCGGTCTGGCCGGCCAGGGCGCCGACCAGGTCGGCCGCGGACGGCAGGTCCTCGATGAGGTCGACGGCCTCCCCGGCCCACCGCGGCAGGGCGGGGATCTCACCCCGCGCGACCGCGTCCTCGTACGCCTGCCGGGCCTGAGGCGCGCCCGCGAGTTCGTCCTCCCGGCCCCGCCAGTCCTCGAGGAACGGGTGGCCGAGGGTGCGTGCCGTGTACCTCGTCGGCCAGGCCGAACCGCGGGCGATGTCCAGCACCCTGCTGCGCTCGGTGTCCTCCCCGCGCCCCTCGACGATCGCCCGGGCCGTCGCGGGGGCGACCAGGGCCTCGGTCGTGGCCTGGAAGCGGGTGCCGAGCAACGCTCCGGCGGCACCCAGCGCCAGGGCCGCCGCGACGCCGCGGCCGTCGGCGATCCCACCGGCCGCCAGCACCGGCACGGGCGCCGCGAGGTCCACCACGACCGGCACGAACGGCAGCGTGGAGCGCCCGTGCCGGGCGCCGTGCCCACCGGCCTCGGTGCCCTGCGCGACGATCACATCGGCGCCGAGATCCACCGCCCTGCGGGCCTCCTCCAGGGTGGTGACCTGCAAGATCAGCGTCGTACCCGTACTGCGCACACGCTCCACGTACGGACCGGGGTCGCCGAAGGACAACATCACGGCCGTGGGCCGGTGCTCCAACGCCCGCGCCACCGCGTCGACGTCGGTCGCCCACGTCAGGAAGCCGATGCCCCACGGCTTTCCGGCCCGTTCACCGGCCAGGACGGGCAACTCGCGCTCCAGCCACTCCCGGTCGCCGTTCCCGCTGCCCAACAGCCCGAGACCGCCGCCACGCGAGACCGCCGCGGCCAGGGCGCCCCCGGCCGAACCGCCCATCGGGGCCAGGGCGATCGGATGCTCCACACCGAGCAGTTCGGTGAACGCGGTGGACAACGCCATGGCTGTTCTCCTGTCGCTTCTCCTGTCGCTTCGGCTATCGCTTCAGCGCACGGCAGCGCCTCAGCAGGGCCGTGATCCGTGCCGGATCCGCCTCGCCGTTCAGCTCGACCAGCAGATCGTCGGGGCACAACTCGTAGAGATCGCCCCACCATCGACGTCCCTGGTTGTCCCAGACGCGATACCCACCGGGCACACCCCGGGCGACGTAACGTCTCCGGCCCACGTCCCCCTCTTCCTCGGTCTCTTCCCCGGCAGCCCATGCCGCCTCCGATGCCGTCCTCCGACCGCACTATGCCCGATGTCCGAGGCCATCGGTACCCTTGAGCGCATGTCTGATGCCCCGGTTCGTGTTCGTTTCGCCCCTTCCCCGACCGGCATGTTCCATGTCGGTGGCGCCCGGTCCGCTCTCTACAACTGGGCGGTGGCGCGACAGTCCGGCGGCACGTTCGTCCTGCGGATCGAGGACACGGACACGGCCCGCAACAAGCCCGAGTGGACCGACGGCATCATCAACGCGCTCGCGGCGATCGGCATCCATGGCGAGGACCCGGTCTTCGAAGGCCCGTACTTCCAGTCGCACAACGCCGACCGGCACCGCGAGGCGGCCCAGCAGCTCTTCGCGGCCGGCCGGGCGTACTACTGCGACTGCACCCGTGAGGAACTGAAGGAGCGCACGGGTTCGGAGCACCTCGGGTACGACGGGTTCTGCCGGGACCGGGGGCTGGCCTTCGAGACGGGGCGGGCGCTGCGGTTCCGTACGCCGGACGAGGGCGAGACCGTCGTGGTCGACCTGGTCCGCGGGGAGCCGGCGTTCCCGAACAGCGCGATCGAGGACTTCGTGATCGCCCGCGGTGACGGGTCCCCGGTCTTCCTGCTCGCCAACGTCGTGGACGACCTGGACGAGGGAGTCACGCAGGTCATCCGTGGTGAGGAGCATCTGTCGAACACGCCGAAGCAGCAGTTGCTGTGGGAGGCGCTCGGCGCCGAGCCGCCGATGTGGGCGCATCTGCCGGTGATCGTCAACGAGAAGCGGCAGAAGCTGTCCAAGCGCCGCGACAAGGTGGCGCTGGAGGACTACCTCGCCGAGGGCTTCCTGCCCGAGGCGATGGTGAACTACCTCATGCTCCTCGGCTGGGGCCCGGGCGGCGACCGGGAGATCATGCCGTACGAGGAGCTGGAGCGGTTCTTCCGGATCGAGGACGTGAACACCGCCCCGGCCTTCTTCGACGTGAAGAAGCTGACGGCGTTCAACGGCGACTACATCCGCGCCCTGTCGGCGGAGCAGTTCGCCACCGCCTGCGCACCATGGCTCGTCGCCCCGTACGCGCCGTGGCGCCCGGAGGCGTTCGACGCGTCGGTCTTCGAGGCGGTGGCACCGCTGGCCCAGACCCGCCTGACGCTGCTCTCCGAGATCACCGACTCCGTGGACTTCCTGTTCCTCGACGAGCCGGTCCAGGACGATGCGTCGTGGAACAAGGCGATGAAGCCGGGCGCCGACGGCATCCTGTCGGACGCCCGCGCGGAACTGGCCACCGTCGCCGACTGGAAGGCGGACGCCCTGAAGGCCGTCCTGCTCGCCGTCGGTGAGAAGCACGGCCTGAAGCTCGGCAAGGCCCAGGCCCCCGTCCGGGTAGCCCTCACCGGCCGAACGGTCGGCCTCCCCCTGTTCGAGTCCATGGAACTGCTCGGCAGGGACCGCGTCCTGACCCGCCTGGACGCCGCGACGAGGAAGCTGACGGCGCGGGCATAGCGGTTGGCCGGGCGGCGGGGCGCAGCTCACGCGTCGCCTGGCACGCCGGTGGGGGCGGCCGGCCTCACCACCAGCAGTCGATGTCGGCCGCTCCCCCGCGGATGACCGGATCGGTGATCGTGCCGCTGATGCGCAGACGGCCGCCGTCCCGCCCCCAGCCCAACTCGTATGTGCCTGCGTCGACGGGCCGGTAACCGTCGTCGACCGTCCAGGAGCCCGACGTACCCAGGGCCAGACCGGTGCGCCCCACCGCGTACGCCTCGCCGCTGCCGATGACGAGAAAGGACGTCTCCCGCACCACGGCCGTACAGCCGCCCGGCCCCGCAGGGTGCAGCACGTGGTACTTCGCGTCGTGGACCAGGTCGTCCACGGCTCCCCACGCGGTGCCGAGCACCGCCGCGACGATCAGCAGCTTGCTCCCCAGCCGAGTCCAGGTGCCTCCCTCCCGCAGAAGGACCGAGCGGAGAACGAGGGCCACGACAAGAAGAGCCGCACTCACCCCCCCAGCCGGGAACCACCCGCCCCCACACAACGAGCAGGGGACTGCCCCAACTCGCCACAGCGGCGAGAACCGGACTCCCGATGCCCGCTGCTGTGGAGACGGCGCTCGGCAGCGTCCACGTGCGCGGCTTGTCCCTCCGCTTCCGGCACACAGTCCGACCCGCGCCGGTGGGGCTTGATTCCAAAAGCCGTTCCGCGACCGGCTTCGCACTCTCACAGCTCATCGAGTGCGTCCCACCAGCGTCGGCCGGTGCTGCCGAGACCGCGCGACTCCATAGCATGGGCGTGCTTGCGCAGCATCTGCAGCAGCGAGCGCAGGGCAGGCGGCACGGGCCTGTCGGCCGCCCAGGCGAGGACCACGGCGCAGGGGGAGAGATCGGTTACGGCGACGTAGCGGACTGCGGGCCGAGGCATGAGCACCCTGACGCTGTCGGGGAAGAAGCGGATTCCGTGCCCCAGGCCGACCAGGGTGACGCACCTTTCCAAGTTGGTCACCTCATGGGGCGTATAACGCACTGCACTGCCATCGGGGCGCGGGTCTGCGGCCCAGAAGGCACGGTACTCAGCGTGTGCTTGGGGTGAGAAGCCGATGACGGGTAGGCCGGAAAGCTCGGCGAGGGTTACGGCGTCGCGGTCGGCCAGCGGGTGGGTGTCGGGCAAGCACACGTATCGCGACTCGGTCCCCAGACGAAGAGTACGCAACCCCGCGGCCACGGGCTCGAAGCACACGATGGCGTCCAACTGGCCTTCCAGGACGGCCCGGGAGTGATCGACGAGATCGATCTCGCGCCACTCCACTTCCGGGCCGGGCTGGCGCTCTGTTCTCATCGAGTCGAAGAGAACCCGCAGGGCGGGAAGACCGGATAAGTACGTGCCAAGCACGAGGCTGCCCGAGGACGAGGCGGCCTCTGCCTCGGCAGCCGCGTGAAGGCCCGTGAGGGCGTCGATGACGGCCCGTATCTGCGGCAGCAGCGCCCGGCCGGCCTTGGTGAGTTCGACCTGGCGGGTCGAGCGCTCCAAGAGAGCCACGCCCAGGTGTTCCTCGAGCGCGCGTATCTGACGGCTGAACGCGGGCTGGCTGATGAACGCACGCTTGGCCGCGCGACCGAAGTGCAACTCCTCGGCCAGTACGAGCAGCAGACGTAACTGATGCGTGCTGGGATCGAGTGTCAAGGTTCCCCCTTCAGGCGTGGCCCGACCGCGCCATGCATCAAAGGGTATCAATCGCACCCTGAGGCGCATCAGTGAACCCTTCCGGAGATACCTGTTCATCAGCCAGGATGACTAGCGACAACGGACCGTCGGGTCTGAATTGGTCGATTAGAGAGACGAAGATGTCACGAGTCAAGAGCCGTATTCTGGCTGCGGGAATTACTGCCGCACTGCTGTCCGGAGTCGGCATCGCCGCAGCGGGTTCAGCCAGTGCGGACTCACACGCGACGCTGACTTCTGCAATCGCCACGTCGAGTTCAGCTAGCAAGGCAACTTATTCGCAGTCGCAAGAAAGCATCGCGCAGGTGTCTTGGCATATGGTGCGCCGGGAACCCAGTTACAATTCCTGCGTGGCGTCCGGGAAATCCGCAGGCGTGCCATGGGATTGCGGATATTCGGGTTTCTCAAATTGTTCGTGGTACCTGTGGCTGTACTACTAGCCAGCAGACAGGGTTCTTTTCCCGCGGGCGTGACAAAATCCGACACAGCAACCGACAACTTGATTCGGCTCGCGAATAGAGCGGCCGGTGACTGGAGAGATGATGCTTAAGTCCAAGTTCGCCCGCGCGGCAGCAATGGCTTCAGGTGTCGCCGCGATGGTTGTCGCGACAGCGAGTCCAGCCTTTGCCACAAACAAGACCGTAGACATAGGTTACGGCTATGGGACTTTCATTGACGACGGAGACCTCTTCAAGGTCTGCGACACTCAGAAGGACGGCAAAGGCGTTTATGGTGCGGTTTTCTACAACTCGTATTTCACCACTAGTGGCTACAAAAGAGTGATGACGGTTTCCGACGGTGGCGACGCCGGGTGCGACCAAAAGGGTTACGATATCGGGAATTCTGGCACTTATACGTTCGTTGTTTGCTGGGGATTTTACCCGACTAGTCCGTTTATGACCGCCAGCATGGGCTATCCCTGTAGCCATACTGGCGAGTTCAACGAATAGTCGCCAGCTAGACCAGAGCCGGAAATTGTACTGCGCCTTGCGGCCACCGCAAGATCGTCAGGCTCCCAGGGCTGACGATCGGCGGTGGCCTTACCCGTCTCTCAGTCGCACGATCTACGCTGGAATATCCGACACGCATACGGCAGACCCGGAGGGCAACTCGCACTGCGTGGCCTGGGGGTGCAGTTCACCCCCTCAAAGCTGGAACGGGACACGCCCCCATCGCCACAACCGCCGACCACGAGGTTGGCCAGGGCTTCCCCCGTCTTGAAGGAGTAGGCCGCCACCGGGACGAGCGCACCGTGGTCACGCTGGCCTGTACAAGCCGACCGTGTCAGCAAGTAGGCGGACGCCGAAGACAGACACGACGAGACGGCGCCCAATCAGCTGCCAGCCGGGTAACGCCACTCGAAGGAAGCCAACGCTCGCGCCCTGGCCTTCACAACAGCCATACGAGCCTCCCGTTCAGCGGGATCAACGTGAGACGTCCGCCCAGTGGCTTGGCTCTCCCACTGAGCACGGCGCCGCGTTCGATCGGGCCGTTGTCCGGGTCGCCCGGGAAGCCGACGGTTGAGCCGTCGGGCAGGAAGTCCAGGACTCGGGAGGTCGTCCACCCGATGGCGGGGTCGGCCTCCAGTACCGCCAGGTCGCGGGCCAGCGTGCCCGGCGCAAGCTGGTCGTCGGCGTCAAGGATCTTGACGTACTCTCCCTCGGCGTGAGCCAGGGCGATCGTACGGGTCCCCCGGGGCCGCCCAGCCGACCCTGGCGGAAGGTAACCCGCTCGTCGTCGGGGACGTACGGGCGCACATCGTCCGTCTTCCCGTCCTCCTGGATCAGCCACTGCCACTCCCAGCCTTCTGGCAACTCCTGCTCGCAGAGGGACTTGTACGCCTCCGGCAGGAAGTGAGCCGAAGGGGCGTGGACAGCGGTGACAACGGTGATGCGCCCGCTCATGGCAGCACTCACCACCTTTCCAGGGAAGTGGTGAAGAGCAGCTCCGTGCGATCGCCGGGAAGCGTGACGTCGGGGATGTCCACGACGCGGTCGTTGATGTCGTACGAGGTCTTCCGGAGCAGGATCACCGACGTGCGGGCGGCAACTCCAGCTCTCGCGCCTCCTCAGGCGTTGGCGGACGCGCGGTGAACTGCTCCTCGATGCGGTCCACCTCGATGACCACGGTGTGCAGCTGGTTCTGCGTGCCTCCGGGCCACGGCTCGTTGGAGTCGTGCAGGAGGTCGGGGTTCGACGCGGCCATGTCGCGGACGAGGTAGGACGTCACCAGGTTGAACGGAGCCGTCTCCGCGGCGTACCGGGTCCGGTAGGTCCGCTCGACGAGCGTCGTTCCTTACTGGGCCCACTCCCGCCTACTGGCGGCGGTGCCGGAGGGGATGACCACTCGTCCTGAACCCCCGACCTCCCGGAGGAAGCCCCGATGAAGCTCGCGATCGGCGATGTCGTGCGCGACCAGCGCGACCTGGCATAGGCAGCGTGGTGGGCATCGCAGACCACACCGACGGACAGTTCGTGGCGTTCTGCGTGTCCGGCGACTCGGTTCGCGTCAGCGATCCCAACCGTCTGGACTTCGTGGCGCGCAGTTCTCAGCCGATGACCAAGGTACGGCGGCTCCTGATCCGCATCACCTTCGTCATCGCGGTATTCGTCGCGTATGTCAGCAGCCATGACGCCCACATCCTGGGTGCCGACTGGCCCCTCACCCTCATGTCCGGACTCGGCGGCTTCACCGCGGTGACCCTCGCCTTCACGTGGGCCGATCGCCTCGCCGGCTTCCTGGGGGGTCGCTGGATTTCTCTGGAGAGCTGTCTGGGGCTTGGGCCTGGGAGGCGGAGCAGACCTCACCGCTCGCGGGTGCGGGGACTCCCAGGGAGTGAGATTTCCATGATCTACTCCCCACTCACTCCCGAGACGCCCCCAAGAACACATCAGGCCCGGTTTCCATCCCTGGAAACCGGGCCTGACCTGGTGTTTCTCTGTCGGGGTGGCGGGATTTGAACCCACGACCTCTTCGTCCCGAACGAAGCGCGCTGCCAAGCTGCGCTACACCCCGATGTCGCTGCTTGTCGCGGCGACGACGTTTACTTTAGCCCACGGGTGGCTGGACGCGAAATCCGGTATTCGGGCGGCGGCGGACGGGGGCCGGGCGGAGGTGGTCGGTGACGATCATGAGGAGGGCCAGGCCGAAGAACGACAGGCCGAGCAGGAGCGCGTTGGCGAGGACGCTCTTGTAGCCGAGCTGGGCCGCGTCCAGGAACGGGTAGAGGTAGCGGTCCGGCGTGCCTGGTGGGAGCAGTTCTCCGCGGGCAAGGGAGAACGCCAGGTATGCCAGGGGGTACGGCAGCCACTTCGCCGCGTGCCGGAGGCCCAGGGGAGCCGGGTTCGTCAGGAGCAGCCAGTCGAGCAGGGCCGCGGCCGGTGTCAGAGTGTGCAGCAGGTGGTTGGTGAGCGCGGGCCAGCCCGTGAGCGCGCCGGTCCGGCCCGTCATCGAGAAGACGCCGGGCTCGTGCACCAGGACCACGTGGTAGACCAGGCCCGCGATCAGGGCGTAGAAGAGCGTACCGCCGGTCACCAGCGGTGACAGAGGGCGGCGGGCCGTCCACGCCCGCCAGGCCGACCGTGCGAAGACCACCGCGAGGAGCGCGTTGGCCTGGATCGTGAAGTAGCTCAGCACCCGGACCGGGCTGCCGAGGAGCAGGTCGGCGATCACCGCCGCCGCGGCCACCAGCGCTACCAGTAGGCGGCAGGTGGCCGCGACCGGGCGGTACGCGGGAGCCACCACGGCGGCGGTGGGGACGGCCGACGGCAGCAGCCTCGGTCCGCCCGGCACCGCGGGGAGATCAGGGATGTCCTTGGGTATCCGCACGATCATGCCCTCACGCTAAGCGGGGCGGGCAGAACGGGCGATGTGGGTGACCCTTGCGGGTTACGACCGCGGGTCGCGGGCCGCGTCTGGCTACTCCCGGCCCACCAGCGTCAGCAGCGTTGCCTCCGGCGGGCACGCGAACCGTACCGGCGTGTAGCGGTTCGTGCCGCAGCCCGCCGATACGTGCAGGTAGGACGTTTGCCCCTCGGCCGTGTGCCGGGACAGGCCCTTCACCCGGTCCGTGTCCAGGTCGCAGTTGGTGACCAGGGCGCCGTAGAAGGGGATGCAGAGCTGCCCGCCGTGGGTGTGGCCCGCCAGGATCAGCGGGTAGCCGTCCGCCGTGAACGCGTCCAGGCTGCGCAGATACGGGGCGTGGACCACGCCCATCGAGAAGTCCGCCGCGGCGGAGGGGCCGCCGGCCACGCGCGCGTACCGATCGCGCTTGATGTGCGGGTCGTCCAGGCCTGTCAGCTCGATCTCCAGGCCCTCGATCTTCAGCGTCCCCCGCGTGTTCGTCAGGTTCTGCCAGCCCGCCGCGTCGAAGCCGTCGCGCAGGTCCTCCCACGGGTTGTGGAGGGCGCCGACCACGGGTGCGTTGCCGTTCAGGCCGTGGTGGCCCCTCGCCTTCTCCACCAGGTAGCGGGCGGGGTTGCGGAGTTTGGGACCGTAGTAGTCGTTCGAACCGAAGACGTACGCCCCCGGGAAGGTCATCAGCGGACCCAGCGCGTCCAGCACCTCCGGCACGCCCTCCGGGTCGGAGAGGTTGTCCCCGGTGTTGATCACGAAGTCCGGGCGGAGCCCCGCCAGCGAGCGCAGCCACCGCTGCTTCTTGCGCTGGCCGCTCACCATGTGGATGTCGGAGACCTGGAGCACACGCAGAGGGCGTGTCCCCGGGGGCAGGACCGGGACCGTCACCCGGCGGAGCCGGAAGGAACGGGCCTCGAACCCGGCCGAGTACAGCAGTCCGGCGGCGGCAACCGCCGTGATTCCCAGGGGTACTCCGTATCGCGCGCGCATATGACCATCGTGGCAGAGTCGCAGGACATCGCGCGCACCCCTGTGGACAACCACGACCGGGCCGACGGGGCACACCTTGTGGACAACCCCTTGGGCGACTCTCCGGACAGCCGTTGGCCGACTCTCCGGACAGCCATCGGTGATGTGCTCCTGAGGACGCGAGGACCGCGCGATACGTGGGGAACCTTCCGCGAACCCCTGGAAATCAACGGGCGGTCGGCCCGCCGTACCTGCGACAATCGGCGTCATGACCACGCTCAAGTCGAAGCTGCACGCAGACCTCAACGCCGCGATCAAGGAGCGTGACGAGCTCCGCTCCTCAACGCTCCGGCTGACGCTCGCCGCGATCACCAAGGAGGAGGTCGCGGGCAAGGAGAAGCGCGAACTCTCCGACGAGGAGATCACCAAGGTGATCACCCGTGAGGCGAAGAAGCGCCGTGAAGCCGCCGAGGCCTTCGCGCAGGGCGGTCGCGCCGAGCAGGCCGAGCGGGAGAAGGCGGAGGGCGAGGTGCTCGCCGCGTACCTGCCCAAGCAACTGTCCGACGACGAGCTGCGGCAGATCGTCGCCCAGGCCGTGGAGGAGGCCAAGGCGGCCGGTGCCGAGGGTCCGCGCGCCATGGGCCAGGTCATGAAGATCGTGAACCCGAAGGTGGCGGGTCAGGCCGAGGGTGGACGGGTGGCCGCCCTCGTGAAGGAACTGCTCGCGTGAAGGAACTGCCGACGGGCTGACCCGGCCGTTCTCGTCGAAGTCGAAGCCGAAGTCGACGACGAAATCGAAGTCGAGAAGTCGTAGGCGAAGGTGAACACGGCCCGTCAAGTCCCGTCCGGACGCCGGAACTTCGATGCCGGAACGTCGACGCCGGGCGCAGCGACGTGAAGTGCTGCGCCCGGCGTGTATGACCGTCACCAGGTGTGAAACGCCCGAGGCACGGGCGTCAGCGTCGGCCTCCGGGGCCGTGGTTCTTGCCCTGGACGAATCCCTCGGGGATCGAAGGAGTCGGGAGCCCGCCCGTGCCCCCGGTGGTCAGACCTCCGATGAGACCGCCGCCGCCATCCGCGCCGCCGTCTCCACCGTGGCCGTCTCCGCGCCCGTCCCCGCCGCGGCCGCCCCTGTTGCCCCCGTCATCGGGCTTGCCCTTGTCGGCGTCCGGGATGTCGACGCGGTTGAACGACGGGGAGTCCTTGCCCGAGAGGGCGCCGGTCATGGCGTCGCGCCAGATCGGACCCGGTACGTCGGCTCCGTACACCTTGTCGTGCCAGACGCCGCCGATGCTGATGTTCACCATCTCGACCTGCTGAGTGGAACTGCCGACCCAGACGGCGCCGGAGAGGTTCGGCGTGTAGCCGACGAACCAGGCGTTCTTCCGCTCGTCCGTCGTACCGGTCTTACCGGCGTTGTCGCGGTCGCTGAGACCGGCCTGCTTGCCCGTACCGGAGTCGATCACGCCGCGCAGGAGCGCGTTGACGGTGTCCGCGGTCGTCTCGGACATGGCGCGTGAGCAGGTCGACTTCGGTACCGGCAGGGACTTCTGCCGACCGTCGGCCTTCTGCGTGATCGACTCGATGGCGATCGGGGTGCAGTAGGTGCCCCGGGAGGCGAAGGCGGCGTACGCGCTCGCCATGGTCAGCGGGGAGATGCCCTTCGAACCGAGGGCGATCGCGGGCACTTCGGGAAGCTTGGTTCCGTTGCCCTGCACCACATGCAGCTTGTCGATGACGTTCATCACCGGGCAGAGGCCGGTGTCGGCGATCATCTGCACGAAGTAGGTGTTGACCGACTTCGCCATCGCCTCCTTCATCCGGTACGGCCCGTGCTCCGACGTGTTCTCGTTCTCCACGGTGTAGCTGCCGCGCTCGTTGACCCAGGGCTTGCCGCTGCATGTCTGTACGGGGCTGGGGTAGGGCATCTGGTACGGCGACGAGTACTCCTGCGTGGCCGGTCGGCCCTGTTCCAGCGCGGCTGCCGCCACGAACGGCTTGAACGTCGAACCGGTGGGGAAGCCGAAGTTGGACCCGCCCATGCTGTGGTCGACCGAGTAGTTGTACTCGGTCTCGTTCTTGCCGGTGCCGTACTGCCGGGACTGGCCCATGGCGAGGATCTTGCCCGTGCCCGGCTCGACCAGGGTCGCCGCCGAGGCGACCGAGTCGGCCGCGTTCACGTGCGCCTTCATCGAGGCCTGTACGGAGTCCTGCGCCTGCGGGTCGAGCGTGGTGCGGATGGTGAGGCCGCCCTGGTTCCAGATCTTCTGCCGGTCGGCCCGGGTCTTGCCGAAGACCGGGTCGCTGAGGAAGGCCTGCTTGACGTAGTTGCAGAAGAACCCGGCGCCCCTGACCGCCGTGATGCAGCCGTTCTTGGGTCGGCTGACCTGCAGTCCGAGGTCGGTCGCCTTGGCCTTGTCGGCCTCCGCCTGGGATATCGCGTGCACTTGGGCCATGCGCTGGAGCACGACGTCGCGCCGCTTCTTGCCTTGCTTCGGGTCGCGTATGGGGTCGTACCGCGTGGGCGACTGGACGAGGCCCGCGAGCAACGCCGCCTGCGGGAGGCTGAGATCCTTGGCGTGCTTGGAGAAGTAGCGCTGCGAGGCGGCCTCGACGCCGTACGCCTGCTGGCCGAAGAACGTGATGTTCAGATAGTTCTCGAGGATCTTCTCCTTGCCGAGCTTCTCCTCGAGCCGGATCGCGTACTTCAGTTCGCGGACCTTGCGGCCGATGGTCTGCTGGGTGGCCTGGGCGACCTGGTCCGGGTCGTCTCCGGCCTCCTCCACGAAGTAGTTCTTCACCAACTGCTGGGTGAGCGTGGAGGCGCCCTGGGCCACTCCGCCGTTCTGCGCGTTCTGGTTGAGCGCGCGCAGCACGCCCTTCAGGTCGATCGCGCCGTGCTCGTAGAAGCGGGAGTCCTCGATCGCGACGAGGGCCTTCTGCATGTACGGCGAGATGTCCTTGATGCTCACCACCGTGCGGTCACGCGAGTAGACCGAGGCGATCTGGCCGCCCTGGCTGTCGAGGATGGTGGTGCGCTGGCTCAGCGGCGGGCTCTTCAGGTCGTCCGGGATGTCGTCGAACCCCTGGACCGATCCCTTGGCCGCGAGCCCGAGCGCACCGGCCGCGGGCATCGCGATGCCGGCCATCACCGCCCCGGCGAGGACACTCACTCCGAGGAACTTGGCGGCCTGCTGCACGGGGGACACTCCCGCGCCCGAGCGCTTCTTTGGCATGGGGGCAGCCTACGTTCTCGTTTGCCGGACACGCATAGATGCCTTGGCCTAAGCTGCTCTCGACTGTCACAGCAGTAGGGCCACGTTACCTGGACGTCCGGCGCCCCCGAATCGTTCCACTGTTCCCTGACTCTTCTGTTGGGCGCGTGCCCGAAATCGCCTTGTGCGTCAGTGAGTGCCCGTTGTGACCTAGCCGAACCGCCCTGATATGCCGGGAAAGACACGCTTGTCGTCAGCTCACTCCCCCGGGTGATCTGCCGCTTACCCATAGTCCGTTCGGGCCATTCAAGATTGGGCCCGAAGGGGGTGTTGCGCTGTGTCCACCTTCCGTAACGTCCTCAACTGGCGGCGGTGAATATGCCGCTGCCGCCGTGGGGGAGCCTCGATTCGGGAGAGGACGGCGCCGGTATGGGCTGGGTAACCGACTGGAGTGCGCAGGCTGCCTGCCGCACTACCGATCCGGATGAACTGTTCGTTCAAGGAGCAGCGCAGAACAGGGCCAAGGCGGTGTGCACCGGATGTCCGGTACGCACGGAGTGCCTGGCCGACGCGCTGGACAACCGCGTCGAGTTCGGCGTGTGGGGCGGGATGACGGAACGGGAGCGCCGCGCACTGCTGCGCAGGCGGCCGACCGTCACCTCGTGGCGGCGCCTGCTGGAGACCGCGCGTACGGAGTACGAGCGCGGAGCGGGCCTGCTTCCCCTGGACGAGGAAGAGGTCTACGAGAACTACGCGGCGGTGGGCTGAAGACGGTCCGCTGGTACCGGGTACGGCTGTTCGCCGCCGACGAGCGCGGCTGTCAGGGCGGCCGTCAGGACGGATGAGTCGTCCAGGCAGGCGACTTCACCCCACCCCTCACGCGTGCGCGTCGTACTCCTCGGCAGGCTCAGGCCAGTTGGCCGCGAGCCGGTCCCCGATGTCCCGCAGTCCCACGAGATCGTGGACGTCACCGGGCAGCGCTCCGACTTCCGCCACCGCCACCTCGGGGTGGAGCGCGGTGAAGCGGTCCCGGGTGCGCTGCTCACGGAAGAGCAGGCGCATGCGCTCGGCGTGCAGCCTCAACAGGCCCGCGGTGATGTGCCGGGCGCTTGGGTCCATGTCCGCGGCGGCGGGGGAGCCTTCGTCGGGAACGGACTCCGCGGGAACGGACTCTGCGGGAACGGACTCTGCGGGAACGGAATCCTCGGATGGTGACGATTCTGAACTGCCGTACGTGTCAGGAGAGTTACGAAGTCCAGCTTTCCCGCCCTCCTGATCCACAATGCGAGCCTCTTCAAGATTTTCCGCCGCCGCGAGCGCCCGCTCGGACGACAACTGGGCCGCGCCGCTGCTGTGCACCCGGTTGAGCACCAGACCGGCCAGCGGCATGTCCTCGGCGGCCAGGCGTTCCACGAAGTACGCGGCCTCGCGCAGCGCGTCCCGCTCCGGGGCCGCCACCACCAAGAACGCCGTACCGGGCGCCTGCAACAGCTTGTAGGTGGCGTCCGCGCGCGTACGGAAGCCGCCGAACATCGTGTCCATCGCGGCCACGAACGTCTGGACGTCCTTCAGGAGTTGGCCCCCGAGCAGCTTCCCGAGAGCGCCCGTCATCATCGACATCCCGACGTTCAGGAACTTCATCCCCGCGCGTCCGCCCACCTTCGCCGGGGCCATCAGGACGCGGATGAGCTTGCCGTCCAGGAAGGACCCGAGCCGCTTGGGGGCGTCGAGGAAGTCCAGCGCCGAGCGCGAGGGCGGTGTGTCGACGACGATGAGGTCCCACTCGTCCCGCGCGCGCAGTTGCCCGAGCTTCTCCATCGCCATGTACTCCTGCGTGCCCGCGAAGCCCGCCGAGAGCGACTGGTAGAAGGGGTTGCTCAGGATGGCCGCCGCGCGCTCGCGGTCCGCGTGCGCCTCGACGATCTCGTCGAACGTGCGCTTCATGTCGAGCATCATGGCGTGCAGTTCGCCGCCCGCCGTCTCCTCGATGCCCTTCACGCGCCGCGGGGTGTTGTCGAGCGCGTCGATGCCCATCGACTGGGCGAGCCGACGGGCCGGGTCGATCGTGAGGACGACCACCTTCCGGCCGCGCTCGGCCGCGCGCAGGCCGAGGGCCGCGGCGGTGGTCGTCTTGCCGACGCCGCCGGAGCCGCAGCACACGATGATGCGGGTCTTCGGGTCGTCGAGGAGGGGGTCGACCTCCAGGAGGCGTACGGGGGCCAACGCGTGCGGGGGCGCCGTGGCAGGGTGAGGGGTCGTATCGGGTGCGAAGGCCGTGTCGTCGTGCGTGGCGGCCGGGTCCGAGTTCATGAGATCCCTTGCTGACGCAGTTCCGTGGCCAGTTCGTACAGGCCCGCCAGGTCCATCCCCTCGGCGAGCAGCGGCAGTTCGTGCAGCGGAAGGTCCAACTCCGTGAGGACAGCACGCTGTTCGCGCTCCAGGGCGAACCGCTCCGCGTACTCGTCGGCCTGCCGCAGCAGCGGGGCCACCAGCCGCTCCGCGAGTTCGCCGCGGCCCGCGCCGCCGAGCCCGGCGCCCGACAGGGACGCGGCGATGGACGACGGGGGCGCGGTGTGCGCGAACTCCAGCTCCGCCTGGTCCAGGACCGTGGGACGCACCATGTTCACGATGACCCGACCCACCGGCAGCCCCGCGGAGCGCAGTTCGGCGATCCCGTCCACGGTCTCCTGAACGGGCATCTCCTCCAGGAGCGTCACCAGATGCACCGCCGTCGCCGGGGACTTGAGCACCCGCATCACGGCCTGCGCCTGATTGTGTATCGGGCCGATCTTGGCGAGTCCGGCGACCTCGTCGTTCACGTTCAGGAAGCGGGTGACGCGTCCGGTGGGGGGTGCGTCCATCACCACGTAGTCGTACGCGAACCGGCCGCTCTTGTCCTTCCTGCGGACGGCCTCGCACGCCTTGCCCGTGAGGAGCACGTCCCTGAGGCCCGGCGCGATGGTGGTGGCGAAGTCGATGGCGCCGAGCTTCTTCAGGGCCCGGCCCGCGGTGCCCAGCTTGTAGAACATCTGGAGGTAGTCCAGCAGGGCCAGCTCGGGGTCGATCGCCAGTGCGTAGACCTCGCCGCCTCCCGGAGCCACCGCGATCTTCCGCTCCTCGTACGGGAGCGCTTCCGTCTCGAAGAGTTGTGCGATTCCTTGTCTGCCCTCGACCTCGACCAGAAGAGTGCGCTTGCCCTCGGTCGCGAGGGCGAGCGCGAGTGCCGCGGCGACCGTGGTCTTTCCGGTCCCGCCCTTGCCGCTGACGACCTGGAGCCTGCTCACGCCTTCGAGCCTAACCAGTCCTCGCTCGGGTCACGCGGGAGGCTGTGGACAACTGCCTTCGCGGTCGGCCCCGGGCCCGTCGTACCGGCGGGCACGGTCGGCCGTACGACCCGTGCGCCGCAGGGGCTACAGTCGGCCCATGACCAAGTGGGAATACGCTACTGTGCCGCTGCTCGTCCATGCCACGAAGCAGATTCTGGACACCTGGGGCGAGGACGGCTGGGAGCTCGTCCAGGTCGTTCCCGGACCGAACAACCCCGAACAGCTGGTGGCTTACCTGAAGCGGGAGAAGCAGGCATGAGCGCCGTCGAGTCCCGCCTGGCCGAACTGGGCCTGACGCTCCCGGAGGTCGTCCCGCCCCTCGCCGCCTACCAGCCCGCCGTGCGGTCCGGAGCGTATGTGTACACCTCCGGCCAGCTGCCGATGGTGGACGGCAAGCTTTCGGCCATCGGCAAGGTGGGCGCCGAGGTCACCGCCGAGGAGGCCAAGGACCTGGCCCGTACCTGTGCCCTGAACGCGCTCGCCGCGGTGAAGTCGGTTGCGGGCGACCTGGATCGCATCGCGCGCGTGGTGAAGGTCGTGGGCTTCGTCGCGTCGGCCGCGGACTTCACGGGCCAGCCGGGTGTCATCAACGGCGCCAGCGAGCTGCTGGCCGAGGTCCTCGGTGACA
Organism: Streptomyces macrolidinus; assembly: GCF_023887685.1. Taxonomy (GTDB): domain Bacteria; phylum Actinomycetota; class Actinomycetes; order Streptomycetales; family Streptomycetaceae; genus Streptomyces; species Streptomyces macrolidinus. The sequence goes on along the minus strand of NZ_JAMWMR010000009.1, from coordinate 129,528 downwards.
AGGGCGTGCACGCCCGCAGCGCCGTCGGGGTGGCGGTGCTTCCGCTGGACGCGCCGGTCGAGGTCGAGATCCAGGTGGAGCTGACGGAGGCGTAGGGGCACGGTGCCTGCCGGGGCGCCGGCTCGCGATCTCGGCACGGGTGATCACCACCTCTCGAACATTCGCTCCCTACGGGATAGCCTCCGGCCATGGCGAATGGGCAGTGGTTTCCACCGGAGTGGCCAGAGCGGATCCGCGCGCTCGCGGAGGGCACGCTCGCCCCGGTCGCTCCGAAGCGCGCGGCCACCGTCATGCTCCTCAAGGACACCGACGGCGCCCCCGTCGTCCACATGCTGCGCAGACGCGCCTCCATGGCCTTCGCCGGAGGCGCGTACGCGTATCCGGGCGGTGGGGTGGACCCCCGTGACGACGACCTGACCATCGGCTGGGCGGGGCCCACGCGCGCGTGGTGGGCGCGGCGCCTCGGCGTCGACGAGAGGTCCGCGCAGGCCGTCGTCTGCGCCGCCGTCCGGGAGACGTACGAGGAGGCGGGCGTCCTGCTCGCGGGGCCCACCGCGCGGACGGTGGTCGGCGACACCACGGGCGACGACTGGGAGGCGGATCGCGCGGCGCTGGTCGCGCGCGACCTCTCCTTCGCCGAGTTCCTCGACCGCAGGGGGCTCGTGCTGCGCTCCGACCTGCTCGGCGCGTGGACACGCTGGATCACCCCGGAGTTCGAGAGCCGCCGTTACGACACCTGGTTCTTCGTGGCCGGCCTCCCCGAAGGGCAGCGCACGCGCAATGCCTCGACGGAGGCCGACCGTACGGTGTGGATCCGCCCGGCCGACGCCGCCGCCTCGTACGACCGGGGCGAGCTGCTGATGATGCCGCCCACCATCGCGACCCTGCGTCAGTTGATCCCGTACGGGAGCGCCGCCGACACGCTGAAGGCCGCGCCCGGCCGTGATCTGACCCCCGTTCTGGCCGAGGCCCGGCTGGAGAACGGCGAGATCGTGCTGTCCTGGCCCGGCCACGACGAGTTCACCAAGCACATCCCGACGGGTGGAGCGACCGCATGACCTACGCGACGGAAGGTGCCTTCGCATGACGGACGCCGCAGCCCTGCCCGGCCAGCCGCGCGGCGGGGTGCTCTCGGGTCCGGCGACCGCGCGCGCGGTCAACGTCCTCGCGCCCAACGCGTCGGCGATGACCCTCGACGGCACCAACACGTGGATCGTCTCCGAGCCCGGGTCCGAGACGGCGGTGGTGATCGACCCCGGCCCGCTCGACGAGGGACACCTGCGCCACGTCATCGGTACGGCGGAGAGGTCCGGCAAGCGGATCGCGCTCACCCTGCTCACGCACGGCCACGCCGACCACGCCGAGGGCGCCGCGCGGTTCGCCGAACTGACGCACACCAAGGTGCGCGCCCTCGACCCGGCGCTCCGGCTCGGCGACGAGGGGCTGGGCCACGGCGACGTCGTCACCGTCGGCGGTCTGGAGCTGCGCGTCGTACCGACGCCCGGCCACACCGCGGACTCCCTCTGCTTCCATCTCCCGGCCGACCAGGCCGTGCTGACGGGTGACACCGTCCTGGGCCGCGGTACGACCGTCGTGGCCCACCCGGACGGCCGCCTGGGGGACTATCTGGACTCCCTGCGCCGCCTCAGGTCGCTCATCGTCGACGACGGCGTCCACACCGTGCTCCCGGGCCACGGGCCCGTCCTGGAGGACGCCCAGGGCGCCATCGAGTACTACCTGGCCCATCGCGCCCATCGCCTCGCCCAGGTGGAGACGGCGGTCGAGAGCGGCCATCGCGCCCCGGACGAGGTCGTGGCCCATGTGTACGCGGACGTGGACCGCTCCCTGTGGCCGGCGGCCGAGCTGTCGGTGCGGGCGCAGTTGGAGTACCTGAGGGAACACGGGCTGGTCTGAGCCCGTGACGGCGCTCAGGGGCGCGGTGGCGTGACGGGACGCGGTGCCTTGACGCCGTGCACGCGCGCGTACTCGTCGGCGAGCCAGGGGCCCAGATCGTCGACGTACAACCACAGGACGGCAGGAGCGCCGTGCGGCTCACGGCCGAGGACCGCCGCCGCGCGCAACTGATCGGCTCGTCCGGGGTAGTACGCGGCGAACACCTCGGCCATCCTCGCCAGGTCGCTGGTCCAGCCGTTCCAGCGCGGCATGACAAGGGTGAAGCCCGTGCGGACGAGATGGTGGGAGAGGCCGCGTACGAGCACGCGACGGGCCTCCTCGGTGACCGCTTCGGGGATCCGTGTGCGCCACCGCGCCAGGTGCAGCGCGAGATCTCCGTTCGTCTCACGCGCGAGGCGGGAGTCGGGCCGGTAGCGCGGCAGACGCTCGGCGAGGTCCTCGCCCGCCAGCGGCGTGCACAGGCAGGCCACGAACCAGCCCAGGTCGTACGTCTCCAGCTCGCTCAGCAGCCGCGCCCGGCTGAACAGCAGCGTCCCCACGCCGTCGATCTGCCGGAACTCCGCGTCGAGCGCGTCCCCGAGGGCGCGGACGTCGTCGTGGTCCGTGTCGGTGGGCTCCTCGCGCAGGGCGACCAGCAGATCGAGGTCGCTGCGCCCCACGCGCGCGGTGCCGCGCGGAATCGATCCGTAGAGGTACGCGCTGCTCATCCGCGTCCCGAAGATGTCGGAGAGCCGCGTACGAGCAGCGTCGACGACGGGCCGGAAGGCGTCAGGGACGAGCCCGAGGGCGCCCTCGCGGCGGATGTACCCGTGGGGGTCGAGCCCCTTGTCCTGCCTGTGCCCGTCGTGCGGCGGCGCGCTGACCATGCGGCGACTGTGCCAGGGGATCGTGGCGGAGGCGAGGGGATATCGGCCCCCGTCGGGGGGACTCGGCCCGTCGCCCGTCCGGTGCTTCAGCGGGGACTCCGGTGCTTCAGCGGGGACGAATGGCAAAGGGCCCCGTCTCGCGGGGACGAACGGCAAAGGGCCCCGTCTCCTCGGAGAACGGGACCCGTCGTCGTGAGGCGCGGACCGCGCGTCAGCGCGAGCGCTTCGCCAGGCGCTCCACGTCCAGCAGGATCACGGCGCGCGCCTCCAGGCGCAGCCATCCGCGTCCGGCGAAGTCCGCCAGGGCCTTGTTGACCGTCTCGCGCGAGGCGCCGACGAGCTGGGCCAGCTCCTCCTGCGTGAGGTCGTGCACCACGTGGATACCTTCCTCGGACTGCACGCCGAACCGCCGCGAGAGGTCCAGCAGTGCGCGGGCCACACGGCCGGGCACGTCCGAGAAGACCAGGTCGGACATCTGGTCGTTGGTCTTGCGCAGGCGCCGGGCGACGGCGCGCAGCAGGGCGGCGGCCACCTCGGGCCGGGCGTTCAGCCACGGCTGGAGGTCGCCGTGGCCCAGGCCCAGCAGCTTGACCTCGGTCAGCGCGGTGGCCGTCGCCGTACGCGGGCCCGGGTCGAACAGCGACAGCTCGCCGATCAGCTCACCGGGGCCGAGCACCGCCAGCATGTTCTCGCGGCCATCGGGCGAGGCGCGATGCAGCTTGACCTTGCCGTCCATGACCACGTAGAGGCGGTCACCGGGGTCGCCCTCGTGGAACAGCGAGTCGCCGCGGGCGAGGGTCACCTCACTCATGGAGGCGCGCAGCTCCGCGGCCTGCTCGTCATCGAGCGCCGCGAACAGCGGGGCGCGCCGCAGAACGTCGTCCACGAGTTCTCTCCTTGTCGACCTGCTCAGGGGATCTTGCTCCCCCGTGTACCAGGGGTCCGTGTTCCCCATTTTGCCGGACGGTCCAAACAGTGTGATCTGTCACAAGGATGCCGCACGGGTGCGCCGCGGGATGCAGCAGGGGGCCAATTGGGGGCTGATCTTGCCGGTCCGGGGCGGATGTCGGCGCCGGGCCTTAGGCTGGCCGGGTGTCCAAATCGCCGGTGAGAGCACAGGCCAAGGGAGCTGGACGGGTGGTTGCACGTCGCGATTCCGCTGTGGGCGAACGAGGGCCTGACGGTGGTGGAAATCCGGCAAAGGGAACGAAAGCGGCTTCTGGGGAAGCGGTGACGAAGCGCCCTGCGAAGAGCCCCGCCAAGAAGGCTGCCGCCGAGAAGGTCGTCGCGAAGAAGGCTGCCTCCGAGAGGAGCGCGGCCCCCGCGAAGAAGGCCCCCGCGAAGAAGGCCCCCGCGAAGAAGGCCCCCGCGAAGAAGACCGCGGCGAAGAAGACCGTCGCGGAGAAGGCTGCGGCCAAGGCCACCGCGGCGAAGGGGACTGCGGCCACGAAGGGCGCCGCCAAGAAGGCCACGCCCACCGCCCCCAAGAAGGCCGCTGCGAAGAGAAGGCCCGCCTCCGTCGAGGCCGTCGCCACGGACGCCACGGTCACCGTCAAGGGCGCCGCTCCGGCGAAGACCGTCACGGTCAAGCCCCTCAGGGACGAGTCCCGTACCGCACTGGTCCGCCGAGCCCGCCGTATCAACCGCGAACTCGCCGAGCTGTACCCGTACGCCCACCCGGAGTTGGACTTCGAGAACCCCTTCGAGCTGATCGTCGCGACGGTCCTGTCCGCGCAGACGACCGACCTGCGGGTGAACCAGACCACTCCGGGCCTCTTCGCCCGGTACCCGACCCCCGAGGACCTCGCCGCGGCCAACCCGGAGGAGGTCGAGGAGATCCTGCGCCCGACCGGCTTCTTCCGGGCCAAGACCAGGTCGGTGATCGGGCTCTCCAAGGCCCTGGTGGAGCAGTTCGGCGGCGAGGTCCCCGGCCGTCTGGAGGACCTCGTCACGCTGCCCGGCGTCGGCCGCAAGACCGCCTTCGTGGTGCTCGGCAACGCCTTCGGCCGACCGGGACTCACCGTCGACACGCACTTCCAGCGCCTCGTCCGCCGCTGGCAGTGGACCGACGAGACCGACCCGGACAAGATCGAGGCGGCCGTCGGCGCGCTCTTCCCCAAGAGCGACTGGACGATGCTGTCGCATCATGTGATCTTCCATGGCCGCCGTATCTGCCACGCCCGCAAGCCGGCGTGCGGCGCCTGCCCGATCGCCCCGCTCTGCCCGGCGTACGGCGAGGGCGAGACGGACCCCGAGAAGGCGAAGAAGCTGCTGAAGTACGAGAAGGGCGGCTTCCCGGGCCAGCGCCTCAAGCCTCCGCGGGCCTACCTCGACGCGGGCGGCATCCCGGCCCGGCCGCTGGGGGCCGGGTGAGGCGGAGGCGGGGGACCGCGCGGCGTACGGGCGGACGCCTCCCGGCGGTGACGGGCAGCGGGCGAGGACACCCACACGAGGGACATTCGGAACGATCCGCGGTTCCGCGGGCGTTGGGATCGGCAGAACGGGGGTGGCGATGACGCACGCGAGCGATACGAACCACATGAGCGACCGGGGCAGCGGGCGGCTGCAGTTGAGCACGGAGGGCCTGCCCGGCTGGCTCGACCCGGTCGTACGGGTCGTGGCGGACGTGGAGCCGCTCCAGCTCAGCCGCTTCCTGCCGCCGGAGAACGGCTCGGGGCGTCAGTCGGCCGTGTTGATCCTGCTCGGTGAGGGCGACCGCGGCCCCGAGGTACTGCTGCTGGAGCGCGCCAGTTCGCTGCGCTCGCACGCCGGACAGCCCTCGTTCCCCGGCGGCGCCCTCGACCCCGAGGACGGCGACCCGATGGCCGGGGGGCCGCTGCGGGCGGCGCTGCGCGAGGCCGAGGAGGAGACCGGGCTCGACCCCGGCGGCGTCCAGCTCTTCGGCGTGCTTCCCAAGCTCTACATCCCGGTCAGCGGCTTCGTCGTGACGCCTGTCCTCGGCTGGTGGCGGGAGAAGAGCCCGATCGGCGTCGTCGATCCGAACGAGACGGCTAGGGTCTTCACGGTCCCCGTGGCGGATCTCACGAACCCCGCCAACCGCGTCACCGCCATCCACCCCAGAGGGCACCGAGGCCCGGCATTCCTGGTCGAATCGGCCCTCGTCTGGGGCTTCACCGCCGGCGTCATCGACCGACTGCTGCACTTCGCGGGCTGGGAGCGGCCCTGGGACCACGACAAGCAGGTCCCGCTCGACTGGCGGTCATGACAGGGTGACCTACCGTGCTGTGTTTTTCGGGGGACGCCGTGCCCCACGGCCGCCGTCCGCCGGGCCGGACCCCCGGCCCGGCGACGGCGACCGGAGAGTGACGAGGCGAGGCTTGACGCAGTGAACGTGCTGGACATCCTGTTGCTGGTCGCCGCCGTGTGGTTCGCGATCGTCGGCTATCGCCAGGGCTTCGTCGTGGGCATCCTGTCGGTCATCGGCTTCCTGGGCGGCGGCCTGGTCGCCGTCTATCTGCTCCCCTTCATCTGGGACAAGGCGACGGACGAGCGTGAGGTGAGTACGACCCTCGCGGTGATCGCGGTCGCCATCGTGATCGTCTGCGCGTCCGTCGGCCAGACCCTGACCACCCACCTCGGCAACAAGCTGCGCCGGTACATCACTTGGTCCCCGGCCCGCGCCCTGGACGCCACGGGCGGCGCCCTCGTCAACGTGGTCGCGATGCTCCTGGTCGCCTGGCTGATCGGCTCGGCCCTCGCCGGTACGACGCTGCCGACGCTGGGCAAGGAGGTCCGCGGCTCCAAGGTGCTCCTCGGCGTGTCCCGCGCCCTGCCCGAGCAGGCCGACATCTGGTTCGCGGACTTCTCCTCGGTCCTCGCGCAGAACGGCTTCCCCCAGGTCTTCAGCCCCTTCGCGAACGAACCCATCACCGACGTCCAGCCCCCCGACCCAGCCCTTGCGAAGAGCGCGGTCGCCACCCGCGCCCAGCACTCCATCGTCAAGGTCGTGGGTACGGCGCAGAGTTGCGGCAAGGTCCTCGAAGGCACGGGCTTCGTGTTCGACAACCGCCGGGTGATGACGAACGCGCATGTCGTCGGCGGGGTCGACGAGCCCACGGTGCAGATAGGCGGCGAGGGCAGGAAGTACGACGCGAAGGTCGTCCTCTACGACTGGCGGCGCGACATCGCGGTACTGGACGTACCGAATCTGAGCGCGCCCGCGCTGCGGTTCACCACCGCCGACGCGGCCGGCGGCAGCAACGCGATCGTCGCGGGCTTCCCGGAGAACGGCTCGTACAACGTCCAGCCCGCGCGTGTCCGCGGTCGCATCACGGCCAACGGCCCGGACATCTACCACCGCGGCACGGTCCACCGTGATGTGTACTCGCTGTACGCGACCGTCCGCCAGGGCAACTCCGGCGGCCCGCTGCTCACCCCCGACGGCAGGGTCTACGGGGTGGTCTTCGCGAAGTCCCTGGACGACGCCGACACCGGGTACGCCCTCACCTCGGACGAGATCCAGGAGGACATCCTCAAGGGGAGCACGGCGAACCAGCAGGTGAACAGCGACAGCTGCGCTCTGTGACGTACGTTCCGGGGAGAGGCAGCCGCTCCCGGGGACGGGTCAGCCGCGCGGGTGGCGCAGGCGGACCGAGACCCAGCGGGCCCGGCGGCGCAGAATGCGTGGGATGCCCACTCTCGGGTCCGTGTCCGGCATCTGCGGGGCGCCCCCCTGGCGGGTGCTCGGACCAGCGGTCGAGCGGCGGTTACGTGCTACGTCACGGTAGTCGTGCGTCCAGCTCATACCCCGACGTCTGCCCCTGCCCCAAGGTCGATAACCGCCTCGGGGGGCCCCAATCGGCTTATGCGCCGGGCATGTGTGGCCGTACGAGGAACAGCCGTTCGCGTCCGGATACCGGGCGCATGCGCGCCGTCACCGACGGGATGCGCGGTCATCCGGCTGCGTCATGTGCTCCCGGGATCGGGCAGCTCACCGATCGGGCTCGGGATCCTTCAGCCAGTTGATCAGCTCGGAGGAGAACGCGATCGGGTCCTCCTCGTGCGGGAAGTGCCCCAGTCCGTCGAACAGCCGCCAGCGGTACGGCGCCTCGACGTACTCGCCCGATCCCGCCGCGCTCCTGGTGCGCATCACGGGGTCCAGCGAACCGTGCAGATGCAGGGTGGGCACCCGTACGGGCCGCTTCATACGCCGGTTGAACTGGATGCCGTCGGGCCGGGCCAGGGAGCGCACCAGCCAGCGGTACGGCTCGATGGAGCAGTGTGCCGTGGAGGGGATGCACATGGCACGCCGATACGTCTCCACGGCCTCGTCGTCCGGCAGTCGCGGGCCCGACCAGTCCCGGAGCAGCCGTCCGACCAGGGCGGCGTCGTCGGCGGTGAGGCGTCGCTCGGGGATCCAGGGCCGCTGGAACCCCCAGATGTAGGAACCCGCGGTCGTCTGCTTGACGTCACGCGTCATCGCCGCCCGCCAGCGCCGCGGATGCGGCATCGAGGAGACCACGAGCCGCCGAACGAGCTTCGGACGCATCACGGCCGCCGTCCAGGCCAGGTATCCGCCCAGGTCATGCCCCACGAGCGCGGCGTCGGGCTCGCCCAGGGACCGTACGACGCCGGTGATGTCGAGCGCCAGGTTCGCGGGGTCGTAGCCACGCGGCGTGCGGTCGCTGCCGCCGACCCCGCGCAGATCCATCGCCACGGCCCGGAAGCCCGCGTCGGCGAGCGCGACCAGTTGGTGCCGCCAGGCCCACCAGAACTGCGGGAAGCCGTGCAACAGCAGGACCAGCGGGCCCTCGCCCATCTCCGCGATGTGGAAGCGCGCACCGTTGGCCGCGACATCGCGGTGGGTCACCTCCTTCCCGCCGGGTACGTCGAGCCGTACGACCGAGGTGGGTTGCGCCGAAGGGATGGCGGGGTCCGTCATGAAGACGAGCGTGCCACAGCCTCGAGCGCGGTGTCGGCCTGGTGCGGAAGGCGGGGGTGCGGCCTGGCGGCCTGGAGGACGCCCGCGGTCTCCTTCATCGACGCGGCGACCTTCTGCGGGCCCTGGCTCTTCTTGGCCTTCTTCGCGATGGCGGCCCCGATGAGCCCGAGCACCACGGCGACCACCACGTTCGCGCCGAACGACGTCAGGAAGCAGAGGGCCAGATTCCAGGCGGTCCAGGTCCGGATCCCGTACGCCAACGCGAAGCTCAGCATCGGCAAGGAGAACAGCAGCACGGCGCCCGCGGCCGAGAGCAGCAGTCCGCTCATCGCGCCGCGCTTGACGTCCCGCTTGAGCTGGGCCTTCGCCAGCGCGATCTCGTCGTGCACCAGCGCGGACATCTCGGTCGTCGCCGAGGCGAACAGTTGGCCGATGGTCTGTTCGGCGCCGACCGGGCTGCCATCGGGTGCGCTCATCGCGGTCTCCCTGCTCTCTGCGTGCCTGCTCCGCGGTGTCGCGGAGTTCCGTGGACGCCTCAGATCATGCCGGACGCCCCATCCCCGTGACTGCCCGCCCGGCCACTTCGGCGAAGCGTGCCGCCCGTCACACCGATCGGGCCGCCGCTTCTCGGTGGGCCGGCCGCCCGCTGCTCAGGGGCGGCCGTCGTCCGTCGCGTCGGCCGCAGGGCCGGTCGGCGTGTCGGCCGATGTGTCGTTCGAGGCGTCGCGCTCGGCGGACTTCAGCAGGGCGAGCCTGCGATGCTCGGTCGCCTTGCGCTCGTAGATCTCGGCCATGCGCAGGTGGTACGCGGGATCGTCCTGTTCGTAGACGTCCGGCACGCCGTCGAGGTCCTCGTCGCGCTCCTCGTCCTCGCACAGGGCGCGGTACTTGGCGTTGCGCACCTTCAGCAGTGCGGTCGCGAAGACAGCCGAGATCAGCGACCCGACGAGGACGGCGGCCTTGACCTCTTCCGTAAGCACCGCATGATCTTCGAAAGCCAGTTCACCTATCAGGAGCGAGACGGTGAAGCCGATGCCGGCGAGGGAGGCGACGGCGAACACATCGGGCCAGGCGAGGTCGTCGCTGAGCGAGGCCCGGGTGAAGCGCGCGGTCAGCCAGGTACCACCGAACACGCCGACTGTCTTGCCGACGACGAGACCGAGCATGACGCCGAGCGTCTCCGGCTTCGTGAACACGTCCACGAGGGCTCCGCCGGAGATCATGGCGCCCGCGCTGAACAGCGCGAACAGCGGCACCACAAGACCGGCCGACAGCGGTCGTACGAGGTGCTCGATGCGCTCGCCCGGGGACTGCTCCTCGCCCTCGTGGCGGTGGCAGCGCAGCATCAGGCCCATGGCCACACCGGCGATGGTGGCGTGGATGCCGCTGTTGTACATCAGCCCCCAGATGACCAGGGCGAGCGGGACGTATACGTACCAGCCGCGCACGCCCTTGCGTAGCAGCACCCAGAACACGGCGAGGCCGACGACGGCGCCGCCGAGCGCGGCGAAGTTCAGACCGTGCGGGAAGAAGATCGCGATGATCAGGATCGCGCCCAGGTCGTCGACCACGGCGAGGGTGAGCAGGAACGCGCGCAGGGAGGAAGGCAGGGAGGTGCCGATGACGGCGAGAACGGCGAGTGCGAAGGCGATGTCGGTGGCCGTGGGGACCGCCCAGCCGACGAGGGAACCGCCACCGGCTGCGCTGGTGAGGGTGTAGACGATCGCGGGGACGGCCATGCCGCAGAGCGCGGCCACCACGGGGAGCACGGCGGCGCGGGGATCCCGCAGCTCTCCCGCGACCAGTTCCCGCTTGAGCTCGATGCCGGCGACGAAGAAGAAGATTGCGAGGAGGCCGTCGGCGGCCCAGTGCCCGATGGACAGATGGAGCCCGAGGGAGGCGGGCCCGATGTGGAAGTCGCCGATGCTCTCGTAGCTGCTGCGCAGGGCGGGTGCGTTCGCCCAGATCAGCGCGGCGATCGCGGACACCAGGAGCAGCATGCCGCCGACGGTCTCGGTGCGCAGCGCATCCGCGACGAAGGTCCGCTCGGGGAGCGAGAGGCGTCCGAGGAACGAGCGGTTACGGGTGCGGGGCGCGGTCACAGCGGGGACCTCCGGAGTCGGTACGACAAGGAAGACCGCCGCGATACAACGCACGACGGGCTTGCCGACCAGACTTCCCGGCACACCTAGAAGGTTCTACTTTACCAAATCCTTGCTATCTGAGTGGTCCCTTGTGGATGGTTCCTTGAGTGGTTCCTGCTGATGGCTCCCTTGACGAGAGGGGCGCCCGCCGTGCGGTCGGGCGCCCCAGGGGCGGGTGATGCCCCTCAGTCCTCGCTCGGCGTCGCCGGCAGCTTCGTCTGGATCAGGTCCATCACGGAGGAGTCCGTCAGCGTCGTGACATCCCCGAGCTGGCGGTTCTCGGCGACATCTCGCAGCAGGCGTCGCATGATCTTCCCGGAACGCGTCTTGGGCAGCTCCGCCACCGGCAGGATCCGCTTCGGCTTGGCGATCGGCCCGAGCGTCGCACCGACGTGGTTGCGCAGCTCATCGGTGAGGTTGTCGTCCTCGGTCGCCGAACCCCGCAGGATCACGAACGCCACGATCGCCTGGCCCGTCGTCTCGTCCGCCGCGCCCACGACCGCCGCCTCGGCGACCGCCGGGTGCGACACCAGGGCCGACTCGACCTCCGTCGTCGAGATGTTGTGTCCGGAGACGAGCATCACGTCGTCGACGCGCCCGAGGAGCCAGATGTCCCCGTCGTCGTCCTTCTTCGCGCCGTCCCCGGCGAAGTACTTGCCCTCGAACCGGGACCAGTACGTGTCGAGGAACCGCTGGTCGTCCCCCCAGATGGTGCGCAGCATCGACGGCCACGGCTCGGTGAGCACGAGATAGCCGCCGCCTCCGTTCGCCACTTCGTTGCCCTCGTCGTCGACCACCGTGGCGGAGATGCCCGGCAACGGTCGCTGGGCCGACCCCGGCTTCGTCTCGGTCACGCCGGGCAGCGGCGAGATCATCATCGTGCCGGTCTCGGTCTGCCACCACGTGTCCACGATCGGCGTACGGTCCGCGCCGATGTGCTTGCGGTACCACATCCAGGCCTCGGGGTTGATCGGCTCACCGACGGACCCGAGCACCCGCAGCGACGACAGGTCGAACTTGGCGGGGATGTCGTCGCCCCACTTCATGAACGTACGGATGGCCGTGGGCGCCGTGTACAGGATCGTCACCCCGTACTTCTGCACGATCTCCCAGAAGCGGCCCTGGTGCGGCGTGTCGGGCGTGCCCTCGTACATGACCTGGGTCGCGCCGTTGGCCAGTGGCCCGTACACGATGTACGAGTGCCCGGTGACCCAGCCGACGTCCGCCGTGCACCAGAACACGTCCGTCTCCGGCTTGAGGTCGAAGACGGCGTGGTGGGTGTAGGACGCCTGAGTGAGATAGCCGCCCGAGGTGTGGAGAATGCCCTTCGGCTTACCCGTCGTACCGGACGTGTACAGGATGAACAGCGGGTGTTCGGCGTCGAACGCCTCGGGCGTGTGCTCGGCCGACTGCCGCGCGGTGATCTCGTGCCACCACACGTCCCGGCCCTCGGACCAGGCGACCTCCTGGCCCGTACGACGCACGACGAGGACATGCTCGACGTTGTCCACCCGGTCGATGGCGTCGTCGACGGCCGGCTTGAGGGCGGACGGCTTGCCGCGCCGGTAGCCCCCGTCCGCGGTGATGACGACCTTGGCGTCGGCGTCCTGGATACGGGTGGCCAGCGCGTCCGCCGAGAAGCCGCCGAAGACGACGGAGTGGGTGGCACCGATGCGGGCGCAGGCCAGCATCGCGATCGCGGTCTCGGGGATCATCGGCATATAGACGGCGACCCGGTCGCCCTTGCGGACCCCCAGCTCCAGCAGGGCGTTCGCGGCCTTGGAGACCTCGTCCTTGAGCTCGGCGTAGGTGATGGCGCGGCTGTCGCCCGGCTCGCCCTCGAAGTGCAGGGCGACGCGCTCGCCGTTCCCTGCCTCGACATGCCGGTCGACGCAGTTGTAGGCGACGTTGAGCGTGCCGTCCTTGAACCACTTGGCGAACGGCGGGTTCGACCAGTCCAGGGTCTCGGTCGGCGCCTTGGCCCAGGTCAGCCGCCGGGCCTGCTCGGCCCAGAAGCCGAGCCTGTCAGCCTTGGCCTGTTCGTACGCCTCTGCCGTGACGTTGGCGGCTGCGGCCAGGTCGGCGGGCGGCGCGAACCTGCGCTCTTCCTTGAGCAGATTGGCCAGGCTTTCGTTGCTCACGACATCTCCCTTTCCCGGGGTGTCCGTTGTGTCCCAGGCCACAGCTCATCAGACCTGGGGGCTCGGTGACAAGGGTCGACGGAAAATTGGTTTAGACCTGTTGGGGGTTCTGTCGGTGAACAGATTCCCCCTTCAGGTCACGTATGCTCCGCCGCCCTGGTTCATCTCGGGCGATGGTTCTCGCGCCCGCGCCTGAGGGCCTGTGACAAGGGTCCCCTGCTGTTCGCGCCTTCTCGGGAAGGCTGGTGCGCACCGGAATGCCGTTTCAAGGTCTTGCCTCGGAGTCGGACTCACGCCGGATTGCCCCTAAATGTTTATCAGCCCAAAGCGATGCAATCCAGGGTCAATTTCAAGATCTTCCGACGGGAGGCACGAGGCATTCCTCGAGCGATGTTCCCTTTCGGGAGCGGCGGTGCGCGGCGCCAGGCGTGTACCGCGCACTGCCGCGATGTCATGCCGGGCTGCGCAGCTCCCCGACCGCCCCCACCCGGTCGAAGACGGCGTCCTCCTCGGAGGCGGCGAGCAGATATGCCTGCGCCTCGCCCACGTGGAAGTACATCCCGTGGAGTTCGAGCCGGCTCTCGCTCAAGGCCCGGCCCACGGAATCGTGCGCCCGCAGATGCTCCAGTTGCTGCACCACATTGACCAGGCACAGTTGCTCGATCGCATCGGCCGACGCCCGCCCGGCGATCCGGGCCGCGGGTCTGCTCCCGTCGGACATGCGCTCCATGCTCGGCAGGCCGTGCCGCAGCCACCGTCTGAGCGGGGTCCGGGAATCGCCCGGTTCCGAGCCGAGCAGGGCCTGCATCGCCCCGCACCCGGAATGGCCGCAGACCGTGATCGACCGCACCAGCAAGACGTCCACCGCGTACTCGATCGCGGCGGCCACCGAGTCGTCCCCGCTCTCCATGCCGGGCAGCGGCACCAGGTTGCCGACATTGCGGACGACGAAGAGATCGCCGGGACCGCTGGAGGTGATCATCGATGTGACGAGCCTTGAGTCGGCGCAGGTCAGGAAGAGTTGTGAGGGTCGCTGCCCCTCGCGCGCGAGGCGAGCCAGCTCATCGCGCACCAGCGGCGCGGTGTTCCGTTGGAACGCGCTGATTCCGCGGGCGAGTTGATGCCCACTTGCTCGCGACCCCTCCGTGGGCTCGTCCGGCTGTCCGTCGGTCTGCGCGAATGTCGGGCGCTCGCACTGGTGGTTGCGCCAAGGGGTCCAGGGTCCGCACCGGCACGCGGACACGTCGGCCGCCTCGGCCGCCTCTGCGCCCTCCGCGAGCGTCGGAGCCTCTGGGGCCGCGATCGAGACATGGGTTCCGGCGCGGCCGGTGAGGTCGACCGTGCCGCCCCGCGCGCGATGCGTCTTCTGCCAGTCCTGGAGGGACTCGTACGCCGCGTGGTCCATGAACGATCCGTCCAGCTCCACCACGGCGTTCGCCCCCGTTGGCACCAGGTGCAGTGTCCGGCTCAGCCGAGGTACTGCGAGGAACGTCAACTGCCCTCGTACGCGTACGTGGTGGACTCCCGCCTTCTCCTGATGGGTGATGCGGGTATGGGCGAGGCGGTGCAGGGCGACAGCCACGGCCATGACGACGCCCAGGGCCACTCCTTGCAGCACGCCCAGGAAGACGACGCCGAGGGCGGTGACGGCGTACACCAGCACTTCTCGGTGACGAGTGACCGTGCGGATGTGGTGCAGGGACACCATCCGGATGCCGACGGCCATCACCAGCGCGGCGAGCGAAGCGAGGGGGATCAGCTCGAGCACCGGCACCATCAGCAGCGCGGCCACTACCAGCCAAACGCCGTGCAGCATCGTGGAGTTCCGGCTGATGGCGCCGGACTGCACGTTTGCCGAACTCCGGACGGCGACGCCCGCGATCGGCAGCCCGCCGAGCGAGCCCGAGACGACGTTCGCGGCACCCTGTCCCAGCAACTCGCGGTCGAGGTCGGAGCGACCGAGATGCGGATCGCGCCCGGCCGCCAGCTTGTCCACGGCGACGGCGCCGAGGAGTGACTGCACGCTGCACACCAGCGTGATGGTGAGAACAGCGGCGGCGATGCCGAGCACGGGTCCTTCGGGAAGCCCGGCCATCGCGTGGCTGCGCCAGGACGGCAGATCGACCCTGGGCAGGCTGAGCCCGGTGACGGAGGCGGTCGCGGTGGCCGCGGCGACGGCGACGAGTGCGGCCGGGACCTTGCGCAGGAGGTGCCCTGTCCGTCCGGGGAGCCGCGGCCAGACGAGCAGCACGGCCAGGGTCAGGGCGCTCACGGACAGGGCGGCCGGGTGCAGGCGGGCCAACTGTGCGGGCAACGCTCGGAGGTTGTCGAGGACCGCGCTCTGCGGGGTGCCCCCGAGCACGATGTGGAGCTGGGCCATGGCGATGGTGACGCCGATACCGGCGAGCATGCCGTGCACGATCGCGGGGCTGACGGCAAGCGCCGTACGCGCCACGCGCAGGCAGCCGAGGCCGATTTGGGCGAGACCGGCGAGGACGGTGACGGCGCAGGTCGTACGCCATCCATAGCGCTGGATGAGATCGGCGGTGACCACGGTGAGTCCGGCGGCGGGGCCACTGACCTGCAGCGGGGAGCCGCCGAGCCGACCTGCGACAAGCCCTCCGACGGCCGCGGCGACCAGACCGGCCTGGAGCGGGGCACCGGTGGCGAGGGCGATACCGAGGGACAGGGGGAGGGCGATCAGGAAGACCGCGAGGGAGGCCGACAGATCGGCGCCCGCGATGCGGAAGCGGCGGGGCGGGGTCGGCGGTGGACTGTGAGGTGGATGCAGGCGCTTCGTCCGAGTCGAGTCGGCGGTGCGGGCGGGGACGTAGGCGGACATGTTCCTTCTCCTCCGGCGCGGCGCGGTCGCGGAACGGTGGTCCCCGGGCCTGAGGGGCCGGGGCACAGAAGTGGGTCCCGACGCACAGCGGCGGGATATTCCAACACTGGGTAAATGGGTCGTAATGCAAGGTAAAGGAAGCGTATCGAAGGTCAGAGTGAATAGGGCAATGAGTCACCCGGAGGGGTGAACGAGTCATTTCATCGGCTTGTAATACAAGACGTGTCGGCAGCTCAGATGCCCTGGGTCGGACTGCTTTGAGGGCGACCGGGACCCGAATGACGCCGCAGAGCACCTGGCAGCACGGCGGCTTCTGCTGAAGGGAGCAGAGCGGGGGGGGGAAAGACGCCACCCCAGCGGCTCGTCGCGGGCGTCGCTATGGCTGCACCTGTGTCACCGCGACCGCCGGCTGCTCGCCGGGATGAGCCGCTCAGAGGCGGCGTGATGAGGGAAAGGGCAGAGGTGGGAAGGAGTGCGGAAGGGCTGCGCGGCTTGCTGATGCGGCGCGCGTCCTTCCTCGGGCATCCCTACAAGCCGCCGACCATGGAATGCCGCTTCATGGTCGACCGGTCGGAGGCCAAGGCCCAAGCGCCCCCGACCGGTTCGGCGGGGCACTCACACCGCAGCGGTCAGGCCCTCGCCGAGGACGAAGTCCGGGTCGATCTGTGCCGCCAGGTCGGAGCCGGTGCGCTCATTGCCCCAACTCGCCGCGTTCTTCAGGTGGAAGTGAACCATCTGGCGTGTGTAGCGCTCCCAGTCGCGCAGTTCGTACGTGGCGTCCGTGGCCATCTGGAGAACGCGCAGCGAGCGGCGGTTGGCGTCCTCGAGGAGTTCGAACCGGGGCGGGTGGCCCTTCTCCATGGAACGCACCCAGTCCGAATGCCCGATCGTGACGAGCAGGTCGTCACCGACCTCCGCCTGGAGGAAGTCGATGTCGTCCTGACCCTGCACCTTGTTGCCGACGACCTTCAGGACGACCCCGAAGTCGCGGGCGTACTCCTTGTACTGGCGGTAGACGGAGACCCCCTTCCGGGTCGGCTCGGCGACGAGGAAGGTGATGTCGAAGCGGGTGAACATGCCGGAGGCGAAGGAGTCCGAACCCGCCGTCATGTCGACCACGACGTACTCGTCACGGCTGTCCACCAGGTGATTCAGACACAGCTCCACCGCTCCCGTCTTGGAGTGGTAGCAGGCCACCCCCAGATCGGCGTCGGTGAAGGGGCCGGTCACCATCAACCGGACGTCGGCCTCGTCGAGTCGCACCGGATGCGCGCAGGCGTCGTACACCGGATTGTCTTCCCGGACGCGCAGCAGCCGTGAGCCTGCGCCGGGCGGTGTGGTCTTGATCATCGTCTCGGCGGAGGCGATCCGCGGGTTCGAGCCGCGCAGGTACTCCTTGATCAGCGGCAGTCGCTCCCCCATGGCGGGCAGCGCCCTGGCCTTCTCCTCGTCCAGCCCGAGCGCGGCCCCGAGGTGTTGGTTGATGTCGGCATCGACTGCGACGACGGGTGCTCCGGCGGCGGCGAGATGGCGGATGAACAGGGAGGACAGGGTGGTCTTGCCGCTGCCGCCCTTCCCGACGAAAGCAATTTTCATGTTCACGAAGCGTAGCTGTGTGATGGCTGTACGTGGTAGCCGAGCGTGAAGAAGACCACTCCTTCGAAGGAAGGGATGTGAGGGTGCGTAGGGTCGGACTCATGAGTTCGACAGGTGCGACCGATCCGCTTGCGGCCCTGGGGGCGCTGCCCGGTGTGGCCGAGTCCGTGGAGTCCGTACGCAAGGCCGTGGACCGGGTCTACGGACACCGGATCATGCGGCGCCGCAGCAACGAGATCACCTCCGAGGCGGCGCTGCGCGGCGCGCGCGGTTCGGCGGCACTGTCCGGTGCCGACTGGGCCCTGGAGGAGGTGCGCCGGCGCACGGACTTCAGCGGTGAGGACGAGGCCCGTACGGTCGGCGCGGCTCTCAGGCTGACCGCGGAGGCAGGGCAACTGCTGTCCATCTGGCGGCAGTCGCCCCTTCGGGTGCTGGCGCGGCTGCACCTGGTGGCGGCTGCGGACTCCGGCCTCGGGGTAGGGCGCCCGCGACAGGACGGCGAGCCGGTGGACGAGCCGCTCGTGGAGCTGCCGTTGCCCAGTGCGGCCGAGGTGTCGGGTCGCCTCGAGGGACTGTCCGAGCTGATCGTCGCGGGTGGTTCGGCCCCCGCCCTCGTCACCGCGGCTGTCGTGCACGGCGAACTCCTCGCCCTGCGTCCCTTCGCCTCTCACAACGGCTTGGTCGCGCGGGCCGCCCAGCGCATCGTTCTCGTGGGAAGCGGTCTCGACCCGAAGGCGGTCTGTTCGGCGGAGGTCGGCCACGCGGAACTGGGACGCGCGGCCTATGCGGCGGCGCTCGACGGCTATGCGTCGGGCACCCCGGAGGGCATGGCGGTGTGGATCGCCCATTGCGCGAAGGCGGTCGAGCTGGGCGCCCGCGAGTCCACCGCGGTCTGCGAGGCGCTCCAGCGCGGCGCGGCGTAGTCCCTGGGCGGCACGTGGTCATGAGGGAGGACCCGGTGCGGGCCCTTTGTCACAGAGTTGCGGCGGTACGAGATCTCGTACCGCCGCTGGCATGTTCATCGGGTTACCAAGCGTCCTCGATGTGTTGCCCATCAGGTCGGGAACTTCTGCCCGCCTCCTGGTGCGGCTGGCCCGTAATCGACGGGTCGACGTCGCGTGGGTGCCCAGTGTTCATGCTTCGGTCCGTGGGGCCAGTTGCGTTATAAAGGTGATCCTTTCGGATGGCTTCCTTTGGTCTCGCGGGCCTTAAGTCCTTTGTACTCCAGGGCCGAAGTGAGTGGAAGTCCTGGATGAGCTTCTTTACTTTCCTACTCAAAGAGGTATGAACCGGGCGCGTGAGGTGAGCCTGCGGGCGCACGCGTGGGCTCACACGGCTGGTGTCCGTCGTCGGTTCGCGTACCAGACCAGTCCTGCGGTCGCCACTGCCGCGCCTATCGCGGCCGCTGCGACGAGCGCGGGGCGCGGCCGTACGGACAGCCGCTGCTTGAGCGGGACCGGTCGATGGAAGTCCAGAATCGGCCACTCACGCGTGAGTGCCTCACGGCGCAGCGCCCGGTCCGGGTTCACCGCGTGCGGGTGGCCGACGGACTCCAGCATCGGCAGGTCGGTCACCGAATCGCTGTAGGCGTAGCAGCGCGCAAGGTCGTACCCCTCGGACTCGGCGAGTTCCCTGATCGCCTCCGCCTTCGTCGGCCCGTACGCGTAGTACTCCACCTCGCCCGTGAAGCAGCCGTCGTCGCCCACGGCCAGCCGGGTGGCCACCACCCGGTCGGCGCCGAGCAGGTGACCGATCGGTTCGACCACCTCAGCGCCGGATGTGGACACGATCACGACGTCGCGTCCGGCGGTGTGGTGGCCCTCGATGAGGGAGGCGGCCTCGTCGTAGATGATGGGGTCGATCAGGTCGTGAAGCGTCTCGGCGACGATCTCTTTGACCTGTCGGACGTTCCAACCGCGGCACAGCGCGGACAGATACTCGCGCATCCGTTCCATCTGGTCGTGGTCGGCGCCGCCCGCCAGGAACACGAACTGGGTGTATGCGGTACGCAAGACGGCTCTGCGGTTGATCAGTCCGCCTTGGTAGAAGGACTTGCTGAAGGTGAGTGCGCTCGACTTCGCAATGACCGTCTTGTCCAGATCAAAGAAGGCCGCTGTCCGGGGCAAGGAGTGGTTTTCCACGGCTCCGAGCATAGGCGCCCACCATTCGGCGTAAGGTGAGGCGTGTGGGTTTGCCTGAGAAGGCTCTCGGGTACACCATGGAAGTCACGGATCGTTCGCGACCGTGCTAACCCGGTCCGACTCCTCCCCCCCCGAGTCGGCCGTGGGGACGACCCCCGCTCTCCCCCCCGGCGGGGGTCGTCGCATGTCCGGGTGGGTTTTCGCCTCTCCTCAGTCCGTTCCGGAGCCGTGCAGCGGCTCTCCGGGCGATGATCGCTCACTCCCAAGATCCGTCACGGTACGTAGCCGTCGCGCTGCTCTGTGGAAGCCATCGAGGGCTCACCGTTATGGGTGACAGCGATATTCACAACCACTCAGCAGTCCACAGTTTTCGACCAAGATCCACATGATTTCCGGGACCGCTGCATCGTGATTCCAACGCGCTCCCACCGCCGGCGAGTTCATGGCCGGTTCGGTTTGTCGAGCGCGTATGGCCGGTTCGTATCGGCCGTTCATATGGAGGCCGGTTGCCGGTTCTCCGCACGAGCGGGAAGCGCGGGGCCACAAGGGCGCCGCGTGCCGGGCGGAAGACGCAGCGAAGGGGGCTGGAGATCGTGGCGGGAGCCATCACACAGGACGGGGCGGCCGTCGCCGAAGGACGACGGAGCGGGCCGCTGATCGTCACCGAGGACGCCGAACTCCTCGACGACTTGCTGCGCTTGTGCGCGGCGGCGGGCGCCAGACCTGAGGTCCATCCCGGGGTGCCCCGGCCTCGGGGCAGTTGGGAGGCCGCGCCGCTCGTCATCGTCGGCGACGATGCGGTGCGCCGCGTACGAGGGGCCGTGCGCAGACGCGGAGTGGTGCTGGTCGGGCGGGATCAGGACGATTCCGACGTCTGGCGGCGGGCCGTGGAGATCGGCGCCGACCATGTCCTGTTGCTGCCGGACGGTGAGCAATGGCTTGTCGACCGCATCGCCGACGTGGCCGAAGGGGTGGGCAGGCCCGCGCTCACCGTGGGCGTCATGGGAGGCCGCGGCGGGGCCGGCGCGTCCACACTGGCCTGCGCCCTGGCCGTCACCTCGGCACGAGAGGGGACGCGCACGCTGCTCGTGGACGCCGATCCACTGGGCGGCGGGCTCGATGTGCTCCTCGGTGGAGAGACCGCCGAAGGACTGCGCTGGCCGGCGTTCGCCGCATCCCGCGGCCGGGTCGGGGGTGGCGCCTTGGAGGAGTCCCTGCCCGAGCTGCACGCACTGCGGGTGCTGAGCTGGGACCGGGGCGACACGGTCGCTGTCCCGCCTCAGGCGGTTCGTGCCGTCCTCGCCGCGGGCCGGCGGCGCGGTGGCGCGGTCGTCGTGGACCTTCCGCGCCGCGTCGACGAGGGCGTCGCGGAAGTCCTCGCCCAAGTGGACGTCGGGGTGTTGGTGGTCCCCGCCGAGCTGCGCGCGATCGCCGCCGCGCGACGGGTGGCGACCGCCGTCGGCATGGTCCTGGCCGATCTGCGGATCGCGGTACGAGGGCCGTACGCGCCCGGCCTCGACGACCGTGAGGTGGCGCGGCTGCTGGGACTTCCGCTGGTCGGCGAAGTGCCGTACGAGACACCGCCGCCGGACGGCTCGGTACCGCCCGGAGGAGCGGTGCGGGGGCCGCTCGCCCGGTTCTGCTCGGCCTTCTGGGAGCGGGCGTCGGCGGGGCGGGGGACTGACGCATGAGTACGAGCTGGGTTGAGCCGGTGGGCGCGGACCCTGGCGCGAGGCGTGATGCGAGGGCGAGTGAGGGACTTGGGTACGCGACCGATATCGGCGAACGCGCACGGCTGTTGGACGGCGTGCGGCAGTGGCTGGCCGAGAGCGGGGCCGAGCCGACTCCCGCGCATGTGGCACAGGCCCTGCGGGCGCAGGGAAAGGTGCTCGGGGACGCGGAAGTGCTGGGCGCTGCCCACCAGTTGCGTTCCGAGTTGGTCGGTAGCGGCCCGTTGGACTCCCTGCTCGCCGATCCGACCGTGACCGACGTCCTGGTGGCGGCCCCGGACCGGGTATGGGTGGACCGGGGCGGTGGGCTGGAGCTGACGCCGGTGTCCTTTCCCGATGCGGCGGCCGTACGCCGTCTCGCACAACGCCTGGCGGCCGTTGCGGGGCGGCGGCTCGACGACGCCAGACCGTGGGTCGACGCCCGCCTGCCGGACGGCACCCGGCTGCATGCGGTTCTGCCGCCCGTCGCGGTCGGCTCGACCTGTCTGTCCCTGCGGGTCGTACGGCCACGGGCGTTCACCCTTGACGAACTGGTCACGGCGGGGACGGTGCCGCCGGGTGGTGACCGCGTCCTGCGGGAGCTGATCGCTTCTCGGCTCTCCTATGTGATCAGCGGCGGAACCGGTTCAGGGAAGACCACGCTCCTGAGCACGCTGCTGGGCATGGTCCCGCCGTCCGAACGGATCGTGCTGGCCGAGGACTCGACGGAGCTGCGGCCCGACCATCCCCATGTGGTGCGCCTGGAAGGACGGCCCGCGAACCAGGAGGGCGTGGGGCTCGTCCAGCTCGAGGACTTGGTGCGGCAGGCGCTGCGGATGAGACCCGATCGGCTGGTCGTCGGCGAGGTGCGCGGTCCCGAGGTTGTGTCTTTGCTCGCTGCCCTGAACACCGGTCACGAGGGCGGCTGCGGCACGCTCCACGCGAACGCGGCGGCGCAGGTGCCGGCCCGGCTGGAGGCGCTCGGGACGGCGGCGGGCCTGGACCGTGCCGCGCTGCACAGCCAATTGGCGGCTGGGCTGTCGGTGGTCCTCCACCTGGTGCGCGACCGGAACGGGCGGCGCCGGATCGCGGAGGTCCATGTGCTGGAACGGGACACGTCGGGCCTGGTGGTGACCGTGCCCGCGCTGCGGTGGGGCGCCACGGCGTTCACCCGCGAGCGGGGCTGGGAGCGGCTGCGGGAGCTGCTGCGAGGTGGGAGCGAGGGGAGTGAGGCGCCGTGACGGAGGTCGGACAGTTGTCGGTGGGTGCGGGACTGGTGTGTGCCGGTACGGCGGCATGGGTGATGAGCGCCTCGAGCACGTCGGGGCGGCGAGCCCGGCTGCTGGTCACGGGCGGCGGCGAGGCACCAGGGGGCGGTTCCCCGCCCTGGGCAGGGGTTCGTGCGCGTGTGCGGAGGTTGCGGGTCGAGTGGTGGTCGGTCGCCGTGGGTGCGGTGATCGCGGTGCTCGGTGCGTCCGTCCTGCCCCTGCTGGCCGGGGTCGGGGGTGTGCCTCTGCTGCGCCGGGTGCGGCTCGCGCGGGAGGCGCGGCTGGCGCGCGACCGGCGCGGCGAGGCGGTGATCGCGTTGTGCGGGGCGCTCGCCGGAGAGGTGCGCGCGGGGTGCCAACCCGGCGAGGCGCTGCTGCGCGTGGCCCGTGACGATGGTGGCCTCGGCGAGGCCCAGGCGACGGTGCTGGCGGCAGCGCGATTCGGCGGGGATGTGCCGGACGCACTCGCCAAGGCGGCACAGCAGCCGGGCGCCGACGGGTTGTCGGGACTTGCCGCGTGCTGGCGAGTGGCCGTGGACCGCGGTGCGGGCCTGGCCTCCGGGCTCGACCGGCTGGAGGCGGCGCTGCGCGCCGAGCGAGATCAACGGGCCGACCTGCAGGCCCAGTTGGCGGGGGCCCGTTCGACGGCGGTGCTGCTCGCGGGCCTGCCGGTCCTCGGTCTGCTGCTCGGCACCGGGCTCGGCGCCCGCCCACTGCACGTACTGCTGCACACGGGCGCGGGCCTGGCCTGCCTTGTGCTCGGCGGCGTGCTGGAGGGCGCGGGGCTGTGGTGGGCGCTGCGGATCGTGCGGGGAGCGGAGGCGGCATGAGCGCCGAGACCGTCCACAGGTGGGGAGTGGTCTGGGGAGCGTCCGCGCTGTGCTGGGCGGCGTGGCTGCTCGTCACGGCAGGACGTGAGCGGAGAGTGCGGCGTCGACTGGACGCGGCGCTGACGCAGAACAGCACGTGCGAGGAAGGCAGTTCGGGAACGCCCTGGATCCCCTTCGCTCGACGCAACATGCGGGCGCGGGCGGGCTTGCGGGTACCGCAGGGGCCGGGCCCGGTGCCCGACGGCGTGCGGCGGCGGAACGAAGTGCGGAACACCGTTCGGCGGTGGCTGCCGGTCGTGGGGGCGCTGTGCGTCGGGTGGGTGCTGATCGGAGGCGTGGGCGGACTGGTCGCCGGGGTGATCACCGGAGTCGGTGTGAAGCGGTGGCGAGCCCGGGAGGAATGCAACCGCCTCACGCGGGACTACGACCCCGCCGAGGTGGCCCGTCGGCTTCCGCTGGCCGCGGATCTGCTGGCGGCGTGCATCACCGCGGGCGCGAGCCCCGTGTCGGCCGCTCGGGCGGTGGGCGAGGCGTTGGGAGGCCCGGTCGGCGAACGGCTGGCCCGCGGGGCGGCCGAGGTGCGGCTCGGCGGCGACCCGGCGGACGCGTGGCGGCGATTGGCCGCCCTTCCCGGCGCCGGAGCGCTGGCACGGCTTCTGGAACGGGCGGGTGACTCCGGCGTACCGGCGGCCGTGCCCGTCGGGCGCCTCGCGACACAGGCCCGTGCCGAGTGGGGGCGCGCCGCGACGGCACGGGCGCGCCGGGCGGGCGTCATGGTCACCGCGCCGGTGGGGCTGTGCTTCCTGCCCGCCTTCATCGCGGTCGGGGTGCTCCCCGTCGTGATCGGACTCGCGGGAGGGCTCCTGGAAGGAGGTGGCGGATGACCGCGCACGGTACGCGGTGAACGACGACGGATCGGATGGGCCCGGTGGCCGGGAGGCACCGGACGGACCGATCGGTTCCAGCGGATCGAACAGCCCGAACGGATCGGTCAGGTCGACAGGACGAGAACTGCACGGGGGTTGAGATGTGCAAGACAGAACGAGTACGAGCCCGGATGCGGGCGTTGGCAGGGCGGGTACGGGCGGCCGTGCGCGGGGACGCGGGCATGGTCACATCGGAGTACGCCGTCGGCATTATCGCGGCAGTGGCCTTCGCGGCGCTCCTCTACAAGGTGTTGACGAGCGGGCAGGTCAGCGAGGAACTGCAGGGAATCGTGAAGCGGGCGCTCGATGTCCGGATGTGATGGGGAGAAGGGGCGTCCCAGACGCTGCGGAGGGCGCCGGGACGGTGGGTTCGTGACGGCGGAGGCCGCGGTCGTGCTGCCTGTCCTGGTGTTCGTCCTCGGCGTCTTCGTCTGGGCCTTGCTGGCCGTGTCCGCGCAGATCCAGTGTGTGGACGCCGCTCGGGCAGGGGCTCGGGCGGCGGCCCGGCAGGAGTCACCCGGTGTGGTGGAGGACACGGCGGCGCGGGCCGCGCCGAAGGGAGCGAAGGTCACCACGAGCCGCCAGGGCGACCTGGTGCATGTGACGGTCCTCGCCCGTACGCCGGGTCCGGCCGCGCTGCCGCTCGAAGTACGTCAAGAAGCAGTGGCGTCGGCGGAGGACGCGGTGGGGGTGGGCCAGTGAGGAGACATGAACCGGCGGGTGGGCGCGCGAGGAAGCGCGGGCCGACGGGAGAGAGCCGGTGCTCCGGGTTGGTGGCCTTCAACACCCGGATGCGGTCGCTGAGTTCGGACCGCGGCTCGGCGACTGTCTGGGTGGTGTGTCTGATCGGCGCTCTGTGCGCCGTGTTCGGGGTGCTGCTGTTCCAGGGGAAGGCCGTGCTGGCGCGCCATCGTGCCGCTGCCGCGGCCGACTTGGCGGCGCTCGCCGCCGCCGACCACTGGACGGAGGGAAGTGAGGCGGCGTGCGCCACGGCGCACCGCGTCGCGGAAGCCCAGGGCAGCCGGTTGCTGCGGTGCGTCGTCATGGGCGGTATCTCGGACGTCACGGCGGCTACGGCCGTGGGGCCGCTCTCCGCCGAGGTCAGGGCGAGAGCGGGCCCGGCGGATCCGGTGGGGCCGACGACGGCGTCCCCGGCGCCGCCCGGCTCTCCTCCTGCGGCTCGGCCGCCCGGCTCTCCTTCTCCTCCGGCGCCCCGCGCAACAGCACCGTGAGAAGGCGCACCGCCCCCCTCTTGTGCAGCGGGTCATTGCCGTTGCCGCACTTGGGGGACTGGATGCAGGACGGGCAGCCCGCCTCGCACTCGCAGGAGGCGATGGCCTGGCGGGTGGCGGTCAGCCAGGCACGGGCCGTGTGGAAGGCGCGTTCCGCGAAGCCCGCGCCGCCCGGGTGGCCGTCGTACACGAAGACCGTGGGCAGCAGGGTGTCCGGGTGGAGCGGGACGGAGACGCCGCCGATGTCCCAGCGGTCGCAGGTGGCGAACAGCGGAAGCATGCCGATCGAGGCGTGTTCGGCGGCGTGCAGGGCGCCGCCGAGGATCTCCGGGTTGATCCGGGCATGGTCCAGTTGGTCTTCGGTGACCGTCCACCACACGGCACGGGTGCGCAGCGTACGAGGAGGGAGGTCCAGTTTTGATTCGCCCAGTACCTCGCCGGTGATCACACGTCGACGGAGGAAGGAGACGACCTGGTTGGTGACCTCGACGGATCCGTAGCACAGCCGGCCCTCGCCCCAGGGGACCTCGATGTCGGTCTCCAGGACGGAGATGGACGTCGTGTCGCGGGCGATCGTCGAATACGGCGGGTCGGCCTGCTCGACCAGGGCGACCGAGTCCTCCAGGTCGAGGGAACGCACCAGGTACGTACGGCCCTGGTGCAGATGGACCGCCCCTTCGTGCACCGTCGTGTGCGCGGCGCCGGCGTCGACCGTGCCGAGCAGTCGCCCGGTGCCCGTCTCGACGACCTGCACGGGGCGCCCGCCCTGGCCGCGGATGTCGGCGAGGTCGGCGGCCCGCTCACGACGGGTCCAGTGCCAGGCCTTCGTCCGGCGGCGGAGCAGCTTCGCGGCTTCCAACTGCGGCAGCAGTTCCTCGCAGGCGGGTCCGAACAGCTCCAGATCCTCGTCCGTCAGCGGGAGTTCGGCGGCAGCGGCGCACAAGTGCGGGGCGAGGACGTAGGGGTTGTCCGGGTCGAGGACGGTGGACTCGACCGGCTGGGCGAAGAGGGCCTCGGGATGGTGGACGAGAAAGGTGTCCAGCGGGTCGTCGCGGGCGACCAGGACAGCCAGGGCGCCCTGTCCGGCCCGGCCGGCGCGGCCCGCCTGCTGCCACAGCGAGGACCGGGTCCCCGGGTAGCCGGCGATGAGGACGGCGTCCAGGCCCGAGACGTCGACGCCGAGTTCGAGTGCGGTGGTGGCGGCGAGGCCGAGGAGTTCACCGGAGTGGAGCGCGCGTTCGAGAGCGCGGCGCTCCTCGGGGAGGTAGCCGCCGCGGTACGCGGCCACCCGCCGGGCCAGGGAGCGATCGATTTCGGCCAGACGTTCCTGGGTGATCACCGAGATCAGCTCGGCGCCGCGGCGGGAGCGTACGAAGGCGACCGAGCGGACGCCCTGCACGGTCAGGTCGGTCAGCAGATCGGCGGTCTCGGCAGTGGCCGTGCGGCGGACGGGCGCGCCCTTCTCGCCATGCAGTTCGGTGAGCGGGGGCTCCCAGAGGGCGAAGACCAGGTCGCCACGAGGGGAGGCGTCGTCGGCCACCTCGACGACCGGGAGGCCGGTGAGGCGGCCCGCGGCCACCGAGGGCTCGGCGGCGGTCGCGGAGGCGAGCAGGAAGACGGGAGAGGAGCCGTAGCGGGCGCAGACGCGGCGCAGACGGCGCAGGACCTGGGCGACATGGGAGCCGAAGACGCCGCGGTAGGTGTGGCACTCGTCGATGACGACGTACTTCAGGGCGCGGAGGAAGGAGGACCAGCGTGGATGGGAGGGCAGTATGCCGCGGTGCAGCATGTCGGGGTTGGTGAGGACGTAGGTGGCGTACTGGCGTACCCATTCGCGTTCCTCGGGCGGCGTGTCACCGTCGTACACGGCCGCGCGGACCGCCGTGCCCAGAGGTTGTGAAAGTTCCTTCACGGATCGGCACTGATCTGCTGCCAGGGCCTTCGTCGGGGCGAGGTACAGGGCGGTCGCGCCGCGCCCGTTCGGGGCCTCCGCACCTTCCAGCAGGCGCGACAGCACCGGTACCAGATAGGCGAGCGACTTGCCCGAGGCGGTGCCCGTGGCGACGACCACCGAGTCGCCGTCCAGGGCGTGCTCGGCGGCGACCGCCTGGTGGGCCCAGGGGTGCTCGATACCCGCGGCCCGGACGGCGGCGATGACCTCGGAGCGGATCCTGTCCGGCCAGATGGCATGGCGGCCCTCGCGTGAGGGCAGGTGCTCCGTATGGGTGATGCGCGCAGCCCGGCTCGGCCCCGCGGCGAGCCGGTTCAGGACCGTGTCCGGGGCAAGGCGGGCCACGGGGTCCGCCGTGGGTCGATCGGATCGGTGATTCTTGGCCATCGGCACCGAGTGTGTCACTGGCGTGACGGACAATGGGACCAAGGCGTCGTGCACGCCTGCCGGTAAGTGATTGAATGCCATCGCGGCTGGCGAACCGTCCCGGGGGCTCTGCCGAGGTGTCCCGAGGGGCGACCGCTCGATAGCAAGGTGCTGGAGGATCCGTGGACCTGTCCCTGTCGACCCGTACCGTCGGCGATCGTACGGTCGTCGAGGTCGGTGGCGAAATCGACGTATATACCGCGCCCAAGCTGCGTGAGCAGTTGGTCGAGCTGGTGAACGACGGGAATTTCCACCTCGTCGTCGACATGGAGGGCGTGGACTTCCTCGACTCCACCGGGCTCGGCGTGCTGGTAGGCGGCTTGAAGCGCGTGCGTGCCCATGAGGGCTCCCTGCGGCTGGTGTGCAACCAGGAGCGCATTCTCAAGATCTTCCGCATCACCGGCCTCACCAAGGTGTTCCCGATCCACACCTCGGTCGAGGACGCGGTGGCGGCTACCGACTGACCGGTTCCGGGCCGAGGCGCCCGGACGGCAGAAGCAAGTAGGGGTGCCGGGCTCGTGCGGCCCGGTTCCCGGACCCCACGCCCGAAGTTCCGAGGGGGATGTATGGCCACCGTTGAGCTCCGCTTCAGCGCGTTGCCCGAGCACGTCAGGACCGCCCGACTGGTGGCGGCAGCGGTGGCGCGCAGGGCCGGGGTGGACGAGGCCGTACTCGACGAGGTCAGGCTTGCCGTGGGCGAGGCCTGCTCTCGGGCCGTCGGACTGCACCAGAGCAGCGGCATCTCGGCGCCGGTGCGGGTGATGCTGACCGAGGAGGAGAAGCAGTTCTCCATCGAGGTCGGCGACGAGGCGCCGCATGCGCCGATCGGTGGAGCACCGGGTGGCCCCGGTGCCGCCGACCCGGATGCGGAGACCGAGGAGGACGAGATGGGCCTCGCGGTCATCAAGGGCCTCGTCGACGATGTCGAGGTGTCCGTCGGCAAGGACGGCGGACTGATCAGGATGAGCTGGCCGGCCATGCCGCCCGGCACGCTCCCCGCCTGACCCTCCTCGCACCCCCTCTGCTCACCACCCCGAACGAGTCACGCCATACGAGTCACGCCATACGAGTCACCACAGAAGGGCCCCGTCCAGAACATGGACAGGGCCCTTCTTTTTGTACAGTCCTACCGCAATCCATGAATTGCTTCACCGTCATTTGCGCGATAATTTGATCAAGCGTCCATCTCGTCAATGTCTTTGAGGCGTTACCGCTTTCGGGTTCAATGCCTTGTGCACGATCTTTTGCTGAAGAGCGCGTGAAGGCTCGTTTCCGTTTACCTGGCCCTGTTTTGACCGGGTTCCGCTACCTACAATCCGTCCACATCTTGAGCTCAGCCCAAGCGTCAAGGAGGACGAATGGCGGGGCTTTCCACCCCTCAGCAGTTTCACTACCCCACTTCCCTCGCAGCCGCCGTACTGACCGACAGCAACCGTCACATCGTGATGGTCATCGGGGCGGTGGCCCTGGCGGCCCTCGTGGTCGCCGGAATCCTGGTGCGGCAAGTACTCGCGGCGGGCGAGGGCACCGACAGCATGAAGAAGATCGCGGCAGCGGTCCAGGAAGGCGCCAACGCCTATCTGGCACGGCAGTTGCGCACGCTCGGCGTATTCGCCGTGATCGTGTTCTTTCTCCTCATGCTGCTGCCCGCGGACGACTGGAATCAGCGTGCCGGACGCTCGGTGTTCTTCCTGATCGGTGCGGCGTTCTCGGCGGCCACCGGTTATATCGGTATGTGGCTCGCCGTACGAAGCAATGTGCGAGTCGCCGCGGCGGCGCGCGAGGCGACCCCGGCGGCGGGCGAACCGGAGAAGGATCTCACCGCCGTTTCGCACAAGGCCATGAAGATCGCTTTCCGTACGGGCGGCGTCGTCGGCATGTTCACGGTGGGGCTCGGGCTGCTGGGCGCCTCCTGCGTGGTGCTCGTGTACGCCGCGAACGCGCCGAAGGTCCTGGAGGGCTTCGGCCTCGGTGCGGCGCTGATCGCCATGTTCATGCGTGTCGGCGGCGGCATCTTCACCAAGGCCGCCGACGTCGGCGCCGACCTGGTCGGCAAGGTCGAGCAGGGCATTCCGGAGGACGACCCGCGCAATGCCGCGACCATCGCCGACAACGTCGGCGACAACGTCGGCGACTGCGCCGGTATGGCGGCCGACCTCTTCGAGTCGTACGCCGTCACGCTCGTCGCCGCGCTGATCCTCGGCAAGGCGGCGTTCGGCGACTCCGGGCTGGCCTTCCCGCTGATCGTGCCCGCGATCGGCGTCGTCACCGCGATGATCGGCATCTTCGCGGTGGCACCGCGCCGCGCCGACCGCAGCGGCATGTCCGCGATCAACCGGGGCTTCTTCATCTCCGCGCTGATCTCGCTGGCGCTGGTCGCCGTGGCCGTCTTCAGCTATCTGCCGTCGTCGTACGCCGACCTCACGGGCGTCTCCGACGTGGCGATCCGGGCCAAGAGCGGTGACCCGCGGATCCTCGCACTGGTCGCCGTGGCCATCGGCATCCTGCTCGCCGCCGTGATCCAGCAGTTGACCGGCTATTTCACCGAGACCAACCGCCGTCCCGTGCGGGACATCGGGAAGACCTCGCTGACCGGGCCCGCCACCGTGGTCCTCGCCGGTGTCTCCGTCGGTCTGGAATCCGCCGTCTACACCGCGCTGTTGATCGGACTCGGCGTGTACGGGGCGTTCCTGCTCGGCGGCACATCGATCATGCTGGCGCTGTTCGCGGTGGCGCTGGCCGGTACGGGACTGCTCACCACGGTCGGCGTGATCGTCGCGATGGACACCTTCGGTCCGGTCTCCGACAACGCCCAGGGCATCGCCGAGATGTCCGGCGACGTCGTGGGCTCGGGCGCGCAGGTGCTCACCGACCTGGACGCCGTCGGCAACACCACCAAGGCCATCACCAAGGGCATCGCCATCGCCACGGCCGTGCTCGCGGCCTCGGCGCTGTTCGGCTCGTACCGTGACGCGATCACAACGGCCGCGCAGAACGTGGGCGAGCGGGTCGGGGACGGCGGACCGCTGAGCCTGATGATGGACATCTCGCAGCCCAACAACCTGGTCGGCCTGATCGTGGGCGCGGCGGTCGTCTTCCTCTTCTCGGGGCTGGCGATCAACGCGGTGTCGCGGTCGGCGGGCGCGGTGGTCTTCGAGGTGCGGCGGCAGTTCCGCGAGAAGCCCGGGATCATGGACTACACGCAGCAGCCGGAGTACGGCAGGGTCGTCGACATCTGCACCAAGGACGCCCTCAGGGAGTTGGCCACACCCGGTCTGCTCGCCGTCATGGCGCCCATCGCCGTCGGGTTCACGTTCGGCGTCGGGGCGCTCGGCGCGTTCCTCGCGGGCGCGATCGGCGCGGGCACGTTGATGGCGGTCTTCCTCGCCAACTCCGGCGGCGCCTGGGACAACGCCAAGAAGCTCGTCGAGGACGGTCATCACGGCGGCAAGGGCAGCGACGCGCACGCCGCGACGGTGATCGGCGACACGGTCGGCGACCCCTTCAAGGACACCGCGGGCCCGGCGATCAACCCGCTGCTGAAGGTGATGAACCTGGTCTCGCTGCTCATCGCGCCGGCGGTCATCAAGTTCTCGTACGGCAGTGACAGGAACGTCGGCGTCCGGATCCTGATCGCCGTGCTCTCCCTGCTCGTGATCATGTTCGCCGTGTACGTCTCCAAGCGGCGCGGGATCGCGGTCGGTGACGAGGAGGGCGAGGCCGAGAGGGTCGCCAAGTCAGCAGATCCGGCGGTGGTGTCCTAGCCGGTTCCCCGGCACCCGCTTGCGCATCCGGCCCGACGCGGCCGTACCTGCGCCGACCGGGCGGGCGCACAGCGTTCATCACGACGCCGTGCGCCCGCCCGGTTCGTGTGCGCTCCGTCCGGCCCACTCTCGTGAGCCTTCTCTCGCCTGGTGCAAACAGCCGCAACGACGGGCATACGCGGCATTCGTCACCCGGGCGTCGGCCGGGCGACGTGTATCTTCCGGGGCCGAGAGAGCCTTGGAAGGGACCAATCCGGTGAACAAGAAGCTTGCGGCCGTACTGTCCGGCGGTGCGGTACTGGCACTGGCGCTGTCGGGATGCTCCAGCAGCGGTGGGAACGACGAGAAGCTGACGGCCTGGGCCACGAAGGTCTGTGACGCGACGAAGCCGCAGGTGAAGAAGATCTCCGAGGCCAACGCCGCGCTGGAGGAGGGCAAGTCGGAGGCCAGGCCGCCGAAGGAGGTCCAGAAGACCTATGCCCAGGCCTTCCAGGACCTGTCGGACGGTCACAAGGGCGTCGGGGCGGCCTTCGAGAAGGCGGGGGCGCCGGATGTGGACGGCGGCGCGGCCAAGCAGAAGAAGGCCGTCAAGGAGCTCGACGACAAGGCCGCGGCGTACGCCGATCTGAAGAAGCAGGCGGACGAGCTCGACACCAAGGACCAGACGAAGTTCGTCGTAGGGCTCAACGGGATAGCGAAGCAGAGCAAAGAGCTGAGCAAGATCGGGGACGACGCGATGAACCAGCTCGTGGAGGGCGACGTCGGCAAGGCGATGTCGAAGGTGGAGAGCTGCAAGAAGCCCGGCTCCGCGTCCGCTTCGCCGTCGGCCGGCTGAGCGGCGCGTTCGGCGCCCTCCGTACGCGCGTACGTATCTCCGATCTCCGTACGCGCGTACGTACGCATACACGTACGCGCGGAGCAATGAGGAACGGGCTGCCGCAGCGGGGGACACCGGCGACGGGACTTCCCACGCCACAATGGGGGCGTGAGTAACTCCAGTCCGGCCACCCTGCCTTCCCTCGACCACACCGATGTCACTGCGGAGCTGCGTGACGCCCTGCTCGCGGCCTCCTTCACCGCCGACGGGCTGCTCGAACTGCTCGGCGCACCCGCGTACGCGGCGCTCGCCCGGAGCGAGAACGTCCCCGCGCTCCGGGCGACGCGCGGAGACACTCCGGTGGAGGCGCTCGTACGGCTGTTCCTGTTGCAGCAGCCCGTGCCGCACGCGCGCGTGGCGGGTGTGCTGCCCGTCGACGAGTGTGTGGCGGCCGGCTGGCTGCTGCGCACCGGTACGGACGAGGTCGCCGCGACCGTGGACGTACGACCCTACGGCGGGCCCGGTGGCGAGGACTGGTTCATCGTGTCCGACCTCGGCTGCGCGGTCGGCGGGGCGGGCGGCATCGGCAGCCCGGAGGAGAACGTCGTCCTGGGCGTCGGCGGCGCCTCCACCACCCTCGCCGGGATCACCGTACGGCCCCCCGTCGGCTCCGCCCTCGACCTCGGCACCGGCTCCGGCATCCAGGCGCTGCACGCCACCCGGCACGCCACGCGCGTGACCGCGACCGACGTCAACCCGCGTGCGCTGCACATCACCGCGCTCACGCTGGCGTTGTCCGGCGCCCCGGCCGCGGATCTGCGCCAGGGCTCGCTCTTCGAACCGGTCCAGGACGGCGAGACGTACGACCTGATCGTGTCCAACCCGCCCTTCGTGATCTCGCCCGGCGCCCGGCTCACCTACCGCGACGGCGGCATGAGCGGGGACGATCTGTGCCGCGCGCTCGTTCAGCAGTCGGGGGAGCGGCTGAACCGGGGCGGGTTCGCGCAGTTCCTCGCCAACTGGCAGCACGTGGAAGGGGAGGACTGGCAGGACCGGCTGCGCTCCTGGGTGCCGCGCGGCTGCGACGCCTGGATCGTGCAGCGCGAGGTCCAGGACGTCATGCAGTACGCCGAGTTGTGGCTGCGGGACGCCGGGGACCACCGCCGTGACACGACGGAGTACCAGGCGCGCTACGACGCGTGGCTCGACGAGTTCGAGGCGCGCAAGGTGCGGGCGGTCGGCTTCGGCTGGATCGCCCTGCGCAGGACCGATGCCGCCGAGCCCTCGATCACGGTCGAGGAGTGGCCGCACCCGGTCGAACAGCCCCTCGGGGACACCGTGCGCGCGCACTTCGACCGCGTCGACTACCTGCGGGCGCACGACGACGCGGCCCTGCTCGCCGGACACTTCAGGCTCGCCGCCGAGATCGTCCAGGAACAGGTCGGGCTGCCCGGCGCCGAGGACCCCGAGCACGTGGTGCTGCGCCAGCACCGCGGCATGCGCCGCGCCACCAAGGTGGACACGGTCGGCGCGGGCTTCGCGGGCGTGTGCGACGGCACGCTGAGCGCCGGTCGCATCCTCGACGCCATCGCCCAACTCGTCGGCGAGGACCCGGTGCTGCTGCGCGATCGGACGCCCGCCCAGATCCGGCTGCTGATCGAACAGGGGTTCTTGGAGCCGGTGCGGTGAGGGGCGGGCGGTGACGGGCGGCTCCGCGGGAAGCGAAACCGGCCAACGCCGCGGATGACCCGTAGCCGCGGTGTGAGCCACATCGCATGCCGCCCACGCGCGCGTCGTCGCCGTAGCGGGGATCGCGCCGTGGCTCGGCACTTCACGTGGCCTGTGACGTCGCGGTTTCCCCGTAGCGCGACGCCGGAGAGCGTAGTAACCGGAAGGTGACGCTCCGAACAGGGTTCGAGGAGATGCCGGACACTCCGGGCGGCAGGAATGGTGGTAGTCGGGTTACCGTTCGAGTGGCCGTTGTGGGCTTTTCCCCTTCGACACGGGGACGGGATGTACCGTCACAGTCCGCAGCGTCACCATGATCCGACCCCCAGACGAAGGCCTGGGGAGGCGCCAACGTCGACCGGAGAGAAGAGCGAAGTTGTCCCCGACCAGCGAGACCGCACAGGGCGGCCGCCGACTCGTCATCGTCGAGTCGCCTGCCAAGGCGAAGACGATCAAGGGCTACCTCGGCCCCGGCTACACCGTCGAGGCGAGCGTCGGGCACATTCGCGACCTTCCGAGCGGCGCCGCCGAGGTGCCGGAGAAGTACACGGGAGAGGTCCGGCGTCTCGGGGTGGACGTCGACCATGACTTCCAGCCGATCTACGTCGTCAACGCCGACAAGAAGGCGCAGGTCAAGAAGCTCAAGGAGCTGCTGCGCGACTCCGACGAACTCTTCCTCGCCACCGATGAGGACCGCGAGGGCGAGGCCATCGCGTGGCACCTCCAGGAGGTGCTGAAGCCGAAGGTCCCGGTCAAGCGGATGGTGTTCCACGAGATCACCAAGGACGCGATCCAGGAGGCCGTGCGCAACCCGCGCGAGCTGAACAAGAAGCTGGTCGACGCCCAGGAGACCCGGCGCATCCTCGACCGCCTCTACGGCTACGAGGTCTCTCCTGTCCTGTGGAAGAAGGTCATGCCGCGGCTGTCGGCGGGCCGTGTCCAGTCCGTGGCCACGCGGCTCGTCGTGGAGCGCGAGCGCGAGCGCATGGCGTTCCGCTCCGCCGCGTACTGGGACCTGACCGGCACGTTCGGCACGGGCCGCGCCGGTGACCTCTCCGACCCGTCGTCCCTGGTGGCACGGCTCGCGACGGTCGACGGCAAGCGGGTCGCGCAGGGCCGTGACTTCGACTCGCTGGGCCGCCTGAAGAGCGCGAACACGCTCCACCTCGACGAGGACAACGCCCGCGCGCTGGCCGTCGCCCTGCAGGACACGCGGTTCGCGGTGCGCTCGGTCGAGTCCAAGCCGTACCGCCGCTCGCCGTACGCGCCGTTCCGTACGACGACGCTGCAGCAGGAGGCCAGCCGCAAGCTCGGCTTCGGCGCGAAGGCCACGATGCAGATCGCGCAGAAGCTGTACGAGAACGGCTACATCACGTACATGCGTACGGACTCCACGACGCTGTCGGACACGGCGGTCGCGGCGGCCCGAGCCCAGGTCACGCAGTTGTACGGCGCCGACTACCTGCCGCAGCAGCCGCGTACGTACGCGGGCAAGGTCAAGAACGCGCAGGAGGCGCACGAGGCGATCCGCCCGTCGGGCGACCGCTTCCGCACCCCGGCGGAGACGGGGCTGTCCGGCGACCAGTTCAGGCTCTACGAGCTGATCTGGAAGCGGACCGTCGCCTCCCAGATGAAGGACGCCACGGGTGACTCGGTCACGGTCCGGATCGGTGGCACGGCCGCCGACGGGCGCGACGCCGTGTTCAGCGCGTCCGGCAAGACGATCACCTTCCACGGCTTCCTGAAGGCCTACGTCGAGGGCGCCGACGACCCGAACGCCGAGCTGGACGACCGCGAGCGCCGGCTGCCGCAGGTCGCCGAGGGTGACGCGCTGACCGCCGAGGAGATCACCGCCGACGGCCATGCGACCAAGCCCCCGGCGCGCTACACCGAGGCCTCCCTGGTCAAGGAGCTGGAAGAGCGCGAGATCGGTCGCCCGTCGACGTACGCGTCGATCATCGGCACGATCCTGGACCGCGGCTATGTGTTCAAGAAGGGCACGGCCCTCGTCCCGTCCTTCCTGTCCTTCGCCGTCGTCAACCTCCTGGAGAAGCACTTCGGGCGGCTCGTCGACTACGACTTCACCGCCAAGATGGAGGACGACCTCGACCGCATCGCCCGCGGCGAGGCACGGGCCGTGCCGTGGCTGAAGCGGTTCTACTTCGGCGAGGGCACGGGCGACGGCGGTGCCGCGGAGGCCGGCAACGGCGACGGGGACCACCTCGGCGGCCTCAAGGAACTGGTGACCGACCTGGGCGCGATCGACGCGCGCGAGGTGTCGTCGTTCCCCGTGGGCCACGACATCGTGCTGCGGGTCGGCCGCTACGGCCCGTACATCGAGCGCGGTGAGAAGGACTCCGAGAAGCATCAGCGCGCCGACATCCCGACCGACCTCGCGCCGGACGAGCTGACCGTCGAGCTGGCCGAGGAACTGCTCGCCAAGCCGAGCGGGGAGCGCCCGCTGGGCACGGACCCCGAGACGAACCGGCCGATCGTCGCCAAGGACGGCCGCTACGGCCCGTACGTCACGGAGATCCTGCCCGAGGGCACCCCGAAGACGGGCAAGAACGCGATCAAGCCGCGTACGGCCTCGCTGTTCAAGACGATGTCCCTGGACACGGTGACGCTCGCCGACGCGCTGCGGCTGATGTCCCTGCCGAGGGTCGTCGGTAAGGACGCGGAAGGCGTCGAGATCACCGCTCAGAACGGGCGCTACGGGCCGTATCTGAAGAAGGGCACGGACTCGCGTTCGCTCGAGTCCGAGGAGCAGCTCTTCACGATCACGCTGGCGGAGGCGGAGGCGATCTACGCCCAGCCGAAGCAGCGGGGGCGCGCTGCGGCCAAGCCGCCGCTGAAGGAGCTGGGCGAGGACCCGGTCAGCGGCAAGCCGGTCGTCGTCAAGGACGGCCGCTTCGGGCCGTACGTCACCGACGGTGAGACCAACGCGACCCTGCGGTCGAGCGACAGCGTCGAGACGATCACTCCGGAGCGCGGCTTCGAGCTGCTCGCGGAGAAGCGGGCCAAGGGGCCCGCCAAGAAGACGGCGAAGAAGGCCGCGGCCAAGAAGACCACCGCCAAGAAGACGACGGCCAAGAAGGCGACGTCGACGGCGGCGAAGAAGACGGCCGCGAAGAAGACCACGGCCAAGAAGGCGACCGCGAAGAAGACCACGGCCCGGAAGACGGCGGCGTCGGCCGCCTCGAAGGCCGCGGAGGACTGAGCCCGCGCGTTCTCCCCAGCGGGCCGCCGTGTTCTCCTCGGCGGCCCGTCATACGGTCCGTCATGGTTTGCGCGATGCGCCCCGGCAACACTTTGGTGTCGGGGCGTGCGCGTGTTCGGGCAGCAGCACCGGACTGTCCGTGGCTGCCGATAGGCTGAAAGCATGACGCGAGCCGAGCAGCCAACGGCCCACACCCCGGCCCCCGACGACGCCCTGATCGCGGATTCACGCGAGCGCGCCGTCCGCGCCCTGCTGCGCAGGCCGCAGTTCAAGCGGTTGTGGAGCGCCCAGCTCGTGGGCGGCGTCGGCGACGTCCTCGCCCTTCTGGTCCTGGTCCTGCTCGCCTTCCAGGCGGCCATCACCGAGGGCTCCTTCGGCGGCGGCTACCGAGGCGTCTCGTTCGCTATCGCGACCGTCTTCGGCGCGCGCATCCTCGCCACGCTGCTCTTCGGGGCCGTCCTGCTCGGCCCGCTCACCGCGCTGACCTCCCAGGAGGGGCCGCTCGACCGCCGCTGGACCATGGTCGGCGCGGACGGACTGCGGGCCGCCCTGCTGATCGTCGCCCCCCTGTGGATCGACTGGTCCCCGGCGAACGCCCTCGCGGCGCTGCTGATCACCGCCTTCCTGACCGGCGTCGCCGAACGCTTCTGGAACGTGTGCCGCGAGAGCGCGGCGCCCGCCCTGCTGCCCGCGCCGCCCCCGGAAGGCGCCACGGTGCGCCCGCTGCCGGACCATCTGGACGCGCTGCGGCGCCTCTCGCTGCGTACGCGGTTCGTGGCGGTGCCCCTGGCCGCCGCCGGGATCGTCGTGGCGTCGCTGCTGAACAACCTGCTCGGCGCGGGCATCGCCTGGTTCGACCAGCACCACGCGGCCCTCTCCGCCTACGTCGCGGCCGGGCTGTTCGCCGCCTCCCTGTCGCTGGTCACCTTCCTCGAACTGCCCGACACCCGCACGCCCCGCGCGCGGTCGCCGCTGGAGGGCCTGCGCCGCCCCCGGACGGGCACGGTCGTCGACAAGGGCCGTACGGGCGCGATCCTGCTCCTGGTGCTCGCGTGCGCGGCGGTCGCCGGAGCCGTCTCGGCCGTCGTCGCCGTCTCCGCCCCGCAGGCCATGGACCTGGACGGCGGCCCGGTGACGTACGGTCTGCTGATCCTCGCGCTGACCGGCGGTACGGCCGTCGGTATCCGTACGGCGCCTCACATGCTGCCGTCCCTCTCGCGTCGTCGGCTGCTCGCGCTGGCGATCGCCTTCACCGGTGTCGCGCTGCTCGCCGCGGGTCTCGTCCCGGACGTCACCACCGTGCTGCTGATCGTGGCGCTCGCGGGTGTCGGCGCGGGCGCCGCCGCGAACACCGGGCACGCACTGCTCGACCAGGAGACCGAGGAGCACCGCCGCGCCCGGACGACCGAGCACCTGCACGCGGTCGTACGGGTCTTCGTCGCCCTGGGAGCGCTGGTGGCACCGGTGGTCGCCGGGCTCATCGGGCCGCACCGGCTGGAGAACGGCAAGTTCGTGTTCGAACACGGCGGTGCCGCGTTCGTCCTGATGCTGGTCGGCGCGCTGCTGCTGCCGGTCGCCGCCCTCGTCCTCGCCAAGGCGGACGACCGCTCCGGCGTTCCGCTGCGACACGACCTGCGCGACGCGCTGCGGGGCGGTGACGACCCCGTGGAGCAGCCCGCCGCCGCAGGCTTCTTCATCGCCCTGGAGGGCGGCGACGGCGCGGGCAAGTCCACCCAGGCCGAGGCCCTCGCCGAGTGGATCCGGGCCAAGGGGCACGAGGTCGTGCTGACCCGTGAGCCGGGCGCCACGCCCGTCGGCAAGCGGCTGCGGTCGATCCTGCTGGACGTCTCCAGCGCCGGTCTGTCGCACCGCGCGGAGGCGCTGCTGTACGCGGCGGACCGCGCGGAGCATGTGGACACGGTCGTACGTCCGGCCCTGGAGCGGGGCGCGGTCGTGATCTCGGACCGGTACATCGACTCGTCCGTGGCCTACCAGGGCGCGGGCCGCGACCTGTCCCCGACGGAGATCGCCCGGATCAACCGCTGGGCCACCGATGGCCTCGTCCCGCATCTGACCGTCCTGCTGGACGTCGCGCCGGAGACCGCGCGCGAGCGGTTCACCGAGGCGCCGGACCGGCTGGAGTCGGAACCGGCCGAGTTCCACGCGCGCGTGCGCTCCGGCTTCCTCGCCCTGGCCGCCGCGGCCCCCGGCCGCTACCTCGTCGTCGACGCCGGGCAGGGTCCCGAAGCGGTCACGACCGTGATCCGGCATCGGCTCGACCAGATGCTGCCGCTGTCCGAGGCCGAGGTGAAGGCCCAGGAGGAGGCGCGCAGGAAGGCCGAGGAAGAAGCCCGGAGGAAGGCTGAGGAGGAGGCCGCGCGCAAGGCCGAGGAGGAGCGGCTGGAGCGCGAGCGCCAGGAGCAGCTCGCCAGGCTTCGTGCCGAGGAGGAGGAGCGTAAGCGGCGCGAGCTGGAAGAGGCGCAGCGGCGCGAGGCCGAGCGGCAGGCGGAGGAGGCCCGGCAGCGGGCCGAGGAAGCCCGTCGTCGTGCCGAGGAGGAGAAGGCGCGGCTGCTGGCCGAGGAACAGGCACGGGCGGCGGAGGAAGCGCGCAGGAAGGCCGAGGAAGAGCGGCTGCGCCAGCAGGCCGAGGAGGAAGCCCGGCTGCGCGCCGAGGCCGAGGCGCGGCGTCTGGACAAGCAGCGGAAGGCCGAGGAGGCGCTGCTGCGCGCGGAGGAGGCACGCCGGGCCGCGGCCGAGGCGGCGACCTCGGCCGCCACACCGGCCAGGGGTACGGCCACCGGAGCGTCGGCGGACGCCACGCGACACGAGCCGCGTGAGTCGCATGAGTCGCGTGAGCGGCGCGAGCCGCGCGACGCGGCCACGCCCGACAACGAAATCACTGTGCCCACCCCGCTGATCACGCCGTCGAACGTGCCGGGCGGGGCGGCGGACGAGACCGCCGTCCTTCCAGCGGTGCAGGCCCCCGAGTCCGACGCGGAGACCACGGCGAAGTTGCCGATACCCCAGGGTTCGGCCGACGAGACGGCGGTTCTGCCGCCGGTGGCGCCGGGTGCCTCCGACGAGACGGCCGTGCTGCCCGCTGTCGGGGACGACCCCGCGCGCCGTGTGCCGCAGGGCTTCTTCCGTGACGAGCGCCCGGCGCCGCGACCGGACGGGGCCGAGGAGCGTACGCGCGAGCTGCCGCAGATGGACACCGAAGGCCGGCCGACCCGTCGGCGCCGCCCGGACTGGGCGGAGGAGACCCCGCTGGACGATCTGCCGACCCTGGCGGACGAACT
Source organism: Streptomyces macrolidinus (assembly GCF_023887685.1). Classification (GTDB taxonomy): domain Bacteria; phylum Actinomycetota; class Actinomycetes; order Streptomycetales; family Streptomycetaceae; genus Streptomyces; species Streptomyces macrolidinus. Next base: position 88,812 of record NZ_JAMWMR010000009.1, on the reverse strand, counting down.
GCTCGGCCCCCGCGACGACGACGGCCGGGACGAGGGTCGGGGACGCGGGCGGCGCTGACCCTGGGCCGGCCCGACCGGGTTCGCCGGGGCAGGGTCGGGACCAGGCCGAGGGCCTGCCGCGATGCCGCTGCCCGACCCCCGCTGTCAGTGGAGAACCCCACTGTCAGTGGTGCCCCGCACAATGGATCGCGGCGGGGCGAAGAACGACGGGAAGAACGACGGAAGGCGGTCTCCCATGACCGTGTGGGACGACCTGGTGGGCCAGGCGAAGGTGAGCGAGCAGCTTGCCGCGGCTGCCCGTGACGCCGACGCCCTGGTCACCGCGGCGGCGGCCGACGCCGCGCCGCCCGAGGCGTCGAAGATGACGCATGCCTGGCTGTTCACGGGCCCGCCCGGCGCGGGGCGTACACAGGCGGCGCGGGCGTTCGCGGCGGCGCTGCAGTGCGTGAGCCCCGACCGCGCGCTCGGCGGCGGCCCCGGCTGCGGCTTCTGCGACGGCTGCCACACCGCGCTCGTCGGTACGCACGCGGACGTGACCACGGTCGCCGCCGTGGGCACGCAGATCCTCGCCGACGACATGCGCGACACCGTCCGCAAGTCGTTCACGTCTCCGGCGAACGGCCGCTGGCAGGTGATCCTCGTCGAGGACGCCGAGCGGCTGAACGAGAAGTCGGCCAACGCGGTCCTGAAGGCAGTGGAGGAACCGGCCCCGCGCACGGTCTGGCTGCTGTGCGCGCCGTCCCTGGAGGACGTCCTGCCGACGATCCGCTCCCGCTGCCGCCACCTGAACCTGAGCACGCCTTCCGTGGCCGCCGTCGCCGACATGCTCGTACGCCGCGACGGCATCGAGCCCGCGATCGCGGACGCCGCCGCCCGCGCCACCCAGGGCCATGTCGACCGCGCCCGCCGCCTGGCCACGGACGAGCGCGCGCGGGAGCGCCGGGCCACGGTGCTGAAGCTGCCCCTGCGGGTCGACGACATCGGTGGTTGCCTCAGAGCCGCGCAGGAACTGGTCGACGCCGCCACGGAGGACTCCAAGCAGCTCGCGGAGGAACTCGACGCCAAGGAGACCGAGGAGCTGAAGGCGGCGCTCGGCGCGGCGCAGGGCGGTCGTATGCCGCGTGGCACCGCGGGGGTGATGAAGGAGCTGGAGGACAAGCAGAAGCGCCGCAGAACGCGCACGCAGCGCGACAGCCTGGACCAGGCCCTCACCGACCTCACCGGCTTCTACCGCGATGTCCTCGCCCTCCAGCTCGGCTCGCGCACGGCCCTCGCCAACACGGACGCGGAGGACGCCCTGGAGCGCTTGGCCCGCGGCGGTACGCCGGAGGCCACGCTGCGACGTATCGAGGCCATCGCCGCGTGCCGGACGGCCCTGGACCGCAATGTGGCGCCCTTGCTGGCGGTGGAGGCGATGACGATGGCGCTGCGGGCGGGGTGACGCAGGGCTGCCCTTGAGGGCGACAGGACCGCCGGGGGTTGCCTCTTGCAGGTGACGGAACCTGAGACCGGTTGACTCGGACTGCGTGACTCCGTCACTCGTACGAGGGGCATGCGCGACGGACGGCGATCAGTGCGGCATGCGTGGTTACGCTCAGGAAATGCAGATCAGGCGCACTTCCGGACCGCTCCGCCGCTCCCGCGCGTCCCGCTTCTTCGGCTCCTTCGGCGTACCGCGCCCGCCACACCTGGTGCGCACAGGCGGCGCGCTCCTCGCCACCGCGCTCCTCGCCTCGGCCTGCTCGTCCGGGAGTTCGAAGACGGCGCAGGGCGAGGTCCTGGCCCCGCTGCCCCGGTCCACGCCGTCGACGCTGGCCCCGTACTACGCGCAGAAGCTGACCTGGCGCGCATGTGGCGTGCCCGGCTTCGAGTGCACGACGATGAAGGCGCCGCGCGACTACGCCAAGCCGGCGTCGGGCGACGTCCGGCTGGCCGTCGCGCGCAAGAAGGCCACGGGCCGGGGCAAGCCCCTCGGCTCGCTCCTGGTGAACCCGGGCGGGCCGGGCGGCTCGGCGGTCGCCTACCTCCAGCAGTACGCCGGTGTCGGCTACCCGGCGGAGATCCGCGCCCACTACGACATGGTCGCCGTCGACCCGCGCGGCGTGGCCCGCAGCGAGCCCGTCCGCTGCCTCACGGGCCGTCAGATGGACGCGTACACACAGACCGACGTGACTCCCGACGACGACAAGGAGAAGAAGCAACTCGTCGACGCCTTCAAGCAGTTCGCGCGGAGCTGCGGCGAGCACACGCCCGATCTGCTGCGCCATGTCTCCACGGTCGAGGCTGCTCGGGACATGGACATCCTGCGCGCGGTGCTGGGCGACCAGCGGCTGAACTACGTGGGTGCGTCCTACGGGACGTTCCTCGGGGCGACGTACGCGGGCCTGTTCCCGGACCGGGTCGGCCGACTGGTGCTGGACGGCGCGATGGACCCCGCCCTGTCCGCCCGCCGGACCAACGAGCAGCAAACGGCGGGCTTCGAGACGGCGTTCCAGGCCTTCGCGAAGGACTGCGTCCATCGAGCGGACTGTCCGCTCGGCGGCCCCGGCACGTCACCGGCGAAGGCCGGGCGGAACCTGAAGGCGTTCTTCAAGAAGCTCGACGCGTCCCCCATCCCGGCGGGTGACGCGGACGGCCGCAAGCTCGGCGAGGCCCTGGCCACGACCGGGGTGATCGCGGCGATGTACGACCAGGAGGCCTGGCCCCAGTTGCGGGAGGCGCTGACCTCGGCGATGCGGAAGAACGACGGCGCGGGCCTGCTCGTCCTGTCGGACAGCTACTACCAGCGGGACGCGGACGGCAGGTACACGAACCTGATGTTCGCGAACGCGGCCGTGAGCTGTCTGGACCTGCCGTCCGCGTTCTCGACTCCCGAGGAGGTGGAGCGAGCGCTCCCGGCGTTCGAGAAGGCGTCGCCGGTCTTCGGCGAGGGCTTGGCCTGGGCGTCGCTGAACTGCGCCTACTGGCCGGTGAGAACGACGGGGCAGCCGCACCGCATCGAGGCCAAGGGGGCGGCGCCGATCCTGGTGGTGGGCACGACCCGCGACCCCGCGACGCCCTACCCCTGGGCCCGGTCCCTCGCCTCCCAGCTCTCCTCCGCCAGGCTCCTGACCTACGACGGCGACGGCCATACGGCGTACGGCCGAGGCAGCCGCTGCATCGACACGAGCATCGACGCCTACCTGCTCAAGGGCACCCTGCCGACGAGCCGGAAGCACTGCTCATAGGCACCGGCGCACACCCCGGAGACGCGCTTCCGGGGTGTGGTCAGAGCACCTCGGGAAACTGTGTAGACTTACCGACGTTGCTGATCGCACCATAGTGCGGACAGCGCGCCGCCTTAGCTCAGATGGCCAGAGCAACGCACTCGTAATGCGTAGGTCTCGGGTTCGAATCCCGAAGGCGGCTCCATTCGAACCCCAGCGCAGACGATGTCTGAGCTGGGGTTTTGTGTTTCCTTGATCGGCGTGTGGTCCAGTCCACCGATCTCTGCCTGCTCGCCCTTGCAGGCGGGCAACGTCGCCGGGCCCTGGCGGCGTTGCCCGGCCCGGAGGTCAGATCCGCGTGGCAAGCGGGACGGAGATCTGCTTCATCCAGTTGCCGGTTGCGAAGTCACGTGCCTTGATGACGACGCGATCGCGGTACACGTCCACCTGGAGTCCCTGGTTGAAGTGTCCGGGGACCGTGTCCTCGCCGCCCTGGCCGTTGTCGGCGAAACCGGTCTGCACCGCACCCGTGTTGATCACCGAGAAGCCGTCGATGTTGGCGGTGCCCGGCACGACCCGGCGCACATACCAGTCGGACAGGGTCAGGTCCCAGTGGGTGTGGCCGCTGAACAGGAACACGTCGCGGTGGCGCCCGAGGAGGCCGAGAAGGCGGTCGGGCTGGAGGTAGTCGCTCATGTAGATCTTGCTGCGGGTACCGGAGACGGTGTCGGGCAGCGGGTGATGGGTGATCACCATGACCGGCTTGCGGCGCCGCGCCCAGTACTGCAGGCGTTCCTCGAGCCACTGGAACTGCGCCTCACTGATCCACACCTCGTCCCACAGGGAGTTGTCGTGGTACTTCATGTAGCGCTCGGTGCCGAGGGTCAGGATCGGGATGCCGCCGAACGTCGTCTCCGCATAGATCGTGGAACGCTTGGCGAAGCGGTAGAAGCTGCGGAAGAGGGAATCCTCGGTGGTGCCGTTGGGCCAGGTGTCCTGGGCGAGGGTGTCCGGGTCGGCCCACTTGGGGACGTAGAACTCGTGGTTGCCTATGGCCCAGGCGATCTTGTGCGGCTTGGGGCCCTGGTCCAACGCCTTCTGTACTTCGGCGTATTCGAAGTCGTAGCCGCGCGGGGTGATGTCCCCGGCGACGGCCATGCCCGAGGAGTGCGGGTTGGTGGCCTTGATGTCTTTGAGCGCCTCGGTGAAGTCGCTGAGGTCGCCCTGAATGTCGCTGATGACGTTGAACGTGGTGACAAGCTTGCCGCCGCCGGCGGCTGGTGCGGCCTCGGCGGGCACCTGGGCGAGACCTCCGAGCGCCAGGGTTCCAGCGGTCGCGCTCAGTAGGGATCTTCGGTCCACGGTCATTCCTTTCGGCGTCGCGCGGGACGCGGGACAGCAACCCCGCGCGTTGGGCCAGACCCGTTATCGATAAGCGATCAAGCGGGCGGGTAGGTGAACGTCCCTCGACATTTCGACCGTCGGCCCGATCGTCACGCCCACCGCCGCTCTTACCGGAAGTGGACCTGCCGCTTCGTGCGGCTGCCGTCCGTGGTCTCGTCCTGCTTCGCGGTCTCAGGTCGTCAGCAGGACCCCGGCGTACGCCGCGGCTCCGACGACCAGCCAGGAGCCCAGGCCGAGCAGTGCCATGCGGGCGCCGCCGGTGCGGGCCAGGGTCGGCAGGTGTACGGCGCTGCCGAGGCCGAACAGGGCGGCGGCGAGGAGCAGTTCCTGCGCGGTGTTCGCGGCGTCGAGCACTTCGCTGCCGAGCAGCCCCGTGCTGCGCAGGACGACCATCGCGAGGAAGCCGACGACGAACAGGGGCAGCAGGGCGGGGCGGTGGCCGTCGCCGTTCGCGGGGTGCCCGGTGTTCTTGCGGCGGCGGCTCAGGGCCACCCCCGCGACCAGCGGCGCCAGCATCGCGACTCGGATCAGCTTGACCAGGACCCCCTCGGTCAGCGCCTGCGGCCCAGCGGTCTGGGCGGTGGCGACGACCTGCCCGACGTCGTGCACGCTGGCGCCGACCCAGTGCCCGAACTGCGTCGCGTCCAGGCCGAGCGGGGTCCTGAGCAGGGGCAGTACGGCGATGGCGAGCGTGCCGCAGAGCGTCACCAGGGCGACCGACGAGGCGACCTCCGCCTCGTGCCGCGCGCCGCCCTTGTCCTTGCCGAGCACACCACTGACCGCGCCGATCGCGGAGGCACCGCAGATCGAGTAGCCGGTGGCGACGAGCAGCGACTGGTCGTCGGAGAGCCCGATCCTGCGGCCCATCCACCGCGTCCCGAAGAACGTGATCAGGACGACCCCGACCACCATGACCAGGGACTGCCAGCCGAGCCCGGCCACGTCGCCGAGGCTCAGCTTCAGGCCGAGCAGCACGATGCCGAGCCGCATGAGCCGCTTGCCCGCCAGGGACAGGCCGGGCCGGGCGACACCGCGTACGAGAGGAGCGGCGCCTGGCAGATGCGCCGCGACGACACCGAGTACGACGGCGACGGTGAGCGTCGGCACGGCGGGCACCAGTGCGTGCACCGCGAAGGCCACCGCCACACCGACGACGGCGAGCGCGAGACCCGGCACGGCGCCTCGTCTGCGCGGGGCGGCGGGGGACGGGGTGCGGCGCGCATCGGACGTGCGGCGTTCGGGACCGGCGAAGACCATGATTTTCAGCCTGCGCCGGGCGGGCGGCGCTCGGTAGACGCGATCTAGTGGGCAGGCCATAGAGTTCCCCTATGGCCCCTGCCCCTGCCTCTGCCCCTGAGTCCTCCGACGCGCATCCGCGCCCGCTCCCCGATCTGCATGCCCTGCAACTGCTGGTCTGCGTCGCCGAGACCGGGAGCCTGGGGCGGGCCGCCGCGCGGCTGCGCATCAGCCAGCCCTCCGCGAGCGCCCGGATGCGCACCCTGGAGCGGCGCCTGGGCCTGCGGCTGCTCGACCGCTCGCCCTCGGGTTCCCGGCTCACCCCGGCCGGTGCCGTGGTCGGCGACTGGGCGCGCTCCCTGCTCGAACAGGCCGAGGCGCTGGTCGCGGGCGCCGCCGCACTGCGCTCCCGGCAGGACCACCGGCTCCGGGTGACCGCGAGCCTGACCATCGCCGAGGAACTGATGCCGGGCTGGCTGGTCGCGCTGCGCGAGGAGGGGGCCGACACGCATGTCGGACTCACCGTCACCAACAGCTCCGGAGTGATCGAGGCGCTGCGCCGCGGGAGCTGTGACCTGGGCTTCGTCGAGGGCCCCTGGGTGCCGGACGACCTGCACCGCACCGTGGTCGGCCGGGACCGTCTCGCCGTGGTCGTGGCCCCCGGTCACCCCTGGGCTCGGCGCCACCGTCCGCTGAGCGGCCGTGAACTCGCCGACACCCCGCTGCTGCTGCGCGAGCCCGGTTCCGGCACCCGCGAAACCCTGGAGAAGGCGCTGCGCCCGTACGACGGTGTGGCCGTGCCGGTCCTCGAACTGGGCTCCACCGCGCCCTTGCGCAGCGCGGTCGCCCGAGGCCTGGCGCCCGCGGTGCTCTCCGCACTGGCCGTTCAGGAGGACGTGGGCCACGGCCGCCTGGTCGAGGTCGAGGTCGACCCGGCCGTCCCGCTGCGCAGGCTGCTGCACGCGGTGTGGCTCAAGGGCCGTGAACTGCCGGACGCGGCACTGAGACTGCTCGGGGTGGCGCGGTCGGGCTGAGGGCTGAGGCCTGTCAGACAGGCCCCGGGGACTCTCGCCCTCGCTCCCGGCGTCGGGCGCCTCAGGCCGTTCGCGACGTCATGCGCTGGCGTACGGCCTCGTAGGTGAAGAGGGCCGCCGAGACCGCGACGTTCAGGGAGTCGACCTGGCCGAACATCGGGATCTTCGCCTTGGTGTGGTTGCCCGCGAGCCAGCGGTCCGACAGGCCGTACTTCTCACTGCCGACGAGGATGGCCGTGGGGCCGGTCATGTCGAGGTCCGTCATCAGGACGTCCGTGTCGGGGGTGGCGGCGACGACGTCGACCGCGTGTTCGGCCAGCCAGTTCATGACCTCCTCGGAGCCCGCCGAGGCGATCGGCACGGCGAACACCGTGCCCTTGCTGGCCCGGATCACGTTCGGGTTGCCCCAGTCGGTCACGGGGTTGGCCGAGATCACGGCGGTCACACCGGCCGCGTCCGCGGTGCGCAGCATCGAACCCAGGTTGCCGGGCTTCTCGACGCTCTCGCAGACGACGAAGAGGGCGTGCTCGTCGACCTCGATACGGGACAGGTCGGTCTCGATGTCCGGGACGACGGCGAGCCAGCCGTCCGGGCCCTCGCGGTAGGCGGCCTTGTCGAAGGCCTGGCGGCTGAGGCTGTAGAGCGCGGCTCCCTGCTCGGCGGCGCGGGACACCACGTTCCGCGGGTCCGAGTCGCCGGTCAGCGCGGGGCAGAAGTACAGCTCACGGGGGCGGACACCGGCGCGCAGGGCGAGGTCCAGTTCCTCGTAGCCCTCCACGAGGGTCACTTGGGCGTTCTGCCGGTTCCGCCGGCGGCGGAGAGCGGCGAGTTCCTTCACACGAGGGTTGCTCGGGCTGGAGATTTCCTTGGGTGAACCAACCCGTGGGGTGGACGGCATCGGCGGTGGGAATCACGGCGCCTCACGGGCTCCGATCCTCCGCCCCCTTTCTTCTGGTGCACTGCGCGCGGTCGTGGTCAGGGTACATGCGGGTCCCGCGCCGGAGCCGCCCGCGCGAGGGAGTGCGCGCCCGCCCGTACGGTCGGAAGATCGGCCCGGTAGCTGGCCCGAGGGCGGCAGCCGCGGTCGCCGGGCGCCTTCCCGGTGAGCTGACATCGGGCGTCTTCTCGGTGAACGGCTAGCATCACCCGCACAGTTGTCGGTGGGGATGGGGTGGAAGTCGTGGCACAGCCGGATGCGCGGTCCGGGCCCCGTATCGCCGTGGCCGTGGTGACCATGGGCAATCGGCCCGCCGAGGTCGACGCCCTTCTTCTGTCCGTGGCCAAGCAGGACCTCGCCCCGGCCCGCGTCGTCATCGTCGGGAACGGCTGCCCGCTGCCCGAGTTCGCGGAACGCCTCGGTCTGCCCGGCGAGGTCACCTGTATCGAGGTCGACGAGAACCTCGGCTGCCCTGGTGGCCGCAATGTGGCCCTCGCCAGGCTGCGGGAGTTCGGGGACGTCGACATCGTGGTCGACCTCGACGACGACGGGCTGCTCGTGGACGCCGATGTGCTCCGGCGCGTACGGGATCTGTACGCGGCCGATCCCAAGCTCGGCATCGTCGGGTTCCGTATCGCCGACGAGCACGGCGAGACCCAGCGGCGGCACGTGCCGCGGGTCGGCGCCACCGATCCGATGCGCGGTGGGCCGGTGACCGGGTTCCTCGGCGGTGGGCACGCGCTGTCCATGGCCATGCTCGCCGAGACCGGCGACTGGCCCGCCGAGTTCTTCTTCGCGCACGAGGAGACGGATCTGGCCTGGCGGGCCGCCGACGCGGGCTGGACCATCCTGTACGCGCCCGAGCTGCTGCTCCAGCACCCGAAGACCTCGCCCGCCCGCCACGCCATCTACTACCGGGTCACGGCGCGCAACCGGGTGTGGCTCGTACGGCGACGGCTGCCTCTCCTGCTCATTCCGGTCCACCTCGGGGTGTGGACGGCCGTCACGCTCCTGCGGACGCGCTCGGCGGGCGGGCTGAAGGCCTGGTTCGGCGGGTTCATGGAGGGGCTGCGGACCTCGGGCGGCGAGCGACGGCCCATGCGCTGGCGCACGGTGTGGCGCCTCACCCGGCTCGGCCGGCCGCCGGTCATCTAGTCGGCCACCCGGTCGTCCATTCGGCCACCGGTCATCTCATCTACCGGCCGCCGGTCGTCCAGCCGACCGACCGGCCGTCACTTCGCGTCCGCGTAGCACTCCACCACCGCCGTCGTGAACGGAATGCGTACCGGCGTCTCGCCGAACGTCAGCCGCATCGCCAGGTCCGAGGCCTCCTGGATCGCCGCGGCCACCGTGTCCGCCTCCTCGGCCGGGCAGTGCACGATCACCTCGTCGTGCTGGAAGAAGACCAGCTCGGCGGCGAGGTTCGCGCAGGACCGGCGGAGGGCGGCGAGCAGGAGCAGCGCCCAGTCGGCGGCGCTGCCCTGCACGACGAAGTTGCGTGCGAAGCGGCCACGGGCCCGGGGGTTGTGGGACGCGTACCCCGGTATCCACTGCTCCGGGTCAGTAGGCGACGAGCCGTCCGCAGGTGACGGGACTTCCGTGGGTGAGGGGCCCTCCTGTGGGATGCCCGCTTCCTCCGTCGCGTTCTCGGACGCCCCGCTAGCCGGTGGGCACGTCCGCCCGAGCCAGGTCCGTACGAGTCGGCCCTCCTCGCCCGCGCGGGCCGCGTCGTCGACGTACGCGATCGCTCTCGGGAAGCGGCGGCGCAGCGCGGCGAGGTTCTTCAGGCCGTCGCCGGAGGTCTGGCCGTAGATCGCGCCGAGCACCGCGAGCTTGGCCTGGGCGCGGTCGCCGGAGAACGCGCGGTCCGACACCGACTGGTAGAGGTCGGCCGTACGGCCCGCGACCTCCATGAACGCCGGGTCGCGGGAGATCGCGGCGAGGACGCGCGGCTCCATCTGGGCCGCGTCGGCCACGACCAGCCGCCAGCCGGGGTCGGCGACCACGGCCCGCCGGATGACCTTGGGGATCTGCAGGGCACCGCCGCCGTTGGTGACCCAGCGGCCCGTGACCGTACCGCCCGGCAGGTACTCGGGCCGGAAGCGGCCGTCGCGCACCCAGTCCGTGAGCCAGGACCAGCCGTGGGCGACCCAGATGCGATACAGCCTCTTGTACTCCAACAGGGGCCGCACGGCCGGGTGGTCGAGGGACTCGAGCTCCCAGCGGCGGGTGGAGCGCACCTTGATCCCGGCCTGCGCGAACGCCTTGACGACATCGGCGGGCAGATCGCAGCGGACCCGGCGCCCGAAGGCGGCCGACACCTCCTCGGCCAGCTCGGCCAGGCGCCGGGGCTCGCCGCCGCCCGCGTACCGCTCGCCGAGCAGGTCGTGCAGCACCTCGCGGTGGACGTCCGCGCGCCAGGGCAGCCCGGTCCGGTTCATCTCCGAGGCCACGAGCATGCCCGCCGACTCGGCGGCGGTGAGCAGCCGCATCCGGCCGGGGTGGGCGGTGGTGTCGTGACGGCGCTGCTGGTCGGCGTAGACCGCGACCAGGTCCTGGAGGGGGATGTGGGTGGGGCGTGGTTCGAAGAGGGAGGACTGGGCGCCCGGTTCGGCGGCGCGCTGCGGGGGATCCGGGGGTACGGGGCCGCCGCGCAGCCGGGCCAGCGCGGCGGCGGCCGACCGGGGCTCGCCGAGGTGCCCCTCATGGCCGAGGAGGAGGGTCTCGGCGGCCTCGACGTCGTAGCACCGGTCCACGCGCACCCCCGCGGCGAGCAGCCGGTGCTGGACCTCGGCGGTGGACCGCCACACCCACCGGGTGACCTCGGGCCGTGCCCGTACGGCCCCGACGAGATCCCCCTCCTTGACCACGGACCCCGCGAGCAGCCCGTCCGGGCCGAGGGCGGCGACCTCCACGCCGCCGTCCTCGGCCGGGGCGAGAGCCCAGCGTCCGGTCATGTCGCGAGTGTGGCAGAGGGGTCTGACAACGGCCCGGGACGTGCGCCCGAACCTCCGCGCTCAGCCCTTCTGTTCGCGGGCCTCGAGCTGTTCGCGGGCCTCGAGGAACTGGGCGAGCATCTTCGTGACGTACTCCTCGGTCGCCGCCTTGGTGATGCCGAGGCCGCTGAGCACGCCCTCGCCGTTCTCCAGTTCCAGGAGCGCGAGCAGGATGTGCTCCGTGCCGATGTAGTTGTGGCCGAGGCGCAGGGCCTCGCGGAAGGTGAGTTCGAGGGCCTTCTTCGCCGCGGGTGCGTACGGGACGAGTTGCGGGACTTCCTCGACGCGGGGCGGCAGAGCCGCGGTCGCCGTCTCGACCACCGCTTCCGGCGAGACACCCTGTGCGGTGATCGCCTTGACCGCGAAGCCCTCCGGCTCGGCGAGCAGCCCGAGGACGAGGTGCGCGGGGTGGGTCTCGGCGTTGCCCGCGGCCCTCGCGCCGTCGTGCGCGGCCATGACCACGTTGCGCGCGCGGACCGTGTAGCGGCTGAACCCGTGGCTCGGGTCGAGATCCACGGACTCCTTGGGCACGAAGCGCTTCTGGGCCGCCTGCCGGGTCACGCCCATGCTCTTGCCGATGTCGGTCCAGGACGCGCCCGAGCGCCGTGCCTGGTCCACGAAGTGGCCGATCAGATGGTCGGCCACGTCGCCGAGGTGCTCCGCGGCCAGCACCGCGTCCTGGAGCTGGTCGAGCGCGTCGGGGTGCCCCTTCTTGATGGCGTCGATGAGGTCGTCGAGGCGCAGATTCGTCGGGTTGTGCGCGTTCTCCGTCATGTGTCAACCGTAGGTTGTCACCCCTGCATTGTCAACTGATGGTTGACATGCGAACCGTGGTGTTCGCTCCCGCCCATGTCACGATCGAACGCGTGAGTACGACGACCACCGTGGACCGCGCCTTCCGGGCCGCCCTCTACGACGACACGGACGCGGCCCTCGACACCGGCGCCTCCCTGCTCGCCGCCGACCCCTCGGCCGACGACGAACTCGCCCGGCGCGGCGAGCAGTTCGTGGCCGCCGCCTGGCGACGCGGCTGGCAGCCCGCCGACGTCGTACGACTGGTGCGCCGGGAGCTGGACGACAGCCACGTACGCCTCGTCTCGACGCTGATCCGCGCGGAGGCCGGGCAGCGGCCGTCCCCCGGCCCGCGCTGGGCCGCCCAGCTCCAGGACCTCGACGCGGAACCCCTGCGCGTCCCCGACCGCTTCTCGTACGCCACCGCCGCCCTGGAGCTGTACCGCCTGCTGCTGCGCCTGCCCGCCCTCGAACCCCTCGACGCGCCCCGGTCCGCCGCCCCACGGCAGCCGGAGTCCCGCATGCTCACGCGCATCCGCGCGCTGCTCGCCAAGGCGGAGGCGACCGGATACCCGGAGGAGGCCGAGGCGCTCAGCGCCAAGGCGCAGGAGTTGATGGCCCGGCACAGCATCGACGAGGCGCTGCTCGTCGCCCGTACGCATGCCAAGGACGCGCCCGGCGCCTGTCGCGTCGGCGTCGACGCGCCCTACGAGAGCGCCAAGGCCGTGCTCCTGGACGCGGTCGCGACCGCCAACCGCTGCCGGGCCGTGTGGCACGAGGCGCTCGGGTTCTCCACGGTCGTCGGCTTCGAAGCCGATCTGGAGGCCGTCGAACTCCTCTACACCTCGCTGCTCGTGCAGGCCACCACCGCGATGACGACCGCGGAGGCGGCGCAGCGCAAGGGCGGCCGGAAGCGCACGAAGACGTTCCGGCAGTCGTTCCTGGCCGCGTACGCGCACCGCATCGGCGACCGGCTCCGGGCCGCCGCCGAGGGGCAGGCGGCCGGGCACGAAGGGGAGTTGCTGCCGGTGCTCGCGGCCCGGGACGTGGCTGTCGCACAGCGCACCGAGCTGCTGTTCCCGGACACGGTCACCACCCGGCTGCGCGGCGTCAGCGACGCGGCGGGCTGGGAGCAGGGGGCCGCCGCCGCCGATCGCGCCCAGGTCGCGGGGCGGCGACGGCTTCCCTGACCGCGGCCCGCGCGGCCACTCCCTGACCGCGCGCACGCGGCCCGCGTGGCCACTCCCCGACCGCGCGCACGCGGCCCGCGTGGCCACTCCCTGACCGCGCGCCCCGTCTCAGTCGCCCGCGACCTGCACCGGGCTCACCGACGCGTCCGGAGTGTGCGCGTCCTTGAGTGCCACCTCTCCGAACGTCCAGCGGTGGCTCTGCGCGTCGTCGGCACCCGGGAGGGTGATCTTCAGGGTCTTCGCCGCGGCGCTGAGCGAGCCGCCCGCCTTCCCCCGGACGTAGGTGAGGGTGAAGGTCGCCGTCTCGTCCTTGTGCAGCGTCACCTTCACCGGCTTCGTCCCCTTCTCCTCCGCGACGCGCCACGACGTGGTGCCGTCCGTCAGCTCGACGCCGGGGAAGCCCTCGAAGACGCATGTCCCGGTGCCGTTGTTGGTGAGGGTGACCGGGACGTTGCCCGTGTCGCCCGCGGTGGTGGCCGCGTTGCCGGGGCCCACCTCGACGGCGGTGGAGCACGCGGAGTCCTTCTCGGCGGTGTCGTCGCCCCCGCCTCCGCAGGCGGTCAGGGTCAGGGCCGCGGCGAGGGCGGTGACGGCAAGGGGGAGGCGGAGCGTACGCATGTGGGTCCTCTGGAGTCGTGACGGTCTTCCTGGATCATCACGCAGGCGGGCGCCCACGCGGGCCGCGCCCCCTCGAATGCGCTGTGCGCCGTCCGCCGGAATGTGCTGTGCGCCGTTGGCCGTGAATGTCGAGATAGATCCTGTATGTCTCCCTTACGCTGACGGAATGAGCTGGGTGCGGGCGCTGAAGGAGGCCGCGCGCTCGGGGCTGAGGATCGAGCGCAAGCGACTCGACCCGCTGCTCGCGGTGCGCGGTGCGACAGGGCTCGCGCTGGTGATCGCGGCCAGTCTGTGGCTGTTCGGGCCCGTGGTGGCGGCCAGTTCGGCGTTCGGCGCGTTCCAGGCGGCGATCGCGACCTTCCAGCGCAGTTGGCGCCCACGCCCCGAACTCGCCCTCGTCTCCGGGACGAGCCTCGCCGTCTCCACCTTCGTCGGCTATCTCACCGTCTCCCGGCTGCCGTTGTTCCTGGTCCTGCTCGCCGTCTGGACCTTCCTGGCCGGGCTGTTCTGGGCCGCGGGCCCGACGGCCGGTCTGATCGCCTCCTCGAACGTCGCGATCATGCTGGTGACGGTCACCCTGCCGGCGTCCGTGGCGCAGGCCGCCGAGCACGCCGCGATGATGATCGTCGGCGGTCTGGTGCAGGCCGCCCTGGTCATGCTGTTCCCGGTACGGCCCTGGGGGGCCCATCGCGACGCGCTCGCCGATGCGCTGGCCGCCGAGGCCGACTACGCGCGCCGGCTGCGCGACGACCCGGTCGCACCCTTCGACCCGCTGCCGCTGATGGAGGCCCGCGACGCCGCCGCTCTCACCCCGCGCCAGGCCCGCCGCCGCCCCGCGCAGCTCCACGGCACCCGCGGTCTCGCCGAACGCCTCCGTCCGGTGCTCGCCTCGCTGGCCGACCCCGCCGTCGGCGTTCCGCGCGAGGGCCGCGCGCGCGAGCGCGTACGCGAACTGCTCGGCGCCGCCGCCGACATCCTCGACGCCGCGGCGGGCGCCATCCGCCACGGCACCCCGCTCGACCTGCCGGCGCACGCGGTGGCCGCCCTCAGGACCCCGGACACGGAGGCGATCCTCACCGGCCCGGTGTACCGGACGTCGGAACGGCTGCGGACCCTGCTCCAGGACGTCCTGGAGACGGCCGGGGCCACCCGGCAGGAGGAGACGGCCGTCGCCGGGGGCTCCCCGCCCCGGTACCGCGAGCGCCCCGACCTCCTCCGCATGGTCCCCACCGTCCTGCGCACCCTGCGCGCGGAACTGCGCCCCGGCTCCCCGGTCGCCCGCCACGCGGCCCGCGTCGCGGTGGTCGCCGCCGTGGGGTACCTCCTCGGTGACGTCCTGCCCTTCGGCCATGGCTACTGGGCCCCGCTGGCCGCCGTCATGATCATGCGTCCGGACTTCTCCCAGACCTACAGCCGCGCCGTCGGTCGGTTCTGCGGCACGCTCGTCGGCGTCGCCCTCGCCACCGGCGTCGTACGGCTCGGACCCGCGGACCCTCTCCTGTCCGGTGCCCTCGCCGTGCTCGCCGCCGCTCTGATGTACACGGTCCGGCGCACCGGGCAGATCGCGGCCCAGGCCTGTATCGCCGCGTACGTCGTCTTCCTGCTCGGCATGGCCGGGGAGCAGTGGACCCAGACCGTGCCCGAACGTGTCCTGCTCACCCTGCTCGGCGGTGTGCTCGCCATGCTCGCCTACGCGGCCTACCCGGCCTGGGAGACGCCGCGGCTCCGGGGCCGCCTGGCCGACTGGCTGACCGCGCAGGGCCGGTACGCCGCCGCCGTCATCCGTCACTACGCCGAACCCGTCGGCAAGTACGCCCCCGATGTGCGGGAGGCCATCCTGCGGGCACGCACCGCCCGCGCCGCCTGGCACACGGCCGTGGACCGGGCCCGCAGCGAGCCGGTGCGCCACCGGGGGCTGTCGCGGGCCGCCGCCGACGGGGCCGAGGAGGCGCTCGCCGAGACGGGCCGCGTCGCCATGCTGCTGGAGGCCCACCTCCCCGAGCGCGGAGCGGCCCCCGTCCCGGCCGCCGCCCGCTTCGCGGACGCCCTGCGCTCCGCGACGGAACAGGGCGCCAAGGCCGTACGGGAACGCCGCCGCCCGTCGTGGGACGCCCTGCGGGAGGTGCTCCGGGACTGGGACGCGGAACGGGCGGCGGCGGGCGACGACGCCTGCGGCGCGCTCGCTCATCAGGGCGCGGGGCTGGTCCTCACCGCCCTGGAGGACCTCAGCGAGGCTCTCGAACCCGATGCCTCGCGCAACTGCGGGGACTCCACGCCCCGTTGAGCGGGGCGGGTGGGGTCAGGACCCGACGCTCGGCAGCCCGCTGGGCAGTTGCCCGCCCTCGGACTTCGTGTACGTCTCCGCGCCGAGGCCGCCCTCCCACGTCACCTTCATGCTGGTGGCGTCCACGGAGTCGACCATGCCGGTGCCGCGCTCCTTGCCACCGGACGTGCACGTGAGGTGGATCATCTGCATGCCCGCCTCCTCGCCGGCGGTCCCGCTGCACACGTCGCCGCCCGTCGCGAAGAGCGCGGCCTTGGCACCGGTGATCACCAGCGCCACGGCCTTGCCGTCGGTCGTGGCCAGCCAACTGCCCTCCAGCTTCCCGGCCTTGGCGTCCGAGGCCTTGGCGTCCGGGGTGGCGGAGCCGCCGTCGGTGTCCGCCGTGGTCGCGCGAGCGCTCGGCTTCGCGCTCGCGTCGTCCCCGGAGTCGCTGCTGCAGCCGGTCAGCAGGAGCGCGGCCGACAGACCCGCGACCGCGAGCACGCTGCGCGCCTGCCGGTACGTGACATGGTTCGCCGAAGTCACTGAAGTCTCCCCAGGGTGCCGATGACGCCGTCAGGACGATCGCAGCAAGCTACCAGGCGGACACGCGTCGCCGGGCGGTCTCCGGCGCCATGACCACCGGAGCCGGGCCGTCACGAACGCTGTCACGAACGCCGAGCCGGGCGGCGGGTGGAACAGGAAGGGCGCCGCGTGCGTCTCCGTCAAGGGACCGCAAAAGCTGTAACCGCAGGAACACCCCTCGTGCACGTGCATCTGCTCGCGCATATGCACGTGAACGACGTTATGATCCGGGTCAGTTGACCGTTGCATCAATGGCCACACCAGCCACTGCACCATCCGGGGAGCGACCTGTGGACCACGACGTGTACGACGTGGACGACGTGTACAACGGCATGGCTGCGACCGAACTGCACGGAGTGGTCTGGCAGAAGAGCCGGCACAGCAACTCGCAGGGATCCTGCGTGGAGTTCGCCCGGCTGCCCGGGGGAGAGGTGGCGGTGCGCAACTCCCGCTTCCCCGACGGTCCCGCGCTGGTCTACACCCGCGCGGAGATCGAGGCGATGCTGCTGGGCGTCAAGGACGGCGAGTTCGACCACCTGATCGTGTGAGAATGCGGCACGTGAACAGGTCGCGGTCGAGCGGCCGTTGAGCCCTGGGCCGGTGACACGCGTAGAAACGCGGCCTCAAAGAGAGCCGTGGCCGGTCACTCGGTGTACGGCGACGACGACGGCGCGGGCAGCCGGAACAGCGCCCAGACCGCCTTGCCGCTCAGCGTGCCTGCCAGCGGGTGCCAGCCCCAGCTGTCGGCGAAGGAGTCCACCAGGAACAGTCCGCGTCCCGACTCCGCCGAGAAGTCCTCCGAGCCGCCCGCGACCGGGCCCTGGTGACTGGGGTCGCGCACGGCGCACACCAGGCGCGCGGTCCAGCGCATCAGATGCAGCCGGACCGGCGGTTCCGGTTCGTTCGCGAGCAGGGCGGGCGTGGGCAGCGCGTGCCGCAGCGCGTTCGTCACCAGCTCGGAGACCACCAGGCAGACATCGTCGAAGCGGTCGCCGACATCCCACTGCACGAGCGTGTTGCGGGTGAAGTGCCGTGCCTCGCGCACCGCTTCGAGCCGGGCGGGCAGGGCGCAGGAGGCGGCGCTGGACGCGGCGGCGGGATCAAGCGGCGGAAGTCCCTGCCGTAAGGGCTCGAGCATGGTCGATCCATTCGTCCCCATGCGAGGCACTCCCGGGTGTTCGCGGTCGTGGCGATGCAGCGGTGGCGCGGGACCATGGTTTCGGATGCGCCAAGCAGATGCAAGGGCAGATGCACGTGCACGAGCCGGAATTGGCCCCCACCGTCTGCTTTCTACTCGTTTCTTCTGTCACTTCCTTCACCCTTCCGTGCAGTCTCCGATCCACCTCCGCGTCTCGACTTGACTGCTTTCCCTGTCTGTAACCGCACGAGTACTGCTTGAAGTGTTTTAGTGGCAGACTGCGCGGGCGAAGACGTTGGGGAGGCGGACCGAAGTGAGCGCTGGGGACTCGAGCGGCTCGGTGGTGCGGCGCATTCTGCTGGGATCCCATCTCAGGCGCCTGCGTGAGGGGCGCGGCATCACGAGAGAGGCGGCCGGATACTCGATCCGGGCCTCGGAATCGAAGATCAGCCGCATGGAGTTGGGACGGGTTAGCTTCAAGACGCGCGATGTCGAGGACCTGCTGACGTTGTACGGAATCACCGACGAGGCCGAACGCACCTCACTGCTCTCCTTGGTCAAGGAGGCCAATGTCGCCGGGTGGTGGCACAGTTACTCGGATGTGCTGCCGAACTGGTTCCCGACGTACGTCGGCCTGGAGGGCGCGGCGCATCTGATCCGGTCGTACGAAGTCCAGTTCGTGCACGGCCTGTTGCAGACCGAGGCGTACGCGCACGCGGTCGTGTCCCGGGGCATGAAGGGCGCCGCTGCCGCCGACATCGAGCGACGGGTGGCGCTGCGGCTGGAGCGGCAGAAGTGCCTGGTCGCGGAGAACGCCCCGGAGTTCCAGGTGATCCTCGACGAGGCCGCCCTGCGTCGCCCCTACGGCGACCGGGCGGTGATGCGCGGCCAGCTCCAGCATCTGATCGACCTCTCGGAGCGCCCGAACGTACGGCTGCAGATCATGCCGTTCAGCTTCGGCGGGCACTCCGGCGAGAGCGGCTCCTTCACCATCCTGAGCTTCACCGAGTCCGACCTGTCCGACGTGGTCTACATGGAGCAGCTCACGAGCGCGCTCTACCTGGACAAGCGTGAGGACGTCGGTCAGTACGAGACGGCGATGAAGCAGTTGCAGCAGGACAGCCCGGGACCGGCCGAGAGCCGCGATCTGCTGCGAGGCCTGCTCCAGCTCTCCTGAGGCCCCTTGCCGGTATCCGCGGCGGAGCCGTTGTCCGCGGCGGAGCCGGTATCCGTGACGGAGCCGGTATTCGGAGCGGACGCCCAACTCCCTTTGTACGCAAGTACGATGACGTCCAATCAGCGCATGGTGTGATCGCGTGCGGGTGCACGGGTGACACGGGTGTCTGCTTCGGCTGCAAGGGATTGAGGGGTCACATGTCGTCCTGCTTCACCGATCTCGCTCAGCAGTACATCGGCGGCCAGTGGCGCCCCGGCAGGGGCTCCTGGGACATCATCGACTTCAACCCGTACGACGGCGAGAAGCTGGCATCGATCACGACGGCCACGGTCGACGAGGTCGACGAGGCCTACCGGGCCGCCGAGGCCGCCCAGAAGAAGTGGGCCGCCACCAACCCGTACGCCCGTCGGGCCGTGTTCGAGAAGGCGATCCGGGTCATCGAGGACCGCGAGGACGAGATCACCGAGGTGATCATCGCCGAGCTGGGCGGCACACGTCTGAAGGCCGCCTTCGAGTTGCACCTCACCAAGGAACTCCTGCGCGAGTCGATGCAGTTGGCGTTGCGCCCCGAGGGCAAGATCCTTCCCTCGCCGGTCGACGGCAAGGAGAACCGGCTCTACCGCGAGCCCGTCGGCGTCGTCGGCGTGATCAGCCCGTTCAACTTCCCCCTCTTCCTGTCGATCAAGTCCGTCGCCCCGGCGCTGGCGCTCGGCAACGCGGTGGTCCTCAAGCCGCACCAGAACACGCCGATCATCGGCGGCTCCCTGATCGCGAAGATCTTCGAGGACGCGGGGCTGCCGGGCGGCCTGCTGAACGTCCTGATCACGGACATAGCGGAGATCGGCGACGCGTTCCTGGAGCACCCGGTCCCGAAGGTCATCTCCTTCACCGGCTCCGACGCGGTCGGCCGCCATGTCGCGACCGTCTGCGCCTCGTTCTTCAAGCGTTCGGTCCTCGAACTCGGCGGCAACAGCGCGCTGGTGGTGCTGGACGACGCGGACATCGACTACGCGGTCGACGCCGCCGTCTTCAGCCGGTACGTGCACCAGGGCCAGGTCTGCATGGCCGCGAACCGTGTCCTGGTGGACCGTTCGATCGCCGAGGAGTTCACCGGGAAGTTCGTCGCCAAGGTGAAGTCGCTGAAGGTCGGGGACCCGCGCGACCCGCAGACGATCATCGGCCCGGTGATCAACTCCGCCCAGGCGAAGGCGGTGTCGGGGGTGGTCGACCAGGCGATCGCCGAGGGCGCGACGGCGCTGGTGCACGGCGTCACCACCGACAACCTGGTCGCCCCGTCCGTCCTGACGGACGTGCCCGCCGACTCCGCGCTGCTCCGGCAGGAGGTCTTCGGCCCGGTCGCCTTCCTCATCCCGTTCGACGGTGAGGAGGACGCCGTCCGGATCGTCAACGACACCCCGTACGGCCTCAGCGGCGCCGTGCACACCGGAGACATCGAGCGCGGCGTGGCCTTCGCCCGGCAGATCGACACGGGCATGTTCCATGTGAACGACGGAACGGTCCATGACGAGCCGCTGATCCCCTTCGGTGGTGAGAAGCACTCGGGCATCGGCCGGCTGAACGGCGAGATGACGATCGAGGCCTTCACCACCCAGAAGTGGATCTCGGTGCAGCACGGGCGCAGCAGCTTCCCGTTCTGAGGCGGCGCGCCGGGACCGCGCGGGCACGGGCTTCAGGGCGTCAGTGATGGAAGCTCGTGGCCGCCTCCCGGTCCCGCGTCAGCGGACACGGCTGCCGGCGCAGGTCGGGCAGCAGGCGGGTCAGGTCCTCGATCAGCAGCGCGGCGAGGTCCGACGAGAAGCCGTTGCGGCACACGATCCGCAGCACGGACAGATCCTGGCGGTTGGCCGGGAAGGTGTACGCGGGCACGAGCCAGCCGCACTCGCGCAGGCGCCGGGAGACATCGAAGACGTCATAGGCCGTCACCTCCGGTGCGGTCGTGAAGGCGAAGACCGGTAGTTCGTCGCCGCGGGTGAGAAGGCGGAAGTCGCCGAGCGCCTCCACCCGCGCGGCGAGCGACCGCGCGACGTCCCGGGTCGTCTGCTGGACCGCCCGGTAGCCGTCGTGGCCCAGCCGCAGGAACGTGTAGTACTGCGCCACGACCTGGGCCCCGGGCCGGGAGAAGTTCAGCGCGAAGGTCGGCATGTCGCCGCCCAGGTAGTTGACCCGGAACACGAGTTCCTCGGGCAGCGCCTCCTGGTCACGCCACAGCACCCAGCCCACACCCGGGTAGACCAGCCCGTACTTGTGGCCCGAGGTGTTGATCGACGCGACCCGCGGCAGCCGGAAGTCCCACACCAGGTCCTCGTCGAGGAACGGCGCGATCATCGCCCCCGACGCGCCGTCCACATGCACGGGGATGTCGAGGCCCGTGCGCTCCTGGAGGGCGTCCAGGGCCGCGCACAGCTCGGCGATCGGCTCGTAGGACCCGTCGAACGTGGAGCCGAGGATGCCGACGACCCCGATGGTGTTCTCGTCGCACAGCTCGGCGGCGGCCTGCGGGTCCAGATGGAACCGGTCACCCTCCATGGGCACCTGACGCGCCTCCACCTCCCAGAACGCGCAGAACTTCTCCCAGCAGACCTGCACGTTCACCCCCATGACGAGGTTCGGGCGGGCGTCCCGCGAGGGGTAGCGGTCCGCGTTGCGCCGGGCCCAGCGCCGCTTCAGCGCCATCCCGGCGAGCATGCACGCCTCGCTCGAACCGGTCGTCGAACAGCCTACGACCGCCTCCGGGTCCGGGGCGTTCCACAGGCTGGCGAGCATCGCCACGCAACGGCGCTCCAGTTCGGCGGTGCGCGGGTACTCGTCCTTGTCGATCATGTTCTTGTCGCGGCACTCGTTCATCAGCACCGTCGCCTGGTCCTCCATCCACGTGGTGACGAAGGTGGCGAGGTTCAGCCGCGAGTTGCCGTCCAGCATCAGTTCGTCGTGGACCAGTTGGTACGCGGTCGAGGGCAGCATCGGCCCCGAGGGCAGCCGGTTCTTCGGCGGTGCCTCGGTCATCTCGACGACCGGGTTCGCCTCTCCGAAGAAGGGGTTGAGCGGTGTGGAGTGCGCGTCGCGCTTCCTCGGGCCTGAGTGGAGCGGCATGGTGTCTCGTCTCCCATCGCGTCGGCGGTGCGTGCGGCTACCGTCTCATCGGATCGGCGGGCTCTTTCGGTTCATCGGTTCATCCCCGCGTTTCCCGGCATCTCGGCTTGCACCTCACGTGACGTGATGTCCCAGTCTGGGGCGCGTACCCAGAAGGGAGCGGAAGTGAGCTACTCGGTCGGCCAGGTCGCCGATTTCGCGGGTGTGACGGTGCGCACCCTGCACCACTACGACGACATCGGCCTGCTCGTCCCGGGCGGGCGCAGCCACGCGGGTCACCGGCGCTACAGCGACGAGGACCTCGACCGGTTGCAGCGCATCCTGTTCTACCGGGAGCTCGGCTTCCCGCTCGACGAGGTCGCGGCGCTGCTCGACGACCCGGACGCGGACCAGCGCGCACACCTGCGCCGCCAGCACGAACTGCTGACCGCCCGGATCGAGAAGCTGCGGAAGATGGCCGCGGCCGTGGAGCAGGCCATGGAGGCACGCAGGATGGGCATCAACCTCACGCCCGAGGAACGGTTCGAGGTGTTCGGGGACAAGGACCCCGAGCAGTACGCCGAGGAGGCCGAGCAGCGCTGGGGCGGCACGGAGGCCTACGCCGAGTCGCAGCGCCGCGCCGCCCGCTACACCAAGGAGGACTGGAAGCGGCTACAGGCCGAGGCCGACGACTGGAGTGAGCGCTACACCGCACTGGTGGCCGCCCGTGAGCCCGCGACCGGCCAGGCCGCCATGGACATGGCCGAGGAACACCGGCAGCACGTCAGCCGCTGGTTCTTCGAGGTCCCGTACGAGATGCACCGGTGCTTCGCGGAGATGTACGTCTCCGACGAGCGCTTCAAGGCGTACTACGACGCGAAGTGCCCCGGACTCGCCGAGCATCTGCACGACGCGATGCTCGCCAACGCCGCCCGCCACGAGGGATGACGAAGAGGGGGTGCCGATCCTGGTCGGCGCCCCCTCCTCGTCGCTGTGGCCTACTCCTGGACGACGACCACGGCCGTCCCGTACGCGCACACCTCCGTGCCGACGTCGGCCGCCTCGGTCACGTCGAAGCGGAACGCCAGGACCGCGTTGGCGCCACGCGCGCGTGCCTGCTCGATCAGCCGCTCCATGGCCTGGTTGCGGGTCTGTACCAACGTCTTGGTGAGCCCCTTGAGCTCGCCGCCGATCATCGACTTCAGGCCCGCGCCGATCTGGCTGCCCAGGTGCCGCGAGCGCACCGTCAGGCCGAAGACCTCGCCGATGACCCGTTCCACGCGGTAGCCCGGTATGTCGTTCGTCGTCACGACCAGCACGTCCGACTGAGGACCCTGCCCGCCACCGAATTCCTCGATACTCATGCCGCCCAGCCTGACACAGTCCCACCGGGAGGCCCTGCCGGGCGTCCGTGGAACCGAGGGGTGTACACCATCCGTTGATAGCTTTGTGCGGCAGCACCACGGAGGGCGAACCGCCGCCGTCCGTCCATACCCCTCAGGAGCCCGGAACCGTGACGACGCTTGCCCTCGGCCCGAGCTGGCTGGATCCGAACTTTCTGCTCGACAACTTCGGCATCTGGGGCCTGCTCCTCATCATCTTCGCCGAGTCCGGCCTGCTCATCGGCTTCTTCCTGCCGGGCGACTCCCTGCTGTTCACCTGTGGCCTGCTGATCACGTCCGACCAGTTGGACTTCCCGCTGTGGGGGGCCATCGCGTTGATCTGCCTCGCCGCGATCCTCGGCGACCAGGCCGGCTACATGTTCGGCAAGAAGGTCGGCCCCTCGCTCTTCAACCGCCCGGACTCCCGCCTGTTCAAGCAGGAGAACGTCACCAAGGCGCACGAGTTCTTCGAGAAGTACGGCCCCAAGTCCCTGATCCTGGCCCGCTTCGTGCCCATCGTGCGGACGTTCACGCCGATCATCGCGGGCGTCAGCGGCATGCGGTACCGCTCGTTCCTGGTCTTCAACGTCATCGGCGGCGTCCTGTGGGGCGCGGGCGTGACCCTGCTCGGCTCCTGGCTCGGCAACATCGACTTCGTCAAGACCAACATCGAGGCGATCCTCATCCTGATCGTCCTCATCTCGGTGATCCCGATCGCCATCGAGTTCCTGCTGGCGCGCTCGAAGGCCAAGAAGAACGCCGCCGCTCAGGCCACGGAGCAGCCGGAGGCCGCGCAGACCCCCGAGGCCTGGCCGCAGCCGTCCCCGTGGCAGCAGCCGCAGGTCATGGACGACGCGACGACCCAGCTCCGGCCGGTGCAGCAGGACCAGGCCTACGGCGACCAGGGCCAGGCCTACGGCGATCAGGGCCAGGGAGCCCACCCCGCGCAGGGGCAGCAGCCGTACGGCCAGCAGCAGCCGTACGGCCAGCAGCAGCCGTACGGCCAGCAGCAGCCGTACGGCGAGCAGCAGGGCTACGACCAGCAGCAGGCGTACGGCCAGAACCAGCAGCCCTACGGCTACCCGCAGCAGTACCCCCAGGGCCACCAGCAGCCCCAGCAGCCGTACGGCTCGAACCAGGGCCGGCAGGGCTACGGCCAGCCCCAGCAATATCCGGCCGGCTACGACCAGGACCCCGAGGGCTACCGCGCCCCGTAGAAGCTCAGAACCCTCGGGTGCGTTTGGCGGCCCGCCGTCCCTCGGCGGGGCCGCCCGGCACCCGCAGGAACAGCCGCGAGATCTCCGAACCGAGGTTCACCCCGATCGCGATGGCCATCGCCAGCGAGGCGGCCCTGGCCAGGGACACCAGGCCCTTGTCGATGTTGTCCTGCGCGATCGACAACAGCCCGAAGTACGTCGCCGAACCGGGCAGCAGAGGCCCGATCGCGGCCGTCGTGTACGGCAGCGCGGACGCGAAGCGGTAGCGCGACAGCAACTGCCCGAACAGGCCCACCAGGCCCGCCGCGACCGCCGTGGAGGCGACCGGCGAGATATCGCCCGGGTAGTGCATCGCCCCGAACACACTCCACGCGACGCCCCCGTTGAGGGTCACCCACAGCACGGTGGACCGCTCCTGCTGGAGCAGGATCGCGAAGGTCAGCGACAGCAGCATCGACGCGGCGATCTGGATGAGAGGCCGCTGGGTCGGGTTCAGCGCCGTGTCGGGATTCAGCTCGGCGCCGAGCTTCACACCGAAGTACAGGACCACCAGGACGCCGATGACGATGCCGACGAAGAAGTACATGACCTCCAGCAGGCGCGCCGCCGCGGTGATGTAGAAGCCGGTCAGGCCGTCCTGCACACCCGCCACCAGGGCCCGTCCGGGCAGCAGCGCGAAGAGCCCACCGGTGATCACCGCGGACGCGCGTACGTCCACATGGGCGACCGTGAGCGCGACGCCGATCGCGGCCGGGGGCATCGCGGCCACCAGGAACTGGTAGAACTCCGGCAGTCCGCGCCCGGCGCACAGCCATGCCAGCCGGTCGCCGAGCATCGCGCCGAGCGCGGCGGCGAAGAAGACGATGACGTCACCGCCGACGAGCACGGAGGCCGCTCCGGCGAGCAGCCCGCTCGCCGCGGTCAGGACCCAGCCGGGGTAGGGGTGGCGGTTGCGGCGGATCAGCGCGAGCCGCCGGTAGGCCTCCTCCAGGGAGACATGGGTCGTCGGGTCGCTCAGGTCGTCCACGAGCTGGAACACGGCCGACAGGCGCGTGTAGTCCGTGCCGCGGCGGCGCACCGTCCGCGAGGCCGTCACGGGGTCGTCGACCAGCGACGGCTGGTACGAGATCGACAGCAGCGTGAAGGTGGCGGTCGGCTCGCACCGGTCGAGGCCGTAGGAGCGGCAGACCGCGAACATCGCGGCCTCCACGTCCTCGGCGCCCTCGCCGCCCGCCAGCAGCAGTTCACCGATACGCAGGGTCAGGTCGAGCACGCGCGGGACGGCGGGACCCGTCTCGTCGGGCTTCTGCGTGGGCTCCAGGGCGGGCCGCTCGGCCACCGGCATCCGCAGCATCGTGCGCATCCGGTCCTGCCAGGGCGCCTCCTTGGTGAGCCGGACGGCGGGGACCCCGGACGGCGGCGTGAAGGCGCTCGGCGCGCTGCCCGCGCTGTAGGTGCTCGGCACGCTGAACGCCGAACCCTCGGACTCGGCGGCGGACGGATGCGGCACCTCCAGCCCCTCCGGGACGGCGAACTCCGACGTCGTCTCGGACTCCGTACCGGCCTGCGGCGCCACGCCGAGCCCCGCGGGAAGGGCGAACTCGGAGGTCGTGGAGGACTCGCTCTCGCCCCGGCCCTGGGGCGGCGCGTTCCGCGCCTCGTCCGACCGCGGCTTGCGGTCTTCCGGCTCCGGCTCGGCCACCACGTCCGCCTCGCTTCTCCTTCGCATGGTCTCCGGTACCTACCTCCCGTACGCCCCAGTATGCGCACCAGTACGACAACGGGCCGCGTCACCCCGGTGGGAGTGACGCGGCCCGTGCAGGTCAGGGCGGGTCAGTGACCGCCGTGCTCCTCGAAGCGCTTGTACGAACGCTCGATCTCGGCCTCCGCGTCCGCGCGGCCCACCCAGTCGGCGCCCTCGACGGACTTGCCGGGCTCCAGGTCCTTGTAGACCTCGAAGAAGTGCTGGATCTCCAGGCGGTCGAACTCGGACACGTGGTGGATGTCGCGCAGGTGCTCCACCCGCGGGTCCGACGCCGGCACGCACAGCAGCTTGTCGTCGCCGCCCGCCTCGTCCGTCATCCGGAACATGCCGATCGCGCGGCACTTGATGAGGCAACCGGGGAAGGTCGGCTCCTCCAGGATGACGAGGGCGTCCAGCGGGTCGCCGTCCTCACCCAGGGTGTTCTCCACGAAGCCGTAGTCGGCCGGGTAGCTGGTCGAGGTGAAAAGTCGACGGTCCAGGCGGATACGACCGGTCTCGTGGTCCACCTCGTACTTGTTCCGCGAACCCTTCGGGATCTCGATCGTGACGTCGAATTCCACCGGTGGCTCCTCCATGATCAGCACATAGTTCTGGTGATTAAGTGTCCCTCACGCGGGTGTGTGATTGCGAAAGGGGCTGGTGGTCTTGGTGGAGCGGAGGGTCTGGCGGGCCGCGAGGCCGCGTCTCGCACGCGTCGAGCAGGCCGTCGTACCGCGTCTGGCGCGGGCCGCGCGCGCCGTGCGTCCGCGCTCCGGCAGGTTCACCACCCCACAGCTCACGGGCGTCGCCGCCCTCCTGGGCCTGGCACTCGCGGCCGGGCTCGTGACCGCCGCCGGTCCCTGGGACTCCGCGGGCCAGCGTACGGCCGAGCGCGACCGGGCCACAGCGTGGGACCGCGAGGGTGGCGCAGATCACGGCGGTGGCTCCGGTGCGACGGGCGACGCGCCCGCGCCCGCGCCGAGCGCCGCGTCCGTGCTGGCCGCCCTCGGCGCCGTCACGGGCGACACCGGCCCGCAGACCCCGGCCGGGCTGACCCACGTCCTCGACCCGCTCCTGCGTGACGCCTCGCTCGGCCCCCGGCGCTCCGCCGTGGTCCTCGACGTCGCCTCCGGCAGACGCCTGTACGCCAAGGGTGCGGACGACGCGCTGACCCCCGCCTCGACCACGAAGATCGCCACGGCCGTCGCCGTGCTCTCCGCGGCCGGTCCCGACCACCGGTTCACCACCCGCGCGATGCTGGAGCCGGGAGGCGACAAGCTGGTGCTCGTCGGTGGCGGCGATCCGACCCTGACCGCCCGCGAGAAGGCCGACGGGGCGAGCCTGCGCACCCTCGCGGAGAAGACCGCCACGGCCCTGAAGCAGCGGCACGTGACGTCCGTGGCGCTCTCCTACGACACCTCGCTGTTCGCGGGCAAGGCGCTGCACCCCATCGGGGTCAACCCCAACCTCGCCGAAGTCACCGCGCTGATGGCCGACGAGGGCCGCGCGGACGCCGCCACGAGCGGTCCGGCCGACCGCGTCCCGGACCCGGCGGCGGACGCGGCCCGCACCTTCGGCGACCTGCTCGGACGACACGGGATCAAGACCTCGGCGCCCCGCGCGGCGAAGGCCACGCCCCACGCGCGGACCGTGGCCTTCGCCCAGTCGCCGCCCCTGTCCGCCGTGGTCGAGCGGATGCTGACCACCAGCGACAACGACATCGCCGAGGCCCTCGCCCGCCAGACCGCGCTCGCCACCGGCGGCCGGCCGAGCTTCGACGGGGGCGGCGCCGCGATCGCCGCCCAGTTGAAGAAGCTCGGACTGCCGCTCAAGGGCGCGCACTTCGGCGACGGCAGCGGCCTGAACCGGGACGACCGCACCACGGCCGGCCTGCTGACGGCGCTCCTCGCCACCGCGGGCTCCCCCGCGCACCCCGAACTGCGCACGGTCCTGACCGGGCTGCCGGTGGCCGGGTTCACGGGCACCCTCAGCGACCGCTACGAGGACGACGCGCAGCGCTTCGGCATCGGCGTCGTACGGGCCAAGACCGGTTCCCTGACGGGCGTCAACGCCCTCGCGGGCACCGTGGTCGACACGGAAGGCCGCCTGATGGCCTTCGCCTTCCTGACGGACGGCTCGATGGACCAGACGACCGCCAGGGCGGCCCTGGACCGCATGGCGGCGGCCCTGGCGCACTGCGGCTGCCGGTGACAGCCCGGCCACCGGCGCCAGGGGTCCCGTACCCGGAGGGCGCCCCGGTGTCGGTGTCGCACCCCTCACCGCACTCGCGCGTGAGCACGTACCGTTGACGCATGACGCGCATCGGTGGTCCCGAGTTGGTCGACTGGAAACTCGCGGTGGCGACCGCGACCCGGCTCCTGCGGCCGGGCCCCGAAGTGAGCCGCGACGAGGCACGGGCCGTCGTCGCGGAGCTGCG
This sequence comes from Streptomyces macrolidinus, assembly GCF_023887685.1. Taxonomy (GTDB): domain Bacteria; phylum Actinomycetota; class Actinomycetes; order Streptomycetales; family Streptomycetaceae; genus Streptomyces; species Streptomyces macrolidinus. The sequence continues at coordinate 60,366 of NZ_JAMWMR010000009.1, read as the reverse complement.
CCGGCACGCGAAGGCCTCGGAGGAGCACGTCCGCGCCTTTACCCGGCTGGGTGAACAGGGCGCGCACGGCACCCCGGTGCTCGTCGTGGACCGCCCCGGTTGGGTGAAGGCGAACGTCGCCGGGTTCCGGGAGCTCCTCAAGCCGCTCCTCGACAAGATGCAGCAACGCCGCGGGGCCGGTCCGGGCAGCGCCGTCGTCGGCGTCGTCGGAGGCAAGGTCACCGGCGTGGAAGTGGGCATGCTCCTGTCGTTCCTGTCCTCCCGGGTGCTCGGCCAGTACGAGACCTTCGCCCCGGCCACCCGCGACCTCCCGGCCGGTGCGAACGGCGGCGGACGCCTGCTGCTGGTGGCGCCGAACATCGTGCACGTGGAGCGCGAACTCGACGTACAGCCCCATGACTTCCGCCTCTGGGTCTGTCTGCACGAGGAGACCCACCGCACGCAGTTCACCGCGGTGCCCTGGCTGCGCGACCACCTGGAGGGCGAGATCCAGGCCTTCCTGGCGGAGACCGACGTCGACCCCATGACCCTCCTGGAGCGCATCAGGGAAGCCGCCCAGTCGCTCGTCGGAGGCCGCCCCGAGGGCGAGGAGGGCGACGAGGCCCACTCCCTCGTGGAACTCGTGCAGACGCCCACCCAGCGGGAGATCCTCGGCCGGTTGACCGCGGTGATGTCCCTCCTGGAAGGACACGCCGACTACGTGATGGACGGCGTCGGCCCGGATGTCGTCCCCTCCGTCGCCGAGATCCGCGAGAAGTTCCAGCAGCGCCGCGCCAAGGGCGCCTCCCGCCTCGACCTCGCTTTGCGCAAGCTGCTCGGCCTGGACGCCAAGCTCCGGCAGTACCGCGACGGCGAGCGGTTCGTGCGCGCGGCGGTCGAGCAGGTCGGCATGGACGGCTTCAACCACGTCTGGACCTCGCCGAACACCCTCCCGACCAAGGCGGAGATCGCCAAACCGGCGGACTGGGTCGCGCGGGTGCACCGCAAGGCGGAGTCGTGAGCCCGCGCGAGCGCCGTGCACACCGCGTGCCGCCCACGGCAGGAGAACGCCCTGCCAATCACTCGTCCGAGGGACCGTGTGTCATGGATAGGCGTGCGATGCTCGGGGAACGGCCCGCTTCTGTCACCATCGACACACTCTGAGTGACCGTACCGGGCTCACCCCCCGAATCTTTATGAAGGGAACCGGACATGGGTCCCCATCCTGCGGTCGCGGCGATACGCCTGGCGGTCCGCCGCGTCCTCCACGACATCCTCATCGAGCAGCACACCGATACCGAGCAGCACACCGTTACCGAGCAGCACACCGGCGTCGAGCAGCGCACCGGCGTCGGGCAGCAAGCCGACCGCACGAACCGCGAGCGCCCCCGCGCGCCGCTCGTGCTCGTGGCGTGCTCCGGTGGCGCCGACTCCATGGCGCTCGCCTCCGCCCTCGCCTTCGAAGCCCCCAAGCTCGGCATCCGCGCCGGCGGCATCACCGTCGACCACGGCCTGCAACCCGGCTCCGACCTCCGCGCCGACGACGTGGTGCAGCGCCTCCGCTCCCTCGCCCTCGACCCGGTCGAGTCCGTCGCCGTGACCGTCGGCCGCGCCGGAGGCCCGGAAGCCGCCGCCCGTGACGCGCGCTACGCCGCGCTGGACGCCGCCGCCGAGCGCCATGGCGCCGCAGCCGTCCTCCTCGGGCACACCCGTGACGACCAGGCCGAGACGGTCCTGCTCGGCCTCGCCCGCGGCTCCGGCATCCGCTCCCTGTCCGGAATGGCCGCGGTCTCGGGGGCCGGCGGCCGTTACCGCCGCCCCTTCCTCCTCCTCGACCGGCAGACCGCCCGCAAGGCCTGCCTGGTCCAGTCCCTGCCCGTCTGGGACGACCCCCACAACACCGACCCGTCCTACACCCGCTCCCGGCTGCGCCACGAGGGCCTGCCCGCCCTGGAGAAGGCGCTCGGCAGAGGCGTGGTCGAGGCCCTCGCCCGCACGGCGCAACTCTCCCGTGACGATGCCGACGCTCTCGACAGCTGGGCGGGACAGGCCGAGTCCTCCGTACGCGACGCCACCGGTCTTCTGGAGTGCGCCAAGCTCTTCGCACTGCCGCCCGCCGTGCGCCGCCGGATCCTGCGGCGCGCCGCCATCGAGGCCGGTGCTCCCGCCGGTTCCCTCTTCGCCCGTCACATCGAGGAAGTGGACCGCCTGATCACCGGCTGGCGCGGCCAGGGGGCCATCAATCTCCCGGGCAAAGTCGTCGCTCAGCGTCAGGGTGGCAGACTGGTGATTCGGCAAGGCTGACATCGCGCCTCCGCGAGGAGGCGTCCGGCTCTCCCCTTCGGGAGGGGCCGGTCAGCCGGCCGGCGAGCCGAAGGGCCGCGCTGCCGTCGTACGAGACGACCGCGCGGGGCGCGCGGTACGTGGCCGTACGCGGCTGCCTCGCGCGGACGTTCCGGGTGCGGTCGACCGTGGAGAGCGGCACCGGCACCCCTGAGGCGAGCGGGCAATCAGTGCGGGACGACCGAAAGTGATGCGGGTGGACGCGAAAGACATGGGTGCCGACCTCGAGAAGGTACTCATCACCAAGGAAGAGATCGACGCGAAGCTGGCCGAGCTGGCCGCGAAGATCGACGCGGAGTACGCGGGCAAGGACCTGCTGATCGTCGGTGTGCTCAAGGGCGCGGTGATGGTCATGGCCGACCTCGCGCGGGTGCTGTCCACCCCCGTCACCATGGACTGGATGGCGGTGTCCTCCTACGGCGCGGGCACCCAGTCCTCCGGCGTCGTGCGGATCCTCAAGGACCTCGACACCGACATCAAGGGCAAGCACGTCCTCATCGTCGAGGACATCATCGACTCCGGCCTGACCCTGTCCTGGCTGCTGTCCAACCTCGGCTCGCGCGAGCCCGCCTCCCTCAAGGTGTGCACGATGCTGCGCAAGCCGGAGGCCGCGAAGGTCGCCATCGACGTCGAGTGGGTCGGCTTCGACATCCCGAACGAGTTCGTCGTGGGCTACGGCCTCGACTACGCCGAGAAGTACCGCAACCTCCCGTTCGTCGGTACGCTCGCGCCTCACGTCTACGGCGGCTGACTCTCCGGGGGTTCGGCCGTCGCTCCCGGCGGCCGAACCCCGGTTCTCGCAAGACCGCCGGGAACCTCGACGGGTTTCGTGCCGTTGAGATGCGTAGGCGGTGTTGCCAGGAGTCCCCTGCGGCTACGGGTGGCGATCCTGGGGTACCGTCAGAAGAACTGTCTTTGTCTTTATCAAACTCACTATGGCAGGAGGGACGGGGCGGCATCGCTCCGTATGGATGGACGTGAAGCGATACTTCCGTGGGCCGGTCATGTGGATCGTGCTGGCCGTCCTCGCCGTGGTCGTGTTGATGCAGGTCGTCGGCTCCTCCGGCGGCTACAAGACGGTGGACACAGGCCAGGTCGTGGCGGCGATCAACGCCAACAAGGTCAAGTCGGCCAAGCTCACCACCGGCGACGAGCAGGTCATCAAGGCCTCGCTCAAGGACGGCGTCAAGATCCAGGGCAGCTCCAAGATCCAGGCGAGCTACATCGGCGATCAGGGTGTGAACCTGGCCAACACCCTCCAGGACAAGTACCAGCACAAGCAGATCCCCGACGGCTACACGGTGTCGCCGTCCAAGCAGAACCCCTTCGTCGGGATCCTGCTCTCCCTGCTTCCCTTCGTCCTCATCGTGGTCGTCTTCCTGTTCCTGATGAACCAGATGCAGGGCGGCGGCTCCCGCGTCATGAACTTCGGCAAGTCCAAGGCGAAGCTCATCACCAAGGACACCCCGAAGACCACGTTCTCGGACGTCGCGGGCTCGGACGAGGCCGTCGAGGAGCTCCACGAGATCAAGGAGTTCCTCCAGGAGCCGGCCAAGTTCCAGGCCGTCGGCGCCAAGATCCCCAAGGGTGTGCTCCTGTACGGGCCTCCCGGTACGGGCAAGACGCTGCTCGCGCGTGCGGTCGCCGGCGAGGCGGGCGTCCCCTTCTACTCGATCTCGGGTTCCGACTTCGTCGAGATGTTCGTCGGTGTCGGTGCCTCCCGAGTCCGTGACCTGTTCGAGCAGGCCAAGGCGAACGCCCCGGCCATCGTCTTCGTCGACGAGATCGACGCGGTCGGCCGTCACCGCGGCGCCGGCCTCGGCGGCGGTCACGACGAGCGCGAGCAGACCCTGAACCAGCTCCTCGTCGAGATGGACGGCTTCGACGTCAAGGGCGGCGTGATCCTCATCGCGGCCACCAACCGCCCCGACATCCTCGACCCGGCCCTCCTGCGCCCCGGCCGCTTCGACCGCCAGATCGCGGTCGACCGCCCGGACATGCAGGGCCGTCTGGAGATCCTCAAGGTCCACCAGAAGGGCAAGCCGGTCGCCCCGGACGTCGACCTGTCGGCGGTCGCCCGCCGTACCCCCGGCTTCACCGGTGCCGATCTCTCCAACGTCCTGAACGAGGCCGCGCTTCTCACGGCCCGCAGCGACCAGAAACTGATCGACAACAAGATGCTGGACGAGGCGATCGACCGCGTGGTCGCGGGCCCGCAGAAGCGGACCCGGATCATGTCGGACAAGGAGAAGAAGATCACCGCGTACCACGAGGGCGGTCACGCCCTGGTCGCGGCGGCCTCGCCGAACTCCGACCCGGTCCACAAGATCACGATCCTGTCCCGCGGTCGCGCGCTGGGCTACACGATGGTGCTCCCGGACGAGGACAAGTACTCGACCACGCGCAACGAGATGCTCGACCAGCTCGCCTACATGCTGGGCGGTCGCGCGGCCGAGGAACTCGTCTTCCACGACCCGACGACGGGTGCCGCGAACGACATCGAGAAGGCCACGGCCACGGCCCGCGCGATGGTCACGCAGTACGGCATGACCGAGCGTCTCGGCGCGATCAAGTTCGGCGGCGACAACACCGAGCCGTTCCTCGGACGTGAGATGGCTCACCAGCGCGACTACTCGGAAGAGGTCGCCGCGCTCGTCGACGAAGAAGTCAAGAAGCTGATCGAGAACGCGCATAACGAAGCCTGGGAGATCCTGGTCGAGAACCGCGACGTCCTCGACAACCTGGTGCTCCAGCTGCTGGAGAAGGAGACGCTGGGCAAGGAGGAGATCGCCGAGATCTTCGCCCCCATCATCAAGCGTCCGGCGCGGCCCGCGTGGACCGGTTCCTCGCGTCGCGCGCCGTCCACGCGTCCGCCGGTGCTCTCCCCGAAGGAGCTGGCACTGACGAACGGCGCGAACGGCGCCACGCTCGCCAAGGCCACGGATGCCACCGCCGAGTCGGCTGTGGAGGACCGCCGGGAGAGCTGACCCCAGCCGTCCCGACGGGCCTCACCAGGCCCGGAATTTCCGCCGCGTCCCCTGGGCTTAGCCTGGGGGACGCGGCATTTCCATAAGACCGCGCAGGAACGACCGCACAGGAACGCGTGATCCGTAAGGCGCAGGAACGAGGCAACAGATGATCGACCCGGTGACACTGGACGGCGAGGGCACGATCGGCGAGTTCGACGAGAAGCGCGCGGAGAACGCCGTACGGGAACTGCTCATCGCGGTCGGGGAGGACCCGGACCGCGAGGGGCTGCGTGATACGCCCGGCAGGGTGGCGCGCGCGTACCGGGAGCTTCTGGCGGGGCTTCGGCAGGAGCCCGAGGACGTCCTGACGACGACGTTCGATCTCGGGCACGACGAGATGGTGCTGGTCAAGGACATCGAGATCGTCAGCCTGTGCGAGCACCATCTGCTGCCGTTCCACGGGGTGGCCCATGTCGGGTACATCCCGGCCGAGAGCGGGAAGATCACCGGCCTGTCGAAGCTGGCGCGGCTGGTCGATGTCTTCGCGCGCCGTCCGCAGGTGCAGGAACGACTCACCACGCAGATAGCCGACTCGCTGATGCGCATCCTCGAGGCGCGCGGCGCCATCGTGGTGGTCGAGGCGGAGCACATGTGCATGTCCGTCCGGGGCATCCGCAAGCCGGGCGCCAAGACGACGACATCGGCCGTGCGGGGTCAGCTCCGGGACGCCACGACCCGGTCCGAGGCGATGAGCCTGATACTGGCGCGCTGACCCGGAAGCGCCGGCCTGGCGGGGCGGCTGCCGTGATCGCGGGCGCCCGTCAGGTCGTCGGCGCCGTACCGCCGTTGTGTTCGTCGTCCTCGGGGAGCTTGCAGACCCGCTCCAGGAACAGGGCCGCCGCTATCACCGCGATACCGGCCACGAGCGAGAGACCGGCGTAGATGGCCTGGTCGCGGCGGGCGGGCTGGTCCAGGGACTCCAGGAGGACGACGCCCGTGCCGCCGTACATGCCGGCGACCAGGGCCGCGACGAGGGCGCTGGCCTGGCCGAAGACGACGGCGCGGGCCGCCATCAGCGGGTCGACCCCCTTCGCGTCGGCTCGGCGCTCCCGCTGGGCCTTGAGGCGGGCGCGGAGGGAGAGCGCCGTGGCCAGCAGGACCACGGCGATCAGGGCGAGGACGATGGGCGCGGCCAGGGGGACGCTGGGCAGCGTGTCCACCGCGGACCACAGCCGGGCGCCCGCCCAGGACAGCACTCCGGCCACCACGAACACCGCCGCCAGCGTCCGAATGCGCAGCTCTTTCACGATGTCCCTTCGTCAGCCCGGCCGTGGGCCGTCCATGATCGTGGATCCGGGGATCCTGGCCCGGTAGACCTTAACGACTACTCGGGCAGCCGGAGTTCCAGGTCGGGGCGGGGCGTGACACCGGCGCGGGTGACCAGGGCGAGCAGGTCGGCCACCGGGCCGCGGCCGGGGAGCTGGGCCTCGGGGTCCAGGTCGTGCCACGGCGCGAGGACGAACGCCCGCTCATGGGCGCGGGGGTGGGGAAGCGTCAGCACCGGGTCGTCGGAGACGACATCCGCGTACGTGATGATGTCCATGTCGAGCGTGCGCGGGCCCCACCGTTCGTCCCGCACCCGGCGGAAGGCCTCCTCCACGGCATGTGCCCGCTCCAGCAGCGAGGACGGGGGGAGGGTCGTCTTCACGACGACGACGGCGTTGAAGTACGAGGGCTGGCTGCCGGGATCCACGCCCCAGGGCTCCGTCTCGTACACCGGGGAGACGGCCTTGACGCGGACGCCCGGGGTGTCCTCCAGGGCGTCGATGGCGCCCTGGAGCGTCTCCAGCCGATTGCCCAGGTTCGACCCCAGGGAGATCACCGCGCGGCGGGGGTTCTGGAGGGTCGTGTCGGCGTCGACGCGTTCCACCACGGAGGCGGGCACCGGTTGTACGGTCGGGTCGCTCTGACCCTTGGGGAAGAAGGCGGTCATACTCGGCTCCGGGTGATCGTGACGGTCACGTCGTCGAAGGGGACCGTGATCGGTGCCTCCGGTTTGTGCACACACACCTCGACCTCCTGGACCGGGGCGTGCGCGAGGCAGGAGCGGGCGATGCGCTCGGCGAGCGTCTCGAGGAGGTCGACGGGTTCTCCTTCGACGAGGGCCACGACCTCCTCCGCCACGACGCCGTAGTGCACGGTCTTCGTCAGATCGTCGGCGGCGGCGGCAGGCCGGGTGTCCAGGCCCAGGACGAGGTCCACGACGAAGGTCTGGCCCTTCGCGCGTTCCTCGGGGAACACTCCGTGGTGGCCTCGGGCCCTCAGGCCGCGCAGCGCGACACGATCCACGCGAATCACTCCTGCAATCGTCGGTAAGCGGCGGTGGTCACCACGTGCGGTCGGCTCACCGGTCTCGAACGAATCTACCGGCGGGCACTGACAGCGAGGGCCCGCGAAGGCGTCCGCTCGCAAGACGGCCGCGAGGGTTCACCGGGCGTTCTCCTGGGAAACACGATGGCGCACGCGAAGGCGGCCACCCAAGCCGGGGCCGGGTGATTCCGGCCACTAGGGCCGCGTCAGGCACGAGCACCGCCCGCCGCCACCGGGAGCCCGCTCACGGGGCGGAGTCCTCCTCCTCGTCGTCGTTCGACTCGGCCAGGACCGGTGAGGCGTGGTGCGACCAGAGCTTCCAGCCCTCCGCGGTGCGGCGGAACACGTTCGTGGCGACCACGAGCTGGCCGACGAGCGGACCCAGCTCGGTGCCGTCGTCCGGGGCCGGGCCCCCGCTGAGGATGTTCTCGGTGCAGGTCACCAGGGCGGTGTCACCGGTCACGGAGACGTGCACATCGGTGAGGAAGAACTGGATGTAGTCGGTGTTCGCCATGATCAGCGCGTACGACCGGAGGACCTCGCCGCGGCCGGTCAGCACCGGCCAGCCGGGGTGGACGCAGGAGATCACCCCGGTGTCGGCCGGGTCGTGGTACTCCTCGTCGACGCCCAGGTCGGCGGGCGTCAGCCAGAGCGTGGACAGCGTCTCGAAGTCGCCCTGCTCCAAGGCCTCGTAGAAGGCGGTGTTGGCCTGCTCGACCTGTTCGACGTCGGTGTGGGCCGTGCTCACCGGGCTCCTTCGGGGGTGCCGGTGCGGGGTGCGCGGTCCGACGCGCGGGCCCCCTCGATGGCGCGTGCCACGCGGACCGCGTCCGCTGTCGCGCGCACCTCGTGCACGCGTACGGCCCATGCTCCGGCCTGGGCGGCGAGCGCGGAGACGGCGGCCGTGGCGGCGTCGCGCTCCCGCGCGGGCGGCGGCGCGCCGTCCGGACCGGCCAGGACGTGCCCCAGGAACCGCTTGCGGGAGGCCGCGACCAGCAGTGGGTGGCCGAGCGCGAGCAGGCGGTCGAGATGGGCGAGGAGGACCAGGTCGTGTTCGGCCTCCTTGGAGAAGCCGAGGCCGGGGTCGATGACGATCCGGTCGGGGGCGACGCCGCCCTCCAGCACCGCCGCCACGCGCGCGTGCAGCTCGTCGACGACCTCGCCGACGACGTCCGCGTAGTCGCCCTTGATGCCGTCGCCCTGGAGGATGCCGCGCCAGTGCATGACCACGAAGGGGGCGCCCGCCGCCGCGACGACCGGGATCATCGCGGGGTCGGCGAGGCCGCCGCTGACGTCGTTGACGAGGGTGGCACCGGCGGCGAGGGCCTGTTCGGCGACGGAGGCGCGCATGGTGTCCACGGAGACCGTGACGCCCTCGGCGACGAGGCCGCGCACGACGGGTACGACACGTCGCAGTTCCTCGGCCTCGTCGACGCGGGTGGCGCCGGGCCGGGTGGACTCGCCGCCGACGTCGACGAGGTCGGCACCCTCGGCGACCAGGTCGAGGCCGTGCTTGACGGCGGTGGCGGTGTCGAACCAGCGGCCACCGTCGGAGAAGGAGTCGGGGGTGACGTTGACGACACCCATGACCGCGCAGCGGTCCCATGTCGGAAGGCCTGCCACGTGGCCCCGCCCGGTCTTCGTGCTCATACGTTCAGCGTAGGCCCCCGGCGTCCCCGGGCTCCGCTCGCGGGGGCGGGCCACCGGGGGCCGGGGGAGCGGTGGATCAGACCCTGCCCGTGGCCTCCGCCCCCCGCTCCACGCCTCCGTGCGCGCACGGAGGCGTGGGACGGGGCCTGCGGCGCAGCAAGCGCGGGAGCGCCACGTTCACGAAGCCCTCGGCGCGCATGGCCGCCAGACCGATGCGCGGAAGGTCGCGGGAGGACGCGTAGACCACGAAGCGCGGCTCCCAGCGGGGCTGGAACTTCGCGTTGAACTTGTACAGCGACTCGATCTGGAACCAGCGGGAGAGGAAGAGCAGCAGGCTCCGCCACATCCGCAGCACCGGGCCCGCGCCGATCTTCTCGCCGCGCGCCAGCGCCGAGCGGAAGTTCGCGAAGTTCAGCGAGACGTGCTCGATACCGAACTTGGGGGCGGCCTGGAGCGCGGCCACGATCAGCAGTTCGTTCATGCCCGGATCCGCCGAGCGGTCGCGGCGCATCAGGTCGAGGGAGGCCCCCTTGGTGCCCCAGGGAACGAAGTGCAGGATCGCCTTCAGATCGCCGTAGGGGCTCGACCCCGTCTCGCCCTGCCCGTCGACCCGGTGGGCCGTGGCGATCAGGCAGTCACCGTCGGCCGGGTCGCCGATGCGGCCGAGCGCCATGGAGAAGCCGCGCTCGGTGTCCGTACCGCGCCAGTCCTCGGCGGCGTGCCGTATGCGCTCCAGTTCTCCCTCGCCGAGGTCACGGATGCGCCGTACCCGGGTTTCGTAGCCGGCGCGCTCGATGCGCTTCACCATCTGGCGCACGTTGCGCATCGCACGGCCGGCGAGGGAGAAACCCGCGACGTCCACCACCGCCTCGTCGCCCAGTTCGAGGGCGTCCAGGCCGGTCTCGCGGGTCCACACCTCGCCGCCCGTCTCGGAGCAGCCGAGGACCGCGGGGGTCCAGGAGTGGGCCTTCGCCTCGTCCATGAAGCGCTCGATGGCACCGGGCCAGGCCTCCACGTCGCCGATGGGGTCGCCGCTGGCCAGCATCACGCCCGAGACGACGCGGTACGTCACCGCCGCCTTGCCGCTCGGCGAGAAGACGACCGCCTTGTCCCGGCGGAGCGCGAAGTGGCCGAGGGAGTCCCGGCCGCCGTGCTTGGCCAGCAGGGCGCGCAGTCGTGCCTCGTCCTCCTCGGTGAGCCGGGCGGCCGGGTGCTCGGGGCGGAAGGCGAGATAGATCGTGGTGACCGCGGTCAGCAGGCCGAGCGCGCCGAGCGAGAAGCCCACCGTCCAGGAGGTGTTGCCGGTGTAGTCGACGGGGCCCTCGAAGCCGAGGAGGCCGTACAGGACGTGGGCGATGCGCTCGGACAGGCTCGGGTCGCCGACCGTGCGGTGTGGGTGGACGCTGACGATGACCAGGCCGAGCCCCAGCGAACCGGCGCTCATGAGGACGAAGTTGGCGAGCGCGCGCCAGCGGCTGCGGGGATCCGGCAGGGCCGCGAACTCGGCGCGGTGCAGCAGCAGGGGCAGCAGCAGCGCCACCGAGATGAGCACGCCGAGGACCGAGTGGCGGTAGGCGGACTGCGCCACCGCGCCCCCCGGCAGCAGAAGAACCGCCGCCCGCCAGGCCCGGCGCTTGCGCCGCCGCAGCCCGTGCGCGAGGAGCAGCAACAGGATGCCGACGCTCAGCGACAGGGCCGCCGCGAACGGGCCGAGCGCACCGGGCAGGACCTCGGCCAGGCGGTGCATACGGCTGTTGCGGAAGCGAGGGAACACGCCTGCCGCGACGTCCAGGACGCCCACGAGCGTGCACGCCCTGGCGATCAGGGCGGGGACCACTTCGGGGCGCGGGCCACGGAGTATGCGCCGGATCACCTGCGACCGCCCCGGAACCTCGCCCGACAATTCCCCATCTATCCTGACAGACATCGCGTTCCGTAGTTCTTCGAGAGACCTTGAGCCCGGTGCCTATCAGGGCATCCGGCGACATTGCGCCCTCTAGGACGGTGTCTCGGGGAGCGAGGTTCACTCCCCATGTCAAAGCCGTTTCAAAGCCGAAGGAAAGGCCGGGGCAAGCCCTCGCGAAGGTGTGAGGGAGACTCCCACGGAACAAAAAGCGCAGGCAGGGGAGCCCATGGGTCTCACGAGCAACAAGGTGCTCGCACTCGCGGTCGTGTGCGCCGTACTGCTGTTCGTCGGCACGGTCTGGTACTGGCCGCGGCTCGCACGGCGGAGCTGGCGGGCCGTCATCGGACGTGTCGGTCTGCTGTTCGCCACGCAGTTGACGATCTTCGCCTCCATCGGGCTCGCCGCCAACCAGGCGTTCGGGTTCTACGCGAGCTGGGCGGACCTGTTCGGGCAGGAGAGCGGCCAGGGTGTGGTGGTCGACCACAACGCCGCCGGGTCGCGAGCCGGCCCGCTCCAGGTGACGGACACCCAGGAGGTGAACGTGACGGGGGGTGCGCGGCCACAGATCGGGGGCCAGATCCAGAAGGTCGACATCGTGGGCCGCAAGACCCGTATCGCGTCGCCCGCGTTCGTGTATCTGCCGCCGGAGTACTTCCAGCCCCAGTACCGCACACGGACGTTCCCCGCGACCGTGGTCCTCACCGGCTACCCGGGGACGGCGCAGGCGCTCATCAAGGGGCTGCACTACCCGCAGACGGCTCACGAGCTGGCCAAGACCGGGAAGATGCAGCCGATGATCCTCGTGATGCTGCGGCCGACGGTGGCGCCGCCGCGCGACACGGAGTGCGTGAACGTGCCGGGCGGTCCGCAGACCGAGACGTTCTTCGCGAGGGACCTGCCCGACGCGGTCATGGCCCACTACCGGGTGGGCAGGAAGCCCGGGAGCTGGGGCATCATCGGCGACTCCACCGGCGGGTACTGCGCGCTGAAGCTGGCGATGCACCACCCGAAGGTGTACGCCGCCGCGGTGGGCCTGTCGCCGTACTACACGGCGCCGATCGACCCGACCACGGGCGACCTCTTCCACGGCGACACGGCGCTGCGGAACCACGCCGACCTGTGGTGGTGTCTCAAGAACCTGCCGCCGCCGGACACCTCACTGCTCGTCAGCAGCAGCAGGGTGGGTGAGGCCAACTACCGGGCCACGCTCAAGTTCATAGGGCAGGTGCAGGCCAAAGGGGTGACCCGGATCTCGTCGATCATCCTCGACAGCGGCGGTCACAACTTCAACACCTGGCGGCGGGAGATCCCGGGAGCACTGCAGTGGCTGAGCGGACGGCTCAGCGATCGCTGAGCGGGTGAATACTGCGGGTGGTACGGGGAATTCCGCGTGATCCGCGGGAGGCCGGTGGGCCGGGCGATGGACTGGCGAGAAATGATCTTGTAAGTCGTCGCGCCGGTTCACGATCGTGCCTTGCGGTGCGTCAGAAGGCCTGTGCGGGGGCGCCGATGCGCTCCTCAGTCGTCCATGACGGGCCTGCAACAAGGGAATTGCACCGGATACCGGACGTGGAGGTTCCGTTTCCGGTACGTGCCGACGGTGACGAAAGCCCCCCGGTCGCCGCGTTTTTACCAGGTGGCGCCCCATCATCCCTCTACGCGCGGTAAGTTTCTGGCCATGCCACGTGGACGTCACCGTCATTCCCCGCCCTTGCACAGGACGCTGCCCCCCTCGGTGATCGCCGGCGTCTCGATCGTCTGCGCCGTGGCGCCCTGGCTGTTCACGGAGCCGATGCTGCTCCGCGGACTGGCCGCGGGTGCCGCGATGACGACGGTCGTCGGCTCCTTCATCATGCGCCGCTGGGATGTCGCCGCGACCAAACGCGTCGCCGACCTCACGCGCGCGCAGGCGAACGACGAGTGGCGCCATGAGGAGCGGGTCGCCGAGCTGGAGACCGACCTGGAGGAGTCGCGCGAGCTGCGCACCAAGCTGGAGCACAAGCTGCGGGCCAAGCGCGCGGAGCTGGCGAAGCTGCGCAACGAACACGCGGCGCTCCTGCGGCGGTACGCCACGGCCGAGACGGAGCGGGCCAGCGCCCTGGAGGGCCGCCGCCTGCTCGCGATCGAGACGACCACTCCGACACACGCGCTTCCGTCGGCACAGAGCACGTCCGGTACGGAGGCCACGCCCTCGGTGGAGTCGTCGGCCGTGCGGGCGTTCTCCGCGGAGGGCTCCTCGCTCTTCGCGCGGGCCGACGCGGCGCTGGAGCGGCTCGCCGGACGGAACACCGGCACGCCGGAGCAGGACGCCACGTCGGCGAGCGCGTCCGCGCAGGAGGGCGACGCGGCGGAAGGGGACGCCCCGGCCGCCGGGCCGGAGCACGCGCCCGCCCCGGCCGCGCAGTACCTGCCGGCTCTCGCCCGGCCGACCCAGGGCGCGGGGAACCTCCCCGTGTCGACCGCTGTGGCCGTCGTCCCGTCGACGCCGCGACGGCGCCCGGCCGTCGAGGGCGGCTTCGACTTCTTCGGCAGGCAGAAGGAGCAGGACTCCCCGGAGCCCCAGGCCTCGGAGCCCCAGGAGACCCCGGAGTCCCTGGACGCCGTGCAGCACGAGGACCTCGCGGACGTCGTCGGCCAGGAGGCGCTCGCCGCGCACCAGGCGGAGTCCGCGTCCGGCGCCGAGCCCGCCGAGCCGAAGGGGCACGCCCTCCCTCAGGTCATCGACCTGACGGCCCATGACGAGACGGAGCGGATCGACATCCAGGACATCCAGAAGCTGCGCACCGCCGCCTCCTGAGCCGCGGAACGGGGACCGGGGGCCGTCCGCCCCCGGTCCCCGTTTCCGTACCCCGGGCGTCCGTACGAGAGACTGGGGCCATGACTCCTACGACGGAGACCATGGTCGGGATCGGCGGCGCCGCGGAGAGCACCGACATGGTGCTCAACATCGGTCCCCAGCACCCCTCCACCCACGGTGTGCTGCGGCTGCGGCTCGTGCTGGACGGAGAGCGGATCACGCACGCGGAGCCCGTCATCGGCTATATGCACCGCGGCGCGGAGAAGCTCTTCGAGGCGCGGGACTACCGCCAGATCGTCATGCTCGCCAACCGCCACGACTGGCTCTCCGCCTTCTCGAACGAGCTGGGCGTGGTCCTGGCCGTCGAGCGGATGCTCGGCATGGAGGTCCCCGAGCGCGCGGTGTGGCTGCGTACGCTCCTCGCCGAGCTGAACCGCGTGCTGAACCACCTGATGTTCCTCGGCTCGTACCCGCTGGAGCTGGGCGGCATCACCCCGGTGTTCTACGCCTTCCACGAGCGCGAGGAACTCCAGAACGTCATGGAGGAGATCTCCGGCGGGCGGATGCACTACATGTTCAACCGCGTCGGCGGCCTCAAGGAGGACCTGCCCGCCGGATGGACCACACGCGCGCGTACGGCGGTCGCCGATGTGCGCTCCCGCATGGACCGGTTCGACGACCTGGTGCTCGGCAACGAGATCTTCCGGGGGCGCACGCGCGGCGTCGGCGTCCTGGCGCCCGAGGCCGTGCACGCGTACGGCGTGAGCGGGCCCATCGCACGCGCCAGCGGTGTGGACTTCGACCTGCGCCGGGACGAGCCGTATCTGGCGTACGGGGAGCTCCAGGACACGCTGCGGGTCGTCACCCGACAGGAAGGCGACTGTCTGGCGCGCTTCGAGTGCCTGCTGGAGCAGACGCACAACGCGCTCGACCTGGCCGACGCCTGCCTGGACCGACTGGCGGAGCTGCCGGCCGGGCCGGTCAACCAGCGGCTGCCGAAGGTGCTCAAGGCGCCCGAGGGCCACACCTACGCCTGGACCGAGAACCCGCTCGGCATCAACGGCTACTACCTGGTCAGCAAGGGCGAGAAGACGCCGTACCGGCTGAAGCTGCGCTCGGCCTCGTACAACAACATCCAGGCCCTGACCGAGCTGCTGCCGGGGACGCTGGTGGCGGACATGGTGGCGATCCTCGGGTCACTGTTCTTCGTGGTCGGGGACATCGACAAGTAGCCCCCCGAGCGAGGCGTCCGCGAGCCCGACGGGCTGGAGCAGCCAGCCGAAGTCACCGAGGCCGCCCGGCGCGGTGAGTTCCGCGGCGGCTCCGGCTCGGGCGAGGGCGCGTACGTAGGCCGCCGGGTCGGTGGACGCGAGCGCGAGCGCGGGGCGTGCGCCGGTGATGCCCAAGGCGTGCAGGGCCGCGCGCTGGGTCAGCAGTCGGGCACCCGGCAGGGCGCACGCGTCCAGTGCCACATGCGCCGTGATGTCGCACGAGCCGTCCGGCACGGGCGCGGTCCCCCGGCCCGCGCGGAACCCGGTGAGCGTCCCGAAGGGCGGCCGGGCCGCGGCGCGGTGCGCGTAGTCGACGGCGACGGCGAGCCCCCGGTCCACCGTCGCGACGACGTCGGCCCAGGCGGCGTCCCTGGGCAGCCCGATCTCGGCACGCAGTCCCTCAGCGGGAAGCCCCGTGGGCAGCGGCCACCAGCGCGCCAGCCACTCCGCCTCCGCACCCGCGACCGGATCGCCGAGGCGCTCGGTCCCGTCCTCCCGTACGAGCACCCGACGCCGTACGCCGTCGGAGTCCGCCTCCGCGACCTCGACCGGTACGTTGTCCAGCCACTCGTTGGCGACCAGCAGCCCGGTGATCCGCTCGGGCGGCGCGTCGCGCCAGGCGATCCGGGGGTCGAGGCCCTCGGGCCGGTCGGCGATCTCGACGGCGTGCACGCGCACCCGGGCGCCGACGTCCGGGGGCAGCGCGCCGAGGACTCCGGTGGCCAGCTCGCCCCGCCCGGCCCCCATGTCGACGAAGTCGAGCCCGGCGGGCCGGCCCAGCGCCTCGTCCAGTCGGCACATCAGCCGGGCCACGGCGGCGGCGAACAGCGGCGAAGCGTGCACGGACGTACGGAAGTGCCCCGCGGGTCCCTCGGGCCGCCGGTAGAAGCCGTCCGCCCCGTACAGCGCCTCCTGGGCCGCCGCCCGCCAGCCACGCCACTCACCGTTCGCCTTGTCCGCCTTGTCTGCCACAAGGTCAGGCTAGAGGCGGCCCGTGCCCTCCACCGGTCGGCCGCGTGCTCCGGCGGGCGCGCTCGGCGCACCCGGACCGGTCGGGATCAGGCGGGCATCCACCTTGCGGAGTACGCGCGACCGCTCCGGATCGACCCTCCGGTTGACCCCTGCGCACACAGCACTTCCTACCCTGGGTTACGTGCAGCGCCTCTATGACTTCCTCCGCAGGCACCCGACATGGGTCGACAGTTTCTGGGCCGTCGTCCTGTTCGGGCTGTCCTGCGTGAGCGTGACGAACGTCAACGGGGCGTCGGACCACCACGGGACGCGCGTCGGTGGGCTCGCGATCTCCGCCGTGCTGTCCGTGGTCGTCGCGCTGCGCCGCCGTATGCCCGAGAAGATGCTCCTCGTGGCCGTCGCGACGGGGCTGGCACAGGTGGTCCTGGACGAGCAGTCGATGATCGCGGACTTCGCGATGCTGGTGATCATCTACACGGTCGCCGCCACCGGCTCCCGGTGGGCCTCCAGCGTCGGCCTGATCGGCGGTCTGGCCGCCGGAACGATTTCGCAGGTGCGCTGGCCGCAGGACGCGAGCATGGCGGGCAACGTCGCGATAGCGCTGTTCCAGACCGTCCCCTTCGCCCTCGCCTGGGTCCTCGGCGACTCGCTGCGCACCCGCCGCGCCTACCTGGCCCAGCTCGAGGAGCGTGCCTCCCGTCTGGAGAAGGAGCGCGAGGCGCAGGCCAAGGTCGCGGTCGCCGCCGAGCGCGCCCGTATCGCCCGCGAGCTGCACGACGTCGTCGCGCACAATGTCTCGGTGATGGTCGTGCAGGCCGACGGCGCCGCCTACGTCCTCGACGCCGCCCCCGACCAGGCGAAGAAGGCCCTGGAGACGATCTCGGGGACCGGCCGTCAGGCCCTCGCCGAGATGCGCCGCCTGCTCGGCGTGCTGCGTACCGGCGAGCACAAGGAGGCGGGCGAGTACGTCCCGCAGCCCGACGTCGAGCAGATCGACGACCTGGTCGAGCAGTGCCGCAGCGCGGGCCTGCCCGTCGACTTCCGGGTGGAGGGCACCCCGCGCCCGCTGCCCAGCGGCGTCGAGCTGACGGCGTACCGCATCGTCCAGGAGGCGCTCACCAACACGCGCAAGCACGGGGGCCCCAACACCGGCGCGAGCGTGCGGCTGGTGTACTTCGACGACGGCCTCGGACTGCTGGTCGAGGACGACGGCAAGGGCGCCCCGCACGAGCTGTACGAGGAGGGCGGCGCCGACGGCCAGGGCCATGGTCTGATCGGCATGCGGGAGCGCGTCGGCATGGTCGGAGGCACGCTGGACGCGGGCCCCCGCCCCGGCGGGGGCTTCCGTATCAGCGCCCTGCTGCCCCTGAAGCCGACCTCATGAGCCCCATGAGTCTCCTGGCCCCCGCCTCTGACACGCCCCAGCCACCCGCCCGAAGCCGACCGTGAGGACCCCCGCCATGCCGATCCGTGTGATGCTCGTCGACGACCAGGTGCTGCTGCGCACCGGCTTCCGGATGGTGCTGGCCGCACAGCCGGACATGGAGGTCGTCGCGGAGGCGGGCGACGGCGTCGAGGCCCTTCAGGCGCTGCGGGCCACCCAGGTCGACGTGGTCCTCATGGACGTCCGCATGCCGAAGCTCGACGGTGTGGAGACCACCCGCCGCATCTGTGCCGACCCCAACCCGCCGAAGGTGCTGATCCTGACCACCTTCGACCTGGACGAGTACGCCTTCTCCGGGCTGAAGGCGGGCGCCTCCGGCTTCATGCTGAAGGATGTGCCGCCCGGCGAACTGCTCACCGCCATCCGCTCCGTGCACAGCGGCGACGCCGTGGTAGCGCCCTCCACCACCCGCCGCCTCCTCGACCGCTTCGCGCCGATGCTGCCGAGCGGCACCAAGGAGCCCCGGCACAAGGAACTGGCCCGGCTCACCGAGCGCGAGCGCGAGGTCATGATCCTGGTCGCCCAGGGGCTGTCCAACGGGGAGATCGCGGCGCGGCTCGTGCTGTCCGAGGCGACCGTGAAGACCCATGTGGGCCGCATCCTGACCAAGCTGGCGCTCAGGGACCGGGTGCAGGTGGTCGTGCTCGCCTACGAGAGCGGTCTGGTCCGGGCGGGAGGGCACGGCTGAGTCATGCTCCTGTGGCTCAACGGCCCCTTCGGAGGCGGCAAGACACAGACCGCGTACGAGATCCGGCGGCGCCTGCCCGGCAGCGTCGTCTGCGACCCGGAACACGTCGGCTTCGGGCTGCACCGCATGCTGCCGCCCGAACTGCGCGGCGACTTCCAGGACTTGGCGTCCTGGCGGCAGGGCGTGGTCGAGGTCCTCGACCTGGCGCTCCGGCGGTACGACGGTGTGATCATCGCGCCGATGACGGTGACCGACCCGGTCTCCTTCACGGAGACCGTCGGGCGACTGCGTGAACTGGGCCACGACGTACGGCACTTCGCGCTGCTCGCCGAGCGCGAGACCGTGCTGCGCAGGCTGCGCGAGCGCGGCGTCGGGCAGGTGCTGAAGTACGTCGCCGGGAAGGGCTACGAGCCGCGCGGCGAGAGCTGGGCCGTCCAGCGGCTCGACCACTGTCTGGAGCGGCTGCGCGAGCCGGAGTTCGCCGAGCACCTGTGGACGGACCGCTTGACGTTGCCCAGGACGGCGGACCGGATCGCGACGCTGGCCGGGCTGACGCTCGTGCCCAACGACGACGGAGCCCTGCGGACCCGGCTGCGGCAGGCGAGGGTCGGGCTGAAGCACATCCGCTTCGACTGAGCCGACACACATCCGGTTCGACCGACGGCCGCCTTCGGCCGACAGTCGCCGTCTCCGCTTCGGCCGACGGTCGCCGTCGCTCCCGGCCGCGCTACCGGAGGATCCCCTCCAGGAAGTCGCTCCCCAGCCGGGCCACCGCGGTGACGTCCAGTTGGTGCAGCACATACCGGCCGCGGCGGCGCGTGGTGAGCAGGCCCGCCTTCTTCAGGGCGCTCAAGTGGCGGGATATCTCGGGGGCGGTCATGCCGTGCGTCTGGGCCAACTCACCCGTGGTGAAGGCGCTGCGGGCCAGGTTGCGGCACATGCGCATCCGCACCGGGTGGGCCAGGGCGGCCATCCGCAGGGTCAACTGCTCCACCGACGGCAGGGCGGTCGGCTCCGGAGAACCGACCGGGTAGTGCAGCACCGGCTGCCAGCCGTAGCGGTGCAGCACCATCAGATGCGGCCACCCGAGGCTCGTCGGTACGAGCAGCAGGCTGCCGTCCCCCGTGGTGGTGCGGCCGTTGCCGAGCTTGTCGACGACGATCCGGTCCCCGGCCTCGTCGAGCGTGACCGCGGACGACACCGACGTCAGGGCCTCCGCGAGGCCCTTGTGCCGCAGGAGGTCCGTCTTGTGCCGGGAGTCCGCCGTGAGCTGGTGGCGCAGCCGGGACCAGATGTCGGCGAAGAACGCCTCGTCGCAGTCCTGGAGGAACTGCCGCAGCCAGGCCCGGATGCGCGGCGGGTCGGCCAGCAGCCGCTCGCTGAACCGCAGTTGCTGCGGGCCGCGCGCCGCCGCCAGCTCCAGGGCGCGTCGGCGGACGCCCTCGTCACTGAGCGCGTCCGAGCCGGGCGTGATGTACGGCAGCGCGCACGTGAACTCCAGCGCCGCGTTCACGAACTGCTCGTCGTCGAGCTTGTCGAGGAGGTCCAGGTCCTCGGTGAGCGTGGCACCGGGGAGCGTGTCCCGGCCCGGCAGTCCCGCGCACGGCAGGAAGAGGTCCGAGAACGTCGTACGCCACAGGAAGTCGGCTTCGCACATCCGGTCGGCGAGATGGCAGTCGAGGCCCGCGGTCACCGCGGTCGCCCAGCCCCGGAGCCCGGGATGGTGGCCGGGCTCGGCCAGCCCGTGCAGGGCCATCCCCAGCTCGGCCAGCGGGGACGGCACGACGGCGATGCTCTCCCGCCGCAGCCCCGTGATGTCGATCTCCACGCTCATGGCCTCACCTCCGCGCTCACGGCTTCATAGTGCACCTCACCACTGACAACGCCGCCGCCGATTGACGACGGCCGTCAATCGGGACGACGCGCGGCCGGAGCGGGTGCAGGCTGATGCGTCACCGGGGCCGCCGCGGAGCCTTCCGGATCCCGTTCCCGTTCCCGTTTCCGAAGAGGCGATCCGCCATGACTCTCACTCAGCAGTACCTCCTCGACACCTACCGGGCCCAGCGCCTCGGCGAGCCCGTCCCGCCCGCGCCCGGCACCCGCGACTGGCAACTCGTCCGCGAACTGGACGACCGCCGTCGGTTCCACGCCGTCCTGGCGGGCCGCCCGGCGCGCGGCCGGTTGCGCACGGCCCTGTCGCACCTGCTGTCCAGCCGCCGCTCGGGCTCCCTCCGCTGAGCGGACGGGCGCTACGCCTCCGGAAGCCGCTTCACGAACTCCGTCACGGCCGACGTCACGTCGTCCGCCGTCCACTCCAGCCCCTGGGCCCGTACGGAGACCTCGGTGAAGGCCAGGCCGGGGCCGCCGCGGTTCCAGGGGCCCGCGAACAGCAGCGTCCCGGTCTCCTCGGCCTGCAGGACCGCGGCCTCCGCGAGGACGTCGGCGTCGTACGGCAGCCAGACCTGGAACTCGTGGGTGGCCGGTACGCCGGGGTGTACATGCGCCCATGGCACCCCGGCCGCCGCGAACCCCGCGCGCAGTGCGGCGGCGACCACGCGCGCGTGGCGCACGTACTCCGGCAGCCGGGGCAGCTCCCGCTCCAGGCCGATGAGGGCCGACAGGGCGGTCGGGAACTGCTGGAAGACCAGGCCGCCGTAGCGGTGCCGCCAGGTCCTGGCCTCCTCCACGAGCGAGGCGGGACCCGCGAGCGCGGCACCGCCGTACGCGTCGAGGGACTTGTAGAACGACACATAGACGCTGTCCGCGAGGCCCGCGATCTCGTCCAGGGGGCGGCCGAAGTGGGCGGTGGTCTCCCACAGGCGCGCCCCGTCGAAGTGCACCACCGCGTCGCGCTCGCGCGCGGCCTCGACGACCTCGGTCAGTTCCTCGAAGGAGGGCAGGACGAAACCGGCGTCGCGCAGGGGCAGTTCGAGCATCAGCGCGCCGAACGGCTCCTCGAATCCGCGTACTTCGTCGGCGGTCGGCAACCGGGGTTCGCTCGTCACATGTACCGGCCGCAACCCGCTGACCTGGCTGAACGCCTTGCGTTCATGGACTTCGGGGTGGGCGAGCGGGTGCAGGGCCACCGTGGTGTCGCCCGTACGGCCCGCCCAGCAGCGCAGCGCCACCTGCTGGGCCATGGTGCCTGTCGGGAAGAAGGCGGCGGCCTCCGTCCCGAGCAGCCCGGCGACCTTCTCCTCCAGGGCCTCCACGACCCCGTTCCCGTAGATGTCACCGGTCTCGTCCAGGTCGTACACGTCCTGCGCGTCCGCCAGCAGCGCCAGCCGCTCCCGGAGCGTCCCCAGGAAGCCCGGCCGCGCCAGGACCCGCTCCGCACGCCGGTAGGCGGCGATACGCCGCTTACGCCGCATCCGCCACTGCTCCTCCACCGCAGGATCCGATCGCTCCGCGTCAGCCTCCTGCGGTCCGCCCGCCGATCCTTCCGGGCCTCCTGCCGGCTCCTGCGGCCCGCCTGTCGGCCCCTCGGGCCTTCCTGCTGATCCGGTCGGCTCCTGCGGTCTTCCCGCCGACTCCTTTGGTCCGTCCACTGCTGTCTGCGGTCTTCCCGGGGACTCCTCCGGTCCGTCCGCTGATGCCTGCGGCCTTCCTGGCAACTCCTGCGGTCCGTGCGCCGATCCTTCCGGGCCTTCTGTCGGCTCCTCCGGCCTTCCCGCCGATCCCCGTAGTCCGCCTGCCGATCCCTCCGGCCTTCCCACCGGTCCCTCCGGTCCGCCAGTCGGCGCCTCCGGCGCTCCCGCCGATCCCGTCGGTGCCTGCGGCGCTCCCGCTGACTCCACCGGCCCTCCCGGCAGACTCTCCGGCACTTCCGCCGACCGCCCCTCGTCCCACCCCGCCGTAGAACCCTCACGCCGTCCCGCCGTCTGTGCCATGTCCCCCTCCGCCTTCGTCCTCATGCCCGGATCATGCCGCGTACCCATGGCCTCGGGCATGTCCCTCTCCCTACCCCGCCCTGCGGGAACCCACAGCCTGTGGACAGCCGGTCGGCCCCTGAGTCGATCGCGTTAACATGACGAGAAATCGTCCGGTACCCAGAGCGGACTGGAACGGGAAGGTCACCGTCGAGTGAGTACATTCCAGCAACCTGACCCTGGAGACCGCCCCGCGCGGCTCCGCGTGGGCGTGATCGGAGCCGGCCGGGTCGGCCCCGTGCTCGCCGCGTCCCTGCAACTGGCCGGGCACCGTCCGGTCGCCGCCTCCGGGGTCTCCGAGGCGTCCAGACGGCGGGCGGCGTCGATGCTGCCGGACGTCCCCCTCCTCCAGCCCGCCGAGGTGTTGCAACGGGCGGACCTGGTCCTGCTGACCGTCCCCGACGACGTGCTGCCGGGCCTGGTCGAGGGCCTCGCCGAGACCGGCGCCGTACGGCCGGGACAACTGCTGGTGCACACCTCCGGGCGGTACGGCACGAAGGTGCTCGACCCCGCCCTGCGCGCGGGCGCGCTGCCGCTCGCCCTGCACCCCGCGATGACCTTCACCGGTAGCCCGGTGGACATCCAGCGCCTCGCCGGCTGCTCCTTCGGGATCACCGCGCCCGAGGAGCTGCGCCTGGCCGCCGAGGCCCTCGTGATCGAGATGGGCGGCGAACCCGAGTGGATCGCCGAGGAGATGCGGCCCCTCTACCACGCGGCCCTCGCCCTCGGCGCCAACCACCTCGTCACCCTGGTCGCCCAGTCCATGGAACTGCTGCGCGAGGTGGGCGTCGAAGCCCCCGACCGCATGCTCGGCCCGCTGCTCGGCGCCGCCCTGGACAACGCCCTGCGCTCCGGTGACGCGGCCCTCACCGGCCCCGTCGCGCGCGGTGACGCGGGCACGGTCTCGGCCCACGTGGCCGAGTTGCGCCGACACGCGCCGCAGACCGTCGCCGGCTATCTCGCGATGGCCCGCGCGACCGCCGACCGGGCCCTGGCCCATGGACTGCTCAAGCCGGAGCTCGCCGAGGACCTCCTCGGGGTACTCGCCGACGGGACCGAAGGGGAGCCCCGATGACCACCGTTCTGCTGCGCACCGCCGATGAGCTGCACGCGCGCGTGAAGCACGGCCGCCGCGCCGTCGTGATGACCATGGGCGCCCTGCACGAAGGCCACGCCACCTTGATCCGCGCCGCCCGCCGGATCGCCGGACGCGACGGCGAGGTCGTCGTCACCGTCTTCGTGAACCCCCTCCAGTTCGGCGAGGGCGAGGACCTCGACCGCTACCCGCGCACCCTGGACGCCGACCTCAAGGTCGCCGAGCAGGCGGGCGCGGACGCCGTGTTCGCCCCCACTCCGGAGGAGGTCTACCCCGGCGGCGAGCCCCAGGTGCGGATCACCGCGGGGCCCATGGGCGAGCGCTTCGAAGGGGCTTGCCGCCCCGGCCACTTCGACGGCGTCCTCACCGTCGTCGCCAAGCTGCTGCACCTCACCCGCCCCGATGTCGCCCTGTTCGGACAGAAGGACGCCCAGCAGGTCGCCCTGATCCGCCGGATGGTGCGCGATCTGAACTTCGGCGTGGAGATCGTCGGCGTGCCCACGGTGCGCGAGGACGACGGCCTGGCCCTTTCCAGCCGCAACCGCTACCTCTCGATCGAGGAACGGCGCACCGCGCTCGCCCTGTCCCGGGCCCTGTTCGCGGGCCGCGACCGGCACGCCGCCCAGGAGGCCCTGCGCGCGCGGGCGCTGGAGGTGCCCGCCACGCACGCGCGCGCCGAGGCGCTCAGCGCGATAGGCGAGTCGCGCGCCGCCGCCGACGCGCACGCGGTCGCGAAGGCCGCCCCAGGCGGTCCCGCCGCCGTCCGAGCCGCCGCCCGGCTGGTCCTGGACGAGGCCGCCCGTCAGGAACCGCCCCTGGACCTCGACTACCTCGCCCTGGTCGATCCGTCGGACTTCACCGAGGTCCCCGACGGCTACACCGGCGAGGCCGTCCTCGCCGTCGCCGCCCGCATCGGCACGACCCGGCTCATCGACAACATCCCGCTCTCCTTCGGAGCCCCCGAACCCGAACCCGAACTCGCGGACCCGGACGGGGCCTCCTCGTGACCCGGCCCCGGCACGCCGGAACGGGCCTGCGCCTGCACGCCCCGGCCCCCGGCTGGTCCGTCGCCGCGGACGTCGTGGTCATCGGCTCCGGTGTGGCCGGCCTCACGGCGGCCCTGCGCTGCGAGGCCGCCGGTCTGAAGACGGTCGTCGTCACGAAGGCCCGCCTCGACGCCGGTTCCACCCGCTGGGCGCAGGGCGGCATCGCGGCGGCCCTGGGCGAGGGCGACACACCCGAGCAGCACCTGGACGACACGCTGGTGGCGGGCGCGGGACTGTGCGACGAGGAGGCCGTACGCCTCCTGGTCACCGAGGGCCCGGACGCCGTACGGCGGCTCATCTCCACCGGCGCCCGGTTCGACACCGACGACGAGGGCGGCATCGAGCTCACGCGCGAGGGCGGCCACCACCGCCGCCGTATCGCGCACGCGGGCGGCGACGCGACCGGCGCGGAGATCTCCCGCGCCCTCGTCGAAGCGGTCCGCGCGCGCGGGCTGCGGACGGTCGAGAACGCGCTGGTGCTGGACCTGCTCACGGACGCCGAAGGCCGCGCCGCGGGCGTGACCCTGCACGTCATGGGCGAGGGCCAGCACGACGGCGTGGGCGCCGTGCACGCGCCCGCCGTGGTCCTCGCGACCGGCGGCATGGGCCAGGTCTTCGCCGCGACCACCAACCCGTCGGTGTCCACGGGCGACGGCGTCGCGCTGGCCCTGCGCGCCGGAGCCGAGGTCAGTGATCTGGAGTTCGTGCAGTTCCACCCGACCGTGCTGTTCCTCGGCCCGGACGCGGAGGGCCAGCAGCCGCTGGTCTCCGAGGCGGTACGCGGCGAGGGCGCCCACCTGGTGGACGCGGACGGCGTGCGCTTCATGGTCGGGCAGCACGAACTGGCCGAACTGGCGCCCCGGGACATCGTCGCCAAGGGCATCATGCGCCGTATGCGGGAACAGGGCGCCGAGCACATGTACCTGGACGCCCGCCACTTCGGCGCGCAGATGTGGGAGCACCGCTTCCCGACGATCCTCGCCGCCTGCCGCGCCCACGGCATCGACCCGGTCACCGAGCCCGTCCCGGTCGCCCCGGCCGCCCACTACGCCTCCGGCGGCGTCCGCACCGACTCCCACGGCCGGACCACCGTGCCCGGCCTGTACGCGTGCGGAGAGGTCGCCTGCACCGGCGTCCACGGCGCCAACCGGCTCGCCTCCAACTCCCTTCTGGAAGGCCTGGTCTACGCAGAGCGCATCGCCGCCGACATCGCGGCGGCCCACGCGGCACACGGCCTCACCGCGCGCGTGCCCGCGACCGTCCCGTACCCCGAGAAGCCCGCGCACCCGCTGTTCGCCGCGCAGGACCGGTTCGCGATCCAGCGGATCATGACGGACGGCGCGGGTGTGCTCAGGTCCGAGGGGTCGTTGCGCAAGGCCGCGGAACGCCTGGAGCGGCTGGCCGCCGACGCGCGCGAGCGCCTCGAGGAGCACGGCAAGACCCCCGAGCCCGGCGTCGACACCTGGGAGACCACCAACCTCCTCCTGGTGTCCCGGGTCCTGGTCGCAGCCGCCCTGCTGCGCGAGGAGACCCGCGGCTGCCACTGGCGCGAGGACCACGCCGGGCGCGACGACACCGCCTGGCGCCGCCACGTCGTCGTACGGCTGAATCCCGACCGATCGCTGGCCACACGCACCACCGACACCGCAGACTTCCCCCCGACCGTCCCCTCGACGGGCACCCCCGGCACGCGTCCCCAGGAGCAGTGACATGAGCACCCCCGACCTTCCCCTCGTCCCGAGCGGCGGCTGCGGCGACGGCTGCGCCTGCGGTGCGGACGACGACATGGACGCCTACCTGGAGTGCGGACTCGACCCCGCCCTCGCCCAGTTGCTGACGGACGCCGGACTCGACCCCGTGGAGGTCGAGGACATCGCCAACCTGGCCATCGAGGAGGACCTGGACAACGGCGTCGACGTGACGACGGTCGCGACGATCCCCGAGGACGCCGTGGCCACGGCCGACTTCACCGCGCGGGAGGCGGGCGTGGTGGCGGGCCTCCGGGTCGCCGAGGCGGTCATCTCGGTGGTCTGCACGGACGAGTTCGAGGTCGAGCGCCACGCGGAGGACGGCGAGCGGGTCGAGGCCGGACAGAAGCTCCTGACCGTGACCACCCGCACCCGCGACCTGCTCACCGCCGAGCGCAGCGCGCTGAACCTGCTGTGCCGTCTGTCGGGCATCGCGACGGCCACGCGCGCGTGGGCGGACGTGCTCGAGGGCACCAAGGCGCGCGTACGCGACACCCGCAAGACGACGCCGGGCCTGCGCTCCCTGGAGAAGTTCGCGGTCCGCTGCGGCGGCGGCGTCAACCACCGCATGTCCCTGTCGGACGCGGCACTGGTGAAGGACAACCACGTCGTGGCGGCCGGCGGGGTGGCGGCGGCCTTCGAGGCGGTCCGTACGACGTTCCCGGGCCTGCCGGTCGAGGTCGAGGTCGACACCCTCCACCAGTTGCGCGAGGTCGTGGACGCGGGCGCGGACCTGATCCTGCTGGACAACTTCACGCCGGGCGAGTGCGAGGAAGCGGTGGCCCTCGTCGCCGGCCGCGCCCAGTTGGAAGCCTCGGGCCGACTGACCCTGGAGAACGCCAAGGCCTACGCGGACACGGGCGTCGACTTCCTGGCGGTCGGAGCGCTGACGCACTCCGCGCGGATCCTGGACATCGGCCTCGACCTGCGAGCGGCGGAGTAGGCGAACCCCATGCTGCTGACCATCGACGTAGGCAACACCCACACCGTCCTCGGCCTGTTCGACGGCGAGGACATCGTCGAGCACTGGCGCATCTCCACGGACGCCCGCCGCACGGCGGACGAGCTGGCCGTGCTCCTCCAGGGCCTGATGGGCATGCACCCGCTCCTCGGCGAGGAGCTGGGCGACGGCATCGACGGCATCGCGATCTGCTCGACGGTCCCCTCCGTCCTGCACGAGCTGCGCGAGGTCACCCGCCGCTACTACGGCGACGTCCCCGCGGTCCTGGTCGAACCCGGCATCAAGACCGGCGTCCCGATCCTCATGGACAACCCGAAGGAGGTCGGCGCCGACCGCATCATCAACGCGGTGGCGGCGGTCGAGCTGTACGGCGGCCCGGCGATCGTCGTGGACTTCGGCACGGCGACGACGTTCGACGCGGTCTCGGCGCGTGGCGAGTACACGGGCGGCGTCATCGCCCCCGGCATCGAGATCTCCGTGGACGCCCTCGGGGTCCGCGGCGCCCAGCTCCGCAAGATCGAGCTGGCCCGTCCGCGCTCGGTGATCGGCAAGAACACCGTCGAGGCGATGCAGGCGGGCATCGTGTACGGCTTCGCGGGCCAGGTCGACGGCGTGGTGAGCCGGATGGCCCGCGAGCTGGCGGACGACCCCGAGGAGGTCACGGTCATCGCGACGGGCGGCCTCGCCCCGATGGTCCTCGGCGAGTCCGCGCTGATCGACGCGCACGAGCCGTGGCTGACCCTGATCGGTCTGCGCCTGGTCTACGAGCGGAACGTGTCCCGCATGTGAGACGCGACGCCCCGGCGGAGCCTCACCACCGCCGGGGCGCCGCCGCACGGCGACTGCATCCGCCCCCACCTGGGGGAACCCCACAGCGACACGACCCCCAACAAGGTCGGTTTTGTCCGATTAGCGGTAGCGTCCCCCGCATGCCCACGCCACACGGATCCCGCGGCGGCCTGGCGTTCGGCGCGGAGGAGCTGCGTGTGCTCCGCCGAGCCCTCGCCCTCGCCCTCCAGCCCCGTACCGCCTCCGCCGAGGACGTCCAGGAGTGTCTCCGCCTCGCCGAGTCCGTCGACGAGGCGGTACGCGAGGGCGCCCGCCTGAGGGCCTTCCTGCTGGCCGACCTCGCCCGCTACCGCGCGGCCCTCCCGGGCGCCGTCGTCGGCTACTGCGCCCTCCTGGAGGAGGCCCTGAGCGACGGCTACCGCCCGGTCCCTGACGACCTCGCGGCCCTGGGCGCCCTGCGTGGCACCCCCGCCGCCGCGGCCCTCCTCGACCGCTGCTCCGCCCTCGCAGGCCGGAGCGCCCGAGCCCGCCTCACCCTCCGTACGGCCACCATCCCCGCCTCCCGCGCCCGTCTCACAGCGCTTCCGGGCGGCCGTGCGGTCGCGGAGGACCCGGCGGGCGAACCGGCCCGCAAGCCCAGCGAGAAGCCGGCGGAGCGGCCCGACCGGCCCAGCCCCCGGCCGGAACCGCAGAGCCCGCGCCCCTCGCGCCCGATCCCCACCCCGGGCGAGGTGTTCCCGCCGAAGCGCAAGCCCGCCCCTCCCGCGCGCTCCGCGCAGCGACTGGCCGCGGTCTGACCCCGGGGGAGTCCTCGGACGGACCCTGGCTACTCTGGACTCATGGACTACGTCTCCGCGCTTCTGCCCCCGGTCGTCATGGCTGTCTTCTTCATCGGGCTGATCAGGGTGATCGTGAAGACCCAGGGCGGCGCCAACAAGGCCAAGGAGGACGCGGCCGTCGAAGCCGCCTTTGCCCGCGCCGAGAGCAAGACCCCGGACGCGACGGCCTGACCCCCGGCCGGTCCGCACCGGTGACCCCCGGCCGGTCCGCACCGGCACCGCACCCTCCGGCGTACGACTCACCGCTTTCCGAGTCGTACGCCCTTTTTGTTACCCCTCACCGGGAAAGTCACCGTTCGGCAGGCCATGGCCGGGATCTCCCACTATTCTGCTGAGGTGCCTCGCCCCCTGGGAGAACTCGAAGACGCGGTCATGACGCGGGTGTGGAAGTGGAACCGCCCGGTGACCGTTCGAGAAGTCCTGGAAGATCTCCAACAGGACAGGTCCATCGCGTACACCACGGTGATGACCGTTTTGGACAATCTCCATCAGAAGGGCTGGGTCCGTCGCGAGGCGGAAGGCCGGGCCTATCGATATGAGGCGGTCTCCACCCGCGCCGCCTACGCGGCCGCACTGATGAACGATGCCTGGGCGCAGAGCGACAACCCGGCCGCCGCACTCGTCGCCTTCTTCGAGATGATGAGCGACGAACAGCGGCAGACGCTGCGCGACGCCGTCCGTATCGCGCAGGGACCGCAGGACGTGGGTGAGTCCGCCGAACCCGCGGAGAACCCGGAGAACCCGCAGGAGAACGTCGCGGAGAAGGGCGAAGAGAAGAACCCCGCCGCGCCCGAGGAACGTACCGGGCGAT
Organism: Streptomyces macrolidinus; assembly: GCF_023887685.1. Lineage (GTDB taxonomy): Bacteria > Actinomycetota > Actinomycetes > Streptomycetales > Streptomycetaceae > Streptomyces > Streptomyces macrolidinus. The sequence continues at coordinate 30,758 of NZ_JAMWMR010000009.1, read as the reverse complement.
AGCGTCCACTCATGCCAGCAGAGAGTCCTGAAGCAGCCGCAAAAGCCCTCACCATCCGACGGGCCAGGACGAGCGATGTCCCGGCGGTGCGCCGCCTGCTCGACGCCTACGTCCAGCGCCGCATCCTGCTCGACAAAGCGACGGTCACGCTTTACGAGGACATCCAGGAGTTCTGGGTCGCGGAACGCGACGACAACGGCGAGGTCGTGGGCTGCGGCGCGCTGCACGTCATGTGGGAAGACCTCGCGGAAGTCCGTACTCTCGCGGTGACGCCCGAGGCCAAGGGCCACGGCGTCGGACACCACTTGCTGCAGAAGTTGCTCCAGACCGCCCGCTGGCTCGGGGTTCGCCGCGTATTCTGTCTGACCTTCGAAGTGGACTTCTTCGGGAAGCACGGGTTCGTCGAGATCGGTGAGACTCCCGTCGACACCGATGTGTACACCGAGCTGATGCGTTCCTATGACGAGGGCGTGGCGGAGTTCCTCGGTCTCGAACGAGTGAAACCGAACACCTTGGGCAACACTCGGATGCTTCTGCATCTGTGATCGCCGACGGATCACCTCCCCGACTATTCGGCCGCCTTCCGTCGGACAGCCTTGCCCGCGTTCCCTATGTCCGAAACGCGCATGTTTCCGGTCTCCCGTCTCTCCCTCGGTCTCTCACAGGGGTTTGTGTTTTTCCGGCAAAAGCGGTTTGCTTTCCGACGTAACGCAGTACTGCATATAACAGGGGACCCGAAACAAGCGGGGCACAGGCCGCGAACCAGCGGCCCCTGAAGTTATCGATGAAAGGAAATCCGGTGGCACAGAAGGTTCAGGTCCTTCTTGTGGACGACCTCGACGGCGGCGAGGCGGACGAGACCGTGACGTTCGCGCTGGACGGCAAGACGTACGAGATCGACCTCACGACCGCGAACGCGGACAAGCTCCGTGGCCTTCTCGACCCTTATGTGAAGGGTGGCCGTCGCACCGGAGGCCGTGGGGCGGGTGGCCGTGGTAAGGCCCGGGCCGCTTCCGGTGCCGGCCAGGACACCGCGCAGATCCGCGCCTGGGCGAAGGAGAACGGGTACGAGGTCAACGACCGTGGCCGCGTCCCGGCGACCATTCGTGAGGCCTACGAGAAGGCGAACGCCTGAGCGTACGCACGGCGCAGCCGGATCCGGTGGCAGTGCGTCGCCATGGTGTCGGCCAGCCGCACCAGATCGGGGGCGCTCCCCGCGCCCCCCAATGCCGACAGCGTCGGCAGCCGGGATGCGACCTCGCACCCCGGCTCAGGGGGCCGCGGCCAGATGGCGGCCCCCTGTGAACGGATCCGGCCGGGAGTCCAGCCCGGCGGCAGGAGTGCCTCGACGCATCCGCCCGCGCCGGTCGTGGTGAGGACCAGCGCGAGCTCGCCCCACTCCAGCCGGTCGAGCGGCCCCGGCAGCTCCTCCGCGCTGCCCGCGGCCATCAGTAGCCGCATCCGCCCGGCGTGCAGTGCCACCGGCGAGGCCGGTCCCAGATGCCGCAGCGCGGCGAACTCCGCCTTCGCGGGGACCTCCAGGACGTCCGCTCTCGTACCGCCGCCCTACCGCCTTGCCCGGGTCGAGCGCCCCGCGCGACGGCGGGAGCACCCCGTCGGGCGGGCGCTTGCAGGGGGGCGGCCTGGTGAGGTGAGAGCCATGCCGGGAGCAACAGCCAGGAGCACGGTCGGGTTACGCTGGGTGGAGGCTCGATTGCACAGTGTGTCGAACAAGGGGGCGTTCGGGGGTGTGTGGTGGCGCAAGGATGTTCGCCCGTAGCGGAGGGAACCGGTACGCGCGGCATGGAGTGTCCGTACATACGGGTAAGACATCCCTAGTGGGAGGGGGCGACACGCAGCACGGGCGGTCTCTCGTTCGCCATGGGCGTACTGACGACGTACTGGCGACTGGGATATCTGCCTGGCCTGCGGGAACATCGTCTCGCACCATCGGGTTGGAGCACATGTCGGCGTTCGGGGTCAGGAGGCAGGGACTCTGTCTCCGCGAGAGCGGAGGTGATCCGGACGGTGTCGGCAGTTGGAATGAGCGGTCCCCGCTTGCGGGACTAAGCTGCGGAAGGACAGGGAGGGGAGCGTCCCCTTACTGCCTGACCGCTCTGAGGAGCGATTAACGATGTTCGAGAGGTTCACCGACCGCGCGCGGCGGGTTGTCGTCCTGGCTCAGGAAGAAGCCCGGATGCTCAACCACAACTACATCGGCACCGAACACATCCTCCTGGGCCTGATCCACGAGGGTGAGGGTGTCGCCGCTAAGGCCCTGGAGAGCCTCGGGATTTCGCTCGAGGCGGTCCGCCAGCAAGTGGAGGAGATCATCGGCCAGGGCCAGCAGGCGCCCTCGGGCCACATCCCCTTCACCCCCCGTGCCAAGAAGGTCCTGGAGCTGTCGCTCCGCGAGGCCCTTCAGCTCGGCCACAACTACATCGGCACGGAGCACATCCTGCTCGGCCTGATCCGCGAGGGCGAGGGCGTCGCCGCCCAGGTCCTGGTCAAGCTGGGCGCAGACCTCAACCGCGTCCGCCAGCAGGTCATCCAGCTGCTGTCGGGCTACCAGGGCAAGGAAGCCGCCACCGCGGGCGGCCCGGCCGAGGGCACCCCCTCGACCTCTCTCGTCCTGGACCAGTTCGGCCGGAACCTCACGCAGGCCGCTCGCGAGTCCAAGCTCGACCCGGTCATCGGGCGCGAGAAGGAGATCGAGCGGGTCATGCAGGTCCTGTCCCGCCGTACGAAGAACAACCCGGTCCTCATCGGCGAGCCCGGCGTCGGCAAGACGGCGGTCGTCGAGGGGCTGGCGCAGGCCATCGTCAAGGGCGAGGTGCCCGAGACCCTCAAGGACAAGCACCTCTACACCCTCGACCTGGGCGCGCTGGTCGCCGGCTCCCGCTACCGCGGTGACTTCGAGGAGCGCCTGAAGAAGGTCCTCAAGGAGATCCGCACCCGCGGCGACATCATCCTGTTCATCGACGAGCTGCACACGCTGGTCGGTGCGGGTGCCGCCGAGGGCGCCATCGACGCGGCCTCGATCCTGAAGCCGATGCTGGCCCGCGGTGAGCTCCAGACCATCGGCGCCACCACGCTGGACGAGTACCGCAAGCACCTGGAGAAGGACGCGGCCCTCGAGCGCCGCTTCCAGCCCATCCAGGTCGCGGAGCCGTCCCTGCCGCACACCATCGAGATCCTCAAGGGTCTGCGCGACCGCTACGAGGCGCATCACCGCGTCTCCATCACGGACGAGGCCCTGGTCCAGGCCGCCACCCTGGCCGACCGGTACATCTCCGACCGCTTCCTGCCGGACAAGGCGATCGACCTGATCGACGAGGCGGGTTCCCGGATGCGCATCCGCCGGATGACCGCGCCGCCGGACCTCCGTGAGTTCGACGAGAAGATCGCGGGCGTCCGTCGCGACAAGGAGTCGGCGATCGACTCCCAGGACTTCGAGAAGGCCGCTTCCCTGCGCGACAAGGAGAAGCAGCTCCTCGCGGCCAAGGCCAAGCGGGAGAAGGAGTGGAAGGCCGGCGACATGGACGTCGTCGCCGAGGTCGACGGCGACCTGATCGCCGAGGTCCTCGCCACCGCCACGGGCATCCCGGTCTTCAAGCTGACCGAGGAGGAGTCCAGCCGCCTGCTGCGCATGGAGGACGAGCTCCACAAGCGCGTCATCGGCCAGGTGGACGCCGTCAAGGCGCTCTCCAAGGCGATCCGGCGTACGCGTGCGGGCCTGAAGGACCCGAAGCGTCCGGGTGGCTCGTTCATCTTCGCGGGCCCGTCCGGTGTCGGTAAGACCGAGCTGTCCAAGGCGCTGGCGGAGTTCCTGTTCGGCGACGAGGACGCGCTGATCTCCCTCGACATGTCGGAGTTCAGCGAGAAGCACACGGTGTCGCGTCTCTTCGGTTCGCCCCCCGGTTACGTGGGCTACGAGGAGGGCGGCCAGCTCACGGAGAAGGTGCGCCGCAAGCCGTTCTCGGTCGTCCTCTTCGACGAGGTCGAGAAGGCCCACCCGGACATCTTCAACTCGCTGCTGCAGATCCTGGAGGACGGTCGCCTGACCGACTCCCAGGGCCGGGTCGTGGACTTCAAGAACACGGTCATCATCATGACGACCAACCTCGGCACCCGGGACATCTCCAAGGGCTTCAACCTGGGCTTCGCCGCCGCGGGCGACACGAAGACCAACTACGAGCGCATGAAGAACAAGGTGTCGGACGAGCTGAAGCAGCACTTCCGCCCCGAGTTCCTCAACCGCGTCGACGACGTGGTCGTCTTCCCGCAGCTCACGCAGGACGACATCCTGGCGATCGTCGATCTGATGATCAGCAAGGTCGACGAGCGGCTCAAGGACCGGGACATGGGCATCGAGCTGGCCCAGTCCGCGAAGGAGCTGCTGGCGAAGAAGGGTTACGACCCCGTGCTGGGTGCCCGGCCGCTGCGCCGCACGATCCAGCGCGAGATCGAGGACACGCTGTCCGAGAAGATCCTCTTCGGCGAGCTGCGTCCGGGCCACATCGTGGTCGTGGACACGGAGGACGGCGAGGGCGACACCAAGGTCTTCACCTTCCGCGGTGAGGAGAAGTCGGCTCTGCCGGACGTTCCGCCGATCGAGCAGGCGGCCGGTGGCGCAGGCCCGAACCTGAGCAAGGAGGCGTGAGCGCGCGACGCTCGGCCTGAAGAACGAAAGGGGCTGCCCCGGGACTTTCGGTCCCGGGGCAGCCCCTTTCGCGTGCCCGCAGAGCCCCTGATTCCTTCGTGTTCAACCGCTGGTTCAGCCGTAATGGATCTGTCACGGATGGTTGTTCCGACAGGGGCCGCGCGTGACAAGGGGCACAGGTGAATGAGTAACTACTAGACGCTTTAGTGACCTGATGGATCACGTATCGCGGGCGCTTTCCCGAACTTCTGCGGAGCCCTCGGCGCGCAGGCCCTGCGGTTTCGGGGGAAATGTCTGAATTGCTGAGGTCTGTCAAGCATCTCTTGGTTTTACTGCGATGTACTAGAAGTCATCGTAGATCACACATTTGGGGGATCTGTTCGGGTCGGGTTACCAAGGGATGCATCAAGTCCCCGACTCCCTGAGGTCTTCATGTTCAACCGCGTCACGTCCCACTTCTCCCGCAAGCCCCGACTTCGCACCCGCGCCGCCGTGCTGGCCGCCGGCCTTGGAGCCACGGCCGCGCTCGGGGTCGGGGTCGCGCACGCCACCGGTTCGCACGCGCAGGCCCCCCAGGCCGCGAGCACCGGTGTGAAGGCGGCGGGCACCGGCACGAAGGCGGTCTCCGGCAACGCGAAGCCGGCCGGCGCCGGTGCCCAGGTGGTCAACTCGTCGGGCTGGGTCTCCCCGGTCAAGCAGTACGCGCTCTCCGCGGGCTACGCCCAGGCCGGTGGCATGTGGAAGTCCACCCACAGCGGCCAGGACTTCGCCGTTCCGAGCGGGACGGATGTCGTCGCCGCGAGCAGCGGCACCGTCGTCAAGGCCGGCGGCAACGGCGCCGGTGACGGTCCCGCGTACGGCAACGCCGTCGTGATCAAGCACGCCGGTGGTACGTACTCCCAGTACGCCCACCTCTCGCGGGTCGACGTGCAGATCGGCCAGAGCGTCGGTGCCGGACAGCACATAGCGAAGTCCGGTAACACCGGTAACTCCAGCGGTCCGCACCTGCACTTCGAGATCCGGACGACCCCCAACTACGGGTCTGCCGTCAACCCCGTCGAGTTCCTCCGGGCCAAGGGCGTGGCCCTCTAAGACGTCCGAGACGTCTCCTGTGACGCAGGCGCACCCGAGTGCGCCTGCGTCACCATGTCGATCGCGACCTCCAGGCTGGCCTTGCGCTTGTCCTCGGGGTCGCTCTCTATGTCCTGGAGAACGAACATCCCCGCGTGCATCGTGAACAGCGCGGTCACGCAGCGGACCTGGTCGGTCAAGGACGCGTCCGGATCTCTGATGATGTCGCGCATCTCGAGCATGCGGCCCTTGAACTGGTTGCCGATGCTCAGCTCCCGCATCGTCGCCTGGTTCTCCTGCATGAAGCGGAAGAGCGGGGCCGCGCCGGCCAGTGCCTCGCTGTAGCGGCGCAGTACCTCCTGCTTCGTCTCCAGGGTGTGCGGCTGCGCCTTGCCCCACTCGATCAACTCGTCCATGGGGCGGGTGAGGTCCTCGAAGAGGCTGACGAGGATCTCTTCCTTGGTCTTGAAGTGGTAGTACAGCGCGGCCTTGGTGACGTCCAGATGCTCGGCGATCTCCCGCAGCGAGGTCTTCTCGTAGCCCTGCTCGGCGAAGAGTTCGAGCGCCACGTCCTGGATGCGCTGGCGTGTGTCGCCGCGCCGCTGCCGCTTGGTGCCGCCCATGGTGTTCATCGTCGCACTCCTCGCAGTCGCGGACCATCTGCCGACCGGCCGGCGTACAGACCCGCGCAAACTTACTTGACGCCCGGCTAGTTACGGGGTTACCGTCCCAGTGTAGTCAACTAGCCGGTCGGCAGGTAAGGGCCCGGTCGGCTCGCAAGACCAGGGAAGTGGGGGGCCATGGCGGACAGCACGGCACCAGTCGGAAGCGACAAACAACCACGGAGCGTACGGGTCGTCCTGCTCGCTCTCATGATCACGATGATGCTCGCCATGCTCGACAACATGATCGTGGGCACGGCGATGCCGACGATCGTCGGCGAGCTGGGCGGCTTGCAGCATCTGTCCTGGGTGGTGACGGCCTACACCCTCGCGACCGCCGCCTCCACTCCTCTGTGGGGCAAGATCGGTGACATGTACGGGCGCAAGGGCGCCTTCATGAGCTCGATCGTGATCTTCCTGATCGGTTCGGCGCTCAGCGGCATGGCCCAGGACATGGGCCAGCTCATCGGCTTCCGCGCCTTGCAGGGCCTCGGCGCCGGTGGCCTCATGGTCGGCGTCATGGCCATCATCGGCGATCTGATACCGCCGCGGGAGCGCGGCAAGTACCAGGGCATGATGGCCGGTGTCATGGCGCTGGCGATGATCGGCGGACCGCTGGTCGGCGGCACCATCACCGACCACTGGGGCTGGCGCTGGGCGTTCTACATCAACCTGCCCCTCGGCATCGTCTCCCTGGTCGCCATCAGCGCCGTGCTGCATCTGCCGAAGAAGCGCGCCAAGGCCCGTATCGACTACCTCGGCGCCGGGCTGCTGACCATCGGGATCACCTCGATCGTGCTGGTCACCACCTGGGGCGGCACCGAGTACGAGTGGACCTCCCCGCGGATCATGGAACTGATCGGGATCGGCGTCGTCGCGCTCGTCGGGTTCGCGCTCTGGGAGACCAAGGCCACCGAGCCGGTCCTGCCGCTGCACATCTTCCGCAGCCGCAACTTCTCGCTGATGGCGCTGATCGGCTTCATCACCGGGTTCGTGATGTTCGGCGCGGTGCTGTTCCTGCCGCTCTACCAGCAGTCGGTGCAGGGCGCGTCCGCGACCAACTCCGGGCTGCTGCTCCTGCCGATGCTCGGCGCGATGCTCGTCATCTCGATGATCGCGGGCCGGATCACCACGAACAGCGGACGGTACAAGGCCTTCCCGGTGATCGGCAGCGTGCTGATGATCGCCGGTCTGTTCCTGCTCTCCCGGATGGACACCGAGACGACCCGGTTCACCTCCGGTGTGTACATGGCCGTCCTGGGCGCCGGTATGGGCTTCCTGATGCAGATCACCATGCTGGTCGCGCAGAACAGCGTGGAGATGAAGGACATGGGCGTCGCCTCCTCGTCCGCGACCCTCTTCCGTACGCTCGGCTCCTCCTTCGGTGTCGCGATCATGGGCGCCCTGTTCAACAACCGGGTGCAGGACGTGATGCAGCAGCGGGTGGGCCCGCAGTCCGAGGTCACCGCGCAGTCCGCGCAGTTGGACGCGAAGAGCCTGGACAAGCTGCCGACGCTGGTCCGCGAGGCCTACCAGCACGCGGTGTCGGCGGGCACGCACTCCGCGTTCCTGCTCGGCGCGGTGGTGGCCGTGGCCGCGCTGATCGCCGCGGTGTTCGTGAAGGAGGTCCCGCTGCGGGGAGCGGGCCCGGACAAGAAGGCGGGCGGGGACGCCCCGCAGGACACCGCACAGGCACAGCCGCCGGTAGCCAAGGCGGTCTGAGCCCCGAAGTCCCCCCGGAGCCATGTGTGCGCTCCGGGGGACTTCGCTTGTGCGCGTCCGGCTGAGGGGAGCCACTTGCCCCGGGGGTCTTCGCTCGTTGCGTCCCGGGGCGTTACTCGTCCCAGGGGCCTTCGCTCGGCCGTGCCCCGCTCAGGGGCTGGTCGCCGGGCACGGTCGCGGGACCACTGCTCAGGGAGCCACTTTGCCGGGGGCTTTCGCTCGTGCGTGCCCTGCTGAGGGAGCCATCCGCCCCGGCAGTCGCTCGAGCGCGTCCGGCTCAGAGGAGCCACTCGTCCCGGGGGCCTCCGCTCGTGCGCGCCCGCTCCGGGGCCTCGCGCCGTTTCCGGAGGCGTCCCGGCGACCCCACGGCAGCCCCGCGAGCCCTCGCTTTGCCGACTGGGGCGTCGGAGTCCTGCTCAGAGGAGCTATCCGCTTCGGGGTCTTCGCTCGTGTGCCCTGACCAGGCGACCCACTCGTCCCAGGGCCTTCGCTCTGCGTACCCGCTCAGGGCGCGGTCGCGGGAAGCTCGGCCGTTACTTTCCCGACATGGGCAGCGCCGGGAAGCTTCCTGTGTTCGTCGGGGCGTGTTCCGGTAGCCACAGCACTGCGACCGCACCCTCGGCCGGGATGTCTTCCGGGGCTCCGGCCGGGCGTACGTTGCGGAAGGTCAGGCGGGCGCCGAGGACCCGTGCCTGGCCCGCCGCGATCGTCAGGCCCAGGCCGTGCCCGCGACCGGAGCGGTCCGAGCTGCCCGTGCGGAAACGGCTCGGCCCCTCGGCGAGGAGTTCCTCGGGGAAGCCGGGCCCGTGGTCCCGTACGCGGATCACCCGGCCCTCGACCGAGACCTGGACCGGCGGCTTGCCGTGCCGGGCCGCGTTCGCCAGCAGATTGAACAGCACCCGCTCCAGCCGACGCGGGTCCGTGGTGACCTCGGACTCATGGACCACCCGGACCTCGATGTCCGAGTCCTTCGCGGCCACCCGCCGGCTCACGAACTCGCCGAGCAGGATGTCCTGGAGTTCGGCCCGCTCGGAGGCGCCGTCGAGGCGTGCGACCTCCAGGACGTCCTCGACCAGCGTGCGCATGGCCTTCGCGCGGTCCAGCACCAGCTCGGTGGGGCGGCCCGGCGGCAGCAGTTCCGCCGCCGTCAGCAGACCCGTGACCGGAGTGCGCAGCTCGTGCGCGATGTCCGCCGTCACCCGGCGCTCCGCCTCCAGCCGCTCCTGGAGCGCGTCCGCCATCGCGTCGACCGCACGCGCCAGATCGTCCGTCTCGTCGCGCACCACACCGCCGATCGCGTCCCGTACTCGTACGTCGGTCTCGCCCTGGGCGACCCGGTTCGCCGCTGCCGCCGCCTTGCGCAGTCGCCGCGAGAGCTGCCCGCCGATCAGTACACCGAGGGCCGAGCCGCCGAGGACGACCGAGATCGAGCCGATGATCAGCGCCTGGTCGAGGTCCTTCATCACCTCGGTGCTGCGGTCGGTGAAGGGGGTGTGCAGGGACAGCACCCTGCCGTCCTTGAGCGGGACGGCGGCCCAGATGTCCGGCACCCCGTGCGCGCCCTCGGAGACATAGGTGGCGCGTCGGCCTTCCCTGACCTTCTCCAGCAGATCCTGCGGGATGGCCGGGTCGTCGACCTTGACCCCGAAGGACAGCGTGCGCCCGGACTCGTACATCCGCTGGGCCACCTGGACGCGCGAGTCGGCGAGGTCGCGTGAGTTGTTGAGCATCGAGACCCGCGCCGCGCTGTGCACGACGAGGCTCAGCGCGAGCGCGACCAGCGCGCCGACCAGGGCGATCGCCGCGCTGAGCTTCCAGCTCAGACCGGTTCGTATGCCCGCGTCCTCGGGGACCAGGCGCTTGAGGAGCCGCCGCACGCGCTTGAGAACCCTTCGCATGCTCCTGGTCAGGCCTTCAACTTGTAGCCGAAGCCGCGGACCGTCTCGATCCGGTCCTGGCCGATCTTCGTGCGCAGCCGCTGGACATGGACGTCGACGACCCGCGTGTCACCGCCCCAGCCGTAGTCCCACACACGCTCCAGCAGCTTGTCGCGCGAGAGCACCGTGCCCGGCGCCGAGGAGAACTCCAGCAGCAGCCGCATCTCGGTGGGGGTGAGCCCCACCGGCTGCCCCGACCTGCGTACCTCCATGCCCTCGGTGTCGACCTCCAGATCACCGAAGGTGAGCACGGCGGTGTCGCCGGACGCCGCGTCCTCGGCCGCCCGGTGGGGGCCGCTCGCGTGTCCGAAGCGGCGCAGCACGGCACGGATGCGCGCGACCAGTACGGCGCCGTCGAACGGCTTGGTGACGTAGTCGTCGGCGCCGGCCTCCAGGCCGAGCACGACGTCGATCGAGTCGGCGCGCGCGGAGAGCATGATCACCGGGACGGTCGACTCGTCGCGGATACGGCGGCACAGGCTGACGCCGTCGAGACCGGGGACCATGACGTCCAGCAGGGCGATGTCGGGGCGGTCGGCGCGGAAGGCCTCCAGGCCCGAGAGCCCGTCGGGCATCGCGGTGACCGCGAAGCCGTCGCGCTCCAGCGCGAGCTGGGTGGCCTCGCGGATGACGTCGTCGTCCTCGACGAACAGGACGTGGGTCTGCTCTGCCATCCGAATGCCCTCAGTTCCCGGTGGGCGCGACCGCGTCGCCGTTGCCCACCGCGTTGCTGTACTCGTTGTGCGTGCGGGACTGCTCGGTGAAGTGCTTCGCCTTCCAGCGGTAGGTGATCACTTCCTCGCTGGAGGGATAGTCCACCGAGTCACTCTTGTCGAACACCTGCTGTGTCACCACCAGCTCGCCGCGGTCTATCTCCGCGTAGACCGGAGGCTCCTCGGCCTTGAACACATTGTGGTACCTGTCCTGAGCCCTCCGGTACACGTACGAGCCCACGCCGACGGCGTCACCGCAGGTCATGACGTTGACCACGATGTCGTTCGCGGAGCCTTGGGTCAGGTTCCCGTACGACACGTCGACCGGGTACTCGTCGCCCACGCACGGCTTCAGGTCGTTCTTGACGGCGCTGGAGACCAACGGGTCCGCCTTGACCATCCGCACGACGTCCATGCGCGTGGGTTCCCTGGTGGTCGGCGACGAGGAGGGGGTCGTATGGGACACCACCGTGTTGCCGCCCGCCGGGCCCTCGTCGCGGGCGCCTGTGCCACCGGTGGCACAGGCGGAGGCGAACAGACCGAGGGCGGCGATCATGGCCAACGCCACGATCGCCGCCTTGCGGGCTCTGTCGGACCGTATGGCTCCTGTGCCTAGGCCGCGCAACGCTCCCGCTCCTCACGCTCCAGCGCGCGTGCGTCCAGGTCGCGCGCCTCCAGCTCCTGGCGGAGCCGGGCGAGCGCCCGGTGCAGCGTGCTCTTGACCGTTCCGGCCGACATGCCGAGGGCGGCGGCCGTCTCCTCAGTGGACATCTGCTCCCAGTGTCGCAGGACGACGACACTGCGCTGCTTCGGAGCCAGCACCTTCAGGATGTCCATCAGCAGGGCGCGGTCGGCGTGCTGTTCGGTGGCGTCCTCGACACTCGCGTCGGGGAGCTGCTCGGTGGGGACCTCCTCCAGCTTGCGGGCCCGCCACCACTCCGTCCGGGTGTTGATCATGACGCGGCGCAGATAGGCGTCCGCGAGGCGCTTGTCGGCGATGCCGTCCCAGCGGCCGTACGTGCGCACCAGCGCGGTCTGCAGCAGGTCCTGGGCGTCCGTGGGGTCCGGGACCAGCCGGCGGGCACTGCGCAACAGCGCGTCCTGCCGGGTGCGGACGTACTCCTCGAATTCGAGCACCTCGCCGTGCGCCATTCCAACCGCCTCCGTTCCCCGTTTCCGACCTGCGCACCACGCCGTGCGCGGTACGCATATGAAGCTACGGAGGGCTTGTCACGAGGTTGTCCGAGGCAGCCTGCGAGAAGCGCTCGGCTGTCCGTCGGTTGTGTAACGGAAGTAGGAACGGGGTAAGGCCGCGCGGTAGTTGGGGATGGTATCGGGGGATTTGCCCTGTTGGTGGATGGGGCGAGCTGTGACAGGGCCGGGGGCGGGCTGTGGCCGCGCTGAGAGATCGGTGTGCGCGGTCCGCCCGGACGCCCGCGGGAGGGCGGGCGTCCGGGCGGGGCGGTGTCAGGTGAGCGGGAGGCGGTAGAGGCCCCCGGGGAGGGGCTCCACCAGGCCGTCGGAGACCAGGCCGTCCAGCGCGCGGGCGCGCTGCACCGGCTCGTCCCAGACGCGGTCGAGGACCGACTGCGGAACCGGGTGCGAGGCCTCCCGCAGGACGGCCAGGAGTCGGCCGCGCACCTGGCGGTCCGTGCCCGCGTACGTCTGGCCGCGGCGCGGCGGGCCCTCGTGCTCCGGCTTCCCGGCGAGCCGCCAGGCGCACCGACCGGCGATCGGGCACTGGTGGCAGGTCTCGTTCTTCGCGGTGCACACCAGCGCGCCCAGCTCCATGGACGCGGCGGCCCAGCGGGAGGCGGTGCGCTCGTCCTCGGGCAGCAGCGCGCGGGCGAGCTTGCGCTCGGCGGCGGTCGTGGCGTTGGGCGGGTACTGCACACCGGTGACCGCGCGTGCCAGGACGCGGCGCACATTGGTGTCGAGGACCGCGTGCCGCTGGCCGTACGCGAAGGAGGCGACCGCCGCGGCCGTGTACTCGCCGATGCCGGGCAGGGCGAGCAGTTGGGCGTGGTCGGTGGGTACGTCGCCGCCGTGCCGCTCCGCTATGGCGACGGCGGCGCCGTGCAGGCGCAGTGCGCGGCGTGGATAGCCGAGGCGGCCCCAGGCGCGGACGGCCTCGCCGGGCGGTTCCTTGGCGAGGTCCGCGGGGCGTGGCCAGCGGGCGAGCCACTGTTCGTAGACGGGCAGGACGCGGTTGACCGGCGTCTGCTGCAGCATGAACTCGCTGACCATCACGCCCCAGGGTCCGGCCTCGGGGCGCCGCCAGGGCAGGTCGCGGGCGTGCTCGTCGAACCAGGCGATGACAGGGGCGTGCAGGCCCCGGTCGGACGCTTGGCCGGTGGTGTCGTCGGCGGAGGCCGGAGCGGGGGCGGGGGCAGGAGGGGGGCTCGTGGGTGCAGTCATGACGCCTTCGATCCTGCCACGGGAAGGGTGGTGCGGTGGGGGAGCGGCTCGGGATGAGGGTGCGTGTGTCGGTTCGGAGCCGCCGTGCGGGGGCATGGCGTCATGCGGCCGTTGAGCGGGTGCGCGCGTCCGCGCGGGGGCCGGCGGAGGGGCCGGGGGACGCTTGCGGAGGGCGTGGACGGGGCGTGGGGTGCGGGATGATGATCCGGAAAAGTTGGGGCTGTGGCGGCGGGTGGGGCAGGGCGCGGCTCCGATCTCTCGTACAGTTTGGGCCGTGGGATCTCTGCGCAATCCGGTCGGGCCGCTTCCCTCCTCCATCTACTGGCGACGGAGGGCCGTAATGCTGTCCGTACTCGCCCTGTTGGTGCTGTTCCTCGTGTGGGCGGTCACCTCTTCCTCGGGCGGCGGTGGCAAGCCCGAGGCGAGCGGTGAGAACGGGAAGCACCCCACGTCGTCGATCACGCCGGGGCCCTCGGGAACCGGGCCCGCGATCAGCCAACACCCGGGCGGGCGCGACGAGTCGGACGACGAGGGCGGTTCGGGAACGGCCGGGTCCTCGGGGTCGGACGGTTCCTCCGACGACGAGGGCGCCGGGTCGGACGGCGGCGACGGCGACGGCGGCAGTTCCTCCGGCAAGCCGATCGAGGCGGGTTCGGGCACCTCGCTGCCCAACTGCACCGCGGAGTTGACGAAGTTGGGCGTACGCAGTGTGCAGAACAGCTACGCGCCCGGGGAGAGCCCGGCGTTCCGACTGAGCGCCGTGAACTCGTCCGACAAGGACTGCAAGGTCGATCTCGGGCCGAAGAAGGCCGTGTTGACGATCACTCAGTCGTCCAGCGACAAGACCATCTGGTCCTCGGCCGACTGCCCGAGCGGCGCGGGAAGCGTGCTGTACCGCGTGCCCGCGGGCGGCCACGCTGCGCTCACGGTGAAGTGGGACCGCAAGCCGAGCGCCCCGAACTGCGCCACGCCGCCCGCGGGTTCGGCGAAGGCGGGCACGTATCTGGTGGAGGCGAAGGCGCCCGGCTTCCCGAGCGTGCCCACGTCGTTCGTGCTGTCGAAGGACTGAGACGCCCAACGGGACTACGAGGATGCGTCCCTGAGGGCTCGGCGCCGGCGCTTGCCGAGGGGGGCCTGGGAGAGGTCCTCGGCCTTGGAGCGGAGGTTCTTGTAGCCGTATCCGCGGGCGGAGAGCCAGGCCTTCGCCGCCTCTTCGGCGCGTTCCGTCGCGGTCAGGATGTCCTCCTCGGCCTCGCCCGAGTCCTGGAAGCGGAAGGTGAAGGCGGGGCGGGCGGCGATGTCGTAAGTGAGGTTGCCCTCCGGGGTGAAGGCCGCGCGCAGTACGTCGTGCTCCGCGGCCCGCGCCTGGAGTTCGGCCCGTTGCCCGTCGTCGAGGCCGTCGAAGACACCGCGGACGGTGATGCGGAAGGTACGGATACTCATCCTGCGAACGTAGACGCGGGGACCGGCGCGCTTCCACCGGGTTTCCGGCGGGCCCGGCGTGATCCGAACGGCAGGCCCTAGACGTACCGCTCCAGGATCGACGACTCCGCCAGGCGGGACAGGCCCTCGCGGACGCTGCGGGCCCGTGCCTCGCCCACGCCGTCCACCGTCTGGAGGTCGTCGACGCTCGCCGCGAGCAGCTTCTGGAGGCCGCCGAAGTGCTCCACCAGTCGGTCGATGATCGCGCCGGGCAGCCGGGGGACCTTCGCCAGCAGCCGGAAGCCGCGCGGCGAGACCGCCGAGTCGAGCGCCTCGGGGGAGCCGGTGTAGCCCAACGCGCGGGCCACCGTGGACAGTTCGAGGAGCTCGCCCTGGCGCAGCGCGTCCAGCTCGGACAGCGCCTCCTCGACCGTACGGGAGCGCTTCGCGGTCGGCTCGGGCACGTAGTCGCGCACCACCAGCTCGCGCTCGGGCTCCACGCCCGCGATCAGCTCGTCCAACTGCAGGGCGAGCAGACGGCCGTCCGTGCCCAGCTCGACCACGTACTCCGCGATCTCCGTGGCGATCCGGCGGACCATCTCCAACCGCTGGGCCACCGCCGAGACGTCCCGGACCGTGACCAGGTCCTCGATCTCCAGCGCGGACAGCGTGCCCGCCACCTCGTCCAGGCGGAGCTTGTAGCGCTCCAGCGTGGCCAGGGCCTGGTTGGCGCGGGACAGGATGGCCGCCGAGTCCTCCAGGACGCGGCGCTGACCGTCGACGTACAGCGCGATCAGGCGCATCGACTGCGAGACGGAGACCACCGGGAAGTTGACCTGCTTGCTCACCCGGTCCGCCGTGCGATGGCGCGTGCCCGTCTCCTCCGTGGGGATCCGGGGGTCCGGGACGAGCTGCACTCCGGCGCGCAGGATCTTCGACAGGTCCGAGGAGAGCACGATGCCGCCGTCCAGCTTGCACAGCTCCCGCAGCCGGGTCGCGGTGAACTCGACGTCCAGCACGAAGCCGCCCGTGCACATCGCCTCGACGGTCTTGTCGGAGCCGAGCACGATCAGACCGCCGGTGTTGCCGCGGAGCACCCGCTCCAGGCCGTCACGCAGGGCCGTACCCGGCGCCACGGCGCTCAGCGAGGCGCGCATCAGCCCATCGGCACCGGAACTCCCACCGGACTTCCCGGGAGCTGCCGCCCGGTCGTTGGCTGCCACTGCACTCCTCCGGTCGCAGGTTCTGGGGCGCTCCCGTGTCGCACACTCGGTTCGTACGGACGGGTGAGACCAGGGCAAAGTCTACCGGCGCTCCTCCGCCTCCCGTGGGGCCTCCCGACGACGAGAGCGCGGCAGGACACGCAGCGCGTCCCCCACATCCGCCACTTCCAGCACCTTCATCCCGGGCGGGATCTTGCCCGGGTCGGTCGGTACGAGCGCGTGCGTGAAGCCCAGACGATGGGCCTCGGAGAGCCGCCGCTGGACCCCCGTGACCCGTCTGACCTCGCCCGCGAGGCCCACCTCGCCGATCGCGACGAGGTTCTTCGGCAGCGGGGTGTCACTCGCGGCGGAGGCGAGCGCGAGGGCGATCGCGAGGTCCGCGGCCGGCTCCGAGAGCCGTACGCCGCCCACCGTCGCCGAGTAGATGTCCTGCTTGCCGAGCGCCTTGATCCGGCCTCGCTGCTCCAGCACCGCGAGCATCATCGAGACCCGGGAGGTCTCCAGGCCCGACGTCGTACGCCGCGGGGAGGGGATCTGGGTGTCGACCGTGAGCGCCTGCACCTCGGCCACCAGGGGGCGGCGGCCCTCCAGGGTGACGGTCAGACACGTGCCCGGGACCGGCTCGTCGCGGCGGGTCAGGAAGAGGCCGCTGGGGTCCGTGAGGCCCGTGATGCCCTCGTCGTGCAGCTCGAAGCAGCCGACCTCGTCCGTCGCGCCGTACCGGTTCTTGACGCCGCGCACCAGGCGCAGGCGCGCATGCCGGTCGCCCTCGAAGTGCAGCACGACGTCCACGAGGTGTTCGAGCAGGCGGGGGCCCGCGATCGCGCCGTCCTTGGTCACATGGCCCACCAGCAGCGTGGCCATGCCGCGCTCCTTGGAGGCGCGGATCAGCGCCCCCGCGACCTCGCGCACCTGGGCCATGCCGCCGGGGGCGCCGTCGATCTCCGGGGAGGCGATGGTCTGCACGGAGTCGAGAACGAGCAGCGAGGGCTTCACCGCGTCCAAGTGGCCGAGGACGGCGGAGAGATCGGTCTCGGCCGCCAGGAAGAGGTGATCGTCGATGGCGCCGATGCGGTCGGCGCGCAGCCGCACCTGGCTCGCCGACTCCTCGCCGGTCACATACAGCGTGCGGTGCTCGTCGCTCGCGGCCTTGGCCGCGACGTCCAGCAGGAGCGTGGACTTGCCGACACCGGGCTCGCCCGCGAGCAGCACGACCGCGCCGGGCACGAGGCCGCCCCCGAGGACGCGGTCCAGCTCGGGCACGCCGGTGGAGCGGGCCGTGGCCTGGCGGCCGTCGACCTGGCCGATGGGCAGCGCGGACGAGGTCACCCGGCCCGGAGCCGTGGTCCGTACCGCGGGCGCGCCGTACTCCTCGACCGTCCCCCAGGCCTGGCACTCGGGGCAGCGGCCGAGCCACTTGGCGGTCTGCCAGCCGCATTCGGTACAGCGGTAGGACGGCCGGTCCTTGGTGGTCTTCGTACGGGCAGCCATGGACGAAACCGTAGCCGAGGCCACTGACACCCCCGGCGGCCCGTGGGCTCTCCGTAAGTCCTCAGGCGGCCCGGCGGCGGGCCGCGGACGCACGGAAGACCCCGGAAGTGGCCGTTCGTATCACCTTATGGAAGATCGTTTCACCCGTACGGAGTAAATGTGCGCAAGGGAGCAGAAGGCGCGACCCTGCGGCGCCTACGGTCGCACAGGTGATGAGCAGCAGGCCGGATACCTCCACGCACGCCACCGGCGCTCACCCGGCGCGCGGGGACGCACGCAAGCCGGGGAGCGCGCCTCGTGGTGCGAACACCCGCACCACGGCCGAGAGTCCGCCCGCGTCCTACGAGCCGTATGTGGACGGCCTGTTCACCTACTGCCTGTCCGTGCTGTGCGATCACGACACGGCGACCGCCGCCCTCGGCGAGGCGCTGGTGCTCGCCGAGCGCCGTGGCGCGCGCGGCCCGGAGGCCCCCGACGACCGGCGCGCCTGGCTGTACGCCCTCGCCCGCTGGGCCTGTCTGCGCAGGCTCGCCGAGGCCCGGCGGCGCCGCCGGGCCGGTCATGCAGCCGGGCGCGATCGCGGCGCTCGCGCGCACAAGGAGGCGGCCGACCGGCGCGCGGCCGACGCGATCCGCGCCGCCGCGCTCCCCGACGAGGTCAAGGAGCTGCGGCGGCGGGAACTCTCCCGGCTCGCCTGGCCGGAGGCCGCCGGGACCACCCCCGAGCAGCGCGAGGCGCTCGAACTCGCCGTACGCCACCAGCTCGCCGCCCATGAGGTCGCCGCCGTGCTCGGCATGGAACTCGCCCCCGCGCGCGAGCTGCTCGCCTCCGCCGCCTGCGAGGTCGAACGCACCCGCACCGCCCTCGCCGTCCTCGAACTCGGAAGCTGCCCGAGCGTCGCGGGCCTCACCGACGATCCCCGGGTCGTCCTCGGTGCCGCCCTGCGCCGCGAGCTGGTCCGCCACGTCGACGACTGCCCGCGCTGCCGCCGCACCGCCGAGCGCGCCACCCCCGGCAACTGGCCCGGCACCAGCGTCACCCCCGCCGCGCTGCCCGTCCTCCCGGCCCCGAAGGAGGCCCTGCGCGCCGCGATGGCGCACGCGCCCCGCGCGCGCGGCGCCGCGCCCCGCTTCGACCGGCGCGGCTTCCCCATGGACCCGAAGGACCACGCGGCCCGCCGCGACCGCCTGCGTACGTACGCCATCACCACGACCGTCGTCGCCGCCGTGATCGCGGCCCCCGTCCTCGCCGTCTGGGCCGCCTACCGCGGCGCGCCCCTCACCGACGACGCCGCCGACGGCCGCACCGCCACCGCACCTGAGGCGCACGGCCCCGGCATCCTCGGCGGCGAGGGCACGGCGGGCTACGAGAACGCGGGCAACGCCCGGACGAAACGGGGCTCCCACGCCGACCGGAACCACCCCGCGTCGAACGTCTCCGTCGAGGTCGTCGGCGCACCGACGGGCGCCCAGGGGCAGCCGCCTCTCACGGTGACGGCGGGCAACGACGGCACGACCACGCTCATCACGCTGACGGCCTCCGGGGACTCACCCGTCCACTGGTCCCTGTCCACGAGCGCTTCCTGGCTCCATCTGGGCCGGTCCTCGGGGACGCTCGCCCCGGGCGCGTCGGTCACGGTCGAGGTGCATGTCGATCATCGTCGCGAGCCCGTGGGTGCCTGGCACGCGCGCCTGACCGTGGCCCCCGCGGGCGCCGTGGTCTCCCTCGACGGCTACGGCTCCGCGGGCCCGTCCACCCCGCGCCCCACGCCCACGCGTCCCGTTCCGTCCCGGCCCACGCCGAGCGGTCCGACGTCCGGCCCGCATCCCACGCCCGTGGACCCGACGCCGACGGAGCCGTCGCCCACGAGCCCGCCCACCTCCGACCCGCCGCCCCCGACGTCACCACCGCCGGGCAGCGACCCGCCGAGCCCGGCGTCGTAGGACCGCGACGGACGCCCGAGGCGCCGCTCAGACCTCGGGGTCCGCGGGATGCGGGGCCACCAGCGGCAACCGCGAGGCCAGCCGCTGCTCGCACAGCTCGACCAGGCGGTCGTACCCCGCCTTGCCCATCAGCTCGGTCAGCTCGGCCCGGTAGGAGACGTAGACCGGTTCGCCCGCGCCGTGCGCCGAGGTCGCCGAGGTGCACCACCAGTGCAGATCGTGGCCGCCCGGTCCCCAGCCCCGGCGGTCGTACTCGCCGATCGAGATCTGCAGGACCCGGGTGTCATCGGGCCGGTCGATCCACTCGTACGTGCGCCGGATCGGGAGCTGCCAGCAGACGTCCGGCTTGGTCTCCAGCGGTTCGCGGCCCTCGCGCAGCGCGAGGATGTGCAGCGAGCAGCCGGCGCCGCCCGGGAAGCCCGGCCGGTTCTGGAAGATGCACGAGCCCTGGTACGGGCGGGTCTGCCGCGAGCCCTCGTCGTCCTCCGTGATCCAGCCCGTCTCCATGCCCACGTCATGGTGCTGCCAGAGTTCCGGCGTCAGCCGTGCCACATGCTCGGCCACGCGCTTCTCGTCGTCCTCGTCCGAGAAGTGCGCCCCCAGCGAGCAGCAGCCGTCATCGGCGCGGCCCGCCTGGATGCCCTGGCAGCCGCTGCCGAAGACACAGGTCCAGCGCGAGGTCAGCCAGGTCAGATCGCACCGGAAGACCTGCTCGTCGTCGGCCGGATCGGGGAACTCCACCCACGCGCGCGCGAAGTCGAGCCCCTTCTCGTCGCTCGCACTCGCGTTCATGGCGGACAGGGACGCCTTCGCCTGCGAAGAACCCTTCGCCTTCTTCTTGTTCTTCTTGGAAGGTTTGTCAGGCTTCGCCTTCTTCGTCTTTGGCACGATTCCAGGGTAAGCGGCGTACAGCCAGTAGCGTTCCGCCCATGAGACTCGGTGTCCTCGATGTGGGTTCGAACACGGTGCATCTGCTGGTGGTGGACGCGCACCCCGGCGCGCGCCCGCTGCCCGCGCACTCGCACAAGGCGGACCTGCGGCTCGCCCAACTCCTCGACGGCGACGGGGCGATCGGCTCCGAGGGGGTCGACCGCCTGATCACGGTCGTCCTGGACGCCCGCCAGGCGGCCGAGGACAAGGGCGTCGAGGATCTGCTGCCCTTCGCCACCTCCGCGGTGCGCGAGGCGAGCAACGCGGACCAGGTGCTGGCCCGCGTCGAGGAGGCCACCGGGGTCCGGCTCCAGGTGCTGGCCGGTGCGGAGGAGGCCCGGCTGACCTTTCTCGCGGCCCGCCGCTGGTTCGGCTGGTCGGCGGGCAAGCTGCTCGTCCTCGACATCGGCGGCGGCTCGCTGGAGATCGCGTACGGCATGGACGAGGAACCCGACGCGGCGGTGTCCCTGCCCCTCGGCGCGGGGCGGCTGACCGCGGCCTGGCTGCCCGGCGATCCCCCGGAGCCCGCCGACGTGAAGGAGCTGCGCCGCCATGTGCGGGCACGGATCGCCCGTACGGTCGGCGAGTTCAGCCGCCTCGGGGCGCCCGACCATGTCGTCGCCACGTCCAAGACGTTCCGGCAGCTCGCCCGGCTCGCCGGGGCGGCGCGCTCGGCCGAGGGCCTGTATGTGCAGCGCGAGCTGAAGCGGGAGTCGCTGGAGGCGTGGGTGCCGCGGCTGGCCGGGATGACGGCCGCCGAGCGCTCGGACCTGCCCGGCGTCTCTGCGGGCCGCGCGGGTCAGCTCCTCGCCGGGGCGCTGGTCGCCGAGGGCGTCATGGACCTGTTCGACGTGGAGGTGCTGGAGATCTGCCCCTGGGCACTGCGGGAGGGCGTGATCCTGCGGCGGCTCGACCACATGGGGCCGCAGTAGCGCAGGGACCCGAAGCAGGGCAGTGGCGGCGGGAGCCCGCCCTGTCCGGGCATTCCCGGCCCATGCCGCCCGTGCCCGGCCCATGTGGTGGCCCGCACTGTCCGCCCGCTCCCGGCCCCCGTGGCAGCCCGTCCCGTCCGTCGTTCCCGGCACACGCGTCAAGGGCAACCCGTACGCTGTCCCTCGTGGCAGAACCAGCAGTGCGCGTCCCGGAGATGAAGGTCGCCCTGTCGACGGCCTCCGTCTATCCGGAGTCGACGGCGACGGCCTTCGAGATGGCGGCGCGGCTCGGGTACGACGGCGTCGAGCTGATGGTGTGGACCGACCCGGTCAGCCAGGACATCGACGCGCTGCGCCGGCTCAGCGACTACCACCAGATCCCCGTACTGGCCGTCCACGCCCCCTGTCTGCTGATCACCCAGCGGGTCTGGTCCACGGACCCCTGGGTCAAGCTCCAGCGCGCCCGCGCCGCCGCCGAGAAGCTGGGCGCGGGCACCGTCGTCGTCCATCCGCCCTTCCGCTGGCAGCGCCAGTACGCGCGCGGCTTCGTGGACGGGGTCTGGCGCATGGCGAACGAGACCGACGTGCGCTTCGCCGTCGAGAACATGTACCCCTGGCGCTACCGGGACCGCGAGATGCTCGCGTACGCCCCCGACTGGGACGTCACCCAGGACGACTACCGGCACTTCACGATCGACCTCAGCCACACCGCGACGGCCCGCACCGACGCGCTGGACATGATCGACCGCATGGGCGACCGGCTCGGCCACATCCACCTCGCCGACGGCAACGGCTCCAGCAAGGACGAGCATCTCGTCCCCGGCCGCGGCAGCCAGCCCTGCGCCGAGGTCCTGGAACGGCTGGCGCGCACCGGGTTCGACGGGTACGTCGTCATCGAGGTCAACACCCGCCGCGCCATGTCCAGCGCCGAGCGCGAGGCGGACCTCGCGGAGGCCCTCGCCTTCACCCGGCTTCATCTGGGGTCGTCGGTCAGACTGCCGCGCGGCTGAGCGGGGCGCACGCCCCCGGCGCATCCGTTCCGTGCCGGAGGCCGGGCCCGGCCTCCGGTGCTTCTGCCGTCCGAGACACGCGTCCCGCATTCCGGACACTCATGTCCAGCCCTTGGAGCGGCGGCGTAGGCTCGACCTGAGTTCAGAACCGTCCGAAGGAGCGAGTGACGATGCCCGAGCTGAGGTCCCGCACGGTCACCCACGGCCGCAACATGGCGGGCGCCCGCGCCCTGATGCGCGCCTCCGGTGTACCCGGTGCGGACATCGGGCGGAAGCCGGTCATCGCGGTCGCCAACTCCTTCACGGAGTTCGTGCCAGGCCACACCCACCTCCAGCCGGTCGGCCGGATCGTCAGCGAGGCGATCAAGGAGGCCGGCGGCATCCCGCGCGAGTTCAACACCATCGCGGTGGACGACGGCATTGCCATGGGCCACGGCGGCATGCTCTACAGCCTGCCCTCCCGCGACCTGATCGCGGACAGCGTGGAGTACATGGTCGAGGCCCACTGCGCCGACGCCCTGGTCTGCATCTCCAACTGCGACAAGATCACCCCGGGCATGCTGATGGCCGCCCTGCGGCTGGACATCCCGACCGTCTTCGTCTCCGGCGGTCCCATGGAGGCCGGGCGCGCCACGCTGGTCGACGGCACGGTGCGCACGCTCGACCTGATCGACGCGATCGCGGACGCCGCCAACGACAAGATCTCCGACGAGGACATCCTCCGTATCGAGGAGAACGCCTGTCCGACCTGCGGCTCCTGTTCCGGCATGTTCACCGCCAACTCGATGAACTGCCTGACCGAGGCGATCGGCCTCTCCCTGCCCGGCAACGGCTCGGTCCTGGCCACGCACACGGCCCGCCGGGCGCTGTACGAGGACGCGGCCCGCACGGTCATGGACCTGACCCGCCGCTACTACGAGCAGGACGACGAGACGGTCCTGCCCCGCAACATCGCCACCACCGCGGCCTTCGAGAACGCGATGGCCCTCGACATCGCGATGGGCGGCTCCACCAACACGATCCTGCACCTGCTGGCGGCGGCGCAGGAGGCGGGCGTCCCCTTCGGGCTCGCGGAGATCGACCAGGTCTCGCGCCGGGTCCCGTGCCTCGCGAAGGTGGCACCGAACGTCGCCAAGAACCGCACGTACTACATGGAGGACGTGCACCGCGCGGGCGGCATCCCCGCCCTCCTCGGTGAACTGCACCGCGCGGGCCTGCTGAACGAGGACGTGCACGCGGTGCACAGCCCGTCCCTCGCGGACTGGCTCAAGACCTGGGACGTCCGCGGCGGCTCCCCCTCCGCGGCGGCGGTCGAACTGTGGCACGCCGCGCCCGGCTGTGTGCGCTCGGCCGAGGCCTTCTCCCAGTCCGAGCGCTGGGAGGCGCTGGACACGGACGCCGAGAACGGCTGCATCCGCTCGGCGGAGCACGCCTACTCCAAGGACGGCGGCCTGGCGGTCCTGCACGGCAACCTCGCCGTCGACGGCTGCGTGGTGAAGACCGCGGGTGTCGACGAGTCGATCTGGACGTTCGAGGGCCCGGCGGTCGTCTGCGAGTCGCAGGAGGAGGCCGTCGAGAAGATCCTCACCCAGCGGATCAAGGAGGGCGACGTCGTCGTCATCCGCTACGAGGGCCCCAAGGGCGGTCCGGGCATGCAGGAGATGCTCTACCCGACCTCGTATCTGAAGGGCCGCGGCCTCGGCAAGGCCTGCGCGCTGATCACGGACGGCCGCTTCTCCGGCGGCACCTCGGGCCTGTCCATCGGCCACGCCTCCCCGGAGGCGGCGTCCGGCGGCACGATCGCGCTCGTCGAGGACGGCGACCGCATCCGCATCGACATCCCGGGCCGCTCCATCGAACTCCTCGTGCCCGACGAGGAGTTGGCCACCCGCCGGGCCGCCCTGAACGGCGTCTACGCCCCCGCGGACCGCGACCGCAAGGTCTCCGCCGCGCTGCGCGCCTACGCGGCGATGGCGACCAGCGCGGACAAGGGCGCGGTGCGGGACGTGGCGAAGCTCGGCTGAGCCGTACTGTGCGAAGGGGCCGCTTCGGTGGCCCCTTCGGCATGTCACCAGTCCGCAGGCCGACGCGCGTTCACGGCGAACAGCGAACCGTCGGGCGCGGCGGCGAACACCTTCCCGTCGGCCGCGATCGGGGCCGGCAGCGTGCTCGCCACGGAGTCCCCCTTGCCGCCGGGCCGCGCCCTCGTCTGACCCAGCAGCCCGCCCCGCGCGGAGTCGACCGCGAACAGCCGCCCGTCCGCCGCGCTGAAGTAGAGCCGCCCGCCGGTCACCACAGGCGCCGACGCGAAGGTGACGGCGGTCTCGAGTCGCCACCGCTGCGCCGAGGTCCGCGTGTCCAGGGCGACGAGCGCACCGCCGTATCCGAGCAGATAGACCGTGTCCCCGTGCACGACCGTCTGGGGACTCTGCAACGGGACGCGCAGCGGGGTACGGCGGACCTTCCGGTCGGCGACGTCGTAGCGCACGACGGCGTTCGTGTACGACTGCGCGTCGTACGAGGTGAGCCAGACCGATCCGTCGTGCGCGCCCACCAGGCGCTGCGGGCCGTCCAGCCGTCGCTGCCAGCGCGTGGTGCCGGTCTCCGGGTCCACGGCGGTCACCCGGGTGTCCGGCCCGGCCGCGCTCACGGCGTACGCCACCCCGTCCCCGTACGACTGGAAGACCGGCCGCGGCTGCCCCGGGATCGCGCGGTGCCACTTCTCCTCGCCCGTGGCGGCGTCGAGCGCGGTCACCGTCCCATCGGCGCCGGTGAGCAGGACGGCCCCCGCGGCATGAGCGACACGGCCGTCGTACGGCGAGATGTCATGGGTCCAGCGGGGCGTACCGGTCGCCGGATCGAGCGCCGTCAGACGTGTGCCGTGCCGGCCTATGACGTGCAGCAGCCCGCCCGAGAGCACGGGTGGGCGCGGGCTGTCCTGCTGCGCCGCCCCGCCACGCACCCACCGGACTCTTCCGCCGGCCGCGTCGACGGCGGCGGCCAGGACGCCGGGGCGGGTGCAGTAGAGCGTCCGTGGGGTGTGGACGCACCGCGCCATGCCGTCGGCCGTGACGCCCGCCGCGCTCAGCTCGATGCCCCAGCCGTGGAAGGCGCTCGTGGAGGTCGCCGCGGTGGGTGTGCCGGCCGCGGGTTCGTCGGAGCCGGCGTAGACGAGGGCACCCGCGAGGGCGGCGAGGGCCGCGACGCCCGGCAGCCACAGCCGCCGTACGACGCTCTTCCGCCGCGAAGTCCGCCGGGAATCGGGCGCCTTGGGGTCGGGCTCGGGTGGCTTGATCTTGAGGTGGGTCGTGTCGTCGCGGCGCTCTGGCCGGAAACCGCTCCGGTCGCGCTGCTGCGGGATGAACGCCTGTGTGTCGTACGAGGCGGACAACGACCGCAGGGCGTTCATCAACTCGTCCGCGGTGGGCCGGTCTTCCGGCTCCTTGGCCAGGCAACGCGCCACGAGCGGGGCCAGGTCCTGCGGTACACCCGTCAAGTCCGGTTCTTCATGGACGACTTGGTACGCGACCAGGTACGGGCTGTCGGAGGCGAAGGGGCCGCTGCCGGTCGCGGCGTGGACGATGAGGGACCCGAGCGCGAAGACGTCCGCGGCCGGCCCGACCTCCCGGGGGCTGCGGAACTGCTCCGGAGCCATGAACGGCGGAGTGCCGATCAATTTGCCCGTCTCGGTGCGCAGTTCGCTGTCGGACGGGCGGGAGATCCCGAAGTCGATGACTTTCGGACCGTCCTCGGCCAGCAGCACGTTGCTGGGCTTGAGGTCGCGGTGCACGACCCCGGCCCGGTGGATGTCCCGCAGGGCCTCGGCCAGTCCCGCCATGAGATGGCGCAGTCGCGCCGGGGGCAGCCCGCCGTTCCGCTTCACATGCTCGGAGAGGGTGGGGCCGGGGATGAAGAGCGTCGCCATCCAGGGGTTGTCGGCCTCGGGATCGGCGTCCACGACCGGTGCGGTGAAGGCGCCGCTGACCCGTCGTGCGGCCGCGACCTCCTGCCTGAACCGCCCCCGGAACTCGGGGTCTTGAGCGAACTCGGCGTGCACCACCTTGACCGCGAGCCGCAGCCCTGAGGCGGACCGCGCGAGATGTACGACCCCCATGCCACCGGAGCCGAGCCGCGTCTCCAGCAGGTACTGCCCCACCTGCAGCGGAAGTTCCGCTTCCGGGTCAGTACCGGCGCTGCGCGGTGGCAGCATCACTCACCCCCCGTGAGTTCGTCCGCGTGTGCGACGCGCCGAGCCTAGTTGATGCTTCACGCGAGACAACGGCGGCTTGCTAGCCTCTGCGCTCCACGCGATCTGGCGTGAACCAATCGGAACCATCAACGGGGGAGGCCGACATGGCGACAGAGGACATCGCGTCCGAGAGCACGGCGCAGGCGACCCGCACCTACCCGGTCGCACCGGGTGTCCGGGTCAACGTCCGCAGCGGCCCCGGCACCACCCACGACATCGTCCGGGTCCTGCCGGAAGGCGCGAGCGTGCCGATCTTCTGCCAGAAGGCGGGCACGACGGTGACGGGCACCTACGGCACGACGAACATCTGGGACTGCATCGGAAGCTCGGAATACGTCTCGGACGCGTACGTGCACACGGGCAGCGACGGCTACATCGCCGCACGCTGCGCGTGACCCTGCGGACGGGCCGCACCACGAACAGGCGCGGCCCGTATCGACCCGAGGCCGAGGAACGGCGCGTACGCGCCCACAAGGCGGAGGCGAGGGCCGATCGTGGGCGGAGCGATAATCGACGCGTGAGCGAAGAGAACGGCACTCCGGCCACCCCCAGGGGCCCCCGCCCCGAACCGATCCGCTTCTTCGGTACCACCTGGGTGGACCACGACGGCGGCTACGGGGCCCGTCGTGCCGCCGTCGCGGCCGGTTCCCTGCTCGCCGCCGCAGCCGCCTGCCTCGTCCTGCGGCTCGCCTACGAGGGTCTCCAGATCGCCGCCGCGGGCACGCTGGTGTCCCTGCTGATCGTGGTCATGTTCGCGGTGTGCAGCGCGCTGGCGTTCGGCCACACCTGGGGAGCCTTCGGCAAACGCCCCGACCCGGAGCGCCAGGCCTCCCTCCGTGGCCTGCTGGCGATCGGGTTCATCGGCTCCCTCCTCGCGTACTTCGTGCGCTCGCTCGGCGAGGCCCCTGGGGAGAAGCTCCACCGCGAGGAGTACGAGACGGCCCGCGCCGCGTACGAGAAGCGGTCCTCCCGCCGCACCGGCAACCCCTCCCGCAAGCGCCGCCGTTCCTGAACCCGGCCGAAGTTCCCGCACAGGCGACCGCGGCCCGCCAGCATGGACGTATGACGGCCATGTCCCGCTCCACCCGCGCCCACTCCTTCAACATCGCCGCGGCCCAGTACGCCGCGAACCGCCCCTCCTACCCGCCCGCCCTCTTCGACGCCCTGGAAGACCTCGCCGCCCGCCCCCTCACCGGCGCCCGCGTCGCGGACATCGGCGCCGGTACCGGCATCGCCACCGCACTCCTCACGGCCCGGGGCGCCGAGGTCGTCGCCGTGGAGCCCGGTGACGGCATGGCGGCCCAGTTCCGCCGCGCCCTGCCCGACGTACCCCTGCTGCGCGGCGACGGCAACGCCCTGCCCCTCGCAACCGCCTCCATGGACGTCCTCACCTACGCCCAGTCCTGGCACTGGACCGACCCCGCCCGCTCGGTCCCGGAGGCCCTGCGGGTGCTGCGCCCCGGGGGCGCGCTCGCGCTGTGGTGGAACAGGGCCGCCCTGGACGTCCCGTGGCTGGCCGAGCAGGAGGACCGTGTCAGGCGGTACGTCGGCACCGGGAAGGGCGCCGAGAGTGTGCGCGCCGAGGACGTCCGTACGGAACTCGCCTTCGCCGGGGCGGCCGAGACCCCGGCCCACGCCCACCGCGTGATCCGCTGGAGCCGCACGGTCCCGGTCGACACCCACCTGGCCAACCTCGGCAGCCACTCCGCCTTCCTCGTTCTCGGGGAGGAGAAGGCGAACGCCTTCCTGGCCGAGGAGCGGGACCACCTCCTCGCAGCCTTCCCGGACGGCAGGGTCGAGGAGGTGTACGACGTGTTGCTGATCGTGGCGACACGCCCTTGACGCGAGGGGGCGCCCGCAGCGTCCCGTTCCCCGGACAACGGCGCGGCCCCACCGTCCCCGGTGCGAGGATGAACGCGGACGAAGCAACCCGTGGAGGGCACCCGCACCATGACGCAGAAAGTCGCAGTCCTCGGCACCGGCAAGATCGGCGAAGCCCTGCTCAGCGGAATGATCCGGGCGGGCTGGGCCCCCGGCGACCTCCTGGTCACCGCCCGCCGCCCCGAACGCGCCGAGGAACTCCGCAGCCGTTACGGCGTCACCCCGGTGAGCAACACCGAGGCCGCGAAGACCGCCGACACCCTGATCCTGACGGTCAAGCCCCAAGACATGGGCGCGCTCCTCGACGAACTCGCCCCGCACGTCCCCGCCGACCGCCTGGTCGTCACGGGTGCCGCGGGCGTCCCCCTCTCCTTTTTCGAGGAACGCCTCACCGCCGGCACCCCGGTCGTCCGCGTCATGACGAACACCCCCGCTCTCGTCGACGAGGCCATGTCCGTCATCTCCGCCGGCAGCCACGCCACCGAGGCCCATCTCGCCCACACCGAGGAGATCTTCGGCGCCGTCGGCAAGACCCTGCGCGTGCCCGAGTACCAGCAGGACGCCTGCACGGCGCTGTCCGGCTCGGGCCCGGCGTACTTCTTCTACCTGGTCGAGGCCATGACCGACGCGGGCATCCTGCTCGGCCTGCCCCGCGACAAGGCCCATGAACTGATCGTCCAGTCCGCGATCGGCGCCGCCGTGATGCTCCGCGACAGCGGCGAGCACCCGGTGAAGCTCCGCGAGAACGTCACCTCGCCCGCGGGCACCACGATCAACGCGATCCGCGAACTGGAGAACCACGGGGTGCGCGCCGCGCTCATCGCCGCGCTGGAGGCCGCCCGCGACCGCAGCCGTGAGCTGGCCTCCGGCAACAACGGCTGACCGGTCACGCCCACCGCCGGGGGACCGGCGGTGGGCGCCAGGGCTTCAGACGGCGGGCAGCAACCCGATCGCCCGGTACGCGGCGTCCACGTACGGCCGGGCCATGCCCCGGGCCTGCTCCGCAGCGGCCCGCAGCACCTCGTCGACGTACCCGGGGTCCGCGCACAGCGCCTTGTGCCGCTCCTGCAAGGGCCGCAGCAACTCGACCACGGCCTCGGCCGCGTCCTTCTTCAAGGCGCCGTACGACGTGTACGTGCCACTGAGCGCCTCGGGGTCCCCGCCCCCGCACGCGGCGAGGATGTCCAGCAGATTGGCGACACCCGGCCGGGCCTCCCGGTCGTACACGACGTCCGTGTGGCTGTCGGTGACCGCCCGCAGGACCTTCTTCCGCATCACCTCGGGCTCGTCGAGCAGGTAGACGATGCCCGGCCCGGAGTCGTCGGACTTCCCCATCTTCGAGGTCGGGTCCTGGAGGTTCATGACGCGCGCCGCGACCTTGGGAGGCGTCGCCTTCGGCACCGTGAACGTGTGCCCGTAGCGCTGGTTGAACCGCACCGCCAGATCCCGGGCCAGCTCCACGTGCTGCGTCTGGTCCTCACCGACCGGCACCTCATCGGTTCCGTACGCCAGGATGTCCGCCGCCATCAGCGCCGGATAGGTCAGCAGGGACAGCCGTACGCTGCCACCGCGCTCGCGTTCCCGCGCTGCCTTCTCCTTGTACTGGATCATGCGGCGCATCTCGCCGTCGGTGGCCACGCACTCCATCAGGTACGACAGCCGCGCGTGCTCGTCCACATGGCTCTGTACGAACACGGTGCACAGCTTGGGGTCGAGCCCCGCCGCCAGCAGCAGGGTGGCCGCCTGGCGGCTGAGCCTGCGCACCCGTGCCGGATCGTGGTCCACCGTCAACGCGTGCAGGTCCACGACGCAGAACAGCGCGTCGGCCTGGTGCTGGTCCACCTCGACCCACTGCTGGACGGCCCCCAGGTAGTTGCCCAGCGTCAGATGCCCGGTCGGCTTGATCCCGCTGAAGACCCGCTTCATCTCTACCTCCTGGTCGAGGCCGCCGTCCCTGGCCGGCCGACCCTCTGGAGGGAGATACGAGAACGGCCGCCGAGGTGGCGGCCGTTGCAATGCATACGTGAGGTCGGCCGCCCTTCAGGCGGCCCACCAGAGTTGGGTGCACGTACGCGTAGTCATGGGCCCAGAGTACGCCTCACGGATGCCGTCCGGGCAAGGGTTGACATCCCTCTGCCGCATCCGTAAGGTTCTCCGGGTTGTCCGACGTGAGCACCGACTCCGGTCGGTCCCCGGACAGCCATCCCGTATGTACTCACCACTGTTCGACGATCAGTCTGTTTGCCTGGCGTCGTTTCATTGGCATGTGTGTGTACGGAATGAGGAATCCACGTTCGAAAGGACGCGGCCCCCGATTAGCGTCGGGAGCTGGGAATCCGCTAAAGTCTCACTCGTCGGAACGGCCCAGCGGCCGGGAAGGCAAGCCCCGCTGACGGGGAATCAGGGCCGAAAGGATCTGATAGAGTCAGAATCGCCGGAAAGGGAAACGCGAGAGCGGGAACCTGGAAAGCACCGAGGAAATCGGATCGGA
>NZ_JAMWMR010000089.1 GCF_023887685.1 Streptomyces macrolidinus | reverse complement strand
GAGGCCGGGGCCGGCCACACAGATCTCTCCTGGGACACCGACCGGGACGAGGCGGCGCTGCTCATCCACCACGTAGATGCGGTGGTTCCAGGTGGCCGTGCCCACGGGGGCCTTGCGGGGCCAGCCGGTGACGTCCTCGGGCAGGGTGTACGCGGTGACGACCTGCACCTCGGTGGAGCCGTAGTGGTTGTGTATCCGCAGGTCCGGGCAGCGCTCGAAGAGCACGCGCAGGTCCTCGTCGAGCGCCAGGGGCTCGCCGGCCTGGCTGATGTGGCGCAGCGAACCGAGGTCGACGTCCTGCCGCCGGGCCTGCGCCGCCATCGCTCGGATCATCACGTTGGGCACGAACACCTGGTTGACCGCCGTGTGTGACAGCCAGCGGACGAACGCCGCCGGATCGCGCCGGGTGTCGGCGTCCGGGACGACCAGCGTCTCGCCGTAGAGCAGGGCGGAGAGCACCTCCTGTACGGACACGTCGAAGGTGAGCTCGGTGAACTGGGCGGTGCGGGTGCCCGGGCCGCCGGGCACGGCCACCTTCTGCCAGGCGAGCATGTTGACGACGCAGCGGCCGGGCATGGCGATGCCCTTCGGCTCACCGGTCGAACCGGAGGTGTAGACCACGTAGGCGAGGTGGTCGGGGGTGACGCCGCTGTCCGGGGTGGTGGTCGGCAGGGCGCGCAGTTCCTCGGCCAGTTCGGGCAGGAGCACGGTGGTGACCTGCTCCGAAAACAGGTGGCGGACGGACCGTTCGGTCACGGCCGTCGTCATCCGGGCGCTGTCGATGATGCGGCGGACGCGGTCGGCCGGGTGGTCCGGGTTGACGGGGACGTACGCCGCGCCGGCCTGGAGGATGCCCACCAGCCCGACGAACATGTCGATGCCGCGCCGCAGGCACAGGCCGACCAGGCTGTCCGGCCCGACCCCGAGGGACCGCAGGTGATGCGCCAACTGGTTGGCCCTGCCGAGAAGTTCTGCGTACGTGAGGGTCTTGTCCTGGTATTCGACGGCGACCAGGTCGGGGGTGCGGGCCGCCTGTTCGGCCAGCAGCTGCGGCAGCGGCCGAATGTCGACGGGCACCTCGGCGGCGTTCCGGGCGGCGCGCAGGAGCTCGCCCTCGGCGTCATCGAGGAGGCTCACGTCGGAGATCGGCCGGTCGGGGTCGGCCAACACGCGGCCCAGGGCGGTGCCGAGGTGGCGGACGAACCGCTCGACGGTGCTCTCGTCGAACAGCGCCCGGCTGTAGACAACCGGGCCGGCGACGCTGCCGTCCTCATTCTCCACGAGGTGGGCTTCGAGGTCGACGCGGGTGGTGACGTCGGCGCCCTCGAACAGCTCGACCTCGGCGTCCGGCCACGGTATGCGCTCGA
>NZ_JAMWMR010000088.1 GCF_023887685.1 Streptomyces macrolidinus | reverse complement strand
CGTGCGCGAGTTATCACGAGGATGTGGTCTGATGTACAAGATTCCCAGGAGTAAGAAGGTTCTGTATTTGGGGGTGGTTTCGGAGCGGGCTGCTGTGCGGTTCGGGAGTACTCCGATCATGCTGGATCATGATATGGGGGTGTTTCCTGAGGCGGGGCGGACGTTGACGGTTGCGGAGTTCGCCGGGTATGTGGCCGAGACTGCTGACCGGTTGTGGGCGGCGGGGGTGCGGCCGGCGGATCATGTCGCGGTGCACAAGGTGTCGAATTTCGATATCACGGTGCTGGCGTGTGGTGCGGCGCGGATCGGTGCGGTGCCGGTGATGCTGTCGCCGCATCTGGACGGGGAGAGTATCGGGAAGCTGCTGGAGCGGCTGCAGCGGCCGACGCTGCTGACCGATGAGGTGAAGCTGTCGGGTTCGCTGGCTGCTCTGCCGCTTCAGGAGCTGACCGAGCGGGTCGTCACCGTCACCGGTACACATCCCGGGGCGGTGTCGTTCGCTTCCCTGGCCGGGGCGCCGCGGCGCCGGCCGGTACTCCTGGACGCCGACGAGCCCGCCCTGATGACCCACACCTCGGGAACGACCGGGATCCCGAAACTGGTCGTGCACTCGGCACGTTCCCTGGGGGCGCGGGGGAACTGGCAGGACAAGGTGGTCTCCTTCATCCGTAAACGCGAGACCGTCGCCATGCACGTGTCGTATGTGCATTCACGGATGTATCTGGGGCTCGCGGTGCTGCAGATGCGGGGCATGCCGATGGTGTTCATGAACGACGGTGATCCCGCGCATGTCGCCGACATCCTCGTACGCCACCGCCCCGGCGTCCTGGAGACCCACCCCAACTCGTTCCTGGAATGGGAACAGATGCTGGAGGACCCGCGCAGGCCGATCTCGAACGTGAAGTACTTCAACAGCACCTTCGACGCGATCCACCCCAGCACCATGCACAAGTTCCTCCATGCCTCCGACCGCCGCAGCCCCGTCTTCCTCCAGGTCTACGGCCAGAGCGAATGCGGCCCCCTCGCCGCCCGCACCTACCGCCGCCGCAACGCCTTGAAGGCCGACGGACGCTGCCAGGGCTACCCCACACCCTTCATGACCAAATACCGGCTCGTCCCGCGGGGCGCGGCCAGGCCGTCCAAGGAGACCCCCGGCTACATCGACGTCGCCACCGCCGGACGCGCACTCACCTACCACGGCGAACCCGAACGCTTCCAGGCTCAGGTCATCGGACAGTGGTGGCGCGGCGGGGACGTCGGCTACCGCACCAAATGGGGCTGCCTGCACCTCCTCGACCGCGAAGTCGACGTCATCCCCGGCATCGACTCCACCCTCGAGATCGAAGACGAAGTCCTGAACAAGCTCGAAGAACTCACCGAACTCGTCATCGTCCCCGGCCCCGACCAGCAACCCGTCCCCGTCGTCTGCACCCGCGACGACAAACCCCTCGACCTCGACCGCTGGAACACCGCCGTCACCAACCACCCCACCCTCCTCACCCCCGTCCAACGCCGCCTCAACGAACTCCCCCGCACCGCCACCATGAAGATCCGCCGCCTCGAACTCACCCGCCAACTCACCCAACAACCCACCCCACAACCCAGCCAAGAACACACCCACGAAGCCACCCCACAACCCACCCACCACTGACACAGATCAA
>NZ_JAMWMR010000087.1 GCF_023887685.1 Streptomyces macrolidinus | reverse complement strand
GCCGAGCTGCACGAGATGCGTGCGCGGGCCCTGGCAGGCCCCAGCGAGAAGGCGACCGAGGCGCAGCACGCCAAGGGCAAGCTGACGGCGCGTGAGCGTATCGAGCTGCTGCTGGACGCGGGCTCGTTCCAAGAGGTCGAGCAGTTGCGCAGGCACCGGGCGACCGGGTTCGGCCTGGAGGCCAAGAAGCCGTACACGGACGGTGTGGTCACCGGCTGGGGCACGGTGGAGGGCCGTACGGTCTTCGTCTACGCCCATGACTTCCGTATCTTCGGCGGTGCGCTGGGCGAGGCCCATGCCACGAAGATCCACAAGATCATGGACATGGCGATCGCGGCGGGTGCGCCGCTGGTCTCGCTCAACGACGGCGCGGGCGCCCGTATCCAGGAGGGTGTCAGCGCGCTCGCCGGTTACGGCGGCATCTTCCAGCGCAACACCAGGGCCTCCGGGGTGATCCCGCAGATCTCGGTGATGCTCGGCCCGTGTGCGGGCGGCGCCGCCTACTCCCCGGCGCTGACGGACTTCGTGTTCATGGTCCGTGACACCTCGCAGATGTTCATCACGGGCCCGGACGTGGTCAAGGCCGTGACCGGTGAGGAGATCAGCCAGAACGGGCTGGGCGGCGCCGATGTGCACGCCGAGACCTCCGGTGTGTGCCACTTCGCCTACGACGACGAGGAGACGTGCATCGCCGAGGTGCGCTTCCTCCTCTCGCTCCTCCCGCAGAACAACCGGGAGAACCCGCCGCGGGTCGCGACCGCGGACCCGGCGGACCGCCGCGGTGACGCCCTGCTGGACCTGGTCCCGGCGGACGGCAACCGGCCCTACGACATGACGAAGGTCATCGAGGAGATCGTCGACGACGGCGAGTACCTGGAGGTCCACGAGCGCTGGGCGCGCAACGTCATCTGCGCGCTGGCCCGTCTCGACGGCTAGGTGGTGGGCATCATCGCCAACCAGCCGCAGACGCTCGCGGGTGTGCTGGACATCGAGGCGTCGGAAAAGGCTGCGCGATTTGTGCAGATGTGTGACGCTTTCAATATCCCGTTGGTGACGTTCCTGGACGTTCCCGGGTTCCTTCCGGGTGTCGACCAGGAGCACGGCGGAATCATCCGGCACGGCGCGAAGCTGCTCTACGCCTACTGCAACGCGACCGTGCCGAGGATCTCGCTGATCCTGCGCAAGGCGTACGGCGGTGCCTACATCGTGATGGACAGCCAGTCCATCGGGGCCGACCTCACCTTCGCCTGGCCCACCAACGAGATCGCCGTGATGGGTGCGGAGGGCGCCGCCAACGTCATCTTCCGCCGCCAGATCGCCGCGGCCGAGGACCCCGAGGCCATGCGGCAGAAGATGGTCAAGGAATACAAGTCCGAGCTGATGCACCCGTACTACGCAGCCGAACGAGGCCTCGTGGACGACGTCATCGACCCCGCCGAGACGCGTGAGGTCCTGATCAGGTCGCTCGCGATGCTGCACGCCAAGCACGCCGACCTGCCCTCCCGCAAGCACGGCAACCCGCCGCAGTAGCGGACCCCTCTCTTACGGAGACCCACACCCATGAGCAACGCCGACATCCGCGTCGAGAAGGGCTACGCCGAGCCCGAGGAAGTGGCCGCCATCACGGCCGTCCTCCTGGCCCGCGCCGCCGCCCAGCCGCCCTCCACGACCCCGGCCCACCGAGGCCGCGCCAAGGCGGGCTGGCGCCGCCTGGACCGCGAGCCGGGCTTCCGCGC
>NZ_JAMWMR010000086.1 GCF_023887685.1 Streptomyces macrolidinus | reverse complement strand
GCTCGGACAGCGGGCCGGGCTTGGCGTAGAGGACGGCCTTGCCGCGGATGGCGACCACGGCGGGGATGGAGCTGATCCGGAAGGCCTGGGCCAGCGCGGGCTGGGCCTCGGTGTCGACCTTGCCGAAGAGGACGCCCGGGTGGCGCTCGGAGAACCTCTCGAAGACCGGGCCGAACCTGCGGCAGGGTCCGCACCAGGCGGCCCAGAAGTCCACCAGGGTGATGTCGCTGCCGGCGACCGCCTCGCCGAAGTTCTCTGCGGTCAGTTCGATGGTTGCCATGTCGGATCTCCTGGTGTGTGAATACCCCCGCCGGTATCGAACCGGTGAGACCGGCGAGGGTGTGTGGTCGTGCGTGGCGGCCGGTGACAGCCGGTGCCGGGGCGGCGGGCCCTGTCGGCGCGCGCGCCGCCCCGGCATCGCCGTGGCTCAGGCGCTCGCGTGCTCACCCGCGGCGAGCCAGGCGCCGTAGCCGCCGAGCAGGTCGGAGACGTCGGGGTGGCCGTGGTGGCGCAGCAGGCTCGCGGCGATGGAGGAGCGGTGGCCGCCGGCGCAGTGGACGACGACGGGCCGGTCGGTGGGCACTTCCTCGGTCCGGCGGGACAGCTCGGCCAGCGGGATGTGCAGTGAGCCGGGGACCGCGCCCTCCTCGCGCTCGCCCGCGCCGCGCACGTCGAGGACGACCGGTGCGGCGGTACCGGCCAGGGCGTCGCGCAACTGGTCGACGGTGAGCCGCGATGCGGGCCGGACCTGGTCCTGGGCGCCGACGAAGGTCTCCTCGGGGTCGCGGAGGTAGCCGATGACGCGGTCGAAGCCGATCCGGGCCAGGCGGGTCGCGGTCTCCTCCTCGCGTCCGCCGGGCGCCACGAGCAGAAGGTCGTGGTCGGCGGCGAGGACGGACCCGGCCTGCTCGGCGAAGCGGCCGTCGATGGGGACGTTGACCGAGCCGACCAGATGCCCCATGGCGAAGTCCTGCGGATCACGGGCGTCCACGACGACGGCGCCCGCGGCCCGGCGGGCCAGGAAGTCGGCGGAGTCCAACGACCGGGGCGCGGTGGCCGCGTCGTACAGGGGGTGGTTCTTGCGGTTGAGGACGGCGTCGTGGACGAAGTAGGCGGGGGCGACGGGCTGTCCGCCGCTCACCAGGGCGACGAAGTCGTCCTCGCTCATCGGGGCGCAGGCGTAGTTGGTGGCGCGCTGGGTGCCGATGGTGGACTGGCGTTCGGTGGAGAGGTTCTTGCCGCAGGCCGATCCGGCGCCGTGACCGGGGAAGACGCGGACCTCGTCGGGCAGGGACATCAGCTTGCGCTGCACGCTGTCGTAGAGCATGCGGGCCAGCTCGTCACTGGTCACCCCGAGGGAGGCCAGCAGGTCGGGGCGGCCGACGTCGCCGATGAACAGGGCGTCGCCCGTGAGCACCCCGTAGGGGACGGTGTCATCGGCGTGCTCGTACGCCAGGACGCTGACCGACTCGGGGGTGTGGCCGGGGGTCTCGAGGATCTGCAGGGTGACATCGCCCAGCGCGATGCGCTCGCCGTCGGTGAGCCTGCGGATGGGGTACTCGGTGCGGGCGCGCTGCCCGTAGCCGATCCACGCCCCGGTACGGGCCGCCAACTCCAGGTGTCCGGCCAGGAAGTCGGCGTGGAAGTGGGTGTTGATGACGCCGACGATCGTGAATCCGTGCGCGTCGGCGTCGGCGACGTACTCGTCCACGTCGCGCCGGGGGTCGACCACCACGGCCTGGCCGGTGGTCTCGTCGGCGATCAGATAGGAGGCCTG
>NZ_JAMWMR010000085.1 GCF_023887685.1 Streptomyces macrolidinus | reverse complement strand
GACCATCCGTTGTTGGGGGTTGTGGTGGAGTTGCCGGGTTCGGGTGGGGTGGTGTTGTCGGGGCGGTTGTCGTTGTCGGAGCAGGGGTGGCTTGCTGATCACGTGGTTGGTGGGCGTGTGGTGGTAGCGGGGACGGTGTTGGTGGAGATGGTGGGGTTTGCGGGTGCTCGGGTGGGGTGTGGTGTGGTGGGTGAGTTGGTGCTGCAGGAGCCGTTGGTGGTGGCGGAGCGTGGTGGTGTGGCGGTGCGGGTGACGGTGGGTGTTGATGGTGGGGTGCGGGTGCATGGTCGGGTGGAGGGGTCGGAGGAGTGGGTGTGTCACGCGGTCGGCTCGGTGGTGGAGTCCGACGAGGTCGTGTCGGGTGAGTGGGGTGTGGGTGTGTGGCCGCCTGCGGGTGCGGTGGCGGTGGATGTTGCGGGGGTGTATGGGGAGTTGGCGGGTGCGGGGTTGGTGTATGGGTCGGTGTTTCAGGGGTTGGAGCGGGTGTGGCGGCGTGGGGATGAGGTGTTCGCTGAGGTGGGGTTGGCGGTGTCGGGTGGTGGGTTCGGGGTGCATCCGGCGTTGATGGATGCGTGTTTGCATGCGTGGGCGGTGGCTGGTGGGGGGCGTGCGGTGGTGCCGTTCACGTGGTCGGGTGTGCGCATGGGTGTGTCCGGAGTGTCGGGTGTGCGGGTGCGGTTGGTGCCGGTGGGCCAGGACGGGGTCGCGGTGACGGCTGTGACGGCGGGTGGCGAGCTGGTGTGGTCGGTGGAGGCGTTGTCGTTGCGGCCGGTGTCGGCGCTGGTGGCATCGGGTGGTGGTGGGCTGTATCGGGTCGAGCGGCGTGAGATCGCCTTGCCCGAGGCTGCTGGTGTTGTTGGCGATCTGCGGGTGCTGGACCTTCGGGAGGCGGCGCGGGGGATGGCGCCGGGTGCGGTGCGCGCGGTGGTGGTCGAAGTGGTCGAGGCGTTGCGCCGGTTGCTTGGTGAGGGGTCGGGGCCGGTGGTGGTGTGGACCGATGGCGTGGCGTCGGGTGCGGGTGCGGGTTGGGCGGTGTGGGGTCTGGTGCGGTCGGTGCAGCGGGAGGCGCCGGGGCGGGTGGTGCTGGTGGACGGCGGATCTCGCGAGGATCTGGCGCGTGCGGTGTCCTTGGGTGAGCCGGAGGTGCTTATCGGACAGGACGGGGGCGCCCGGGTGGCGCGTCTGGCCGTGGTGGAGGCTTCGGCTGGGGTGCCGGAGTGGGACGGCCGGGGTGTGCTGGTGGTGACGGGCGGTCTTGGGGCGTTGGGTGGTGTGGTGGCGCTGCACGCGGTGACGGCGTGGGGCGCACGGGATGTGGTGCTGCTTTCCCGTCATGCCGGTGATGGTGAGGTGGCGGAGCGGGTGGCGGCGCTGGAGGTGCTGGGCGCGCGGGTGCGGGTGGTGTCGTGCGATGTCGCGGACCGTGCCGCGCTGGCCGCGGGGTTGGCGGACGTCGGCGAGGTGCGGATGGTGGTGCACGCGGCGGGTGTGCTGGACGACGGGTTGCTGGAGTCGCTGACGCCCGAGCGGGTGGAGGGTGTGCTGGCCGCGAAGGTGGACGGCGCGTGGAACCTGCACGAGCTCGGTGTCGAACGGGGCTGGCGGCTGGGCGGGTTCGTGCTGTTCTCCTCGCTGGCCGCGGTGACCGGTTCCGCCGGGCAGGGCGCCTACGGCGCGGGCAATGCGTACCTCGACGCGCTGGCTGCGCACCGGCATGGTCTGGGTCTGCCGGCGGTCTCGGTGGCCTGGGGCCTGTGGCAGGAACGCTCACGGATCACGGCCGGCCTCACCGACACCGACCGTGCCCGGATGCAACGCCAAGGCGTCCTGCCACTGGACACCCAGGCCGCGCTACGCCTGCTCGACACCGCACTCACCACGGCAGAACCGAACCTGGTGGC
>NZ_JAMWMR010000084.1 GCF_023887685.1 Streptomyces macrolidinus | reverse complement strand
GTCGGGTGGCCCGGAGGAATCGCACCCCCGGGCTCCCACAGATCCCGGCGTGACAGTCTCCCGTCACCGGGCTCCTATCGCCCTCTTCGTCAGGTGACGTTGACCCATTTCCAGTGCGCGAAGAATGAGGGGTAGGCCGCTACGACCTGGTCCCATCTCCTCGTAGCCTTCTTGTAGGTCTTGAGTCGTTTGTACTTCTTCCGGACCCAGCGCAACAGGTAGTAGTTGATGCGCTGCAGGAGGGGATACAGTGCGGTTTGATAGAACGCTCCGTAGTACCGCATCCACCCGCGAATGATGGGGTTCAGCCATTTCGCGAACTCCCCGAAGGAGTAGGTGACATGCATGTGAATCCGCCACGAGCGGACTTCCATGCTCATCTTCTTCAAGGCGTCCTTGCTGACCGCCGGAAGGAAGGATGTAAACACCTCTCCATTCCGGTCGACCGCCGGACGGTTCCGGAAGGTGAAACCGAGAAAAGTGAAGGACGTGGCGGCTTCGCCGCCCTGTTTCGTCTTCCCGCAGTACATGATCCGGGTCTTGTCCGGGTGCAACTCAAGTCCCACCTCTGCCATCCTCAGTCCCAACTGCTCCAGGACCTGTCGGGCCTGGCGCTCGGATGAGCAATGAATTACCGCGTCATCCGCATAGCGCTCGAACTGGACGCCCGGGAAAGTTCGGGTGAGCCACATGTCGAACGCATAGTGCAGGAACAGGTTGGCCAATACGGGTGAGACCGAGGACCCTTGCGGAGTTCCCCGATCTCGTTGCCGCAAGGCGCCGTTGGGCATCAGTACGGGGGCGGCAAGCCACCGCTTCACGTACAGAATCACCCATGCGGCATCGGTATGAGATTCGACCGCCTTGACGATCAGGTCCCAGCGGACACTGTCGAAGAACTTGGCAATGTCGAACTCGACTGCCCACTTCTTCTTCCAGCATCGCCGCCGGCATGTTGCCACCGCGTCCAGGGCCGACCTTCCCGGCCGGTAGCCGAAGGAGTCGGGGTGGAACACGGGCTCTACCCGTTTCTCCATGTGAACGGCCACCACCGTCTGGGCGATCCTGTCCGCCACGGTAGGCACACCGAGGAGTCGGACCCCGCCGCCATGCGGCTTGGGAATCTCCACACCTTTTACGGGAGGCGGAAAATAGCTGCCCGAAGACATGCGATTCCAGATCTTGTAGAGATTCCCCTGCAAGTCCTTCTCAAACTCTTCGATAGTGCAGCCATCCACCCCCGCAGCACCCTGATTCTCCCTCACCTTCAGGTAAGCATCCCAGACTTCTCCCTTCGAAATCTCAAACGACTTGCCTGACGACTTCAGCTCGCTCACGCAGCTCCTCCCGGACAGTGCCCGGTTGACCAAACAAACGAACCACGGACAATCCGACCCCTTCGCTCCACTCCCACCGCGCTCAGCAGGGGCTTCACCACTACTACGGACCGGTCCGCCAACACGAACTGCATCGGTACTCTGCCTCTTACGGGTTCTCCGCTTGAGGTTCTCCCTTGCGCGGCATCATCCAAAACGGGTAACCGCAGCATCAGTTCGTGCCTTCCCACGTTCCCTACGAGCGCAGCAGACCAGGATCACGTCGCCTCCACGCCGGGCACCACCTGGCCAGTAGATCGGGTGTCCGCCAGGCTCATCCCAGGGCAAAAAGTAACCCCCGGTTTTGATGCCGCTTCAATCCTTAACGACGCGTCAACAGCGTCCCCCTTACGGGGATTTGCGCTCCGTCTTCCTGGTCCCTACCTGACGCCTCTTGGACGCCTTTTCCACATCGCTCACCACGGTCGCGTCACCGCTTCCGCAGCATGTGGCGGTTTGAAGCCTCCCCCCGCAGGGCGGCTCCGAAGGGCCTACCTTCATCGCCCGCACAGCATCGCGTTCCGCCGCTCAACTACCCATTGCGGCCTCCCGCGTTCGTGGCGCACCTCTT
>NZ_JAMWMR010000083.1 GCF_023887685.1 Streptomyces macrolidinus | reverse complement strand
GGCGGCCAGGCCGCTGCTTGCTCCGTCCTGGTTGACGGCGCTGCCGCGTACGACGGCCAGCACGTGGTGGCCCAGCCGCTGTGCGTCCGAGAGCCGCTCCACCAGGAGGACACTCACGCCCTCGGACCAACTCGTACCGTCAGCCGACGAGGAGAAGGACTTGGAGCGGCCGTCCGGAGCCAGTCCGCGCTGGCGGCTGAACTCCACGAACGTCGAGGGCGTCGACATCACGGTGACGCCGCCCGCGAGCGCCATGTCGCACTCGCCCTTGCGCAGCGCCTGTATCGCGAGGTGCAGTGCCACCAACGACGACGAGCACGCCGTGTCC
Source organism: Streptomyces macrolidinus (assembly GCF_023887685.1). Lineage (GTDB taxonomy): Bacteria > Actinomycetota > Actinomycetes > Streptomycetales > Streptomycetaceae > Streptomyces > Streptomyces macrolidinus. The sequence goes on along the minus strand of NZ_JAMWMR010000083.1, from coordinate 1,667 downwards.
ACCGTAACGGCGGGCCCCTCCAGGCCCAGGGCGTAGGCGACGCGGCCCGAGGCGACGCTGCCGGAGTTGCCGGTGCCGAGATATCCCTCGATGCCTTCCGGCACCTCGGTGAGACGGGTGGCGTAGTCGTGGTACATCACACCGGTGAAGACACCGACCGCCTTGCCGCGCGCGGTGGCCGGGCGAATCCCGGCGTGCTCGAACGCCTCCCAGGAGGTCTCCAGCAGCAGCCGCTGCTGCGGGTCCATCGCCAGCGCCTCACGCGGCGAGATCCCGAAGAAGTCGGCGTCGAACTCCCCCGCCTCGTGCAGGAATCCGGCCTCGCGGACGTAGCTCTTGCCTGTGGCGTCGGGGTCGGGGTCGTACAGGCCCTCGACGTCCCAACCACGGTCACGCGGAAACCCCGAGATCGCGTCACCACCCTCGGCGACCAACCGCCACAGCTCCTCCGGCGACCCCACACCACCCGGCAACCGGCACGCCATACCCACGATCGCCACCGGCTCGCTGGACTTCGACTCCAGCTCGCGGACGCGTCCACGCGCCTGCTGCAGGTCGGCCGTGGCCCGTCGCAGGTAGTCGAGGTACTTCTCTTCGTTCACCGTGGACACGCTGTCCCCTTGGGTTCCTAGAAGCGCTTGAGACGCACAAAGTGTTCCGAGGCGCCCGGAGCGGAAGTCCGGGCGGACTGTGGCCGTGCGGCCGGGTTCAGCTCGTACGGGACTCCCGGTCGAGGAGGTCGAAGAGCTCTTCGGCGGAGGCGGTCAGGATGTCCGTGTCACCGGGGCCCTCGCCGGAGCCCGAGCCGGCTTCGGGTCCGGTGGCAGGGCCGGTGTCGGCCCCGGAGGTCGGTGCCGTGCCGGGGTCCGAGGTCTTCGTGGTGCCGCCCTCGATCAGTGCGCGCAGGGCGTTCAGTTGTCCGCTCACCTCGTCGCTCTCGGCCGTGTCCGCCAGCCCGGCCAACGACAACGCCATCTCAAGACGCGTGAGTTGAGCGAGCACGGCGGCCGGGTCGGGCAGGCTGGTGGCCGAGGTGTCCGATGTCGCGGTGTCCCGGCCGGGGGTGCTGCGGGGCAGCTCGGCGTCCAGGTGGTCGGCGAGCACGGCCGGGGCGGGGTAGTCGAACACCAGGGTCGCCGGGAGGCGGAGGCCGCTTGCGGCGTTCACCCTGTTGCGCAGTTCTACCGCCGTCAGGGAGTCGAAGCCCAGGTCGAGGAAGCCCCGGTCGGGGTCGAACCGGTGGCCGCGGGCGTGGCCGAGCACGTCGGCCACCTCGTCGCAGACGAACTCCAGGAGAAGGCGCCGCCGTTCGGGCCCGTGGGCGTCCGCGGCGCGTTCGGCGAGCGTCGCGGCCTGCGCCGGGGACTCGTCGGCGGGCACGCCGGCTCCGGTGGTCGCGGTCTCGGCCGCCCGGGGCCTGGCGGGGGCGACATCGACCAGTTCCCGCAGCAGGGAGGGGACTCCGGCCGGGTCGGCGGCGGCTGCGCTGCGCAGGCCCGCCATGTCCAGGCGCAGCGGAAGCAGCGTCGGGTACCGGTCGTCGTGCAGGGCGGTGTCGAGGAGTGCGACGCCTTCCTCGGCGGTGACGGCGCCGATCCCGGCCCGGCTCATGCGCCGGAGGTCCGCTTCGCCGAGCTTCTCGGTCATACCGCCGTCGGTCTCCCAAC
>NZ_JAMWMR010000082.1 GCF_023887685.1 Streptomyces macrolidinus | reverse complement strand
CCTCCGTTCCGGCGGCCCCGGGGATCGCTACGGTCCCGGTCGCGGCCTGCTCCCCCAGAACCTCGCCGAGCAGGAACTCCGCCAGGGCCTGGGGGGTCGGGTAGTCGAAGACCAGAGTGACGGGGAGGCTGAGCCCGGTGGCGTTCTTGAGCCGGTTGCGCAGTTCGACGGCCGTGAGCGAGTCGAAGCCGAGTTCACGGAAGGCCCGGTTGGTGTCCACGGCCTCGGGGGTGGGGTGGTTCAGGACGACCGCCAGGTGCTCGCGCACGAGCTCCAGCATCCTCCACTGCTGCTCCGCACCCGTGAGCGCCGCGATCTCCCGGCCGAGCGGCATGCCGTCGGCGCCGGCCGCGCCCCGCTCCTGCTCCTGCTCCTCAAGTGCCCGGCGCGCCTCCGGGAGTTCGGCGAGCAGAGGGCCCGTACGGGCCACCGTGAATCCAGGGGCGAAGCTCGCCCAGTCCACGTCGGCCACCGTGACGGCGGTCTCGCCCCGGTCGAGCACATCGCTCAGAGCGGTGAGCGCGGTACCGGGGGCGAGGGGGCGCAGGCCCAGGCGGCGCAGCCGCTCGCCGGTCGCACCCTGCGTGGTGGCGCTGCCCTCCCAGGGGCTCCAGGCCACGGAGGTCACGGCACGCCCTTCGGCGCGGCGCTGCTCGGCGAGCGCGTCCAGGAAGGAGGTGCCGGCCGCGTACGCGCCCTGGCCCACCCCGCCCCAGATACCGGCGACGGAGGAGAAGAGCACCAGCACCGGTGCGTCCTGCCCGTCCGGTGTGAACTCGCTGAGCAGTTCGTCCAGGTGCAGGGCACCGGTCGCCTTGGCGGTGACCGTGTGGGAGAAGGCGTCCCGGTCGGCCACCGTGAGCGGGTCGGAACTCACCGTCGGCGGTACGTGCAGTACGGCGGAGAGCGGGTGTTCGGCGTCCACGGACGCCAGCAGACGCGCGACCGCGTCCCGGTCGGTGAGGTCGCAGACGGTGACGGTGGCGGACGCCCCGAGGTCGGCCAGTTCCGCGACCAGTCCGGAGAATCCGGCGTCGTCGGTGCAGGAACTGCTGGTCAGCAACAGGTGCTCGACGCCGTCGCGCGCCAGTCGGCGCGCGGTCTCGGCCGCCGCCGGGTCGTCGGCGCCGGTGACGAGCACAGTGCCGCCGGGCCGCCGCCACCGTTCGGTGGTGGTGCGGGCGGCCAACGGGGCCCGTACGAGACGACGGACCAGTACACCGGACGTCCGCACGGCCACCTGGTCCTCGCCCATGTCACCCGCGAGGACGCCGGGCACGCGCCGGTACGCCTCGTCGTCCGGTCGCACGGGCAGGTCGACGAGGCCGCCCCAGCGCTCGGGGTGCTCCAGCGCTGCGACGCGTCCCATGCCCCAGACGGTCGCCTGGGCGGGCGATGTGATGCGGTCGGCCCGGCCGACGGACACCGCGCCTCGGGTCACGCACCACAGCGGGGCCTCGATCTCCGCGTCCCCCAGAGCCTGGAGGAGCGTCAGCGAGCCGACGGCGCCACGGGTCGAGGGCGCTGGGTGGTCGGGGTGCAGCCGCTCGTCCCAGGAGAGCAGCGAGACGACGCCGTCGATGTCTCCGTGCGCGCCGCGCTCGCGCAGGGCCTCAGCGAACCGCTGCCGACTGTCCAGTGGCGGCAGGTCCATCCGTACGATCTCGGCGCCGCTGTCCGCCAGCGCCGCGACCAGTGCCTCAGCCTGCACGGCGGCCTCTTCCGTCGAGTACACGTCAGAGGTGACGACCAGCCACCGGCCGGTGAACCCGGTCGACTCAGCCGGGGAAACGCGCTTCCAATCGAGGCGGTACCGCCAGAAGTCCTGGGCGGGGCCCTGAGGAGTGAGCGTGTTGTGCAGCCAGTAGTGGCGGTGTTGGAAGGCGTAGGTGGGGAGGTCGATGTGGGCGGTGGTGGCGGGAAGGAGGGTGCTCCAGTCCACCGGCAGGCCGTTCACCCAGGCTTCGGCGAGGGAGGTGACCAGACGGTGCCGGCCGCCCTGGTCCCGGCGCAGGGTACCCAGACCAGTCACGGTGTCCGGCAGCGC
>NZ_JAMWMR010000081.1 GCF_023887685.1 Streptomyces macrolidinus | reverse complement strand
TCGGTCGCGGTCGACCGGCACCAACGCGGGGCCGTCCATCCGGTGCGCCGCGTCCGTCAGGAGCGGGGCGAGCTCGCGGACGGTGCCGTGCTGATACACCATCCGCAGGGGTATCTCGACGCCAAGGTCGGAGCGGATGCGGGCGATCATCCGAGCCGCCAGCAGGGAGTGGCCGCCCAGCGTGAACAGGTTGTCGTCGATCCCGACCGAGTCGAGCCCGAGCAACTCGGCGAACACCAGGCACAGAGTCCGCTCCTCGGGGGTACGCGGGGCCGCCCGCTCGGCGGACTTCGACCGCTGCGGAGGGGGCAGGGCACGCCGGTCCACCTTGCCCGCCACGGTGAGGGGGATCGCGTCCACGACGACGAGGGACGACGGGATCAGCTGGCGGGCCACCGTCTCCGTGAGGCCGGCCCGCACGGCGGCCAGGAACTCCTCGGGCTCGGGGTTGCCCCTGGGCACGACGTAGCCGACGAGTTCACGCTCGCCGGGACGGTCCTCCCGGACGAGCGCGATCGCAGCGGCGACGGACTCCTGCCGCTCCAATGCCACGGTGACCTCGGCGGGTTCGATGCGGAAGCCGCGGATCTTGACCTGCTCGTCGGTCCGCCCCTGATACTCGATCATGCCGTCGGCGCGGCGGCGCACCAGGTCGCCGGTGCGGTAGAGCCGGCCGCCGGGCGCGCCGAAGGGGTCGGCGACGAAGCGTTCGGCGGTGAGGCCGGGGCGGCCGAGGTAGCCGCGAGCCAGGCCCGCACCGCCGAGGTACAACTCGCCGACGACGCCGACCGGGACGGGCCGCATGCGGGAGTCGAGTACGTAGGCCCGGGTGTTGTCCATGGGCGAGCCGATGGGCACGGAGTGGATCGGCAGGTCGGCGGCCGTCATGGAGCGACAGGTGGCGAAGGTGGTGGTCTCGGTCGGCCCGTAGCCGTCGACGACGCTGAGGTGGGGGTGCGCGGAGAGCAGGGCGTTCACCGTCTCGGGCGACACTGCCTCCCCTCCGGCCCACACCTCCCGCACCGTCGCGAAGGTCTCCGGGCTCACGTCGACCAGCAGGCTGAACAGGCCCGCGGTGAGCCACAGTCCGGTCACCCGGCCGCCGGTGACGGCGCGGCCCAGGTCGGCCGCGCTGAGCTCGCCCGGTGGGGCCACGACGACGCGGCCGCCGGTCAGCAGTGGCACCCACAGCTCGTACGTGGAGGCGTCGAAGGCGTGCGGGGAGTGCAGCAGGACCCGTTCGTGGTTGCCGTTGCGCCAGCAGGAGTCGAGCGCCAGGGCGCCGACGTTGCGGTGGGTCACCGCCACGCCCTTGGGGACACCGGTCGTGCCTGAGGTGTACATCACGTAGGCCAACGTGTCCGGCCGCAGCACGACGTCGGGCCGGTCGTCCGGGCCTTCGGTGTCGGCCGTCGTGGCGAGGACGGTGACGCCGGTGCCGCGCAGGATGTCCGCCGTGGCGTCGGGCCGGTCGCTGAGGACCAGGCGCGCGCCGGCCTCGTCGAGGAGCAGCCGGGTGCGCCCGGCCGGATCGCGGCGGTCGAGGGGCAGGTAGGCGCCACCCGCGACCAGCACCGCGAGGATGGACACGACGAGGTCCGGGCCGCGGTCGAAGTGGAGCCCGACCCGCTCTTCGGGCCCGAGGCCCGCGGCCAGCAGGCGGTGGGCGAGGCGGTGGGCCCGCCGGGCCAGTTCCGCGTAGGTGTATGTGGAGCCGTCGGGCAGTTCGAGGGCGATCGCGTCCGGCGTCCGGGCGGCCTGCCGGGCGAACAGCTCCGGCAGTGCGGCGTCGGGCAGGGAGCGGTCCGTGTCGTTCCCGGCCGAGAGGGCCTGGTCCTGCTCGGCGTCGTCGAGGAGGTTGAGGTGGGAAATCGGCCGGTCGGGGTCGGCCAACACGCGGCCCAGGGCGGTGCCGAGGTGGCGGATGAACCGCTCGATGGTGCTCTCGTCGAACAGGGCGCGGCCGAAGACCAGCCGTCCGGTCAGGCCGCCGTCGGCGGCGGGGAACAGGTAGACCTCAAGGTCCATGCGGGTGAACTCGCGGTCCGTCTGGAAGAGCGAGACGTCCAAGCCGCCCAGCGCAGTCCAGTCGGGCAGGTCGTTGGCGATCTGGAAGACGATCTGGACGAGCGGGTT
>NZ_JAMWMR010000080.1 GCF_023887685.1 Streptomyces macrolidinus | reverse complement strand
CTACTGGCTCACGAGCGACGGCTCCCGCGCGGGTGATATCAGTGCCGCAGGCCTGGACACGGCCGACCACCCGCTGCTGGGCGCGGCAGTCGAACTGCCCCAGTCCGGCGGGTACCTTCTGACCGGGCAGCTGTCCACGGCCGCCGAGGGCTGGCTGGCGGATCACGCGATACGGGGCACCAACCTCGTGCCGGCCACGGTCTTCCTGGAGCTCGCCCAGCGGGCCGCCGACGCCGTGGGCTGCGGGTCCGTCGCGGAACTGACCGTGGAAGCGCCGCTGGCGCTGCACGAGCAGGGCCGGGTCGCGGTGCAGGTGACCGTCTCCGAGAATGAGACCGGGACGGCCGACCGCGCCTTCACCATCCACGCCAAGCGCGCCGGCCAGGAGTGGATCCGGCACGCCAGCGGCTCGCTCGCCGCCCCGCTCCCGGACGCCCGGGCCGACTTCGGGACGGAGTGGCCGCCGCGTGACGCCCAACCGGTGAGCCCGGACGGCCTCTACCGGCAGCTGGCCGATAACGGATTCGACTACGGCCCCGCCTTCCAGGGCCTGCGGGCGGCCTGGCGCCGCGGCTCGGAGATCTTCGCCCACGTGGAGCTGCCGGAGGACCTGGCTGCCGGGCGGTTCGGGCTGCACCCCGCACTGTTCGACGCCGCCTTCCACGCCTGGCACGTCGGCGCGGCCGAGGGCCTCGGCAGGCTGCCCTTCAACTGGCGCGGTGTAGGGCTCTTCCGGGAAGGCACGTCGGAACTGCGGGTCCGGTTGTCGCCGGTCGGCGAGGACGCCGTGGCGCTCGTCGCGACCGACGCCGACGGCGCACTGGTCGTCGCGGTGGAGTCGCTGACCTTCCGCACCGTCTCGGACGACCAGCTGCGCGGCGCCCGCCAAGGCGGGACGGACTCGCTGTTCCACATCGACTGGCAGCCGATCGCCATTCCGGCGCGACGGGACGACGACCACCAGGTGATCCGGTGCGGGGGAGACGCGATCTCCGCGGGTGCCCTCCGCACCGTCCTGAGCGAGGTGTTGACGTCCGTACGGGAGTGGCTGGCGCATGAGGACCGCCCCGCGTCCGCACGACTCGCCGTCGTGACCCGGGGCGCGGTGCCGGGCCGCACCGACGACAGCGTGGCGGATCTCGCCGGTGCCGCCGTCTGGGGGCTGATCCGGTCCGCCCAGTCGGAGCACCCCGACCGGATCGTGCTGGTTGACGTCGACGCCGATGCCGATGACGACTTTGTCGCGGCGGCGGTGGCGACCGGCGAGCCGCAGATCGCCGTACGCGGCGGGACCCTCCACGTGCCGCGTCTCGTCCGTACCGGAACTGTCGCCGGCGCGCCCGCCTGGGATCAGTCGGGCACGGTGCTCATCACCGGAGGCACCGGCCTGCTGGGGGCGGCGACCGCCCGGCACCTGGTCGTCAACCACGGTGTTCGGCACCTGCTGCTGGCCAGCCGCAGCGGCGAGGCCGGTGACCTAGTGGCGGAACTCTCCGCATACGGCGCCGAAGTGACCGTCTCCGCCTGCGATGTGGCCGACCGCGAGGCCGTCGTCCGGCTGCTGGCCGGGATTCCGGCCGAGCACCGGCTGACCGCCGTGGTGCACACGGCCGGCGTGGTCGACGACGGCGTCCTGGACGTGCTCACGGAGGACAAGCTCGGTACGGTGCTGCGCCCGAAGGCCGACGCGGCCTGGCTGCTGCACGAACTCACCCAGGACCTCGACCTCGATGCGTTCGTCCTGTTCTCCTCCGTCGCGGGCACCTTGGGCGCCGCTGGTCAGGCCAACTACGCCGCGGCCAACGCCTTCCTCGACGGCTTGGCCCGCTACCGTCAGGGCCTGGGCCGCCCGGCCACGTCCATCGGATGGGGCCTGTGGGACCCCGCCGGCGGCATGGCGGGCCGACTGGACGAGGCCGATCTGGCCCGGATGCGCCGGACCGGTGTCGAGGCCCTCGGCATCGACGAGGGCCTGGCGCTCTTCGACGCCGCGCTCGCCTCGGCCGAGCCGACGCCCGTCGCCGTGAAGCTGGACACCGCCGCCCTGGGCCGTCCCGCCCAGCCGGGCCTCGACGTGCCGGTACCGGCGCTGCTGCGTGCGCTCGTGCGGCCGGTCGGACCGCGCGATCGCGGAGTATCCACCACCTCGGAGTCTGCTCTCAAGCACCGGCTGGCCCGGCTGCCGGCGGCCGAGCAGCACGACCTGGTGCTCGACCTCGTACGGCGG
>NZ_JAMWMR010000008.1 GCF_023887685.1 Streptomyces macrolidinus | reverse complement strand
TACGCGTGGCCGCGAGCTTGCGCCCGGCGTCCTCCAGCGCCGACGCCCGGGCCATTGTCCGAGGGCAGTCCTCGTACAGCCGGACCGCGCGCAAGAAGGGACCGAGGTCATTGTCGAGGAGCCCGCGGGCGTGCGCGGCAGTGGCGGCGAGAAACGCGAGGTCGGGATTGAGCGCGGCTCGTCGCTCGGCCAGTCCGACCGCTTGTGCGGCCCGGTCGTGTGCGCCGGCGCGCAGCGCCATGCGGACGAGCACCGGGGCGTCGGCGGGGTCGAGCAAGCTGACGAGGCCAGGCCGCTCCTCGGCGAGCGCCACCATCACGTCGTCGAGTTCGGCCATGGCACGGTCGGGTCGGCCTTCGAAGTCGGCCATCAGTGCCAGCATCCAGGAGCCGGCGTCGCGAACAAGTGGTGCGCTGTCGCTCCGCATGCGCCTCGCTTCCATCGCGTACTCTCGTGCGGCCTGCTGGTCGTTGGTGTGGAGCACGGCACGCATCATCGCGTACCGGAGCGTGACGTCGGCGAAGTTGCCCATCCCGAGCTTGTCGGTCATCGCGGATGCGGCTTCGGCGTCCGCCCGGACGTCCGCCAACCGTCCGACGTCCAGGAGCGCCCGGCTACGGTTCATGAGCCACATGCGTGTGGCAGCTGTCCGGCCCTGGTTCCGCGTGTTCCGAATGCCCTCCTCCGCTGCGGCGAGCGCCTCCGCGGAGCGGCCGGCCGCGTTCGACAGGAAGCTGTGCCACAGGGCCTCCGGAACCCACAGCGAATGGACGATGTCCAGGCCGGCGGCCAGGGCGGCGGCCCGGTCCGCCTGCCGGAACGCCTCGGTCCAGTCCATCCGGTGGAAGCGCACGGCTGAGTCGACCATCATCAAGGTGGCCTTGGCAGCACGGTCCCCCGTCGCGTCGGCGGTCTGCAGCGCCCCCGCGACGGCCTGCTCGGCCGCCTGGTTCTCGCCCGCCATCGACAGGCCGAGACACAGCAGCGCCAGCAGCCGGGCCCGCAGGGATCCCGGGCAGTACCGCCCCGGCACGGGCCTGCCGGACCGTCTCGGAGAAGTCGAACTGGGCGGACAGGCGCGCCAGCGCCAGGCGTATGCGTGCCTTGTCCTAGAGCCCGAGGCGGCCGGTCGACAGGGCGGAGGCTCCCAGCTCACGCGCCTGGGCCGCCTGGCCCGTCTGCCAGAGCAGCGGGATGGTCTCGGCGATGATCCACGGCCGTTCCGGAGCGTCCGCGGCGGTGAGGTCCAGGGCCTTGAGGCTGAGTTCCGCTGCCGGTCCGGGAGCGGTGGCCGCGCGTTCCGCAGCAGCGGTACGCAGCCGGTCGGCCTCCGCCCGGTCACCTGGCCCCGTTCTGCCGGCCGGCGGCATGAGGGTTCGATCGGTGAGGTCGCACTCTCCGGCAGCAGTTCGGCGGCTTGACGACGCAAGGCCTGGCGCAGGACAGGGGGAGGCCGGCTTCCACTGCCTCGCGTATCAGATCATGGCGGAACTCCATACGATCGCCCCTTTCGGCGAGCAGATCGGAATCGATGGATTCACGCACCGCGGTGATGAGTGCCGCCGACGATCTGCCGAGCAGTTCGGCGACCAGAGCGACGGTGACCGGACGACCCACAGCGGCCACCGTCTGCACCAACTCGCTTGCTGCTTCGGACAGTTGGTCGAGGCGGCGCCCGACAGAAGGCAGTCGCCGTGGAGGGAGGGATCCGGACGCCAGTCTGGCCATGCCGTTCTCGATCGTCACGATCTCCTCCTCCCGCAGCGCGCCGAGCAGCTCGACCAACAGCAGTGGCACCCCTTCGGCGCGACGGGCGACGCCGAGGACGTCCGGATCGGGAACGGCACCCAGGACGTCCTCGGCGATCCGCGCGATCGCCTGGTCCCCGAGCGGTCGCAGAACCAGCTCATGCGCGCCGACCTGCCGGATCCTTTCCAGAGTCGTGCGCACACCCGGCTGCACGCTTCCGCCGCTCACAGCCACCAGCCACAGGATCGCGTGCGCCGAGAGCCTGGCCGCGACGGTGTGAAAGGTGAGAAGCGTCAGGTCGTCGCACCACTGGAGATCGTCGAGGACGATGAGCAGGGGCCCGTTTCGAGCCGCCTCCTGCAGGCGGTCCCCCAGTTCCTGGAGCAGCCAGAACCGCTGGCCGGGTGTCGTGGCGAGGTCCCGGAGCCGGGCCGCGACCGACAGCGGTTCCTCCTCCGAGTGCAGCCCCTCCAGCAGCGGCCCGAGCGGCACAAACTGTTCGTCGGGGTCCGCCGCCCCACCCTCGTCCCGCGCCGCTTCGCGGAAGCCGAGGCCTCCACGAGGATCCTGGACCGGCCGATGCCCGCAGGTCCTTCGACGCGGACGATCCCGCCTTCGCCCTGGGCAAGCGCGTCGAGCCGCGCCTCGATGAAAGCCAGTTCCGCCTCCCGGCCGCGGACTGGCCTCCTCACAGCGTCGAGGTCCTCGGGCACGGGCCATGTTCTCAATCGGTTCACGCTCATTCCGCCGGCCGGGGCCGCACGGGACGGGCCCGGTCCACGTGCGCTACAGCGGATCAGTATGAAGTACGGTGCCTTCGCCCGGGTCGGGAGCCGGCCTCAGTCGAAGCGCAGGTCCGCGAGTTGCCGTTCGAGGGCGGTGACGTCGTCCTCGGGTTCTGTCCGGGTCGGTCTGGCGGCCATGAGTGTGGCCAGCTCACTACCCGCACGGCGGACGCGGGCAGGCAGGCCGTCGGTGTACTCGCCTCCTCCTGCCCCCCAGTCCTCGGACGCCGCGTACACCGCGGTGGGAACGACGGTGACGCGGAGATAGGCGAAGAGCGGGCGCATGGCGTGCTCAAGGACCAGGGAGTGGCGAGCGGTACCACCCGTCGCCGCGATCAGCACCGGCTTCCCGGTGAGGGCGTCCGGATCGATCACGTCGAAGAAGGACTTGAAGAGCCCGCTGTAGGAAGCCGCGAAAACGGGAGTCACGACGATCAGGCCGTCGGCTCCGGTCACCTCGTCGATCGCGGCGGCCAGTCGCGGGGGTGGAAAGCCGGTCACGAGATGGTTGGCGATATCGCCGGCCAGTTCGCGCAGCTCCACGACTTCGATCGACGCGGCGTGGCCCCGGGCGGCAAGTTCGTCGCGGACCGACTCGGCCAGCCGGTCCGCGAGCAGGCGGGTGGAGGAGGGAGTGCTCAGCCCGGCGGAGACGGCGATCAGCTTCACCCGACGCTCACCCCCCGGGGCGTCGTGACGGCGGCCACGCGCGCCGCGTGTGTCGGGGCGTTCGGCACGTCGGCCGGGCGTCCGTTCGCGAACTCCTTGCGCAGCACGGGCACGACCTCTTCGCCGAGGATGTCGAGCTGTTCCAGGACGGTCTTCAGGGGCAGGCCCGCGTGGTCCATCAGGAAGAGCTGGCGCTGGTAGTCTCCGACCGTCTCCCGGAACGACAGGGTCCGCTCGATGACCTGCTGGGGAGAGCCCACGGTCAGCGGGGTCTGCTCGGTGAACTCCTCCAGGGACGGGCCGTGGCCGTACACGGGCGCGTTGTCGAAGTAGGGGCGGAACTCGCGTACGGCGTCCTGGGAGTTCTTCCGCATGAACACCTGTCCGCCGAGACCCACAACGGCGTCCTCCGGTCGGCCGTGACCGTGGTGCGCGAACCGGCGCCGGTACAGCTGAACCATGCGCCTGGTGTGGTCGGCCGGCCAGAAGATGTTGTTGTGGAAGAAGCCGTCGCCGTAGAACGCGGCCTGCTCAGCTATCTCCGGGGACCTGATGGAACCGTGCCAGACGAACGGTGGGACGCCGTCGAGGGGCCGGGGTGTCGAGGTGAAGGCCTGGAGCGGCGTACGGAATGTGCCCTCCCAGTCCACGACGTCCTCGCGCCACAGCCGGCGCAGCAGCGCGTAGTTCTCCTTGGCGAGATTGATGCCCTGGCGAATGTCCTGCCCGAACCACGGGTACACCGGGCCGGTGTTGCCACGCCCCAGCATGAGGTCGACCCGGCCGTCGGCCAGGTGCTGAAGCATCGCGTAGTCCTCGGCGATCTTCACCGGGTCGTTGGTGGTGATCAGCGTCGTGGCGGTGGACAGGATCAGCTTCTCGGTGCGGGCGGCGATGTAGCCGAGCATGGTGGTCGGGGACGACGGTACGAACGGCGGGTTGTGGTGCTCGCCGGTCGCGAAGACGTCCAGGCCGACCTCCTCGGCCTTGAGCGCGATGGCGACCATCGCCTTGATGCGCTCGTGCTCGGTCGGAGTACGACCGTTGGTGGGGTCGGGTGTCACGTCCCCGACGGTGAATATGCCGAACTGCATGGGGTGTCTGCTCTCCTGAGCGTGCGTGAATTCCTGCGGTCGAGGCCGTTGGGGCCGGGATTCCGGCACCCAACGGCTCGGCGGTGTGGCGTCACTTCGCCAGGAAGGCGAGGAGCGCGGTGTTGACCTCCTCGGCATGGGTCCACAGCAGGCCGTGCGGGGCGCCGTCGATCTCGACGTAGTCGGCGGACGGAAGGGCCTTGTGGAAGGGGCGGGCGGTGCCTTCGGCGGGCAGGATCCGGTCGGCCGTGCCGTGCAGGATCAGGGCGGGGACGTCGATGGCCGGGATGTCGCCACGGAAGTCGGTGTACCAGGTCGACGGCGCGGCGGACGCGGCGAAGAAGCCGCCGCCGGACGCGGTGTTCCAGCTGTTGCGGACCGCTTCCTCGCTGATACGGGTGCCCAGGTTCTCGTCGAGGTTGTAGAAGTCCGCGAAGAAGGCAGTGTAGTAGGCATAGCGGTCGGCCTTGACGGCTGCGACCACGCCGTCGAAGAACTCCTTCGGTGCGACGCCCTCCGGGTTGTCCTCGGTCTTGAGCAGGCAGGGCTCCAGCGAGGCGAGGAAGGCGACCTTGGCGACACGGGCGGAGCCGTACGTGGACACGTAGCGGGCGACCTCGCCGGTGCCCATGGAGAAGCCGACGAGGACGGCGTCGTTCAGGTCGAGGGTCTCCATCACGGTGTTCAGGTCGGCCGCGAAGGTGTCGTAGTCGTAGCCGGTCGTCGGCTGGGAGGACCGCCCGAATCCGCGGCGGTCGTACGTGATCACGCGGTAGCCGGCGTCGAGCAGCGCGGCACTCTGCCGCTCCCAGGAGTGGCCGTCGAGCGGGAAGCCGTGGATGAGGACGACCGGCTGCCCGGCGCCGTGGTCCTCGTAGTAGAGGTCTATGGCGGTGGTGTTCTCCTGGCCCACGGTGATGTACGGCATGGGTTGTCTCCTTGATGCGAAGTGGCTGGTCCGTGCCTCGGTGCGGTACGGAACGCCGTCACGCTACGGTCGGCGAAGCGCCGCCTGTTGTCGCGCCACGCACCACGTCTTGCCCATGAGCGCAGCGTTCTGCCCGGTCTGGCAGCAGATCGATCGGACGGCGCACAGAACCGGACGTGCCCGTCCACTCCCGCAATTCCTGCCTGTGGTTCTGCCTGGAGGCAGAAACGGCCCGCTGCTTGGCTGTTCGGTGCGGGCGGGAACCCGGGCCTTGCCGAAGTGGTCCGGTTGCGCTCCAGCGAGGTCGCTGCCCGTACGACGAGCCGTCCGGCCCCGGCCGGGCACCGGCCGCCGCCTTCCTGGGATGTGCAGCGGTCTGTTCCCGCCCGTCGCAGCCCCGGAGTCGCTTCCCCTGAGCGGAGAGCAATGTGAGCTTGGTGTTGACGACCGCCTCCGTGCCGGACCGGGACAAGGTCGCGTACTGGAACGATGCGGCGAGCAGGACGCTGGTGCCGATGACGGTCGCCCCTCGGGGCGACGGGCCGTTCGACGGCCGGATCGCCACCGACCGCCTCGGATATCTCCAAGTCTCCACCATGGAGGCCGACGCGGAGCGGGTCAGCCGCATGCCGGCGCTGATCGCCAGGTCGTCCAAGGCGCTGGTGGCGGTCGGTGTCCAGATATCCGGCACGGCCACCTTCGTCCAGGACGGCCGGCGGGCCGAGGTGGGCGAGGGTGACCTGGTGGTGTACGACACGACCCGGCCGTACTCCTTCGCCTATCCGCAGCGATTCGCCACGCACGTCTTCCAACTTCCGCGCCGCATGCTGGGCGTGCCGGACAGCGACATCCGGCAGGTCACAGGCAACGCCGTCGGCACCGGGGACGGCTTCGGCGCGATGCTGCTCCCGTTCCTGGCCACCCTGGCCTCCTCCTTGACCGACGGCTACCCGCCGGCCGTCGCGAACCGGTTGGCCGGCAACGGCCTTGCTGCCGCAGACCACGCAGAACGGCCCCGAACGACTTTTCCCCCGAACACAACTCCCCTTTCCTCCCCTCTCGAGGAAAGAATACGGTGTGCCTGTCCGGGCAAAGCCGCAGGCCAGCGGCACCAACAGCCGTGCCGAGCCCACTCCGAAGGGCGGGCTCGGCACGGGTCCCCAAGTAGGGCTGCCGGTCAGTGGGCGGTGGACCGGACCGCGTCCTGGATCAGTTCGGCCACGGCCTTGGGCTGGGAGAGCATGACCAGGTGCGAGGAGTCGACCTCAACGGTGGTCATACCGGCGCGCTCGTAGCCGTAGCGCTCCACATCGGGGTTGATGGTCCGGTCGGAGGCGGCGACCAGGCCCCACGAGGGCTTGCTCTTCCACGCCGCGACGGGCGCCGCCTCCGTGAAGGCCCCTGCGGCCAGGGGCCGTTGGGAGACGGCGAGTACGGCGGCGAGCTCGGGGGCGACGTCCGCGGCGAACAGGGCGGGGAACTTTCCGGCCTCCACCGACACGTCGGTGCCGGTCTCGGCGGAGCCGGCCACGGGGAACGGCGTGTAGACGAGCGCGTCGGCGAGGTCGGAGTCGGGGAAGCGCCCTTGCAGCTCGCCCAGGCTCTCGCCCTCCTCCAAGGCGTATCCGGCCAGGTAGACCAGCGCACGGACATTGTCCTCCGTGCCGGCGAGGGTGATGACGGCGCCGCCGTAGGAGTGCCCCACGAGGATCACGGGGCGGTCGACGGCACGTACGACCGAGGCGATGTACGCGGCGTCGTCGACGAGGCCGCGGTTGGGCACCGCCGGAGCCACCACCTCCAGGCCGGCGGCGGTCAGTTCGGGGATGACACGGGCGTAACTGGAGGCGTCGGCGAAGGCGCCGTGGACCAGCACGACGGTGGGGCGGGCGTGTCGGGACATGGGGGGCTCCTCGGGGCGTGGGTGGGGACGTGGAAGGCGGAAGCCTCCTGTTCACAGGCCGAAGCGTGGGCGATGCGTCTCGAGCACCAGGTCGGCGTACTCGGGGTGCTTGCGGATCCACCCCCGGATGAAGGGGCAGTACGGCAGGACGTGCAGCCCGCGTGCGCGGGCGTCGTCGAGGGCGCTCTGGGCGAGCAGTCCGCCCAGGCCCCGGCCGGCGAACCGGGGATCGGTCTCGGTGTGGATGAAGGCGATCTCGCCCTCGGAGAGGAAGTACTCGGCGAAGCCCGCGGTCTCGGTGCCGTCGTCACCGGCGAGGACCTCGTACCGAGACCTCTCGGGTCGGTTCACCACCTGCGGTTCCATGGGTGCTCCTGTGCGGACGTGGTGTTCGCGGGGTCGGTAGGTGTGCGTGGGTCGGGTCTGCGCGGGTCGGCAGGTGTTCAGAGCGTGCGGCGCACGCCCGCCTGGCGTTCCAGGTTCCGGAGCTGGACCGCGAGGTCGCCCTCCACTGCCGCGTGGGCGGGGCCACTGCGGCCGATGGGCAGAACCTCCTCGCTGCGCATGTCCTCCAACATCAGGGCGAACGCCGCGTACATCGCGACGAGCGCCACCAGGAGGCCGAGGACCCCGGAAGTGCGCGTGAGCCATTCGGCGCCGGTGAGACCCGACAGACCGGTGGCGGCCCAGCGGGGCAGGGAGACCGCCAGGACGAGCCACAGCGCGCGCTTGGGCCCCGTCACAGCGGTCATCAGCGCCCCGAAGCAGAGAAGCGCCAGATTGAAGACGCCCAGCACGCGCAGGCCGTCGGCCGCGCCGCTGAACATGACGAGTGCGTAGGCCAGCCAGCTGCCGGCGAAGATGCCCATGAGCGTCGCCGCGATCACGTCACGGGCGCCGAAGGCCAGGATGCTCACGAGGAATTGCAGGGCGAAGGCGGGCAGTACGCACAGGGCGACGGCGCCACGAGCCGCTTCCTCGAAGAGCCCGAGCTGTATGCATCCCGTCATCACGGAGGCGATCGCCACCGTGAAGAAGCCCAGCGGCATCGGTGAGGCGATGGGGCGCAGGTTGATCCGGGTCATCGACCGAAGGTCCGGCTCGAAGCGGCGCCCCGGCCCGGCGGGCCCGGCGTCCCGGCGGCTGTCCGGAGCGTCTTCGGCGTCACCGGCGGAGGCGGAGTCAGTACTCATCGTGGGGATCTCTCTTTCAGTGCTCGAAGCAGGGGTCGAGGAACGGCGTCGGTGTCTCGGGGGCGGAGCCCCGTGCGACGCGCCACCGGCGGTGCTGCTCGGACTCGGCGACGGCCTCGGCCACGAGCGACGCCTGGCGGGCACCCCCCTGGTAGCCGCCGAAGTGGGCCACCGGACTCCACTCCGGCCTGACCGGTGGTACGGCCTCGTCGAGTCCCTCGTACTCCGCGCTCGCGTAGACGATGCGACCGCCGACGACGGTGAGTACGGACTCGATGTCGGGAATGGCGGCGTCGGGCACGGTGAGGTAATCGTCGGACAGGATCGCGAGGTCGCCGTAACAGCCCTCTCGCAGGGTTCCCTTGACGTCCTGCTCGCCGGTGAGCAGCGCTCCGCCGCGGGTGTAGAGGCCGAGGGCGCTCTCCCTGCTGATCAGGTTCCCGGCCGGGTAGAGCGCGGTGCCGCCGACGGTGCGCCCGGTCACCAGCCAGTGGAGCGCGACCCACGGGTTGTACGAGGAGACGCGGGTGGCGTCGGTTCCGGCGGCAACGGTCAGACCTCGGTCGAGCATGGCGCGGACCGGTGGGGTGTGGGCGGCGGCCTCGGCACCGTAGCGGTCGCGGAACGCGGTGCCCTGGAAGGACATGCGGTTCTGGACGGACAGGGCGCCGCCGAGGGCCGCGATCCGGTCGAGGCTGTCGGCCGAGACGGTCTCCGCGTGGTCGAAGAGCCAGCGGTTGCCGCCGGGGAACAGTCCCTCCGTCGCGAGTTTCTCGAAGACGGCCAGGTCGCGGCGGATCGTCTCGTCGTAGGTCGCGTGGAGCCTGAAGCCCCAGCCGTTCTCCAACAGAAGCCGGACGGCGTTCTCGAACTCGACCTCGTACCCTGCTGCGAGCTCGGGACGGGGCTCGGAGAAGTTCTCGAAGTCGGCGGCGGCCCAGGTCAGATTCTCGCCCGCGCCGTTCAGCCGGAGCCACTCGTCCCCGTCCCCGGGCTTGACCATCTCGGTCCAGCGCTTCAGGTCGGCGAGCTCCTGTCCGGCCGTCTGCGGGAAGAGGTGGTAGGCGATCCGGAGGGACAGCTCCCCCGACTTGGCGAGATCGACGACCGTGCCGTAGTTGTCGGGGAAGTTCTGGAACCCGCCTGCGGCGTCGACCGCGGACGTCAGGCCGAAGCGGTTCAGCTCGCGCAGGAAGTGTCGCGTCGACAACCGTTTGTCGGCCTCGTCGAGGGCGGGTGCCTTGGCCAGGGTCGAGTACAGGACGAGAGCGCTCGGCGCCGCGAGGAGAACCCCGTTCGGTTCGCCGTCCCTGCCCCGCACGATCTGTCCGCCACGGGGATCGGGGGTCTCGCGAGTGAATCCGGCGGCCCTCACCGCGGCCCGGTTCATCAAGGCCGACTGGTACAGATGCAGGACGAAGACCGGGGTGTCGGGAGCGGCGGCGTTCAACTCGGCGATGGTCGGCATCCTGCGCTCGGCGAACTGTTCGGCGGTCCAGCCGCCGACGACCCGGATCCACTGCCCCTTGGGGGTGCGGCCGGCCTGCTCGCGCAGCATGGCCAGGGCGTGGCGGAGGCTGCGCACGCCGTCCCAACGCAGCTCCAGGACGTAGTTCAGGCCGCCCCGGATGACGTGCAGGTGGGAGTCGTTCAGGCCGGGGATCACCCTGCGGCCGAGAGCGTCGACGACCCTGGTCCCCGGCCCGACGAGGTGAGCGAGGCCGTGGTCGTCTCCGAGGGCCGCCACCCGCCCGTCACGGATCGCGACGGCACGAGCCTCGGGACGACCGGCGTCACCGGTGAACACCTTCGCGTTACGGACGAGGAGGTCGGCCTGGGCAAGTTCCCGCCGCGGGGCGGGAACGAGGCCCGCTACCGGCATGCTCGTCGAGGCCCCGGTCATGCGAGGGCCTTGCGCAGGGTGGCGGTGGCGACTCCGATGGCAAGTTCCGCGGCCTGCGTCTCGCGCAGTGCGTTCAGCATGACGAAGTCGTGGATCGCCCCCTGGACGCGAAGGGCGGTCACGGGGACGCCGGCGGCGCGGAGCTTCCCCGCGTACGCCTCGCCCTCGTCGCGCAGGACATCGGCCTCGGCGGTGATGACCAGGGCGGGCGGCAGGCCGGCGAGCTGCTCGGTGGTGGCGCGCAGCGGCGAGGCGGTGATCTGGGCGCGCTCGGCCTCTTCGGTCGTGTACTGGTCCCAGAACCACTTCATGGCATCGCGGCGCAGGAAGTAACCCTCGGCGAACTGGTGGTACGAGTCGGTGTCGAAGCTCGCGTCGGTGACCGGGTAGAAGAGGACCTGGTGGGTGACGTGGACCTCGCCGCGCTGCTTGGCCATGAGGGTGAGGGCCGCGGTCATGTTGCCGCCGACGGAGTCGCCCGCGACGGCGATCCGTGCGCCGTCGAGGCCCTTGTGGTGTCCCTCACGGGCGATCCACCGGGCGACGCTGTAGTTCTGCTCGATGGCGACGGGGTAGCGGGCCTCGGGCGACAGGTCGTACTCGGGGAAGACCACGGCCGCCCCGGTACCGACGGCGAGTTCGCGGACGAGCCGGTCGTGGGTGTGGGCGTTGCCGAAGACCCAGCCCGCGCCATGGATGTAGAGGATGACGGGGAGGGGGCCGGCGGCTCCCCGCGGGCGCACGATCCGGGCGCGGACGTCGCCGGTCGGACCGCCGTGGACGGTGACCCAGTCCTCGTCGACGTCGGGCAGGGGGACACCTTCACCGCTCTGGACGTCATCCACGGCCTTACGGCCGTCGGCCACGGGGATCTGGTAGAGGAATGGCGGCTGCGCGGTGGCGTCGGCGAAGGCCTGGGCGGCGGGTTCGAGGATCGGCGGTTTTTTCATGAGGGGTTCTCCTTCGGAGGATGTACGAGGTATGGGCGGAGCGGGTGCTCAGCAGGTCGTAAGCGCGGCATCGAGGATCACGTCGGTGACCACGGCCGGGCGGGAGACGGCCACGGCGTGCGCTTCGGTGATGTGCGAGCTGGCACGCCGATCTCGGCGTGACGGGTGGACGCAGGGGCCTCGTCTCAGAGGCCGTACGCCTCCAGAAGCCGCAGCCAGACCTCGCTCACGGTCGGGAAGGCGGGCACGGCGTGCCGCAGACGCTCGAGCGGGACCTCGCCCACGATGGCGACGGTGGCCGTGTGGATGAGTTCGGTCGCCATGGGCCCGGTGAGCGTGCAGCCGACGACGACTCCTCGGGTCTCGTCGACGACGAGCTTTGCGTGGCCGCGGTAGTCGTCCGCGTGGAGCGCGGCCCCGGCGACGTCGTCGATGAGGTACTCCACCGTGCGTACCGCGAGACCCGCATCGCGTGCCGCGCGTTCCGTGCGGCCGACGCTCGCGACCTCTGGAAGGGTGAAGACGGCCTGCGGAACGGCGACGTGGTCAGCCTCCGCGCTCCACGCCTGCCCGCCGCCGGTGACGGCCGGGCGACCCGCGGCTCGCTCGGCGATCGCCGCGGCGCAGGCGCGGGCCTGGTACTTGGCCATGTGGGTCAGCGGCGCACGGTGGTTCACGTCGCCGACGGCGTAGAGCCAGTCGCCGTCGAGCGCGGTGACACGGCAGGTGTCGTCGACCGGGAGCCAATCACCGGCCGGCAGCCCGACGGACTCCAGGCCGAGGTCCGCGGTGCGCGGGCTCCGGCCGACGGCGACAAGAACCTCGTCGCAGACGAGGGTGGCGCCGTCGTCGGTGTCCAGGGTCACGGTACGGGTGTTCTCATCACGGGCGACCCTGGTGGCCGAGACCCCGAAGCGGATCGTGACGCCCAGACCGGTCAGCCCCCGAGCGACCTCTTCCCCGGCACACGGCTCCCAGCCGGTCAGCAGGGCCTGGTCGCGGACGAGGAGGGTGACGGAGGAACCGAGCGAGCGCCACGCGGTGGCCATCTCGCAGGCCACCACTCCCCCACCGATGACGACGAGCCGCTCGGGCACCGCCTCGGCCGTGGTGGCCTGCCGGCTGGTCCACACACCGATCCGGTCGAGCCCTACGACCGGCGGCAGCACGGGTTCCGTGCCGGTGCTGAGCACGACCGCGCGCCGGGCCCGCAGGGTGCGGACCGTGCCGTCGGCCCCGGTCACTTCCACCCAGCGCTCTCCGGCGAGCCGTCCATGCCCCCGTACGAGAGCTATGCCGGCGCCGTCCAGCCAGTCGGCCTGGCCGGTGTCGTCACCGCGACCGGTGAAACGGTCACGGCGGGCCAGGACGTGCGCCGGGTCGAGTGCCGCCGTGACCGCCTGCCGGGATCCGTCGACCGACCGCGCGGCCGCTCGGGCCGCGCCGGGACGCAGCAGGGCCTTGCTGGGCACGCACGCACGGTAGGAGCACTCGCCGCCGACCGCCTCGGCCTCTACGACGACGGCGGTCAGTCCCGACCGGACGGTCCGGTCGGCGACGACCTCGCCACCGGGCCCGCCGCCGATCACGACGACGTCGTACGTGTCGTCCATCAGCCGCGCACCAGAGGGGTGTCCACGAGGTGCTCGGCCAGGAACCACACCTGCGCCTCACCGGTGCGGATGACGTCGGAGACGAGCAGGTCGGTGCTGCCCTCGTCGCCCTCCGCGGAGAGCCTGGCGGCGGCGTCCCGCGCTTCGATCAGGATTCGCTCGTGCGCGTCGAGGAGCCGCGACAGCATGACGGGGACCTCCTCGACGCCGTCCGGCGGTCGGGGAACGGTCGTCAGCTCCGCGACGTGGCGCGGATCGCCGACGGCGACGCCGCCGAGGCTCTGGACCCGCTCGGCCAGCGCGTCCACGATGGCCAGTTGGGCCTCCGCGTGCTTGTCCAGCATGAGGTGGAGCGAGTAGAAGGTCGCCCCCCGCATGAGCCAGTGGTGCTTCTTGTAGAGGGAGTAAAGGATCTGCGTATCGGCGAGGACACGGTTCAGCCGCTGGCAGGCGTACATGCGGGTGTCGTGGCCGAGGCCGATCGGCAGCTGCTTGAGCGTGCCGAACGCCTGCGTCTCGGCGCCTTTCTGGTGCAGCAGCGGCTGGCCGCCGCTGCGCGGGAGTGTGGTGGGTTCGGTGCTGGACGCGGTGATCGCGGTTTCCATCGAGTACTCCATGGTTGGGAAAGAGGTGGGAGGGCCCGGCCGCCCGGGCGGGGACACAAGGCGGCCGGGCCCGGTCTTCACGGCTCTCGCTCAGCGCTCGCCGGGGGCGGCCGGTGCAGGACGAGCCGGGTGAGCAACCCGCTGCCGAGACCGACCACAAGCGCGATGGCCGCCCACCAAGACGGGTACGGCGTGAAGCCGAGGGCCGAGTCGAGGGACCATGCGCCAGGTCCGGTGGCGGCGAGTGCGGCGGCGGTGCCGATGAGGACGAGCGGGTACTCGTATCCGTCGTTCTGCACCCAGAGGCCGTGGCGCCATTTCACCGTGAGGGCGACCGTCATGACCCCGATGGCCCCGGTCGCCGCGAGCGGGGCCAGAAAGCCGGTGGCGAGCAGCAGGCCCGATCCGATCTGGCCACCGCCTGCCGCCAGGGCGGTGAGGGCTCCGCCCCGGAAGCCGTCGGCGCGGAACTCCTCGGTGCCGCCCTCGAGTCCCCTGCCGCCCAGGTGTGAACTGATCTTCTGCACCCCATGGCCGGCCACGAGCAGTCCCACCAGCAGACGCAGGATCAGGATGCCGGTGTCCACGGAAGTCAGCCGGCCGCGTGCGCGCCGATGACACTCTGCGCGTACACGACACCCAGACCGTAGGCGCCCGCGTGGGCCTTGACGATCTCCATGACCGCGCCGTACGTCTCCTGGCGCGCCCAGTCGCGCTGCAGCTCGAGGAGGACCTGGACCCAGGTCACCGGAACCGCGCCGGCGGCCACCATCCGCTGAAGCGCGTGCTCGTGGGCAGCCGGGCTGACGCCGCCGGAGGCGTCGGAGACGACGTACACCTCGTACCCCTGCTCCAGCGCCGAGAGCGCGGGCAGCACCAGGCAGACCTCGGTCCACAGACCCGACAGGATGATCTTCTTGCGCCCGGTCGCCTTGACCGCCGCCACGAGCGCCTCGTCCTCCCAGGCGTTCATGGTGGTGCGGTCGATGACCTCGTGCTTGGGGAACACCTCGGCGAGCTGCGGGAGCAGAGGCCCGGAGAACGACTCGGCGGCGACCGTGGTCAGGACGGCCGGCACGTCGAAGGCCCGAGCCGCCTTGGCCAGACCCACGGTGCTGTTGATGATCGCGGCACGATCGCCACTGCCCGTACCGAAGAACATCTGCGGCTGGTGGTCGACGAAAAGCATGACCGCGTTGTCGGGCGTGAGCAGGTCCGCGCTCGGGGCAGCCTGCACCTTGGCGATGTCGAACATGAGGGGTCCTTTCGGAGCAATCGGTAGCGCGCCCGCCGCATCGGCGGCTCGGCACTCCCCGAAGCTACGACCGATCCGATCGACCGCCTTTGCTCCCTGTGCCCAGGAGTTGGCACGACAGCGCACTACTGGTCGGGTGCTGTGTCAAGAGGAGCCGTCCCGCCCGCCGGGCAGACCTTCGCTGGTGACGAAGTAGAAGACCGGGAGGAGGACGAACACCGCGATCGCCAGCAACGGTGCGACGAACACCCCGAGGAGCCCGGCAACGGTGTAGGCGAGAGCTCCGGCCCAGGAGCGAAGCCGTCCGTGCCGTACGTACGTGTCCTCCACCTCGGGGTCGAGCAACTCGGGTCTCCGGGCGATCTGTTGGTAGAAGGCCACCCAGCTCAGGCACATCGCTGCGGCCAGGCCGGCATAAAGCGCAACGGCCACCCGCGCGTCGGAGTCCGTGAGGTCTGTCTGCAGTGCGTCCGCGACCACCGCTGTGGGGAAGGAAAGTGCCGCTGTGGTGAGCAGGAGAAAAAGGTTGGCAGCATGGAGTCCGCGGTCCATGGATCTGATGCGGACGAACGCCTGATGATGGTTGAGCCAGATCACCGCAACATAGCCGAAGGACGCCAGGTAGCCGAGGTAGGCAGGCCACTGAGCCAGCAAAGCCCGGCCAAGGCCGCCCGGCTTGTGCGGCGGATCAGCGAGATTGAGAACCAGAAGCGTGACGGCGATCGCGAACACCCCGTCGCTGAAGGCCTCAGCCCGTGTGGTTTCGGAACGAGAGAACTTGCGAGCATGGGTACGGGGCAAGCCGGCTCCTGAAGTACGTGACTCATGTCGGATTCGGGCGGTTTCTGTCGCGGCGCATCCTCGAGGGCTCGTCCGTCCGACAGTTCCTGGGCCAACGTCCGTTCCGTCGGTCTGACATGGGCCCGCGAGCGGGGTTCGACACCTCTCTGGGCTCTGAGTTGCACCAGCCGCTTGCAGCGGTGACGGATCAAAAGTATCGGTGCCGTTTCCTTCCCCCTGGTCCGCCGAGGAGAGTGCTGTGCACTCCCGGACAAGAAGAGGGCACGGGCGGAGCAGTCATTCCTCCGTTCGCAGGACTACACGGCCGGGCGACGCAAACTCCCAACCTGGACATCTGCCGCATCGGTGCTGCTCACCGATGCGGCAGAATGCCTGAGGGTAGTTTTCCTGGGCAGCTGTGTGCTGCTGCTCGACCTCAACACCGTGGCACCTCGTGAGCGAGTGGAGGCATTCCATCACGCGTTGACGGATTCGCTGGTGCCCAACGACGTTGCCCACGAGGAGCCGGAGACCGGCATCCACGCACGCATGGAACTATGGCGCGTTGGCGGACTGGACCTCTTCGCCCCCCGGAATTCAGGCTTTGAAGTACGGCGCACAGCTCGACACGTACGCCACCACAGAAGCCCTCCCGTAGTCTCGGTCTCGCTCCAGCCCATGGGTGTCCACCGGGCCGAAGTCTCGGGCCGGCAGGAATTTCTGGGCTCCGATGACATCTGCGTCTTCCATGAGTTGTCACCCCGCGTGTACGGCTGGTCGGGCGACGGGGCATCCCAGTCCATGATGTTCGACATGCACCGCCTCGGCGTGCCGGTGGATGTGGTGGTGAGAGCATCCCTGCAGTTGCGGTCCAGTCCGCCCTATGACCTGGTTCTGCGGCATCTGCGGGGGGGTGTGGCGCGATCCCGGTCGCCTGAAGGCGGATCCCGGCGCGGAGGCTCTGGCGTCCGCCACGACGGAGCTCGTACGCGCTCTGCATCTCTCGGCCGCGCACGCCGAACAGACCACTGAGGTCAGGTCGACGATGGACGACACCCTGCTCGCGCGGATCATGGCGATGCGGGTTCAGCAGCCCGAGTCACTTCAGCCGCCGTTTTCAGGCAGCCTATGGAGTGGCCCCGAGCGAATGGCGGCGGCTTCGTGGCGCTGTCGTGACCGTGGACGGGCCCGAGTGACCTGTTGGGACTGTGTCGGCAAGGCCTGACCGGGGAGGGCTTCCGCAAGCGTCGAGCAACCTCATGCCACATGCAGGGCGGTGTGCAAGGTATCGGTCATCTGAATACGTGCCGCCTTGGACGCCTCCGTGCCGCGCAGCGGATCGAAGAGGACGAATCCGTGAATCGTGCCGTGATAACGGATCGACACGACCGGGACGTCCGCTTGCCTCAAATGCGCCGCATAGGCCTCGCCCTCGTCACGGAGTACGTCGGCCTCGGCGGTGATGACGAGCGTGGGCGGCAGGCCTACGAGACAGCGGGTGGGCGCACGCAGAGGGGAAACGGTGCCCCGTGCGCGGTCCCGCGGGTCCGGTGCGTACTGCTGCCAGTAGTCGCGCATGGCGGCGCGGCTCAGGAAGTACCCTTCCGCGAACTGGCGATAGGAAAGAGTGTCCATCGCCGCGTCGGTCACCGGACAGACCAGCACCTGGTGGCGGAAGCGCGGGCCGCGGCGCGTCCGCGCCACGAGGATGAGCGCGGCCGCGTGCTGGGCGCCTGCACTGGCGCCGACAACCGCGATCCTGGTCCCGTCCAGTCCGTATCCCGCGCCGTGCCGGGCTATCCACTGGGCTATGGCGTATGCCCGCTCAACGGCGTCCGGGTAGCGAGCTTGCTCTGGTACGTCATACTCCGGGACCACCACGGCCGCATCCGCTCCGAGCGCCAGATCCACCACCAGTTGCCGATGTGCGTATGCATCGGTCAGCATCCAGCCAAGCCCGTGTAGATACAGCACTACTGGCAGCGGCTCATGCGTACCCGCGGGACGGAGAATCCTCACCCGGATGCGATTCCCGCCGCTTCCCGGCAAAGCCAGCCACTCCTCCTCGACATCGGGCTCATCGCGGCCGCCGCCGCTCCAGAGAGCCGCCATGCGTGCCCTCGATGCGGCACCGTCGGTGTGCGGGGAAGCAGGCCATTGACAAGACTCGATGAAGTCACGCGTCTGCCGTCCGAGGACGGGCGTCACCCACGGAACTTGAACGTCTTCTTGCACAAGCACTCCTACGCACGGGCAATTCACGGGCCGCTCGGGGGCGGCCGGCGCGGCCGCCCCCGACCGGACAGGCGCTCCGCGTCGGACGCGATCTGCCGACGCAGATACGTACTGCACCTGACGCCGTGGTCAACGCATCCGTTCGGAGACCAGGGCGGCGCCATTGACACGACTGGGCAATGAGCCACGGGGTCAGCCTGAGGCAGTTCCGCAACAGATGCGCGACAGCCTGGTATTCCCTGCGGACACAGACAAGAGCCGTGCACTGTGGGGCATCGCGGCGGTGTCACCGTTTCTCGAGGACATGCGGGATCGGAGCGATACGGGTTCGGGACCAGTGCGTGAGGAGCCAGCCTGAATTCTGGACCACCGGTCTCGCGTCGCAGAGAGATGACCACGAATGAGGACTGCCATGACCGAACAGTTGCGGCGAGCCCCCGTCGGCAGTGCCGCGCTACAAGAACTGATCGAGGGGCTTGCGGAGTCACTCTGTCGTTCCGTGGCCCTGAACGACCCCCTGATGAGGCTTATCTGCTCGAGCCGACATTTCGATGACGCGGACCCGGCACGCATCCACAGCCTGCTGCAGGGACAGGCAAGCAGCGAAGCCTCTCGTCACGTCCTCGATCAGGGCGTCACCCAGTGGTCCAAGCCGGGATTCATCGAGGGCCGGGACGATCTCGGATTGCTCCCTCGGTACTGCGTGCCGCTGCGGGAGCGCGGACACCTCCTCGGTCTGCTAATGGTGATCGCACCGGACGCGTCCTTGGCGCCCGAGGAATCCGAGGTCATCTGCCGGGCAACGCCCGCCATCGCCGGCCAGATGTACGCTGATCACGTCTTGACCGATGCCGAGAAGACCAGGGAGCAGAAGCTCCTTCTGTCGCTGCTGGGCTCAAACCCGGCCGCGCGCGCTGAGGCCCGGAAGCAGTTCCTGGACAGCACGCTCCTCGCGGACGCCCCCCACACGGTGGTCAGCATTGTGCAGGTGGCACGCTCCCGGATGTCTCCTGGGCAGGTGGGGATCGCACTACGCGGGGCACTGGAGAGATTTCGCCGTGCCCGACAAGCTGACGGCGTCTTCGCGATCACGTCGGATCGAGCCGTCCTGCTCCAGCTCGCCGACCGGCCGTTGAGTCAGGAAACGCTTCGAAAGCAATCCGGCCACATCATGGAAGCCCTCGGCGCTTATCTGGACACCTCAGCCGCTCCCGTCATCGGCATCGGCGGTCATCAGACGGGTCTTGCCGACGCATGGACTTCCTACGAGCAGGCGCTCGTCGCGGTGCGCGCGGCACACCGGGTGCCTGAACTGAAGGGCATCGGCTCTTGGGAGGAGCTCGGTGAGTTCGCTGTGCTACTGCAACTGCCGGACCATGCCCTGAACGAGTCACTGATCCCGAAGCCGTTGCGTGCCCTGCTGGAATCCAGCGGTAGACATCGCTTGGAGGCAACCCTGCGGTGCTTCCTCGAGCAAGCCGGATCGATACCCAGGACTGCGGAGGCACTTCAGATCCACCGCACTTCGCTGTACTACAGGCTGCGGCAGATTCAGGAGATCACCGGGCTCGATCTGG
This sequence comes from Streptomyces macrolidinus, assembly GCF_023887685.1. GTDB lineage: Bacteria > Actinomycetota > Actinomycetes > Streptomycetales > Streptomycetaceae > Streptomyces > Streptomyces macrolidinus. The sequence goes on along the minus strand of NZ_JAMWMR010000008.1, from coordinate 201,785 downwards.
ACAACGGCGCAGACCGCATCACTTTGCACTTGGGCCTGCGTATCCGGGAACTCCTCACACCTCTCAGCGCGTTCAGCGACGACGACCAGCACCATGGGCAGGCGGCCGCACCAGGCGATGACGTCGTCGGCCGCAGCGGGCTCGACGGCCAGACACTCGGCACCGTCCCGCAGGGCCAGCGCGGCGCGAGCGTCCGCCGGGGACAGCAGTTCCAGCCGCAGCGGCCCCGCGCCCAAGGCGATCAGGCCGGGCAGTCCGTTGCGGCTGCCTGACACGGCGCCTGGGCCGCTCCACCACCGGCAAGGGCCTGGTCACCCTCGAAAGCCTCGGCCTGGCCGTACGTACCCCAGGCGGCCACGCCGGTCCCCGCCGCACCCCCGACCACTGGCGTCGGTCCCGCGCTCGCGGGGGTTGCTCCGCGAAGCCGCCCAGCTCGGGGGCCTGCTCGATGTCGGCCCCGCGCTCACCGGGGTTGCTCCCCTTGGGGGCTGGGGATCGCCCTCGGGGTGCTGTTCGTCGAGTACGACGGTCCCGTCCACGAACTCGGCAGCCTGCCCGAAGAGCTTCTCGACTCGGACGACGTCGCCGTGATCTGTGACGAGACCGAAGGCATCTGCTATTACGCCGACTTCGGCCGCCTCTGTTCCCCGCCCGCTGGGCTACCTCGGCCGGGTCCGCGCCCGCGCACAGCCACGTGGACAGCGCCGAGTGCCGCAGGTCGTACTGCCGCTTCGCGAGCGGAGTGCTCGTGAGAGCGGGAGACAGGGCGAAATCCCAGGTCTCGTGCCAGACCCGGTGACAGGGCCGCAGCCGTTCCCACTCGGCATCGCCAGATCACCCCGCCCCATACCCACACCGACGACACGACTGCGGAGCAGTCACATGATCGGCCGGACAAGTCCTAAGGGGAGCGTATCCGGAATCAGGACCCGGCTGGGTCGTCAGGCACGTCCGAGGGGCGCGTCCGCGGTGACGGCGCCGCCGAAGCGGCGCCACTCGGACGGGGACATCCCGTGGGCCGCTTGGAAGCGACGGCTGAAGTGGCTGGGGCTGCTGAATCCGCAGCGGGAGGAGACCGCGGCGATGGTCAGGCGGTCGTAGCGCCGGGAGGCGAGCATGCGCCGCGCCTCGCCCAGCCGCTCGTCGATCAGCCACTGCTCCAGGCTGATTCCCGCCCCGCTGAGCAGCGTGTAGAGGCGGCGCACCGAAATGGCGTGCTCTGCCGCGATCCGCTCCGGTGTCAGTTCGCGATCGGCGAGGTGGGACCGTACGTAGGCCATGATCCGCGTGAGGAGGGTCTCGTCCATCGTGGCCTTGACCTCGACGCTCTGTTCGGCGTGCGCGGCGGACAGGAGCAGCGCGCGGACGAGTTCCGTTGTGGCGGATCCGAGGTCCTGGGCACCGGGATCGCCCTCCAGGCGGCCGGGGTCGCGGTGGATGCCCCGAAGGTGTTCCAGGACCAGGTTGTGGAGCGGGCTGGCGCGCAGTTGCAGGGAGGCTCGTTCGACGGTGTCGACCGGCACGTCGAGGCGGTTCATGTCGAACATGACGACCTGGGAGGCGCCGTCGCCGGACCAGCCGTATGTGCGGGGTGTCAGTTCGTGGAAGACGCAGATGTCGTCGAGGCCCAGGAGGAGTTGCCGACCGGCGACCTCGGCCCGGTGGATGCCCCGGGTCTGGAGGGAGACCGAGACGATGGGGTTGTCCCGGTGGTGGTTTACGTGGTGGGTCGTTCGGCGTACCTCGAAGCCCGAGTTCCGGGTGGCGAAGAGGTCCAGTCCGCCGACGCGCCACGCCTCCATGCGCGCGTGGATGCCGGTCTCCGGCTCCTCGTGGACGACGTCGTTGGGCGTCCGTGTATCCGTCAGCACGTGGTGGAAGGCGTCCACGCGCTCACGGGGCGGGACGGTCTTGAGGTCGATCAGCAGCACACCAAACTCCTGGAAGGACTGAATTCGGCCAGTCTGCCTGAGCGGTGCGCGCGGGCGGCGGCCGATGATGGTTGGGGGCGGAGGTGCCACGGGCCGCCGCGAGGTCCGGAAGGCGGGGCGGGTGGCCTTGTGCGTGTGGCGGTCCGCCCGGTGGGAAGTGCCTCAGGAGCCGACCTGGACATCACCCCGTCTCTGGGCCTGCGACGGCCGCGCTGGGTGAGGGCGAGGGCCTGGCCGTGAGGACTCCTCTCCCTTCGGTGCGGCCCTCGCCTGCCAACCGGCGTCGGTCAACTCCCCCACCAGTTAGGCAGGTTGGAAGTCGCCGTCGCGATCTCCGTGGCACCTGACCCCGTTTGACGACGGGCGGTGGCACCCGTGTGAATCGGCTCCGTCTGCGCCGCCGGCCAGCACTTCGCCGACTGGTGTCGGCGCGTCGGCCCCCACCCGTCGGCGGCGAGGGTGCGGAGAAAAGGGAAGGTTGTCCTGCCGGACGGCGCCGAACCGACGCGAGGACACTCCCCGTGCAGGCGTGCACGGATGGTCAGATCCCCGTGCACCCCCGGAACACCAGGACGCCGGAAGCGACGTCGGTATCCGCCGCGCGGAGCCGACGCACAAGCGCTCGCGTGCCTGTCGGCCACCGGCATATAACCGATGGTCAGGACTGCTACGCCATTTCAGCCGTTCCGACGCGCGAAGTGGGCGCCGACCTGCCAGTCCCGCGGCGCCATGCCGTACGCCGCGCGGAAGGTACGGGTGAAGTGGCTGGAGTTGGCGAAGCCCCAGCGCCGAGCGATCCCCGCCACCCCGAGCTCCCGGGCCATCGGCCGCAGGAGGTCCCGGCTGCAGCGCTCCAGCCGCTGTGTCCGGATCCACCCGCCGACCGTGGCGCCCTCCAGGTGGAACAGCTTGTGCAGGAGGCGGACGGACATGAAGTTCGCCTCCGCGATCGTGGACGGTGACAGGTCCGGATCATGGAGGTTGCGCAGAATGTGATCCTTGACCCGTTCCAGCGAGGCCGCGCTCTGCGAGTCCTGCGGCCGGGCGCGCCCGGCCCGGTCGTCGACGAAAAGCGCCAGCAGATCGAGCGCCGTCGAGGCGGCGCGGCGCCCGACGGTCTCGTCCAGCCCCGCCGCCTCGCGCGCCATCTGACCGAGGTAGGTCGCCACCAGTGCGGCGCTGCCCTCGGTCCCGTCGAACGCCGTGGCGGTGAGTGCCCGCAGGTCCTTCTCGGGCACGTCCAGTTCGGCGCGGGGGAAGTGGAAGGAGGTGAAGGCGAACTCCTCGTCGATCTTCTGCCGGAAGGCCCGGGAGGTATCGGTGATGGAGAAACCGCCGGGCCGGATGAGTGTCTCCCTGCCGTCCTGCTCCTTGAGGGCGGTGCCCCGCTCCTGGAGGCTGAGCACGAGCGTCGGCGAGTCGCCGTCGGCCAGGTGCCTGCTGCGGGTCACCACCTGGGGCCCGGCCTGAACCCTGGAGATCCGCACGGGACCCAGCCGGTGGCCGACGATCTCCCCGGGCGACGGCACCTCCTCCAGGAAGTCCACGGTCATCGGCACGAAGGTGTGGGACACGGTGTCCTGCCAGCTCTCCGCCCGGTCGGAGGCGGACAGCGACGCGGTGGAGAGAGATGCGGACACCGGGTTCTCCTCGAGTCGACGGGTCATCGGGACACCGGGGTTCGTGCATCCTGCGGGTCGGACGGCTCGGCGCCGCCGCGGGTGTCGCGCCACTGGCTCGGTGAGATGCCGTACGAGGCACGGAAGAGCCGGCTGAAGTGGGCCGGATCGGTGAAGCCCCACCGTTGGGCCACGCCGGAGACCGTGCTGTCGCCGCCGTCCTTGCGGGTGAGGTCCTCGGCACTCGCCTGGAGCCGGCGGCGCTGGATCAGGCGGCTGACGGTGGCCCCTTCCCCTTCGAAGAGCTTGTGGAGGGAGCGAACGGAGATGCCGTGCGCGGCCGCGATCGTCTGCGGCCCGAGCTCCGGCTCCTTGAGGTGCCGGTCCACGTAGGCGTGGATCTCCCAGATCCGGGTGTGGCGGGAGTCCTCCGTGGCCGGCTCGTCACGGGAGGCCTGCTCGGTGACGAGGACGGCCACCAGGTCGGCGAAGTTGCACGCCAGCCGGCCGGCGACGAGCCTCGGGCAGTCCTCGGCCGTCTCGACCAGAGTCAGCAGGGACTGCTTGACCAGGGCGGCCACCGAGCCGCCGGCGTCAGCCACGGTGGCCGTCACCCGTTCCAGCTGCTCGTCGCGCACGCCGAAGGCCCGGCGAGGGAGCAGGCACACCCTGACGTCCACTCCGTCCGGGTAGTCGACCACATGGGGGGTCTCCGTGTACCAGAAGGAAACCGCTCCCGCGGGGACCTCGACCGTCCGGCCGTCCTGTTGCACCACGGCACCGGTGGCCCCCATGACGGCGACCACGAAGAACCCCTCGGCCTGCCTGGTGCCACGGGCGATCTCCCGCAGGTCGCGGGTGTAGCGGCGTGGGCCCGCATCCGTCGTGATGAAGAGCAGGTGCCCCAACTGCTGGGTCGTCATCCGGCCCGGGTCCGACAAAGGCTCGTACGAGGCGACCGTCACGGGCATGGCGGCGATGGAGACGGCGCGGCTCCAGCGATGGCCGGTATTCCCGTCCTCCGGGAACCCGGCCGGGTCGGTCACGGATGTCATGGGTCCTCTCCCTCCGGTCGGCATGGCATCCAGCATGGAACACGGGATGACTTACGTCGGCGACTGAATGACTGTGAAGCGACTGTGGGTGATGCGTCGCCGGACACATGACTCTCAGCGCATTCCGACTGTGCAAGGCGTGCATCTACACTGCAACGGTCCAGGTCAGAGCACTGGCGCAGGCGCAGAGGAACATCGGATGTCAGGCACCACACTGTTCGGCCGGGGCGAGGAGCTGGCGGCCGTCGACGCACTGGTCGACGCCCTGCCCGGGCATAGCGACGCGCTGCTGATTCACGGGGCCCCCGGGGTCGGCAAGTCCGCCCTCCTGGACCACGCCGCAGCCCGGGCCCGCGCCTGCGGATTCACCGTCCTCAGGGCCTCGGGGGTCCAGGCCGAGAGCGATCTGCCGTTCGCGGGGCTGCACCAGCTGACCCACACCGTGACGGACCGCATCCCGCGCTTGCCCACCCCCCAGGCGCAGGCGCTGCTGGGGGTCTTCGGCATGACGGAGCCGTCCCCCGGTGCCTCCGGGCCCCAGCTCTTCATGCTCTCCCTGGCCGTCCTCGGCCTGCTCGGCGAGGTGGCCGCCGAAGCCCCCGTTCTGCTGGTCGTGGACGACGCCCAGTGGCTGGACACGCCGACCCTGGACGTCCTCGCGTTCGTCGCACGCCGCGTCGGCGCCGAACCCGTCGGCCTGCTCGTCGCCGTCCGCGAGGACCGTACGGTGTGGCGGGGCGCCCCCGACCTCCGCGAGCTGCACCTCAAGCCCTTGGAGCCGAACGCGGCCGACGCCCTGCTGACCGCCCGCAGCCCCGGTCTCGCCCCGGGGACGCGCCGCCTGGTGGCGCAGATGTCGGCCGGCAATCCCCTCGCGCTGACCGAGCTCCCCATGACCCTGGGGGCGGACGGGGCGCCTCGGGAGTCCGCGCTGTCTCCCGGACTTCCCCTCACCGCCCGCCTGGAGCGGGCGTTCTCCTCTCGGCCAGCCGGCCTTCCGTCCGACACGCACCTCGCGCTGCTGGTCGCGGCCATCGCCGACGACGGTGCGCTGACCGAGGTGCTCGCTGCGGCTTCGGCCCTGACCGGAGCCGAGGTGTCCGCACGTTCCCTGGAGCCCGCCATCGCCGCGGGTCTGATGCGCGTCGACGGGTTCCGGATCGACTTCACCCACCCGCTGGTACGCTCCGCCATCCTGAGCTCGGCCTCGCTCGCGGACCGTCTTGCCGCCCACGGCGCGCTTGCCCGCACCCTCCAGGGACAGTCCGACCGGCAGGCCTGGCACCGGGCCGCGGCCGATGGTCGTCCCGACGAAGCGGTGGCACGGCAACTGGACCAGGCAGCTCTCAGCGCGAAGGAGCGCGGTGCCACAGCGGTGGCCCTGACGGCGCTGGAACGCGCCACCGCGCTGAGCGAGCTTCCCTCTCAGGGCGTGGCCCGTCTCCTCGGTGCGGCGGAACTGCGCTTCGAACTCGGCCAGGCGGATCGCGCGTCAGCCCTGGTGCAGCAGGCCGAATCGCTGGGCCCCGACCCGTTGGAGCGGGCCCGAATAGTCCTGCTGCGCGACTGGCTGGAATCGGAGTCCGACACGAGCACCTCCCGGATCCACCTGCTGATCGCCACGGCCGAGCAGGCCGCCGAGGTCGGCGATCCCGAACTCGCATTGCGGCTGCTGCGCGCGGCCGCGCGGCGGTGCTGGTGGGCGGACCCGGAGCGGGAACTGCGGGAGCGCGTCGTGACGGCCGCCGAGCGGCTACCGGTCCCGGAGCTCCACCTGGACCTGGTGTGCACGCTGGCGGGGGCCGCCCCGGTGGAGGCGTCGGCGACGGTGATCGACCGGCTGCGGCGCCTCGAACGTGAGGGCGGGTACGATGTCGTGACTGCCGCCACCCTGGCCAATGCGGCCATCATGCTGAACGCGTACGACCATGTCACCGGATTCGTCCGCCACGCGGCAGACGGACTGCGTCGTCAGGGGCGTCGGGCCCTGCTGGCCCAGAGTCTGGTGTTCCTCGCCCTCGCCACCGTGCACACCGTCGACTGGGAGACCGGACTCCCGGCGGCGGCCGAGGCGGCACGGCTGGCCGAGGAGAACGTGCAACCGCGCTGGATGACCGGCGCGCGGGTGGCGAAGGCACAGTTCGCCGCACTGCGTGGAGACCTGGACACCGCGCTGGTCACGATCGGCGAGGCGGAGGGCCAGGGGCTGACCGTGGTCGACCCCTCCAAGCTCGCGTACATCCAGATCACGCGTGGCCTCATCGGCCTTGCCGCGGGCCATCCCGCCGAGGCGTTCTCCTGCGTCTGGCGGGTCTTCGACCCGGCCGATCCCGCCTACCACCCGTTCATGCAGACCATGGCCATCACGGAGTTGGCCGAAGCCGCCACCGGCGACGACCAGCGGGCCATGGCGCGGAACGCCCTGCGACAGCTCGCCACGTCCGCCGGGGCGAGCGAGGTCCAGATGATCCGGGTGAACCTGGGGTTCGCCCGGGCGCTGCTCGCCGACGACGAGCACGCCGAAGAGCACTTCCGGTCGGCGTTCAACCTGGACATGTCCCGTACGCCCTTCGTCCGCGCCCGGCTGATGCTCGCCTACGGCACCTGGCTCCGGCGGCGCCGGCGGGTGATGGAGGCCCGCACTCCGCTGCGGATCGCCCGGGAGTCCTTCGCGGCCATGGGCGTGGAGCCTTGGCGTGAGCGGGCGGCCCAGGAGCTCCGCTCGGCCGGCGAGGGCAGCAGGAGCCAAGGCCGCCCCGACCGGGACCTGCTCACGCCCCAGGAGGTCCAGATCGCCCAGCTGGCGGCGCAGGGGCTCTCCAACAAGGAGATAGGCCGGCAGCTGTACCTGTCGCCCCGGACGATCGGCACGCACCTGTACCGGATCTTCCCGAAGCTCGGGATCACCTCTCGCAGCCAGCTGAGCGAGAAACTGGGAACGGACTGAGCGCGACCCGTTCGGTGGGCGGGCACCGGCTCTCCCGAGATGTTCCGGCGGTGCACCGCGATCGGACACTCCGCGCACCGTTCGCGGGATGCTCGGGCGGTCCTCGGGCTCGTTCCCGCCCCTGCCCGTCCTGTCGGGGAGTGGCACGTTCGCGGGGGCGCACAGGTCGTCGCCGGATGACCGTCATGCCGGGCGAACTCCCCTGGCTTGAAAGCCTTTTCGCCACCTCCAGGCCGCTCCCGGAGACGTTGCGCGGCCTTCCTCCGAGGGGCGGCCATCGACCGGGTCGCCCGCACGGCGGCGGTCGAGATGTACGCCGATCGGCTGCCCTCGGACGTGAACAAGGAGCGCACCCGCCAGTTCCTGGGCCGGCTGGTCGGTTCGGACTCGGCGCTGCGGTGCGCGGCGCACGAGCGCCTGGTGGACGACAGCGCGGGCGCCCGGCTGGAGGAGAACCCTGCGTTGCTTCCTGGAGAACGCCGGCTCGGTGCCCAGGACCGCGGAGGTCCTGGAGCTGCACCGCACCTCGCTGTACTACCGGCTGGCCAGATTCAGGAGATCACCGGCCTGAACCTGGACGACGGCGCCCACCGCCTGCTGCTGCACCTGGGGCTCGGGGAGGTGAGGTTGTCCGCGTGCCGCGCACCCGACGCCGGGACGCCGAGCCGGCGGGGGCACGCACGCGCCACGGGGACGGAGCCGTCCTCTCCGTCCCGGTATCAGGTGATGTGCCGCAGCAGCGCGGCGACCGTCGGTGACGGCTCGCCGGGCGGCCGTACCACCATGACCTTCCAGTGCGGGGCGTGGTGGTCGAAGCGGTACTGGGGAAGATCGGGGAAGCGGTCCGCGATCGACCCGGGCATGACGCAGACGCCCAGGTCGTTGCGGACCAGTTCGGCCGCCGCAACGATGTCGTTGACCTCGAACGTGGTGCTGCGGTCGACACCGGCGGCCCGGAAGGCCCGGTCGACCGCGTGGCGGATGGCCCAGCCGGGGGTGAAGTCCACCAGCGGCAGCGCGGCGATGTCGGCGAGTCGCACCTCGCCGTCCGGCGTCGCCCCGGCGAGGACCCGCCGGGGCGACGCCAGCAGCACCATGTCCTCACGGGACAGCAGCCGGGTCGTCAGGCCGCGCTGCTGCTGGCGGTCGAGCGCCACCACGGCCAGGTCCACGGTGCCCTCGCGCAGTGCCTGCCGGATGTCGGCGACGGCGGCCTGGCGCAGCCGCACGACCACGCCCGGATGCTCCGCACGCAGGGCGGCCAGGGCATGGTGGAGGCCGGCCCAGACCCCCTGCATGGTGCCGACCGTGACCCGCCCGCGCAGCTGGCCGCGGGCGGCGTCGACCGCCTCCCGGGCCAGTTCGGCGGACCGGAGCGTCGCCCGAGCGGCGGGGACGAACGCCTCGCCCGCCGGAGTGAGGGCGACGCGGTGCGTGGTGCGGTCGAACAGCGGGGTGCCGAGTTCGCGTTCGAGGGCGCGGACCGTACCGGACACGGAGGACTGGACCACGTGCAGTCGCCGTGCCGCCGCCGTGAAGCCGCCCGTGTCCGCCACCGCGACCACGACCTCCATCTGCCGCAGATCCATCATCACTCCCGTTGAGCCGCGCTCCGTTTGGCGCGAAGGCGGCGGCCTCGACCGTTCCGGCATCGTATGCGGACGACAGGTGCGCCGGTCATGCCTCCGTGGCCGGGCCGGGCATCGTGCGCCGACCTTCGGTGAGCCAGTAGAGGAGGGCGAGCAGCGGCAGCGCGGCGCCGAAGGCGGTGAGGGCGGACCACCCCCACGCGTGGTAGACGACGGAGCCGAGCTGGGAGCCGGCGGCTCCGCCCGCGAAGAACATGGCGATGAAAGCGCTGTTGAGACGGGCGCGGGCAGCGGGGTCGAGCTGGTAGACGGTGTGCTGGCCGAGGATCAGCGTCGCCTGGACCGCCATGTCCACGAGGATGGCGGCGAGGGCGAGCAGGATGACGCTGTGCCCACCGAACCCGGCGAGCGCGAACGACACGGCGGCGACCACGAAGGCGACACCGGTCAGGGGCCGGACGAGCCCGCGGTCGGCCCAGTGCCCGGCGAACGGGGCGATGGCCGCTCCGGCCGCGCCGACGAGGGCGAACACGCCGACCCCGACCGCGGAGTAGTGGAAGACGGGACCGGTGAGGACGAAGGAGACCGTGGTCCAGAAGGCGCTGAACGCGCCGAACATCGCCGCCTGGTAGAGACCGCGGCGCAGCAGCGCCGGATGCGTGCGCACCAGCCGCGCGGTGGAGCGCAGCACTTGGTGGTACGGGATGGTGGTGGTCGGCGCGTGCTTCGGCAGGGCCGCGCGCAGGGCCACGGCGAGTACGGCCATCAGGGCGGCGGAGCCGAGGAAGACGGTGCGCCAGCCGGCGAGGTCGGAGACCAGGCTGCTCAGCGTGCGGGAGAGCAGGATGCCGGTGAGCAGACCGCTCATCACCCGGCCGACTATGCGGCCGCGGGCGTGGTCGGGAGCGAGGCTCGCGGCGAACGGCACCAGGATCTGGGCGACGACCGAGGTGGACCCGCTGACGAGCGAGGCGATCAGCAGCATCGGGAAGCTGGTGGCGAGTCCGGCCGCGAGGAGGGCGAGGGTGGTGACCACCAGCAGGGCGGTGACCAGGTTGCGCTTCTCCAGGCGGTCGCCGAGCGGGACGAGGAAGAGCATGCCGATCACATAGCCCACCTGGGTGAGGGTGATCAGGGCCCCGGTGGTGGCGGCGCCGGTGTGGAAGACGCCGCTCAGCGTGGAGAGCAAGGGCTGGGCGTAGTACAGGTTGGCGACCGTCATGCCGGAGGCGACGGCCAGCAGCGCGATCAGCCAGCCCGGCACGCCGTGCGGGGTGGTGGCGGTCGCGGACCGGCGCGAGGTCCGGAGGTCGGACGAGGTGGACATGTGCACCTTCTCGGAACAGACGGGCCGGCGTTCACCGGCGCGGGCGGGCGGTGACGAGAGCCTCCTCGCTGCCGTCACGGAGACATCAGCAATGCCGCGCCCCCGCCGCTTCCCTGTTCAAGGAGATGGTTTGGAATGTCAGTCATCTCATCTGGAGATGACCGAGGCGCACGGACGCGCGCCTGAACCGGGAACGCCTGGCCGCCGCACAGGAAGTGTTCGCCGAGGACGGCCCTGGGGCGTCCCTCAACGAGATCGCCCGCCGAGCCGGCGTCGGCCCCGGGACCCTGTACCGGCACTTCCCGAAGCGCCAGGCCCTGCTGACCGCAGTGCTGAGAGACCGGATTCAGGTGCTGTGCGAGCGGGCGGAACGGCTACGCACTGCGGACTCCGCCGACGAGGCCCTGTCGCAATGGCTGGGAGCGTTCCTGGCCCACGCCCGCGCCAATCAGGGAATGGGTAGCGCCCTGATGGTCGACGAGCCCGGTGTGCAGGACCTCGACTGCCATCGGCTGATCCTGGACGCGGCGGCTGGTCTGCTCACCCGGGCGCAACGGCAGGGAACCGCCCGTACCGACCTGACCGCCGACGACCTGGTCCAACTCGTGATCGGGATCGCGCTGTCCACGGCCCGCAATGAGGACGCCGAACAGGCCCGCCGATTGCTGGCTCTCGTGCTTGATGCCACGCACGAAGAACCGCGTCGAAGCGCGTGACCCCCGCCGGTCCGTGCGCGCGGACCTCTACCTGCTGGAGCCATCGCAGCCCCAACGGCCCGACGAACCAAGCGGAGCCTCCCAGACCTCTTCGGTCTGGGGCTCCCACGTCGTCCGTCCTGTGGGCATTCAGGTCCAGGGCAGCCGACGGTTTCCACTGATCGGAATCTGCGGCCGATCGCCGCCGACCTACCGGTTCAGCCGGGCAACCGTCTCGATCACCAACTGCCCTCCGACGACCAGCGGTTCCGTCCGCCCCCAAGCTCCGAGCGCCCTGCCGAGGATTCGAACCTGCACGAAGCTTGGCTAACCAGCATGAAACGGTCGGTCGTCATCACCAGCGACCCAAAGGGACCGGCGCCAAGCAGGGCGCGGCACGGCCACGTGGAGTGCGCGCCGCGCATGCACAAGCGTCCGGCCGAGCAGCCACTCCCTACCGCCCGCTATCGCCGCGTACTGCCAACCTCCACCGACAAGGGGACGGACGACGCCCGGCCACCCCAGCCACGCCCCCTTTGACCTGCGCAAACTCCCGCTGTGGTGTTCAAGGTCTTCATGTATTACCCATCCAGACATGGAGCCCTCACAGTCAAGGGAACAACGAAATCAAACAAGGGGTCGCCCATACACACGACCCCCGATGAAGAACTGGGAGCAAACCGACCCCTTGACACGTAAAAGCCGGGAGCAGCGGGCCCGCCGCCGTGGGAACACAGCCATCTCGACCGGATCGGGCGATAGCCGGTCAACATCAATTGACGCCGTCGGCCACGGCTGGGAGCGATGGGAGCACAGGGAGCGGAAGAGGGCTCCCAGCCCGCTCCTGCCAACGCATCAGGGGCCCTCCGAAGAGAGCCCCTGACCTGCGGAAACATCCGACATAGCTGTCGGGACGACAGGATTTGAACCTGCGACCCCTTGACCCCCAGTCAAGTGCGCTACCAAGCTGCGCCACGTCCCGTTGCCCGTCTGACCTGGGGTTTCCCCTGGGCTGACGTGCAGGGAAACAATACCGCACTCCGGACCTTGGTCGCGCACCGGTTTGGTTGTGCCGTGTGGGGGCACGGGTCAGCTTCCGGTGGGGAGGCCCAGGTCGGGGTGGTGGTCGAGGAGGCGGGGCGGGGCTGCCTGGCGCCAGGAGTCGGCGAGGATGTCGCGCAGCTCGCCCTCGTCCTCCAGCGCGGCGAGACGCACCCGGATCCAGGCGAACTGTGCCTCGTGCCCGGCGATCCAGAACTTGCCGGGCTCGGCGAGGACCAGCTCGTCCCGCTCTTCCTTGGGGCAGCGCACCGCTATGGAGGTCTCGTCCTCGGGCAGGGTGGCGAACATCTTCCCGCCCACCCTGAACGTGGGCATGCCCCAGGCGACCTTCTCCGTCGTGTCGGGCAGGGAGAGGGCGAAACGGCGTACGTCTTCGGCGTCCGGCATGTTCGGCATGTTCGGCACACTAACCAACGCCACTGACAGTCGGCGCTCTCAGTCGATCGTCGCGGCCTCGGTCAACGCGTCCAGTACGGGGCGGATCAACGGATGCTCCTCCGCGCCGCGGCGTACGGCCGCGAAGACCCGGCGGGTGGGAGCCACCCCGTCGACCGGGCGGACCACCACACCCGTGAGGTCCATGCCGCGCAGGGCCGAGCGCGGGACCAGGGCCACGCCCGCGTCGGCCGAGGCGAGCGCGACGACGGCGCGGAAGTCGTCGGAGGAGTGTTCGAGGCGGAGCTGGAATCCGGCGTGTTCGCAGGCCATGACGACCACGTCGTGACAGGGGTTGCCGGGGTACGGGCCGATCCACGGGTCCTTGGCCAGTTCGGCGAGCGGGACCTCGTCCGCGTCGGCCAGCCGGTGCGTGACGGGGACCACCGCGTCGAAGGGCTCGGCGTACAGCGGGATGTGCGTGAGCCGGGGGTCGTCGGCGTCGGGCGCGCCGCGGTACTCGACGGCGACCGCGACGTCGACCTGCCGGTCCAGGACCATGGGCAGGCTCGCGTCGCCCTCGGCGTCCTGGACGCGGACCCGGATGCCGGGTGCGCTGCGCGCCAGCCGGGCCAGCGCCGGGCCGACGACCAGGCCGATGCCGGTGGCGAACGAGGCGAGCGTCACCGTGCCCGCCGAGCCCGCGCTGTACGCGGCCAACTCCGCCTCCGCGCGCTCCAGTTGGGCGAGTACGGCATGGGTGTGGCCGAGCAGGATCTCCCCGGCCGGGGTCAGTCGTACGCCCCTGGCACCGCGGTCGACGAGTCGGTGCCCTGTCTCCTGTTCCAGCGCGGTGAGCTGCTGGGACACGGCCGAGGGGGTCAGATAGAGCGCGGCGGCTGCCGCCGTGACCGTGCGATGGTCGGCCACCGCACGAAGGATGTGGAGCCGCCGCGCTTCGATCATGCGAATGATTATCGCAATGCGTCCGACCCGGTTCCGCCGGGTGGACTGATCAGTGGACTGATCAAAGGGGCCGGTCAGGCCTCCAGCTCACCCCTGGCCGCCACGAACGCGTCGACCGCGCGGTTCACGTCCTCCGTGGAGTGCGCGGCGGAGAGTTGGACGCGGATGCGGGCCTGGCCCTGCGGCACCACCGGGTAGGAGAAGCCCACCGCGTACACGCCGCGCTCCAGCAGCAGCTCCGCCATGCGGCCCGCCTTCGCCGCGTCGCCGATCATGACCGGGGCGATGGCATGGTCGCCGGGCAGGATGTCGAAGCCCTCCTCGGCCATCCGGCGGCGGAAGAGCGCGGTGTTCGCGGCCAGCTTCTCGCGCAGGTCGCCCGCCGACTCCAGCAGGTCGAGCACCTTGAGGGAAGCCGCGGCGATCACCGGGGCGAGGGTGTTCGAGAAGAGGTACGGACGCGAGCGCTGCCGCAGCAGGGCGACGATCTCGGCACGCGCGGCGACGTACCCGCCGGACGCGCCACCGAGCGCCTTGCCGAGCGTGCCCGTGATGATGTCGACGCGGTCCATGACCCCGTGCAGTTCGGGGGTACCGCGCCCACCGGCGCCGACGAAGCCGACCGCGTGCGAGTCGTCGACCATGACCATGGCGCCGTAGCGGTCGGCCAGGTCGCAGATCTCGCCCAGCGGGGCGACGTAGCCGTCCATGGAGAACACGCCGTCGGTGACGATCAGCGTGCGGCGCGCACCCGCGGCCTCCTTCAACTGCCGTTCCAGATCGGCGAGATCACGGTTGGCGTAGCGGAAGCGGCGGGCCTTGCACAGGCGGATGCCATCGATGATCGAGGCGTGGTTGAGGGCGTCGGAGATGACCGCGTCCTCGGGGCCGAGGAGAGTCTCGAAGACACCGCCGTTGGCGTCGAAGCAGGAGGAGTAGAGGATCGTGTCCTCCTGGCCGAGGAACGCCGACAGCCGCGCCTCCAGCTCCTTGTGCACCTCCTGCGTACCGCAGATGAAGCGCACGGACGCCATGCCGTAGCCCCAGCGGTCCAGGGCCTCGTGGGCGGCGGCGATCACCTCGGGGTGGTCGGCGAGGCCGAGGTAGTTGTTGGCGCAGAAGTTGAGCACCTCGCCGGGACGACCCCCGGCGGTGACGTTCACGGTCGCGGACTGCGGGGTGTCGATCACGCGCTCGGGCTTGTGCAGACCGGCGGCGCGGATCTCGTCGAGGGTGGCGCGAAGATCGTCGCGCACGGAGTCGAACATGAAGGGGCTCCTAGAGGGATGTGCGGGTCGGGGAGGTGGGGCGGTGCTCACGCGCTCCAGTCGAGGATGACCTTGCCGCCCCGGCCGCCGGCCGCGTCCTCGAACGCCGCCTCGAAGTCGCGGTAGTCGTAGCGGCCGGTGATCACGGGCGCGAGGTCCAGGCCGCCCTCCAGCAGCACCGACATCGCGTACCACGTCTCGAACATCTCGCGGCCGTAGATGCCCTTGATCGTGATCATGGAGGTGACGATCCGGGCCCAGTCGACGGGGAACTCCTGGGACGGCAGTCCGAGCATGGCGATCCGGCCGCCGTGCGTCATGTTCGCGATCATGTCGCGCATCGCCTCGGGGCGACCGGACATCTCCAGGCCGATGTCGAAGCCCTCGCGCAGTCCGAGCTCCCGCTGGCCGTCGGCGATCGTGGCGTCGGAGACGTTCAGCGCCAGGCTCACGCCGATCTTGCGCGCGAGGTCCAGACGCTCCTCGCTGACGTCGGTGATGACGACGTTGCGGGCGCCGGCGTGCCGGGCCACCGCGGCGGCCATCAGACCGATCGGGCCCGCCCCGGTGATCAGTACGTCCTCGCCGACCAGCGGGAAGGACAGGGCGGTGTGCACGGCGTTGCCGAACGGGTCGAAGATCGCGGCGACGTCGAGGTCGACGGGGACCCGGTGCACCCACACATTGGTGGCGGGCAGCGCCACGTACTCGGCGAACGCGCCGTCGCGGCCGACGCCCAGGCCGACCGTCGCGCGGCACAAGTGGCGGCGCCCGGCCAGGCAGTTGCGGCACTTCCCGCACACCAGATGGCCCTCGCCGCTGACCCGGTCGCCGGTCTTGACGTCCACGACGTCCCTGCCGGTGGCGACCACCTCGCCGACGAACTCGTGCCCGGCGACCAGCGGGGTCCGGATGGCCTGCTGCGCCCAGCCGTCCCAGGAACGGATGTGCAGATCGGTGCCGCAGATCCCGGTCCTGAGGACCTTGATCAGTACGTCACCGGGGCCTGTCTGCGGCTCGGGGACGTCCATGAGCCACAGGCCGGGCTCCGCCTTCTGCTTGACCAGCGCCTTCAACGCCACGGCTCCTGTTGTGAGATCCCGGACGAAGGCACGCCGAAGGAGCCCGCGCCGGAGAGAGGGGTGAGATCTCGTTGAAATCTGCCGTATGGCGGGCGCCTCGGTCCATCGAGGATTTCTTAAGCTCGGCCGCAGCTTTCCTTCACAGTCACGGGGTCACGGGGCCTCGTGGTGAGGTACGCGCCAGGCGCGTGGTTCCGTCCTGTACGCCGGGGCTGCCCCGGACGGCAGGCCGAGGCGGGGCGACTCCGGGTACGGGGTCGGGGCGATGGCGGGCTCCAGGTGGGGGTCCGCCGTGGTGACGGGTTCCGGTTCCGGTTCCAGGTACGGGGCCCTGGGCCGGTCGGGGTCCGGGCCGAGTCGCGGTGCGGGGGCGTCCTCGAATACGGGCGCGCTGTACTCCTGGGCGCGGCGTCGGGGCAGGAGGGGTTTGCCGAGGAGGTCGTCGGCGAGGGTGGCCTCGGCCAGGATGGCGGGCGTGACCTCGACGGGGTCCTGCTGGGGGCAGTCGGCGTCGCGGACCGGCGGCGGGGACGGCTCGTGTTCCTCCGGCAGCGGGGGCACCGGATGCGTTCCCGTGGTCTCCGCCTCCTGTCCGCCGGTCGTCACCGGCACCCCCAGCGACCCCGTACCCCCGGCCGTCCTCCCCTGCGGCGCTACGGGAGTCACGGACTCGGACAGGGCAGGAGCCGCGGCGCCGAGCAGACCCTGCGGTACGACGAGCACCGCCTGGACCCCGCCGTAGATGTTGGTCCGCACCTGGACCTGGATGCCGTACCGCTGGGCGAGCCGGGCGACGACGTACAGACCGATACGGCCGTCCGCCAGCAGATCGGCGGCGTTGACCTGATCGGGGTCCGCGAGCAGGGCGTTCACCCTGTTCTGTTCGTCGGCGGGCATGCCGGGCCCGCGGTCCTCGACCTCGACGGCCAGCCCGGAGGTGACGAGGCTTGCGCGGAGCAGGACTTGGGTGTGCGGCGCGGAGAACACCGTGGCGTTCTCGACGAGTTCGGCGACCAGATGGCTGACGTCGGCGACGGCGTGCCCGCGCAGGGCGCCTTCGGTCGGCGGCACCAGCCTGACCCGTTCGTACTCGTCGATCTCGGCGATCGCGGAGCGCAGCACCTCGGTCATGGGGACGGGCTTGCTCCAGCGGCGGCGTGACTCGGCGCCGCCGAGCATGGTGAGGTTCTCGGCGTGGCGCCGGATGCGGGTGGCCACGTGATCGACGCGGAAGAGGTCCTTGAGCAGATCGGGGCACTCGGTGTCGCGCTCCAACTCGTCGAGGATCGAGATCCCTTGGTGCACAAGCGGCTGAAGGCGCTGCGCGAGGGTGCCGAACACTGCCAGCTTCTGTTCGCTGCCCGCCTGGCTGGAGAGTCGCGCGGCCTGGACGACGGCGGCGACGGCGCTGTCCTGGGCGCGGGCCAGTTCCGCGGCGAGCAGGGTGAACTCGTCGGCTTCCGCGGCGGGTTCGGCACGCCGCTTGCGTACGGGCGGCGCCTCGCCTCGGCGCAACGCCTCCACGAGGGCGGGCAGTTCGGCCTCGTCGCGGGCGGCGGCCCCGCGCAACGCGTCGAGGCCTTCGGCCACGGACCGGGCGGTGCGGCCCGCGGCCAGAGCGGCGGTCACGATGCCCGCCGCGGTCACCGCGCAGGCGCCCGCGAGCACGGCCCACAGCAGGGGCGTGGGGCGGAGGTCGGTGGAGAGGACGGCGAACAGCACGGCTGCGCCCGCGCTGAGGGCCGTCGCGAGGGACGGCAGGATCGCCAGGCGCAGCAGTCGGGATCTGATGCGCGTCCTGGACGGTGAGGGCAGGGGGTGGGCGACCGGCCGTCCGTGCCGCCCGCCCTCCTGGCGGTCTGCGCGTGCGGCCGGTGCGCGAAGGTGAGACATCGTTGTCCTCGTACTGGGCGTGTCGGGTGCGTGGGTGCTCGCCCGGGTCTGTACGACTCGGGCATGCGCCATCGCGGCGCCGGTCGGGAGAGCCGAACCACTCGACCCTGCGTCGACTGACGACAACTGACAGTAGTCGCCAACAGGGCGGGTTTGGTGGGTTGTTGGCCATTTCGCCTGGTGAGCATCCCGCTCTGGCATGAGGTGTCGTACGACAGACCGATAACTCCGCCGCCGATGCGCTCGCATATCCCCCGCGAATCGACCGGAGTCGAGCAGAAGCGGTCAGTACCGAAGGACCTTCAGGACCCTGAATCCGCCCTCACGGCCGAAGATCTACCCCTCCGAGCACACGATCAGCGGCTCACCGCGGTCTCCCGCTCCACGCGCGAGAGCTTGTGCGGATTGCGCACGTGGTAGAGCCCGGTGACGTAACCGTTCTCGACCCGCACCGTCAGTACGCCGTCGAGCTCCCCGTCGAGTCGAACGAGCAGCCCCGGGCCGCCGTTTACCTGAACCAGCTCGACCGAGCGTTCGGCGCCACGCCGGTACCAACGGGTGGCCAGCAGCCGGGCCACCTTGTCCACCCCTACGACGGGCCGCAGTATGGCGCGTTTGACACCGCCGCCGTCGCTCAGGGCTACGACATCCGGCGCGAGGATGTCGAGCAGGCTCTGCAAGTCGCTGGTCTCGACGGTGCGTCGGAAGGCTTCGAGAGCGGCTCGGGTCTCGGCCGGGGAGACGTTGCCGCGCGGTCGGCGCGCGGCGACGTGGGCCCGCGCCCGGTGCGCGATCTGGCGTACGGCGGCGGGGGTCTTGGCGACGGCTTCGGCGATCTCGCCGTACTCCAGGTCGAACACCTCACGCAGCACGAACACCGCCCGCTCGGTCGGTGCCAGCGTCTCCAGCACCAGCAGCATCGCCGTCGAGACACTCTCGGCCAGTTCGACGTCGTCGGCCACATCGGGCGCGGTCAGCAACGGCTCGGGCAGCCACGGCCCGACGTAGGACTCCCTGCACCGACCGAGCGCGCGCAGCCGGTCAAGCGCCTGTCGAGTGACGATCCGTACCAGGTAGGCACGCTCGTCCCGTACGACGGCGAGGTCGACGCCCACCCAGCGCAGCCACGTCTCCTGCAGGACGTCCTCGGCGTCGGTGGCCGAACCGAGCATCTCGTAGGCGACGGTGAACAGCAGGTTCCTGTGGGCCACGAACACGTCGGTGGCACGGTCTCCGCGCTCCTCGGCCACGCCCGTGGGTCGTTCACTCCGCTCGCTCATGCCCGGCTCCCCCTGTCCGCTCCGCGTACTGCCACACGTACAAGACGCCGGTCCCCCGGCGAGTTGTGACAACTCCGGCACGGTGTCCCACGTCACACGGCCACATTGTCACAGGGATCGAGGCGGCGCCGTCTTGTGTGTGTCACCGACTCCGAGCATGTGCGTACAGAAGGCAGACCGACACATGGCCGACACCGCTCTTCCCGACAACAACCCCGAACGCCTCGACGACTTCCCACGCCTCACCCGCACCGATACAGCCGCAGGCGGCACCGGTATATCCATGAGCAAGGCCGACACCTCCGTGGGCAGGACCGGTATCTCCGCGGGCAGGACGGAAGACTCCCCGCCGACCCCCGATCCCCGCCGCTGGTGGGGTCTTGTGGTCATCGCCCTCGCCCAGCTCGTCGTGGTGCTGGACATGACCATCGTCAACATCGCCCTGCCGTCCGCCCAGCAGGACCTCGGCATGACCGCCGGCAACCGGCAGTGGGCCATCACCGCCTACACCCTCGCCTTCGGCGGTCTGCTGCTGCTCGGTGGTCGCCTCGGCGACCTGTTCGGGCGCAAGCGCGCCTTCGTCATCGGCCTGATCGGCTTCGCCGGGGCCTCGGCGCTCGGCGGCGCAGCCACCGGCCCCGGCATGCTCTTCGCGGCCCGCGCGCTGCAAGGCGTGTTCGCCGCGCTACTGGCCCCCGCCGCGCTGTCCTTGATGACCACGACCTTCACCGACCCGCGCGAACGCGGCAAGGCGTTCGGTGTGTTCGGCGCCATCGCCGGTGCGGGCAGCGCCATCGGCATGCTGGTCGGCGGCTTCCTGACCGAGTACCTGGACTGGCGCTGGTGCCTGTACGTCAACGCCCCGGTGGCCGTCCTCGCGGTGATCGGCGCGACCGTGCTGCTCAAGGACTCGGGCCGCCGCACCGACGCCCAACTGGACATCCTCGGCGCTGTGTTGGGTACGGCCGGCGTGCTCTCCATCGTCTACGGCTTCAGCGAGGCCGAGTCCCGCGGCTGGACCGACAGCCGGGTGTTGACCCTGCTGTTCGGCGGCGTTGCGCTGCTCGGCGCCTTCGCGCTGCGGCAGACCCGCGCCCGGACGCCGCTGCTCCCCCTGCACATCGTCAGGGACCGTCAACGCGCGGGCGCCTACGTGACGATGGCCCTGGTCACCATCGCCATGTTCGGCGTCTTCCTGTTCCTGACCTACTACTTGCAGGGCATCAAGGGCTGGTCACCGCTGAGGACCGGTGTGGCCTACCTGCCGATGACCGCCAGCATGATCATCGGCTCCACCCAGATCTCGGCGCGGCTGCTGCACAAGGTTCCGGCCCGCGTGCTGATCACGCCGGGTCTGATCACGGCCGCCGGTGGCCTGGCCTTCCTGGCTTCCATGGACGTCGACGCCACCTACCTCGGTCATGTTCTGCCCGGTATCAGCCTGATGGGCCTCGGCATGGGCGTCACGTTCATGGCGGCCATCTCCACGGCCACCGGCCGCGTCGCCCCGCACGAGCAGGGGGCGGCCTCGGCGACGCTCAACACCATGCAGCAGGTGGGTGGTTCGGTCGGTACCGCGCTGCTCAACACGATCGCGGCGAGCATGACCACGGACTGGCTGACCGACCACCACGTCAACCCCGCCGAGCAGACACCGCAGGCGAAGGCGGCGCTGGCGGAGGCGACCGTGCACGGCTACTCCGTGGCGACCTGGATCTCCGCGGGCATCATGCTGCTGGCCGCGGCCGTCGCGGGCGTCTTCGTCAACGCCGGGGCGCCGGGCCGACCGGCCGACCGTACGGCCAAGTCGGTCGAGGCTGCCGAGACGGCCGAGACGGCCAGTCGCGCGGGTTAGCCTCCGGCACGCCCCGACATCGCGGGACCCAGGTCCGGCCATGATTCTTCCCTCTTGCCCGGTACGGTACTCGGGCCCCGCAT
Source organism: Streptomyces macrolidinus (assembly GCF_023887685.1). Lineage (GTDB taxonomy): Bacteria > Actinomycetota > Actinomycetes > Streptomycetales > Streptomycetaceae > Streptomyces > Streptomyces macrolidinus. Next base: position 180,758 of record NZ_JAMWMR010000008.1, on the reverse strand, counting down.
CCGCCGGCGGCACTCCTCACTGCACGTCAGTACGCCTCTCCAGGCGTGTGCCCTCGCGCAAGGTGATCGACATCAGGGTGCTGGGGGCGTCCAGTTCCAGGCGATGCCAACGACCGCGAGGGACGATCACGGCCATGCCCGCCCCCAACTGCACCATCTCCTCGGCGCCTTCGGGTTCGACGGGACGGAAGTGGAAGCGGACGCCGCCGGTCAGGCAGCACACGGCCTCCTCGGCCTTCGGGTGCATCTCCCAGTGGTCGGCATGGACATCGGCGTCGGTCTCCACGTGGAACGTCGCGATCTGCCAGGCGCCGGAGTCGCTGCTCGTCATCCGCCGTTCGGCGGCACGGACCTCTCCGTCGGGGTGGATGTGCAGCGCCGAGGCGAACAAGTCCACCGGCGAGACGGGCGATTTGGGTGAGTTGGGTGAGTTGGGTGCGAGAGGGGTCGTCGTCATGACAGCGTTCCTTCCAGTCGGTTCTCCGTAGGGGCATCGGGGCGCGGCGCGGGCGGTTCGGCCCGGCTGCGGGGCAGTACGCCGATCGCGACGACCGCCGCGATCACGAAGAGGGCGGCGGCGACGGCCAGACCGAGCGCGTAGCCGTCGTCGACCGCGGCGGGGTCGGTGGACGTGCCGGTGCGGTGTGCCGCTAGCGTCGCCAGCGCGGCCAGGCCGATACAGCCGCCGAGTTGGCGGGAGCTGTTCATCAGTCCGGACGCCATCCCGGCCTCGCGGGGAGCGACGCCGGTGGTCGCGGCGGTGACGATCGGGGCGATGACGAGTCCGACTCCGGTGCCGGTGACGACGCAGGGGCCGAGTACATCGGTGAGGAAGCCGCCGTCGGGACTGATGAAGGCGAACCAGGCCAGGCCCGTGGCGGCCAGCAGGGCGCCGGGCACCAGGCAGGCCCGGGGCGTACGTGCCGCGGTGACGCGGGTCGCGACGACGCTGCCGACGATCAGACTCGCGGAGAACGGCAGGAACGCGGCGCCGGTCGCCGCGGCACTCATGCCCAAGACCTGCTGCATATACAGGGATACGAAGTAGAACGCCGCGAACTGCCCGGCCGTGGAGAAGAAGACGAGTACGTTGGCACCGGCCACCCAGCGGCTGCGCAGCAGGCCGAGGCGCAACAGCGATGCGGAAGACCGGGATTCGGCGACGACGAAGGCCGCGAGGAGCACGGCCGCAGCGATGAGGATCGCCCAAGTGGCCGGTGAGTCCCACCCGTTGGCGTCGGTACGGACGACCCCGAACACCAGCAGTCCGACTCCCCCGGTCGCGAGGAACGCGCCGAGCACATCGAGCCTCTCGCGCCGGGCGGGGCGCGCTTCGGCAGGCACGCCCGCGACGACCAGCGCGAGGGCCACCGCCACGACGGGCAGATTGATCAGCATCACCCAGCGCCAACCCGCGTACTCGGTCAGCAGTCCGCCCGCGAGCACGCCCAGCGCTCCGCCCGCGGCGTTCACCCCGCTCCAGACGCCGAGCGCGCGCACCCGCCGGGGGCCCTCGGTGAACGTGGTGGTGATCATCGCCAGTGTGGCCGGGGTGGCCGCGGCGGCGCCCACCCCCTGACCGGCACGGGCGGCGATCAGGTGCCAGGGGGCTTGGGCCAGTCCGCCTGCCAGCGAGCACACCCCGAAGACGGCGAGGCCCAGTACGAACATCCGCCGCTGGCCGTACACGTCGCATGCACGGCCTCCGAGCAGCAGGAATCCGCCGAGCGTGAGCGCGTAGACATGCACGACCCAGGACAGATCGAGCGGTGCGAATCCCAGCGCGGTACGCATCGCGGGCAGTGCGACGTTGACCACCGCGAGGTCCAGGGCGACGACGAACTGGGCGACGGCAGCCGCCGCCAGCACCACTCCGGGGCGCCCCCGTAAGTTTCTGTACATGTAAGAAAACTACCTGCGGAGATCGCCACTGTCGACACCTGGGGGATGATGAGGGCATGCCGCAACCGTCCGCACCGCGCACATCCCTTGGCCGACCTCCTCGTATCTCGCGTGAGGAGGTCGTAGCGGCGGCCCGCCGGATCGTGGACGCCGACGGCGTGAACCGGCTGACCATGCGGCGGCTGGCCGCGGAGATCGGCAGCACACCGATGGCGCTCTACCATCACGTCCGCAGCAAGGACGAGTTGCTCGTTCTACTGCTGGACGACTACGCCGCTCGGACGCTGCATCGCCCCGAACTGCCCGAGGAACCCCGCGAGCGCGTCATCGTCGCCACCGACGCGATCCACTCGGCTCTCGCCGACTGCCCCTGGATCGTGGACGTCCTGACCGCCGACGATCTGCTGTCCACCTCCGCCCTGTGGTTCGTCGAGCAGATCATCGACGGCCTGCTCGCATGCGGGCTGACTCCACGGCAGGCCGTTCATGGATACCGCGCGATCTGGTACTACACCGCAGGGGAGATCGTCGTACGGACGACGGCGGCGCGGCGGCGCACCGACGATGACCGTCCCACCTACCGGGAGCGGGTCTTCGGCGAACTCGACCCGAGCGAGCTGCCTCGCCTGGAGCAAGTCGCCGACCGCTGGGCGTCGTTGACCGCCGAGGACACCTATCTGGACGGTCTCCGCGCTCTGGTGGACGGCCTTCTGGCCTCCCGTTGAGGACAGCACGGAGCCGCCCGCCTGCTTGCTTCGCCGCTGCCCGCCTCCTCAGCCCGCGCCGAGACCGCCCAACAGGTCGGCGACCTGCGCCTGGACGACTTCCCACGCGGCAATCGGCGCGTAGCCAAGGGAAGTTGCACGCAAGGCCTGGAGAGCCGTCCGTGTATCGCCGTCCCACGCGACGCTGCCGCTGAGCACGTCATAGCCGTCGCGGACGGCGACCCGCAGACGCTCGCCGCCCTCCTCCGCGTGCACCGCCGACGTGACCACGAGGGGCGGCGGTCCACCCACCTCCCCGGCCGACTTGTGGTACGCACAGACGATCGGTTCCCGCCAGCGCAGACTCAGCAGCACGGGGCGTTTGGCCACGACCTCGACCAGGTCCGTCTCGCGCACCCCGTCGGGTTCGAGCACGATCGCCCGCGCGTCCAGGACCAGCGCCGGGGGCAGCAGGCAACGCAGCGTGCTCCCGACGAGGTTGCCGCCGACCGTCGCCGTCCGCCGCACGGCACCGGTGCCGATGGAGGAAGCCGCCAGGCGCAGTACGTCCGGTACCCGCCCGTCGACCTGGTGCAGGAGTACCGCACCGCCCAGTGTCTCCCGTCCCACAGCGTTGGCCTCGGGCAACTCCCTTAGGGACATGGCGAGTTCCGGGAAGCCGTCCCGCTGCCACGTGGCCCACACGAGCGTCGCCCCACCGATCGGCACCGCCTCCTCGGCCAAGCACTCCTGCGCTTCGGACACAGACCTCGGCACACGCAACAGCACAGCAACCGACCTGCCTTCCCCAGGAGTTGTACGAAGGTGGCGGGTGACGCTTCGGCCGCCCGTCGGCCGACAAGGCAGTCTCCCCACCGGGGCGGGGGCGCATGAAGGGCTCACGCGAGCACGTCGTGCGCCCGTAGGACGCGAGCACCGTGGCCCAAGCGGCGAGATCAACCCGCAGATCAATCCCTGGAGCAAGCCTCGGGGCAAGCCACAGAGCGGTCCCCGGCGCGGAATACAAGATTCGCGGGGCTACCGGTTCCGACCACGGGTGGGATATCTCTGACATACAGCCCTGTCGGGGTCGTATCCCCACGGAAGGAGCCCTGCCATGGATGGTTGGTATGTGGACGACCGCTGCACCAACTGCGATGTCGCCCGCCAGTACGCGCCGGACTTGATCGACGAGGCCGACGGCAAGTCGCGGATCCTGCGCATGCCGAGCACCACAGCGGAGCGACAGCGGTTCTACGCCGCTGCCTTCGCCTGCCACACCCGCTCCATCCGCCCGGAGTCCGGGCAACTCGACCAGGCCGACGACCCGTTCCCCATGGCCCTGGACGGCAGCGTCCTGCTGTGCGGGCACAACTCCCGGCGCACCGCGGGCGCCAACGCGTACCTGCTACGGCGGCCGTCCGGTGACGTGATGATGGTCGACACGCCCCGTTGGAGCCGCGAACTCGCCGAGCGGTACGCGGAGTCGGGTCCCGTCACGGATGTGTTGCTGACCCATCGCGACCACGCCGCCCACGGCCGTTGCTACGCGGACCACTACGGGGCCCGGTTGTGGATCCACGAGGGCGACCTCGACGCGGCACCGGACGCGGACCAGGTGATCAAGGGCCTTGAGCCCGTGGAGATCGGCGAGGGTGTCACCGCTCATCCGCTGCCCGGCCACACCCGTGGCAGTGTGCTCTACCTCGCGGACGACCGGTACTGCTTCAGCGGCGACAGCTTCTACTGGTCCCGTACGACCGGTGATCTGGAAGTCGCGGAGAGCGTGACCTGGTACTCCATCGAGGAACTGGCGGCCTCCCTGGCCAGGACGGCCGGACAGTTGCGCTTCGAATGGCTCCTGCCCGGCCACGGTGACCGCCACCGTCTGGCAGCCGACGAAATGTCCCGGCGGCTGCGCGAACTCACCGAGCGCACCGCCCTGTTGAAGCCTCGGTCGATCGATTTCACAGCCGTTCGTTGGTGAGTGCCCGCGAAAGCATATGACGGGTGGGCGGAATCAAGTAGCCTGAGTCGACCCATTCGCCTGGCGCACCACAGCCGAAAGGATTCGGTTCATGGGTACTCATTCCGCCGCTGCTCTCTCCCTGGTGAACAAGGTCGTGGCCGAGGCATTCGACCGCTGGAGCCCGCAACTGCACCAGGAATTCGACAGGAACGCGCACCACGACCAGTGCGGCCAGACGCTGCTGCACGACACCCCTGAGCTGCGCATCTGGCAGACCCACCTCGCCCCCGGCGAGCGACTTCCCGTCCACCGTCATGAGCGCGACTATTACTGGATAGCCCTGACCCCCGGCCAGGCGCGCCAGCACGAAAGCGACGGAACCAGCCGGGAAATCACCTATGAGCGCGGCACCACCCGATACTTCGAATTCAGTGAAGGACAGTCTCGCCTGCACGATGTGAAGAATATCGGTGAAGACGTCCTGTCGTTCCTGATCATCGAAACGCAGGGGCAGGGGAACGGAACCGACTGAGGAACGTGTGGGCCGACGTCGTCGCTGACGATGTCGGCCCACAGAACCCCTTTCACAGAAGGGCGTTCACAGGGCGGCGGTGAGCGCGTCGAGCAGCGTCTCGTTCGCGCGCCTGTCGCCGATGGAGATACGGCAGGTGTCGGGGATCAGCCGTCCGACGTCCGCGACGAGAACGCCCGCGGCGCGCAGCCGGTCCATGACCTGCTCGTGCTTGTGCAGCCGGACCAGCAGGAAGTTGGCATCCGACGGGAACACCCGGTCCACCGTGGGGTGTTCGGCCAGCAGGGCTGCCATGCGGTCCCGCTCGGCCAGGATGTCGCCGATGCTGTCGCGCACGTGCCGCACGTCGACAAGCCGTTCCCGTACGGCGCGCTGTGACGCGTCGGTGAACCCGAAGGGCACCTGTACCCGGCGCATCGCCTCGATGATTCCGGGCTGGGCTAGCGCGATGCCACAGCGGGCCCCGGCGAGCCCCCACGCCTTGGACAGGGTGCGCAGCACGATGAGGTTGTCGTGCTCGGCGACCAGACCGGCGTACGACGGCTTGTCGCTGAACTCGACATAGGCCTCGTCGATCACCACCAACCCCTCGGTGTGGGCGATGAGTTCATGGACCTGCTCGGGATCGGGACGGGTGCCGACGGGGTTGTTCGGGTCGCACAGGATCGTGACGTGGGGGTCGGCCGCCAGCATCCGCGTCACGTCGAGCCGGTTCATGTCCTGACCGCCGAGGGGGACTTCCACGACGGGCAGGCTCAGTACCCGGGCGAAGTGGCCGTACAACTCGAAGGTGGGCGGTGTCACACAGACCCGGTCGCCTGGCGAGGCCAGTGCCGTCAGGAGCAGCATGACGGCGTCCACCGCCCCGCTGGAGAAGAGCAGATACTCGTCCGTCAGCGCGTCCAGGCCTCCTTGGCCCGGCAGTTGGGCCACAGCAGTGAGATAGGTCCGGGCGAGGTCGGTCGTGTCGAGTTCGGGATAGCGTCCACCGCGGCCCAGGAACGGGTTGGTGTTGCTCGACAGGTCGACCAGGTCGAACCGCGGGCGGTGCCGGAAGCGAGCCGGGCCGGGGACGGCGACCGTGGTGACGGGCGGGGCCGTGAACCGGGACACTTCCGGTGCTGTGGGCGCCTGTTCGGGGGCGGTGAGGCCGGGTGCGCGCAGCCAGTGGTCGAGCGGGACGAAGAGGTCGGCGCCCAGGGCGCGTTGGTGATCGGCCTCGCCTCGGCCGAGGTGGACCCAGTCGAGGCCGTCGCGGTGGGCGTCGACGTACACCTGGTACAGGGAGACCGCGTGGAGATCGTGGCGGGCGGCGGGATCGTCGCGGTCGGTGGCCAGGGCGAGGCAGTACAGACCCCGGCCGCTGTGGGAGCCCACGAGGAGTCCGGCTTGGACGACGTTCTCGCCCCGGCGCCGGACGAGCAGTTCGGCGCGGTCCGCCAACCGGCTGTGTTCGAGGGCTTGCAGAGCCGCCGCGTCGAAGAGGCCGCCATGGAGGTCCGCGAACGCGTCGCGCGCCCAGGGGCTCTTGTCGAGTCCGCTCAGCGGGATCCGCTCCCAGGTGAGGTCGTCGGACACCACTCGGCCGCGTCGGCGCAGATCGTCCAGGCGCTCGGCTCCGAGACGGCCACGCAACAGTTCGTCCACGTCGCCGTTCAGCCGCACCACGCACTCGGCACCGGCCGCGACCGGGACGAAGCCGGCCGCGCGAAGCGCCCCGGTGTCGTCGGTGCGGCGCACACCGGGTACGAGGATCTGCGCGGCCCCCGCCTCCTCGGCCCGTCGGACGAGCGCGTCGACGTCGTGCGCGGTGGGGGCGGGGCTGGTCGGGCCGTAACCGGCGGCGCCGGTGACCAGGGTCGGGCGGTGCAGGATGTCATCGTCAGTGAACACCCCCTCGCCCAGCGCCAATTGAGACAGGGAACACACTGGTTCGACGGACCCGAGGGCCGCGCACAGTGCCTGTCGCAGCGCGTCGATGTCAGCGGGCCTGCGCATGCCGCTCCCCTTCCTGGCCCTGGACCTGGCCCTGGACCTGGCCCTGGACCTGAAACGCTCCTTGGTGGGCGTCGATACGCTCGCGGTACTCCTCGAACAGTTCGCCGAGCGTGCGGGCGATCCCGGCCTTCCAGCCGATGGTGCAGTCGCCGATGAGGTCGCGTCGTATCTCGTGGTCGAAGATCGCCGTCTCCCGGCTGTACTCGCTGCGCTCCAGGCGCAACGGCACCCCGGTCAGGGCGGACATGTACTCCATGAGGTCGGTGACGCCGACTTCTTCGTCGCCGCCCCAGTTCACGACCTGGGCGGGTGTCCGAGCGGCGCCCCACAGCAGCGGCACCTGGCGGACGATGTCGTCGGTGTGCAGGAGGTTGCAGTAGTTCTGCCCCTGGTGCGGCACCGCCGCCGACTGCCCGCCGCGCATCTCCCGGAAGAGGATCATGGGTACGCCACCGTGCCCGTACGGACCGTAGGCGATGTTGAGCCGGGCGATCACGGACGGCAGGCCGAGCGCTTCGGACAGGCCGCGGACGACACCCTCCGCGGAGAGCTTGGCGACGGGGTACGTGGGCAGCCAGGGCGCCGCGCCGCCGAGCGGATCGCCCTCGCGGTAGCGATGGGTGGGCTCGGCCCGGTGGTAGACGACGCCCGACGACACATAGAGGAAGCCCTCGGCGTCGGCGCAGTGTGTCATCAGCCGGGCGGTGCCGGCGGTGTTGATCCGCGCGGTCTCCTCGAAGTCACGCCCGTCGCCCCGGTGCACCGCGGAGTGCAGAACGTGCGTGAAGTCCCTGGGCAGCGCGGTCAGTTCGCCGTCGGCCATGTCCCAGGTGACGGTGTGGGCGCCCGCTTCCTCCAACGCCTTGCGGGCGGCCGGGTCGCCGAACCGGCCGAGGCACCACACCTCGTTGTCGCGGGCGAGCGCCTCGGCGACGGGCCGTGCGACCTGGCCGGTGCCGCCGGTGACGAGAATCTTCTTGCTGTGCATGATCGGCTGCTCCTGGTTCATCGGTCGAGCGCTCGGGCCAGTTCGCGCCGCAGGGTCGCTTGGAAGGTCTGTACGTGCTGCGGGCTCATCAACGTGTAGTGCTCGCCGTCGACTTCGATGTACGCGTTCGTCCCACGCGCGAACCGGTCCCAGTCCCGTAGCTGTTTGTCGAGCCAGTCCTGCTTGGTGCCCTTCAGCGGGGTGCAGTAGAACACCGTGGCCTGCTCGATCGATCCGGACGGTTCGTAGGTGCGGCCCAGGTGGACCATGCTCTGTGCGAGATGGACCCAGGCGGTGAACTGTTCGAGGGTGAGGTCGAGTTCGGTCAGTCGTCGCTGGGGGGCGTGGTCGACGAGATACGCCAACTGGTCGGCCTCCGGCAGCGGACGCAGGGTCTCGGTGAGCTCCGGGATGTCGGAGGGGTCGATCAGTTCGAGGAACAGGGCGAGGTTGATCGCGCCGTCGGTGAAGGTGATCTCGTTCATCCGGCCGGAGATGGACGGCGGCAGATTGAAGATGCCGACGAACTTCACCTCGTCCCCTTCGGCTTCGAGCCGTTTGGCGATCTCGAACGCGACGGCGCCGCCGTAGGAGTAGCCCGCGACGGCGTACGGCCCGCTGGGCTGGGCTCGCCGGATCGCGGACACATAGGTGGCGACCATCTCGTCGAACGACGCGAAGTGGGTCTCGCCCTTGCCGAACCCTCGGGCGCGCAGCGCGTGGAACGGCCGCTCGCCGGTGAAGTACTGGGCGAGGTTGACGAACACGAGCACTTCACCCAGGCCCGGGTGCACACAGAACAACGGCGTTCCGTCACCGGTGACTTGGAGGGGCACCAGCGGGTCGTACGCGGCGTCCCCGCCGGCTTCGCGGTCGGCGGTGAGCCGACGGGCGAGCGCGCGCACGGTCGGCGCCTGCAGCAGCGTCGCCATCGGTACGCCGTCGATACCGAACGCCTGCTGGATCAGCAACTTGAGCCGCAGCACGTCGAGGGAGGTGCCGCCCAGGTCGAAGAAGCTCGCGGTCGCGGGCACTTGCTCGATGTTCAGTACGCGGGCGTAGACCTCGGCGAGCGTGGTCTCGACGTCGCCTTCCGGAGCCACGTAGCCGCCGAGGAACCGCGTACTCACCTCGTCCGCGCGGCGGGCCGCGGCGTCCAGGTCACCGGCCTCCACGGCGGCGCGCAGCGACATCCGCAGGATCTTGCTGAGGTTGCTGCGGGGGATGGCCGACTCGGTGACGGGCAGGATGAGATGCGGTCTGAAGCCCCAGTGCATGATGGTGGAGCTGCGGATGGCGACGAGCGTCCGGTACAGGGACGTATCGTCCGTCGCGTCATCGGCGGGGACGAAGGCGACGGCGAGTTGCTCGGAGTCGGCGCCTTCGGGCCGGAACGGGAACGCGGCGACCTGCCCGCGTCGCACACCGTCCAGTTCGTCGAGGGCCGCTTCCAGGTCGTGACTGTAGTAGTTGACGCCGTTGACGATGATGGAGTCCTTGGTACGACCGACGAGCGTCAACCGGCCGTCGGCGTCCAGGTGTCCGAGGTCCCCGGTGCGGAACCAACCGTCCTTGGTGAACGCCTCTGCGGTGGCTGTCTCGTTCCCGTAGTACCCGCTGGTGACCATCGTGCCGCGCAGTTGCACATCGCCCGGCTCGGTGCAGCCGGGTCGGCTCGTGGAGGCCAGCACGGTGCCGTCTCCCCCGACGACACGGATCTCCAGGCCCTGCACGGGCCGTCCGAGCGACGGGAATTCCAGGTCCAGGTCGCGCGAGGCGAAGTCGCGGTTGAACACGCTGCCCGCGCAGGTCTCCGTCATGCCGAAGGCGGGCACGATCACGTCGCCGCGCAGTCCGTACGGGGCGAGCGCCGCCAGGAAGTTCCGCACGGTGGCGGTCACGGTGGCCTCGCCGCCGGAGATGATGTGGTGGACGTGCGACAGGTCCCACTCACCGGCCTTCGGCGGTCGGCGGTCGAGCGCCTGATTCAGTTGGCCGAACAGGAAGTTGGGGGTGAACGTCACCCGCACCCGGTGCGCCGCGATCAGCCGGAGGAACTCCAGGGGGTCGGCGAGGACCGTGGCGGGGTCCGTCATGACCTGGTTCGCTCCGTTGAACATGGGCAGCAGATGGGCCTCGATGGCGGCGATGTGGTCGGCGGAGATCCAGTTCAACGAGGTGTCGTCGGGCCCGAGTCCGAGCGCTCCCGCCTTACCGGCCTGCGCGGCAAGGAGGTTGGCGTGTGTGAGTCGAACGGCTTTGCTCGAGCCGGTGGATCCCGAGGTGAGCATGAGCAGGGCGAGGTCGTCCGGGGCGGGTGTGTGCAACTGCTGGGCCCCGGCCTGGGTTTGGCTCAGCTCCTCGATGGTCACCGATCGCAGCCCCACATCGGGGAGTTCGTGAGCAGCCGCCTTGGAGCCGATCACCAGCGGGTCGCCGAGCAGCGTCCGCAGATGCTCCAACCGGCCACGCCACCGCGCCGGATCGGCGGCCGGGGCGACCGGGCACGGCACGATGCCGCTCAGTACACAGCCCCAAAAGGCGGGAAAGAAATACTCCGGGTCGGTGGCCGTAATCAGTACGCGGTCGCCCGGGGCAGTGCCGTGGTCGCGCAGTCCCTGCGCAATGCAGACCGCGGAGTCCCGCAATTCCGCGTAGGAGAGGAACGAACCACCGACGAAGGTGACACCGCGGGACATGTCGAGCGCTGCCCTGTCGAGCAGGTCGGGAAGCGTCGCGACACGACGTATTTCGGGCATGAAGAGAGGACCTCCGGTCGAAGGAACGGGAAATGCGGGCAGAGGTACGCCACGCATTCCCTGACGAGTGGACCGTGCTGAGTGAGCGCTGGTGTGGGGGCGTGACGAGTGGGCGCTCGGTGAACGCGCTGCGAACAGTCGGCGCGCGAGCCTCCTAGGAGTGCGACACCGCTCTCCGCGCTCCACGGGTCATATTGGTCACATTGAATCGGACGGTGTCACGAACCCTCTTCTCCGGTTCGGATTCGTCCGGGTCGGACACGATCGCCCGGCCGCTCCAGCCATAGGGACCGGTCGGCGTGTCACGCGTTCCTCCATGGCCCATCCGGGTCGGCGGTGCACCGAGTGCGCTGACCTCGGCGTCGAGGAGATGGACGCCGTACGTCAATTCATCGTCCTGTGAGGAGAGCCCACCGGGCAGCCGAATGGCACACTCCCCGAATACGAGGGCCGCTTCCTCCTTGAATTCCTCCGGTACGCCCATGGAAGGCTGGACCACACAGAAGGGATTCAGACCGCGACGTCGCAGCGCCCGGTCGAGATCGCCTCGATATCCGACGCCGATCACTCTCGACATTCTCGCCCCCCGCATGTGATTCAGACGATCGATGGACCGGATGAACTCTTTGCTTGCCCGAGGACGGACGCTGGCATCGTGTCACAGGAGCCCCAGGAAGTGGACATGCCAATCCATGATCGTTCTACGCGATCACCGTGACATGAATCACAGCATAATGAGGTGGATGGAAATCACGGGTGACAACTCCGCTTATGAATTCCACTATTACCGGCAAACACGGCAAATCTTGACCCCGGTATCTACCGGACACCGAACCACTGTTGGGCGCCGTACTCCTCGAACCGCTCCACCTCGGTAAACCCCAGCTTCGCCGCGAGGCGCATCGCGCGGTCGTTGGCCGTCTGGGTGCAGAGCACCACCGGCTCGCCGGGGTACGCGTCGGCGAACCAGCCGAGGGCCGCCGCGCACCCCTCGGCGGCATACCCGCGTCCCCACGCCTCCGGCATGAACATGTAACCGAGTTCGGCCTCTCCGGCACCCGGCCGGACGTGCCCCGGACGCTCTGCGTCGCGCCGATCGAACGTGATCATGCCGATCATCGCCCCGTCGAGATCGACCACGAAACAGCCAGGGCGCCGACCGGGCACCTCCGGCATCACGCGCTCCAGCTCATCACGCGGTCGGGGGCCACCGATGTAGGTGCCCACCTCCGGCGATGCGAACAGCTCGATGAACGCCGCACGGTCCCGATCCTCGGACTCCCGGAGCACGAGCCGCGCGGTCCTGATCGGGGCGGGTGGCCAGGCAACGGGTCCAAGCTCGGTCATGGCGGGCAACCTATCGCACGCCCTTCGAGTGGCGAGCGCTCTGCGACCCGGAGCTGTTGCCAACGACGCACTGTCTGAGGCTGGTTGAGCTGCGAAGTACAACTGAAGTTGCTGCATCCGGGTTCGGTGATGCGGGTGGCCGGGGTGTCGTTCGGGCAAGTACTCGCGGGCCCAGAGCAGTTCACCGATGCTGACTCGCAAGCCGGTCTCTTCCCTCACCTCCCAACAGGCGGCCTCGGCAGCCGTCTCACCAGGCTCTACACGTCCGCCGGGCAGAACGTGGAACTCCCGGTCGCCATCGCGATGCCGGATGAGGAGGACACGGCGCACACCCAGCCAGGTTGCCGCACTGGCGCGAGCAGCGGAGCACTGTCAGTGGTGGGTGGCAGCATCACACGCATGACGGACACCACGGCATTCGACTGGCGGCCCTTCCTTCTCAAGTGGAGTGGGGAGTGGGCGGATTCCTTGCCGGACGGCGAGACTCAGGGCGAGGACGACGAGGCCGCGCGCCGGGCGCGATGGCTCGGGTTCCCGCCCGCCTCCGAGGAGCGGATCGCCGCCATGGAGAAGCGCCTCGGCCGCCGGATGCCCCCGTCGTACCGGGAGTTCCTCAAGGTCAGCGACGGCTGGCGGAACGCGGGCGAGTTCGTGTGGCTGCTGGCGGGGACCGAGGACGCGCGCTGGCACAACGACGAGTCGCAACTCGCGGACGTCTTCGAGGAGTACCTGGACGAGGACGCCGGGCCCGAGGAGCGGCGGGAGGTCGACATCTGGCGGCGCGGGCTGCAACTCGACGTGGAGTCCGACGCCACCTACGTTCTCATGGACCCCGAGGACGTGGACGACAACGGCGAGTGGGCCGTCTATACATGGGCGAGCTGGCGGGCCGCGCCACCGAATCGGTATGCGAACTTCCTCGAGTTCATGCGGGACATGTACCGGCAGTTCCACAGCCTGCGGTCGGACAAGAACGACGAGGAGCCGACGTTCGTCAACGACACGACGCGGGAGCTGGACGCCCTGGTGGAGGAAGCCCGGGTGGAGGCGCTGCGCGGCGGCTGGGAGCGAGCCGGGAAGGTGCTGGACGAGGCGAAGGAATACGGCAGGCCGCGCGCCGGCGGGCTGGGTGACCAGATACGCCGCCTGCTCGGGCAGACCCACGCGGTGTACTTCGACGGCCTGGTGACAGACCCGCGCTACGCGCCCGAGTTGCTGCCGCCGCTGGTCGCCGAGCACGCGGCCCACTCGTACCGGGACGACTCCACGCTGACGTTCCATCTGCGCGGAGCAGACAAGGACTTGGTGTCGCTGGCTTACGCGACGCTGGAGTTGGTACGGAACGGCGCGTATCGATACACGGCGACCGGACCGTTCGGCGAAGCGGTCGAGCGGGCGCGGGAGTTGGCGCGGTGGGGAGAGAGCGACCGGGCGTGGCGGACGCTGATGAACGCCCTGCCGCTGTGGGAGCCGCTGGGCCCGGACCAATTGGCGCCGCTGGGCTGGGTGGCCGACCCGATCCTCGGCCCGCTGTTGACCCAGGAGCGGGGCCGCGAGTTGCTCTCCACACCACGGGGTGGGCAGGCGGGTGAGGCACCGACTCCGACGGCTGCGCTGGACCCGGACAGCCTGGCGTGGCTCGCGGAGCCGGACCCGGGCAACAACCGCACGTCCTACCGGTTCGTCCTGATGGAGGACGTCGAGCCGGAGGACGTACCAGCACGACTCACAGACGCGGACGGGGACGGGAACACGGACGGCGTCGTGCTGAACGAACCCATGACCTTGTGGGACGCCCGCCGCCAACCGCTGCAGAGGCAGCGGGAGTTCTCGTCCTACGGCGACAGGGCTCTCATGGCGGTCGGCCGGGCCGGCACCGGTTGGAGCTTCGCCTTCGACGACGACCCCGCCCCGTTCGACGGGCAGCGGCTCGTCTCCCCGGCCGCAGCCGCCAGCGCGGGCACCCGCGCGGTGGTGGTGTGGAGCGGCCTGAGGGCGTGGTACAGGGATCCGTACTTCCACCTTTCGGTGGCGCGAGACGGTGCCGAGCAGTACGCGTTCACGTACGTGGACGGAGAGATCAAGAGAAGCGGGGAGATACCGCAGGCGCTGGACCCGAGCCGGTTCTTCGGCGACCGGGAGGACGACACCGAGGCGGAACGGCGGCTCCTGGAAGCGGTGACCGCGGAGTTCGGTGCCGCTCTGCCACGTCACGCCATCGTGAGCGGGCGGCTGCACACGTTCACCACCCGTTCCTGGACCCGGCCACCGCAGGACGGCGAGACGTACGCGGTGATACGCATGTCCTAGGAAGCCGCGGGTCGGCCGGTTCAAGCCTGGAACTCGGTGAGGTCGATGGCGTGGACGCGCAGTGGGTAGCCGTACTCCGGGTGTGTCGTCCCCCGTTCAAACGTCATGCCGAGCTTGCGGAGGACGTTCTCGGAGGCGTTGTCACCCACCCGGTTGATGCTGATGACGCGGTCCAGGCCGCGGTCCTGGAGGGCGAACTCCAGTGTGGCGTGGGCGGCTTCGGACGCGTAGCCCTGGCCCCAGAACTGTGAGCCGAGCCGCCAAGTGATCGCCACGGCGGGCATCACCTCCGGCAGGAACCCGGGCACGGACAGTCCCGTGAAGCCGATCAGTTCGCCCGAGGCCAGCAGTTCGACGGCGAAGAGCCCGAAGCCCTCCTCGTCCCACTCCTCCTCCCACCGCTCGATGTCCTCGGCCGTGCGCTCAAGGTCGCGCACCGAGCCGTCGTCGATCCAGCGCATGACCCGCGGGTCCGCGTTGATGTCCGCCATCGGCACGAGGTCGTCGTCGTGCCAGGTACGGAGGAGGAGGCGGGGCGTGCGGATCTCGGTCATGTGCCCATCCTGCCGAAGACAAGGGCCTCTTCCCTAATCCGGCACTCACCGCCCTCAGAGACCTCGCCGACCAGCCTCTGACGGGACATACGTCAACGGTGGCCGGCACTACTCGAGTTCGGAGACGAGCGGGCGGAGCGCGCCGAGTACCGCGCCGACGCAGACGTCGCGCAACTGGGTGCGGGTGCAGGTCTCGTGGGCGAGCCAGTCGACGCAGAGGACCTGGACGAAGACCAACCAGCTCTTCAGGACGCCGGACACAGCCTCGCGGGTGCTCTCGTCCGCGAGCGGGAGTACGGCCAGCAGTCGCGTGCGGAGCATGTCCAGTTCGTTCGTCATGATCGTCTGGATCACCGGGTCGCCTGCCAGGACCTGGTTCGCAGCGAGGACGGCGTTGCGGTTCGCCACGAAGTAGTCGAGGTGGATGTCCATGCCCTGGACGAGTTGTTCGACCAGGGAGTCGGCGGGGTCGAGCCGCGTCTCGGCCAGCAGTTGGTCCGCCGCCTGTTGGTACACGGCGGCGAAGAGGGCGTGCTTGCTGGGGAAGTGGCGGTAGAGCAGGGCCCTGGAGACACCGGCCTCTTCTGCGACCTCCTCCATCAGCACGTCGGCGTAGGGGCGCGCGGCGAAGAGTCGTGCGCCGACGGCGAGGAGTTGGGCGCGGCGGTCGGCGGGAGTGAGTCGCTGGCGGGGAGGCACGAACGAAGTCTAGTTGACACGTGTCTACTAGCAAGTCCAAGGTAGTAGACACATGTCAACTAAGCCCCGATCGGGACTGCTTGGAGGGACCATGGCCAGGGCTCTGCGCGTACTCGCACAGGTGATGGGCTGGGCCTGCGTGGCCATCGGCCTGTTCCACGTGGCACTCGGCAACGCGGCGATCCCCGGCGCCGGTTCCGCCGGTGCGACGGTCGACAGTTGGGGCCGGTTCATGGGGGCTTCCTTCGTCGGCTACGGGCTGGCCTGGCTCTGGGCCGCGCGACAGCACCCGATCCCGGCTCAGGCCGTACGGTGGCTGGCCGCTGTCTTCCTTCTGGGCGGCGTGGGCCGACTCCTCTCACTCGCCACACACGGATGGCCGCAGTGGTTCCAGATCGCACTGGCGGTGATCGAACTCGGCCTGCCACCGGTCTTCTTCTGGCTGGCCGACGCGGAGGAGCGGGCAGGGGGACCGCTGATGAATCGAGGCTGACGAGGCGAGAGATGCTCCAGCCCATCGGCTATGAAAGTAATGTACGTCTGATTTTCAGTGCTGATAGGTGTGGATTTCGCTCTACGCTTACCCGGACAGGTGAGCGGCACGGGCATTTGTACCGACGGCGGGCGCCACGCTGCCTGGCCTTCCCGCAGCGGCCACGATGACGGGATGCGGATGCGTGCTGTCATCCCCTCACGGGTCCCGGGCTCGGGATCCGGTCAGCCGCCGTCGACGATCTGGTACAGGTAGATGATGTGGCTGCTGTCGTCCGGCATCTCGTTGACGTCGTCGGAGGCGGAGTCGATCCGGAAGTAGAACTGCGGGGCCTTGGGACCCTTGAGCTCGTTCTTGTCCTCCATCTGTGCGAGCTTGTCGAAGAACTTGCTCGTGTCCGGCGTCTTGGTGCCCAGCTCGCTCGCGAGCTGCCCACCCACGACGACCTTCAGGTGCGCCGGGTCGACCAGTACGTCCGTGGCGGCGCCGGTGGCGCTGCTGGGGGTGAACCGTGGGCTGCCGCCGTCGCACTGGTAGAAGCCGAGGACCAGGCCGAGCCCCGTCGGGCTCTCGCCGCCCATGGTGACGGACTTGATCGCACCATAGGGGCCCTGGCCGTCGTGATCGCAGACCGAGCCGGTCGGCGGGGTCTGGCGGTCCGCCAAGTCCCACTTATCGTTCTTGTCGTTCTTGTCGTCACCGCTGCTGCCGGCCCGGGTCGGTGATGGCGACGCGGTCTTGTCCAGGGCAGGCTTCGACGGTGTGGAAGCGGGCACGGACGGGGACAGGGAGTCGGACGTGGAAGCAGACGTAGACGCGCTCGGCGCCGGGCTCGCCGCGTCGTCGGCCTTCCCGTCCGACCCGCTCGGATCACAGGCCGTGGTGACCAGGGCCGCCGCGGCGGTCATCCCCAGCACGGACAGCTTCATACTCGTGCGCATCGCTCGCATGGTCGGATCCCCCGTGATCGCGTAGACGCGGTGTCGCGCATGGTCGGTGAATGTGGTGCCAGGAGAGCGTGCCCGCGGAACCGGCCGTTCTCCATCGCCCCCGCCGGATCGTTACAGCGCACGGACATACGCGTAGCAATACGGGAAGGTCAGGGAGCGGGGACGGGCCCGCCGGGCCGGAACCGCTCCACCCCCACGATGTGCCGCACCTTGACCGGGCGCACGATCACCGCAACCCGCTGTTCCCCCGGCATGGTCCACTCGAAGCGTTCGACGCCCAGGTACTTGCGGGCCAGCCGGTCCATTCGGTCGTGTGCCTCCGCGCCCTCGATGAAGCGGGCCACCACACCACTGATCTGCACTCGGTCGAAGGGGTCGGTGGCGTCCGCGTGCGAGAGATAGACGCGGGGGTCGCGGCGCAGGTTCTCCTCCTTCACCCGGCCCACCGAAGTGTTGAACGTCAGCTCCCCCTCCCCCTCCAGATCCACCCACATCGGACTGACCTGCGGTGCTCCGTCGGCGAACACGGTGCCGACGTACCAGATGTTGGGGGCTTGCAGTCGGGCGCGGACGGCTTCGTCGAAAGGCGCAGTCATCCCGGGAGGCTACCAACCCGCACGTTGGAGCCACGCAGTCAGCTCTCGCCCACGAGGTCGAGGTCTTCTCGAGACGCCACCGGAGTGATCTCCGGAACAGGCCACTCACGCTTCAGTGGCAGGGACACCTCCCGCCACCACGGGCGCGTGGGCAACTCCCCAGCGGGCTCGAACGGTTGGCCGGGAACGGGGAATGCGACCGCTTGCCCGACCGCCTCGGCCGCAGCCAGCGTCCACTCCCCCGGCTCCGCCCAGGGATGCGGGGCAAGGCTGAAGGTGCCCCAGTGAATGGGCAGCAACACGCCGTGCGGTCGGCCACGTTGGAGGTCGAGGTGCGCGGTCGTGCCCTCCTCGGGGGTCATATGGATGTCCGGCCAGAACTCCGAATACGCGCCTATCTGGATCATCGTGGCGTCGAACGGGCCGTACTCGGCGCCGATCTCCTTGAAGCCCTTGAAGTAGCCGGTGTCACCGCTGTGGTAGACACGGTGCTCGTCTCCGGCCACGGACCATGACGCCCACAGCGTGTGCTGCCCGTTGCGCAGGCCCCGGCCGCAGAAGTGGCGGGCGGGTGTGGCGGTCAGGGTGAGGCCGCCGACCTTCGTCGACTCGTGCCAGTCCAGCTCGCGCAAGCGGTCCGCGGAGACGCCCCAGTACTCCAGATGGGCACCGACGCCGAGCGGTATCACGAAGACGGTGTCGGTGTCGGCCAGCGCCTTGATGGTGGGCAGGTCGAGGTGGTCGTAGTGGTCGTGGGAGATGACGACGGCGTCGACGGGGCCGAGCGCGGCCAGCGGCACCGGCACCGGGTGCAGCCGCTTGGGGCCCGCGAACGCCAGCGGGGAGCAGCGCTCGCCCCAGACCGGGTCGAACAGCACCCGGTGCCCGTCGATCTCGACGAGCACCCCGGAGTGCCCCATCCACGTCAACCGCAGCCCGCTCGCCGAGGGCCTGGCCAGGTCGGCGTACGTCGTCGGATGCACCGGGACGGTGCCGGACGGGCCGCGGCGGGCGCGGTCCTCCTTGCGGAAGAAGGCCTTCGCCATGTCCAGGGCGGAGCCGCCCGCGGGACGGGTGCGGGTGCCCTCGGGGTTCACGAAGGCGCCGTTCGCGAAGTTCGGTGATCTACGGATGCGTGCCAGCCGCTCTCCGCTCGGGTCCGCGCCGAAGGCCTCGGGCTGCACGGCGCGCAGCCCGGAGGTCAGAGAACGGGAACCAGTCACGGCACCTCCAGTGGGAGTCGATCTGTGGGAGTCGGTCCGGCAGTTCATTATGGTCGGCCCCACTGACAGCACGGGAGCGTTCGCTTCGTACGGGCCGGATGTCACATTCGGGGGACCCGGTACGTCGTCATCGTGCGGGCGCCCACGAGGAGCGCCCGGGAACGACGTACTGGAGGTGCCACCCATGGCCCGTGTCTCCCTGACTCCGCGCCGCACCGTCTTCTTCCGCATGATGGAGTGGTATTCACGGCGGACCTACGGCAAGGTCCTCGACCCCGGCAAGGCGCTCGCCCACCAGCCCCGTGTGCTGCGGTCCTATCTGCAGTTCGAGCGCGCGGTGGGCAAGTGGAACCAGCTCGACCCGGGTCTGAAGATGCTGGCCGAGATGGGGGCCGCCGCGTCGATCGGCTGCTCCTGGTGCATGGACTTCGGCTACTGGCTGGGCCGCCAGCAGGGCATGAACCCGCAGAAGCTGCTCGACGTGCCGCGCTGGCGGGACAGTGATGTGTACACCGAGTCGGAGCGGGATGTCCTGGAGTACGCCGAGGCGATGACGGCCACACCGCCCGAGGTGGACGACGCACTGGCCGCCCGGCTCATCGGTCGCCTGGGCGAGCCCGCGTTCGTCGAGCTGACCGCGATGGTGGCGGTGGAGAACCTGCGCTCACGCATCAACTCCGCGCTGGGGCTGACGAGTCAGGGCTTCAAGGACTCCTGCGACATCCCGAACACCGCTCGGCGCACGGAAGGAACCTCCGCCGCCCGGTAGGACCCGACCCACACGCGAACGCGGACGCAGACGCCTTCGGCGGACACGCAGCACCTGCGTGCCCACCGAAGGCGAAGGGCCGTACTCGCCAAGTGCAGGGCCGAGGACGAGTGGGCACACCCGCCGCGTACGAGGCCGGGTCAAGGCCGACTCGCCACGCACGCCGAAGGCGAGTGACCACGCCTGCCGCGTACGAGGCCCCAGCCAAGCGCCCCCGCCCGCACCCCCTCACACCGCCTGGGCGATCCGCTCCCTGATGTCGTCCGGCGAGAGGGCGCCCTTCGCCACGACGTAATCGCCGGAGGACTCGCCGCGCAGTCGGCGTCCGATCCAGGGGGCCAGGTACTCGCGTGCCCACTGGATGTCGTCGCGCCGTACTTCGAGCGTGCCGCGCGGCGGCAGCGGTGGCCACGGCTGGTCCGGGTCGGCGGGCACCTCGATGCCGAGCACCTGGCCCGCCCTGAGGGCGACCCGGGTGTGCCCCTCGGGAGAGAGGTGGAGGCGGTCCTCGTCCCAGGCGCGCCGGTCCTGGACGGTCTTCAACGACCACAGGTCGAGGACCGGGCAGCCGTACCGGTCGGCGATCGCCCGGACATGCCCGTTGTACGTGGCGACCTTGCCGCGCAGATGCTTGAGCAGGGGCACGCCACGGGTGTCGAAGCCGGTGGTCACCATGACGGTTCCGGCGACGGCCGTGAGGCTCGCGACGGCCCGCTCGAAACGCTCGGCGACGTCGTCGGGGTCGGTGCCGGGCCGGATGATGTCGTTGCCGCCCGCGCAGAAGGACACCAGGTCGGGGGCGAGTTCCAGGGCCTTCGGGATCTGGTCCTCGACGATCTGGTCGAGCAGCTTGCCGCGCACGGCAAGGTTTGTGTACGCGAAGTCGCCCTCGGGCCGCCGGTCGGCGAGGAGCACCGCGAACCGGTCGGCCCAGCCGACGAACTGTCCGTCCGGGCCGGGGTCGCCGACGCCTTCGGTGAAGCTGTCCCCCACCGCCACGTACGACCCGATCACTGATCTGTAGTCATTCTTCGAATCGTCTGCCACGTCGCCCCATGATTCACCTTCCGGTGTGAGCTACGCGACCGTAGGAAGGGGTTGACGGTTGGTGAGATAGAACACTCGGATTGGTGGGGCTGGTACGGAATATCCCAGGAGGCAAGACGGGAGACAAGACGGGAGACGAGACGGGGGACAAGACGGGGCGAGTCGACGCCCACTGTCGCCTGGCGCCTTGTGGGTCGCTGCGTCAGGGGAATGGTTGCCTGATGAACCTTGTCGTATCGTCAAGGCGCGGCCCGCCGACGATCAGCGTCGACGGACGGTTGGAAGGAGCCCCTGTGACGCAGCACGTCCCGTCGATCGAGCCCGAGCTGGCCGGTGTGCGCAACTTCCGAGACGTGGGTGGCCTGCCGACCGTGGACGGGCGGCGCGTGCGCCAGGGTGTGCTCTTCCGCAGCGGTCATCTCGCGCATGCGACACAGGAGGACGCGACGTTCCTCTCCTCCCTCGGTCTGCACACGATCTTCGACTTCCGCAATGCTGCGGACAAGCGGCTGGAGGGGCCGGACGTCGCGCTGCCGGGGGTGCGCAACATCAACCTTCCGCTGAGCGATCCGGCCGACGGCGCCGAGTTCTGGAAGATGGTCCGCGACGGCGATCTGGAGCAGTTGCGCGCGGTGCTCGCGGACGGCAAGGCCGCGGGCCGCATGATCGCCTCGTATCGCACGATGGTCACGGAGCGCACGACCGAGCACGCGCGGGTGCTGCACGCGCTGGCGGAGGACAGTGTGCCGGTGCTGATGCACTGCGCCGCGGGCAAGGACCGGGCGGGCCTGTCGATCGCGGTCACACTGCTGGCCCTCGGGGTCGAGCGCGAGGCGATCGTCGCGGACTATCTGGAGTCGAACGCCAAGCACCGCCGGTACAAGGTGCACCGCAACGGCGCGCAGGCCGAGGCCTACTCCCCCGAGGTGATGGAGCTGCTCAGCCCGCTCTTCGACGCTCGCGCCGAGTACCTCACGGCGGCGTTCGAGACCGTGGAGCAGACGTGGGGCGGTGTCGACACCTATCTGGAGCGGGGGCTCGGGGTCACACCGGTGCTGCGGGAGCGGCTGCGCGAGAGGCTGCTGGACTGAGCCGCTCCCGTTGCGGGTCGTGCTGTGTGCCCCTTACTTCGCGCCCACCTCGAACAGCAGCCAGATGAACCCGGCGAAGAGGTGACCGACGGCGATGTAGATGATGAGACGGATCCACAGGGCGCGGGGGAACTTCTCCTCCCGCGTGTTCTGGTCGGAGCGGGTCTGCGGCTGCTCGGTCATGGCATTTCTCCTGGGGTGGGGCCGATACAGAGCGCGGAGTTCGGGCTCTGGAGCAGGGTGTGGACGAAGAGCAGCTCGGCCCCGTCGTGATCGACGGCCGCGAGCCGATGAGGGGTGAGCGAGTCGAAGTGGGCACTGTCGCCGGGTTCGAGGATGTGAGCGCTGTCACCGAGGCGCAGGCGCAGCCGCCCCTTGAGGACGTACAGCCATTCCTCGCCGGGGTGGACGCGCACGATGTCGCCCTGGGTGCCATGGGGGACGCGGACGCGCAGGGCCTGCATCCCGCGGCCCGGTGCGCCGGTCTGCCAGTACGTCCAGCCGCCCGCGTGCGTGGGCTCCATGGCGGGGGCGCGGACGACCGCGTCCCGGTCGGGGACCGTCTCGCCGAGCAGTTCGGACACTGTCGTACCGTAGATACGAGCGAGAGCGAGCAGCATCGGCAGCGAAGGCTGTCGCTGTCCGGTCTCCAGCCGTGACAGATGCGCGGGCGAGAGCCCGGCGGCGCGGGCCGCGGCCTCCAGCGTGAGGGAGGCACGACGGCGCAGCGCTCGCAGTTGGGGCGCGACGGCGGGCAGGTCCTCGATCGGCCCGGTCTCGGAAGTGCTCATACCCCTATTGAGCCGCAGCCTTGCCTTTCAGGCAAACTTCTTGCCTGTCAGGCAAAGACCACGGCCCACACCCCGTGACCACACTCCCGTGGCCCCGCCTCGGCTACCGGTTCGCCACCGCCTGCTTGATCAGCGTCTTGCCGAAGTCCCACATCAGCCCGCCGCCGTGCGCGTCGTCCATGACCGCGGTGAA
Source organism: Streptomyces macrolidinus (assembly GCF_023887685.1). Classification (GTDB taxonomy): domain Bacteria; phylum Actinomycetota; class Actinomycetes; order Streptomycetales; family Streptomycetaceae; genus Streptomyces; species Streptomyces macrolidinus. The sequence goes on along the minus strand of NZ_JAMWMR010000008.1, from coordinate 157,843 downwards.
GGCCTCCACGAACCGGTCGACGTCCTGCTCGTCGATGGTCAGCGGCGGGATCAGCTTGATCACCTCCAGATGGTCCCCGGAGACCTGGGTGAGGATGCGGTGGCGCTGCAGCAGCGGGACGACGACCATCTGTGCGAACAGGCCCTTGCGGGCGGCCTGCAGCATGGTCCACCGGCTGCGCAGCTTCAGCGAGCTGGGCCGGCCGAACTCGATGCCGATCATCAGGCCCCGGCCGCGTACGTCGCTGAGCAGCTCGTACTTGTCGATGAGCGCCGAGAGCCGGGACATGAGCTGGTCACCGACCGCGCGGGCGTTCGCGACGATCTGCTCGTTCTCCATGACGGACAGGACGGCGAGCCCGGCCGCCATCGCCTGGGCGTTGGACCCGAAGCTCGCGGAGTGAACCAGCACCCGGTCCATGGACGAGTAGACCTTCTTGAAGATCCACTCCTTGCCCAGGGTGGCGCCGACCGGCACATAGCCGCCGGAGAGCGCCTTGGCCACACACACCAGGTCCGGTTCGAGACCGCTCTCGTGCTGGTAGGCGTAGAACTCCCCGGTTCGCCCGAGGCCGGTCTGCACCTCGTCGGCGATCAGCAGTGCCTTGTGCCGCCGCAACAGCTCCTGGGCGGCGGTCAGATAGCCGGGCGGGGCCGCGTGGACGCCCTTGCCCTGGATGGGCTCGACGATGAGCGCCGCCACGTCTCCCTTCCTCAACTCCCGGGCCAGCGCGTCGAGATCGCCGAGCGGCACCGCCGTGTCGGGCAGCAGCGGGGCGAAGCCGTCGCGGAAGCCGGACTCGCCGTTCACGGACAGGGACCCGGTGGTCAGCCCGTGGAAGGCGTGGGTGCAGTACAGGATCCGCGGCCTGCCCGTGGCGAACCGGGCGAACTTGAGCGCGGTCTCGACCGCCTCCGTCCCGCTGTTGCCGAAGAACACCCGGTCCAGATGCGGGCTGTGGGTGAGCAGCTTCTCGGCGAGCAGTCCGGGCAGTGGCTGGCAGTCGAAGCGGGTGAGGTCGGCGAGGTGGGCGTCCAGGACGTCGTGCAACGCCTTGCGGACCACGGGGTGGTGGCGGCCGAGGCCCATCACCCCGAACCCGGCGAGCATGTCCAGGTAGTCGTTGCCGTCCGCGTCCCAGAAGTGGGCTCCCTCGGCGCGCTCGTAGACCTTGTCGAAGCCGATCGTGCGGAGCATGCGCGGGAGTTGGTGGTTGAGGTACTTCGTGTGCAGCTCGTAGCGCTCGCCCCCGCGCTCGGCCAGCAGCGCGCCGAGGTCGAACTCCCGCTTCGTGGAAGGGGTGGTCATTCCTGGTTCTCCTTGGACAGCTCGTCCCCGGCTGCGTCCCGGGCGGCCAGACAGGCACCGATACGGCCCGCGATCTCGACGGGGGTGAGGCCGATGTCGGCCAGCACCTCGGCGCGCTTGGCGTGTGCGAGGAACTGCTCCGGGATCCCGAACCGCCGTACGGGTACGTCGACTTCGGCGTCGCCGAGCGCCAGCGCGACCGCCGCGCCGACCCCGGCGGACCGGCTGTTGTCCTCGACGACCGCGACGAGCCGGTGCGCGGCGGCCAGGCCCGGCAGCGCGGGGTCGACCGGCTTGACCCAGCGCGGGTCGACGACCGTGCAGCCGATGCCGCGGTCCCGCAGCAGTTCGGCGGCCTGGAGGCAGACGGGCGCCATGACCCCGACGGCGACAAGGAGCACCTCGGGCCGCTCGGCCCGGTGCAGCACGTCCAGGCCGCCCACCCGGTCCAGCGCCGGGATCGCCGGGCCCACCGACTCCTTCGGGAACCGGATCAGCGTCGGCGCGTCGTCGACGGCGACCGCTTCCCGTAGCTGGGCCCGCAGTTGGTCGGCGTCGCGGGGCGCGGCGATCCTGAGGCCGGGCACCACCTGGAGGATCGACATGTCCCACATGCCGTTGTGCGACGCTCCGTCGGCGCCCGTGACCCCGGCCCGGTCCAGCACGAAGGTGACCCCGCAGCGGTGCAGGGCGACATCCATCAGCAGTTGGTCGAAGGCGCGGTTGAGGAAGGTCGCGTAGACGGCGACGACGGGGTGGAGCCCGCCGGTCGCGAGACCGGCCGCGGAGACCGCCGCGTGCTGTTCGGCGATCCCGACGTCCCACACCCGGTCGGGGAACCGCTCGGCGAACCCGGTCAGGCCCACCGGGTGCAGCATGGCCGCCGTGATCGCCACGACGTCCTCGCGTTCCTCGCCGATGCGTACGATCTCGTCGCCGAACACGGAGGTCCACGAGGGGCCGCCGGACGACGCCACGGGTTCGCAGGTGAGGGGGTCCATCACACCGACGGTGTGGAAGTGGTCCTCCTCGTGGGCGAGCGCGGGCTCACAGCCGCGGCCCTTCTCGGTGAGGCAGTGGATCAGTACGGGGCCGTGGAAGCGTTTGGCCCGGCGCAGCGCCGACTCGACGGCCCGCAGGTCGTGTCCGTCGATCGGCCCTACGTACTTCAGGCCGAGGTCCTCGAACAGGCCCTGCGGTGCGAACGCGTCCTTGAAGCCCTTCTTCGCGCCGTGCAGGGCCTCGTAGACGGTGGGGCCGACGACGGGCGTGCGCTGAAGCACGTCCTTGCCCCAGGCCAGCACCTTCTCGTAGCCGTCGGTGGTGCGCAGCGTGGCGAGGTGGTTGGCGAGGCCGCCGATGGTCGGCGCGTAGGAGCGTTCGTTGTCGTTGACGACGATGATGAGCGGACGGTCCCTGGCGGCGGCGATGTTGTTGAGCGCCTCCCAGGCCATGCCGCCGGTCAGCGCGCCGTCCCCGATGACGGCGACGACATGGCCCTTCTCCCCTTGCACCTGGCGGGCCTTGGCGAGACCGTCGGCCCAGCCGAGCGCGGTGGAGGCGTGACTGTTCTCGATGATGTCGTGCTCGGACTCCTCACGGGACGGGTACCCGGACAGGCCGCCCTTGCCGCGCAGTTTGGAGAAGTCCTGACGGCCTGTCAGGAGCTTGTGCACATAGCTCTGGTGACCGGTGTCCCACAGGATCCGGTCGACCGGTGACTCGAAGACCCGGTGGAGCGCGATGGAGAGTTCCACCACCCCCAGGTTGGGTCCGAGGTGGCCGCCGGTCCTTGCGACCGCCTGGATCAGGAACTCCCTGATCTCCTCGGCCAGTTGACGAAGCTCCGCCTCGGACAGCGCCTTCAGGTCACGTGGTCCCCGGATGTTCTCCAGCATCGTCACGCCAGGCCCCCTCTCGATCCGTGCTGTTCAGTTCACGGTGACGGCCGGTTCTCCGGACCCGGCTCCGTCCTTCTCCATCTGTTCGGCGATCTTCATCGCTTCCTCGATGAGCGTCTCCACGATCTTCGACTCGGGCACGGTCTTGATGACCTGGCCCTTGACGAAGATCTGGCCCTTGCCGTTGCCGGAGGCCACGCCCAGGTCGGCCTCCCGCGCCTCGCCGGGGCCGTTGACGACACACCCCATGACGGCGACCCGCAGCGGCACTTCCATGCCCTCCAGGCCCGCGGTGACCTCCTCGGCCAGCTTGTACACATCGACCTGGGCGCGCCCGCACGACGGGCAGGAGACGATCTCCAGACGCCGCTGCCGAAGCCCGAGCGACTGAAGGATCTGGATGCCGACCTTGACCTCTTCGGCGGGCGGCGCGGAGAGCGAGACCCGGATGGTGTCACCGATGCCCTCGGACAGCAACGCGCCGAAGGCGACGGCCGACTTGATGGTCCCCTGGAAGGCCGGCCCCGCCTCGGTGACGCCCAGGTGGAGCGGGTAGTCGCAGCTCTCCGCGAGCCCGCGGTAGGCCTCGATCATCACGACCGGGTCGTTGTGCTTGACCGAGATCTTGATGTCCCGGAAGCCGTGCTCCTCGAAGAGGGACGCCTCCCACAGGGCCGACTCCACGAGCGCCTCGGGTGTCGCCCTGCCGTACTTGCGCAGCAGCCGCTTGTCCAGCGAGCCCGCGTTCACCCCGATCCGGATCGGGGTGCCGTGGTCCTTGGCGGCGCGCGCGATCTCTTTCACCTTGTCGTCGAACTGCTTGATGTTGCCGGGGTTGACGCGGACGGCCGCACAGCCCGCCTCGATCGCCGCGAACACGTACTTCGGCTGGAAGTGGATGTCCGCGATCACCGGGATCTGCGACTTCCCGGCGATGGTGGCCAGGGCGTCCGCGTCGTCCTGCGTGGGGCAGGCGACGCGGACGATCTGGCAGCCGGACGCGGTGAGTTCGGCGATCTGCTGCAGCGTGGCGCCGATGTCGGAGGTACGGGTCGTCGTCATCGACTGCACCGACACCGGGGCCCCGCCGCCGACCGCCACCCGGCCGACCTGGATCTGCCGCGAGCTGCGGCGTGGTGCGAGTGGCCGGAGGGGAACCTCGGGAACGCCCAGGGGAACCGCGGTCATCGCCTCACCGCTGCTTTCCGCTCGTCATGGTCTCGCGCGCGGCCCGCAGCGACTCCGTCAGGGAGCCCATGGTGGCGAGCACGGCGGTCGGCTCGTATCCGCAGTGGGCCATGCAGTTGGCGCAGCGCGGGTCCTTGCCCCGGCCGTACTTGTCCCAGTCGGTCTCCTCCAGCAGTTGGCGGTAGGTGGGCACGTACCCGTCGCTCATCAGATAGCAGGGCCGCTGCCAGCCGAAGAGCGAGTAGCTCGGGATCGCCCACGCGGTGCACGGGAAGTCGACCTTGCCCTCGAGGAAGTCCAGGAAGAGCGGGCTCTGGTTGAGCCGCCACTTCCTGCGGTTGCCGCCCGAGAAGGCCTTCTTGAACAGCTCGCGGGTCTGCTGCACTCCGAGGAAGTGCTCCTGGTCGGGGGCCTTCTCGTAGGCGTAGGCGGGCGAGAGCATCATCTCGTCGACCTGGAGGTCGTCGTTGAGGAAGTTCAGCACCTCCACGACGGTCTGCGGGGTGTCGGTGTTGAAGAAGGTCGAGTTGGTGGTGACCCGGAAGCCGCGCCGCTTGGCCTCCTTGATGGCCTCCACCGCCTCGTCGAAGGTGCCTTCCTTCGCGACGGAGGCGTCGTGCCGCTCACGCAGCCCGTCGATGTGCACCGCCCAGGCGAAGTAGGGCGACGGCTTGAACTTGTCCATCTTCTTGCGCATCAGCAGCGCGTTGGTGCACAGGAAGACGAACTTCTTCTTCGCCACCAACTGCCGCACGATCTCGTCGATCTGAGGGTGCATCAGGGGTTCGCCACCGGCGATGGACACCATCGGCGCACCGGATTCGAGCACCGCCCCCACCGCCTGCGCGACGGGCATGCGCTGCTTGAGCACGCCTGCCGGATGCTGGATCTTGCCGCAGCCCTCGCACTTCAGGTTGCACGCGAAGAGAGGTTCCAGCTCGACCAGCAGAGCGAACTTGTCACGCTTCTTGAGTTTCTGTTCCAACAGGTACGTAGCAACCTTGATGGACTGACGCAGCGGCATGGCCATCTGGCTCACCTCCGAGGGAGCAGCAAAGAACGGTGCCATTCGAAGAAGGCGGGGAGGACGGCACGAAGGACGCGGAAGGCTGATATTCCACCGCGCAAGGTGCCGATCCGGACGAGTTCATGTTCTGGAGCGTCCACGACCACTCGGACGGCCGCAACCGGGCGCGTGCCGGTGTGGGCGACGCTGTAGAGCGTGGCCGCGGACTCCATGTCGACCGCGATCGCGCCGGTCGCGAGCAGTTCCGGGCGTTCCTGGCCGCGGACGACATGGTCCGAGCCGGTGAGCGGCCCGGTGTGGACGGTGCGCCCCGGAAGGGTGCGCACCAGCTCCTTGACCAGCAGGTCCGTGCCCACGCACGGGATGGTGCCGCGCGGGTCCCGGGTCTCCTCGGCGACGACCAGGTCGCCGGGGTGCATACCGGGAGCGAGCCCCGCGCAGAAGCCTGTGGCAAGGACGGCGGCCCGGGACCAGGCCGGGTCGGCGAGCGCCCGGGTGACCGAGCGTTCGGCCGACCGGGGGCCCATCCCCGTACGGAGTACGGTGACGGGCCCGCCCGCACCCGTCCGGTCGCCGCTGCGCAGGGCGAGCCGCTCGATGCCGAGTGCGCAGGCGATCAGCAGCGGCGCCGGACCGGGCTTCTGGCTCATCAGCCCCCCTTGGCCTCGGCGAACGGCTCGCCGTGGACATAGCGGCCGAGCGCGGTGAGCGGGAAGACCTGCCGGTAGAGGTGGTAGTTGATGGAGAAGTCCCAGGGGAACCCGGTGCCCGTGAAGTGCGGCTCGTCCCAGGAGCCGTCCTCGTTCTGGGACCGGGCGAGGAAGTCGACGCCGCGTTCCACGGCCTTGGACTCGCTCTCCCCCGCCGCCAGCAGCGCGAGCAGCGCCCACGCCGTCTGTGAGGCCGTGGAGCGGCCACGGCCGCTCCACTCGCCCGCGTCGTGGTACGAGCGCAGGTCCTCGCCCCAGCCGCCGTTGTCGTTCTGGACGCTCTCCAGCCAGGCGACGGCACGGCGGATCGCCGGGTGCGTGCCGGGGATGCCCGCGGCGATCAGCGCGGGCACCACCGACCCGGTGCCGTAGACGTAGTTGACGCCCCAGCGCCCGAACCACGAGCCGTCGGGCTCCTGTTCGGCCAGCAGCCAGGCGATGCCGCGGCGGGTGCGGGGGTCGTGGGCCAGGCCCTCGACCGCGAGCATCTCCACGACGTGGCCGGTGACGTCGGCGGACGGCGGGTCGATGACCTCGCCGAAGTCGCAGAACGGCAGCCGGTTGGGGAACCTGCTGGTGTTGTCGACGTCGAAGGCGCCCCATGCACCGTTCTTCGACTGCATGCCGAGGTTCCAGCGCACCCCGCGCCCGATCGCCCGTTCCATCCGCTCGGCGTCGGGATGCCGGACGCGGCGCAGCGCGAGGACGACCTCGGCGGTGTCGTCGATATCGGGGTAGTTGTCGTTGTGGAACTCGAACGCCCAGCCTCCCGGCGGCAGTTGAGGACGGCGTACCGACCAGTCGCCGGGCCGGACGATCTGCTCGCCGAGCATCCAGTCGGCGGCCTTGACCAGTTGGGGATGGTCGGCCGGTACGCCCGCGTCGGCGAGGGCGATGGTCGCGAGGCAGGTGTCCCACACCGGGGACTGGCAGGCCTCGATCATGCGGGCGCCGTCTTCGCGCCACACGGCGAACCTGTCGAGCGAGGCGAGCCCTTCGCGCATCACGGGGTGCTGGAGGTCGTAGCCGAGCAGATGCAGGGCGATGATCGAGTACACCGCGGGCGGCTGGATCCCGCCCCAGCAGCCGTCGTTCTCCTGCCGTTCGATGATCCAGCGGGCGGCGGAGTTGATGGCGGCCTTGCGCAGCTTGCGCGGGGCGACCTTGCGGAACTGGTGCAGCGCCTTGTCGAGCCGCTGGAAGACGCCGTCCCAACTGGCCACGCGGGCCAGAGGTTTGGCGGGTACGGGGTGGTCCGGGTCGGTGTGCAGCTCGTCGAGCGGGAAGGGCGCGGGGCGTACCGGACGCTGGGCGCAGACGATGGTGAGCGGCACGATGGTCTGCCGTGCCCAGCACCCGAAGTCGTAGATGTTCAGCGGCATCCACCGCGGGAAGTAGATGAGCTCCGGCGGCATTTCGGGCAGGTCTTCCCACCGCCACCAGCCGAACAGGGCGAGCCAGATCCGGGTGAAGACCCGGGAGGCGGCGATACCGCCCTGCTCGCGGATCCACGCGGACGCCTTCGCCATATGGGGCGCGTCCGGCAGGTCACCGGCCAGGCGCAGCGCCACGTACGCCTCGATGGTGGTGGACAGTTCGCCGGGTCCGCCGAAGAAGGTGGCCCAGGTGCCGTCGTCGCGCTGCTCGCCGCGGATGAAGAGGGCGGCGGCCTGTGTGGTCTTCTCGTCCCGGATGCCGAGGAACTGACGCAGTAACAGGTCCTCGGCGTCCATCGTGACGTTCGTCTCGAGGGTGCCCTTCCACCAGCCCTGGGTGTCCTGCCGCGCGAGCAGGAAGTCCGTCGCGCGCCGTAGCGCGTGCTCGGCGGCGTCTCGAGTGCCGACCGTCCCGGCCGCCTGCGGGAGCGGTTCGTCGGTGTCGCTGGCCGAGGCAGCGCGGGGAGGCAGGGCCCCGGTGCTTCCGTCGGTCGTCGCTGTCATGGCTTCCCCTTCGTGCAGTCGTGCGAGTCGTGCTGCTGTGGGTCCGCCGTCGACCGGTGCGCGTCAACGAGAGTGAGAGTGAAGTCGATCCTGGCTGCGCACCGGTCGGCGACTACGCGCGGTGTATTCGACCGATAGTGATCATCTCTTTCGTACGACGACGAAGTCGGCGAGCGCCGTGAACTGCGCGCGCACCTGCGGGGGCATGTCGACCGAGTGCAGGGCCTCGATGGCGATGGTGTGCTGGCGGCGCGCTTCCTGGGCGGTCCACTCCCGGCCGCCCGCCTCCTCGATGAGCGCGGCGCGCGCGGCGAACTCCTCCTCGGAGAAGTTCTCGAAGTCACTGCTCTTGGCGTCCTCGGCGAGGATCTCGCCGAGCCGCTCGGAGGCCGGACCACCCGCCGCGAGCGCGGCCACGACCGGCAGGGACTTCTTGCGCTGCCGCAGATCGCTCCAGGTCTGCTTCCCGGTGGCGTCCGGGTCGCCCCAGATGCCGAGGAGGTCGTCGACGGCCTGGAAGGCGAGGCCGAGGTGATGGCCGTACCGCTCCAGGGTGTCGGCGGTGCGGTCGTCGGCGCCGCCGAGGACGGCGCCGATGGAGGAGGCGCAGGCGAGCAGGGCGCCCGTCTTGTTGCCCTCCATCTCCAGGCACTCCGCGACGGTGACGCGGTCGCGGTGCTCGTAGGAGATGTCCTGTGCCTGACCGTCGATCAGGGCGCGGGTGGCGGTGGTCAGACGGCGGGTGGCGCGCCCGGCCTCGACCGTGCCGAGTTCCAGCAGGATCTCGTTGGCGAGGGCGAACAGGCCGTCACCGACGAGGATGGCCTGGGCGGGGCCGTGGACCTTCCACACGGTGTCGCGGTGGCGGCGCTGTTCGTCGCCGTCCATCAGGTCGTCGTGCAGCAGGGAGAAGTTGTGCACCAACTCGACCGCGACGGCGCCGGGTACGCCCACTTCGGGGGCCGCGCCCGCGGCCTGGGCGGACAGCAGCGCCAGTGCGGGGCGCACGGCCTTGCCGCCGTGGCCTTCCGCGGGGTGGCCCTCGGCGTCGATCCAGCCGAAGTGGTAGGCGGCGACGGTGTCCATGGGCGGTGCCAGGCGCTCGACGGCCGCCCGCAGCACGGGGGCGGCCAGGGTCCGGCCGCGCTCCAGAAGCGCGGACACGTCCACCGCGTCGGCAGCCTTCTCGGCCGGGGGCACAGTGGGCACAGTCTCTCCTCTTGTTGCGTTACCGGGGGTGCGGGGGCCTCTCTCGTGCGGATCGGCGCTCATGCCGCCTCCTCGAAAGGGAGGCGGGCGCCGGAGTGGCCCAGGGCGTTCAGGGCGGCGCCCGCCGCACTGACGCCGCTGCGGACCGCACTCTCCATGGTCGCGGGCCACCCGGTGGCGGTCCACGCTCCGGCCAGATACAGGCCGGGTGCCTTGGTGTGGGCGCCGGGCCGCAGCCGCCCGACGCCGGGGGCGGGAGCGAACGTCGCCGTACGCTCCCGGGTCACGAAGAAGTCCTTCACCTCGGCGCGGCGGGTCGCGGGCAACAGCCGCCGGAGTTCCGGCAGATAGCGCTCGCGCAGTGCCGCGACGGGCTGGTCGATGTCGTCCTGCGCGGCCGACTGCGACAGCGCGAGGTACTGGCCCTCGCGCAGTCCGGAGGCCGCGGTGCGGTCGAAGACCCACTGCACCGGGGAGCCGAGGGCGGCGAAGAACGGCCGCTCCAGGACCTTGCGGTCGTAGACGACATGGACGTTGAGGATCGGCGCGGTGCCGATGTCGAGGAGCCGCTCGGGGGCGTCGAGGGCGCCGGCGGGCAGCAGGTCATGGGCCTCGCGCTGCGGCACGGCGAGGACGACCGCGTCGGCCTCGATGCGCTCCCCGGGAACCTGGACGCTCCAACGCCCGTTCCCGTGAGGGGAGAGGGAGGTGACGCGTGTACGGACCTCGGTACGCACGCCCGCGGAGTCGAGCGCCTTGCGCGTCAGCCGGTCGTGCAGTTCACCCAGCGGGACGCGGGCCCAGCCGATGTCCGCGGCGCCGGGGTCGGACAGCAGACCCGTCTTGAACACCATCGCGGCGAGCCCGAGCGAGGCATCGGCGGCCACCGCGTTGAGGGTGGCGACCCCGACCAGGTCCCACAGTGCCTCGACGGCCCGCGCCGACTGACCGTGCGCGGCGAGCCAACTGCCGAAGTCCTGCGCGTCGAGCGCGGGGTCCGAGGGGTCGAGCGAGCGCAGTGCCAGTGCGGCGCGCCCCACCTTGGCGCGCTCGGCGAGCGAGAGATGGGGGTAGGTGGCCAGGCTGCGTCCGAGATGCAGGGGTACGGGCAGGGCGTCGCGCCGGAGTCTGCCGAGCCGTCGTCCGGGAGCGGCGTCCGCGTCGAGAACGGGCACGTCGAGACGATCCTGCACGGGCGCCAGCGCGGTCGCGTCGATCCGGTCGAGGAGCCAGCGATAGGCGGTGCAGCAGCGCAGGTAGACGTGCTGTCCGTTGTCGACGGTCAGGTCTCCGCGCTGGAAGGAGAAGGCGAGACCGCCCAGACGCGGGCGTCCTTCCAGCAGGGTGACGCGCACCCCGGCGTCGGCGAGGGCGAGCGCGGCGGTGGTCCCGGCGAGTCCCGCGCCGACGACCACGGCGGACGTCCCGCGGGCGGACGGCCTCTCGGGGCGGTCGGCGCTGTCCGCCGCCGTGCCCTCGATCCGTGTGCCGTCGCTCATCGTGCTGCCTCCCCTGCCGGTCCGCCATGGTGCTTGAACGATGCACGGCGGGCCGTCTCCGTCAGGGACGCCGCGCCGCACCGGAGGGTTGCCTGCCGCTTTTCGCCGATCCGACCCTCTGGATCCGGACGGTCCATCAGGCACGCCTCCTGACGGTCCGCCGGGACACATGGCGGGTGTCGAGACCGGAGAGTCCGCGCACGGCGACGTACGCCTTCTCCCGGCCGGGCAGCGAGACACGGCCGCGCAGCACGGCCTCGGGCTCGCGCTCGATGCGGTCGAGCAGCCGCCGGTAGATGCCGGCCATGGCGGCCACGCAGGCGCCGCTGCGCCGGTCGAGCAGGGGCAGCAGCCGGTAGCCCTCGGCGAACAGGGCGCGGGCACGGCGTACTTCGAAGTGCACCAGGCCGGCGAAGTCGGAGCCCTCCGGCGGCGTCGGCCCCTGGAACCCGGCCGAGCAGCCGAACTTGGCCAGGTCGTCGGCGGGCAGGTAGACACGGCCGCCCTCGGCGTCCTCGCGGACGTCGCGCAGGATGTTGGTGAGTTGCAGCGCGAGGCCGAGCGTGTCCGCGTACTCGGGACCGCGTTCGGCGCCGCGCGCGCCCGGTTCCGTACCGAACACGCCGAGGGAGAGCCGTCCGATGGCCCCGGCCACACAGCGGCAGTAGGCCTTCAGGTCGTCCCAGGTCTCGTAGGTCGCGCCGCGTACGTCCATGAGGACGCCGTCGATCAGCTCGTCGAGACCGCCGAGCGGGATCGGGAAGTGCCGGGCGGCATGGGCGAGGGCGACCGCCACCGGGTCGGTGTCGTCCTCGGCCACCTCGCCGTCGCGGATCCGCGCCAGCAGGGCCCGCGTCTCCGCCAGCCGCGTCGCCTTGACGTCGGTCGCGAGGACACCGTCGCCGATGTCGTCGACCCGCCGGGAGAACGCGTACAGCGCCGACATCGCGCGACGCTTGGGCGTCGGCAGAAGTCTGATGCCATAGGCGAAGTTACGGGCCTGCTGCCCGGTCACGGTCTCGCAGTAGCTGTACGCGGCGAGTACTGGCGGGGACGCGTGCTGTTCCGACTCCACGGTCCGGATCACCCCTCTCCTCGCAGAGTCACGCCCACCTCGCGCAGCAACTGGAGCCTGCTGGGCTTGGGGGGGCCGGGAAGTACGTCGTGTTCGGCGGCGACGATCGCCTCGATCGCCGCCCTTCCTCCCGCCACGAAGCCCGCAAGCAGCAGCCTCAGCCTGCCGTGGACGCTACCCACGAGGGGGGCGCCTTCATTCAGGAGATCGCGGGCGCGTTCTGCTTCGTACGCGACCAGGGCGCGCACCGATGCGCCTGCTGTGCGCGTGGCGAGGTCCGCCTCCTGGACATGAAACCGCTTCATGTCCTCGAGGGGCAGGTAGATACGGTCGCGGCCGAGGTCCTCCGCGACGTCCTGGAGGTGTTCCACGATCTGCAACGCCGTGCAGATCATCTCGGAGCGACGGACACGCTCGGGGGTGGAGGTGCCCGTGACCGCGAGGACGAGCCGTCCGACCGGGTTGGCGGACAGTTCGCAGTAGGCGAGCAGGTCGTCGTAGGTCTCGTACCGCCGGACGACCTGGTCCTGACGGTTGGCGGCGATCAGGTCGAGGAACGGCTGCGGGGTGAGATCCACGCGCCGGACCGTGGCCTGAAGGCGCGTCAGCAGGGGGTGCTTCGGCGTCGACTCGAAGACCCGGCGCAGGTCCGCCTCGAAGGCGTCGAGGAGGGCGAGGCGGTCCTCGGCCTCCTGCGGCGACACACCGAGAAGCCGGGCGTCGGCACCGCCGGGGGCGAGGTCGCCGTCACCGATGTCGTCGACGAGCCGGGCGAAGCCGTAGACGGCCATCAGATCCGTACGCCAGACGCGGGGCAGGAAGAACGGCGCCACGGGGAAGTTCTCCTCCGCGGCCTTGTCGAGGGTGTCGCGCTCGGGATCGCCGGTGCGCGCCGTCCCAGCTTCGGTCACCGCTCGCCACCCGACGCGAAGACGGCACATGCCTCGCAGAGTCGGAGACTATCCGTAGCCATTGCCGTCACATCTCCGTTTCTACACCGACGACCCAATACACCCTATTTCGGACACGCCGCCCGGCGGTCCGCGCACTACGGCAGGGGAGGGTGCAGGGCATTATCGCCCCACTTGCCGCGAATCAGGACCGGTACAGCTTACGTTGTACAACGCGGTCCGCTCAGGCCGGGGTGTTCTGCACATCACAACAACACACCGATCAGTGTCAAGCTTCCCCGGCTTCAACGGAGTTGGCACCCTATTTGCAAACGCAGGGCCCCGCCGGAACGTTCCGGCGGGGCCCCCGGCCTCGGGCCTACTTGCCCGTGAACTTCTCGTACTCCTTCAGGACCTCTTCGGTCGGGCCGTCCATGCGCAGTTCGCCGCGTTCCAGCCACAGGACGCGGTTGCAGGTGTCACGGATCGACTTGTTGTTGTGGCTGACCAGAAACACCGTTCCGGCCTCCTTGCGCAACTCCTTGATGCGGTTCTCGGAGCGCTTTTGGAACTTGCGGTCACCGGTGGCCAGGGCCTCGTCGATCATGAGGACGTCATGGTCCTTGGCCGCCGCGATGGAGAACCGCAGCCGCGCCGCCATACCGGAGGAATAGGTGCGCATGGGCAGGGTGATGAAGTCGCCCTTCTCGTTGATGCCGGAGAAGTCGACGATGTCCTGGTAACGCTCCCTTATCTGCTCCCGGGACATTCCCATGGCGAGGCCGCCCAGGATGACGTTGCGCTCGCCCGTCAGATCGTTCATCAGGGCCGCGTTGACGCCGAGGAGGGAGGGCTGGCCGTCGGTGTAGACCCTGCCCCGCTCGGCGGGCAGCAGTCCCGCGATGGCGCGCAGCAGCGTCGACTTGCCCGAACCGTTGGAGCCGATCAGGCCGATGGCCTCACCGCGGTAGGCGACGAAGGAGACGCCCTTGACCGCGTGCACCTTGCGCACCCCGCGCGCCGAGTCGTCGGAGCCTCGCTTGAGGATGCGGCTGAGGGCGGCGGTGGCGCTGCCCTTGCCGGTCCTCGCGCCGTTGACGCGGTAGACGATGTGCAGCTCGTCCGCGATGACGGTGGGGACCCGTGCCCCGGTGTTCTGCTCAGCCACGGCCGTACCGCTCCTCAGCCTTCCAGAAGTACACGAACCCGCCGGCGAAGACGACGACGGCCCAGAACAGCGCGATGGCCCAGACATGCGGCGGGAGGTTCGAGGCGCCGTAGTCCTTGATGAGGGCGAAGCGCATCAGGTCCATGTAGATGGCCGCCGGGTTCATCTGGAGCGCACGCATGATCCACTCGGGGCGACCGGCCAGCATGGTGTTGATGGAGAACATGACGCCGGACGCGTACATCCAGGTCCGCAGCAGGAACGGCATCAACTGGGCCAGGTCCGGGGTCTTGGCGCCGAGCCGCGCCACGATCAGCGCGAGACCCGTGTTGAAGAGGAACTGGAGCGCCAGGACCGGGACGATCAGCACCCAGGACAGGCTCGGGTAGCTGCCGAACGCCATCGCCACGGCGAACAGCACGATCATCGAGAAGAGCAACTGCTGGAGCTGCTGGAGCGCGAACGAGATGGGCAGCGAGGCCCGCGGGAAGTGCAGGGCCCGTACCAGGCCGAGGTTGCCGGAGATCGCGCGGACACCGGCCATGACCGAGCTCTGGGTGAAGGTGAAGACGAAGACACCCGTCACCAGGAACGGGATGTACGTCTCACGCGACATGCCCCGCCCGGCCTTCATGATCACGCCGAAGATCAGGTAGTACACGAGCGTGTTCAGCAGCGGGGTGGCCACCTGCCAGAGCTGGCCGAGCTTGGCCTGGCTGTACTGGGCGGTGAGCTTCGCCTGTGAGAAGGCGAGGATGAAGTGACGTCGTCCCCACAGTTGGCGGACGTAGTCGGCGAGGCCCGGCCGGGCGCCGCTGACCGCGAGCCCGTACTTGGTGGCCAGCTCGGTCGGTGTCAGTCCGTCATCGGGCGAGGGGCGGGTGCTCACCGCGACTCCGCCGTCATGCGTTGTCTCACTCACAGGTTGGAGAACTTTCCGTCTTCGGGTTGCGCAGCCTGCCGGCACGGGCGGGAGCCGGGGTCCGGACCCCGCCCGCGTGCTGTCGAGTAAAGAGCTTGTCAGATGACGGGAGGACGGCCCAGTCGGGTCAGCCGCCATACCGTACGCCACTTCATGGGTCGCCGGGGCCCGCAGCGTGTCGTCCAGCCCTCCCGGAACCCGCCGAACCACGCCTTGAGGGCCGCCCGCGAGGGTCGGCGCAGCAGGGTCAGCAGCATCCAGACGCCCAGGTACACCGGGACGAGGAGGAGGGGGAGGTTGCGGCGGGCCAGCCAGACGCGGTTGCGGGCGACCATGCGGTGGTAGACCGCGTGCCGCGAGGGGGCGGTCGTGGGGTGGTACAGCACCATGTCCGACCGGTAGTCGATCATCCAGCCGGCGTTCAGCGCCCGCCAGGCCAGGTCGGTCTCCTCATGGGCGTAGAAGAACTCGTCCGGCAACCCGCCGACCTCGGCGAAGACCTTCGTACGGACGGCGTTGGCGCCGCCGAGGAACGTGGTCACCCGGGAGGAGCGCATCGGGTCGGAGGCGCGCAGCCGGGGGACATGGCGCCGCTGGGTCTCGCCGGTGTCGGGGTCGGCGATGCGGAAGCTGATGATGCCCAGTTCCGGGTCGGCGGCGAAGGCCTCGCGGCACAGCTCCGCGGTGTCGGGGCGGGCCAGGAGGCCGTCGTCGTCCAGGAACAGCAGGATGTCGACGTCGGTGCCGCCCGGACCGAAGGCCTCGATGCCGACGTTGCGGCCGCCGGGGATGCCGAGGTTCTCGGGCAGTTCGACCGTGCGGACGCCCGCGGGGACGTCCGGGACGGGTGAGCCGTTGCCGACCACGACGACCTCGACGGGGGCACCGTCCTGGGTGGCCACCGAGTCCAGCAGGGCGCGGAGTTCGGCCGGGCGGTTGCCCATCGTGATGACGACTGCGCCGACCTTGGCGGCGCCTCCGGCGTGGCCGCTCACTTCAGCCTGCTGGAGGCGAGGACGGACACGAGGTGGAGCAGGGTCTGGAGCAGGGCGATGGCGGCCAGCACGGCGACGCCGAGCCGGGAGAAGAACAGGTCGCCGCGGACCGTGTCCACGATCGCGAGGACCAGGATCAGCAGGGAGGCCTCGATGCCGAGGATCAGCCGGTGGAACTTCAGGGCCGCCGCGGCCTTGCGGGCCAGCGCCATGCCGGAGGAACGCGGCTCGGAGGCCGCCTCCTTGACCGGCGGCAGCCCGCCCTGGTGCCGGGCGACGCCCACGAGGTCGGTCTCGGCCTTGATGAGGATGGCGCCGAGGGCGGCGAGGGTGCCGAGGAAGGCCCACAGCCAGTCGATGCGGCCGGTGCCCCACAGGTCGGCGGCGCGTAGGCCGAAGCCGACCAGGACCGCCGCGTCGGTGAGGTAGGCACCCACCCGGTCGAGGTACACCCCGGCGAGCGAGTACTGCTTCTTCCAGCGGGCGAGTTCGCCGTCCACGCAGTCGAGGAGCAGATAGAGCTGGACCGCCACCACGCCGAGCACGGCGCCCGCCACCCCCGGCACCAGCAGGGCCGGGGCGGCGAGGACGCCGCAGACGGTCATCAGGTAGGTCAACTGGTTGGGCGTGACCCTGGTGTTCACCAGGTAGCGGTCCACCCGCAGGGAGATCTCCCGCATGTAGAGGCGTCCCGCCCAGTGCTCACCGCTGCGCCGGTCCTTCACCCCTTCCGGGTGAACGACGGGGCGGAGTTCAGCTACCGATGGCCTTGACATAGTCGGCGTATGCGTCCTTGATCTGGTTGGTCTTCAGGTCGAGGTGTTCGAGGATCGTGTAGCGGCCGGGCCTGGTCTGCGGAGCGAACTCCACGACCTTGACGAACTCGTCCACGGAGAACCCGATGTCGTCCGGCAGGACGGGCAGGCCGTGGCGGCGCAGTACGTCGGCCATCCGGCCCGCGGTCTCCCGGTCGCCCCTGAGGAACGTCGCGAACACGCCGCCGAGGCCGCACTGCTCGCCGTGGAGCGCCGCGCGCTTGGGGAAGGTCAGGTCGAAGGCGTGGCTGATCTCGTGGCAGGCGCCCGAGGCCGGACGGCTGTCACCGGCGACGGACATCGAGATGCCGCACAGCACCAGGGACTCGGCCAGTGTCGTCAGGAACCTGTCATCGTTGACGCCACCGGGGTGGCGCAGGACCGCCTCGGCGGCCTGCCGGGCCATCGCGGCGGCGAGACCGTCGATCTGCTCGCCGTTCTCACGGTGCGACAGCTCCCAGTCGGCGACGGCGGAGATCTTGCAGATCACGTCGCCGATGCCCGCGCGTACGAACTTGGGCGGGGCCGCGCGGATCACATCGAGGTCGATGATGATGCCGATCGGGTTCGGCACACCGTAGGAGCCGCGGCCCGCGTCGTTGTCGAGCGTCGCGACGGGCGAGCACAGGCCGTCGTTGGCCAGGTTGGTGGCCACGGCGACGAGCGGCAGGCCCACTCGCGCGGCGGCGTACTTGGCGCAGTCGATGATCTTGCCGCCACCGAGGCCGATGACCGCGTCGTAGCGGCCGGCCTTCTTGATGGAGTCGGCGAGCTTGACCGCGCCGTCGATGGTCCCGTCGGCGTCCTCGAACCAGTCGGCCCGCGGGAACGCCGGGGCGAACCGCTCGCGCAGCACCCGGCCGGACCCCCCACTGATCGCGAAGGCCAGCCGGCCGGAGGGCGCGATGCGCTGGTCGGACAGGATCGTCGCCAGATCATCGAGCGCCTTCGGCCGGATGTCGACCACGACCGGCGAGGGGATCAGCCTCGTCAGTACTGGCACGCGATCTCCCGGCCCTTGGCGAGGTCGTCGTGGTTGTCGATCTCGACCCACTTCACCTCGCCGATCGGCGCCACGTCGATCGTGAAGCCGCGGTTGACCAGCTCCTGGTAGCCGTCCTCGTAGTAGAGCTGGGGGTCGCGCTCGAAGGTGGTCTTCAGCGCGTCGGCCAGCTCCGCGGCGGCCTCGCCCTCGATGAGGGTGACGCCGATGTACTCGCCGGTGGCCTCGGAGGGCTCCATCAGCTTGGTGATCCTCTGCACGCCCTTGGCGGGGTCCACGACGACCTTCATCTCCTCGTCGGCGAGGTTCTTCACCGTGTCGAGGGCGAGGATGATCTTCTTGCCGTCGCCGCGGGCGGCGAGCAGCGTCTTCTCGACGGAGACCGGGTGGACGGTGTCGCCGTTGGCGAGGATCACGCCGTCCTTGAGGGCGTCACGACCGCACCACAGGGAGTAGGCGTTGTTCCACTCCTCGGCCTTGTCGTTGTCGATGAGCGTCAGCTTGAGGCCGTACTTCTGCTCCAGGGCCTCCTTGCGCTCGTAGACGGCCTCCTTGCGGTAGCCGACGATGATCCCGACCTCGGTCAGGCCCACCTCGGCGAAGTTGCCGAGGGTCAGGTCGAGGACCGTGAGGCTCTCCTCGTCGCCCTCGGGCCCCACCGGCACCAGCGCCTTGGGCAGGGTGTCGGTGTAGGGGCGCAGGCGCCGTCCGGCGCCGGCCGCCAGCACGAGGCCGATCATGCGGGTTCTCCTTCATCGTGTACGGCGGGTGCGCCACCCTTGTGGGCGGCGACCCAGAAGCGGATGCTCTCACCGAGCACCAGCAGGGCCACGCAGACGGCGAGCGCCGTGAGCGCGAGCTTGAACAGTGCCGCTGTGAGCAGCGTGGCCAGGACGGCGACAAGCAGCGTCCGGCCTTCGTGTCCCCCGATGCTGCGCACCAGCCAGGACGGCGGCGCGCCGGCGTCTCCGCGGATGCGGTACACCGTGTCGTAGTGATGGTAGGCGACGGCCGCGACCAGCCCGAATGCCGCCGGCAGTACGCCGTTTCCGCCCGCCTTGGCCGCGAGGATCAGGACCGTGCCGTACTCGGCGGCGCGGAAGAACGGGGGGACCAGCCAGTCGAGGGCGCCCTTGAGGGGGTGTCCGACCGCTGCGGCCGACAGCAGGACGTAGACGGCCGCGCAGAGGACGACCTGCCAGCCCGCGCCCCACAGCCAGGCGGAGAGGGTGACGAGGACGGCGCCGACGGCGGCGCTGAAATGCGCCGTCACACGAGAGTTGCCGGGCATGACACGGACGAGCAGTTCGGCGAGCGGACCGCTGTCCGTCAGGTCCTTCAGGGCCCGCGCCGCGCGGTCGGTGCGCGTGGCGCGGCGGGTGAGGGAGCGCAGGACGCGCCCCGCCGTGGTGTAGGCGGCGGCGAAGGCGCAGCCGATGAGCAGCACGACGAACGTGATCCGCGGGGTGGTGAGCGCCGTCAGCACGGCGATCATGGCCCAGCGTTCACCGATCGGCAGGACGATCATGCGGCGCGCCCAGACCGTCCAGCCGACGCTGTCGAGGCGGCCCGACAGGGCGGCGGTGGGGCTGGTGTTGGCGGTCGCGTCGTGGTTCGCCTCGTTGAAGGCGAAGTCGACGACGTGGCGGCAGGTCTGCAGGACCATCGCGCCGAGGGCGAGCGCCCATACGTCGTCGCCGCCGCGGGCCGCGCCGAGGGCGAGACCGGCGTAGTAGGCGTACTCCTTGGCGCGGTCGAAGGTGGCGTCGAGCCAGGCGCCGAGCGTGGAGTACTGGAGCGAGTAGCGGGCGAGCTGACCGTCGGTGCAGTCGAGGACGAAGGAGAGGATCAGCAGGATGCCCGCGGCCACGAAGCCGCCGCGGGTGCCGGTGGCCGCGCTGCCCGCCGCGATCAGGGCGGTGAGCAGCGAGGCGGTGGTGACCTGGTTGGGGGTCAGACCGCGGCGGGCGCACCAGCGGGCGATGTAGCGCGAGTACGGGCTGATGCAGTGCGTGGTGAAGAAGCCGTCGCGGGCCTTGACGGCGCTGCGCAGCCGGACGGCCTCGTCGTCGACGGCGGCGACCGCCTGCCGGGCTTCGTTGCGGGCCTGGGGGTCGGCGGGGACGGTGGCGACCAGGGTGCCGAGTTCGGGGCGGTGGACCGGGACGCCGTCGGAGTCGAGCGCCGCGGTGATGCGTTCGGCGAGGCTGCCGGTGCCGGTCTGCCCGACCACGGCGGTGGTCGTGGCGGACGCCTGGTCGGTCACCGCGGAGTGCTCTCGGGCGAGGGCGCGGGTGAGCGCCTGGCGGGCCGCGGGCTGGGCGGTGACGGCGCCGGGCAGGGCGGCGGCCGGGAAGCGGGGGTCGGTGAGGCCGAGGCGCAGCGCGTGCGGATGGCCCACGAATCGGGCGTCGACGAGCGCGACCCGCTGGTCCGCCGGTACGACCGCGAGGAGCGTCTCGGTGTCACCGGCGTCGGTGGCGACCCGCACGTCGAAGCCGAGCGACCGCAGATCGCCCTCGAGCGACGATCCGGGGACCGGCTGTCCGGTGAGGATGGCGGTCGACAGACGAACTCACTCCCTTAAGGCCCGGCACGCGCGGGCGCCGGTCTTGTATGTGGTGCGGACACCCGGGGCACAGGCCAGGGGCGGCATGTCGGCAGAGGCTATCGGATGCCTGGAGGCCGGAATTCACCGACCGTTCACGGGCTGATGTCGACGCCGTCCGCGGGGCCGCCGCCGCGATCATCATCGGGGATCGAAGGGGCACGCTCCAAACTGCGCGCCCATATCCGCCTATTCGTCGCATTACGCCTACACATCGGTCGCGTGTGGGAGGTGTCACAGCACAGGACGGGGACGTATGGACGACGACTGTTGTTCACCGCGCGGGCATAGGGTGGGGGGCCATGACATGGCTGATCACCGGCGGGGCCGGATACATCGGGTCACACGTGGCGCGGGCGATGGCCGCGGACGGTGAGCGCGTCCTCGTCCTGGACGACCTCTCGGCCGGGGCGCGCACGCGGCTTCCGGCCGGCATTCCGCTCGTCCACGGTTCCACGCTGGACGGTGAGCTGCTGAAGCGGGTCTTCGCGGAGCACGCGGTGACCGGGGTGGTCCACCTCGCCGCGCGCAAGCAGGTCGGCGAGTCGGTGGCCCAGCCGACGCGCTACTACCAGGAGAACGTGGGCGGACTCGCGACACTGCTGAACGCCGTCGCGGAGGCCGGTGTCCAGCGGTTCCTGTTCTCCTCGTCCGCGGCCGTCTACGGCAACCCCGACGTGGACACCATCACGGAGCGGACGCCCTGTGCCCCGGTGAACCCGTACGGCGAGACGAAGCTCGCGGGCGAGTGGCTGGTCCGGGCGGCGGGCCGGGCGCACGGCATCGCGACCGTGTGCCTGCGCTACTTCAACGTCGCGGGCGCGGCCGAGCCGGAGCTGGCCGACACCGGTGTCTTCAACGTCGTACCGATGGTCTTCGACCGGCTGACCCGGGGCGAGGCCCCGCGGATCTTCGGCGCCGACTACCCGACGCCGGACGGCACCTGTGTCCGTGACTACATCCATGTCGCCGACCTCGCCGACGCGCACCTCGCGGCGGCCCGGCGGCTGGCCGGGGGCGCGGACGGCGATCTGACCGTGAACATCGGCCGCGGCGAAGGCGTGTCGGTCCGTGAACTCGTCACCCTCATCGGCGACGTGACCGGGGATCCCACGCCCGCGATCGTCGAGCCGCGCAGGCCCGGTGACGCGCCGCGCGCGGTCGCGTCGGCCGCGCTGGCCGAGCGGGAGCTGGGCTGGAGCGCGCGGCGCGGGCTGCGCGACATGGTGGAGTCGGCCTGGCAGGGCTGGCTGCTGCACCACCCAGAGGCCCGTCGCGCCTGACCGGGAGCACCCCTGACCGGCGGGAGGACCCGTGATCGGAACACGGCGGCGGGATTCCCCGCCCGAGGCGCAGGGCAAGATCGAACAGCCGACGATCCGTACGGCAGACTTGGGGCTGAACAACCGATGCGAAGGATGGGTATGCCGATCACACCTGCCACTGCGACGAACCGTGCGTCGAACGGCAACGCCGAAGCCATCTTGCTGGAGCTCGTCGACGAGAACGGCACCACGATCGGCACCGCGGAGAAGCTCACCGCCCATCAGGCGCCGGGCCAACTGCACCGGGCGTTCTCCGTGTTCCTCTTCGACGAGCAGGGCCGTCTGCTGTTGCAGCAGCGGGCGCTGGGCAAGTACCACTCCCCCGGTGTCTGGTCGAACACCTGCTGCGGCCACCCCTACCCGGGCGAGGCCCCGTTCGCGGCGGCGGCCCGGCGGACGTACGAGGAGCTGGGGGTCTCCCCCTCGCTGCTCGCCGAGGCGGGCACGGTCCGCTACAACCACCCGGACCCGGCCTCGGGCCTGGTGGAGCAGGAGTTCAACCACCTGTTCGTGGGGCTGGTGCAGTCCACCGTGCACCCCGACCCGGAGGAGGTCGCCGCGACGGCCTTCGTGACGCCGGAGGAGCTGGCGGAGCGGCACGCGAAGGACACCTTCTCGGCGTGGTTCATGACGGTCCTGGACGCGGCGCGGCCCGCGGTCCGGGAGCTGACGGGTACGTCGGCGGGCTGGTGAACCAGGGGTCCGTCCGGCCCGCGCGGCCGGACGGACCCCGCTGGTCCCCACGAGACGCATCTGGTCCCTACGGACGGACCCATCGGCCCCTACGGGCTCGTCCGTCCCTACGGGCTCGTCCGTCCCTACGGGTTCGGTGAACTCAGCCCGCCCATACGGGTTTCAGCGGCAGGGCGGCCCAGATCACCTTCCCGCCGCTCGCCGTGTGCTCCACATGGCACGCCCCTCCCGCCTCCTTGGTGATCTCTCGCACCAGGAGCAGCCCCCGGCCGCCGGTCTGACCGTGGTCGGCCTCCAGGGCGCTGGGGCGGTAGGGATGGCTGTCCTCCACCGCCACCCGCACCCACTCGGGCCCGACGGCGACCTCCACGGCGAGCATCGGCGACAGCAGCGCCGCGTGCCGGACGGCGTTGGTGACCAGCTCGGAGACGATCAGCAGCAGCGCCTGCACGGTGTCGTCCGAGGCGGGCACGCCCTGGCGGCCGAGCAGATCACGGACGGCATGCCGCGCCTGCGGCACCGAGGCGTCCACGGCCGCGGCGGTGAACCGCCAGACGCCCTCGTACGGCAGCGGCCCCGCTGGTCTGCCGTCGCCCGGTACGTTCCCGCCGCTGTCAGGGCGTGGGCCGGACCCTCCCCCTTGGCTCTCCATCGTCCGGTCGCCACCCTTGCGCTCGATTGTCACCACGCATCGAGTGTTGGGAACGCACTGCTCCGCACCGTATGACTGAACACAAATCGGCAGGTATCGACGACATCTGACCGTCGACGCATGACACGGTCGCTCGTACGACCGTTCCTGTTCCCCTTGCTTCGCCTTCGGAACTCTTCGGGTTGTACGGCTTCGGGGTCCCCGGTCCCGTCGCCCCCGTCCCGTACGGCCCGGGGCGTACGGATAGCATCCGGCCCATGGAGCCGCAGTTGCCGCACAGCGTCACCGACGGGGTCGCGACCGTCGTCATCCACCACCCGGCCAAGCGGAACGCCATGACGGCCGGCATGTGGGAGGCCCTGCCGCCCCTGCTCGACGCGCTGGCCGCCGATCCGGACGTACGGGTGCTGGTGCTCACCGGGGAGGGCGGGACGTTCTGCGCGGGCGCCGACATCTCCACGCTGCGCGCGTCGCCGACAGCGGCGCAGGCGCTGGCCGTACGGGCCGAGGAGGCGCTGGCCGTGTTCCCGAAGCCGACGCTGGCGGCCGTGCGCGGTCATTGTGTGGGCGGCGGCGTGCAGTTGGCGGCGGCGTGCGATCTGCGGTTCGCGGAGGAGGGCGCGCTGTTCGGGGTGACCCCGGCCAAGCTGGGGATCGTCTACCCGGCCTCCTCCACCCGGCGGCTGGCCTCGCTGGTGGGCCCCGGCACCACCAAGTACCTCCTGTTCTCGGGCGAGTTGATCGACGCCGCGCGGGCCCTGCGTACGGGGCTGGTCGAGGAGGTACTGCCGGAGGGCGAACTCGGCAAGCGGGTGGCGGAGTTCACGCGCCTGCTGGGCTCGCGCTCCCTGCTGGCCCAGGCGGCGACCAAGGAGTTCGCGAACGGGCGGACGGACCGGGACGCGTACTGGGCCGAGAAGGCGCGCGGCAGCGGCGATGCCGCGGAGGGCGTCGCCGCGTTCCTCGAGCGCAGGCAGCCGCGGTTCACCTGGACTACGCCAGGCTGAAGCGGCTCTTGGTGCGGAACTCCTCCACGAGGTGGGCGGGCGCCTTCAGCGGGGACCCCGCGTCGTAGGGCGGTTGCGGGTCGTACTCGGTCAAGAGCTGTACGGCCTGGGCGTGTTCGTCGCCCGCGATCCGGCCGAGCAGGGTCAGCCCCATGTCGATGCCGGCGGAGACACCGGCCGCGGTGACGTACTTGCCGTCGAACACGACGCGCTCGCCCGTCGGTTCGGCGCCGAACCCGGTCAGAGCGTCCAGGGCCAGCCAGTGCGAGGTGGCGCGGCGGCCCTGGAGCAGCCCGGCGGCGGCCAGCAGCAGGGAGCCGGTGCACACGGACGTCGTCCAGGTGCTGGTGGCGTCAGCGGCGCACAGCCAGTCGAGGAGTACGGGGTTCTCCGTCTGCGGGATCTGGCCGGGGCCGCCGGGGACGACCACGATGTCGGGGCTTCGCACCTCGGCCAGGGTCCGGTCGGCGGTGAGCGCGAGGGCTCCGGTGTCGGTGCGTACGGGTCCGGCCTGCTCGGCGACGAAGACGGTCTCCGCGTCGGGGAGGCGGCCGAGGGTCTCGTAGGGGCCGACGGCGTCCAGGGCGGTGAAACGGTCGTAGAGGACGATGGCGATCTGCATGGTGCTTCCCTTCGTCGGAGGTGGGGTTCAGGACGGTGGGGGTCAGGGGGTGGCCGCGGGGCGGAAGCGGCGCCGGTACTCCGCCGGGGCCGTGCCGAGAGCCTTCGCGAAGGCACGGCGCATCGACTCGGGCGTGCCGTAGCCGCTGGCGCGGGAGATCTCCTCGACGCCGTCGGCGGTGTCCTCCAGCAGACGGCGGGCATGTTCGAGGCGGACGCGGTCCACATAGCGGCCGGGGGTCGTCCCGGTCTCGGACTGGAAGGCACGGGCGAAGTGGCGAGGGGACAGCCGCGCCCGCGCGGCGAGCGACTCCACGGTGAGGTCGTCGTCCGGGTGCTCGGTGATCCACTGCTGGACCTCGCGCAGGGGCTCGCGTTGCGCGGTCTGGGCGGCGAGTTGGGCGCTGAACTGGGCCTGGTTGCCGGGGCGGCGCAGGAAGACGACGAGGTGGCGGGCGACGGTCAGCGCGGCCTCACGGCCCAGGTCGTCCTCGACGAGGGCCAGGGCGAGGTCGATGCCGGAGGTGACACCGGCCGAGGTGGCGACGGAGCCGTCGCGTACGTAGATGGGGTCGGGGTCGACGTCGATCTCGGGGTGATGGCGGGCGAGCGTCGCGCAGTACGCCCAGTGGGTGGTCGCCCGGCGGCCGTCGAGCAGGCCCGCGCGGGCGAGGAGGGCCGCGCCGGTGCAGACGGAGACCAGCCGCGCGGGACGGCGGCCGTGCGCGCGCAGCCAGTCGACCAGGCGCGGGTCGGGACCGCGGGTGCCCTGGCCGCCCGGCACGAGCAGGGTGTGCGCGGCGGGCGCCTCGGCGAGGGCACGGTCCGGGACGAGCGTGAGACCGCTGGAGGTGCGGACGGGAGCGCCGTCCAGGGAGGCCGTGGTGATGCGGTACGTCCCCGGGCAGCGCGTCTCGGCGCCCGCGAAGACCTCCACCGGGCCGGTGACGTCCAGGCTCTGCACGCCGTCGAAGAGGACGACCAGAAGGGTACGCATACGTCGATTCTTCGCCGGTCGGGGAAGGGCCGCAAGGACGAATACCCCACCTTTCCTGCCATACCTCCCGGCGTCCACGTCGCCCTGGCCGGCGCGGAGCCACGTGACCGAGCGGCGGGGAGCGGCGTGGCCGAATGGTGCGGAGCGACGTGGCCGATCGGCGCCCTGATCGCCCGTTGTCGGGGCCACCTGCCACAATTGCCGCGCAACCTCAGTGGAGAAGGCGGTACGGGACGTGACCACACCCCTCGCAGGGTCCATCGAAAGCAGGATCGCCGAGGAACTCGGCGTACGGGAGCGGCAGGTGCGGGCCGCGGTCGAGCTGCTCGACGGCGGTTCGACGGTGCCCTTCATCGCCCGCTACCGCAAGGAAGCGACCGAGCTGCTCGACGACGCGCAACTGCGCACGCTCGAGGAGCGGCTGCGCTATCTGCGCGAGCTGGAGGAGCGGCGGACGGCGATCCTGGAGTCCGTACGGGAGCAGGGCAAGCTCACCGAGGAGTTGGAGGCGCGGATCCGGGGCGCGGAGACCAAGGCGCGCCTGGAGGACGTCTATCTGCCGTTCAAGCCGAAGCGGCGGACGAAGGCGCAGATCGCGCGTGAGGCGGGTCTGGAGCCGCTGGCCGAGGGCCTGCTCGGTGACCCCGGTGTCGAACCGCTCGCCGCGGCAGCCGCGTTCGTCGACGCCGACAAGGGAGTGGCCGACGCGCAGGCCGCGTTGGACGGCGCGCGGGCGATCCTCACCGAGCGCTTCTCCGAGGACGCGGACCTGATCGGCGAGTTGCGCGAGCGGATGTGGGTGCGCGGGCGGCTGGCCGCCAAGGTGCGGGAGGGCAAGGAGGAGGCGGGCGCCAAGTTCGCCGACTACTTCGACTTCGCCGAGCCCTTCACCGAGCTGCCCTCGCACCGCATCCTCGCGATGCTGCGCGGCGAGAAGGAAGAGGTCCTCGATCTCGTCCTGGAGCCGGAGGAGCCCGCCGAGTCGGCCTCGGCCGCGTCGTCGTACGAGGGCATCGTGGCGCAGCGCTTCGGGATCGCCGACCGTGGCCGACCGGGCGACAAGTGGCTGACGGACACGGTCCGTTGGGCCTGGCGCACCCGCGTCCTGGTGCATCTCGGCATCGATCTGCGCCTCAGGCTGCGCACGGCCGCCGAGGACGAGGCGGTGGCGGTGTTCGCGGCGAACCTGCGCGACCTGCTGCTCGCCGCCCCGGCCGGCACGCGCGCGACGCTGGGCCTGGACCCCGGCTTCCGTACGGGTGTGAAGGTCGCCGTGGTGGACGCGACCGGCAAGGTCGTCGCGACGGATGTCATCCACCCCCATGTCCCGGCCAACAGGTGGGACGAGGCCATCGCCAAGCTGGCGCGCCTGGCCAAGGAGCACGCGGTCGAGCTGGTCGCGATCGGCAACGGCACGGCGTCCCGTGAGACCGACAAGCTCGCCGGTGAACTGATCACCAAGCACCCGGAGTTGAAGCTCACCAAGGTGATGGTGTCCGAGGCGGGCGCGTCGGTGTACTCGGCCTCGGCGTTCGCCTCGCAGGAACTGCCGGACATGGACGTGTCGTTGCGCGGCGCGGTCTCCATCGCCCGCCGCCTCCAGGACCCGCTGGCCGAGCTGGTGAAGATCGACCCGAAGTCCATCGGTGTCGGCCAGTACCAGCACGACCTGTCCGAGGTGAAGCTGTCCCGCTCGCTGGACGCCGTGGTCGAGGACTGTGTGAACGGCGTGGGCGTGGACGTCAACACGGCCTCGGCCCCGCTGCTCGCCCGTGTCTCCGGTATCTCCTCCGGGCTCGCGGAGAACATCGTCAAGCACCGTGACGACAACGGCCCGTTCGCCTCGCGCACGGAGCTGAAGAAGGTGGCACGGCTCGGGCCCAAGGCCTTCGAGCAGTGCGCGGGCTTCCTGCGCATCCGGGGCGGCACGGACCCGCTGGACGCCTCCAGCGTGCACCCGGAGGCGTACCCCGTCGTCCGGCGCATGGTGAAGACCTCCGGCGCGGAGGTGGCCGCGCTCATCGGCAACACGGCGACGCTGCGTTCGCTGAAGCCGTCCGACTTCGTGGACGAGACGTTCGGTCTGCCAACCGTGAGCGACATCCTGAAGGAGCTGGAGAAGCCGGGCCGTGACCCGCGGCCGGCGTTCAAGACGGCCACGTTCAAGGAGGGCGTCGAGAAGATCTCCGACCTGTCCTCGGGGATGGTCCTGGAGGGGGTCGTCACGAACGTGGCCGCCTTCGGTGCCTTCGTGGACATCGGCGTCCACCAGGACGGTCTCGTCCATGTCTCCGCGATGTCCAGGACGTTCGTCAAGGACCCGCGGGACGTGGTGAAGCCGGGCGACATCGTCAAGGTGAAGGTCCTCGACGTCGACATTCCGCGCAAGCGGATCTCGCTGACGCTGCGCCTGGACGACGAGGCCGCCGCGCAGGACAAGCAGGACAAGCAGGGCAACACCGGTGGGCGGCGGCAGCAGCGCGGCGGGCGCCCGCCGCAGCAGCGCCAGGGCCGCCAGGGCGGCGGGTCCCGTCAGGGCGGCGGGTCCCGTCAGGCGCCCCCGCCCGCCAACAGCGCGATGGCCGACGCGCTGCGGCGCGCGGGTCTGCTGGATTCCAAGAACGGCCGCCGCTGAGGTTCGTGGGCCCGGCTTCTCCGCTTCGTCTTCGTCTTCGTCTTCGTCTTCGTCTTCGTCGTCGCGGAGGGGCCGGGCCCGCGGTGTTCCGCGCCTCGGCAGCCGGTCAGTGCGTCACGGCCGCCACCAGCGCGCCCCCGGTGGTCCGGGCCACCACGAAGGACTCCCCCTTCGTCGCCCGGGGATCGAGGGCGATGCGATGGCGGCCCGCGGCCAGGACGTCGTCGAAGGCCTCGTGGACATGGACGCGGTGCAGTCGGTCCTGGCGGTAGGCGGTGACCTGGACGCGGCAGGTGGAGGTCACCTCGAGTTCCGCCGTGTCGCCGACCGCGGTCAGCTCGGTGAGGCGGCGGCGCTCCACGGGGGTGCGGTCGAGGGCGTCTTCGATCTGTGCGACGAGCAGGGGCACGATCGGGGCGAGCCCGTCGACCCAGGCGACCTCGGCGCCCGCGCGGGCGAACGCCTCGCGCACGGCGGCCCGTCGAGGCTCGCCGACCGCTCTGCCGAACGCCACCGCGCCGTAGCCACGCAGCTCCTCGGCGGGCACGTCGGTGGCGTCGTAGGCGATCTCCGCGCCGATGCCGATGGTGCGCAGCGCGGCGGCGAGCCGGGCCAGGACGGCGACCCGGGAGCCGATCAGCAGCACCCGGTGCCGCGGCGCCGCAGGGCTGTCGAGCAGGGAGGTGAGGGCGCTGCGATAGGCGTCGCCGCGGAAGCGGAACGGGCCGATCCCGTGGTAGCCGTTCAGCTCCAGATCCGCCCGCTCGCGCGTCTGCCAGGCGAAGTCGCGCCACACGAAGTCGTCGCCGTCCTTCTCGATGACCGCGGTGACCGCGCCG
This sequence comes from Streptomyces macrolidinus, assembly GCF_023887685.1. Lineage (GTDB taxonomy): Bacteria > Actinomycetota > Actinomycetes > Streptomycetales > Streptomycetaceae > Streptomyces > Streptomyces macrolidinus. Next base: position 128,816 of record NZ_JAMWMR010000008.1, on the reverse strand, counting down.
CAGGACAGGTCCTCGCACTCCGGGCAGCCGTAGATGACGTAACGGCCGCCTTCGAGCGGGGCGTCGGCCTCCAGGAGGAGGCTGTGCACCTGCGCGGTGAAGATCGCGGGCGGTATGTCGGAGGCGAGCGGGGAGACGGCGTCCAGGTCGGAGAGCTGGAACAGCAGCGGACGTCCGTCGACGACGAAGTCCACGAAGTCCCGGTGCACTTGGTAGTCACCGCCTGGGAGAACACCACCGGCACGGATCGCCGGTGCCAGGCCGAAGGTCGCGTACTCGGCAGACATGGTGTGAGTATTCCCACACTGTACGTGATGTGAGCACGGCAGCGCACATTCGGCTAGCGTCCGGGCGTGGACAGTGAGCGAAGCGATGTTGTGATCGTGGTCGGTGGCGGGGTCATCGGGCTGACGACGGCGATCGTCCTGGCGGAGAACGGCCGACGGGTGCGGGTGTGGACGCGGGAGCCCGCCGAGCGGACCACCTCGGCGGTCGCGGGCGCCCTGTGGTGGCCGTACCGGATCGAGCCCGAGGCCCTCGTGGGCGAGTGGGCCCTCGAATCCCTCGCCGTGTACGAGGAGTTGGCGGCGCGGCCCGAGGTGACGGGCGTCCGTATGGTCCCGGGTGTGCTCGGCGAGACACGGCTGGACGAACTGGGGCCATGGGCCGCCCGGATCAAGGGACTTCGCGCGGCGACGGATGCCGAGTACGCCGGGACGGGGCTGTGGGCGCGGCTTCCGCTCATCGACATGCCGACCCATCTGCGGTGGCTGCGCGAGCGGTTGCTGCGGGCGGGAGGGCGCGTCGAGGCACGTACGATCGCGGACCTGGCGGAACCGGCCACCGAGGCGTCCGTCGTCGTCAACTGCACCGGCCTGAGCGCCCGCGAGCTGGTGCCCGATCCGCTGGTGCGCCCGGTGCGCGGGCAGCTCGTCGTGGTGGAGAACCCCGGTGTCACCACCTGGCTGACGTCGGTGGACCCCACGTCCGAGGCGGGCACGTATCTGTTCCCGCAGCCCGGCGGGCTGATCCTGGGCGGCACCGCCGAGGACGACGCCTGGTCGCTCACGCCCGATCCCCGTACGGCCGAGCAGATCATGGCGCGGTGCGCGGCGATGCTGCCGGAGATCGCCGGGGCGCGGGTCCTCGAACACCGGGTGGGGCTGCGGCCGGTACGGGAGGCCGTCCGGCTGGAGCGCGAAGTGCTCCCCGGTGGGGGGATGTTGGTGCACAACTACGGGCACGGTGGCGCAGGTGTCACGGTGGCGTGGGGATGCGCGCGCGAGGCGGCCGAGTTGGCGGACTCGGCTGTCTGAGGAGGCGTCAAGGGCGTGGCTTCGACGGCCGGATGACGATCTTACGGCCGTCGGTGCCATGGACACGGCTGGGGCTCAAGGGACTGAATAGTGTCCGAACAGACTTCATGCGCCTACGACTTGGAGTTCTCGTGCACCGCAGACTCATCACCCCGGGAGCCCTCGCCGCCGCTTCCCTGCTGCTGGCGATCCCGGCATCCGCGGCCGACTACCAGCCCGGGGCTCCGGGCGCCGGAGACGCCTACTACCCGAACTACGGCAACGGCGGATACGACGTCTCTCACTACGACCTGAGGCTCAAGTACCGGCCCGCGACGGACGAGTTGGAGGGCACGGCGACCATCCGGGCCAGGACCACCGAGGATCTGTCCCGCTTCGACCTGGACTTCCTGCTGGATGTCGGCGAGGTGCGGGTGAACGGCGCGAAGGCCTCCTTCGCCACCTCCGGCGAGCACGAGCTGGAGATCACCCCGGCCACCCCGCTGCGCCGGGGCACGCCGCTGACCGTCGTGGTCCGCTACAGCGGGGTGCCGTCCACGAAGAGCGCCTACGGGTTCAGTACCTGGCACCGCACCCCGGACGGCGCGATCGCCGCGGACGAGCCGGAGTCGGCCTGGTGGTGGTACCCGAGCAACGACCACCCGAGCGACAAGGCGACGTACGACGTGTCGGTGCAGGTGCCGGACGGCACCCAGGCGATCTCCAACGGCACGCTGCTGCCGACGCGTTCGAAGCAGGGCTGGACCACCTACACCTGGCGGCAGCACAAGCCGCAGGCGACGTATCTCACCACGCTCGCGGTCGGCAAGTTCGACATCACCACGGGGAAGACGTCGACCGGCGTCCCGATCATCAACGCGTACAGCAAGGACCTCGGCACCTACGACCGGGCCGCGCGGGCGAGCCTGGAGCGCACCGGGGAGATCGTCGACTGGCTGAGCGGCTACCTCGGGCGGTACCCGTTCGACTCGGTCGGCGGGTACGTCCCCAACACGACCACGTCGTACGCGCTGGAGACGCAGACGCGCGTGTACTACAGCCCGAAACAGTTCGCGAAGGGCGCGAACCCCTCGGTCGTCGTGCACGAGCTGGCCCACCAGTGGTACGGCGACTCCGTGTCGCTGAAGGGCTGGAAGGACATCTGGATCAACGAGGGCTTCGCGCGGTACGCGCAGTGGCTGTGGTCGGAGCACGAGGGCGAGGGCACGACACAGGAGCTGGCGGACCAGGTGTACGCCTCGCACCCGGCCGACGACCCGTTCTGGACGGTCAGGCCCGGTGACCCGGGCCCGGACGACCAGTTCGACATCGCGGTCTACGACCGGGGCGCGCTCGCCGTCCAGGCGCTGCGCGACGAGGTCGGGGACAAGGCGTTCTTCGCGCTGCTGAAGGGCTGGCCGAAGGAGCACGCGTACGGCAACGCCTCGGTCGCGGACTTCCGGGCGTACGCGGAGCGCGTGTCCGGCAAGCCGCTGGCCGCGCTCTTCGACACCTGGCTGTTCCAGCCGTCGAAGCCCGCGGCACGCGGCGCGGTGTCCGCCACACAGACCCCGGCCGCCGCGGCCCCGCCGAAGTCCTGGCAGAAGATCGCCGCGACGAACGACATCCACGCGGGCTGATCCCCGCGACTCCGCAGGCGGCCCGGGGCGGATGCTCCGGGCCGCCTCGTTGGCAGGCCGGGCCACCTCACCGGAGGGCGGCCCGCCTCACCGAGGGCCTCGGCGCCGTTACGGCGTGATGCGGGTCGGGCCCTGGTTCTCGGTCTGGGCGCGGCGGCGGCCGAGTGCGAACCAGCCGCCGACGAGCAGGGCCGCGATCACGGGCAGGAGCAGCAGCGTCTTGCGGCCGACCACGGGGTCGTTCCACATGAGGACGAGGACGGCGACCAGGAAGCCGATGGTCGCGATCTCCGTGACCGGGCTGCCGGGCAGCCGGAAGGACGGCCGGGTGACCAGGCCCGCCTTGGCGCGGCGGACGAAGACCAGGTGGCAGATCATGATGATCACCCAGGTGCTGATGATGCCGAGGGACGCCACGTTCAGCACGATCTCGAAGGCCTGGCTCGGCACGAGGTAGTTCAGGCCGACGCCGAGCACGCACACCGCGCAGGTGAGCAGGATGCCGCCGTAGGGGACCTGGCTGCGGTTCATCCGCGCCGTGAACTTCGGCGCCGACCCCGCCATGGCCATGGAGCGCAGGATGCGGCCGGTGGAGTAGAGGCCGGAGTTCAGCGAGGACATCGCGGCGGTCAGCACGACCAGGTTCATCACGTCACCGGCCGCCGATACGCCGATCTTCGACAGGACGGTGACGAAGGGGCTCTCGCTCGCGGAGTAGACCGAGCCGGGCAGCAGCAGCGCGAGCAGGATCACGGAGCCGACGTAGAACAGGCCCACGCGCCACATGATCGAGTTCACCGCGCGCGGGACGACCTTCTCCGGCTCGGCGGTCTCGCCCGCGGTGACGCCGACCAGTTCCAGGGCCGCGTAGGCGAAGATCACGCCCTGCATGACGATGACCACGGGCATGACCCCGTGCGAGAAGAAGCCGCCGTTGTCGCCGATCACGCTCAGGCCCGGGGTGTGGCCGCCCACCGGGTGCTGGGTGGCCAGCAGGAAGATGCCGATCAGCATGAAGCCGACCAGGGTGGCGACCTTGATGATCGCGAACCAGAACTCCATCTCGCCGAAGATCCGCACCGAGATCAGGTTCACGGCCAGGACGACCGCGAGCGCGATCAGGGCGAGCACCCACTGCGGGACGGAGGTGAACATGCTCCAGTAGTGCGTGTACAGCGCGATGGCGGTGATGTCTGCGATGCCGGTCGTCGACCAGTTGAGGAAGTACATCCAGCCCGCGACATAGGCGCCCTTCTCGCCGAGGAACTCACGCGCGTACGACACGAAGGACCCGGACGAGGGCCGGTACAGGACCAGCTCGCCCAGCGCGCGGACGACGAAGAAGGCGAAGACACCGCAGACCAGGTAGGCCAGCGCCAGGGCGGGACCCGCGTTGTGCAGCCGGCCGCCCGCTCCGAGGAAGAGGCCCGTGCCGATCGCCCCACCGATCGCGATCATGTTGATGTGGCGGGACTTGAGGTCCTTGCTGTAACCGGCGTCGCCCGCGTCCTTGGGCTGGTGACTCGCACCGCCATGGGATGCGGCCACGGCCGTGTTCACGGCGTCCTTGCTCACGCGTGGATCTCTCTCTGTGGCTCGGTCAGTGCCTCGGTCCGGCACCTGAGAGGCGACACAGACCGACGGGTCACCCTCTCCCACGAATCTCTGCGGACGCGATAGCGCAGATCACATAGCGGGACTTCTCACATGTTCTCCACTGTTCTCCATCGTTCTCCGCTGTTCTCCATATGCTCACCGAATGTCCCGATTTGCGGCCGTCGATCGACGCCACGTGATCGCGCGAGGTTTCACAGCATTGGTGGGACAGCAATACTGCTCCATATGACGACCGAGACCGAGGAGCCGACGCTCACCGTCGACGAGCTGGCCGCGCGCGCGGGCGTCACGGTCCGCACCGTCCGCTTCTACAGCGCCAAGGGGCTGCTGCCCCCGCCGGTGATCGGGCCGCGGCGCGTGGGGCACTACGGGCCGGGGCATCTGGCCCGGCTGGAGCTGATCGACGAGTTGCAGCGCCAGGGTATGACGCTGGCCGGGATCGAACGGTATCTGCGGCAGCTTCCCACGGACCTCACCGCGCGCGACCTCGCGCTCCAGCGGGCCGTCGTGGCCTCCTGGGCGCCGGACGCCGTGGAGGCGGTGTCCCGGAAGGAGCTGGAACGGCGCGCGGGACGGGCGCTGGACGAGGACGAGCTGGAGCGGCTCGCGGCGCTCGGGGTCATCGAGCGGGCGGACGACCGCTTCCACATGGACCCCGGGCTGCTGCGTCTCGGCGTCGAGCTGATCGACGTCCCGCTGACCCATGAGACGGTCCTCGCCGCCCGCACCGTCCTGACCGAGCACTCCCGGGCCGCGGCGCACGCGCTGTCACGGCTGTTCCGCGACGCCGTGGCCGAGCGCGACCCCACGGACGTACGGTCCCTGTCCGCGCATATGCACCCGCTGGTGGTGCAGGCGCTGCTCACCACGTTCCAGCGCTCCCTGAAGGAGGAGCTGCGGGAGTGGCTCGCCCGGCCCGCGCAGGACGCCCAGGACGCGCAGGACATGCCGGACACGCAGGACCGGTGAGCACGCGGGTGCCCGCGGAGACCGGAAGCCTCCGCGGGCACCTGCGAACCGATACGCGGTCCGAGTCGCGAACCGGCGCGGCGAACCGAGGTCAGCGCGCGTCGGTGAAGCGCTCCCCCCGCTCCGCCTTCTCCACCAGCAGCGCGGGCGGCGTGAACCGCTCGCCGTAGCGCTCGGCCAGCTCCCGCGCACGGGCCACGAAGCCCGCGAGACCGCCCTCGTACCCGTTGATGTACTGCAGCACGCCGCCGGTCCAGCCGGGGAAGCCGATGCCGAAGATCGAGCCGATGTTGGCGTCGGCGACGGACGTCAGCACGCCCTCCTCCAGCAGCCGGACGGTGTCCAGCGCCTCGGAGAACAGCATGCGTTCCTGCATGTCCTCGAAGGGGATCTCGTGGCCCGGCTCGGTGAAGTGCTCGCGCAGGCCCGGCCACAGCAGGCCGCGCTTGCCGTCCTCGCCGTACTCGTAGAACCCGGCGCCACCGCTGCGGCCGGGGCGCCCGAACTCGTCGACCATACGGTCGATGACGGCCTCCGCCGGGTGCGCCGTCCAGGTGCCGCCCGCCTCCTCGACCGCCCGCTTCGTCTCGTTGCGGATCTTGCGGGGCAGGGTGAGCGTCAGGTCGTCCATCAGGGACAGCACCTTGGCGGGGTAGCCCGCCTGCGCCGCCGCCTGCTCGACGGAGGCGGGCTCGATGCCCTCGCCGACCATCGCGACACCCTCGTTGATGAAGTGGCCGATGACACGGGAGGTGAAGAAGCCGCGCGAGTCGTTGACCACGATCGGCGTCTTGTTGATCTGCCGCACCAGGTCGAAGGCGCGCGCCAGCGCCTCCTCGCCGGTCCGCTCGCCCTTGATGATCTCGACCAGCGGCATCTTGTCGACGGGCGAGAAGAAGTGCAGCCCGATGAAGTCGCTCTGCCGTTCCACGCCTTCGGCGAGCGCCGTGATCGGCAGGGTCGAGGTGTTGGAGCACAGCAGCGCGTCGGGCTCGACGATGTGCTCGATCTCCTGGAACACCTTGTGCTTGAGCGCCGGGTCCTCGAAGACGGCTTCGATGACCGCGTCACAGCCCGCGAGGTCGGCGGCCTCGGCGGTGGGGGTGATCCGGGCGAGCAGCGCGTCCGCCTTCTCCTGCGTCGTACGCCCCTTGGCGACCGCCTTGGCGCACAGCTTCTCGGAGTAGGCCTTGCCCTGGGCCGCCGCCTCCGGGGAGACGTCCTTGAGCATGACCTCGATGCCCGCGCGGGCGCACGAGTAGGCGATGCCCGCGCCCATCATCCCGGCGCCGAGGACCGCCACCTTGCGGACCGTACGGGGCTCGATGCCCTGCGGCCGGTTGGCGCCGGAGTTGACGGCCTGGAGGTCGAAGAAGAACGCCTGGATCATGTTCTTCGCGGTCTGCCCGGTCACCAACTCGGTGAAGTAGCGCGCCTCGATGGTCTGGGCGGTCTCGAAGTCGACCTGGGAGCCCTCGACGGCCGCCGCGAGGATGTTGCGCGGGGCCGGGTAGGGGGCGCCGTTCAACTGCTTCCTCAAGTTGGCCGGGAAGGCGGGGAGGTTGGCGGCGAACTTCGGGTTGGACGGCGTACCGCCCGGGATGCGGTAGCCCGGCTTGTCCCAGGGCTGCTGGGACTCGGGGTTGGCGTCGATGAAGGCGCGCGCCTTGGCGAGCATCTCCTCGCGGGTGGCGGCCAGTTCATCGACCAGGCCGTTGTCCAGGGCGCGCCGGGGCGCGTACTGGGTGCCCTGGAGCAGCACCTTCAGCAGGGCGTCGGCGATGCCCATCAGCCGGACGGTACGGGTGACGCCGCCGCCCGCCGGAAGCAGGCCGAGGGTGACCTCGGGCAGGCCGATCTTGGAGCCGGGGGCGTCGAGGGCGATGCGGTGGTGGGAGGCGAGGGCGATCTCGTAACCGCCGCCCAGGGCCGCGCCGTTGAGGGCGGCGACGACCGGCTTGCCGAGGGTCTCGATACGGCGCAGCGCGTGCTTGATCGCCATACCGGTCTCGAAGACCTGCTGGGCCTCCTCGGGGCCGACCTTCATCATGTCCTTGAGGTCGCCGCCGGCGAAGAAGGTCTTCTTCGCGGAGGTGTAGACGATGCCGCGGATGGAGTCCTTCTCGGCCTCGGCGCGCTCGGCGATCGCCGCGATCGACTCCTTGAACGCCTGGTTCATGGTGTTCGCGGACTGGTTCGGATCGTCGAGGACGAGGGTGACGATGCCGGTGTCGTCCCGCTCCCAGCGGATGGTGGTGGACTGAAGTGTCATCAGGGGTGCTCCGTAGGTCCGTCGGGGAAGGTCAGACACGCTCGACGATGGTGGCGATGCCCATGCCGCCGCCCACGCACAGCGTGGCCAGCCCGTATCGCTTGTCCTGGCGCTCCAGTTCGTCCACCAGGGTGCCGAGGATCATCCCGCCGGTCGCGCCGAGCGGGTGGCCGAGGGCGATGGCGCCGCCGTTGACGTTGACCTTGTCCAGCGAGATCCCCATCTCCCGCACGAACCGCAACACGACAGCGGCGAACGCCTCGTTGATCTCGACCAGGTCGATGTCGTCCATCGTCAGGCCCGCCTTGGCGAGCGCCTTGCGGGTGGCGGGCGCGGGGCCGGTCAGCATGATCGTCGGCTCGGAACCGGAGACCGCCGCCGAGACGATCCGGGCGCGCGGCGTCAGCCCGTACCGCTCGCCGACCGCCTCGGAGCCGATCGCGACAAGCGACGCGCCGTCCACGATGCCGGAGGAGTTGCCCGCGTGGTGGACGTGGTCGATCTTCTCGACCCAGTGGTACTTCTGCAGCGCCACCGCGTCGAAGCCGCCCAGGTCGCCGATGTCCGCGAACGACGCCTTGAGCCCCGCGAGCGAGTCGGCGGTGGTGCCGGGCCGCATGTGCTCGTCGTGGTCGAGGACGACCAGGCCGCTGCGGTCCGTCACGGGCACCACGGACCTCTCGAAGCGGCCTTCCTTCCAGGCGGTCGCGGCGCGCTCCTGGGACAGCGCCGCGAACTCGTCCACGTCCCGCCGGGAGAAGCCCTCGATGGTGGCGATGAGGTCGGCGCCGATGCCCTGGGGCACGAAGTTGGTGGCGATGTTGGTCATCGGGTCGGCGAACCAGGCGCCGCCGTCGGAGGCCATCGGGACGCGCGACATGGACTCGACGCCGCCCGCGAGCACCAGGTCCTCCCAGCCCGAACGGACCTTCGCCGCGGCGAGGTTGACGGCTTCGAGGCCGGACGCGCAGAAGCGGTTCTCCTGGACCCCGGCGACCGTGTCGGGCAGTCCGGCGGCGATCGCGGCGATCCGGGCGATGTCGGAGCCCTGGTCGCCGACCGGGCCCACGACCCCGAGGACGATGTCGTCGATCGCGGCCGGGTCGAGGTCGGGGAACCGGCGCCGTACCTCGTGGATGAGTCCGACCACCAGGTCGATGGGCTTGGTGCCGTGCAGGGCGCCATTGGCCTTGCCGCGCCCGCGCGGGGTGCGGATCGCGTCGTACACGTACGCTTCGGTGCTCACTGGTAAGCCTTTCGAGGAGGGTCGGCCGAGCGGGAACGGCGGGTGATCTTCAGTCGCCGTCCTGGAGGAGCCTGGGGGCGTCGTTCTGGAGGAGGCGGGGGACGTCCCAGTCACGCGCCACGTCCACGGTGGCGGCGCCCGGCCGGGCCGGGCCGCCACGGACCGAGGTGGGGGTGACCGAGAAGCGGGGCGCGGGCGCCGGTTGGGTGATGCCCTCGTGGTCGGTGAAGGTGCCGCGGGCGGCGAGGTGGGGGTGGGCCGGGGCCTCGCGGAGCGAGAGGACAGGGGCCACGCACGCGTCGGAGCCGTCGAAGAGCCGGGTCCACTCGTCGCGCGTACGGGTTCTGAAGCGGGCCGCGATCGCCTGCCGCAACTCGCCCCAGCGGGCGGCGTCCTCGCGGGCCGGGATCCGGTCCCCGAGGCCGAGCAGCTTCACGAACTCCGCGTAGAACTGCGGTTCCAGGGCGCCCACCGCCATGGCGCCGCCGTCGGCCGTCTCGTAGGTGCCGTAGAAGGGGCAGCCGCCGTCGAGGAGGTTGGCGCCCCGGCGGTCCTGCCAGCCCCCGGCGGCGAGCATGCCGTGGATCATCGAGGTCAGATGGGCGGTGCCGTCGACGATGGCCGCGTCCACGACCTGCCCGGCGCCCGTCGCGCGCGCGTGGTGGAGGGCGGCGAGGGCGCCGACGACGAGGTAGAGCGCGCCGCCCGCGTAGTCGCCGAGGAGGTTCACGGGAACGGTGGGCGGCGCGTCGGGGTCGCCGATCATGCCGAGCGTGCCGGTGAGCGCGATGTACGCGATGTCGTGTCCGGCGCGCGGGGCGAGGGGGCCGTCCTGGCCCCAGCCGGTCATCCGGCCGTAGACGAGGCGGGGGTTGCGGGCGTGGCAGGTCTCGGGGCCGATGCCGAGGCGTTCGGCGACGCCCGGACGGTAGCCCTCGATGAGGATGTCGGCGCGTTCGACCAGGTCCAGGACGCGGGCGGGGCCGTCCTCGGACTTCAGGTCGACCACCACCGAGCGCTTGTTGCGATTGGTGATGTCGTACTCGGGGGCGACCCCGAGCCCCGGGCCGCCCGGCCGGTCGACGCGCACCACGTCGGCGCCGAGATCGGCCAGCAGCATCCCGGCGAACGGGCCGGGTCCGATGCCCGCCAGCTCGACGACACGCACACCCGCGAGCGGGCCGTGCCCAGGCGTCCCTGCCACTGCCATCAAGCCCCCAGCTCTGTGACACAACCGATGTGACATCAGTGATGTTAAGAACGTGTTGCAGTGCGGACAATACCCCGGCGAGCAAGCGCTTAGCCCGCCGCGGGTCGTCAAACCATCTCATATCACCCGGGCGGGGTTCGGGCCACGGCCACGGGGGCGGGGGGTGGTCAGGAGCCTCGGGCGTCCGGCGGTCAGGAGCCGGTCGGTGGCGCCGGGGGCAGTCGGCGCGTGCCGCTGTCGTGGATCGCACCCCAGGTCCCGCTGAGCGCCTCGGTCGAGTCGTCGTAGGAACGCTGGGCCACGGCGACGAACAGGCAGTCCACGAGCGCCAGTTGGGCGATGCGGCTGGCGGTGGCACCGACCCGGTAGGGGGCTTCGAGGGCGTAGGTGGTCAGCAGCAGGTCGGCGCTCTCGGCGATCGGCGAGCGCGCGAAGTTCGTGAGGGCGATGGTCGTCGCACCGCGCCCGGCCGCGGCCTGCAGCGGTGCGATGGTGTCGCTGGTGGTGCCGGAGTGGGAGATCCCGATGGCGACATCGGCGGGACCGAGCAGCGCGGAGGCGGTGAGCGCGGCGTGGACATCGGTCCAGACGAACGCCATCCGGCCTATCCGGTGCAGCTTCTGGTGCAGATCCTGGCCGACGACCCCGCTCGCGCCCACACCGAAGATGTCGATCCGCCGGGCGGCGGCCACCGCGTCGACCGCTCGCTCCAGCATGTCCACATCGAGCCGGGCGCCGGTCTCCTCCAAGGAGCGCGCCTCGCTGTAGATGATCTTCTCGACCACCTGCTGGAGCGAGTCGGTGGCACTGATGTCCCCACTGGTCCAGGCCCGTTCACCGCGCAGCGCGTCCTCGCGGGCGGCGGCACCGGCCAACGCCAGCCGCAACTGCGGGTAGTTGGCCAGCCCGACGGCCCGGCAGAACCGCATGACCGTGGTGACCGAGGTCCGGGCGCGGCCCGCCAGGGCGCTGATGGAGAACTCGGCGGCCTGCGCGGGATCGGCGAGCACCGCCTCGGCCACGCGCTGCTCGGCCGGGGCGAGATGCGGCAGGGCGCCGCGGATGCTCGCCAGAAGGTCGACCGGGGGCGACTCGCGGACCGGCTCTGCCGGGTCGGCGGGGGATGCCGTCGTGGGGGCCATGCGCTCCTCCAGGGCCGTACGGGACGGATGAAGTGTAGGCAGCGGGGGCGGCGGGTCGTCAAAAATTAACGAGATGCAAAGCCGGGTGGTTACTTATTGACATGCCGCGCTCGCTCTTCTGATACTCGGCACCACGCCCGAACGCCGAACACGCAACGCCCGCCCCGAACGCCGAACACGCATGTACCGCTTGCTTCCGCTTCCGCTTCCACCTCCATGAGAAGAGAGCGTCCCCATGACTGCTGTGCTCGCTGTGGATCTTGGCAAGACCGGGTGCCGTGCGGCGGTCTGGACCGAGGACGGCGCCGCGCCCCTGTCCGTGCACGAGGTGCCGGGAGCGCCGGGCCTGGCCTCGTCCGGAGGGGTCATCGCGGCGGAGACGGCGGTACGGAGTGCCGCGGAGGCGGCGCTCAAGGACGCGGCCGTCGAGCGGTTGCGCACCGTCTGCGTGGGGGCCGCCGGGTCCGCCGCCGCGCCGGACGCCGCCCGCGCGCTGGCCCAGCGGCTGCTGGCCACGATGCCCACCGACGAGGCCGCCGTCACCAGCGACGCGGTGACCGCGCACGCCGGGGCGCTGGGCGGTGAGGCGGGGGTGGTCCTCGCCATCGGGACCGGCGCGGTGACCGTCGCCGCGGCCGAGGGCGCGTTCGCGCTCGTCGACGGCTGGGGGCCCTGGCTGGGCGACGAGGGCGGCGGCGCCTGGATCGGCCTCGCGGGGCTGCGCGCGGCGCTGCGCGCCCAGGACGGCCGGGGCGCCGAGACCGCGCTGCGTACCGCCGCGATCGAGCAGTACGGCGCGCTGGAACGCCTGCCCGCCACCGTGTCGCGGGACGGCAACCCCGCCCGGTCCGCCGCCGCCTTCGCCCCGGCGGTCGCGCGAGCCGCGGCCCGTGAGGACCGGGCGGCCGTGCGCATCCTGCGAGACGCCGCCGGCGCGCTGGCCGACGCGGTGTCCGCCGCCGCCCGCCGGATCGGCGACGACCCGGTCCCGGTTGCCGTCACGGGCGGCCTGACCCACCTCGGCGCGCCGCTGCTGGATCCGCTCACGGCGGCCCTCACCGCGTCCGCGCACGTCCTGGAACTGCGCCCGCCCCTGGGCGATCCGCTCGACGGGGCCCGGCTGCTGGCCCTGCGCCGCAGCGGCCCGCACGAACCGTTCGTCACGCGCCTGCGCCACCGCGAACGGGTCTGACCCCTCGTAACTCCCTCTCCTCCCCCGCCCTTCCCACAGGAGCAAGCCCGTGCGCCACCTCGACCTCGTCGTGATCATCGTCTATCTGGTCGCCATCGCCTGGATCGGACTGCGGATGTCCGGGCGACAGCGATCCGCCACGGAGTACTTCGTCGGCGAGGGCAAGATGCCTTGGTGGACGGTGTGCTTCTCGGTCGTGGCCACGGAGACCAGCGTCCTCACCGTGATCAGCGTCCCCGGCGGCGCGTACGGCGGCCAGGCCTTCGGCAACGTGGAACTCGCGCTGGGCTATGTGATCGGACGCGTGGTCGTCGCGACCGTCCTCATCCCGCTGTACAAGCGGGGCGGGTTCGTCAGCGCCTACGCCTATCTCGGGGACCGCTTCGGGCTGCGGCTGCAGGGGTTGGCCTCGATCACGTTCGTGATCACCCGGCTGCTGGCCGAGGGCGTACGGCTGTTCGCCTCCGCCATCCCGATCAAGCTGCTCCTGGACGAGCTGGGCGTCGACACCGGCTATCGGACCATCATCGTCGTCCTCACCGCCATCACCGTCGTCTACACCTACCTCGGCGGCATCAAGGCGGTCATCTGGACCGACGCCATCCAGATGCTGCTCTACCTCGGCGGCGCGGTCCTGGCGATCGCGGTGCTCTCCGGCCATGTCGGCACGAGCGGCTTCAGTGACGCGCTGAACAGCGGGCACTTCCGGGTGTTCGACACCGACTTCTCCTTCAGCCACATCCTGACCAGCACCTTCGCGCTGCCCACCGCGATCCTCGGCGGTGCCGTCTTCGCCATGGCCAGCCATGGTTCGGACCAGCTCATCGTCCAGCGCATCCTGTCCACCCGCGATCTGCGCGACAGCCAGAAGGCGATGATCGGCTCGGGCATCTTCATCACCGTGCAGTTCGCGGCGTTCTCCCTCGTCGGTGCCCTGCTGTGGTCCTACAACAACGGCCGGTCCTTCACCGACCTCGGGCTGAAGAGCTCGGACGACCTCTATCCGCACTTCATCCTGCACAGCCTCCCCGTGGGCGTCTCGGGACTGCTGGTGGCCGGCATCCTGGGCGCGGCCATGGGCTCGCTGTCCTCGGCGCTCAACTCGATGTCCAACTCCACCGTGTCGGACCTGATCCGCAGCTTCTTCCGCCGTACGCCCTCCGAGGAGACGATGCTGAAGCTGGCGCGGGTGATGACGCTGGTGTGGGCCGTGCTGATGGCGGTCTTCGCTTGTGCCTTCAGTACCAGCACCGGCAATGTCTACCTCACGGGCCTCGCCATCGCCGGGTACACCTACGGGGCCCTGCTCGGCGCGTTCCTGCTGGGCCGTCTGGTCAAGCGGGCCAATGAGGTCGACTCCCTGGTGGCCTTCGTGGTGACGCTCGCGGTGATGACGTACATCGTGCGCGTCGTCAAGATCGACACCACGGTGGCGGGTGCGACCGTGCCCGCCGCGATCGCGGCGCAGTGGCTGGTGCCGATCGGGGTCGTCCTCACCCTGGTCGTGGGCGGTGTGCTGAGCCTCTTCCACCAGCCGCCGGTTCCCGCCGCCCCGTCCGGGCCCGACCGGACCGACACGGCGACGGCCTCGGGCTCCCCGGCCGCCTGACAACCTACGGAGACACCATGCGCGTGATCGGCCTGATGTCCGGCACGTCCTACGACGCCATCGAGGCCGCGGCGGCCGAGCTGACCCTGGAGCACGACACCCTGGTGCTGCGCCCGCTCGGCGCCCTCAGCCTCCCCTACCCCGAGGAGCTGCGCGGGCTCGTGGAAGCGGTGCTGCCGCCCTCCGCGACCACCATCGAGACCGTCTGCCGCCTGGACACCGGTCTCGGCCAGGCCTTCGCCGCGGCGGCCACGCGCGCCGTCGGGGAGCTGTGCTCCGGCAGCGCCGACCTGGTGGTCTCGCACGGGCAGACCGTCCATCACTGGGTCGAGGGCGGCGCGGTCCGCGGCACGCTCCAGCTCGGGCAGCCCGCCTGGATCGCCGAGGCGACCGGGCTGCCCGTCGTCTCCGATCTGCGCAGCCGCGATGTCGCAGCGGGCGGGCAGGGCGCGCCCCTGGTGAGCATCGTCGACACGCTGCTGCTGCGCGGCCGGGCGGGCGTGAGCGCGGCGCTGAACCTGGGCGGCATCGCCAACGTGACCGTGGTGAGCCGGGACACCGATCCGGTCGCCTTCGACACCGGGCCCGCCAACGCGTTGATCGACGCGGCCGTACGGCACTTCACGCACGGCGCCCGCGCCTACGACGAGGACGGCCGCGGTGCCGCCCGCGGCCGGGTCGACCCCGCTCTGCTGGCCCGACTGCTGGAGGAGCCGTACTACCGGCGGCCCGCCCCGAAGACGACCGGCAAGGAGCTGTTCCACCTCGCCTATCTGTTGGAGGCGCTCGCTGCGCGGCCGGTCCTCGAACCCGACGACGTACTGGCCACGTTGACCCGGCTCACCGCGGTCACCGTCGCGGACGCCTGCCGGGCCCACGGCGTCGACGAACTCGTCGTCTCCGGCGGCGGCGCCCGCAACCCCGTACTGATGCGGATGCTCGACGAGGAGGCGGCCGGCATACGACTGCTGCCGAGCGACAGCCTGGGCCTGCCCTCCACCGCGAAGGAGGCGCTGGCGTTCGCGGTCCTGGGCTTCCTGACCGTGCAGGGTCTGCCCGCCACGGTGCCCTCGTGCACCGGAGCCCGGCACGCCTCGCTGCTCGGCAGCATCACACCGGGCCGCACGTCACTGCGCCTGCCGGAGCCCGCCGCCGCCCCGCCGCGGCGGTTGCGGATCGACGGCACGCCTCGCTGACCGGCCCGGCTCGCTCCGCAGGCGGTCGACGGCCCGGAGTCAGTCGGCGGCGGGGCCGGTCGCGACACCGGCCCGGCCGACCGCCTCGGCGAGGGCCCGGCGGCACAGGGCGTCGGCGCGGCGCGTGGACTCCGGGATGCGGTACTTCGGGGAGAGCGCGAGGACATGGGCGCAGGCGTTGGCGAGGTCGACGCGGTGTCCCACGGAGACGAACACCGGCTTGATGCCCGTCTGGGTGCGCACCGCCCGGCCGACCTCTTCCGTGCCCGCGAGCAGCGGGGCCGTGCTGCCGCGCGCGGCGCCGGGTTCGTCGTAGGTGAAGGTGAACGGGTTCTTGGCCGCACCGATCGTGGGGAGCCCGGTGAGGACGCCGAGGTGGCTCGCGAGCCCGAAGCGGCGCGGGTGGGCGAGGCCGTAGCCGTCGCAGACGACCAGCCCCGGGTCGAGGGAGAGGGCGTCGAGGGCGGCGAGCACGGTGGGCAGCTCACGGAAGGCGAGCAGCCCGGGGACGTAGGGGAAGGAGACCTCGCCGACGGCGGTGGCCTCGGTGACCACCGTGAGCGTGGCCGCGTCCAGGACCACGGCCGCCGCCGCGACGACATCGTGCTCGTCGTCGTAGGCGACGTCGACACCCGTCACACGGCCGGTGCCGGGCGGCGGACCGGGTTCGTCCAGGACCACCCGGCCGCGCAGGTCGTCCTGTACGGCGCGGGCCTCTTCTTCGGTCGCGGGCCAGCCCGCGGGGATGCGTACGGTCGTCATGATGGTGTCGAGCGTACGACCCCGCGGTCCGCCGTCACTTGCCCAGGGCCCGCCTCAGATCGCTCTTGTTCATGTCCGAACGGCCGTGGATATTGCGCCGCTTGGCTTCCTGGTAGAGCTGGTCGTAGGTGGGCCCCTGGGAGCCGTGGCCCGAGCGCTGTCCGCCGCGCCTGCCGGAGGACATGTCCTGGGTGGACGTGCGGCTCGCGGTCTTCGACTCGCCGGAGCGGGCCCGCTCCTTGTTCACGGTCCGCGCCGCGATCTCCTCGGCTCGTCCCTTCTTCTCCCCGCGGTCGAGCGCGCTCTTCTTGATGTGCTCGTACTGACGCTCCCGCTTGGGGCTGGAGCCGCGTGGCATGACGGTCACTTCCTTTCGGGATGTACGGGTCCACACCGAGTACCCGGGTTTCGCCGGATCACCGTCGGGTTCAAGCACCCTCAGGGTTCAGACACCCTCAGGGTTCGAGCCGTGCCACCCGTCCCTTCTCCCCCGCGGCCCAGCAGCCCCGGTCCGGGGCGCAGTCCACGGTGTCGTACGAGCCGGTGTCGACGGTGGTCCAGGTACGGCCGCCGTCCGTGGTGAGGTCGGTGCCGGTCGGGCCCACGGCGAGCGCGGCCGTGCGGCTGTGCGGAAGCCAGGCGACACCGGACCGGTAGGCGGGCGGAGGCTCGGCGGCGGGGGTCCAGGTGCGACCGCCGTCCCCGCTGACCGCCGCCGCGCGCGGGGACGGCTGGTCCGCGCGGTAGTCGCCGCCGACCGCGATGCCGTGCGTGCGGTCGCGGAAGGCGAGCGCGAAGACGCCGCGTGCCGGATCGCCCGCCGGGAGCGGGGTGTCGGTCGCGCTCCACGTCCGGCCGCGGTCGGCGGAGTGCAGCACGCGCGCGTGCGCGCCGCCGCCCGTCGCCAGCCATACGTCGTGCGGCCCGGAGGCGACCAGGCACTGGCCACTGGCCGCGAACCCGGCCTCGCCGTCCTGCGCGGCGGGCATCCCGGCGCCGGGCAGGACGCTCCAGGAGCGCCCGCCGTCGCTGGTGGACAGCAGACGGAACCGCCCGTCGACGGGGTCGCTCATGGCGAGGCCGTGGCGGTGGTCGAAGAAGGTGAGGCAGTCGTAGAAGGCCCGGCTGTCGGTGTTGCGGAACGTCTCGGTCCAGGTCGCGCCCCCGTCGCCGGTGCGGAAGAGGCGGGAGTCCTCGCCCTCGCCGATGGTCAGGGCGACGGCGCGCCGGGCGTCGAAGGCCTCGATGTCGCGGAACTCCAGGCCCGCGGCGCCCGGCGGGGAGACATCGCGCCAGTGCGCGCCGCCATCGGTGGTCCGCAGCACGGCGCCCTGCGTTCCGGCCAGCCAGGCGGTGTTCCGGCTGACCGCGGCCAGACCCCGGAACCGTGCGTCCGTACCGCTGTCGGTGAGCCGCCAGTGCGACCCCGGCCGCTTGCCGCCGTCGCCGTACGCCTGCGCGGGCGCCACGGCCAGCGCGGCAAGCACCGCGGCGCACAGCCCCACGGCCATCGTCCGGCCCGTACGTCTCGTCTTCCTCATGCTCGTCATGGCGCGCGAAGCTAGCCGACCCGCTCAAGGCAGTCCAGAGATCGAGGCGGTCCAGACATCAGGACGGTCACGTATGTGACCTAGGTCACTCCAGCCCGTCGGGCACGGAATGCCTCATTCCCTCGTCTCTTCACATACCTGACAGCCGTCCCGAGGGAGCAAGGCGTTGTCCTTCGTCATCGAGCAGCCCGTGGAGGCCCGCCTCGTCGCCGCCGCACCGCGGATGCCGAGCATTCCGGCCATGCTCCGCTACGACCGGCGCGACCCGTTCGCCGTCCGTATGACGTTCCCGGCCCCGGCCACCCTGGAGGGCGTGGAGGTCTGCTGGACCTTCGCCCGCGCGCTGCTGGCGGCGGGCCTGGAAGGCCCGGAGGGCCATGGCGACGTCCGGGTACGGCCGTACGGTTACGACCGCACCGTCCTGGAGTTCCACGCCCCGGAGGGCACCGCCGTCATCCACATCCACTCCAGCGAGGTCCGCAGCTTCCTCCAGCGGGCCACCGAATTAGTGCCGGTCGGTCTGGAGCATCTCCAGGTGAACCTGGACCACGGCCTCGCGGAGCTGATGCGCGACGCGTGATGTCCTCCTCGCGCATGCCCTAAGCATGCCCGCTCGCGGAAGCGCCCCGTAAATGCGTTGACGCGCCTCGCGCCCGCTCCTAGCGTGTTCGTCACCGGCCCGTTGCCATCGACAGGAGAAGGACGTTGCTCTACTGAGGTCTTGAGACACCGCGTCACACAGCGCAGTCCGCGTCTGTGTGCGTCGCGTGCGACCTCGGCGTCCGAGCCGTCCTCCCGTGCTGGGCTCTTCCTCTGCTCACGGCCATGCTCACGGCCTGTTCACGGACCGTCGCCCCTGCGGTGTCTCTCACGCGTTGCCCCCACCCACTTCACGCAACCGCGAGGCCCGTAT
This sequence comes from Streptomyces macrolidinus, assembly GCF_023887685.1. Lineage (GTDB taxonomy): Bacteria > Actinomycetota > Actinomycetes > Streptomycetales > Streptomycetaceae > Streptomyces > Streptomyces macrolidinus. The sequence continues at coordinate 110,203 of NZ_JAMWMR010000008.1, read as the reverse complement.
GTCATCCATTCCCTCCCTCACCTGTGTCTCCCTGTCCTTCTCCTGGCCCGACGGCACCGCCGTCTTCGACGACCTCCAGGTCGGCTTCGCCTCCGGCAGGACCGGGCTCGTCGGGGTCAACGGCTCCGGCAAGTCGACCCTGTTGAAGCTGATCGCGGGTGAACTCGCCCCGTCCGACGGCTCGGTGCGCGTCATGGGCGAGGTCGGCTACCTTCCGCAGAACGTCACGCTCGACACCGCGCTGCGCGTGGAGGAGGCGCTCGGTATCGCCGAGACCCGCGCCGCCCTGCACGCCATCGAGGCGGGCGATGTGGCCGAGGAGCACTTCACGACCGTCGGCGACGACTGGGACGTGGAGGAGCGCGCCGAGGCGATGCTCGGCGAACTCGGCCTCGGCCACGTCGGGTTGGACCGCACCATCGGTGAGATCTCCGGCGGCGAGACCGTTCTGCTGCGGCTGGCCGCGCTGCTGCTGCGCCGCCCCGACATCCTGCTCCTTGACGAGCCCACCAACAACCTCGACCTGTACGCGCGTCGACGGCTGTACGCGGCGGTCCAGGCCTGGCCGGGGATCATGGTCGTGGTCAGCCATGACCGTGAACTGCTCGAACTGGTCGACCAGATCGCCGATCTGCGCTCGGGAGAGGTGACCTGGTTCGGCGGCAACTACTCCGCGTACGAGGCGGCGTTGGCCGTCGAGCAGGAGGCCGCGGAGCGCATGGTGCGCGTCGCCGAGGCCGACCTGCGCAAGCAGAAGCGTGAACTGGTCGACGCCCAGGTCAAGTTGGCCCGCCGCAAGCGGTACGGGCAGAAGATGTGGGAGAACAAGCGGGAACCCAAGATCGTCATGGGCGCGCGCAAGCGGGCGGCACAGGAGTCCGCGGGCAAGCACCGCATCCTGCACGAGGGAAGGCTCACCGAGGCCAGGGAACGGCTGGACGAGGCGGTCGAGGCGGTACGGGACGACGACGAGATCCGCGTCGACCTGCCGTACACGGCGGTGCCCCCGGAGCGGGCCGTACTGACGCTGCGGGACCTGGAGTTGAGGTACGGCGCGCGCGTCGCGGGCGGCCTCGATCTGCACGGCCCGGAGCGGATCGCGCTGATCGGACGCAACGGCGCGGGCAAGACGACCCTGCTGCGCACGATCGCGGGCGAACTGGAGCCGGTGGCGGGCGAGGTGACCGCGCATGTGCCGCTGCGCTTCCTGCCGCAGCGGCTGGACGTCCTGGACGACGCGTCGACGGTCGCGGAGAACGTGGCCCGGTTCGCTCCGGGCGCCACCAACAACCGGATCCGGGCGCGCTTGGCTCGCTTCCTGTTCCGCGGCACCCGGGCCGACCAGCGGGCCGGGACCCTGTCGGGCGGTGAGCGCTTCCGCGCCGCCCTGGCCGCGCTGATGCTCGCGGAGCCCGCGCCGCAACTGCTGATGCTGGACGAGCCGACCAACAACCTCGACCTGGCGAGCGTACGGCAGCTCACCACGGCCCTGGAGTCCTACGAGGGCGCGCTGATCGTCGCGAGCCACGACATGCCGTTCCTGGAGTCGATCGGCATCACCCGCTGGCTGCTCCTCGACGGCGAGCTGAAGGAGACGAAACCGCTGGACACGCACTGATCAGTGATCTTTATAGCGCGCTTAACCTACGGTCCCGTAACCTACGGCCTCGTAGCCTACGTCCCCGTAGGTTCCGGCACCGCTCGCCGGACTGTTCACCGTCCCCATCCTGGAGTTCCCGTGACGATCGACGCTCCCCACCTCGGCAGCCCTTCCGACTGGACCGACGCCCGGCTGCTGTACGCACTGGAGGAAGTGGTCGAGACCGAGTTGAACCGGCATCTGAAGGTCGCCAAGGACTGGATGCCGCACGAGTACGTTCCGTGGGGCGAAGGGCGTAACTTCCCCGGCTTCTTCGAGGACGGCGTGGCCTGGGAGAAGGAGCAGTCCAAGGTCACCGAGATCGGCCGGACGGCGCTCGTGGTGAACCTGCTGACGGAGGACAACCTCCCCAGCTACCACCACGAGATCGCCGCGCTCTTCGGCCGTGACGGTGCCTGGGGCACCTGGGTGCACCGGTGGACCGCCGAGGAGGCCCGGCACGGCATCGTCATGCGTGACTACCTCCTCGCCTCGCGCGCCGTCGACCCGGACAAGCTGGAACAGTTCCGCATGGCGCACATGAACGAGGGCTTCGAGTCGGACAACCGGCACTCGATGCTGCGTACGGTCGCCTATGTCTCCTTCCAGGAGCTGGCCACCCGTATCTCGCACCGCAACACGGGCTTCCAGTCCGGCGACCCGGTCTGCGACCGGATGCTGGCCCGTATCGCGACGGACGAGAACCTGCACATGGTCTTCTACCGGAACCTGCTCAAGGCCGCGTTCGAGATCGCGCCGGACCTGACCATGCAGGCGGTCCGGGACGTCGTGGTGAACTTCCGGATGCCCGGCCACGGCATCCCCGGCTTCGAGCGCGCCGCCGTGCAGATGGCGGTCGGCGAGGTCTACAACCTGCGGATCCACCATGACGACGTGCTCCAGCCGGTGCTCCGCTTCCTGAAGGTCATGGAGATCGACGGGCTCGGCCCCGAGGGCCGCGCGGCGCAGGAGGAACTGGGCCTGTTCATGGGCGGTCTCGACGCGGAGGCCGCGCGGTTCGACGAGAAGCTGGCAGCCCGCAAGGCGCGGATGGCGTCACGCGGCAAGAGCTGAGCACGGTCGCTGTCGGAGCACGGCCGTTAGCCGTGGGTTGATCACGGTCGCAGGGCGGCGTGGCCTCCGGGCCCGCGCGTCGCCGTGTCTCCTATGCGGCCTCGTAGTGGTGGGCTTCCGCGCCCCGCCACTTCACCCATGCCGGGTCGTCGAGCAGATCCTCGGCGTCCGGCAGGCCGGCCCGACCGAGGAACTCCATGAGGTCCTCGTCGGAGAACGCCAGCCCGAGACTCTCCCCGCGCGCGGTCACCCGTCGGCCGCCGGTTCCCGACGGCGGGTGAACGATGACAGGAGCCCGTCCGGACATATCTCCAGGATCGTCCCGCATCCCCCGCCCCGCATCCGGACGGGACCGCGCTACCCCCGCGTCCGCCGGAGCTGCAGGCGCTCCTTCTCGGACAGCCCGCCCCAGACGCCGAAGCGTTCGTCGTGAATGAGCGCGTACTCGAGACAGGCGGAGCGTATCGGGCACAGCTCGCAGATACGCTTCGCCTCTCGCACCGAGCTGCCCGGCTCGGGAAAGAAGAAATCGGCCCCCGTCTGCGCACACATCGCCTGCTCCTGCCAGGCGATGTCGGTCGCAGTCATCGTTTCGGTGTGCATGGGCAAGAGCTTGCGGGGTGGCGAAAAACATTCGATCAACGATGGATCAACGGCGTGTGCCGGGCGCCTTGTTCACGGCCGTCGATGATGCCCGGCGGGGCGGCGCGACGCACGGCGGCGCGCGGAGTGAACGGCGACGGAAGTATGCGGGGTGAGACCCGCTAGTCGTACAACTCGTCGTAGCCGTCCGACTCGTCGATCAGGTCCACATGGCGGTGCCGGTGTCGGCGGCCGTGACCATGGCCATGACCGTGCCTGCGCGAGTGCGACTCGTCGTCCTTGTGCGAGTGCTCCTGGTACCGGGGCAGCGACCCGTTCCGGTTCTTCACCAGGAACAGCCCGGCCATCCCCATGTCGGCGTGCTTCTGCACATGGCAGTGGTACATCCACGCGCCCGCCCCGACCTCCTCGCCCGCGATCACCTGGAAGCCGAAGGCGTCCCCCGGCCCCACGATCTTGTTGTCGACGACCCGGCTGTGGTCATCCGGACCGGCGAGCAGGCCCGTGCGGTTCTCCGCCCAGCGGTGACCGTGCATATGGAACGTGTGGTAGTGGTCGCCATGGGTGATCATCACGAACTCGACGCGCTCTCCGACGAACGCCTCGAAGTCGGGCGCGTGGTGATGCTTGTAGTTGTTGATCGTCAAGTTGTTGAACACGATCGTGTGCGTCCGGTCGGGGAGGATGTCGCCCTTGCGGCGGACGATCACCGGCCCGTACAGGCCCTTGTGGACACCGCCCGTACCGTGCTCGGTACCGAGGACGTGGTCGTGGTAGTGCCAGTAGCCCGCGCTGCCTTCGCGCCAGGTGCCGTCCTTGCGGCGACCCGGAGCGTGGGTGCGCCAGACATACGTACGCCGCCCCCCGGGCTTCACCCCGCTCCAGCTCAGGTCCGTTCCGTCACTGGTGAACTCGTAGTCCAGCCCGTGCACATGCAGGCTCGCGGCGGTGTCCAGGGTGTTGACCAGCTCGATGTGCAGCGTGTCGCCCTCGTTGATCTCGATCAGCGGGCCGGGGATGGTCGCCTTGCCGCGTTTGAAGCCGTATCCCATCTGACCGTGGCCGACGTGCTCCGCGTAGAGCGTGATGTGCCGGTCCTTGCCGCCGGCGGGCGCGCGCCTCGCCACTCGGTCGGTGCCGACGGCGTCCGTGGTCAAGGACATCGATGTCGCGACGGCCGCACCGCCCAGCAGCATCCGCCGGTTGAAGCTGCGTCTGTCCATGCTGGACTCCCCATCCTGTACGGAACTCGAAGGCGAGAGCCGCCACGACGAACAGCCGGAACTCACAGCCAGGACGATAGCGGCACGATCATGATTTTATCTTCATTTCGCCATATTCCTTTGCATTTCGGACACATCTACCGGCGTGTCGCGTCCCCGGGTCCCTCCCCCCGCCGCGCCCTGCTCGGCTGCACCCGCTTCGGTTCGCCCGGCATCTTGGGGTACTCCGGCGGGTAGGGCAGATCGCCCAGGCCGTGGTCGTGCTCGTCGCGGCGGGCCAGTTCCAGGAGCGAGTCCAGTGAGAAGGCGTGGTCGTCCATGTCCGCGTGGACGTCGCCCGTCTCGGCGTACCGGCGGGGCATGGTCACCAGGTCGAAGTCCTCGGGCGCCGCGTCCGTGACCTCCTCCCAGCGCAGGGGCGCGGAGACCGGGGCGTGCGGCCTGGCGCGGACGGAGTAGGCGGAGGCGACCGTGCGGTCACGGGCCGTCTGGTTGTAGTCCAGGAAGATCTTCCGGCCCCGCTCCTCCTTCCACCAGGCGGTGGTCACGTGCGCGGGCATCCGGCGCTCCAGTTCGCGCCCGACGGCGATCGCGGCGCGGCGCACCTGGGTGAAGGTCCAGCGCGGTTCGATGGGCACGAAGACATGCAGTCCCCGGCCGCCGGAGGTCTTGGGCCAGCCGCGCAATCCCCCGAACTCCTCGAGGACGGCGCGCAGTTCATGGGCCGCGCGCGCCGCGTCCGCGTAGTCGGTGCCGGGCTGCGGGTCAAGGTCGATGCGGAGTTCGTCGGGGTGGTCGACGTCGGCGCGGCGCACCGGCCAGGGGTGGAAGGTGAGCGTGCCGTACTGCGCGGCCCAGACGACGGCGGCGATCTCGGTGGGGCACATCTCGTCGGCGCTGCGACCGCTCGGGAAGGTGATGTGGGCGGTGGGGATCCAGTCGGGCCTGTTCCTGGGCGCGCGCTTCTGGAAGAAGGACTCGCCGGTCACTCCGTCCGGGAAGCGCTCCAGGGTGGTGGGCCGGTCGCGCAGGGCGCGCAGGATGCCGGGGCCGACGGCGAGGTAGTAGCGCGCGAGGTCGAGCTTGGTGAAGCCGCGGTCCGGGAAGAAGACCTTGTCGGGGCTCGACAGCCGGACCGTTCTGCCCGCCGCTTCCAGCTCCACCGCGTCGCCCATGTGTGCCACGGTAGGCGGGGCGAACACACCTCGCACACCGGGCGGATCGCGCCGTACAGCCACAGAATGCAAGGCATGGACCTGCCGGTGATGCCGCCTGTGAAGCCGATGCTCGCCAAGGCCGTGGCGAGCATCCCGCCGGGCATGCAGTACGAGGCGAAGTGGGACGGCTTCCGGGCGATCGTCTTTCGCGACGGCGCCGAGGTCGAACTGGGCAGCCGTACGGGCAAGCCGCTGACCAGGTACTTCCCCGAGCTGGTGGAGGCGCTGCGGGAGCGGTTGCCGACGCGGTGCGTCGTGGACGGCGAGATCGTGATCGCGCGGGAGGGACACCTCGACTTCGACGCGCTGACGGAGCGGATCCATCCGGCCGACTCACGGGTGCGCACGCTCGCACGGCGCAACCCCGCCTCCTTCGTGGCGTTCGACCTGCTGGCCCTCGCCGACGCCGCGCTGCTCGACCGTCCGCTCGGCGAGCGGCGCGCGCTGCTGGAGCGGGCGCTGGCCGAGGTCACGCCCCCGGTCCATCTCGCCCCGGCGACGACGGACCGCGCGGTCGCCGAGCGGTGGTTCGAGCGGTACGAGGGCGCCGGGCTGGACGGCGTGGTCGCCAAGCCGCTCGGGCTTCCCTACCGTCCGGGCGAACGCGTGATGTTCAAGGTGAAGCACGAGCGCACGGCGGACGTGGTGGTCGCGGGCTACCGGTGGCACAAGAGCGGCCCGGTCGTCGGCTCGCTGCTGCTCGGGCTCTACGACGACGAGGGGACGCTGCAGCATGTGGGGGTGTCCGCGGCGTTCTCGATGAAGCGGCGCGCCGAGCTGGTACGGGAGCTGGAGCCGCTGCGGCTGACCGATGTCTCGGAGCATCCCTGGGCCGCCTGGTCGCAGGAGGCGGCCCATGAGACCGCCCGGTTGCCGGGGGCGCCCAGCCGCTGGTCGGGGAAGAAGGACCTGTCCTGGGTGCCGCTGCGGCCCGAGCGGGTGGCGGAGGTGGCGTACGACCATATGGAGAACGGGGTGCGCTTCCGGCACACGGCGCGCTTCCGCCGCTGGCGCCCGGACCGCGCTCCCGAGAGCTGTACCCACGCGCAGTTGGAGGAGCCGGTGCGCTACGACCTCAAGGAGATCCTCGGCGTCCCGCGCTGATGCCGGGCGCGCGGTTCCTACCTGCGGCGGCTCAGTCTGCGGTCGAGCGCCGTGCCCGCGTCCCGGCGGGCGGCGGCGAGCGCGTCCTGGGCCGCCTCGTCCGAGCCGAGGCCCAGCGCCGCCGCGATCGCCTCCCAGGCGACGCCGCCCGCGAGCAGCGCCTCCACGGCGGCGCCGACCGCGACCGTCGACTCCCGGCGGGCGTGGTCGAGTTCGACGAGGGTGCGCAGCAGGTCGGGTGCCGTCGCGGCGCCGGTGAGTCCGCCCTGCGCCGCATGGCGCGCCTGGTCGGCGGTGACCCACCAGTCGGCGGAGGTGTGCGGGGGGCGGGTGACGAGGGTCCGGTCCACGAGGGCGCCGCCTTCCTTGCCGGGTGTGCGTCTGGAGCGCTGCGGACTCTGCGAGTCTAGGCAGCCGATCCGCGGGCAGCCTGTCCGGAGCGCTGAACGGATCACGTTCCTCACCCTTCGAACGGCAGCCCCGCACGCGTGAGTTCTCTCGCCGCCGCGCTCAGCCCGTCCGCGAAGCGCCGTACGCGCGCGTCGGTGAACCGGGTGCTGGGGCCGCCGAAGGACAGGGCCGCCACCACCGCTCCGCCGCGCCCCCGTACCGGTACGGCGACGGCCGACAGCCCCTCCTCGCGCTCACCGTGGCTCGTCGCGTACCCCTGGGCCCGCGCCTGCTCGATCCAGCCGCGCAGGGTGTCCAGATGCGCGGGGCCGTACGGCGAGGTCTCCGCGACGCGGCGCAGCAGGGCTTCCGAGGCGTCGAGGAGCAGCACCTTGGCGACGCCGCCCGCCCACAGCGGCAGTTCGTCGCCGACGCGGACGACCTGGCGCAGTGCGCGCGGGCCCTCCTCCTGGGCGATGCAGACGCGGTGGATGTCGCGGCGCACGTACAGATGCACCGTCTCCTTGTGCTCGGCGGCGAGGTCACGCAGGACCGCCCTGGCGGCGGGCGGCAGCCGCCAGGCCCGTTCGGCGAGCCGAGACCAGCGCAGCAGGGTCGGTCCCGCGAGGTAGCGGCCGTGTTCGTCGACCCAGAGCAGTCCGCCCAGCCGGAGGGTGCCGAGCAGGCGGAGCACGGTGGTCTTGGGCAGGCCCGAGGCCGAGACGATCTCGCGCGGGGACAGCGCGGGGTGGTTCTCGTCGAAGAGTCCCAGGATGTCGATCGCCCGCTGGACGGTGCGCATCCCCGCGGGTTCGGCCTCGGCCGCCATGGTCGTTCCTCTCGGCTGAGGACCGCACGGCGGCCCTGCTGACGCTCCTGTCTCAGCACGGTACTGCGCGGCGGTCCGCTGGGCGGACCGGATCTGGCCCGAGGGGCGCTCAGCGTGACCGGGCCGGGGCGTTCTCGTCCAGCGCGTCGCGGGCCCGGGCGGCCAGTCCGTCCGCCCCGCAGGCGTGTGCCAGCGTCAGCCCCCGGTCCAGCTCCGCGGCCGAGCGCGCGGCGATCCCGTACTCGACGAGGGCCGCCGCGTGTTCGTAGGCGCACGGGGAGGACTCCAGGTAGCGCACCGCCCGCGCGGACAGCGAGACCGCGCGGGTGCCGGTCTCCAGGGAGGCGGCGACGCGCAGGGCCTCGCCGATCGCCGTGTCGGTGCCGAACAGTTCGGCCTGGCGGCGGGTGAGCGCGGCCAGTTCGGCGGCGCGGGCGGGGTCGGTGGCGGCGAGCGCACGGGCGAGGGCGCCCGCCCACGGGGCCAGTACCGGATTGTGGCCGTGTCCGCCGGACGCCTTCTCGGCGGCCTCCAGTTCGGTGATGCCCTCCTCGATACGGCCGACGGCGAGCAGCAGTCGGCCGCGCACGCTCCGGGTGTCGGGCAGCACGATCGTGGCGGGGTAGGGCGGGGCGAAGCCGTATCGCTCGGCGATCGACCAGGCCTCCTCGACATGGCCGCGGGCGAGCAGGGTGTCGACGAGTCCGCAGGTCGCCGACCAGTACAACGGCAGGCCGCGGCCGACGCGTTCAGCCAGGCGCAGGGATGCGCGCAGGGAGGTCTCCGCCGAGCGCAGGCGGCCCCGGCGGCGGTGGGCGAGGCCGACGTAGGCGTGGGCCAGGGCGAGATGGCCGCCGCCCCAGCCCGCCGAGTCGTAGACGTCCAGGGCTTCCTTGAACAGGCTCTCGGCGCGGTCGAGCCGGTCCGTGTAGACGTACGAACTGCCCAGCATCAGCAGCAGTTCGATGCCCCACTCGGTGTCGGTCCAGCCGAGTCCGGGGGCGAGACGGCCGTTGACGAGGGCGCGGTCGCACACTTCCACGACCTCTTCGGCGTTCTCGCCGTGGGTCATCGCGTCGAAGCCGCGCAGGATGAGCAGCGCGCGCTCGGAGTTGTCCCGCCCCGTGCAGGTGGCGGCGAGTTCGGCCAGTTCCCGGGAGCGGTCCGGGCTGTGTTCGCCCGCCACGTGCACGCTCTCCCACATGTGGTGCACGGCCTGGAGGCGCAGGCGGGAGGGGCCGGGGTCGAGACGGGCGACCTCCGCTTCGACCGTGCGGATGGCCTCCTCCAGTTGGTTGTTGTGCAACAGCGCCTGGGAGAGACGGTGGACGGCGTCGACCCGGGCGTCGCGGTCCAGGCCCGGCAGGGCGAGGGCCGTCTGGAGGTAGTCGATGGTGGTGGCGGGCGCGGTCAGCAGCGTGGCGCAGCCCAGTTCGTAGAGCACATACGGGCGGACCTCGGGCAACGGCGGTTCCAGCAGGGCCCGTTCGAGGCAGCGGCGGGCCGCTTCGGGGGCGCCGACGGCGACATGCTCGCGGGCGGCCTCGCGCATCTGTTCCACGAGTTCCTCGTCGTCCTCCGGGTGGACTTCCAGGAGGTGGCGGGAGGCCGCGGCGGCGCCGAGCCCGCAGTCGGTGACGACCTGTGCAGCGATGCCGTGCATCGCGGTGCGCAGTCCGTCGGGGATCGAGCGGTAGACGGCGCTGGCGATCAGTGGGTGGACGAACTCCAACTCCCCTTCTTCAGGCGGGGAGTTCGCCGGGGCGGAAGGGGTGAGGATGCGGGCCGTGGTGAGCAGTTCGGCACAGCGGAGCGCTTCCTCGTGGCGCATGGTGGCGAGGCGGGCGGCCAGGTCCACGGTGATGCCGGTGCCGAGGATGGCCGCGGCCCAGGCGAAGCGGGTGGCCTCGAGGCCGAGGCTCTCCAGGCGGGCGACGAGGCCGTTGCCGCGGGCGGAGCGGTTGAGGGGCCGTAACTCGGCGGCGGAGTCCTCGACCGGCGGGAGTTGGCTGTCCTGCACCTTGGCGAGGAGTTCGACGGTCTCGTAGGGGTTGCCGCCGGTGACGGCCCACACCTCGCGGCAGAACGGATCGTCCGCGTGCGCGCCGAGCGTGGCGCGGGTGAGCCCGGCCGTCGCGTCGGGGGTGAACGCCCGCAGGGTGTCGGCGGGGCGGAGGGCCGCCGCCGCGATCGTGTCGAGCTGACGGGCGCTCTCGTCGGCGGCGTCGCCGGGGCGCAGGGCGACCACGACGAGCACGCGCAGGTCGGCGAGTCGCTCGGCGAACGCGGCCAGCCAGCGCAGGGTCTCCTGGTCGGCCCAGTGCGCGTCGTCGATGAGCAGGACCAGCGGCCAGTAGCGCTTGGCGAGCCGTGAGACGGCCACGACGAGGCCCTCGCACACACTCTGCGGGTCGGCCTGCCGCTCACCGGGCTCCGTTATCCCGAGGGCGGGGCCCGCGATGTCGTACCAGTCGCCCAGGTACTCGCGCGCCTCCTCCGGCATCAGGGAGACGAGCGCGGGCTGGAGCAGTTGCCGTACGACGTTGAAGGGGACCGAGGTGACGGTCTCGCCGCCGCGCGCCGACCAGACCGCGCAGCCGCGGCTCTCCGCGATGCGGCGCGTCTCCGTGAGGAGCGCGGTCTTGCCGATGCCTGCCTCTCCTGTGAACATCAGCAGGCTGCCCGCCGCCGACGGGGCGGAGTCGTCCCGCAGGGCGTCCACCGCCTCGGTGACCGCGGCCAGTTCCGCGTCACGTTCCCACAGGGAAGCCGAGGCGACCGCGTCGGGCCGTGCCTCCGTCATCCCGCTCCCTCCCCAGGTCGCCCAAACGACGTACGGGGAACGAGCCCAGCCGTCCTCGGGGTCCGGTGGAGAGAGGTCGAGAGACCTGTTGCCCGTGACGGGTGACGGGGCGTATGAGGGGGCCGTGGGCCGGGCCCCGTCGTGATACAGCCGGGTGGGGCGCCCCTCCGCTCAAGGGGAACCCCACCCGGCCGGGGGGTGGCGCCGCCCCCGTCCCCACGGTGCGGCGCGACAGGCCGCCGTCCGGTCATCCCGGCGGACGGCAGCCTGGGTCTTCAGGTCAGGCCCAACTCCGGGAGCAGCACCGCCTCCACGAAGCGCATCAGATACGCCTCGTCCCCGTACCGCCCCTCCAGCAGGGGACGGACGCGCAGGACGCCGAGCAGTTGTGCGGGGACGTACTCCAGCGCCGGATGGCCGGCGGGTACCTCGCCGCGTTCCACCCCGCGCCGGAGGATGCCCTGGAGCGCGGCCACCTCGGGCTCGATGAGGGCTTCGCGCAGCGCCCGGTGGAGATCCTTGTCCTGCATCATGGCGTGGCCGAGGGCCTGGAGCAGCTTGGTGTCACGGCCCGACCACACGGCGGCGGCGCGTGCCGCGGCACGCAAGTCCCCGGCGAGCGAGCCGGTGTCCACGCCCGAGATCCGCTCGCGGCGGTTGGCCCGGAGGGCGGCGGCCACGAACTGGGGCTTCGTCCGCCACTGCCGGTACAGCGTCGACTTGCTGCACCGCGTGGTGGTGGCGATGCCTTCCATGGTGACGGCGTCGTAGCCGCACTCACGGATCTGTTCGATCACGGCGTCGAAGAACTCCTGCTCACGCTCGGGCGTGAGCTTGGAACGGCGCGAAGCGACAACCGTCTCCGGTGCGTCCGCTGCCTGCGACGTCATGACCTCGCTCCTCCGTCGTGATCCCCGGCCGTCGTGGTGCGGCCGGTGGCGCTGCGCACAGTGTGCCGGTGGGCGCTGCGCCCAGTGTATCGATACGCGCATGTATCGATACGGGAGTGTACCGGTACGGCAGCGTATCGGTACACTCCCGTTTCGATGAGTCTTGGACAGGACCCACTCGACCCGCACAGCCGCGTCGAGTGGACCTTGTCCTGGGCTCACCACGCACCACCCCACGCACGCACACATAAGGGGCCGGGGGATGACATCCCGCACCGAGCCTGAGGGAGAAGCGGCGCCCGCGATACGCCGGCCGCCGCTTCTGCGCGAGCTCCTGCTGGTGGCAGGACTCTTCCTCGTCTACAAGTTCGGCCGTCAGCTCGCCAACGGCCATACCGACGAGGCCTTGCGCAACGCGCATCACGTCTGGCAGTGGGAGCGCTTCCTCCATCTGCCGGGCGAGGGTGCCGTGCAGGCCGCGCTGCTGCACGGCGAGGCTCTCGTCCGCTTCGCCGACACGTACTACGTGGCCGTGCACTTCCCGGCCACGGCGGCCTTCCTGATCTGGCTGTATCTGCGGCGGCCCGCGCACTATCCGTGGGCCCGGCGGGTGCTCGCGCTGGTCACGGGGGCCGCGCTGGTGTTGCATCTCACGTTCCCGCTCGCGCCGCCGCGGATGCTCGACACGGCGGGCCTGGTGGACACCGGGCAGGTGTACGGGCCGACGATCTACGGGGCCGTGCCCGAGACGGACTCGATGGCGAACCAGTTCGCCGCCATGCCCTCGCTGCACTTCGGCTGGGCGCTGATGGTCGCGCTCGGGCTGATCGCGGCGACCCGGTCGCGCTGGCGCCCGCTGTGGCTGCTGCATCCGCTGCTGACGCTGGTGGTGATCGTCGGCACGGCGAACCACTACTGGCTGGACGCGATCGCGGCGGCCGTGCTGCTCGGGGGCGCCCTGGCGGTGGTGCGGGCGCCGTCGCCGGGCGCGGCGGACTCGGCGTCGCCCTCGGCTTCGGCTTCGGCTTCGGCTGCGACGGAGCCGGTGGCCGTGCCGGCGCCGAGGGCCGTTGCGGCGGGCGACGCCTCCGGCCTGCTCGGATCGCGGCGATGAGCGCCACCCTGCTCGCCGTCGGCCTGTCCCTGATCTCGGCCGTCGCGTACGCGGCTGCCGCCGTCGCCCAGGAGCGGCTCGCCCGCGGCAACCGGGGCACCGGGGTGCTGCGGCTGCTGCGGAGCGGGGCCTGGTGGGGGTCGGTCGTACTGAACGCCTCCGCCGCGCTGTTGCATGTCGCGGCCCTGGAGTTCGGTCCGCTGACGCTGGTCCAGCCGCTCGGCGCGCTCACGCTCGTGGCCGCGGTGCCGCTCGGGGCGCGGGTGGCGGGACGGCGGGTCGGGCGGGTGGAGTGGCGGGGCACGGTGCTCACCCTCGTCGGCCTGTCCGCGCTGCTGGTGACGGCGTCCGGTCCGGCGCCCGATGACGTACTGAGCCTGCCGGAGGCGCTGGCGGTGGCGGGGACGACCGCCGCGCTGATCGGCACGCTGTCCCTCCGGCGCACGCGCCCCGGACTGCGGCACGCGACCGCCTCCGGTGTCGCGTCCGGTGTCGCCTCGGCGCTCACGCAGACGGTGACCGTGGCGGCCACGGACCGCTCCGGGCCGGTGTTCAGCGCGCAGGTCGTCGTGGTGGCGCTGCTGGTGGCGGTGTTCGCGACGGGCGGCCTGCTGCTGGCGCAGACGGCGTACCAGGGCGGCCTCGGCGCCCCGCTCGCGGTGGTGACCCTCGCCAATCCGGTCGCGGCGGCGGCGATCGGCCTGTCCCTGCTGGGCGAACGCCTCCAGGGCGGAGCGGTGGGCCTGGTGGTCGCGGCGGCGGGAGCCGGACTGGCGTCGTGGGGCGTGGTGATCCTTTCGCGCCCGACCTCGAACCCGACGACCGTGAACCCGGCCGTCATCGCGGCCTGCGCCCCGTCGCGACCCGTCACGGGCGGCCACCCGGTCACGACCGTCCTCGCCCCGGCGCCTCACCCCTCCGCCCCCTACGGGCCGCCGCCCTCGGAGCACATCCGAGCACTCTGAAACACGCCAGGGCGCTCCGAACGCGGCGGTCCGGACCGGGGTCAGATCCTGCTCTCCGTCGCCGTGTCCGCGGACAGGCGCTGGGCGAGGTAGATCGGGATCACCGACGCGAGGACGAGCACCGCCGCCACCACGTTCACGACCGGGGCCTGCTGGGGGCGGGTCATGTTGTTGAAGATCCAGATCGGCAGGGTCTCGACGCCGGGACCGGCGGTGAAGGTCGTCACCACGATCTCGTCGAAGGAGAGCGCGAACGCGAGCAGGCCGCCCGCGAGCAGCGACGAACGCACCAGCGGGAAGGTGACGTCCACGAACGCCCGGAAGGTGTGGGCGCCCAGGTCCATCGCCGCCTCCTCGTACGAGCCCGAGGTGCGGCGCAGCCGTGCGACGACGTTGTTGAACACGACGACGATGCAGAACGTGGCATGGCCGACGATCACGGTGAACAGGCCGAGGCCGACCCCGAGCGGTTCGAGGACCGTGCCGAACGCCGAGTTGAGCGCGATACCGGTGACGATGCCGGGCAGCGCGATCGGCAGGACCACCACGAACGAGACGGCGTTCCGGCCGAAGAAGCGGTGCCGGGCCACCGCGAACGCGATCAGCGTGCCGAGCACGAGCGCGATCGCCGTGGCACCCAGGCCCGCCTTCACCGAGACCCATACGGCGTGCCGGGCGCCGTCGTTCTCCCAGGCCGCCGACCACCAGTGGAAGGTCCACCCGGGCGGCGGCCAGCTCGCGCTGCGGTCGGGGTTGAAGGAGTTGACCAGGACGAGCGCGAGCGGGATGTAGATGACCGCGAAGCCGATCCCGGCGGCGATGCGCAGCGCGATGCGCGTGGAGCGGGACAGTTGCATGACTGGGGACCTCTTCTACAGGCTGCTGAGCGCGCCCGTGCGGCGCATCGCCAGCAGGTACAGCACGATGACCACCACCGGAACCGTCCCCAGCGCGGCGGCCATGGGCAGGTTCAGTTCGATGTTGGAGTAGACCAGGTTGCCGATCAACTGGGTCTTGCCACCGACGATCTGCACGGTGATGTAGTCGCCGAGGCTGAGCGAGAAGGTGAAGACGGAGCCGGCGGCGACGGCCGGGAGGACCATCGGCAGCACGACCGCGCGGAAGGTGCGGCCGGGCTTGGCCCCGAGGTCGGCGGACGCGTCCAGGAGGTTGGCCGGGAGCTGCTCGAGCGCCGTGTGGATCGGCAGGATCATGTACGGCAGCCAGAGGTAGGTCAAGGTCATGATCGTGGCCGGGAGCCCGAAGCCCGGACCGCCGAGCCCGAACGGCTTCAGCATCCAGTCGGCGAGCCCGTCCTGGGACAGGATCAGCCGCCATGCGTAGACCTTGACCAGGTAACTCGCCCACAGCGGCGTGAGGATCGCGACCACCAGCAGCGGACGCCACCGCGGCCGGGCCACCCGCGCGGTGAAGAACGCGAGCGGGAAGGCGATCAGGGCGCACAGCACGGTGACCGCGAGGGCCACGCCGATGCTGCGCAGGATCACCTGGCGGAAGAC
This sequence comes from Streptomyces macrolidinus, assembly GCF_023887685.1. Classification (GTDB taxonomy): domain Bacteria; phylum Actinomycetota; class Actinomycetes; order Streptomycetales; family Streptomycetaceae; genus Streptomyces; species Streptomyces macrolidinus. The sequence goes on along the minus strand of NZ_JAMWMR010000008.1, from coordinate 94,832 downwards.
GGGGGTCGTCAGCAGCGCGTGGAAGTTGTCCGTCGACCAGACCCGCACCACCTCGGAGGTGAAGGAGTTCGTCGTCCAGAACGCCGAGACGAACAGCACGGCCAGCGAACCGAGATAGAGGACGGCCAGCCACAGCAGGGGGGCCGTCAGCAGGAGGGACAGCCGCAGCCGCCGGTGGCGGTGCAGCAGCCCGGCGAGCCGCCGGACGGGGGTCCGTCCGGCGGCAGGCTGGGTGGCGGTCATGGTCGAGTCCTCAGCCCTTGATCTCGGTCCAGGCCTGGACCCACTTGGCGTACGGGACGCACTTGACGTCGGTGCGGCCGTCGATGCACTGCTCGATGGGCGTGTTCCAGAAGGCGATCTTCTTCCAGTACTCCGTGTCACCGGCGTGGAAGGTGGTGCAGAAGTTCTTGTCGCTGGTCTCGGCGCACGCCTTGGCGTTGGCCGGGGCCTCACCGAAGTACTCGCCGATCTGGGCGTTCACCTTCGGCGAGATGACCCAGTCCAGCCACTTGTAGGCGCAGTTGGTGTGCTTGGACTTCGCGGACACCATCCAGGTGTCGGACCAGCCGGTCGAACCCTCCTTGGGAACCAGGGACTTGACCTTGGCACCCTCGCTCTCGGCCAGGTTGGCGATGACCTGCCAGCTCGTGCCGATCACCGAGTCGCCGCTCTTGAAGGCGGAGATCTCCTTGAGGTAGTCGCCCCAGTACTCGCCGACGTTCGGGTTCTGCTTCTTCAGCAGGTCCACCGCCGCGTCGAACTGCTTCTGGTCGAGCGCGTAGGGGTCCTTGATCTTCAACTCGGGCTTGGTGGCCTTGAGATAGAGCGCCGCGTCGGCGATGTAGATCGGGGAGTCGTACGCGGTGACGTGACCCTTGTACTTCGAGGCGTCGTCGAAGACGGCGGACCAGGAGGTCGGCGCGGGCTTGACCTTCTGGGAGTTGTACATCAGCAGGTTGGCGCCGCGGCCGTGCGGGATGCCGTACGCCTTGCCCTTGACCGAGTTCCAGGGCTGGAGCTTCAAGTCACCGAAGACGTCCTTGTAGTTGGGGACGAGGTCGGTGTTGACCGGGGCCGCGTCGCCCGAGGCGATGAGGCGCAGGGAGGCGTCGCCGGAGGCGGAGACCGCGTCGTACTCGCCGGTCTTCATCAGCTTGACCATCTCGTCCGAGCTGGCCGCGACCTTGGAGCGGACCTGGCAGCCGGTCTGCTTCTCGAAGTCGCTGACCCAGTCGACCTTGGGGTCGTTGGAGCCGTCCTCGACGTAGCCGGCCCAGGCGATGAGGTTGACCTGTCCCTCCGTCTTGCCGAGCTTCGTCGGGGCCTTCAGATCAGGCGGGTTGAGGCCGCCGCCCGAGGCGGAGGAACCGCCCGAGTCGGACGAACCGCAGGCGGCGGTCGCGAGCAGCACCGCGACAGCGGCGCCGGCCTGGAGGGTACGAGTGAGACGCACGAGGTACTCCATAGGTGACAGGGGACTTGGCGTGGGGGGTCAGCTTGCGTCGGGGACCTGGACGGCGTGGTCGCGGTGCCACTGCAGGCGCACCCGGTTGCCGCGGAAGGCGGCGACGTCCTCGGAGGAGGTCTCCAGGTTCTGCTGGAGCGCGGTGAGCCGGCCGCCGTCGTCGAGGTCCACGAGGAAACGGGTGGCGTCTCCCAGGTAGACCACTTCGGCGACGGTGCCGACGGCGGTGGCGTGCTCCGGCACGTCCGCGAGGGCGGACTCCTTCAGCACCCGGATCTTCTCGGGCCTGATGCTGAACGTTCCCGGCTTGCCGACGACGCGCTCCGCGGCGTCGCCGTCGAGCAGGTTCGAGGTACCGACGAAGGAGGCGACGAACGAGGTGGCGGGCCGCTCGTAGATCTCGGCGGGGGTGCCGACCTGTTCGATACGGCCCTGGTTGAAGACGGCGATGCGGTCGCTCATCGTCAGGGCCTCCTCCTGGTCGTGGGTGACGAACACGAACGTGATGCCCACTTCGCGCTGGAGCGCCTTGAGTTCGACCTGCATCTGCTCGCGCAGCTTGAGGTCGAGGGCGCCGAGCGGCTCGTCGAGCAGCAGCAGACGGGGGCGGCAGACGAGGGCGCGGGCCAGTGCCACGCGCTGTCGCTGGCCGCCGGAGAGCTGGCTCGGGCGCCGCTTGCCGAAGCCTTCGAGGCGTACGTCGGCGAGGGCCTTGCGGGCCTGCTTCAGCCGTTCGGCCTTGGACACCTTGCGGATCTTCAGGCCGTAGGCGACGTTCTGCTCGACCGTCATGTGCGGGAAGAGGGCGTAGTCCTGGAAGACGGTGTGCACGTCCCGCTCGAAGGGCGCGAGGCCCGTGACCTCCTGACCGGCCAGCTCGATGGTTCCGGAGCTGGGGCTCTCGAAGCCCGCGATCATGCGCAGGACGGTCGTCTTGCCGGAGCCGGACGGGCCGAGCATGGAGAAGAACTCGCCGTCGGCTATCTCCAGGTCGACACCGGCCACCGCGGTGGTGCCACCGAACTCCTTCCGCAGCCCTTGCAGCCGGATGGCGCTTCCCTTCATGAACGGGAACCTTTCTGGTGCACTCTTACGTTGGAATGAAAAGATATGAAGTCATAGTTCAAACCTCAAGCCGCAGTACGTAGTTGAGGACCGTCTGAAGGTAAAGGTTGAACCAACAAGCAAGGTGGTGGGTGTGAAACACAACGGAGGCGGCGGGGCCCGCAGAGCCGTGTTCACCCCGGTGGACACCCGGGCGCGCGTGGAGACGGTGGTCCGCCGGCTCGGCGACGCCATCGAACTCGGGCTGCTCGCCGACGGGGAGCAACTGCCCCGCGAGAGCGAGCTGGCGGGTCAACTCGGTGTGTCCACCGTCACGTTGCGCGAGGCGCTCATGGCGCTGCGGCAGCAGGGCCTGGTCACCACCCGGCGCGGGCGCGGCGGCGGCAGCTTCGTCTCCCTGCCCGCCGACCCGGCCGAGGAACGGGTCAGGGCACGCCTCGCCGCCTGGGGCACGGAGGAGTTGCGCGACCTCGGCGACCACTGGGCGGCCGTCTCGGGCGCCGCCGCCCGGCTCGCGGCGCAGCGCACGGAACCGGACGACCTTCAGCAACTACAGCGCACGCTCGAGGAGTTCGCGGTGGTCGCGGACGCCTCGGCGCGCAGCCGGCTGTACGGCCGCTTCCATGTGGAACTGGCCGCCGCAGCGCAGTCCGCCCGCCTCACCCGGGAACAGGTGGTGCTCCAGACGGAGGTCGGGGCGTTGCTGTGTCTCGTCCTCAAGGACGACGCCTGCCGCGCAGAAGTGACGGAGCGTCAGCGATCCGTGGTCCGCGCGGTGCGGGAGGGGGCGTACGACACGGCCAGGGAGCTGGCCGAGCGGTGCGTCGAGGAGTCGGCGGCACGGCTGATCGCGCTGCGCCTCACGTCGTGAACTCGGTGTGAGAGCACGGGAGTCGGGAGTCGGATCGCTCCTTCGGGGCGATCCCCGACGCACGAGCCCCGACGCACGAGCGCCTTGGCGTACGAGCCACGGCATACGAGCCCCGGCGCCGTCGGCGACCTGAACGCCGGCGGATCCGGGGCCCCTTGGGGGGCTCCTGGGGCCCTACTCCTGCGCCACGGGCACCACGCTGAGATGGCCCGCCGTACGCCGTACACGGCGTCTCGCGCGGGCGGCGGGCGCCGGGCGGCGCGCCTCCCTCAGGACCAGCGTCAGCCGCGAATAGCCCATGTCCTGAAGCGTCTTGGGGGTCTCCCCCACCACCCGGCAGTCGTCGCCCCAGCGCGGGTCGGGATGGCGCAGCGGACGCACCGCGCCGTCGTGCTCCAGGGCGTGCGGGCCGACCGCGCGGATCCAGTGCGGCAGGCCCTGCCGGTAGGCGGCCTCCATGATCGGGTCCTGGGCGATGTCCCGGCGGATGGCCTGGAGGCCGTGGTCGTGCCCGTACCGCTCCAGCGCGGCGGCGAAGTGCGCCAGCATCGGCAGTCCCCAGGTCGACTCGTGCTCCCGGAGGATCGTGCCCGCGTCCGGGTGGAACAGCACGAACCGCAGGAAGTTGTCGCCGGGCATGGCCGTCGGATGCGCCGAGACCTGCCCGAAGAGCAGCTCGAACGCCGGGTTGGTGACGACGACGTCCCAGCGGTGGTCGAAGACGAGCGACGGGAAGGGAACGGCTTCGAGGAACAGGGCGTAGTCCCGCAGATACGCCTGTGCTTCCGCACTCTCGGGGAGGGGTCGCGGCTCGGACCGCTGCCCTCCTGCCTGATACGCCATCGGGAGGTCACCCCTCTTGCCTTTGCGGCCTTCACGCGGCGCCTTGATCCTGCTGTCCCGCTGGAGTCGTGTCAACTATCGTGGCATTTAGCGCCTGTTGACGGCTGAATCTCGCCACAGTTGTGGCGGATCCTGGAGGCGCGTTCGGATGAACGGCTAGTCTCCGTGTGGTTCCGGATGACATCAGAGCGACACCGGATGCCCGGGACGACACCGACACCCGGGGCGACGCTGTGAGAGAGACGTGGGAGATCGGTCCGTGACGGATGGCTTCGAGGTTCCGGGCGCTGCGGCGACGGGTCTGCTGCCGACCGTCGTGTCCCGTGTCACCGCCCTCGCCGACCGGCTGGGCGTACCGCACGCGGAGATCTTCGACGTCCCGCGTCTGTCGGTCGAGTCCGGCGTTCCGGAGCCGGTGGTGCGGGCCCTGCTGAGCGGGGTGCCCGCCGGGGAACCGGATCTGCAGGAGCGCTTCCTGCAGCGGCTCGATCTGCTGCGCCGTACACGGCTCAAGCCGGGCGGGCGCAAGCACACCCAGCAGGAGATCGCCGACGGGGCCGGGATGTCGCGCCAGCAGGTGGGAGCGCTCATCAACGGCGACCGACGCCCCACCATGGAGCACTGCGACGCCCTCCAGCGCTTCTTCGGCGTCCACGCCGGGTTCCTGACCGCCGAGGACCCCGAGGCGCTCGCGCACGCCCTCCAGAGCGCCGAGCAGGAGTTGCTCCAGCAGCTCACCGAGCACGAGGTGGCCGGTGGCCCCGAGGACCCGCTGGAGCGGCTGCTGCAGGACCACGGGGTCCGCGGCATCGCCTGGCGGGCGGCCCAACTGCCCACCGACCAGCACCGCGACAAGGTCGCGGAGTGGCTGGACATGCTTCTGGAGAGCGTCAAGCGGCCCGAGTCCTGATCCGGGGGAGAAGCGTGGGCATCGGAAGGAACATGCGGCGTCTGTGCGGTGAGTTGGTGTCGGAGCTGTCGCTTCCGGCACCGGCGGAACCGGCCGACCTCTACGCCGCGCTGTGCGACGGCATGAGCAGACGCCGGGGCCGGCCCGTCCGCTTCCGTACGACCGCCTTCCCGCCCGGCACGGCCAGCGGCCTCTGGCTCGACATGACCGACCAGGACCTCGTCGTCATCGAGGAACGCACCGCGCCCGGCCACCAGTTGGTGATCCTCGGCCATGAGCTGTGGCACATGGACGCCGGGCACCACGGCCACGATGTGGCGGGGGCGGCCGTCGCCGCGCGGCTGCTGAGCGACACCGCCGACCTCGGCCCGGCGGTCCACTCGGTGGCCGCCCGGACGCGCTTCGACCTCTCCGACGAGAAGGAGGCGGAGAGCTTCGGGTTGCTGCTCGCGAGCAAGTGCCGTACGTGGCTGGCCGGTTCGGCGCTGCGCGGGCCCGTGCAGCGGGACGATCTGGCGGGGCGGATCGAGGCGTCGCTGGGGTATCGCGGGCCCCGGGGCTGAGGGGCGAGCGCCGACAGCATGGACGGGTCCAGCTACTACATACCGGCCGCCGCGATGGGGGCGGCGCTCGTCGTCAAGGCACCGGCGATGGTCCGCGCGTGGCGTGACCCGCTGCTGCGGTCGGTGTGCACGCTGCTGGCGCTGGCCGGGCTGGTGTTCTTCTTCGCGGCGCCGCCGACGATCGCGCAGGTCAACGACGTCACGGGCATCGTCAATGTCTCCGCGCCGCTGGTGTACTGCCTGCTCAGCGCGTTCAGCGCGGCCTGTCTGGTGCTCGTCGTCAACTGGCGCGGCGGCCCGCCCGAGGTGACCCGCCGCATCTCCCGGCGCATCGTCACCGGGTACGGCCTGGTGATCGTCGCTCTGATCACGCTGTTCGCGCTGGGGGACGCGCCGGTGGAGCGGCTCGTCGACTTCGACACGCACTACGCCCGCACACCGTATCTGCGCGAGATGATCGTGCTGTATCTGCTCGCGCTCACCCTCGCGGGCGTCGCGATGAGCGTCATGTGCGGGCGCTGGGCGCTCCAGGTGCGCGGCTGGCTGCGCACCGGACTGCTGATCATCGTGACGGGCTATCTGTTCGATCTGGCCTATCTGACGACCAAGTTCACGGCCGTGGCCGCCCGTTGGTGCGGAGGCGACCTCGACGGGCTCAGTACGTACACGGCGCCCGTGCTGGCCTCCATCGGGGCGCAGATCAGTGCCGTCGGCTTCTGTCTTCCGTTGGCCTGCCGCCGGGTCGGGGACAGTTGGAGCACCTGGTCCACCTACCGGCGGCTCGGCCCGCTGTGGCGGGAGCTGCAGCCCGTGTCCGCGCAGGCGGGCCGCGAGGTGCGTATCTCGTGGTGGTCGCCGGTCGAACTCCAGGTGACCCAGCGGGAGTCCGACATCCACGACGGCATGCTCAGCCTGTACCCCTACTTCGACCCAGGGGTGCACGCGCGCGCCTACGACGCCGCCGTGGCGGCGGGCTCCGACCCCGTCCAGGCGCGGGCGGAGGCGGACGCGGCCATGGTGACCGCGGCGGTGCGGGCCAGGGCCGCCGACCCCGAGGGCCGGGTCATCGACTCGGACGCGGGCACGCACACCCCCGGCACGAACGGCCCCGGCACACACGCACGCGGGCGTGACCTCGTGCGGATGTCCATGGCGTTGCGCCGGTCGCCCGTCGTGGCGGCCGTGCGGGGCCGGGCGGGAGTGTGACCGCGGTGCCCGGCACCACCTTGTATCGACCGTACCGTTCAGGAGAGTTGCGTGAAGTCGTACGTGGATCTGCACCGCACGTTCGCCGCGGACATCGAGGCGGAGGTGGCAGCGACCCTGGCGCGACTGGGCCCCGCGGCGCCTTCCGTGCACGGTGCGGTCGGTGAACTCCTGCGCCACCAGCAGATGAAGTACCCGTTGTCCGTCCTGCCGTTGGTGGTGCACGGCGCCGAGACGGGCTCGCCCGCACCGGCGCTCCCCCTGTCCGCCGTGCATGTCCTGTGGTGGGCGTCGGCCTGCTATCTCGACGACCTGGCCGACGGGGACGCCACCCGCACACCGTCCGGTCTCGGCGTGCACGAGGCGCTGCTGGCGGCGATAGTCGCCGGGCATGTGCTGCCCCTCAAGGCCCTGGAGTCGCCGCACGTCCCGACGCGGGTCCGCGGCGCCCTGGCGGAGGAGATCCTGGACTGCGCGATCATCGCCGGTGAGGGACAACTGGACGACATACGCGCGGACATGGAGACGATGTCCCGGGACCCGGTCGTCGCGGCGTACCGGGGGAAGTCGGGCGCGCCCTTCGGCATGATCACGGCCATGGCCGGGCGGCTCGCGGGCGCCGACGACGAACGCACCGATCTGTGGCGGGAGTTCGGCTATGTCTTCGGCATCCTGTGGCAGCTCTTCAACGACCAGGAGGACATCACCTCGGGTCGCAACGAGGACCTGCTGAACGGCACGGTGACCTATCTCCTGATGTGTGCGGTACGGGAGGCGTCGCCCGAGGTCAGGAAGCGGATCCTGGAGCTGCACATTGCCGCGCGCACGTCCGCCGCTTCGGGCGCGGCGCTCGCCGACCTCCTCCTGGCCCCCTCCGTCCTCGCCCGCTACGAGAGCGACATCGCGGAGTTCCGGGACGACGCGTACCGCATCCTCGACAAGCTGGGCGGCGACGAGGCCCATCTGTCGATGCTGCGGCGGCTCGTGGACCAGGCGTCCGGCCTGTACTTGCGGTCGCCCTTGGCCCCGTGACGCGCGTGCCCCTCCTCTCTCCGCCGAAGGAGTCCCCGTTCCATGTCCGACCCGACTGCCGCTCGCCGCACCGCCGTTGTGATCGGAGGGGGCATGACGGGCATGCTGGCGGCGTCGGTGCTCGCCGACCACGCCGACGTCACGGTCGTGGAACGGGACGTCCTGCCGGACGGCCCGCACCCCCGCAAGGGGCTGCCGCAGGCCCGGCACGCGCATGTGCTGTGGTCCGGTGGTGTCACGGCACTCGATGAGCTGCTGCCGGGCGTCGTGGCCCGACTCGTCGCGCACGGCGCCCGTAAGGCCCGCATCATGACGGACCTCGTGTCCAAGGCCCCCTCGGGACAGTGGTTCCGGCGCTTCGCCCACAGCCGTCATGTCAACCTGCTGTGCAGCCGCGATCTGCTCGACGCCGTGATCCGGGCCAGGGTGCTGGAGGACCGGCGCATCACCCTCCTCCCCCGTACCGAGGCGCTCTCTCTGGAGGGCGACGCGGGCCGGGTGCGCGGGGTACGGACGCGCTCGGCGGACACCACCGGCACCCTCGCCGCCGATCTGGTCGTCGACGCGAGCGGCCGGGCCGGCCGGGCCCCCCTCTGGCTGCGGACGCTGGGCCTCCCCCCGGTCCGTGAACGCACGGTCGACGCGGGCCTCGTCTACGCGAGCCGTGTCTACCGCGCACCCGGCAGCACCGCCGACGGGTACCCCGTCGTCAACGTCCAGGCCGACCCCCGGCAGGCACCGGGCAGAGGCGGGATCATCGTCCCCGTCGAAGGCGGCCGTTGGCTCGTGACCCTCTCGGGCACCCGTGGCGGAGAACCGACCGCCGACAACGACGCCTTCCTCGCCTTCGCCCGGACGCTGCCGCACCCCGTCATCGCTGACCTGCTGGCCCACGCCGAGCCCGAGACCGACGTCGTCACCACCCGCAGCACCGCCAACAAGCGCCGCTACTACGAGAAGGCCGCCCGCTGGCCCGAGGGCTTCACCGTCCTCGGTGACGCGGTCGCCGGGTACAACCCGGTCTACGGCCATGGGCTCGCCGCGTCCGCGCAGAGCGTCCTCGCCCTGCGCGACGTCCTGCGGCGGCAGCCGCTCGACGCCCCCGGCACGGCGCGCCGCGTCCAGCGGGCCGCGGCGCGCCCCGTCGACCACGCCTGGAGCCTCGCGGTGGGCCAGGACGTGTTCTACCCGGGCGCCGGGGACCAGCCGCCCACCCGGCTGGAGCGGACGCTCGCCGCCTTCGTGGACCGGGCCGTGGACGCCGGGGCGCGCAACCCCCGCGCCCTGCGGGTGCTGCTGGACGTGATGAGCATGGAGGCCCCACCCGCCCGGCTGTTCAGGCCCGACATGCTCGCGCTGGTCTGTCTCGGCCGCAAGAAGCCGCTCCTGGACGGTCCCCCGCTGACGGAGCGGGAACGACGCGCCGTCGCGGCCCCTACTCCCCGCACTTCAAGTACCTGACCGACACCGGCTGTTCGGGAGTGCCCGCCCGCGGAGTCCGTTGCGGGCGGGCGCGGTGGCGGCGGCGTATGTCCTTGACGACCGGGGTCCGCAGGGCGCGGGAGAGCTGTGCCAGGTCGCTGGTCGTGGGGGGCGGAACCTTCCGGCTGATGACCGTGTGCCCGATCAGGGTCCGGCCGCCCGCGCTGCCGTGGGTCTCCACCGCGGCGGCGATCATCGCGGCCTCGGCGATGACGTCCGCGTCCTTCCCGCCCGCTCCCCGCGCGAGCGCGGCGGCGCGTGCCTCGTGCCAGACCCGGCGGTCGAAGTGGACACGGCACGCCACGATCCGGTCCGAGATATAGGTCTGACGCTGCGTCAGGCGCAGTCGGATCCGGGGGGTCCACCACGGCAGCGGGACGTGACCGGGACCGGGCGCCCCCTGAACACGGTCGACGACCCTGACGAGGGGCCCCAGTTGCCAGTACCGGACGGCGTCCTCGCTGCGTCGGCCGACGAGCGGCAGGATGAAGCCGACGGCGACGAGGAGCGCGCTGGGCTGCGCCACGCTCGGGGCGACCCCGGTGACCAGGACGTCCCAGTGGTGACCCGTCCAACAGGCCACGATCGCCGCGAGTTTGGCCGCGTCGTAGCCGACGTAGTGCAGGACGTAGCCCAGCGCCAGCGCGCGCAGCCCGAGCCGCATCGTGCCCTGCACGTCGTGCGACCAGCGCCAGCACATCCGGCTGCAGGTGAACGAGGCGCCCCCGTGGGCGAGGAGGTAGAGCAGGATCATCTCGCGGATACAGGGCGTGTCGGCGTAGTACACGTCGAAGTCGGTACGCCGTTCCGTGGGCGCGTCGCCGAGGATGTACAGGGAGATGATCAGGGCCCAGACGAGCAGGGACAGGACGATGATCCGCTGGGACAGCCGCCGGGTGTGCTTCTTGTCGGGGCCGCCGCGCCAGTTGAGGACCAGGACGACCGACGCCGCGGCGAAGCCGGTGAGTCCGCAATAGACCAGCGGCGCGGAGAAGTTGGGGACTCCGGTGATCCGGTTGACGACGATGATCGTCCGTGGCGCCGAGCCGAACAGGACCGCGGCGCCCGCCAGCAGCAGGGCGCAGATCGAGGACAGCAGCCAGTCCCGCGAGCGCAGCAGGGCGGGCAGCTTGAGCAGGCAGGCCAGCAGCAGCAGACCACCGGCGAGGAAGAACCCCAGGTCGGCCTTCACGACGTGACGGCCTCGCGCGCTGCGGCCCGGCGGTCGGCCGTCCGGGAGGAAGAGGTCATGCGCGCTGCTTCTCCTGCCTTCGCTCGACGCTCAGTACGTCCGCGACCACGGGGGTGCGGACGGCGCGCGAGACCCGTACGAGGCCGCTGAGCGTGCCGTCCAGCGCGGTGGGGGCGTACACACCGCCGGAGCAGGGGACGTACGCGCCGCCGGAGCACGGGTCCGGTGGTGTGCCGGCGCGCGCGGCGGCGACCATGGCGGCGGCGCCGATGGCCTCGGCCTCCAGGGCGCTCACTCCGCGGGAGATCGCCCGGTCGTAGGCCTGCGCGCGGACCCGGTCGTCGAAGCGGGGCCCCAGCCGGGTGAGACCGTCGCGGATACCGGTCTCCCGCCGGGTGAGGCACAGGTCGATGTCGCCGATCGAACGCCAGGACAGGGGAACCCAGTACCGCCGGTCGGCGGGGTCGACCAGGAGTCCGAACAGCGGTCCGAGCCGGGCGTAGGCGGTGACGCTCTCGATCCGCGGGCCTAGGGCCCGTCTTCACATTCCCGTCGTCGCCCGCAGGGCGGCCTCGCGGCGTCTGGTGCGTGCTCTCGGCGTGCCGGGCGGAAGCCCCCGTACTGGACGTACGTGGGCTTTCGCCCGGTGCGGCGAGTGGGGGTCCCCCCTGCTCGCAGAGCTTGGGGGAGCGTGCCGGGCGTCGCGAGGCAGACGGGAATGTGAAGACGGGCCCTAGCAGCGGCAGGGCGTAGCCCGTGGTGACCAGGGCAGCCGCCGCGGCGGCCACGCCCGGCGCGAGGTCGGTGCTGAGGAAGTCCCACCCGCGCCCGGTCCAACGGCCCACGACCGCGACCAGTTCGGCCACGCTGAACACGCCGTTGAGCAGCCAGCCGAGGACGAGGACGACAAGGCCCCTGCGGGTCCAGCCCGTCACCTTGCGCGACCAGCGCAGACACAGGACGGTGGTGGTGAGCGCGGCGGTCAGGTGGGTCAGCAGATAGAGGGTGATCATCTCCCGGATCCAGGGAGTGGCGGCGTAGTAGGTGTCCAGATCCGTGCGGCGTTCGACGGGTGCGTCACCCATCACGAAGAGGACCCACAGCAGGACGACCAGGACCGCGTAGGCGGTCAGCAGGCCGCCCGCGATCCTGCGGACCTGGTCCGGGTCCCCGCCGCGCCAGCAGATCACCAGGATCAGACAGGCGGCGCTGAAGGCGGTGACCACGGTGTACTCGAGCGGGGCGGCGATGTTCGGGACCCCGGCCAGGCGGTTGATCACGGCGACGCCGGCGGGGGCGGACAGCACGAAGGACAGCCCGCCCACGAGGGCGACCGCGCACAGCGAGATCAGCGCGGGATCGCGTCGGCCGCGCAGCAGCCGGGGGATACTGAGGGCCGGACCGGTCCACAGGACGAGGGCCGCCAGATAGTAGAACCGACCGTCCACGCCTCAGCCCCACAGGCCTCGACCCAGCGAGTCCTCGATCCGCCCGGCCACTTCGCCGAGGTCGGCGCGCCGCCGGGATCTGCGGAAGGCCCGCAGGTCGGTGCCCAGCCGCAGGCCGAACATCTCGGCCTCGGCCTCGTGCCGGACGTCGAACCCCGTACGCGCCGCGACGCGCGGTGTCGGCACACCGGACGCATCGGACTCGCCGCGCGAGAAGGCCGTCGCGGAGGCCATCAACTCCCGTACGACACCGCCGATTCCCTGCGTGGCGGCCAGGGGCGTCCGCGCGGCGACGTGGCCCCCCGCCGTAGCCTCTCCGCGATGCCCCTCGAACATGTGCCAGATCTCGTGGCCCAGGATGACGTGTTCGTGCTCGCTGTTCGCGGCGTCGTCACGGACGGCCAGGATGTCCATGTCCTCCAGGTCCAGCCACAGTCCGCTGGCGGTGCCGGGCGGGAAGGCGAACCGTCTCAGGACGACGGGGCGGCCCCGTAACTCGGTGAGGACGCCGCCCAGGGCCGTGAAGATCTCCTCGTCGTCCCGCGGCGCGGCCCGGGTCAGACGACTGAGCACCTCGGCGCTGAGTTCCTTCATCCTCTTCTCACGCCTGGTCCTCACGTTCGCCTCCCCGCGCACAGCCGCCGAACTCACTCAGAGCGACACAGTAGTCAGTTCTCCGGGTTCCTCAACCTGCGTTTGAGGCCGGGGAGATGAGCGTACGGTCTGGCACATGTCGCGATCAGACGAGATTCGGTCCTTCCCGTCCCCGGTCACCGCGGACGACGTCGGCCTCGCCGTACGCCTCGCCGTGGAGCTTCTGCGTGAGGTGCCCCCGGACGCGTGGGACGGCAAGGCCGGTTCCCTGGAGTGGAGTTGCTGGGAGACCGTCGAGCATCTCAGCGACGATCTCTTCTCCTACGCCGCTCAACTGGGCCCCGCCGCCCCGCCGTTGGACCGCGAAGTGCCGTTCGCATGGGAGAGGCGGCGGTCCGGTGGCCCGGCGAACGCGATTCACGCCGACCGCGCGGCCGGGCCCGGCGGACTGCTGCAGGTGCTGGAAGCGAGCGGTGCGCTGCTGGTCGCCATGGTGCGCACGACGCCCGAACAGACCCGCGCCCACCACGTCTTCGGCGTCTCCGACCCCGAGGGCTTCGCCGCCATGGGCATCGTGGAGACCCTGGTCCACACGCACGACCTGGCGGAAGGACTCGGGCTCGCCTGGAACCCGCCCGCCGACCTGTGCGCCCGCGTCCTCGCCCGGCTGTTCCCGGACGCCCCCGGGTCCACCGCGCCCTGGCCCACCCTGCTGTGGGCCACCGGACGTGCCGAACTCCCCGGACATCCGCGGCTGACCACCTGGCGCTGGCACGGAACACCCCGCCGGTGAGCGGGAGTTCACCTGCCGGTCAGGAGCGGGGCACGACCACGGCCGTCACCGCCATCCCCCGTCCCACGGTCCAGCGGCCGTCGAAGGTCTCGACGCGGCGGCCGTCGACCACCGGGCCGGGAACCAGCAGCCGCGCCCGGAAGGTGCCGGGCACGTCGGGGGTCGCGGCCGGGAAGATCTCTATGTCCGCCTCCAGGAAGTCGAGCCACTCCCTGGTCAGCGGGAACCACGCCTTGTAGACGGACTCCTTGGCGCTGAACAGCAACCGGTCCCAGTGGACGGCCGGTTGGCTACGGGCGAGGTCACGCAGCCGGAGCTGTTCGGCGGGCAGGGACACCGTCTCCAGGACCCCCTCCGGCAACCGGTCGTGCGGCTCGGCGTCGATGCCGAGCGAGGCCAGATCATCGGCGCGGACCAGCGCGGCGGCGCAGTAGCCGTCGCAGTGCGTCATGCTGCCGATCAGCCCCTGCGGCCACCGCGGTGCGCCGCGTTCTCCGGGCAGGACGGGCTGAGGTGGCACACCGAGCTTCTCCATGGCACGGCGCGCGCAGGCCCGTACGGCGGTGAACTCGCGACGGCGCTTCTCGACGGCTCGGGCGACGACCGCCTCTTCCTCGGGGAAGAGCGAGACGCCCTCCCCCCGCGCGTCGTCACCGAGGGCCTCCACGGCCACGGCCGACCTCGGTAGCAGCTCCTCCATCACGGGCATGGACCTCCGACGGCAGAATGAGGCGCAGTTGTCCTGGCGGCCCGGGGCGCGGGCGCCACTCACGGGGGTACCCGACTGACACCTCTTCGAAGCGGACGCCCTCGTGATGGGTGGTCCGCGGGATGTGCAGATGACCGTAGACCATGCAGGCGACCCGGAAGCGGCGATGCCAGTCGGCGGTCAGTCGGGTGCCGCACCACATGGCGAACTCGGGGTAGTGCAGGACGTTCGTGGGGTGCCGGTCCAGGGGGTAGTGGTTGACCAGCACGGTGGGGAGATCGGCGGGGATCTCGGCCAGTCTGCGCTCGGTCTCGGCGACCCGGGCCCGGCACCATGCCTCGCGGCTGGGGTAGGGGTCGGGGTGCAGCAGGAACTCGTCGGTGCACACGATGCCGGTGCCGTGCGCGTAGGCCAGCCCCTCCTCCTTGGTCGCGCAACCCTTGGGCAGGAACGAGTAGTCGTAGAGGAGGAAGAGCGGTGCGACGGCCACGGGGCCGCCAGGCCCCTCCCACACCGGGTAGGGGTCCTCGGGTGTGTGGACGCCCAACTCCCGGCACAGGGCGACCAGATGCTCGTACCGCTCGACCCCGCGCAGCGTGACGGTGTCCTTCTGGTGGGTCCACAACTCGTGGTTGCCCGGCGCCCAGATCACCTTGCGGAAGCGGCCGGCGAGCACCTCGAGGGTCCAGCGGATGTCGGCCACGGTCTCCGCCACATCGCCCGCGACCAGCAGCCAGTCCTCCTCGGACGTGGGCCTCATCTGCTCGACGAGCGCGCGGTTCTCGGGATATCCGACGTGCAGGTCGCTGATGGCGAGTAGCTGTCCACGGCCGTCCGTCGACTCCACTGTCGCCCCCTTCGAGAACCGAATGGCACTACAAGAACACATAGGGCCACTGACGAACAAGAGCGACCCGCGTCCGGTTGCCGCCTTCGACTATCCGTCGGCGGTGGCGCGTTGCAGACGCAGTGTCAGGATCTGGAAGGGGCGCAGCGTGACGGCCACCGTGTTCCCGTCGGTGACCGCCTCGTCGAGCGGTCGCTCCAGCAGATCGGTGATCTGGGCGCGCGCGAGCGGGAAGCCGGTGCGCAGGGTGCCGGTGGCGCGGCCCCCGCGGGACTCGTACAGGCGGACCACGACATCGCCCGAGGTGTCGTCGGCGAGCTTCACCGCCTCGACGGTGACACCCTCCCCGGCTACGGAGACGACAGGTTCGGGCGCGCCCGCCGCGTCCGCGAGCCGCAGCGGCAGGTTGAAGGCGTAGCCCTCCGCCACCGCGTCCTCGATGCTCGCTCCGGGCAGCAGGGAGTAGGTGAGGCGGTGCCTGCCCTGGTCGGCGCCGGGGTCCGGGATGCGGGGGGCGCGGACCAGGCTGAGGCGGACCGTGGTCGTCGTCCCGCCGTCCTCGCGGACCGTGCGGGAGACGTCGTGGCCGTAGGTCGAGTCGTTGACGATCGCGACGCCGTAGCCGGGTTCGCCGATGTGCACCCAGCGGTGTCCTGAGGTCTCGAAACGGGCTGCCTCCCAGGTGGTGTTGGTGTGGGTGGGCCGTTGGACATGGCCGAACTGGATCTCCGCGGAGGAGTGGGCGGCCCGGAGGTCCACCGGGAAGCCGGCCTTGAGGATCTTCTCGCTCTCGTGCCAGTCGATGTCGGTCTCGAAGTCGATACGGGGGCTGCCGGCCCGGAGGGTGATCGTCTGGGTGATCTTCGAGGCCTTGCCGAAGCTCCGCGCCACGCGGATCGCGCCGACCAGCGGGTCCTGTTCGACCACGGTGACCGACTCCGCGTCGAGCAGGTCCGTGTAGCGGTTCTTGTAGTGCTTGTCGATGTCCCAGGCGTCCCAGTAGTTCGGGAAGTCGGTGTGCAGTCGCAGCAAGTTGCCCTTGTCCGCGAGGACTTCGCGGCCTCCGGCGCGCAGATCGCGTACGGAGGCGAGGGTGCCGTCCTCGGCCACCTCGACCCGGACCAGCCCGTTGTCGAGGACGCGGCCGGTGACGGTCACCAGGTGCGGGGGCGCGGCGGCGGTCAGGGGCGCGCTGCCGCTCGCGGGCACCTGCACGTACACGGGCGCGCCCTCGGCCGTGCGGACCACCTCGGCGCGGTCGTACGGGCTCGTGTTGAAGACGCGGGTGCCGCCCGCCCCCAGCGCGGCGAGGGCTTCGGCCGTCAGTTCCTCCAACTCCACCGCCACGCGCGCGTGTTCGGCTTCCGCCTCGCGGTGCACCCAGGCGATGGACGAGCCGGGCAGGATGTCGTGGAACTGGTGCAGCAGGACCGTCTTCCACAGCCGGTCGAGCTTCTCGTACGGGTAGGTGTAGCCGGGCGCGTGGAGTGCGGCGGTCGTCGCCCACAACTCGGCCTCGCGGAGCAGGTGTTCGGAGCGACGGTTGCCCTGCTTGGTGCGGGCCTGGGAGGTGTAGGTGGCGCGGTGCAGCTCCAGATACAGCTCGCCGACCCATACCGGGGCGTCGGGGTACTCCTCGCGGGCCGCCTTGAAAAACGCGTCGGGGTGTTCCACGACGACCTTCGCGGAACCCTCCAAGTCCCGTAGACGCCGGGCGCGTTCCAGCATCTCGCGGGTGGGGCCGCCGCCGCCGTCGCCGTGGCCGAAGGGTGCCAGGGAGCGGGTGGCGCGGCCCTTGTCGCGGTGGTTGCGGACGGCGTGGGCCATCTCGTCCCCGGTGAAGCGGGCGTTGTAGGTGTCGACGGGCGGGAAGTGCGTGAAGATGCGGGTGCCGTCGATGCCCTCCCACCAGAAGGTGTGGTGGGGGAAGGTGTTGGTCTGGTTCCAGGAGATCTTCTGGGTCAGGAACCACTCGTTGCCCGCGAGCTTGGCGAGTTGTGGGTAGGCGGCGGTGTAGCCGAAGGAGTCGGGCAGCCACACGCCCTTGGTCTCGATCCCGAAGTGGTCGAGGAAGAACCGTTTGCCGTGGACGAGTTGGCGGGCCATCGCCTCGCCGCCGGGCAGGTTGCCGTCGGCCTCGACCCACATGCCGCCGACCGGCGCCCACTGGCCCTTCTTCACGCACTCCTGGATACGGGCCCAGACGCGCGGGTGGTTGTCGCGCACCCACGCGTACTGCTGGGCCTGTGAGCAGGCGAAGACGAACTCCTCGTACTCGTCGGCGAGCGAGGTGACGTTGGAGAAGGTCCGGGACGTCTTGCGCTTGGTCTCGCGGATCGGCCACAGCCAGGCGGAGTCGATGTGCGCGTGGCCGACGCCGGAGAGCGTGTGGGCGCTGGCGTGCGCGGGCTTGGCGAGGGCCGGGCGGAGTGCGGTGCGTACGTCCGCCGCCGTGCCGGAGACGTCGTCCAGGTCCAGCAGGTCGATCGCCCGGTCGAGAGCGTGCAGGATCTCATGGCGGCGCGGGTCCTGTTCGCCCAGTTCCACCATCAGTTCGCGCAGCACCTGGAGGTCGAGATCGAGGTGCCAGACCTCTTCGTCCAGGATCGCGAGGTCGGCGCCCCGGAAGACGTAGAGCGGCGCGTCGCCCGCCGTGAGCGGATCGCCGAGCGGGGTCGGGCGCGCGAAGTCGTCCGCGAGGATGGTCGGGTTGGAGGCGGCCTCGATGAGGTACTCGATCTCCTCACCGCCCGCCGCCGGGTGGGCGATCGGCACGTACTGGTTCTGCGGGTTGACCGCCTTCAGGGGGCTTCCGTCCACGAGGTGGACGAGCGCCTCCGCCTGGTTGCCCGGCCATTCGCCCACGAAGCCGAGGTCGATGACGGCCTCGACGCGCTGCCCGGCCCACGCGGCGGGCACCTGCCCGCGCACCCGGAACCACGTCGTGCCCCAGGGCGGCCCCCATGGGGTGTCCCGCGCGAAGGGCTCGTACGAGGCGGCGGCGGCCTCCGTGAACGGCACCGGCTCGCCCGGTACTTGCCAGGCCTCGACCGCGCAGGGGACGCGGGCCGCGTAGACCGCGGGCTTGACGCGCTGATGGTGGACGCGCGCGACGCGGTCCTCGATCCGGCGGCGTTCGTCATGCATGAGCGAGCCTCCTGGCGGGTCACGTGAGGTATCCGAGGCCGGGGTGGACGGCGGTGTAGCCGTCGACGAGCCGCCGGGCGACGGTGACGGAGTCGACGAGCGGGTGAAGTGCGAACGCCTTCACGGCTGTTGCACGCGAGCCGGACTCCGCCGCGGCCAACACCTCGCGCTCGACCGCCTTGACCGCGCACACCAGTCCGGTGGCGTGGATGGGCAGCGGGTCGACGACGACGGGGTGCGCGCCGTCCGCGCCCACCCAGCACGGGACTTCGACGACCGCCTCGGAGTCCAGCACGGACAGCGTGCCGCGGTTGCGCACGTTGAGGATCAGGGTGGTGCGCTCGTCGCGGGCGATGGCCCGCATCAGGGCGAGGGCCACCTTCTCGTAGCCGCCGGAGAGGTCGTCGGCCTCGCGCTCGCCCGCCCCGGCCGTCTCCCGGTTCTCGGCCATGTAGGTGGCCTCGCGCTCGGCGCGGGTACGTTCCCAGGCCGCCGGCGCGTCGGTGTCCGGGCGCCTCATCTCCTCGTAGAAGCGGGCCTGTTGGTCGCGCAGGAAGGCACCGCGGGTCTTGTCGGCCTGCTGGTAGGCGTGTACGGCTTCCCGGTTGAAGTAGTAGTAGTGCAGGTACTCGTTGGGGATCGCGCCCAGGGAGCGCAGCCAGTCGACGCCGAAGAGCTTTCCCTCCTCGAAGGAGCCGAGCAGCTCCGAGTCGGCGAGCAGGCGCGGGAGTTGGTCGTGTCCGGCCACGCGGAGGCCGCGTACCCAGCCGAGGTGGTTGAGACCGGCGTAGTCGATCCACGCCTCGTTCGGGTTCACGCCGAGGACGCGGGCGATACGGCGGCCGAGTCCGACCGGGGAGTCGCAGATGCCGATGACGCGGTCGCCGAGGTGGCGGGACATGGCCTCGGTGACCAGGCCCGCCGGATTGGTGAAGTTGATGACCCAGGCGTCGGGTGCGAGCCGGGCCACCCGCCGGGCGATGTCGACGGCCACCGGGACCGTGCGCAGGCCGTACGCGATACCGCCCGCGCCGACCGTCTCCTGGCCGAGTACGCCCTCGGCGAGGGCCACCCGCTCGTCGTCGGCCCGGCCCTGGAGGCCACCCACACGGATCGCCGAGAAGACGAAGTCGGCGCCGCGCAGCGCCTGGTCGAGGTCGGTCGTGGCGGTCACCTCGGGCGCGTCGGGCACGTCCGCCGCCTGTTCGGCCAGGACGCGGGTCACGGCGGACAGCCGCCCGGCGTCCAGGTCGTGCAGGACGACATGGGTCACCCGGCCCTCGGCGCGGTCCCCGAGGAGCGCTCCGTACACCAGCGGCACCCGGAATCCGCCGCCACCCAGAATCGTCAGCTTCACGCTTGTATCCTTCCCGCCGCGCCCGCCTCGACGCCCTGTCTCGTCGAGGCAGGGATGCTCGGGCGGCTACGGGGTGACGGGGCCGACGACGACGGAATCGGTACCGGCGCCGTCCTCCTGGACGGGGAGGTTCACGCTCAGCGGGAGGGTGTGCGCGTGCGTCTCGTCGGGCGGGGTGATCACCGCGCTGGTGAAGGTCACTCCGCTACCACCCGTCTTGTTCCGCAGCACCCGCAGCTCGAAGCGCGCGCTCCGCCCCGGTGCGAGGGTCACGGTCCCCGGCTTGTGGTCGCCGCGCCGGGCGCTCACCCGGCCGTCCTTGCCGACGAGGTCCACTCCCGGGAAGCCGTGCAGGAAGCAGGTGGCGGAGCCGGAGTTGGTGAGCTTGACAGCGATGTCGGTGTAGTCGCCCCGATCGACCGACGAACCCTTGGCGAAGGTGAGGTTCGCGGTCTTGCAGGCCGCTCGGGCGTTCGCGGCGGCGCGGGAGCGCGAACTCCCCTCCATAGCTCCTGAGTTGCCCTGGTGGCCGACCGTTGCGCGGGCCCCTCCGTCCGTCGCGCGGGCCTCTCCGTCCGTCGCGCCGCTGCCCGGTTCCGTGGCGGAGCCGTCGGAGGATGCCGAAGTCGACGGTGTGGACCGCGCCGCGTCGTCCGTGCGTCCTCCGTCGCTCTTGTCGTTGCTGTTGCAGGCGGTGAGCGTGAGACCCGCCGCGAGGGCGAGCGCCGCGACGGCCGTCGTCCGGCGGAACTGCTGAACACGCATGTGATTCCCCCTGGTTGAGAACACGGAGCCCGCTTCGCGAGCCCGGCATGGAACGTACACGCGCGGTGCGGGAGCATGGGCGCGGCGCGCGAGGGGAATTCACGTACGCAATGTCACCCGCGCGCAGGGGGACCCCGCCCGCCGCCTACGCCCTCCCTGGCGCTCCCCGCACCCCGCGGTCCGCGATCCGCCCCCGCCCGTCCCGGCGAACGTCATACTTTGGAGGTGACCGCCGGGGAATCCCTCGCCGCCGTCCACGGTTGGACTTCGCCTACGGCGCGTCGCTCACCGAGTCCGGCGCGAAGGCGCACGACCGGCGATCCTGGACCTACCGAGCGGACCTGCCGACCGGAACAGATCCTGGACCGACCGACCGGAACCGACCGGAACATCCGACCCACGTCCCAGGAAGCCGACACGTTGCTCGCACGAGATGGACGGAGCTGGCGCAGGCCATGAAGATCGACCTGACCGACACCACGGCAAGCAAGATCAACAAGGCGTTGGTGCAGGGGCGCCGCGACCTCGGCACCCCCGCCGTGGGCATGGTCCTGACGATGGTCATCGTGACCGACGAGGAGAACGCCTACGACTCGATCAGGGCGGCCGAGGAGGCCTCGCGCGAGCACCCCTCGCGGACGCTGGTCGTCATCAAGCGGCACACCCGCACCCTCCGGGACCGCACCCGGCCGCGCCTGGACGCCGAGGTCCGAGTGGGCGCCGACGCGGGCACCGGCGAGACGGTCGTCCTGCGGATGTACGGCGAGGTGTCCGACCACGCCGACTCGGTGGTCCTGCCGCTGCTGCTGCCGGACGCGCCCGTCGTCGTCTGGTGGCCGGTGGACGCGCCCGACACCCCGGCCAAGGATCCGCTGGGGGCCCTCGCCCAGCGCCGGATCACCGACCTGTACGCCGTGGACGCCCCGCTGGCCGTACTGGAGACCCGGGCCTCGTCGTACGCGCCGGGCGACACCGACCTGGCCTGGACCCGGCTGACGCCGTGGCGTTCGATGCTGGCCGCGGCGCTCGACCAGGCCCGTACACCGGTGATCTCGGCGGCCGTCGAGAGCGAGGCCGACAACCCGAGCGCCGAGTTGCTGGCCCGCTGGCTGGAGTCCCGGCTGCGGGTTCCCGTCGAGCGCGTGGTCACTGCCGGGCCGGTCGTCACGGCCGTACGGCTGGGCACCGACAAGGGTGACATCGTCATCGACCGCCCCGAGGGCCCGCTGGCCAAACTCACTCTTCCGGGTCAGCCCTCCCGCACCATGGCGCTGAAGGTGCGCGCCACCTCCGAACTGATCGCCGAGGAACTGCGCCGCCTCGACGCGGACGAGATGTACGCCATCGCCCTGCGCGGCGTGGGCCGCGTATCGCACGCTGAGGAAGAGAAGTGAACTGACATGCAGATCGGACTCATCGGTCTCGGCAAGATGGGCGGCAACATGCGCGAGCGGATCCGCCGCGCGGGCCACACCGTCATCGGCTACGACCGCAATCCCGCCGTCTCCGACGTCGGCAGCCTGAGCGAACTGGTCGACGGGCTCGAAGCACCGCGCGTGGTCTGGGTGATGGTCCCGGCCGGCGTCGCGACACAGTCCACGATCGACGAGCTGGCGGGACTTCTGGAGACCGGTGACGTCGTCGTGGACGGCGGGAACTCCCGCTGGACGGACGACGAGAAGCACGCGCGGGAGCTGGGCGCGCAGGGGATCGGCTTCGTCGACGCCGGTGTCTCCGGTGGCGTGTGGGGGCTGGAGAACGGCTATGCCCTGATGGTCGGCGGCGACAGGGACCACGTCCACCGGCTCCAGCCCATCTTCGAAGCGCTCAAGCCGGAGGGGCCGTACGGCTATGTCCACGCGGGCAAGGTCGGGTCCGGGCACTTCTCGAAGATGGTCCACAACGGCATCGAGTACGCGATGATGCAGGCCTACGCCGAGGGCTGGGAGCTGCTGGAGAAGGTCGACTCCGTGGAGAACGTCCGCGAGGTCTTCCGCTCCTGGCAGGAGGGCACGGTCATCCGCTCCTGGCTGCTGGACCTGGCGGTCGACGCCCTCGACCAGGACGAGCATCTGGACAGGTTGCGCGGTTACGCGCAGGACTCCGGCGAGGGCCGCTGGACCGTCGAGGCGGCCGTCTCCCACGCGGTACCGCTCCCGGCCATCACGGCGTCGCTGTTCGCGCGGTTCGCCTCGCGCCAGGACGACTCCCCGCAGATGAAGATGATCGCCGCCCTGCGCAACCAGTTCGGCGGCCACGCGGTGGAGTCCTCGAAGGAGGAGAAGAAGGCGTAGGTAGCCGCCGGAAGGTGGAGGAAGCCGCGTACCAGGAACTTCTTCGTTCTCCCGGAAGTTCCCTTGTACGTTGCTGTAGAAATCTACGAGGTCACGGCTCGCTCATCAGGGCGGGCCCGCCTCGACAACGTAGGGAGTTCTCATGGCCCTCTGGGATCGCATCAAGGAATCCGCGTCGACGATGCAGACCCAACTCGTGGCGAAGAAGAACGATCTGAAGAGCGGTGCGTTCCGCGACGCGAGCATGGCCATGTGCGCGCTCGTGGCGGCGGCGGACGGCTCGGTCGACGCGTCCGAGCGTCAGCGCGTGGCCCAGCTCATCGCCACCAACGAGGTGTTGCAGAACTTCCCGGCGGACGACCTGCGTCGCCGCTTCGAGGAGAACCTGAACAAGCTGACCACCGACTTCGCCTTCGGTAAGGTCAGCGTCCTCCAGGAGATCGGCAAGGCGAAGAAGAAGCCCGCCGAGGCGCGCGCCGTGGTCCAGATCGGCATCGTCATCGGCGGCGCGGACGGGGACTTCGACAAGGACGAGCAGGCGGTCGTCCGCGAGGCGTGCTTCGCCCTCGACCTGCCGCCGCACGAGTTCGACCTCTGACTGCGACCGCAGCCGGGGATTCGACGGGGCGTCACCTCTGACGAGGCGACGGCAGGCGTGTTACGCGCCTCACCGCCCCGCTCGCCCGTGACACCGACCGCACGCGAGCGGCCCGCGCCTTGCCGGGCCGCTCGCGTGTTGGGGTGCCTGCGTGCGGAGGGTTGCCAGGCCGGTCACCGGCCCGGGGGCCTGCTTCCGCGTCTCGTCCGGACCGTGTACAGCAGCCTCATGAACTTCTCCTCGTTCGACGGCGGCTCCGTGATCCCGGCCGTCAGGGCCAGCGTCCAGGCCGCCTTGCTCACGGCGTCCGGCCGGACGCGGGGATGGCGGGCGGCCTCGTGCTGAGGACGTACGGTCAGCAGCTTGGCAGGAGTTGAGACCACACAGGCGAAACGCGGGTCGCCGGCGTACACGGAGGCCGTCGACCGGACCTCGGTGACCGCGCGCTTCCAGCGCCGACCGCGCCCGAGGCAACTGAAGGCGACCTGGACCCTCTTCTCCGGCCGGTCCGGATCGGGCATCCTGAAGTACCCCTGGCCCGCGGGGTGCGCCTCACCGATCGGAGGCAGGTCCCGCCACGGGTAGGTCTGCAGCACCCGGCGCATCCTGGTGAGCTGCTCCCGGCGGACGCCGAGCCGGACGACCCAGAGCATGAGGGCGAGGACGACCGGGACCGTGGCGACGCCCAAGGTGAACCGGCGCATCCCCAGGTCTTCCAGCACCGCGGCCAGTCCGACATAGGCGACGAAACACAGCGCGCACAGAACGATCTCCGTCCGCATCCGCCGCCGCTCGCTCCGCCAGGCGCGGAGCGTCAGCGGGTCGGTGAACGCGGCCTCGGCTGCTCGGTCGGTCATCTCCCGCATTCCTTCGCTGTGCAGCAGGCCCCTCTGCGCCCCTGGCCCCGGCGCCGCCGTCCCGGAGAAGACGATGGCCGCACCGAGGGCGCCGCGTCAAGTACGCCTCTACACCGCGAGAAGGGCCGTGACCACGCGGTTGACCATGTCCTCCGGTGCGTTCAGCGGGGTCGGGGTGTACGAGAGGACGAAGCGGGTGGACAGGTCGCGGGTGGCGAACATACGGGTGCGGTAGCCGTAGGTCTCGCCGCTCTTGCCCCAGAACGTCGTGCCGTTCACCGTGGCCGCCTGCAAGCCCATGCTGTAGCGGGCCGGGCTGCCGTCCAGCATGCGGACCGTCGACGGCGGCAGAGTGAAGAGCTTCTCCTGCGCGGGCGTCGACAGCAGGTCGCCGGTGAACAGGGCCTGCTGGAAGCGGAAGAGGTCGGCCGCGGTGGTGACCAGCTCTCCCTCGCCCCAGGAGGCGGACTGGTCGTAGACCGTCGCATCGCGCAGGCTGCCGTCCGTCATCCGCACATAGCCGTGTATGCGCGAGCCGTGCAGGCGTGGATCGGCGCCGGGGATCAACGTGCGGGTCAGCCCCAGGGGGCGCAGGACGCGCGAGGCGATCGCCTCTCCGTAGCGACGCCCGGTCAGCTTCTCCACCAGCAGGGCGAGCAGGACGTAGTTGATGCCTCGGTACTCCTGCGCGGTGCCGGGCTCGAACTTGAGGGGGGCATCCTCCAGCGTTTCGATCAGCGCCGCCGGCGTCCAACGGTCGAAGCGGTGTTTCAGGACCGCCTCCGGGGTGCTGAGATCCGGCAGGCCCTGATGGTCGGGCAGGCCGCTGGTGTGGTCGAGCAACTGGGCGACCGTGATGCGGCCGAAGGCGGCGGGCAGCGCGAGGTCGGCGAGGCAGTGGGAGAGGGGCGCGTCGAGGTCCACCCGGCCCTCCGCCCAGAGTTGCAGGACGACGGTCGCCACGAACGCCTTCGTCACGCTGCCCGCGCGGAACTGGTCGGTCATCCGCACGGTCCTGCCCTCGGCGAGATCGGCCGTGCCCGCGGTGCCGTACCAGCGGGTGCCCTGCGCGTGCACCAGCAGTTGAGCGGCGGTCGCCTGGGGGTTGGAGAGGTCGCTGATCGCGGCCTGTAAGCCGCCGGGGTCCGCGGAGGGTGCGCCCGCGCCGGTCGTTCGGGCGGCGGCGGTTCCGGAGGTGGCGGTTCCGGCCGAGAGCGTCAGGGCGCCGACCGCGCAAGCGCCGGTGAAGGCGCGTCGGGAGAGGTACGTCGTCATGGTCAACGATCGTGCTCCGCCCCGAGCGGGAGGACATCCGGGACTCCCCCCACCTGAACCCTGGAGCGACCCCGAGACGGCCCGGAGCCCGCACCCCCAGCCGCGCCCCGTCAACTCGCCCGACATGGCGACACGTTCGATAGTAGACACTGTCTACGCACGACTGGTAGACAGTGTCTATGAATGATGCTGAGACAGGGCTGCGCGCCCGGCTCGTCGATGCCGGTGTGGACCTGCTGGCCGCCGAGGGAGTGCAGGCGTTGACGCTGCGGGAGATCGCCCGGCGGGCGGGGGTCTCGCACGGGGCGCCCCGCCGCTACTTCCCCACCCACCTCGAACTGCTGTCGGCCATCGCGCGCCGCGGCTTCGACGACCTCGCGGCACGCGCGACCGAGACGGTCGGCGACGGCACCGCGAGTCCCCGAGAACAGCTCGACGCCCTGAGCCACGCCTATCTGGACTTCGCGCTCACCCATCGCGGCATGCACGAGCTGATGTTTCGTCATGATCTGCTCGTCAGCGGACACTTGGGGCTACGGAACACAAGCCTTCCACTGTTCTCTTTGCTCGTGGACCTGGTGGGCCGAGCCAGGCCGAACGCCGACGCACGGCTGGTCGCGGGCTCTCTGCTCGCCAACCTGCACGGCCTGGCCCAGTTGTGGACCTGGGGCAGCCTCCAACTCATGTCGGACGCCACCGACTTCACACCCCTGCTCCGGGCCGCGCTGGACGCCCACCTCGGCCCGGAGACCCGGTGACCGCGCACCGCGGGCTGACGCTCGCAAGCAGCGTGATCGGTGCGGTCCTCGTCGCCCTGGACGGCACGGTCCTCGCCGTCGCCCAGCCCGCCCTGAGACTGGATCTGCACGCCTCTCTGACGCAGGTGCAGTGGACGAGCACCGCCTATCTCATCGCAGTGGCAAGCCTGTTGGTGTTCGCGGGGCGGCTCGGCGACCGCTACGGCCATCGGCGTGTGTTCGCGCTGGGGATGGTGGGCTTCGGTGCCGCCTCCGCCGGGATCGGGGTGGCTCCCGGCATCGGCTGGGTGATCGGATTACGCATACTTCAGGGCCTGTTCGGCGCTCTGCTGCAACCGGCGACGCTCGGCATGTTGCGGGCCGCGTATCCACCGGAGCGGCTGGCGATGCCGATCGCCTTGCGCACCAGTGCGATCGGGGTGGCCGCGGCGGCCGGACCGTTGGTGGGCGGGGCGTTGGTCACGCCGTTCGGCTGGCGGTCCGTCTTCTTCCTCAACGTCGTGCCCGCGCTGGTGATGGGCGTACTGGCGGCCGTCGTACGCGAACCGGAGCCCGCCGCCCCGGCCACGCGCCCGTCGCTGGATCTGCCGGGCGCCTCGCTGCTCGCGGCGGCCCTGGTGTGCCTGGTGTACGGGCTCACCGCCGTCGCGGACTCCGGTCGGCCGACCGTACCGGCGGTGGCACTGCTCGGGGCGGTGGCGATCGGCTGCCTCTTCGTCCGGCACGAACGGCGCGCCAGGAGCCCGCTGTTGCCCGCCGACGTACTCGGCCGACCGGCCGCCGGTTCCGCGCTCGGACTGCTGGTGGTCGTGTCGGCGACCATGATGGGCACGCTGTTCGTCAGCAGTTACGTCCTCCAGGACGTGCTGGGCCTCGATCCACTGCGCACCGCGCTCTGGGCCCTGCCCGCGCCGGTGGCGATGGTGCTGGGCGCCCCCGTGACGGCGGTCCTCATGCGCCGCTACGGTCCGCGCTGCACCGCCGGGATGGCCACACCGTTCCTCGCACTGGGCGTGCTCGTACTGTCCCGGCTCGGGCAGGGCTTCTCAGAGCTGTGGGCGGGGGTCGGATTCCTTCTGGTGGGTGCGGGGTTCGGCACGGTGATGGTGACGGCAACCGCTGTCGTCGTCCAGGAGGTGCCCGTCACTTCGGCCGGTGTGGCGGGCGGACTCCAGCAGACCGCGCTGAACGTCGGCCCCACGGTGGGCGTGGCCGCTGCCGGGACACTGATGACGTTCACGGAGGTGACGTCCGGGCCCACGCTCGCGGTACTCGCCTGCGTATGCCTGCTCGGCGCACCTCTCGCCCTGCGGCTGCCCACCCAACGGACGCCCGCTCGCGAGGAGTTGGCCACCGCATCCGGGAGCAGCGGGTAGCGGACGAGCCGTCCTACGGACGCCGAGGTGACCGCAGGTCGAAGACGTGTCCCGGTGTCACGATCCTGGTGATCGCCTCGGCGATGCGGGTACTGGGCTGGAGGCCGTCGCGGGAGACGTCCGTGTTCAGCAGGACGACGAGGGTCGCGTGCGCCGACGGGAGATGAACGGCCAGGGACTCGTAGCCCGGCAGTGATCCGTTGTGCCCGATCCAGCCCTGAACGTCGAAGAGGCCGAGGCCGTAGCCGACGCGCTCGACCGGGGTCGCGAGCATGGTGAGCCGTTGCCGCTGGGCGGCCGGGCTGAGCAGCCTTGTACCGTCGGGGAGTTCACCGGTGGCCACCGTGGCCGCCCATACGCGCAGGTCCCGCAGATCGGAGATCATCGCCCCGGCCGCCCAGGCCCAGGAGGGGTTCCAGTCGGCCGCGTCCACGGTCTTCCCGCTCGCGCTCTGGTTCGTATAACCCCGCGCGTGCGGAGCCGGGAACGCGGCGTCGGTCGGGAAGAGCGTGTGGCTCAGCCCGGCCGGGGCCAGGACGGCGCGTCGGAGGTAGTCCCCGAGCGGACGGCCACTGACCTTCTCGACGACCAGGCCGAGCAGGACGATGTTGGTGTTGCTGTAGGCGTACTCCCGGCCCGGTGGGAAGCGCACGGGATGGGTGAAGGAGTAGCGGAGCAACTGGTGTGGCGTGAAGGCCTGTTGCGGGTCCGACGTCAACGCCCGGCGGAAGTCGGCGTCGTCGGTGTAGTTGAACAACCCGCTGCGCATCTCTGCCAGTTGGCGCAGGGTGAGGGTGTCACCGTCGGGGACGCCTTCGACGTACGTCCCGATCGGATCGTCCAGTCGCACCTTGCCTTGGTCGACCAGGGTCAGCAGTGCAGTCACCGTGAACGTCTTGGTCTCGCTGCCGATGCGCATCCGCAGGTCCGGCGTCATCCTCCGGCCGCCGTGCTGGTCGGCGACTCCGAACGACCGTACGTACTCCCCCCGGTCGGGTGTCCGGAGCCCCACGATCACTCCGGGGACGTCCGCCTCTCGCATCACCTGCCGTACGGCGCCGTCGAGTTGGCGTGTCACGGCGGGAGTGAGGGAGCGGAACTCATGCGGACTGGGTGGCGGTACGGCGACAGTCGCGGTGACGGGCTGCCCCTGAGCCCCGAACGCGGTCCCGCTCGCGAGCGGGAGGGCGAGTATCCCTGCCATGGCGCCGGTCAGGGCGGCCCGCGCGCGCCACCGCGTCCGCGCTTGCGCCATGGGCCGACTCCAACGGGGTGAGGCCGCCGCTGAAGCGGAGCCTGGGGTTCCTGTCGTCAGGATAGGAGCGCGCGCCTTCTGCCGCCTCCCGAGAACCAGCGCGCTGCTCCGGTGATCGCCGTCATCAGCCGCTGTTCACCGCGCACCCATGCGTTCCTCCGCGCGGCGGAGGACGTCCTCGCTGAGCCGCCATCGGTCGGTGTCGCGGCGGAGGCGGAACCCCTGCTGGGCCCTGATGACCTCGGCCAACCGCCGCAGCTCCGTCTCGTCCAGGTCCTCGATCATCTGCCCGGCGAGCAGCATCGCGTGGTACTGCTCGAAGGGGCTGTGCGCGTACTGGACGGCGTCGAGCACGGCCTCGAAGTTCCGCAGCGCACGGCTCGCCTGCATCATGGCCAGCGCGGTGATGCGCTCTTCGTCGCTTCCCTCCCGCAGCCAGCGCAGGACTTCGGCCGGCTCGAACGTCTGCTCCTCCGAGAGTTGACGCGCCCGGTACACGACCTCCTGCATGGCGCGGGTGCGTTCGCGACCGGAACGCATCGAGCCGCGTACGGAGCGGTAGTCGGCCGCGATGGGACCCGCGGCGTCCAGCAGGGCCTGGGCCTCGGCGCGCAGTCGACTCGCCGTGGCGCTGTCCCCTCGGCGTTCGGACTCCTCGGCCTCGGCGAACCGGTCCGCCGCGGCTGCCCGGAGCCGTAGCGTGGCACCGCCGAGCTCGAAGCTCTCGATGCGGTTGCCGAGCAGCGCGAGCACGAGCAGGATGCCACCGAAGGCGAGCAGCACCCCGGTGCCGGTGCCGTTCTGGCTGACGAACACCGCGACCGCCCCCGCCCCGAAGGCCGCCGCACCCAGCAGACCGGTGAGCACCCGCAAGACGGGCGTGAACGAAGACGGTCCCGAGCGACGGTCCACCGAACTTCTCCCCCCCCATTCCGGTGGCAGGACGCTATCGCGTGCGGCGAGCCGCGGGCGAGGGGGCTGACTCCACCGAGGTGCGGGGCAACACGGCCGCTCAGCCGACCTTCTTCCACTCCTGGCACCGGTTCGTCTTGAAGTACTCCCCCCTGTTGAGCGTCACGCGCGCTGAGCCCTGCAGGTCCCACGGCCCTGTGGCGTCGGCGGGCCCGGCCTCGGCGCGCGGCGCCGCGACGGTCTCCGTGGGCACGGTGCTCCCCGCGGTCCAGCACGGCGCCCCAGGTGGTCTCCGAGGCCGGTACGGAGGCCTCCACGACGAGCGTGGTGGCGTCCAGGTCGGCCCAGCCGCAGACCACTAGCGCGCCGTCGGGCGACGCGGGGGCACCGGTCTTCTCTACTGCCTCTCTCACACCGCGAAGGTGGAGAGTTGCAACGCGCCGCCAAGGAAGGGTGTTGCTCACGCCGGACCTGCGGATCGTCGGCAAGACCACTGCCGATGACGGAACTTAGATTCGAGTGAGGCGTCTCGTCCAGAGGTTGGAGCGAAGCGTTCGGCAACCCCGGAGGAGCCCTGAGCCCAACACCGTTTCAAGCCACAGGCGTTGATCAACTGGCTGATTGCTGTATGCAATGCTCTACCCATGACTGATCGAAGCGACTGGCACAGCAGACTTCAGACGGATCGCCCCCACTCGGCACGTGTGTGGAACTACCTGCTCGGCGGGAAGGACCACTACCCCGTGGACAGCGAGACCGGCGACGCGATCCTCCACACCTTCCCCGAGATCGCGGCCATCGCGCGCCAGCAGCGGAGCTTCCTGGTGCGATCGGTACGGTTCCTGGCGGGTGAGGCCGGGATCCGCCAGTTCCTCGACATCGGCACCGGGCTGCCCACCGCCAACAACACCCACGAGGTCGCCCAGTCCATCGCGCCCGACAGCAAGGTCGTCTACGTGGACAACGACCCCATCGTCCTGGCCCACGCCGACGCGTTGCTGCGCAGCACCCCCGAGGGCGAGTGCGCCTACCTCGACGCCGATGTGCGCGACCCGAAGAAGATCCTCGCCCAGGCGGCCCGCACGCTGGACTTCGACCAGCCCGTCGCCCTGATCCTGCTCGGCATCATCGGCCAGGTCTCCGACGAGGAGAAGCCCGAGCAGATCGTCGCCGAACTGATCGAGGCGCTGCCGAAGGGCAGTTACGTGGCCCTGAGCGACGGCACCGACACCAGCGAGAAGCTGAAGACCGCCATCGCGGCGTACAACGCGCAGTCCGCCAACTCGTACCACCTGCGGTCCCCCGAGTTCATCGGAAGCTTCTTCCATGATCTGCAACTGGTGGAGCCGGGCCTGGTCAGGTCCGCCGACTGGCGCCCGGACCCCGACTCGCCGGAGGTCGGCCTCGATCAGGGCCATGCCGTCGGAGCGGTGGGCTTCAAGGCCTGAGAGACGCGCGCACGGGCCGACTCCGACGGCACTTGAAGTCGGCCCAGTGGCCGGTCACCCACTCAGTCATCTCGGTCAGTGAGCGCGCTCTCCGTGATCGCCTTGATGTACGGGAAGTCGGAGCCCGTACCCGTCGGGTTCAGGGAGTACACCACGCGGTGCCTGAGGTCACGGGTGGCGAAGAACCCGTTGTCCCAGCCGGGGCGGGACCCTGTCTTGCCCCATACACAGGTGCCGTTCGGTAGCTGGTAGCGCATCAGTCCGCCCACGCTGAAGCAGGCCGTTCCGTCGAAGCAGTTCGAGTTGGAGTCGGCGCTGTCCGCCGTGGGCACGTCGAACACCAACTTCTGCTGCGCGGGTGGGAGCAGACGGCCCTGGAACAGCGCTATGAGGAAGCGGTCCAGGTCGGCGGCGGTGGAGATCATGCCGCCCTCCACCCACGGGTAGGGGCTCTGCTCGGTCACGTCGTCCCCGTCCACATGGACCGTCGCGTGGGGCGAGGGAATCGTCGGGTCGTCGGCAGCGGGCAGGCTGGTGTGGTCCAGGCGCAGCGGCCGGAGGATCCGGTGCTCCAGTTCGTGGGCGAAGGTGTGGCCAGTGATCCGTTCCACGATCAGGCCGAGGACGAAGGAGTTGAGCCCGTTGTACTGCTGCACATGGCCGGGCTCGGGCGGCGTTCCGGAAGCCGCGGCGAACGATTCGCGCAGGAAGCCCTCGGGGGTCACGGACTTGAGCCACCATCCGGGGCCGTCGGCCGGGCCGGGAGTCGCGGCGGGTTTCGGCAGACCGCTCGTGTGGTCGAGGAGCTGGCGCACGGTGACACCGTCGTACGCCGCGGGCATCAGCCCGGGGACGTAACGGTGCGCCGGTGCGTCCACATCGATCCGGTGCTCCGCGACGAGTTGGAGCACCACCGTGTTGGTGAACACCTTGGTGGTACTGCCGATCCGCACATACGCGTCCGGGGTGACCGGACCGGCGGCGGCCCCCACGCCGTCCTGTCTGACCAGCGCGCTCGCCACGACGTCGTCCGGCAGGTGGTCGAGGATGTCCTGGACCGTGGGGCTCGCCGAAACCGTGGCGCCCACAGCAGGAGCGGCGGCAGCAGTGGCGGGCAGCGCCGCGCCGACGGTGAGAGCAGTGGCCAGGGCAAGGGTGGTGACGGCGAGACGGCTGCGCATAGAGGTCCTCCGGGACAGCGCTGACGGGCTTCGGTGACACCATCAACTCTCCGCCGCACAGCCGCCGTAGCCCATCGGTGATCACCCTGACCGAACCCTGAGACACCCCTGAACCGCTGATCCAGGTCCCCGGCCCAGTAGCGTGAGCCCGTACGTACACACGGGGGGTCACATTGTTACGGTGCGAGGCGATCAGCAAGCGTTACGGCAGAGGCCGTTGGATCCTCCGCGATGTCGACATGCGGGTCTCGGCCGGTCAGGTGCTCGCGGTCGTGGGCGGCAACGGCTCGGGGAAGTCGACCCTGTTGAGGATCCTCGTCGGGCTGTCGCGGCCCACCTCCGGGACCGTGTCGGGCCGACCACCGCACATCGGTTACGTACCGGACCGCTTCACCGCACACGAGCGGATCTCAGCGATCTCGTACCTCACCCACATGGGCCGCATCCGCGGTATGTCCGCCTCCGCCGCCCGCGCCCGGGGAGACCACCTGTTGGAGCGGCTGTCCCTGGTGGGCGGACGGAACGCGCCGCTGCGCACGCTGTCGAAGGGCAACACGCAGAAGGTGGCGCTCGCCCAGGCCCTGCTCGTCCAGCCCGACCTGCTGGTCCTGGACGAGCCCTGGTCGGGTCTGGACGCCTCGGCCCACGGGATCCTGGCCGAGTTCATCGGCGAAGTGGCCGCACGGGGCGGGGCGGTGCTCTTCACCGACCACCGTGAGGCGATCACCAAGAAGCACGCCGACGGCGCCTACGCCATCACGGACGGCCAAGTCACGTGGCGCGGCGGCCGACGCGCCAGGGACCGCGCCTCGATGGTCGAACTCGTACTGACGATGCCGTCCAGTGGCATCGCACCGGCCGAGGTGGACTGGTACGCGCTGCCGGGTGTCGTGGACGCCGCCCGGCGCGGCGAGGCGCTCGTCCTGCGCGTGGCGCGGGGGCAGTCGGATGCCGTGCTGCTGACCGCGTTACGGAAGCAGTGGTCGGTGGAGAGTCTGGCCGAAGCCACGGACGAGCCGGTCTCGTCGACCGGTGTCCCGTCGACCGGTGTCCCGTCGACCGATGTCTCGTCGACCGATGCGAGGAGGAACACCCGGTGATCGCCCTGATCCGCTATCAGTTCACGGTGCTGCTGCTCTCCCAGCGCTACCTCGCGCCGCTGCTGCTGTTCCTCGGTCTGGTGGCCGTGCTGACCAGTAGCGACACCGGACCGCTGCCGGCCACCTACGCCACGGTGTCCGGGGCCATGCTGCTGTGCGCGACCTGGCTGACCATGGCGCTGGCCGGACTCGAGGACCCCGCGCACCGCTCGATCGTCGTCGTCAGCGCCCGCAGCCACCTGCGCGTCCTGCTCGCGACGGTCGGAACGGCCCTCATGGGGTGTCTGCTGCTGACAGCGGGCGATCTGCTGCTGCGCCTGATGTTCGGACCCCGCACACCCCACCTCCCCGACCTGATCCTGGAAGTCGAGGCCCAACTCACGTGCGCGTTCACGGGGGTGGCCATCGGGCTGGTCTGTTCCCGGCTGGTGTTCCGAAGGCAGGGCAACGCTCTCGCGCTCGCCCTGCTGCTCCTGCTGGCCGCGTTGGTGGGCAAGGGCATCTCTCCGGTCAACATCATGTTCACCCGCCTGCTGAACACGTCGAGTTCGACGGAGGTCCTGGCGTCCACGAGCCTCCAACTCGCCGTCGCCGCAGTCCTCCTGACGGCAGCGATGGCCATCGCCCAGGCGATCGCCGTCCGCAAGGGGTGATCTCCGCGTCGCTGTACGCGCGTTGCCAGGGCACCACCACCTCTCAGTCGCGGATCATCGACATCAGCAGGCGATGGGTCTCGGGGTCCGCGGCTGCGACGAGGCCGCGGGCCGAGGGGCCGAGCGGGGAGCCGTCGATGCCGGTGACCACGCAACCGGCGGCCCGGCACAGGGCGATGCCCGCGGCGAAGTGCACACTCCCGGTCAGGTCACCGCCGTCGGTGACGTACGCGGCGCGCTTGCCCGCGGCGACCCAGGCCAGCGCCAGTGTCGTGGACACCACCCGCGGGCGGAAGCGTTCGACGAACTCGGGTCGGGTCAGCAGGTCCACGGCCCGGAAGCGGGGCGCGCTCGGGAACGGGGGGTCCAGGTTGACGTCCACGAGGTGGGTGGCGGACGTGGGGGTCAGCGGGGTGTCGATGCCCTCCTGTCGTACGCGGGCCGACCGGCCGTCGGTGAAGAAGGTCTCGCCGCTGAACGGGTCGGCCACCGCCGCCGCGCCGCCGCGCAACGCCACGTTGACCGCCACCAGCATGCTGCCGACCGCGTAGTTCAGCGTGCCGCACAGGGGATCCACCAGCCACTCGCGCGCGGCCTCGGCGGCACCCTGACGTCCATGCTCCTCGCCGAGCACGGCGTCAGCGGGGCGGGCGGTGTGGAGGACGTCGAGGATCGCCTTCTCGGCGTCCACGTCGGCGATGGTGGCGAAGTCCCCGCCGCCCTTGTCGAACCGGGTCAGCCGCCCGCCGTACAGCGCGCGCACCACGGCCGCGCCCGCCTCCGCGGCTGCTGTCGCGACCTCGCAATCGTCAAGTGCCGCAAGTGAGTTGGCCGTCATGGCACGCAGGATATCCGCGGTGCGTGGAGGGGGGGCCGGACGCTAGTTGACGCCGGTCACCAGTTGACGGGCAGCGTGAGCGGGGACTTGCTCGGGGACTCGTCCTCCCAGATGGGGTCGTGGCCCTCGGCCAGACGCAGCTCCGGGAGGCGGTCGAACAGCGCCTCCAGGCACACGGTCATCTGGGCCCGCGCCAGATGGGAGCCGATGCAGTTGTGCGCCCCGCGGCCGAAGGCGAGATGCGGGTTGCATGATGCTCGACCTGACCAGCCGGGAGTCGGCGACCAGTTCCTTGACGTTCTCGTACCGGGTGACGTACCAGGCGGTGGCGCCGATCGGCAGCCGGACCCTGGCCTGCGGGCACTCCTCGCACAGGCGGCATGCGCCGAGTTGGCGTGGCACGGTGCGGCGACGGTGACGACGTCAGGCGGCCCCTGCGCGCCGAAGACGGTCCCGCTTGCGAGCGAGGGGACGAGCGCCCCGGCCGCGGCGACGGCCAGGCCGCCCGGCACCACCGCCTCTCGGCGCCCGGCACCCCCCGTTCACGCAGGTTTCCCGCATCAGCAGCGGCGGAACGGCCTGAGCTGCCCGGACATCGTGAAGTGGGCAGCTCAGGTGTGTTCGGTCCGCTCGTGTCCGGCTCAGCCTACGGAGTAGGTGAGACGAGTTCGGTCCACGGGTTGTTGTCGCAGGTGAGCGTAGGCCCGGTCGGGTCCGCGGTGCATGTGGTCTCGTAGACCAGCCCGGTGGTGGTGAGGACGTTGATGTGTACCGGGTGCGGCTGTCCTGTGAATGCGTTGGTCTCGTTGATCGACGCACTACAGACGACGTCCCTCCCCGGGTAGCCCGGGTGGGAAGTGAGGTTGATCCATGTGAAGGGACCCGTTGCCTCGCCGGTGTCGGTGCGGATGCCCACGTACGTCTGACCGCCGTTGGTCACCGCGGACCGGAGTTCGTAGTTCCCCAGTTGCTGCGTGGCATCGATGTCGGAGCACACGGCAGCGCCCGCCGGACCTGTCGGACCTGTCGCACCCGGGATGCCAGGCAGACCAGGGAAACCAGGCGGCCCGGTCGGCCCGGTCGGCCCCGTCGGACCTGTCGCACCCGAAGCGCCCGTAGCACCGGGCACTCCCGGCAGACCAGGCACGCCCTGTTCTCCGGGCACACCGGGCGGACCCTCCGGTCCCGTCGGACCTGTCGCACCCGAAGCACCCGTAGCACCGGTCTGTCCTGGCACACCCGGCACACCCGGCACACCCGCAGGACCCGTCGGCCCCGTCGCACCCGAAGCACCCGTAGCACCAGGCTCTCCCGGCACACCCGCAGGACCCGTCGGCCCCGTCGCGCCGGTGGCTCCGGTCGCGCCCGTCGGACCTGCGGGCCCCGTCGGCCCCGTCGGACCCGTCGGACCCGTCGGCCCCGTGACGCCCTTGCACTTGTGCTTGCCCTTGTGCTTGCCCTTGTCCTTGTCCTTGTGATGGCCGTCAAGCACGGTGCGCTCGTCGCATCTGTCACCACTGCCAGAAGACATGGCCGCATCCGCGGGCGTGCCGGCCGCCACAGCGGGGGAGACGACTCCGGTAACCATCGCCAGCGCGAGCGAGGCGAGCATCCCGGTCTTCTTGCACCTGTCCCGGGCCAACGGCCCGAACAGTGACGTCGTCCTGTGATCAGGACTCATGTAGGCGCTCCTTACGATCATCCGTTTCGGGCAGGTCCCCGAGTCCGAGAGCGAGCTTGACGTGCCGGCCCGTGGTCGCCCCTCCTACCCACCCAAACACGCAGATAGATCAACAAATCGAACCAATCGTCAGCCGGTACGACGATTCGTCAGTGTGCGTGTGCGGTCCTACGGTGGTTCTGCGCGGGGAGACACCCGAGGCTGAAGCGTCGGTTGGTGAGGGTCTGCTGCCGATATCTGTCGGGGAGCGCGTCAAGAGCGAGGAGCTGGTCGCAGGCTGCGATGGAGGCACTGTGGTTCCCGGTCCAGTAGGCCGTGATGGAGTACTCGAACAGCAGGCCCCACTCGTAGACCCACGGCTGGACGAACAGCCAGTCGCCGGGCACGGGGCGGTCGAGCCCGGCTCGGGCGAGGGTGTGGGCGGTGTGATGACGGCCGAACCGGCGTAGGCGGGTGACGAGTTCGTACGCGGCTTCGAGACGCTGGGGGCGGGCTTCCCAGGCGCGCAGCAGAGTGTCCATGGCGGTGGGCCAGTCACCCTGGTCGGCGCGCAGGGCGCCGGACTGGAACAAGCTGTAGTAGATCTCCTCCTCCCAACCGCCCATCGTGGTACGGCGTTCGTACAGTTCGATGGCCTTGGCCGTTTCGCCGAGGTCGCGCATGGTCTGGGCAAGGTAGAAGACCGTGCGGGAGTTGTGCGGGTCGCGTTGGAGGTCGGCCATAAGGAGGCGGGCGTCGCGGGTGAACTTGTCGGCACGCGAGCCGCCGTCGGCGTGGTGGACGATGACGAGTGTGTCCAGGTCCTCGGTGCGGTGGTCCCGGTCGGCGGTGAGGTATTCGTGGGTGACACCCTCGTAGCGCCAGCGGATGTCGCCGCGCACCAGGCGCTTGATGCGGTACTCCGTCTCGCCGGCGTGGCGCAACATGTAGGCGTCCGCGTCCAGAGGCGGCAGCACGCCGTCGGCCTCGACGACCATGTCGGCGTCTACGAGGAGCAGGTAGTCGGCCTTGCCCTGGGCGTGCTGGATGTTGAGGGTGCGGTTGTGGCCGAAGTCTCGCCAGGGCTCCTCGACGAGTTCCCCGGGGATGCCGTCCAGAGCCTTACGGATCAGGTCCTGGGTACCGTCGCTGGAGCCGGTGTCCGAGATCACCCAGGTGTCGATGAGTTCCCTGACCGAGTCGAGGCAGCGTTCGATAACGGCTGCCTCGTTCTTGACGATCATGCACAGGCATACCGACGGCCGTCGCTCGCACCGGGTGCCGCCGAGGGCATCCGGGAGATCCGACGCGATGGGGAGCTTGCCTGGTGTGGCGATACGAAGAGGTGATGACACGTCGACTCCAAGGCCCGGCGCAGCAGGCGGTGCGGTAGGTGTCCGGCGCGTGAGACGGCCGGGGCAGTAGGCTGCGGAGCAGGCTAGGGACGCTCTGGAACGGACAGAAGAACTGGGCGCGGGCTCTCACCCATCCGTGCGACGCCATCCGCGCGTTCGGCCCTGGACACGCCGTCTGTCAATGGCCGGCCACGGCCGTTCGGTGCACACCGGCGGCTTGTGCCTTCGTCCACACGTCGGAGGATCTCCTCGCTGAGCCGCCATCGGTCGGCGGCACGGCGGAAGCGAAACCCCGGCTGGGACCTGATGGCTTCTGCCGACCGTCTCAACTCCGCCTCGTCAAGGTCATCGACCGACGGAGGCGATCCTAGCGACGATCCGCCTCGGGAGCACAACAGGTCCTGGATGTACTGCTATTCAGTGAAACCTGACCCCACAGAGGGTGACTCCTGGCCACGTCATCACGCCGTTCGACGCCTTGATGGCCCTTAGATCTGTCGTTGTCGATCACGCGACTCATGGGCTGAGGCAGACGACTGTGTTCCCTCTGGCGGAGGGGGCACTCCGGACCTGTGCGCTTGTCGTTGAGCATCGGCCACACCAACCAACCGCTCCGTCGCCCTCTTTGAGGGGCTCAGACGAAACAGCATTCGCGCTCTGCAGGGGGGCACCCCGGGGGGCGGCTTGTCCGTCTCGATCACGAAGGCAGGAAACGATGACATTGCAGGACTCCATGACGGCAGCATCCGAAACAGCTGAGCAGCCGTCGCGCGTGTCCACGAACGCGGTCTGGCTGCTTCCGGTGACGGTCTGCCGCATCACCGACTTCCTGGGGAAGCAGGCTTCCGCCGCTCTGCTGGAGCGGGCCGTCGCGGCGGCCAACGGCGCTATGACGCCTTCCACGATCGACGGCGACAAAGTGATCCCGGACGTGCGCCGTTCCCGCTCGTGTTGGTTCGCCGCGCCGGAACTGCTGGAGGCCATCAACGAGGTACGGGAGGCCGTCGAGCACATGCTCGACGTCTCCTGTCACGACACCGAGCCCAGCTACTGCCTCAACATGCACAACGACGGCGACTTCTACCGGGCGCACCAGGACAACGATGGCGTCGCGTGCACCGATCGTCTGCTTACCTTCGTCTACTACCTGCACGGCACGCCACGCCCCTTCCAGGGAGGCGAACTTCGTGTGTTCGATGTGCCTGTGCCGCTGACCCCGGAGAAGACCGCTACCTGGGGGGACCGCACGTGGCGGGACTGGGAACCCGAGCACGACAGCATCGTCTTCTTCCGGCCCACCGTCTGGCACGAAGTCCGCAAGGTCATCTGCCCGAGCGGACGACCCGAGGACAGCCGCTTCGCCGTCAACGGCTGGCTGTGCCGCCGACCCAAGCTGCCGTCCTCCAGGGATGCCGCGAGTTGAGACGTCGGTCCGTGGGTCTTTGAGTGGTGAAGGCCTCGCACGAGGTGAGCGAGTTGGTCGTCATGGGGCGCAGGATATCCGCGGTGCGTGGAGGGTGCCGGTCACCAGTTGACGCCGGTCACCAGTTGACGGGCAGCGTGAGCGGGGACTTGCTCGGGGACTCGTCCTCCCAGATGGGGTCGTGGCCCTCGGCCAGGCGCAGCTCCGGGAGGCGGTCGAACAGTGCCTCCAGGCACACGGTCATCTGGGCCCGTGCCAGATGGGAGCCGATGCAGTTGTGTGCCCCGCGGCCGAAGGTGAGATGCGGGTTGTCGGTGCGGCACAGGTCGAGCCCGTCGCCGTCGGCGAACACGTCTCCGTCGCGGTTGGCCGAGGCCAGGACGGGCAGTACGGCGTCGCCCGCGTGGATCGTGCGGCCGTGCAACTCGATGTCCTCGACGGCCTGGAGGACCACCACGCCGTTCATCACCGGGATGTAGCGCAGGAGTTCCTCCACCGCGCCGGGCAGGAGCTGGCGGTGGTCGCGCAGGTGGGCGTACGCGCCGGGCCGGCTCAGCAAGGTGAGGACGGCGTCGGCCAGGAACATGGTGCTCGTGCGATAGCCGGCGACCAGCATGGAGAGCCCGAAGCTCACCGCGCTCTCCTCGTCCACCGCGCCCTGCTCGCGTGCGCGGACGAGGTGGGTGAGCATGTCGTCGCCGGGTTCGCGCCGCTTGCGGTCCAGCAACGCGACGATGTACTCGCGCAGTTGGGCGGTGGCCTCGCGGCCCTCCTGCAGCGTGAGGATGGCGCCGAGCGCGGCGTCCGCCTTGGGCAGGAAGTACTCGCTGTCCTCGTAGGGGATGCCCACCAGATCGCACATCACCATGACGGGGAACGGCTCGATGAACCGGACGACCAGATCGCCGGGTTGATCACCGCTGACGAACGGATCGAGCAGTCGGTCGGCCGCGCGCCGGATCTGCGGCAGGCGGTTCCGGATGGAGCGGACGCTGAACGGCTCGCTCAAGGCCCTGCGCAGGGCGGCGTGTTCGGGGCCCTCCAGTTCCATCATGGTGATCAGGCCCGGCTCGTCGCCGGGGGCGTGGCCGGGGCGGGGCGGCCAGTCGGTGATGCTCGGCCTGACCAGCCGGGAGTCGGCGACCAGTTCCTTGACGTCCTCGTACCGGGTGGCGTACCAGGCGGTGGCGCCGATCGGCAGCCGCACCCTGGCCAGCGGGCACTTGGCGCGCAGTCGGCCGTACTCCTCGGGCGGCCCCATGGTGCCCGGCGGCGGGAGCGGCATGTCGATGACGGGGTCGTCGACGACAGGTTCGGGTGTGGTGTTCACGGGTGGACCTCCCCGTGGTCGTGGGCAACCGTGGCGGACGGCTCAACCGTCCGTCGGTGTACGTGGGGCCGGTTCACCAACTGACCGGGAGGGTCAGTGGCGACTTGGTGACGGATTCGTCGTCCCAGGCGGGCTCTTGGCCGTCCGCCGGACGCAGACCGGGGAACCGGTCGAACAACGTCCCCAGTCCCACGGTGAGTTCGGCGCGTGCCAGGTGGGCGCCGACGCAGTTGTGGGTGCCCCGACCGAAGCTGAGGTGGGGGTTGTCCGCGCGGTCCGGGTCGAAGTGAGCGGCGT
This sequence comes from Streptomyces macrolidinus, assembly GCF_023887685.1. GTDB lineage: Bacteria > Actinomycetota > Actinomycetes > Streptomycetales > Streptomycetaceae > Streptomyces > Streptomyces macrolidinus. Next base: position 53,930 of record NZ_JAMWMR010000008.1, on the reverse strand, counting down.
CGGCGAACACGTCCGTGTCGCGGTTGGCGGAGGCCAGTACGGGGATGACGGCGTCGCCCTTGCGCAGGGTCCGCCCGCCCGCCTCGATGTCCTCGGTGGCCAGCAGCAGCACGGTGCCGTTCATCACCGGCATGTAACGCAGGAGTTCCTCCACCGCGCCGGGCAGGAGGTCGCGATGGTCGCGCAACCGCGCCCAGCGGTCCGGGCGTTGGAGCAGGGTGTGCACGGTGTCGGCCAGGAAGAAGCTGCTGATGCCGAAGCCGACCGTGAGCATGGACAGCCCGAAGGCCATCACCTCGTCCTCGGTCAGCGGCCCGTCCGCGCACTGGCGGACCAGCCGCGTCAGGACGTCGTCGCCGGGCCTGTTGCGCTTCTGTGCGATCAAGTCGGCTACGTACGACCGTAGTTGGCCCGTGACCCGCTGCCCTTCCTCGGCGGTCACCATGCCGCCGAGCGCCGCGTCCAGGACCGGAAGGAACCACTCCCGGTCCTCGGCGGGGATGCCCACCAGGTCGCACAGTACGAGCAGCGGGAACGGATCGGTGAACCCGGCCACCAGGTCGCCGGGGGGTCCGCCCGCCTCGAACTCCGCCAGCAACCGATCGGCGATCGCTCGGATGCGCGGCACATGGTCGCGGACGGCTCCAGAGCTGAACGCGGGGGCGATGGCCTTGCGCAGCACGGCGTGCCGGGGGCCTTCCAGTTCCGCCATCGTGATCAGACGTGGCCCCTCGTCGACGGCCTGTCCGAGGCGGGGCGGCCAGTCGTTGATGGTGGGCCTGATGAGCCGCGGGTCGGCGAGCAGCGCGCGTACGTCCTCGTACCGGGTGGCGTACCAGGCCGTCGCGTCCATCGGCAGCCTGACCCGGGCCATGGGGCAACTCGCGCGCAACTGGGCGCACTTCTCGGGCGGTCCCATGGTGCCCGGCGGCGGGAGCGGGAAGTCCAGGACGTCCGCCTCGGCCTCGGGGCCGGACGCCGACGCGCTGGGGTGCTGTGGGCTCATACTCGCTCCCTTCCGAAGGGGCCTCGCCGCTCACGGACGATCCGTCCGTGGATGCCGTGCCGATCACGGGCGATCCGTCACGGGCGCTCGATGTAGCCGGTGGCGTAGAAGTACTCCAGGTAGCGGTCGAGCAGTTCGGCGTCGACCGGCGGGCAGTGCAGGCCCGTCGCGGCCAGGTCCCGTTCGACGTTGGCCCGTCCCACGGTCGGGAAGGTGCCCTCGAAGTACATCTCCTTGACGGACATGTCGGCCTGCTTGCAGCGGTCCACGCACAGGGAGACGAACGGGGCGGTGGGGCTCGTGGGGTGCTGGGCGACATGGCGGACGAGTTCGCCGACCCACTCCTCGTAGGGGAGCCGCTGGACGCGGTGGCCGTGGGTGTCCATCCGGTCGAGCATGTCGGTCAGACTCGCCGGGCGGGGGTTGGTCAGGTGGTAGGTGCGGTGGTCGGTGCGGTGCGCGGTGGCGATGTGCACCACCGCCTCGGTGAGGAAGTCCACCGGTACGAAGTCCAGCGGCAGCGGGATGTCGGGGGCCAGCCCGGTCTCGGCGATCGTCCGGAACATCGAGCAGATCGCGGTGTCCGTGTTGCACGCGCCGGAGTGCCGGTCGCCGGTGATCTCGTACGGCCGGTAGACCGCCACCGGCAGCCCCTGCTCGGCCGCGTCGCGCAGCACCTCCTCGGCCACCCACTTGCTCTCGGCGTAGCCCATGGTGAGCTGGTCGGCGTGGTCCAGCGGCAGGTCCTCGTCCACGTGCCGCACACCGGCGGTGCCGAAGCCTGCGAGCACCGCGATGGTGGAGAGGAAGTGCACGGGCACGCCGCGTCCGGCCACCAACCGGACGAGCTGCCTGGTGCCCTCCACGTTGGCGCGGCGCAACGCCTCGTACGGGTAGAGGAAGTTGACCTGCGCGGCCGAGTGGATCGCCAGGTCGAGCGTGTCGGCGAGTTCCTCGGCGCGGCCCGGATCGAGGCCGAGTCCGGGCTCGGCGAGGTCTCCGGGGAAGCACACGACGCGGTCGGGGGTCGCCGCGTCGGCGAGGCCGAAGCGGGCCAGGTTCCGCAGCACCTTCTGCCGGGCGTGCGCGTCGTCGCGGCTGCGCACCGGGCAGTGCACGCGCGCGTCGGTACGGCGCAGCAGGCGGTCCAGGAGGAAGGCGCCGACGAACCCGGACGCACCGGTCAGGAGTACGTCATGGGGGTGCTGCCAGTCGGGCTCCGGGCCGTGGGGCGGGGCCAGGGCGAAGCCCAGCCGTGCCTCGGCGCGGAAGTCGGTGGCCCCCAAGTCAGCCTTCATGTCGGGCTGTTGGTCCTTGACGGCGGTGAGGGCGGCGACGGCGGCGGTGAAGTCCTCCAGGGTGGGCGAGCGCAGCAGGGCGTGGATCAGGGTGCGGCCGTACCGGGCGTCGAGGTCGAAGGCGGTCAGGGTGCGGGTGACGACCTCGGCGGCCAGCAGGGAGTCGCCGCCGATGTCGAAGAAGCCGTCGTCGGAGGCCGGGCGCACGCCCAGAACCGTCTGCCACACCTGCGCGAGCGCGTCCTCGGGACCGGGTGCCGGGGACTGCTCGGTCTCGGGCGCCGTGACCGTGTGTACGGCCGTCCCCGCCCCCGTCTCCGTGGCGGCCAGTCGACGCAGCCGGGTGCGGTCCACCTTGCCCGCCGCGGTCACCGGGAACCGCGCGACCTCCACCAGCCGCGTGGGGACCGCGGCGGGCGGCAGCCAGGCGGCGAGGCTGTCGCGGATGCGGTCCACGGGCAGTTCCTGACCGGGCCGCGCGGGTGTCACGTATCCGATCAGGCTGCCGTCCTGCAGTTCGACCACGGCCTCGCCGACCGCGTCGTCCGCGCGGAGCCGTGCCTCGATCTCGTCGGGTTCGATGCGATAGCCGCGCAGCTTGAGCTGGCGGTCCACGCGTGCCCGGTACTCCAGGACACCGTCCGCACGCCGCACCACTCGATCACCTGTGCGATACAGCCGTGTACCGGGTTCGAAGAGGTCGTCCACGAAGCGTTCGGCGGTCAGCTCGGGGTCGCCGAGGTAGCCGAGGGCGAGCCCGTCGCCGCCGACGAGGAGTTCGCCCTCCTCACCGGTCTCCGCGAGGGTGCCGTCCGCACGCACCACGTAGCAGGTGGAGTTCTCCAGCGGGCGGCCGATGGGCACCGCCGTCGCCTCGGGCGGCAGATCATGCACCAGATGCGCGGTGGAGACCACACTGTTCTCGGTCGGACCGTAGAAGTTGACCACAGTGGTGTCCGGACAGGCCGCCAGGATCGCGCGGGCCAGCTCCGGGTCCATGGCCTCACCACCGGCCGAGGCGAACCGCAGGGAGCGCAGGGCCGACGGCCTGGTGCGGCCGATGTGGTGGAACACCCCGGTGGTCAGATAGGCCACGCTGACCCGCTCGGCCAGCAGCCGGGACTCCAACGCGGCCGGTGACAGCAGCTCCTCCTGATCGGCGATCACCACACAGGCACCGGCGAGCAGCGCGGACCAGATCTCGATCGTGGAGGCGTCCGAGGACAGCCCGTAGGCGTGCAGTACCCGCTCCCCGGGCCGCGGTCGCTGCCACACCAGGTCGGAGGCCGCCAGTCGTACGACACCGCAGTGCGGGATCGCCACGGGCTTGGGACGGCCGGTCGAGCCGGAGGTGAACATGACGTAGGCGCAGTCGTCGGGGAGCACCCCGGCCCGCGGGACCGTGACGGGCGCGGTCGGCGAGGCGGACCCCGGATCGGCGGTCGCGAGCGCGGCTCCCAGGTCGATACGGGTGCGTACGCGCCGGATGCGGCAGACGCTGCCGGGCAGCGTCACCACGGTCTGCACCCCGGCGTCCTCGGACATCGCCTGGAGCCGCCCCGGCGGTGAGGCGTCGTCGAGAGGGACGTACGCCGCACCGGCCTTGAGGATGCCGAGGAACGCGACCAGCGCTTCCAGCGACCGGCCCCCGCAGACGCCGACCCCGTCGCCGGGCCGCACCCCAGATTCGAACAGACGCGCGGCCAACGCGTCGGACCGGGCCTTCAGCTCGCCGTAGCTGATGCTGCGGCCGTGCTGGAGGGAGGCGGTCGCGCGCGGACGGAGCCGCGCCTGGACGTCGAACAGCTCGTGCAGACAGCGATCACGCGGATACGGCATCGTCCCCGCGTTCCAGGCCGCCTCCGAAGGCATCACCATGTCAGTGACCATCGGGATATCCCGTCCGTCCCGCACGTGGACCCGCCACGCACAGGGCTCAGGTGTCGAACTCCGCGGCGAAGGCGGAGAAGTCGGCCGTCCGCCACCTCTGGGGCCGCATGCGTACGAGGATGTCGTCGGTCAGTTGCTGATGGTTGGCCGCCAGGTACGCCGCCGCGTTCTCGGCCTCCAGGTACCGGTGGGCCAGCGCCTCGCGCTCGACCGGGGGCAGCGGGTCCTCGATGCTCACCACCGGACCCTCCACGCTCACATAGCGGTACGGTGCCTTCTCGTCCTGCACACAGAGGCTGAACCGCCCGGCCTCACGGATGAGACGGGCCTTCTGCGTCTTGCGCCCGGTCTCGATCGCCACCAGCCCGCCGGGCTCGTAGGAGTACCAGAGCGGCACCAGCAACGGCCCACCGTCGTGACGTGGATCGTCCACCCCCAGGACGCCCACATGGAGGCCGGCGAGGAACGCTTCCCGGTCTTGCACCGACATCCTCAGATCCACGGGTACCACCTCGATCGGGAAGGGCATCGCGAACAGTTGAGTGTTGGTCCTGGGCGGACGTATGGGCCGGGCGAGTGACGGCCACGGCCCCTACCAGGCTTCCATCTCACCCGGGTGGCCGCATCCCGGGCGCCCACGGTGGCCGTATGCCGGGGGTCCGGGAGGTGGTGGGGGCCTCTATGCTGAGCACGGCGGGACCGGGGGAAGGAACAGGATCATGGGCTGGGTCTGGGTAATCGCCGTCCTCTTCTGGACGGGTGGCTTCGCTTGGGCGGCCGACAACATCCGCACCGCGCTGCGCAATCGGCACGAGCGCAAGATGCAGTTGCTGGAGGCGGAGAAGCAGGACCGGCTGGCGGTCGAGGCCGCGCACAAGCCGCCGGAGCCCGTGTGCGGTTGCACCCACCATCTCGCCAAGCACGACAAGCAGGGCCGGTGCCACGAGCGCGTGGAGGTGCCGACGGCCTGGGACGAGAACAAGAAGCCGCTGCGCTACGAGGCCGGTCAGTGCAACTGCCAGCGGTACGTGGGGCCGCAGCCGCTGTCGCAGGTGTACGCGGACGATCTGACGGACCTCGCCTGACCGGGACGGATCCCCACCGGCTCAGCGGTGCGCCATGTAGAAGTCGAGCGCCTTGTGCAGGACGCGGTTGAGGGGGTAGTCCCACTCACCGAGGTACTCGACGGCCTGGCCCCCGGTGCCGACCTTGAAGCGGAGCAGCCCCAACAGGTGGTCGGAGTCCTCCAGCGTGTCGGTGATCCCCCGCAAGTCGTAGACGGACGCGCCGAGTCGGTGGGCGTCCGACAGCATCCGCCACTGGATGGCGTTGTTCGGCTGCACCTCGCGCTTGCGGCTGGTGGAGGCGCCGTACGAGTACCAGACGTGCTCGCCCACGATGAGCATGGTGGCGGCGGACAGGACCTCCCCGTCGTGGTGGGCGAGGTAGAGCCGCATCCGGTCCGGGTCCTCGGCGGCCAGCGCCTGCCACATCCGCTGGAAGTAGGCGAGCGGGCGCGGGATGAACCGGTCGCGCTCGGCGGTCTCGACGTACAGCGTGTAGAAGGCGGGCAGATCATCGAAGCCGCCGCGTACGACCTTGACGCCTGCCTTCTCCGCCTTCTTGATGTTGCGCCGCCACTGCTGGTTGAGACTGCGGTGCACCTCGTCCAACGAGCGCCCGGCGAGCGGCACTTGGAAGCAGTAGCGCGGCTGCCCGGCGGCGAAGCCGTCCTCGCCCTCCGCCTCGGCCTGCTGCCAGCCCAGGCGGCGCAGCCGGTCCGCGATGTCGAAGGCGCGCGGCTCGTACGCGGTGGCCTCCACGTCCCGCAGGCGGCGGGCGGCCGGGTCGGCGATCGCGGCCTTGACGGCGTCCGCGTCCCAGCGCCGTACGACGACCGGCGGACCCATCTTCACCGAGAACGCGCCCTGTGCCTTGAGATGGGCGAGCAGCGGGCTCAGCCACTCCTCCAGATCGGGCGCGGACCAGTCGATGACCGGGCCTTCGGGCAGATAGGCTAGGTACCGCTTGAGCCTCGGCACCGGCCGGTAGAGCACGAGCCCCGCACCCACCAACCGGCCCTGCGCGTCGAACCATCCGAGGCTCTCCGCCCTCCAGTCGGGCTTCACCCCGCCCCACGACGGCACCTGCATATGGCTCGCGGACGGCCGCGAGGCGATGTACGCCAGATGCTGCTCGCGGGTGATCGGCTCGACGCGGTAGGTCATGCGTACTGCTCCTCGGACGGGGCGGGCTGTCGCGGGGGTCGGCATTCCGCAACCATGATCCCTTACGCTCCCGGCGCGGCAAGCGGTGCGAGGTGGTCAGTCGGTGCCGTCGCGCAGGGCCCGGTGGATCTCGTGCAGTGAGCCGGTCAGCCGGGTGTAGTCGTCGTGGGGCACGGGGGTGACGAAGTACCGCTCGACGACGCGCGCGTGGACGTCGACAGCGCGAAGGAACACGGCACGGCCCTGGTCGGTCGGTTCCACGAGGACGCTTCTGCGGTCCGCGCGGGACGGCACGCGGCGGGCCAGACCGGCCTCCTCCATCCGGTCGATCAGGCGGGTGACGCCGCCGCTGGTGAGGGTGAGGTCGTCGGCGAGCGCGCGTTGCGAGACCTGCTCGTCCGTATCGCGGCAGAGCCGGATGAGGACCTCGAACATCGTGTGCCCGATGCCGCACTCCTGCCGCAGGGCAGTGTCGATGCGCTGTTCCAGCCGGGTGGCGGCCTTGATCAGCAGCCCGAAGTCGTGCACGAGTCGGCTGTTGGCCGCGCGGGCGGCCTGATCGGCCCGCGGGTTCGCGGCATCCACCTGCGTATGTCCTCTCGCCGCCCTGCGCCTGCCCGCACTGAAGGAACTGTCGGAAGCTGCTTGTGCACTGCCGGGCGTTGTGCGCTGCCGGGCGATTCTACTGCCGCGTCAATTACTGCCACGTCGGCTACCGATCGATCAATTACTGAGCAATCAATTGCTGAGCAGTCAGCGAAGTTCTAAGGTGTGCCCACCCGCACCCGCCGCAGAGAGGGAGAGCAGTGGATCTGGAGCACTGGCTCGGCCGAGCCACGCACGCGATAGAGCAGTGGGCCGACACCTTCGGCCCCTACGAGCCGCACCCGTCGCTCCATGTCGACGAGGACCGCTTCGCCGCGGCGTTCGCGGAGTTCACCGGCCGCCTGCGGGACAACTACCCCTTCTTCCACCCCACTTACGTGGGACAGATGCTCAAGCCCCCGCACCCCGCCGCCGTGGTCGGCTATCTCACCGCGATGCTGATCAACCCCAACAACCATGCCCTGGACGGCGGTCCGGCAACGGCCCGGATGGAGCGGGAGGTTGTCGCCCGCCTCGCCGCGATGTTCGGCTACGACACCCACCTCGGGCATCTGACCACCAGTGGCACCATCGCCAACCTGGAGGCGCTCTTCGTCGCCCGGGAGCTTCATCCCGGGCGGGGCATCGCCTACAGCCAGGACGCCCACTACACCCATGGCCGGATGTGCCGCGTCCTCGGTGTGGAGGGCCATCCCGTACCCACCGACGACCGGGGCCGTATCGACCTCGGCGCCCTGGAAGATCTCCTGCGCACCGGACGGGTGGGCACGGTCGTCCTGACCGCCGGAACCACCGGGCTCGGGGCCGTCGACCCGATCCACGACGCCGTACCGCTCGCGCGGCGCCACGGCGTCCGTGTCCATGTGGACGCGGCGTACGGCGGCTTCTTCACCCTGCTCGCGGGCGCCGACGGCCCCGCGGGGCTGCCGGTCGAGCCGTGGCGGGCGATCTCGCGGTGCGACTCGGTGGTCGTGGACCCCCACAAGCACGGCCTCCAGCCCTACGGGTGCGGCGCCGTCCTCTTCCGCGACCCCGGGGTAGGACGCTTCTACCTGCACGACTCGCCCTACACCTACTTCACCTCCGACGAGTTGCACCTCGGGGAGATCAGCCTGGAGTGTTCCCGCGCAGGCGCCTCGGCCGCCGCCCTGTGGCTCACCTTCCAGCTCCTCCCGCCCACGCCCGACGGTCTCGGCGCCGTCCTCGCGGCGGGGCGCCGGGCCGCGCTGCGGTGGGCGGATCTCATCGACGGGTCCGACGCGCTGGAGCTGTACCAGCGGCCGGAGTTGGACATCGTCAGCTACTTCCCCACGGTGGAGCCCGCCTCGCTGTCCGCCGTCGACGCGGTCTCCGCACGGGTCCTCACCGACGGGATGACCGGCCCGGACCCGGTGTTCCTGAGCACCCTCAGGGCCGACCGAGAGGCGTTCACGGCGCGCCACCCGAAGGTCGCCGCGGACGCCGACGGCGCCCGTGTCCTGCGCAGCGTCCTGATGAAGCCGGAAGCGGAGCACCACGTGGAGCACCTCCACGCCCGCGTCGAACAGCTCGTCCGGCAACGGTGATCGGATCTCAGCGTTCGAGCGCCTGGACCTCAGGGTTGGCACAGTGGGCGAGCGGGCTGCCCGCCAGGAAGCGGGCGACCTCCGAAGCCGTGATGGACGCGGCGTTGAGGGCGGTCTGCTTGCTGGCACCGGCCAGATGCGGCGTCATCACGACATGAGGAGTCGTCAGCAGGCGTGCTCCCGACGGGATCGGCTCCTGCGGGAAGACATCGAAGGCGGCACCGAAGAGCCGTTCGGCGTCGAGCGCGTCGCACACGGCGTCGTAGTCCACCAGGGACCCGCGGGCGCAGTTGACGAGCACGCCGCCCGGGGGCATCAGGTCGATCATCTGCCGGGAGATCAGGCCCTCGGTCTGTGCGCTCGCGCGGGCGTGGACGGTGACGAACAGGGAGCGCCGCATGAGGTCGGCGAGATCCGTGACCTCGGCGGGTGCCACGGCGTCCGCGCCGACGAAGGGGTCGCAGACGAGAACGTGCGCTCCGAACCCCTGGAGGATCCGGGCCACTTGGGATCCGACGGCGCCGTATCCCACGATGCCGACGGTGCTCCCCGCCAGTTCGGGGCCGACCTTCTCGAACATGTAGTAGTCGCCCCGCCAGGTGCCGTCGGCGAGGTCCGCGTGGGTGGCCGGGACGCGTCGGGCCGCGGCCATCATGAGCGCGACCGTGTGCTCGGCGGTGGCGGTGGCGTTGCGGCCGGGGGCGAAGGAGACCGCGACGCCGTGCCGGGTGGCCGCCTCCAGGTTGGCGTTGACCGGGCCGCCGCGGCTGACGCAGAACAGGCGAAGGTCGGGGCTGGCCTTCAGGACCCGTTCGGTGAGCGGCGCCATCTGGGTGACGCAGATGTCGACTCCTTCGAGGGCCTCGATGAGTTGCTCCTCGGTGCCCGAGGCCTCGCGTACTTCGGCGACGTCCGCGAAGGGTTCGACCGGCCAGGGCAGGGTGATCTCACGGAAGGTGGCATCGGGGGCGACGGTCCGAAGGCGGTCGGTGAGCAGGGAGTTGAGGACGAAGTGGTCACCGGCGGTGAGAATGGTGGTCACTTGAAGGCTCCTGGGGTCACGGGACGGTTCAGCGTCAGCAGCGAGGACACACCGTCCCGCAGGACGACTTCGTTCAACGCGCAGTTGTCCAGGTACGGGAAGACCCGGCGGTACTCGCGCGGCGGCAGGCCGAGCAGGCGGCACAGCGCGAGCCGGATCGCCGTGGAGTGGCCGACGACCAGGACGCGGCCGTCGGGGTGGTGTGCCCTGAGGTCGGCGAGGAACTCCAGATAGCGGTCCCCGGCGTCGACGGGGTTCTCTCCCTCGGGGAAGTGGTGGGCGACGGGGTCGTGCTGGAAGGCCGCCAGGTCGTCGGGGAAGCGTCGGCGCATCTCGGCGCGGGTGAGTCCCTCGGCGATACCGAAGTCGAGCTCACGCAGGCGCGGGTCCGCCCTCAGCGGCAGCCCGGTGCGCGCCACGCTGGGCTGCGCGGTTTCACGCGAACGGGTCAGCGGGGAGGCCCAGACAGCGGTCAGTTCGGCCTGTTCGGCCCAGTCGGCGAGCGCTTCCGCCTGGGCGTGTCCGCGCGCGGTGAGTGCGACGTCGGTGCCGCCCGCGTACCTGTTCTCGGCGTGCCAGACGGTCTCGCCGTGGCGGACGAGGATGACATGGGTACTCATCGCGACCTCCTCTCTCGTGCATGGGATGCGACGGCGCCGGGGAGCCAGCCGCGCCGGACCAGCAGATCGAGCAGCCGGAGGTAGCCCTCCTCGTGGCGCTCCCCCTCGCGGCTGTGGGGTTCCAGGGTCCGGTCGAGCCGCACCATCGCGGCTGCCGCGCTGTCCAGAGGTTGATGGGTCGAGGCGGCCAACACGGCCATGCCGAGGGCTGGTTGGGCGTTACGGGGCAGGGTCACCGGGCGGCGCAGTACGTCGGCGCGCAGTTGGTTCCACAGGGGGTTGCGGGTGGCTCCTCCGGTGAGGACGAGCGCGCCGTCGGTAGGGGCGCCGAGGTGGTCCACGTAGTCGAAGCAGAGCCGTTCGACGTAGGCGGCGCCTTGGAGGAGCGCGGCGAAGTCCTCGGCGGGCGTGGAGGGTTCGCGGGTACGGAAGGCGCGGGCGTCCGGGGCGACGAAGGGGAAGCGCTCGCCCGGTGAGACCAGCGGGTAGCGCAGCAGGTCCGTGGGCAGCAGCGTGGCGGCCTCGCGGGTGAGCTGTGTGAGGTCGTGGTCCGCGAACTCCCGTGCCACCAGGCCCGCTCCGACGCTGGAGGCGCCTCCGGGCAGCCAGTGACCGGACGGTGACCGGTGGGAGTAGACGACGCCGTGCGGGTCGTGGACGAGGTCCTTGGTCACTCCCTTGAGGACGAGGGTGGTTCCCATGACCGAGTTCCAGCTTCCGACGGCGGTCGCGCCGGAGCCGAGCTGTGCCGCGCAGCCGTCGGTCGTCCCGGCGACGACGGCGGTGCCCTCGGTGAGCCCGGTCTCGGCGGCGGCCTGGGCACCGACCTGACCGATGACCGTGCCGGGCAGCACCAGTTCGGGCAGGATCGCGCGCGGGATCTCCAGCGCGGACAAGACGTCCTCGGGCCAGGCCACCTCGGCGGCGTCGGCGCCGGTCTTGAGGGCGTTGCTGGTGTCGGTGGGGACGTCGTGCCCGACGAGCCTGCGGTTGACGACGTCGTTCTGGTGCGCCAGGCGCCAGCCGTCCTCCGCGGCGCGCGGGTACCGGTCGAGCAGCCGGCGCAGCTTGGGCAGGGCCCAGGAGCGCTGCATCCGCCGGTATCCGGCCTTCGTCCACTGCCGCTCCCCGGCGGCGTTGACGCGTTCCACCTCCGCCGCCGCGCGACCGTCGTCGTACATCAGCCCGGGAGTCATGCACCGCCCGCGCCGGTCGAGCAGGGTGATCGTGCCGGAGGTCGCGTCGACGGCCACCCCTTGCACGCGGCGCAGCTCGGCACCGGCCGCACGGGCCTGCCCGATCGCCGTGCACACCGCGCGCCACCACTCCTCGGGGTCCTGCTCATGGCGCTCCCCCTCCCGGCGACCGGTGAGCGGGCACGACCCCTCCCCCAGCAGTCGGCCGTCGGACGCGGCGACGACCACGCGGACCCCTTGTGTTCCGAGGTCGATCCCCAGCCAGGCGTCCCCTCCGGCGGCGGTCATGCTCCGGCTCCCGTGGTCGGAGCAGCCGGGGTGCGATCGAGTGTCCAGGCGGGCCGGTTCAGCTCCCGCAGTCGTAGGAAGTGGGCGTAACGGTCGCTGAACTCCTCGGACTTCGCCCGGTCGGGGTCGTAGGTGGCGGCCACCTCCACATACCGGTCCGCCGCGGCCCGGAAGCCGGGTTCGCGGCCGGTGGCGACCAGGCCGGTCAGCCAGGCGCCGCGCGCGCCGACCTCGGTGTCGGCGGGGATCGTGACGGGGACGCCGGTCATGTCGGCGATCAGCCGCATCCAGAAGTCGCTTCGGGTGCCGCCGCCGCACAGGGCCAGTCGGTCCGGCGCGCCAGGGGCGGCGGTCAGGCAGTCGCGGATGGTCATGGTGACTCCCTCCACCAGCGCGCGGGCCAGGTCCTCCCGGCTCGCCTCCAGGGACAGGCCGGACAGGGAGCCGCGCGCGGTGGGGTCGAAGAACGGGGCTCGCTCTCCGGCGGGCGAGAGGTACGGGACGAACCGTATCCCGGCGGCGTCGTCACGGCCTCGCGCGGCCAGGCTCATCAGGTCCGCGGCGGAGGCCAGTCCGAGCATGCGGGTCGCCCAGTCCAGGACGTCGCCGCCGCTCATGGTGGGGAAGGCCCGCAGGTAGCGGCCCGGCACGCCGAGCGTCACGGTGATACCCACCGGCTCGTCGGTGACCACCGTGTCGGTGACGACCTCCGTGGCCAGCGTGGTGCCGAGGATGCAGCAGGCCTGCCCGCTCGTCACCGCTCCGGCGCCGATGGCGGTGGCGCAGATGTCGTACGGAGCCATCACCACCGGGATGCCCGCGGGCAGGCCGGTCTCGGTGGCCGCCGCCGTACTGAGGGGGGTGATCCGGTGGTCGTCGTCGCGCAGTTCGGGCAGGAGCCGCCGGGCCCACTCCAGGTCGTAGAGTCCGAACAGCCGGTCGGACCAAGCGCGTTGACGGATGTCCAGGAACGGCGCGGACGCGTCCGACTCGTCCACGGCGGGTTCCCCCGTCAGCTTCAGATGGAGCCAGCCGCCGCAGGTCAGCAGATGAGTCGAGCGCGCCACCCGGTCGGGGTCGTTCTCCCGCAGCCAGGCCAGTACGGCGTGGGGCATGCCGGTGGACAGCCGGGAGCCGCAGATCCCGAAGGCCTCCCGGGCCACCCCGGTACGCTCCCACCGCTCGATGTGCGCGGTGGCCCGGCCGTCGTTCCACAGGACGGCGGGTCCGGTGGGCCGGGCCCGGTCGTCGACCAGCCAGGCGCCGTCGCCCTGAGCGGTCAGCGCGACCATGTCGGGTGCGGCGGGCAGCGCGGCCACGACCTCGGCGACGCAGGCGGCGACCGCCGCCCACACCTCGTCCATGTCCTGTTCGGCCCACCCCGGCCGGGGGCGGGTCACCTGGGTGGGGCAGCGGCTCAGTGTCAACTCCCGCCCGTCGTCGCCGTATCCGACGACCTTGATGGTGGTGGTGCCCGCGTCGATGGCTATCGCAGTCACCTTGTCACCCCCTTCCGTGTGCCTGCCGGGAGCGGCGGGCCACTGAGTCCAGGCCGACGGCGATGAGCAGAACCGCACCGGTGATCACGAACCGGTAGGAGGAGTCGAGGTTGAGGAGCGTGAGTCCGCTGGAGATCGACTGGATGACGAGGACGCCGAGCAGGGCGGCGAAGGTCGAACCGCGGCCCCCGAACAGGCTGGTGCCGCCGATCACCGCCGCGGCGATGGCATTGAGGTTGACGTCTCCGGTGCCGGTGCTCTGGTTCGCCGCGGCCAGCCTCGACGCGGCGAGGATGCCGCCGGTCGCGGCCAGACCGGAGCACAGGACGAACGCCGCGGTGTACACGCCCCGTACGTCGATACCGGCCCGTCGGGAGGCCTCGGCGTTGCCGCCGACCGCGCAGAGCGATCGCCCGAACTTGGTGCGCGTGAACACGTAGTTCATCACCAGCACCAGCGCGACGAAGAACACGAACATCCACGCGACGCCGCGCGTGCGGTTCAGATAGGAGACGGCGAACAGCAGCGCCGCGAGCAGCAGGAGCGACTGCGTGACCAGCCACTGGAGCGACGAGGACGACAGTTCGGCGCGGCGGCGGGTACGAGCACGGACCCACCCCGTCGCCAGGAACCCACCGGCCGCCGCCACCGCCAGCGCGTACGCCAACCAGTGTGGGACGAACCACAGTTGGGCGAATCTCACCAGGGTGGAGTCATAGGGCAGGTTGATCGCGTTCTGGCCGCGCAGCAGCCACAGTTGGACGCCGAGGAAGGCCAGCAGTCCGCCCAGGGTGACGACGAAGCTGGGGACGCCGACGCGGTTGAACACCTGGCCGTAGACCCATCCGATCAGACAGCCGGCGGCCACGGCCGCCAGGACCGCCAGGACCATCGGCTGCTCGTGCTTGACCATGACGACGGCGGTGATGGCGGCCGAGACACCGCTCACCGAACCTACGGAGAGGTCGATCTGACCCACCATCAGTACACAGACGATGCCCAGCGCGAGGACTCCCACCGGGACCATGTCGAAGGACAGGTTCACCAGGTTGGTGCTGGAGAGGAAGGTCGCGTTCAGCGACTGGAAGATCGTCCAGATCACCACGATGCCGCCGATGACCGGCAGCGAGCCCAGGTCACCGTCGCGTACGCGGCGGATCGCGGCCCGGACGTTGTCGGTGATGCCCTGAGGCGTGGCGAGGCGCTCGTCCTGGAGGTCGGTGGCCGTCGCCGCGGGGGTGCCGAGGGATGTCACAGCTCTCCCTTCTCCGCTTGCGGGGAGGTCGTACGGCGGGCGGCGCGGCGCGCCACCACGTTGTCGGTCGAGCCGGTGATCGCGGCGACGATCTCCTCGGCGGAGACGCTCGCGGCGTCGAACACGCCGTTGTTCCGGCCCAGTCGGAGGACGGCGACACGGTCGGCGACGGCCCGTACGTCCTCCATGTTGTGGCTGATCATCACCACGCCGAGCCCCTTGTGCTTGAGCCGCTCGACGAGGTTGAGCACTTCGGCCGTCTGCGCGACGCCCAACGCGGCCGTCGGCTCGTCCAGCAGGACGATCTGCGGGTCGCTCAGCAGCGAGCGGGCGATCGCGACCGTCTGACGCTGACCGCCCGAGAGGGCCGCCACCGGCACGTCGAGGGTCGGGATCTTGGCGGACAGCTCCCGCAGCAGTTGCCAGGAGCGCTTCTCCATGGCGACGTCGTCCAGCATCCAGGGCCGAAGTTCCTGTCCCAGGAAGAGATTGGCCTTGACGTCGAGGTTCTCGCACAGGGCCAGGTCCTGGAAGACCGTGGCGATGCCCCGCGCATGGGCCAGGGCCGGTGAGTCGAGGAACACCGGCTCGCCGCGCAGGACGATGCTTCCGGCGTCCGGTGTGTACACCCCCGAAAGGACCTTCACCAGGGTCGACTTGCCGGCGCCGTTGTCCCCGACGACGGCCACGACCTCACCGGCCGCGACATCGAGATCTACCTCGGTCAGCGCGGCGACCGCGCCGAAGTGCTTGCAGATGCCCCTCAGCGACAGCACGGTGTCCGTGGCCGCGCCGGGAACCGCGGTGGCTTCGCTCATGTTCGCTGCTCCCTGATGCCTGTTGCCTGTTCCCCGTTGCCTGTTCCCTGTTGGCTGTTTGGCTGTTGCCTGTTGCCTCCGTTGCGGGGGTCGCTACTGGATGCCCAGGCGGCGGCAGTCGGCGGCGTACGGGCGGGTGCACACGTCCTTGGGCTTCAGCACTCCCTCGGGGCCGAAGATGACCTCCTTGAGGTTCTCCTGGGTCACGACGGTCGGCTTGAACAACTGCGAGGGGGTGTCGAAGAGCGTGGTGGTGGCCTTGGGCTTGTCGCCCTTCATCAACTGATGGGCCACCTCGGCCGCGGCCTCGGCGACGATCTTGAGCGGCTTGGAGATGGTGTTGTACTGGCTTCCCGCGACGACGCGTTGGATCGCGGCGAGTTCGGCGTCGTTGCCCGTGACCGGCGGCACCTTCACACCGGCGGCCTTGAACGCCGCGATCGCTCCCCCTCCGGTACCGTCGTTGGCCGCCACCACACCGGCGATGTCGCCGTGGTACTGCGCGATCTGCCCGCTCACCCACTGCTGGGCCTTCTCCGGGGACCAGTCCGGGGTGTCGTACTCGGCGAGCCGCTTGAAGTCACCTTCCTCGATGCCGCTGTGGATGCCCTTCTTGATGAGTCCGGCGGCGGCGTCGGTGGGTGAGCCGTTGACCTCCAGCAGCCCGCCCTTGGCACCGCTCTCCTTCAAGTGCCGTACGAGCGACTGGGCGATGGACTTGCCGATCGCCTCGTTGTCGAACGACACGTAGAAGTCGACGGGCTTCTTGGGGATGGGCCGGTCGTAGGCCACGACCTTGGCGCCCTGCGACTGCGCGGTCTGCACGATGGTGGCCGCCGCGGCCGAGTCCACCGGGTCGATCACCAGGACCTTGGCGCCTTGCGCCAGCGCGGAGTTGGCCTGCTGTTGCTGCCGGGCTGCGTCGCTGTCGGCGTTCTGGTAGATGACCTCGCAGGACGAACACAGCTCGGCCATACGCTTCTTGAACAGCGGCGCGTCGTACTGCTCGTAGCGGGTGGAGGCGAGGTCGGGCATCAGGAAGGCGACCTTGCCGGATGTGCCGTCCCCCTTGGCGGACTCGGACGTCGGTTCCTCCGCGCAGGCGGTGAGGGTGCCGAAGGCGAGGACGCCTATGAGGGCCCCACTGACCAGTTTCCTCATGTTCCGCTCCTTGATCCGGGACCGGGTGACCACCGACCGGGGTCGGTGTGACGTAACGCACAAGAAACTCGGCGGAGTTGGGGATGTCAACAGATCCCGAGAACTGAACACGAGGGCGTGCTCGTCCGATCAGCCCGGTTGTTCGCTCCCCTGGCAGGGGTGAACATCGGTGTGCCATGCTCCTGCGGGAAGTGTGGGACAAACCGAGCTGTATCGCGGTCGTCATGAGGAGGGGTGGGACAGCCGGGAAGAGGAGGCCTGCCCGGCGCGCGTGTTCCGTTCACACACAGGCAACAGGGGGCTCCATGGAGGAGGACAAGGATCCGGCCACCGGGCAGAGCGGCCGACAACCACGCGAGAGACGCGAGCGGATCAAGAGCCGCGTGGTGGAGGAAGGCTTCGTCCGGATCGACCGGCTCGCCGACGAGTTGGGCGTGACCCCGATGACCATCCGCCGCGATCTCGACTACCTGCAGGGGAAAGGGTGGTTGAGGAAGGTCCGGGGTGGGGCGACGGCCCAGCCCTCGACCGCGTTCCACGGTGACATACGGCATCGCACCCAGGCCATGGCGGCCGAGAAGAGCGCGCTCGCCCGCGCCGCCCTGTCCCTCGTCAAGCCCGGCCAGTCCCTCATCGTGGACGACAGCACCACCGGGCTCGCCCTCGCCGGACTGCTTTCGCAACGCGCGCCGTTGACCGTGATCTCCAACTTCGTCCCGGTGATCCAGGTCCTCGCCGGAAGCCCGGGGATCGAGCTGATCTCGTTGGGCGGTGCGTACTACCCCGCCTACGACGCGTTCCTCGGCATACGGACCGTCGACGCCGTGGGCGGCCTGCGCGCCGACACGCTGTTCGCCTCGACCACCGCCATCACCCGCGGCCACTGCTACCACCAGTCCCAGGAGACCGTGGCGGTGAAACGGGCGCTGATGGAGGCCTGCGACCGCACCGTCCTGCTGGTCGACCACACCAAGTTCCAGCGTCGCGGGCTCTATCAGCTCGCCCCGGTCACGGCCTTCGACCTCGTCATCGTGGACGCGGGCATCCCGCCGTCCGAACTCGACGCGCTGCAGGCCAAGGGGGTGGAGGTGCTCGTGGCCCGGGAGGAGTGAGGGAGTTGGGGGCGGGCGGGTGCCTCGCGGGTCCCGCCTCACCACACATCAATTCGGGGCCGGTAGCAGTCGCTCCCACAGCGTGCCCGTGCGGGTGGCCAGGGCCAGGACTTCGTGGGGCGGGTCAGGGGTGATGGCCCGCCATGCCAGGTCGCTGTCGTCCGCGACCGGCGTGCGGGGGCGCAGGGCGACCAGGTCGGGGTGGGTGAGCAGGGCGTGTCGGAACAGGGTGTGACCGGCGTGGTCGTCCACGGTGATCGAGGGGGTCCAGCCGTGGCTGTGCAGATGCGCGAGCACGGCGGCGGCGTAGCCGGGGGCGCGGTTCCGGGAGAACCACAGCAGTCGCAGGTCGGTCAGGTCGGTCAGGTCGGTCCAGGCGAGGGTGGGGCGTTCGGCGAGGGGGTGCCGTCGGTCCAGCACGATGCCCAGCGGTTCGTCGCTCAGGACGTATGTGGTCAGGCCACTGGCGTCGACGGGAGGGCGCAGCACACCGAGGTCCAGTTGTCCGGCGCGCAGCAACTCGGCCTGGCGGTGCGAGTCGACGGGCTCGTAGGCGAGGTCGAGCGGGCGCCCCGCGGTGGCCAGCTCCTCGACACGGGCGAGTACGGACCGTGACACGCCGCGGCACAGCCCCACGTGGGTCGGCAGGGGTTGTTCACGGGCCAGTGCGAGGCCCGCGCGCAGTTCGTCGGCGGCCCGGTCGAAGCTGTCGAGCAGGACGCGGCCGGCCGCGGTGAGCCGCATGCCTTGCGGGGTGCGCTCGAACAGCCGTGTACCGACGCGGCGTTCGAGCGCGGCGAGCTGCTGGCTGAGGCTCGGCTGCGCGATATGGAGGCGGCGGGCCGCCTCGGTGACGGTGCCCGCCTCGGCGATCGCGGCGGCATAGCGCAGATGCCGGAGTTCTATCTCCGGGAATCGGTTCACGGCACGGCTCACGGCGCCCTCCACGTGCGGATATAGGGATCAGCCTATGGGGTCGCCGCACATGGGTCTTGGCCACACCCGGCTGCGGGTCTGTTGGATGAGTCCATGTTCCTCATCACGTTCACGTACCGTGCGCCGCTGGCGACCATCGACGAGCTCAAGGACGAGCACTACACGAACCCGGACGGGCTGTTCGCACAAGGACTGGTCCGCCTGGCCGGACGCATGGAACCGCGTACCGGGGGCCTGGTCATCGCCGAAGGGTCACGCAAGGCGGTCGAGGCCGCGGTGGCGTCCGATCCGTTCGTCATCGCGGGCGCGGCCGAGGCGCGGATCGTGGAGTTCCATCCCACCTGGGGGGACCTCGCGACACCTGCCGCGTCCTGACACCCCGGCGATACCGGTCACGCAGCGTGAAGTTGGTGTCCCGCTGCCACTCGGTGACCGGGACCGAGGCACCGCATGTGACGCAGGGCGCGCTGCCCTCGCCCGTCTCCTTCCAGGCAGTGATGCCGTCTTCCCTCGGCTGCGCGGAGGCGTTGTCAGTGGGCCGGTCTACTGTGACAGCCAACTGATCTTCAAGGGTTCGATCCGGCCACGGAGTCGGCGGAGGAGGGGCTGTGGAACGCTGGGATTCGGCCGGTGACGGCTCGGTGCAGGACGCGTCCGAGGGCGTGGTGTTCCCCGACGAGGACACGTTCGAGATGCCCGCCGCATGGCGGCAGTTGGTGTACCCGAGGCGGGGCGGGATCCGGCGGAACGTCAGCGGGCCGAACGTCGAGGCCGAGGGCCTGGTGGCGGGGCGGCTGGAGGAGGAGCGGAGCTGGGTCGAGGCGATGCTCTCCGCTCCGCAGAGCGACCCGCGGATCGTGGACGCCACCCGCGCGCATCTGAACGGTGCTCCCGATCCGCTGGGCGCGGCTGCCCTGGCGCATCTGACGATGCACTACCAGCTTCCCGACGGCATCTTCGTGGACGCCTGGGTCCGCGCCCACGGTATGGCGTTCGCGGCGCGGGCGGTGGTGGAGTACTTCGAGACCGTGGCCCACTACCTGCAGTACGGGGGACGGCGGGAGGATCCCTGGCTCGGGACGCTGGCCCAGAGTGACCCTGTGGACCACTACTGGGCGCTCGCGTTCGCCGACCGGATGCGTGCCCTGTTGTCGGTGGCGGACGAGGACGCCTACCGGGAGACGGTCGCCGCGCTGGCACCGTGCCGGGACAGCGCGCGCCGCCGGATCCTCGTGTCCTGTCTGGTGCCCGCTGAGCGGGACTGGGTCGCCGAGGTCTGCGCGCACCCGGTCCCGGACGATCCGACGCTCCGGATCCTGCTGCTGCGTTCGCTCGACTCCCCGGAGCAGCTCGAGTGCTTCGGCGGCCAGGTCGACCTGCACGCCCACACATGGACGCTGCCGCTGGTCGCCACGCTCGCCGAGGGCGTGGGCAAGGCCTGTGCGCCCCTGCTGGAGGAGGCGATCGACCACGTCTACGGCTCCGACCGGGTCAAGGCCATGGCCGGTGCCCTGGTGGAGTTGCCGACGGACGACGCCTTCCGCATCCTGCTGGACCGTGTCGACGACAAGCACGTCCGTCCGTATCTGCTGGAGGCGATGCGCCGCTACCCCGTCCGCGGCCTGCGGCTGCTGGGCGCGGCGGTGCTCGGCGGCGCCCCGTACGCCGCGGCGGCCGAGCAGTTGCTGGCCGCGCATGTCCTGGCCCATCCCGACCTGACGACGGCCGCCCTGCCCGGCCTTCCGGCCGAACTCGCCGCCCTCGTCGAGCCGTTGCTCTCCCGCGCCGACCGGCTGCCGGAGGCTCCGGCCGAGTCGCTTCCCGCGCTGCTGGTCAGCCCGCCGTGGACGAAGAAGCGCAAGACCCGCAAGGCCCGCGTCGTGGACGTGGCGCCGGGGACCGCGCCCCCGCAGGTGATCTGGAAGCCGGGCGAGCAGGAGGCCTGGGCGACCGCGACCTCCTGGTACAGCAGGTGGCGCAGTGGCTACGACTGGGCCGAGGAGATCAAGTCGCTTCAGCAGGGTGGGACGTTGAGGGACATCCGGGACGTCCGGCTGTTCGTCGTCGGTGACGAGGAGGTCGTACGTCCGCTGCTCACCGCCTGCGATCCGAAGGACTGCTGGGACGGCGAGAACGTGTTCAAGCCGGTGGCGGCGAGGTTCGGGGTGGACGCGCTCCCGCTGCTGCTGCGCCTGGCTCCCCGGCACCCCGCCACGCTGGGGTCGCTGCTCCTGCCGTATGTGGACACCGAGGTCGCCGGGCAGGTGTGCGACTGGCTGGCGCGTCTGAAGTCCATGGACGCCACGGCCCGCGCCTGGCTGTCGCGGCACGGGCTGGCGGCCGTCCCCGCCCTCGTCCCGCACGCGGTGGGCCCGGTCGGCGCGGTGCGCCGCGGTGCCGGGAGGGCGCTGCGGATCCTGGCGACCGCCCATGGGGACGAGGCGGTGCTGCTGGCCGCCGCCGGATGCGGGCAGGAGGCGTCCGACATCGTCGCGGAGCTGCTGGCCGGCGACCCGCTGGAGAGCGCCCTTCCGGCCCGTATGCCCACCGTCGATGCCTGGGCGGTCCCCGCGCTGCTGCCGCAGATCCTCCTTGAAGAGGGCGGTGCGCTGCCCGACGACGCGGTACGCCATGTGCTCACCATGCTGGCGTTGTCCAAGCCGGGCGAGTTCTACCCCGGTCTGGACGTAGTGACCGCGCACTGCACCCGTGACTCCCTCGCCGCGTTCGCCTGGGGGGTGTTCGAGCAGTGGCGGCTCGTCGGTATGCCCGCCAAGGACAGTTGGGCGCTGTACGCCCTCGGTCGGCTCGGTGATGACGAGACCGTGCGCCGTCTCACCCCGTTGGTGCGCGCCTGGCCCGGCGAGGCGGCGCACCACCGCGCCGTGGAGGGCCTGAACGTCCTCGCGACGATCGGTACGGACGTGGCGCTGATGCATCTGCACGGCATAGCCCAGCGGGTGCCGTTCAAGGCCCTCAAGGCCCGCGCCCAGGAGAAGATCACCGAGGTCGCGGAGCAACTGGGGCTCACGAGCGAGCAGTTGGGCGACCGTCTCGTCCCCGACCTCGGTCTCGACGCGGCCGGCAGCACGGTCATCGACTACGGCTCCCGCCGCTTCACCGTCGGCTTCGACGAGCAGTTGCGCCCCTATGTCCTGGACGACAACGGCAAGCGCCGCAAGGCCCTGCCCGTCCCCGGCGTCAAGGACGACCCGGAGCTGGCACCGGCCGAGCGCAAGCGGTTCGCCGCGCTGAAGAAGGACGTCCGCACCATCGCCGCCGACCAGGTGCGCCGCCTCGAAGCGGCGATGGTGGCCCAACGCACGTGGAGCATGGACGAGTTCCGGGAGCTGTTCGTCTCCCATCCGCTGCTGTGGCATCTGGTCCGCCGCCTGGTCTGGCTCAGCGAGGTGGACGGCGAGGTGACGGCGTTCCGGGTGGCGGAGGACCGTACGTTCGCCGACGTCGACGACGACGAGCTGAAGATCCCCGACACGGCGAGTGTCCGCGTGGCGCACGCGCTGCACTTGGGCCAGGAACTCGACGCCTGGTCGGAGCTGTTCGCCGACTACGAGATCCTCCAGCCGTTCCCGCAGCTCGGCCGCCTGGTGTTCACGCTCACCGAGGAGGAGGCCGCGGGGCATCGGCTGACCCGGTTCGAGGGTGCCACCGCGCCCGTCGGCAAGCTGCTCGGCCTCACCAAGCGTGGCTGGCAGCGGGGCGAACCGCAGGACGCGGGCGTGGAGCGCTGGTTCCACCGGCCGATCGACGAGAACCGCTACCTCGTCATCGCGCTGGACGAAGGCATCGCCGTCGGCGCGGTCGACATGTTCCCCGACCAGACCTTCGAGACCGTCTGGCTCGACACCGTCCCGGCCGACTACTGGCCGAACAGCCGCCAGTACTCCCTGCGCCTCGGTGACCTCGACCCGGTCATGGCCTCCGAGCTGCTCGCCGATCTCACCGAGGTGACCGCCAAGTGACCGCGCCCGCCGCAGCCGAACCCGGTGCCAGTGAGGAACTGCTGCAACGCCCGCCCGCCGAGGTCCGTTACGCCGACGAACTCGCCGCCCTGCGCGCGGCGGACGAGGACCCCCGGCCGCCGGGCTGGCAGCTCAGTCTGCGTGCCGCCCGCCGCTTCGTCGTCGGTGACGAACACGCCGGTGTCAGCCGTAAGTTCGTCGGCAACGTCTCCCTGGTGGAGCGGGCCCTGGTGACCCTGGCCACCAATCGCGGCCTGATGCTCGTGGGCGAGCCGGGCACGGCCAAGTCGCTGCTGTCGGAGCTGATCGCGGCGGCCGTCAGCGGCAGTTCCGCGCTCACCGTGCAGGGCGGCGCGGCCACCACCGAGGACCAGATCAAGTACGGGTGGAACTACGCCCTGTTGGTCTCCGAAGGGCCCTCCACCCGCTCGCTGGTGCCCGCGCCCATGCTGCGCGGGATGGCCGAGGGGCGGATCGTGCGCTTCGAGGAGATCACCCGCTGCCCGCTGGAGGTGCAGGACTGTCTGCTGTCCCTGCTGTCCGACCGGGTCATCGCGGTCCCCGAGTTGGACGGGCCGCAGGGCATGGTCTTCGCCCGCCAGGGGTTCAATGTCATCGCCACCGCCAACACCCGTGACCGGGGCGTCAACGAGATGAGCGCCGCGCTCAAACGGCGCTTCAACTTCGAGACGGTCTTCCCCATCCCCGACTTCGACACCGAGCTTGCCCTGGTCGAGGCCGAGGCCACGGCGCTGCTGCGGCAGTCCGGGGTCGAACCGGCGCCGCGCCGGGACGTGTTGGAGGTCCTGGTCGGCACCTTCCGCGAGCTGCGCGCATCGGGGCAGCGAGGGGGACAGAACGAGCGGATGAACACCGTGATGAGCACCGCCGAGGCGGTGTCCGTCGCGCACGCGGTGGGGGTGCGCGGCTGGTTCCTGCGCGGGGAGCCGGGCGACGCCGCCGACGTGGTCGCGAGCCTCGCGGGGACCGCCGCCAAGGACAGCCCGGAGGATCTCGCCCGGCTGCGCCGCTTCCTGGAGCAGGACGTGGCGCGCCGACCGGGACCCCAGTGGCGGGCCCTGCACGACGCGCGCCATCTGCTGGCCGACTGATGTCTCCCGTCGCCTCCGAGTCCGTCGTCCTCCTCGGCGTACGTCACCACTCGCCCGCCTGCGGCCGTCTGGTCGCGCGCACCATCGAGACGCTGCGGCCCGCGTACGTCCTGGTGGAGGGCCCGGCGGACATGAACGACCGGCTGGACGAGCTGCTGCTCGGACACCGGCTGCCGATCGCCGTGTTCAGTCACTACCGGGACGAGAGCCGGGTCGCCACCTCGTGGGCCCCGCTGTGCGACTACTCCCCCGAGTGGATCGCCTTGCGGGAGGGCCGCGCCCACGGTGCCGAGGTGCGGTTCATCGACCTGCCGGCCTGGCATCCGGCGTTCACGGAACGCGCCGACCGGTACGCCAACCGCTATGCCGACGCCGAGGCCCGGTACGCGGAGGCGACGGAGCGGCTGTGCGACCACTTCGGCGTGGAGTCGGTGGACGCGCTGTGGGACGGGTTGTTCGAGGTCACCGAACCCGAGGAACCCGAGGGAACCACCGGACCCGAGGCAACCACCGAACCCGGTGGCATCGCGGAACCCGGTGGTATCGCCGAACGCCTCGACGCGTACTTCGCGTTGGTGCGCGGGGACGCCGAGGCGGATCCGGGCGACCGGGTGCGCGAGGAGTACATGGCGTCCTGGGTGCGCGCCGCGGCGGCGCACGCCGAGGGGCGCCCGGTACTGGTGGTGACCGGCGGCTTCCACCAGCCCGCCCTACGCACCCTGTGGCGCCGGGAGGGCCCGTCGGACTGGCCGTCGGTGCCGCAGCCACCCGAGGGTGCGCTCGGCGGCAGCTTCCTGGTCCCGTACTCCTTCCGGCAGTTGGACGCCTTCACCGGATACCGCTCCGGTATGCCCTCGCCCGGCTACTACCAGCACCTGTGGGAAGCGGGACCGCAAGCGGCGGCGCAGGGGCTGCTGCGCACGATCGCCGAGCGGCTGCGGGCCCGCGGGATCCCGGTGTCCACGGCCGACCTGATCGCCGCGCGCGGTCTGGCCCAGGGGCTGGCCCTGCTGCGCGGCCATCCCCGCGAGACCCGGGTGGACGTCCTCGACGGCCTCGCCGGTGCGTTGATCAGCGACGATCTGGACCGTCCGCTGCCGTGGACCACGCGCGGCACGCTTGACGCGGGCAGCCATCCGGTCGTGGTGGAGATGATCGCCGCGTGCTCCGGTGAGGCGGAGGGCCTGCTGCACCCCGATACGCCCCTGCCACCGCTGGTGCACGAGGTGACGGAGCGACTCGCCCGCCTGGGGGTGGGCGACGATCCGGTGACTCTGGACCTCACTTCGACGGCCGACCTTACGATCAGTCAGGCGCTTCACCAACTGCGGGTGTTGGGCATACCAGGCTTCACCCGGGTCGCGGGCCCGGCCGACGGTGCCGACCCGGTGTTCACCGAACGCTGGGAGCCCGGATCGGTGAGCGGTCGCGAGGCCGCACTCATCGAGGCCGGTGCGTACGGGGCGCGGTTGGACGAGGCGGCGTCGGTGGCGCTCGGCGAACGGCTGCGCGCGGCGGGTACGGAGGCAGGCCCACTGGCCGGGCTGCTGTTCGACACGGTGCTGTGCGGAGTGGGCCCGCTCTGCGAGGAGTTGCTGGCCACCCTGGCGGCTCAGGTGGGACAGGTACCGGAACTGGGGCCGGTGGGCGAGGTGTTGGGGGCGGCGCTGGGCCTGTGGCGCCATGACCGGATCTTCGGTGTGGCCCGCGATCGGCTGCTGGGCACCGTGGTGTCGGGTGCGGTGGAGCGTGTGTTCTGGCTGGTGGAGGGGGCGCACGGCGGTTCCGGGGTGGACTTCGCACGGCTGCGCGCGCTGATGGCCGCGCGGGACGCCCTGCTGCACGCGCCGGAACTGCTGTCGGTCACCCGGCAGTCCGCCGTCGAGGCCGCGACCCGTATCGGCCAGGACCTCCGCGCCCCCGCGGATCTGCGGGGTGCCGCCGTCGGACTGCGCTGGGCGCTCGGCACCCCGGACGATCCGGCGGCGACCGCGCGGGCTCTCGCCTCCGCCCCTTCGGACACCCTCGGGGACTGGCTGGCCGGACTGTTCGCGCTGGCCCGGGAAGAGGTGACGCGCGGCGACGAGTCCCTGGTCGACGTGGTGGACGACATCGTCTCGGTACTGCCCGAGGACGACTTCCTCACCGGTCTGCCCGCGCTCCGACAGGCCTTCGCCTTCTTCCCGCCCCGCGAACGAGAACGCATCGCGGAACGCCTGCTGGAGCGGCGCGGTCGACAGGGCTCGGCGCGCACTCTGCTACGGACGACCGCCGACCCACTGCTACTGGCCCGCGCCAGAGCCCTGGAGGAGAACGTGACCCGACTCCTCGACCGTCACGACCTGAGGACGCCACGGTGAACTCCCCCTCTCCCACGCACGGTCCGGCTCCGGACCCCGACCTGACACCCCCCGACCCCACCCTCGAGCGCTGGCGGTTGATCCTCGGATCCGCTGCCGAGCGTTGTACCGGCTCGCTTCAGGGGGCCGCACTCGCTCGCGATGCCGCGTTGGAGTGGCTGTACGGTCGCGATGAGGATCTGCGGCGCCGTGGGGTGCGCCGTGGAACGGTCGACACACGTCAGGGTGGTACCGGGCCCTCTCAACTGAGTCCGGTGGACTGGCTCGACGGTATCCATCGGCTCTTCCCCAAGGAGACCGTGGAACGGCTGGAGCGCGACGCCGTCGAGCAGTACGAGATCCACGAGATCGTCACCGACCCGGACGTCCTCGCCCGTGTCGAACCCAACCAGACCCTGCTCCGCGCCGTCCTGCGCACCAAGCACCTGATGAACCCCCACGTGCTGGCGCTGGCCCGGCGCATCGTCGAGACGGTGGTGCGCCAACTGCTGGAGCGCCTGCGCCCGGAGGTCCGCCGGGCCTTCACCGGCTCCCGCTCCCGGCGCCCCAGCCGACTGCCCCTCGCCCGCGACTTCGACTTCAAGAGCACCGTCCGGGCGAACCTCGCCCACTACCAGCCGGCGGAACGCCGCATCCTGATCCAGCGACCGCACTTCCACTCCCGTACCCGACGCCACCTCGAACAGTGGCAACTGGTGCTGCTGGTGGACCAGTCGGGCTCCATGGTCGGATCGGTCATCCACTCCGCCGTGACCGCCGCCTGTCTGTGGAACCTGCCGGGTCTGAAGACCCACCTGATCGCGTTCGACAACGAGGTCGTGGACCTGACCAGCGACGTGACCGATCCGGTGGACCTGTTGATGAAGGTCCAGCTCGGCGGCGGCACCGACATCGCGCGCGCCGTCGACTACGGCGCCGGGCTGGTCGAGAACCCCCGGCGTGCCATCGTCGCCGTGATCTCCGACTTCTATGAGGGCGGGGACCCCTATCGCCTGGTCCGCACGGTGCGCGGGCTGGTCGAGCAAGGGAGCACCGTGCTGTGTCTGGCCGCGCTGGACGAGGAGGCCGATCCCGTCTACGACCGGGACCTCGCGGGACGGCTCGCGCGGGTCGGGGCGCAGGTGGGGGCGATGACGCCGGGGCGGCTCGCCGAGTTCGTGGCGGAGAAGCTCGGCGGTACGGGGCAGGGCCGATGACCCGCGCCGACCTGCGGGCGCTGACGCCCGAGACCCTTGCCGCCCTCGCCAACCGGGGCCTCGTCAAGCGTGCCGAGAAGGACCTCGCGGCGGGCTCCGGCCCGGAGGTGACCACCACCGCCGACAGCGCGGTGCACGGAACCTTCCCCGACGGCACCAAGACCGTACTGCCCGCGGGCGTGGGCCTGGACGCCGCCGACTGTTCCTGCGGCGCGGCGGGGGTGTGCCGCCACCGCCTCGCGTTGGTGCTCGCCTACCAGCGCCGACCCAGCACCACCACCGCCGATGGACCCGACGAACCGCCCGCATCAGTCCAACCGGCTGCCACCGAGCGCCTGTTCGTCGACTGGTCACCCGGTGAGTTCGACGACGGGACGCTCACCGCGTCCCTGGGCCGACCCGCGCTCACCGCAGCGCGGCGGGTCCTGGACCGCGGCTACACCGCCCGACTGCACCGCGCCCGCCCCGAGGACCCCATACCCCGGGTCGAACTGCCCACCTGCACCGTCAGCTTCCCGGTCCCCCACGAGCTGGGCTACGCCCTCACCGACGCGGTCGGTGCGCTGCGTGGCGAGGTGGTGGCCCTGGCGGTCTGGGCCTTCCGCACGGCAAACACGGCAGACGCGGGAGGCATGGCAGACACGGCAGACACCGAGCAGACCACACACGTGACCGTCGGCGGCCGAACCGTCGCCACAGCTACAGCCACATCCACAACCACCACGACCACAACCTCCGACGCCCGCGGCGACGACGCGCTGCGCACCGCCCTTGCGCTCGCCGACGAACTCCTCCTGGACGGCGTCCAACAGGCGGGCCCCGTCTTCGCCGCCTCCCTCCGCCGCTGCCACAAGGCGCTGACCGCCGCCTCCCGGCACTGGCCCGCCGGGGCGGTGGCCGAGCTGCGCGAGCAGGTCGACGCGTACGCCGCGCGCAGCGCCCACTACGACCCGGCACGCTTCGCCCTGCTGCTCACCGAACTCCACGCCCGCCACCGCGCCGCCGAACGCGACCCGGTCGGTGTCCTCGGCACCAAGGAGGCCCCGACAACCCCGTTGCGCCGGGTCCGCCTGGTGGCGCTCGGCTGCCGTGTCAGCGGCACCGCCCGGGACCGTACCGCCGAGACCTTCTTCGCCCACGCCGACGCCGGAGTCACCCTGGTGCTGCGCAAGCGCTGGGAATTGACGGAGGGTCAGGAGCTCACCGGACACGAGCTGTCCGCGCGCCGCCTGCTCAACTCACCACTGCGCGCCCTCGCCACGGCGAACGTCGTGAGCGAGCACACCGCACGCGCCGCGGACCGTACGGTCACCATCTCCCGGGGCCGCATCGCCGCCACCAGCGTCACTCCGGTCGGCTCCGCCTGGACGGAACTGCCCGCCACCCTGCTGGTCCGGGACGTGGCGGCCCATCTGCGGGCCATCGGCGACCGGCCGCCGCAGCTCATCCGCCCGCGCGTGGCGGCGGAGTCCGTGCGGGTGGTCGCGGTCGCCGCCGTGGAGTCGATCGGCTACGACCCCGCCGGGCAGGTACTGGAAGCGGTGCTCCGCGACCCGGCGGGCAACGAGGTGCTGGTCCGCGCCGCGTACAACCCGCTGTGTCCGGGCGGTCTGGACGCGCTCGCCGCCGCGCTCGGCGACGAGGACGTCCGCTGCGTCAGCGGCATGCTGACCCGCGCCCAGGGCCGCGTCGTACTGGAACCGCTGGCCGTGCTGACCTCCACCGGTGTGGTCGTCCCCGACCTCGCCCCCGGGGACGGCACCACCGCGCTCGCCCCGGCCTCGCCCCGCCGGGCCGATCCGATCACGACGGCGCTGGAGTCCGCACTGGCCGCCCTGGCCGACGCGGCCCACCAGGGCCTGCGCCGCCTGACCGCCCCCGCCCGCACCGCCGTGACGGACAGCGCCGACCGGCTGCACCGCACCGGCCTGCACACCGCCGCTCAACACCTGCGCGAACTGGACGCGTTGCTCCAGCGCGAGGGCGCCATCGCAGCCCTCCCCGCGTGGGTGAACGCGTCCCTACACCTCGCCGTGAGCCTGGAGACACACGCGAGTCTCGCCGATCACCGGAGCGAGCAGCCGACGGACCACTGAACGAGCGCCCCGGCGCCGCCAGTTGGCCACGCCCATGCGCGCATGCCACCACCGACGCCGGGGCGCGGCGCTCTCAACCGCTCGCCGGGACCTTCAGCTTGTCCCAGCTCTTCTTGCCCGGGATACCGTCCGCGTCCTTGCCCGAGTAGCCGAGCTTGCGCTGCCAGGCGGCGTAGGACGTACGGTCGGCCTCGGTCCACTCGGGGCCGGGCCCCTTCGTGTAGCGACCGCACCCCTCGGCGACGAGCCTGCGGCCCATGGCGGTGACAAGGGGGGACTTCTGTCCGACGTGGAAGAACGAACTGCCGGGGAACGGCGCGTACTTCGGCTTGGGAGTGGGCTTGCCCGGGTCCTTGCCGCCGCCCTTCCCGGCCAGCCGGTCGGCGATGCGCTGCCGCATCGAGTCCATGGTGAAGCCGCGCGGGTCCTGCTTGCCCGGCTGCCACTCCAGGTGCCCGATGACGGAGCGCTGCGTCCAGCCGTGGTGGCGGCAGATCGCGGCGGACACCTTCTCGATGGCCTCCTTCTGCGCCTCGGGCCAAGGGTCCTTGCCGTCACCGAGGTTGATGCACTCGAAGCCGTAGAAGTGCGGGTTGCCGTCGACGTTGGCCTGGTTGTCGGTCGGCAGCTTCGTCTCGTTGATGACCGCCCGCAGTACGTCGTTGTCACCGAGGCCCGCGTGGTTGGCTCGGCCGTTGCCGACGAGGTGGACCTGGCCCTGCTTGTCGATCACCCCGTGACACAGGGGGCCGGGCAGACCGGAGTAGCCGTCGTAGCAGAGGTTCACGGAGCTGTCCGTGCCCGAGGTGACGGTGTGATGGATCATCACTCCGTTCACGGGCCCCCAGGCTCCCTTGGAGTTGCGGTTGTGGTGGCGCCAGTCGCGTACCTCGTGGACGGTCAGTCCCTCGGCGCGCAGGACCTCCAGCAGCTTCGACGCGCTCATCGGCGTAGCCATCACTTGTCTCCTTCCTCAGCGGTCCTCGCCGCTGCCTTGGTCCGTGAACGACCGCGCGGGGCAGTCGACTTGGGTGCCTGATCGGCCGAGGGCAGCGCCGCGGCGAGCGGGCCGAAGGCGTACCGCAGGTCGACGGTGTCGCCCTCGCCCGTGATCAGGGCCAGCGGCGCGAAGTGCCGGGCGATGCCCGCGGGGGCCTGAAGCAGCGGGTGGCGTGCGGCATCGGTGGCCCACTCGACGCCGCCCGTGGCGGTACGGGCGGGGATCAGCCAATGGTCGCCGGTGCGGTAGGAGCCGCCCTGGGCGAAGTAGATCTCGACACCGTCTTCCAACGGGATCCACTCCCCCTCGGTAACGGGCACCGCGCCACCCTTCAGAGACGTCGCGCGGCCCTGACGCCGGGGACCATCATGGTGGTCCCAGCGGCGCAGGAACGGGTGCAGATGCGGCAGCCGTCCGACGCGCTGCTCCGGCTCGGCGGACAGCCGGAGGCGACGGCCGGGCAGGTCCAACTCCTCGACACGCAGCAGCGGTTGGGCCTCCAGGCGCGAGGCGTGAGCGGTGTCCGTGAACTCGACCCGGTCGCCGACCTCCAGATCGAGCTTGGAGTCCAGGCCGAGGCTCGCCAACTGCACCCACGTACCGTCGAGTTCGTCGACCGGGAAGACCACCGACCCGTTCTCCCGGGACCACTTGAACGTGGCGTCCTCCGCCTCGCCACCCGCGTGGACCTCCACCCGGTACAACTGGTTCTCCGGGCCTCGGTAGTGGGCGTCGGGGAGGACCAAGCAGGGGTCGTCGTCCGCGTGTTCGGGCCGCTCGCTGCGGGCGGCCAGATGGGCGGTGGGCGCCGACTGGGCCCGCGCCCACTCCTCGAACGCGTCGCGGACGGCCTGCGGCGACGGCTTCGCCTCCTCGACACCCAGCGCGGACAGGGTCACCGGCAACACCTGCCAGACCACCTTGGTACGGACGGCGGTGTCGGGCAGCGCGGCACCGAGGGCGACCTCGCGCAGCGCCGGGTCCTCGGCCGCGCAGACCGCCCGCTCCCACACCGTGAGGCAGGCGACGAACGGCGACTGCGCGGGCGAGGGCAGGCGGTCGCCGGGCTGCTCCGGGTCGCGGAAGCCGTCGGGCTGGTTCCAGTAGTCCCAGAAGTCGTCCGCCTCGGCGGCCTGCGGCTCCTCGGCGTCGTCGTCCGGTACAGGGGTGCCCGGTGCCGGGCGGTCCGCGTCGCACAGGATGCCGTCGACGTAGTACCGGCCGCCGTGGATCCGCAGGGTGTCGAGGTCGTGTGTGCCGCCCCGGTACTCGATACGGAAGCCGGTGGCGCCGCCGGGTCCGCCGTGCCGTCCGATGAGGTCGGCCGCGAGGGTACGGGCCTGGTGGAGCTGTATCGCGGACTGTTCGTTGAGGTCCGCGTCCAGTTGGACCCGGCCCTGCTGGGCGACGACCGCGGAGTAGTGCCGCTCCGGGCGGAAGGTGGAGCGCGAGAGATCAGCGTGCATGAAGGGGGTCCCCCTGGTTCGGAAGTCTGCGGGTGGTCCGTACGACGGCGCTGCTCACGTCACGAAGAAGATCCCGGCGTCCGTGCCCGCGGGCGTGTACTCCGCGAGCCGCGCCCTGAGGCCGTCCTCCCGCTGCGGCCGGTACAGGTCGTGAAAGGCGCCGAGTTCACCACCGTCGTCCGCACCACGCCGGATCCCCTCGGCACACCGGTCGGCCAACTGACCGTACCAGGGTGTCCCATATCGCTTCGATGCGAACAACGGTCGTACATGCCCGGAGAGTTCGGCCCCGACAAGGTCGGGTTGGCAGCGGTGGCGGCGAGGAGTGCGTGAGCCGAGTGGGACGAAGCAGTACCGCAGGCAGCCGATGCCGCGCCGGGCCACGTGAAGCCTTCCGGTGAAGACGGAGTTCTCCGCCAACTCCACGGCATGGGCGCGCACTTCACCGATCACGGTCGTACGGTGCAGCCGCAGCACGGCGTGGGCGTGACGGCAATCGGGGGCGGAGAGTGCCTCGCGGTCGTCGCCCGTGGCGTCCAGGACGCTGTCCCGCAGATGGATGTCGAGGGGTTCCTCGGTGACCTCGTCGCCGATGACCTCGATGGTGCCGAGGATGCTGTGCTCGATCTGGAGGCAGGCGGTGGTGCGTTCGAGAACGATGCTGGGCTCGTCGGGCGAGTGCGGCGCGCACTCGGGCTCCAGCGACCAGCCAGGGACGAGCGTGGAGTGCCGCACGACGACAGCACCCACCGGACCGGTGACGTTGATACCGCGACCGGCGACGAGGAGTCCGTCCAGGACGACCCTCGGACGCTCGTGCGGCGCGCAACGTGCGTGCACCGCACGGATGTTGAGTGCGTCGGGGCGGTTGCTGTACCAGTCCAGAAGCCGGATCACCGGGCGGGCGCCCACGCCGGCACGCAGTTCGAGGCGGTCACCGGGGTCGAGGTCGAAGTCCAACTGCTCCTGGTAGGCGCCGCTGTGGGTGATCTCGATGATGCCGGTGCGCCCGGGGGTGCGCGCGTGCTGCCAGGCCCGGTAGGCGTCCATGATGCGCCGGTAGGGCTGTCCGGGTCCGACCCGGTAGACGTCGGCGTCGAGGCAAGTCCCCCCGGCGTGCGCCGAGTCGGGACCCGGCGAGACGGGTTCGCGGTCGGGGCGCGCGTACTCGCCGCCGCCCATGTCGGCACCGAACGCGTAGTGGTAGTCGACCCACACACCCTGCCTGGGCGCTGAGCGCGCGCCGAACGCGATGCGTCCGGACTCCGGGTCGAGGGCGACCTGTCCGCGCCCCGGCCGGTACCGCCAGTCGGACAGGTCGGCTACGACGATGTCGGCGAGCGGAACGGGCCGGTCCTCGCCGTCACGCCGGACGACCAGGCTCTTGCCGGGGCCGTAGTAGTCGGCGAGCCGGTCGCGCAGCAGTCGGCGGGTGATGAACGCGGGCACGTTGTCGACCGCCGCGATGTGCGCGGGCGAGGGTTCCGGGACCGGCCGGGTGACCAGTGGGGTGTCGTTGCCCAGAAGGGAGAAGGTGTAGAGGTTGCGGGCGCGGTCGACGCAGTAGGCGGGGGACGAGGTCAGGGAGTACGGCTTCAGCCGCCAGACGAAGAGTCCCACCCCGGCCGGTGTCCAACCTCCCTGTCTGCGCGTCGAATTGGCACGCCGTACGTCGACCGTCCTGGCCGTCTCCTCGAACGGGCCGCCCGCGAGGGCGAGCGCCGCCCCGTCCCGCAGGTCCACCAGGCGCCCGCGCTCGCCGCGCCGACCGGTGCCGTGCAGCTTGACCGGCTGGGTGTGGGCCACCTGGCGGGACAACTCGACGGCTCGCGCGGGCCAGTCGGCGACCTGCTCGGAGAGTTCCTCCAGCAGGTGCAGGGTGCCCTTGCGGCGTCGGTTGGCGACGGTGGCCGCCACGTCCCGGCGCGGGGCGACGGCCTCGGCGAGCGCGTCCCGGCCGCCGCGGTGCAGACCGGTGGTGAGGACCCGCTCGTAGCCGGGCAGCATGCGGTAGCCGACCAAGTCCCCGAGGTACGGCAGCACCCAGGGCGCGGCGGTCTCCACGAACAGGTCCTCGTAGCCTTGCTGGACGCCGTCGCGGACCCGGTCCAACTGTTCGGCGACGACGGCGAGCAGGGCCCGCAGCGGTTCGCCCTCCTCGGCGTCGCGCAGCCGGTGCCAGCGCGGCAGCAGGGCGGCGAGCCCGTCGGGATCGCGGGACGGCTCGGCGGCCGACGTCTCCAACTCGACGTCCGGGGACATCACTTGACCTCCGTCAGAATCAGGGTGTCCGTGGCCCGCGCCGACAGCAGAGCGAGTTGAGCCGGGCGGATACCGCGGAAGACGAACACCGTCCGGCCCTTGGGCAGGCGCCGGGTGTCGGTGATGTCGGGGTTGAGGCGCAGGAGTTCGGCGAGGGGGACGCCATAGCGGGCGCAGACGGACGTGAGGGTCTCGCCGTTCGGGTCGGTGACCGTGTGGGTCCGCTCCTCGTACGCCGCCGGGCGCGCGGGGACCGACGCCCTGGGGAGGCCGGGGTCCGCGAGCAGGGCGGCGAGTTGGTCCGGGGTGGCGGAGGCGGGGACGCCGGTGAAGACGTCGACGTCCACGTAGTCGACTCCGGGCACGGTGTGCGCGGCGGCGAGGACCTCGGAGAGCCGCGCAGGACGCCCCAACTCACGTCCTTCGAAGCCGAGTTCGCGCAGCAGAGCCTGCCGCAGCCGGGGCTCGACACTCTCCCAGGCGTGGTCGGGGGCGAGCTTCACCTTGGCGGCGATCAGCAGCAGGACCAGTTCGCGCGCGTCCACGCGGACCGGCAGACCGGGGTCGCCGTACTCGGTCAGAGCCGCGCGCAGGGGCCGGAGAGCGTCGTCGGTGAGCGGCACATCATCCGTACCGGCGACGGTCACGTGCAGCAAGGTCCGCCGTCCGTCGAAGAGTTCGCGAGCGGATGCGCGGCCGATTCCGGCGCGGGAGCGGGCGAAGTCCTCGTAGTCGGGCGGGGAGACCAGCCGGTCGAGCGCGGAGACGGCGAGCGGGATCGTGCGGCGGGTGAGCGCGGGCCCGTCCGCGTCGGCGCCGCCGGTCGCGGGCAGCGGGTTGGTGACCGCGGTGACGCCGAGCGGGCGGGTGAGGGGTTGGGTGATCCGGTCGGCGGGTACGTTCACCGCCTGGCCGGTGCCGAAGCGGTAGCGGGCGCGGACGTTCTCATGGCCGCTGGGCAGCCGGGCGCCGTGGACGCCGTCGCCGAAGGTCACGGTGGTCCGGCCGTCAGAGGTGGTGCCGGTGACGTACACGCGCTCGGTCGGGCCGCGCCCGGCAAGGCTGTCGACCTCGTGCCAGAGCACTCCGTCCACCCGGATCTCCAACACCGGTACGGCGCCCAGGGGGTTGTCGGCGGCGAGCCAGGTCAGCGGGGTCTGCCAGAGCGCGAACGTCTGGTGGACGCGGTCGAAGTCACCGCTGCCAATGGCCTCTTCGCGGCTCTCGCCGTGGGTGGCCTCGACGACGTTGCCGAGGACGCGGACGCTCGCCCGGTGGTAGCGGTGGGCCAGCTCGGTGGTGAGGGTGAGGCGGGTATGGACATGGTCGCCCGGGAGTCGCGGGTCCACGACCGGGTCGGCGGACGCGATCACGACCACCTCACTGGCCGTGACACCGATCGCGCCGGGTACGTCGGTCCGCGCGCCGCTGACGATGAGCGTACGGCCGGGCCCCAACCCGGCGTACAGCTCGGCGAGTTCGATCTCGTTGCCGTGCACGTCCTCGCCGAGCGGCTCGTCGGCCGGGCGCAGTGACTCGCCCGCCGCGTGCACGGTGGTGTCGCGGATATGGGAGAGCAGGACGTCGCGCTCGTCCAACCACGGTTCGGTGAGGGTGAGTTCGGTGCCGCGTCCGGTGATGCCGTAGTTGGAGTACGTCACCGTGCGGACGGCCGCGACCCGGGTGGTGACGAAGGCGAACTCGGCGTCGCCGGGTACCGTGCCGCCCTTCGAGGGGCGCTGGATCGCCACCCAACTGCCGACGGTGATGCCGCCCTGGACGCTGTCCAGTTGCAGGACACGGCGGTTGACCGGCGCGGGCTCGCTCGCGATGACGATCTCCACGTTCGGCTCGGTGGTGCCGACCGTGTACGTGACGCTCACCTGGTACTCGCCCTGGGTGAACTGCCTGCTGTCGCCCGGCTTCAGGGAGAACTTTTCGGTGCCGCCGTTGTGGACGGCGATCCGCACCGTGCCGTCGTCCTGCGGACGGGAGACGGACAGGCTGCGCTCGGGCAGGCCGTCGTGGAAGCGGGCGGTGACGCCGTCTTCCTGGCGTATCGTCGTGCGGCCCTGGGCGGCCCCGGTCGACAGGTCGACCTGACCGGGCCCCAGAGCGAAGGTGAGCTGCTCGGCGACGGGCAGGTTCTCGGCCCGCTGGTCGGAGCCGCTCCCCTCGACGTACTGGAACTCGGCCCGCACCGGCACCTTGCCCGCCGGGTCATGGACCACGCGCATGCTCGCGAGCACCGCGCCGGTCAGCGGCCAGTCGGCGGTACGGATGACCCGGCCTCGCTCGTCCTGGACGGGCTTGAGCGGGGCGGTGGCGCCGAAGGGGGCCGCGGTGACACGCATCGCGAGCAGCTCGCGCAGGAGGGGTCCGGCGCCCGGAGCGGCGGCGGTGCGCCAGGCCGGGTAGAGGCTGCCGAGGCCCGGGGTGAGCGCCGTGAGGAGGCGGGTGGGGTCGGTGCTGGGGGTCCCTTGTCGGGGGGTGGGGGCGGTGGCGCGCAGGGCGGGGAGGACGGTGCTCAGGGCGTGGAGGGCGGCGCGACGGGGATCAAGGTGGGCGGCCTCGCGGGGGTCGGGGTGCGGGGCCTGGTGCGCGGCGAGGGTCTCCACCGGTTGCGCGGGGGCCAACTCCAGGGCTCGCTCGGCAAGTTCCGCGAGCAGCGCCTCCAACCGCTCGAACCACGCCGCCACATCGTCGTACGGCTCGGCCAGCACCTCGGCCTCGCGTAACCGGGCGATGGGCTCGCCGAGGCGGGCCGCCAGACTCTCCGGTGTCGTGATGCCGTCCAGGTCCGCGCGCAACGGGGCGAGGACCTGGGCGTCGAAGTCGTCGATCAGGCGGCTCACCGGGCGCGGATCGGGGACCTCGGGGGTCGGCAGCTCGTCCCCCGGCTCACCGGGCCCGGCAGGCTCGGCGATCCAGCGTCGTACGGCGTCCACCAGCTCCGTCAGCGTGGGCGGGGCCGACTTGGGCAGCGTGATCGCGGTGATCCCGTCCTCGCGGTCGACGCGGACACCGGCGACGGGCAGCAACTTCCGTTCTGCTTGCGCCTGTTCACCAAAGACGAAGAGGAGCTGGTCACCGGTCCGGAGGGAGTTCGCGGTGCCCTCCACGAACAGTTCGGAGCGGTGGTCGAGATCCTCGGGGGTGAGGAGGGAGGGGCGGCGGCGCCGTACGGTCAGCTCGTTCCAGTCCCAGCGCGCGGTGAGGTCCCGCGCGGTCTCGAAGGTCAGCGACTGCTCGTCGGCGGAGGCGGGCACGCTGTGGCTGCGCGCGCCGCCCGGGATCAGTACGGGCAACGCCTCGGCGCGCGGGTCGCGTTCGAGGGTGTACGCGAGGTGGGTACCGGTCGCCACTCCGGGTCGGGGCCGGTGCCCGACGAGTCGGCCCAGCAGCACCAGCGAGCGGTGTTCGTCGGCCGTGCGGAGGTAGGCCTCGTCGGCGATCCGCTCGGAGTGGAAGGTGAGCAGGTCACCGAGGACGGCGGCGGCGTCGAGCAGACCGATCGCCGGGTCGTCGGGGGTGCGGACGGTCAGCCCCGCGAGAGCCGGGTACGCGGGCGAGGCGAGCCGGTCGAGCAGGGCGGCGAGGAACGAACCGTGGTCACCGACGCGGTAGTCGAGCGCGCTGCGGCCGGGCGGGTTGTGGAGCGGGGCGGGGGCGAGGCGTTCGTCATGACCGCCGCACGCACCGCCGCAGGAGCAGGACCGGCCGCTCATCGGGTGCCTCCCAGAGTGATCTCCAGCCGCCCGTGTTCGGGCCGGTCGGGGTCGTTGGCGCAGGTGGCGATCTCCAGCGGGCCGAGCGGCAGCACGCCGTCCTCCCTCTCTCCTCGGTCCTGCTCGAACAGCCTTTGCAGGCGAGTGACTTCTACGCTCTCCACTCCGGTTACGGCCGCTGCGGCGGCCACCAGGCGGCTGAGCCGGACGGGTTCGCCGAAGGTCAGCGCGTCGGGGTGGAAGAAGCCGAGCCGTCCACCGGGCAGTCGGCCGCTGCCGAGGACGCGGTACAGGTCGGCGAGGATCTGCCCGTGCTGATGGCCGGGCCGCGCACAGACGGTGAACGCGAGGTCCAGCGGAACGAGTTGGGCGGGGACGACGACCAGATCGTGCCCGATGCGCCGGTACGCCTCCAGGGCCTGCGTCACCGAGTCGAGCAGTCCCTCCGGCGGGGTCTCGCTGCCGTACGCGTCGATCGCGACGTGGACCTCCTGGAGGCTGCCGGTCCAGCGGATCTCGGCGGCGGCCCGCTGGACACCGGGCAGGGCGGAGGCGAGGGCCGCGTAGTCCTCGGCGGTGACCGCGCGCAGGCGGGTGCGCCGCAGGTCCAGCGGCGCCAACCGGCGTGCCTGCTCCAGGGGTTCGGGCTCGGTGCCGCCGGTTGCGGGCAGCGGGTTGCGGACTCTGACCACCGGGACCGGCCCGCCCGGTCCTTCGGCCGTGACCACGTCGGTGGCGAAGGCATCGGCCGCGACGACGTCGGGCGCGAAGGCATCGGTCGCGACGACAAGGTGGTTGATGGCTTCCGCACCGACGTTCCCCGCGATGCCGCCGCCCAGGCGACAGCGCACCGTCAGGCGTGCTCCGGGCGTCGGCTCGGCGCCGTACCGTCCGTCGCCGAAGCGCAGGGCGAGGCGTCCGTCGTCCTCCGGTTCGCCGACGAAGTGCCGGTCGCGAGCGCCGCTTTCGAGGAGATCGCGGCGCGGCTCCCACCTCGCATCGCCGTCGCGGAGGCGTACGGCGGGCAGGGCGCGGCGCGGATCCTGGGCGAGTGCGGCGGTCGCCGAACCGCGCAGGACCGCATCCTCGGGGTGCAGCCCGTCCGCGTACGCGGGGCCCCAACTGTGCGCGATCTCCCAGACGATGTGCCCGTCCAGCACGGTGCCCGTACGGGCTCGCGCGGTGAGGATCTCGACGCGCCGCAGCTTGGCTGCCAGCAACTCGTCGCTACGGTGCAACAGTTCACGCAGGGCACGGACGGGACGGCCGCGCAGCTCCAGCCGTTCCAGCACCTTCAGCCCGAAGATCACGGCGAGTTCGGCGATCTCGTCCCCGCTGAGCCCGTCGCGGTCGTGGGCGCTGCGCCACAGATCGACCAGCCGCTGCCGGATCCGGCCCGGGACGGCGGCGATCCGCTCGGCCTGTCCGGCGGCGATGGTCGCCGGGTCGGGGTAGGGCACGGCCTGGGTGACGGGGGCGCGGCCGAGGACGGGACGGAAGCGGGGCCGGATGCCCGGGTAGACGGACTGGGCGAGCAGGGTCCGCAGGGCCGCGGCCTGCGCGTACGCGGTGCCCGGCACGACGCGCTCATGAGGCTGTCCGGCCTGCTCCAGGCCGAGTCCGGCGCGTACGACGGCCCGCTCCCCCACGACGTCGAACAGTTCGCGCAGATCGTCCGGGGCCAGAGCCCGGCCGCTCTCCGTACGATCCGTCAGCGAAGTGATGAGCCGTGCCGGGAGGTTGACCTTGCGGCGGTCATCACACCCGAACTCCCGTGGCCCGCAGGGCGCTACGACCGCCGGAACGGGTGGCACGGTGACCGTCTCGGCGTGGCCCGAGCGGCCGTGGTCGACCAGAACCGCGTTGCCGCGAGCGAGGGTCACGTCCTCCACGGGCAGGCAGTTCCGCCCGCCGCGCGTGGTCAGGTGGAACGGGAAGCGCAGGGCGTCCTCGGTGGCCCAGGTGACCTCCAGGACGGGCTGGTCCTCGATACGGTCCAGGCCTGGGGTGACGGAGGTGAGACGTACGGCCTGGCGGTGGCTGGGGTCGGCGTCGCCCGGAGTGCCGGTGCGCGGGCCCTTGACCTCCTCCAGGATCAGCACGTCGCCCGGCTTCAGATCGAGCCTGCGCTCCCGGCAGATCTCGGGGTCCGTCCACTCGTCGCGCAGGGTTGCGACGGTGGCCCCCGCGGGCAGCGCGCACACCTCGCCGCCCCAGGTCCACAGCCGGATCGCGTTGTGCGCGACCCGCAGGTGGAGCGGCTCGGTGGCGACGACCGGTTCGAAGACCTCCACGGAGCCGCGTTCGTCCAGGTCACCGAGTTCGTTCTCGTGGATGACCGGGCCGGGCGGCGGCCGGTCGTGCGGGTCGAACGTACGGATGTCCACCGATGCGAAGCGGAAGGAGCCCGGCGCCAGGGTGCGGTCGGCGGCGGTCTCGACGGTCACATAGGTGCGGGCGTTGCAGCCGTCGTGCAGGGCGTAGTCGATGAGCCGGACGTGACGTCGTACGGAGACGCGGCGGCGCGCGGTGTCGAGGTAGGCCTCGGTGGCGACGGCGTCCTGCTGGTAGCTGATCTGGTCGCCCGTGTACGCGAGCAGCTCCACGAGGGTCGTGCCGAGGTCGGCGGGGTTGCGCTCCGTCCAGTCCGGGGTGGTCAGTGCGAGCCGGTCGAGCAGCAGCGTGCGGATGGTGTCGTAGTCGCGGGCCGTGTAGTCGATGACGGGCGCGGACGGGAAGCGGGTGCTCTCCTCGGTCTCGTCCAGGCAGTCGAAGGGGGTGGGGCAGTCGGGCCGGAACGTGAACTCCGCGCTGTGGTACCGCTGATCGAAGCCTCGGTAGGGCGTGCTGCCGGGCCGTCCGTACGGGTCGGCCTCCACCAGCGACAGGCGGTAGCGGGAGGTGTCACCGGCCCGGTCGAGGGTGACGTGAAGCCGGTCGTCCAGCTCGGGGTCCTCCTCGCGTTCGACGCTGACGTCGACCGCGCGGATGTCGGTGACGCGCCGGCCGCCGTCGACGCGGACGTTCTCGGGGCCGAGGCCGTGCGGGGCCTTGCCGAGGAAGGTGACGGTGAGCTGCAGCCCGTCGTCGCCGACCTCGACGGCGTCAACTCCGTTGAGCCGCGCGGCGCGCACCTTGCCCCGCCGGGTGGTTCCCGCGCTCATGCCGCCCTCCCCTCGAAGACGTCCTCGCGTACCGCCCCGGTGGCGCGGACGACGTACGAGAGTCGGACACGTACGAGGCCGTCCCCGCACTCGATGTCGAGGGCCATCACCTCGACCAGATCGCCGAGCCGGCGCTGGAGCGCGGCCTGGACGGAGAGTTCGAGGGTGCTGACCAACTCGGGGCTGTTCGGGGCGAAGACCAGATCGAGCAGCCCGCAGCCGAAGTCGGGGCGCATCACACGCTCGCCGGGGCTGGTGAACAGCAGTTGCTCGATCAGGTCGTGGACATGCTCGGCGGGGCGGGCGTGGGCGGTGCGTCCCCGCCTGTCGGGGCGGAAGGGAAACGCCATGTCGGCGCGCGGGCGGGTGTGTTGACTCGTCGGCCTCATCGGACGGATACCTTTCGCTGCGCGGCCTGGACGACGGGTGGCCCCTGCGGGACGAGGGCCGCGCTGAAGCACTGGGCGGCGGAGGTGTCGAGCAGGACGGGTGCGCCATCGACCGTGATGCCGGTGTCCGCGGCATCCCAACGCGCCGTGGTGCACGGCGAGGACACGCCGTCGACGGTGTGCGGGCAGCCGGTGACGACGTAGGGGTGGTCGCTCGTGACCACGGCGACTCCCCCGATCCGTACGCCATCGGGGGGTGGGGTGGCGGGCGCCACGCGGCCACCGTGCGGGCAGCCGATCACGGCTCCGGCTTCCAACAGACTCCCGGACAACTTCTCTCCCCCGTCGGCTATCGCTTGGAATGGACGGTCAACTGACCCTGGTTGACAGTGACTTCGGTGCCTCGCAGCACGATCTCGGCGCCCGCGCCGGTGGCGATGACCACGGCGTCCTGGGTGATGCGGATGTAGGCGCCGTCCTGGGCCTGGAGGAGGATCCCCTGGTCGGCCCCGGCGGTGTCGTTGAGCACGAGTTTGTGCGCCTGCGGGGTCTGCACGACGACCGGCTTGCTCGCGGCGCCCGCCCGCAGCTCCCGGCGTGCATCGGGCGGCAGTTCGTCGGCGTCGCCGTACCAACACCCGGTCCACACCGGGAAGCTGGGGTCCCCCTGCTCGAACTCCACCCACACGCCGGCGCCGGGCGGCGGCACCACGAACTGCCCCGACTGCGGCCCGGTGAACGGCAGGCAGGGCAGCGCCCAGGTGGACGGCTCGCCACCGAGGACGTCCGGCACCTCGGCCGTGATCCGGCCGAGGCGCAACGGGTCGTCGTTGCTGATCACCCGGCCACGGAACTTGCCGAGGTGACGATTGCTGGGTGCCGCCATGGTGGAGGTACTCCTGGTTGGTGGGTGAGCGGGAGTCACGAGTCGCGGGTCATGGGCTGTGGCTCATGGCCGGACGTGGTCGCTACGGGCTTCCAGTCCCTCCCGGGAGAGGGTGAAGTTCTGCTGGAACGACCCCGGACGCAGGTTGTGGGTCACGGACTTGACGAAGTAGTCGCCGTCGTAGGCCCGTCCTGCCCCGCGCACGCCGACGAGTCGGCGCGGCTGGAGGAGGTAGCCGTGCCGGATGACGTCGAGCGAGCCGGAGCCCGAGATGACGTCGGCGGACACGGCGGCCCTGGCGAGGAGTTCGGCCTCGGCCTGCTCGCGCTGCTGCTTGGCCGTACCGGCAAGGGTCTTGCGCTTGAGCGCGGGGGTGGGCCGCCTGCCGAGGGAGGGGCGCAGCGGGCTGATCGGCGGCTGGGGCAGCAGGGTGGACTGCCGGGTGCCCGGGTCCTGCCAGCGCGCCTGCGGCTCCTCCCGCGCCGTGCCGTCGTACGCGAAGGTCAGTTGGTCGACGGTGGAGGCCGCGTCCATGTTGACGTTGAGGGCGTGCTGACGGACCCCGAGCCGGACCTCGGGACCCCAACGGGCGGACGACTGGCCGGGGTTGGGGCCGGGTTCGAGGTAGAAGGTGTAGCCGTTGGCGCGGGCGAGTTCGGTGACGTACTGAAGATCCGTACCCGTCTGGTAGTGGACGCGGAGGTCCTGGTGCGGGGGCTGGGCCACCTTCTCGGTGTAGACGTCCGGCCGTATGCCGTACGCCGAGTACCGGCGCAGGATGGCGAGGACGCGCTCGGACGGCGGCAGATTGGGGTAGCGGGCGGTGCGCTCCTCCAAGTCCATGAGCAACGTCAGATCCTCGCCGGTGACGGTGAGGGTGGAGTGCCCGGGGATGTTGCTGGCGCCGACCTCCTGCCGCACGATCAGCCCGTCGAACAGCACCTCGGGGGTGCCGCGGACACTGACGGTCAGGATGACGCGGGTCTTCGGGTCGAACAGCCCTTCCGGCAGCAGCCGTTGGTTGATCAGCCCGTTCTTGGTGAGGTCGAAGGCGAACTGGAAGCCGCTGCGCTCGCCCGCGGTGGCGGTGATCTGGGCGGACAGCAGTGCTTCGGCGACCTCGACGGGAACGGGGCGGGCGAGCGTGTGCCCCATGAGGAGCTGGACATGGACGGGCCCCTGCCCCACGGGCTGTTCAGACACGCCGCTCTCCCCGCGGGAACCCTCCGGCGAGCGGGATGCCGATGACGCGCCCTGCCTCGCTCGTCAACTCGCGAGGATCGAGCACAGGGTTGGCGTCGGCGATGCGCCACCACTGACCGGGGTCACCGAGGTAGCGCTGCGCGAGCAGATCACCCCGCTCCCCCGCGCCGACCGTGTGCGCCTCGATGTCCTCACCGATCGGGGGAAGCAACCGCCGCTTGATGTACCGGACTTCGGTGCCGTCGTCCCGCCGATGCACACCGATCTCGGCGTCGTGGTACCGGCTGGTGCGCGGGTAGGGATGGGACCCGGGTATGGAATCCAGGGCGCTCTCGTAGGACTCGGTGTCGGCCATGACGTGCGGGTCATCCCCTTCCGGTGCCGGTGAGAAGGTCGGCGCCGCCGAGCCCGAGGGCCCCCAGGCCACCGCCGCGGGCCGCGGCGGCGAGCCGCTCCTTCTGCGCCAGGTGCGCCATGTACAGATCGGCACCGCGGTGCCCGGCGGGCAGATCGCTGACGGTCAGGATCTTCATCCCGACACTGAGCGAGGCCCGGATCGGATTGAGGTTCACATCGAACGCGGACTCGTTGACGGAGAGTTCGGTGAGCCGTACGGGCATGACCCGCTTGCTCCCCCAGGTGAACAACGTGAGCGGCATCTCGATCGGACTGATCTCGATGGCCCCCTTCTTCGTCAGCTTGCTCGCGGCCCGCAACTGCGCGGTGGTGGGCTGCACGAGCATCTCGAGGGTGGCGAGCTGCGGATGGATCCCGTCGGGCGCGGCAACGTCGAGCTGATCGGTGGCATCGATCTCGGCGGTGAACTTCCACGTCTCCTGAGCGGGCCCCTTGAGCCGCAGAGCCTCGTTCCGATCCCCACTGCCGGTCCCGCCCCCTCCGGCGTCCCCACTGTCCCCGGCGGACTGGGGCGCGATGCTGCGCTCCAGGGTGTCCGGGTTGAACTGGAGGACGATGACGCGCTGGGGGGTGCCGGTGTCGGGGTCGACCACGACCATGCCGGAGCGGATGGGGTGGGGGATGTCGGGGTAGCGGGTCACGGTCAACCGTCCTTCAGGCTCTCGAGCAGGACCCCGGAGCCGGCCCGGACCCGTTCGTCCGGGTCGTTCTCCGCCAGCCGCCGCAGCAGGGCCTCGCATTCCGGCCACGCGAGGTAGACGGTCGCCCAGGCAGCGGCATTGCGGATTTCAGGATCACGGTCTTCAGAAGCCGTCCGGAGCTTCTCGAAGATCTCGCCGTCGAATTCCTTCGACGCGGAGAGCGCCAGACGGACGAGGTGGCGTGCCGTCTCCGCCTTCGACATGTCCTCATTGGCTGCCGCCAGGACGTCTTGGCGTGAATAGGGCGTCAGCAGCGCGGAGATCCGATGGGCGAGCGTTTCGACGGCAGCCTGGTCCGCACCGAACACGATGACGACCGAGACCTGAGTGATGAGGTCCTCGACATACATCACCCAGAGTTCCGCGGCCACGCCCCA
The DNA here is from genome assembly GCF_023887685.1 of Streptomyces macrolidinus. Taxonomy (GTDB): domain Bacteria; phylum Actinomycetota; class Actinomycetes; order Streptomycetales; family Streptomycetaceae; genus Streptomyces; species Streptomyces macrolidinus. Next base: position 9,070 of record NZ_JAMWMR010000008.1, on the reverse strand, counting down.
GGTGACGGTCTTCTTGTAGTTCGCGTCGCCGCGTTCCGCATTGGAGTCCACGACGTGCCAGCCGGCGCTGCGTGTGATGGCGTCCACGGACCCCCACCCGGGCAACTTCCGCAGGGGCAGGTGAATCTCGGTGTAGCCGATCTCAGCCATTGTAGCCTCGTTCCAGTCTGCTCTCGAATGCGCTGTCCGCCGGCATTCCCACGATTCCGACGAGTTCTCGGTAGATCTCCACCAGGAACTTGCCCTTGGCCTTGGGATCCTTGGGAGAATAGACAAGTCCCTTGGCGTCCGCCCAGATCTTCAGGTTGACGGCGGTACGCCGAAGAACCTCTTCCGACGCCGCAGTAGGCGGCCGAAGGGGAGTGTCCTTCCCGATTTCCTCCGCCACTTTCTCCCACAGCGGTTTGGCCGCTCTCATCTTGTCCCCGCCGATACCGTAGGCGTTCTGGACCATATGACCGCTGACTTCCTTGAACCTCTGCATCAGCGTGTGGATCTCAGGGGCAAGATGCTTCTTCCCCTTGGGCTTCGGGGGATTCAGGAAGCCCTCCCCCACCGATTCCGATACTGATGCCCCGCTGCTCAAGTCGTCCCAGTACGTAGGAAGCCCGGACATTCGACGTGCGGCAAGCAGCCACTCGGTCTGCCGACCGGCTGCCTGGCCACCGATCACCTGATAGCTGAACTCCCCGAACTTCTCCTTCATGTCTTCCTTGTTGTTGATCGCCGCACGCCCGGACAGCGGAAGCTCCGGGAGGAGCTCCGCGATGTGCGGCCCACCCGACTTGGAGGCCATGACCGCGGCCAGGTTCGGGACCATCACGAACGGAGTACGACCTGTCTCGATCAGACCTATGAGAGTCGCGGTGAACACGGCCTGTTCCATGGTGTTGACGTTGGGGAGTTGGCCTCCCTGCCACTTGTCCCGCTTTCCGGCCAGGGATTCGAGCATCCGCCCGCCCATGAGGGTCCCGTCCGGTTCCGCTTTCAGGAGCGCTTTGGCCTCCTCAGCGTAGGTGAAGTTCTTGTCGACGCCCTCGGGTGCGAGTTTCGTACCGCCGCCGCCCTTCTCCGAGTGCTCCAAGTACAGCCGGGAGTTGTACTGGGGATCACCGGCCTCGACCTGGAGTATCTCGTCGCCCTTGTGCGGCAGCGGGTTGTCCAACGTGTGACGCAGCATCGGAGCGATGCCGACATCCGCGGGGACGATACGGGTACGGGAGGCCGTGGGGGAGCCGTTGGGGCCGAGGGGCGGGCTCCCGATGCCGATGCGCTGCGACTCGGCGATGACGTGGTCCGACCTCAGTACGTGGTTGACCATCGCGTCGACGGCGTCGGCGAGTTCGATGGTGTCCATCTTCAAGCCATTGGCGACCTGCTCCGTCGGGTTGAGTACCGCCTGGATCTGGAAGTGCTCGTTCTCGCCTGCGCTGAGTTCGGTGAGCCGATACCAGGCGCGCATCGCCGCCAGGGCCGCGCGAAGGATCGGACGTCCGGTGCCTCGACGCAACATGCCGTCGATACGGGGGCGGATGCGTGCCACGATCTTCCGCAGCCGCGCTTCCTTCGACTCCTTCGAGTCCTCGTCCTTCTTGCGCTGGTCCCGCTTCTCCTTCTTCCGCTCCGGGTCCCTGTCCTTCGGCTTCCTGCCGGGCCTGCCGTCGTCTCCGGGCCGTCGCGGCTTCCTGCCCCTGTCCCCCGGTCGCCTGCCGTCCTCGTCCCTGTCGTGCTTCGGCTTGCGGGGGTCCTCGTCGCCGTCCTTCGGCCTGCGACCGTCCCCGTCCTTGTGGTCCTTCGGCTTGCGACCGTCCCCGTCCTTGTGGTCCCTCGGCCTGCCGGAGCCGTCTCCGTCCTCGGGGCTCTTCGGTCTGCCGGAACCGTCCCCGTCCGTTCTCGGCTTGGCCGGGTCCTGTTCCCTCGGGCGGCTCGGGTTCGAGGGTTCGTCCTTCGGTCGTGAGGGTGTGTCCCGGTCCGACCGTGGGCGCTCCGTCGAGTCCGGGTGCCGACGGCTGGTCGCCGGTGTGGTCGGGCGGTCGGGCTCGGAGCGGCGGGAGCCGGGGCGGCCCGGTCCCGCGGGGGGCCGCCCGGAGGACGGGCGGGTCGGGCCCGGCCGGTCAGAGCCGGGCCGGGGCCTGGCCGGGGTCTTCGGCGTTGTCCCCGCGGTCGGCTCGTCATGTCGGCCGTCCGCCTTCGGCCTGCCTCCCGGTTCGTCCGCGCCACCGGCCCGTGGCTTTCGGCCGCCGCCCCGTCCGGCCAGCTTCGCCGCCACACCCTTCAGGCGTCGGCCGACCTTGGCGACGTACTTGCCGATCCCGTTCATGAGGGCCTGGTAGAGGACCTCCAGCAGCGCCACGACACCCGCCGCGACCGCTTTCGCGAAGAGGAGGCCGGCGCCGCCCATGCGGACCACCTTGAGCCAGCCGAGGACAGCGCCCAGTGAGGCCAGGATGGCGCTCAGCGCACCCCAGGCGGTACGGATGGCGTCGATGACCGCCATGACCCAGCCCGCACCCGGGATCAGCTTCGCGACGACCTTGGTGATGACCAACTCGCCGATGATGAGCGGAAGTTGCGGGACGACCGCGTCCCACGCCTCTTTGACGATCTTGTCGAGGGTGAAGCCGCCCTTGACGAGTTGGTCGATGATGGCCTTCGGGACGCCGATGATCTCCTGGATCTTCTCCTGGAACCATGTCCTGACCGCCGAGGACACCTCGCGGAACAGGTGATGTTTCGCGCCGTCCACCGCTGAGTTCTTCGCGCCGTTCAGCCAGCCGCCCGGGTCCGTCAGGAAGTCGACGGCGATCAGCATCCACGCGCCCAACGCGCCCAGCAGCTTCGACGCGAAGTCCAGCACCGCCTTCACCGCGTCCACGACCGCCTTCACCGCGGCCTGGAGCATCTTCTTGAGCACGTCGAGGATGTCGCTGAGGAGTTTGCCGATGGCGTTCAGCAACTCGGTGACGGCCTGCTTCAGGGCGTGGGCCAGGCGGTTGACGAGGGCGATCGCCGCTTCGACCAGATTTGTGATCAACTTCCGGACTCGGTCGGCGAGTTCGATCACCGCTCGGACCATCGCCTTGGCGAACTCGATCAGGTCCTTGATGAAGTTCTTGATCGCTTCGACGATGTTCTTGCGAGCATCGTTGATCCAGCGTTCGACCGTGGTCCTGAAGTCGCGGATGAACCCTGTGACGGCGTCTCGCGCCGCCCGGATCACCCGGACGATCGCGTTCTTGATCTCGACGACCTTCTGTTTGATCCAGTCGAAGGCCTTCGTGATCCAGTTGCCGGAGTCCTGGACGGCTCCCTCGCGCTGCCGCTGGGCATCGCGCTCGGCCCGGTCGCTCTCGTCCTTGATCTTCTTGTCGCTGTTCCCCTTCTCCTTCTCGACGTCGTCGTCTGTCTTCGTCTCCTCGTCGTCGACGTCCTTGCGGATCTTGTCGTGCCGCTCGGTCTTCTTGTCACCGAGCGTCTTCAGCTCGTCGTCCTGCTCCTTGCGCCAGTCCTCGCGCTGTGCGGTGACCTCGGCCATCGCCTTGTCGCGCTCACCGGCCTGCTTCTTGGTGTTCGCCGCGATCTCGGCGTCCACCTGGTGCTTGTGCTCGTCCTGAGCGTTCCGGAAGTCCCGGTCCTTGGTCTGCCGCCCCTCGGACATGCTCGTGCGGCCGTCCGAGAACGCGGCCTGGAACTGCGGTCCACGGTCGTGTTCGGCGACCTCGGAAGCGGCCTCCGGAGGTACGGCACCGCTCGGCCCTCCGCCCCCTACGGCTGTCTGCCGACCGCCCTGCTGCCCCGGCACCTTCGCGGTCAACTGCTCCTTGGGCGCGTCGGGGTAGACCTGGTCCTCCCCCATCCTTCGCGAGGCGTCGTCGCGGGCCGTCGCGACGGTCTCCTGTCCCTTGGCGTCGACATGGCCGTCCTGCTCACCGGTCGTCCGGTCGGCGGCTTCCCCCATCCGCACGCCCGGAGCGTTGCCCGCCTGAGCCTGCTTGAGCGCCTCGTCCTTCGTCGGCAACCCGGCGAACTTCGCGGCGAGTTCCTGTGCGTCGACCTTGAAGCCGAGCCAGCTTCCCACCTTGCCCAGGCCGAAGCCCAGGGCCATCTTGAAGGTGTCCCAGCCGCCCGGCTCCTCCGCCTTCTCCGCCTCGATCCGACCTTCGGGCTCCTGCTCGCCGGTGACCTTCGCGTCCTTCGCCTCCGGCGCCTGGGACTGCTGGGCCGGATCCTGTGAGTACTGAGCGGGAGCGTCCGTCCGCGGTCTGCCTTGAAGGGTCCGCGGGGCGCCCGACGGGCGCTGCAGGGCGGGAGGAGCCGCAGCGAGCGTCTTGTGCTCGTCGCCGACCGCACGGTCCACCGCGCCCCCCACGCCGTCCATGGCCTGAAGTGCCGTGTGCGGCTTGAGCTTCGAGGCCGCGGCGAGGCCCGCTTCGGGGCTGACACCGGAGAGGTTCGGAACCGGCGCGGAGTTCTTCTTGGCACGAGCTGGGGCCGGTGCACCGCCGCCCCCTCCGCCGTCGCGCGGGGAGCGCTGCGCGGGGGCCGCCTCGGGTGCGGTCTCCGGTACGTCCTTGGCCCCGGACTCGGCTTGCGCGGTCGCGGCGGGTCTCGCGGCTACGGGTGCGGACTTCGGCGCCGGGGCCGGGGCGGGGGCGGGGGCCTCCGTATGCGCGTCCGTACGAGCCGGTGACCGAGACGATTCCCTCGCTTCGGCCGGAACCACGGCGCCAGGGACGGAAGTCGACCCGAGAGCCCCGGTCGTACCTGACCCTGCGGCGGCCCGGACGCCACCGGTCCCACCCACGCCCGTGCCGCCCGCACCGCCCGCACCGCCCGTCGGCTCCCGTACCCCGGCATCGGACTGCGCCGCCCGGCCGCCAACAGCCTGTTGGGACTCCTTCTCAGGGGCGGTCGATGCCCTGTCTCCGCCGGACTCGGTTCCCCGCTCCTCCTTGGCCGCCGACTCCTTCTCCCGGCTGTCGCCCTCGGACGTGCTCTCGGTGTTTCCCGGCGCCTCTGCGACCGTGGTCTGCGCCGTCACGGGTCCGGCCTTCGGGTCGTCACCGTTCTTGGGGTCGCGAGTGGCGAAGGCGGACGGAGTCGCCGCCTGGTCAAGTCCCGTACCGCCCAGGAGGGTTGCGCTGCGCTGATTGCCCTCGGTCTCGGTCGACGGCTCGAGTTCGACGGGTTCGCGTGCGCTGTCCTCCTCGGCCTCCGCCTCCTCGGCGTCCTCCGCCTCCCTGTCCGATCGGACCCGCTCTGCCTTGGTCGTGGGTGACGCGGGGAAGGAGGGGGTGGGCTGGGTGTCCGACGACGGGTCCAGTTGTTCGGCGGCCGGTACGGAGGACAGGTCGAGGTCCTGCTGCGGAAGGAAGTCTCCGGGCTGCAACTCGACGTCCCAGGCGCTGGGTTCGTCCGCGACCTCGGCCTCCGCCGCACTGCCGGACCCGAACGGGTCGTCCGCTGTCTGCTCCCGCAGCCCCTCCACGTCCTGGTTGCGTACGCCGTCGAGCGCGCTGAGCGCTCCGGGTAACTGAATGTCCTTGCCGGTTACGGCCGGAGAGCCCTTGGGCTGCGCCTGGCCGTTCGGGACTATCCGATCGGCCCGTCCGCCGACCGCAGCCGCTTCGACGGCCTCCGGGCGGTTCCGCGCCGCCGACTCCTCCTCGCTCGCGACCGGGGTGGCCTGCCGCTCCGTGGACTCCCCGCTTCCTCCGTCTTCCTCCTTCTCACCACCGCGCTGCCCCATGTCCGGCAGCCCACCGGAGGCAGCGGCGGAAGTCGGCAGCCCCTGCGGAGACCCGGGTGCCGCCCCCGCCCTCCGTGCGGCCTCGGACCCCCGCGTTCCCCGCGCCTTCTGCTGCCCCTTGTGCGGCGCGTCCCCGCCCTGCGGGGTGCTCGCGTGCTCCCGGGTCCAGCCGTTCGGCGGTGTGCTGCCTGCCGCACCGTCCTCCCCGGACCGCTCCTTCTCCGGTCCCGGCGCAGGGTCCAGCCGCTCCTCCTCGGTCCTCCGCTGCTCCAGCGTCCGCAGGGCGTTCTCGCGCTCGGCGCGTAACTCCTCCGCCAGGTCCGGTTCGATCTCCGGGGCGTCATGTGGGTCGAGTTCGAGGTCCTGGGCCCCGTCGTCGTACACCTCGATCTCGTCCACGAGGTCGAGCACCCGGTCGTGTTCCGGGGCCAGCAGACGGTTCTCCAGGCGGACGAGAACGCCGTCGAGCAACTCCTCGGGAAGTCGGGCGAGTTGGTTGCGCGTTCGCCGGGACAGGTCCTCCGGGTCGCCACGCAGCGAGCGGACGACCGAGTTGGCGAGGCGGTCGACCAGGGTCGCCGGGTCGATCACCTCCGCACGGTTGCGGTCGGCGTCGACCGTGGCGTACCGCAGCCACCCGGGAGTCGCCTGCCCCTCCCGCACCTCGGGCGCGGGCTGCTCCTGTTCAGGTCGTACGAGGCTCTGCGCGGCCCCCTCCGCCTCCCGCTCGATCGTATGCTGCGGCAAGCTCACCGCGCCCAGTTCGCGGCCGGCCCGTAACGCGCCCAGCCCGTGCGGGTTCTGTACCGTGTGCAGCAGTTCATGGGCGAGGAGGCGGCGGCCCTCGTCCGTGCCCGGCTTGAACGTGCCCTCGCGGAAGAGGATGTCCTGGCCGACGGCGACCGCGTCCGCGCCCAACAGCTCCGTCAACTGCCCCGCGTCACGGCCCGTGTGCAGGCGTACGCGGCTCAGGTCGTGGCCGAGTTGCTCCTCCAACTCCCGTCGTACGCCCGGGTCGAGGGGCTGTCCGGCGCCGCTGACGATGTTCTTCGGTTCCGGGGTACGGGACTTGGCGGCACGTTCCCTGCGCTTGCGGCGGCGTTGCTCGGCGGACTGCTCCGCGACGGCGTCCTGGGTCCGGGCACTCATCCGGTCACCTCCCCGTGGCCGCTGAGCCCTTCGTGCACCGCGCGGGCCAACTCCTGGCCGAGACGGCGTGCCGACAGGTCTGGGGGCAACGGCCCGAGGCCGGTCAGCGTGTCGGCCGTTACCGCACCGTTCGCCGCCAGGGGGACTCCGTGCAGCCTTACCAGCCGGGCCAGTTCGCGCTCGAACGCCGCCGAGACACGTTCCGGGTCGGCCCGGAAGCCGTCCAGTACCAGCTCGCCGATCTCGACGCGGATCACCGAGGGCCGTCTCCGATTCACACCCATCCGCGCACCTCCGCGGGTGTCAGTGAGCGCTCCGACTTGAGGTACTCGGTGCGGGCCGCGGCGAGCATGTGCCGCATCTGCAACCGGTCACCCTCCTCGGCCGCGAGGAAGGCACCGGACAGGGCGATGTTGCGGATCGAGCCGCCCGCGACGGTCAACCGGGCCAGCAGGTCGGGGTCGATGTCCTTGACGGGGGCCTGCGGTGGCAGCACCCGGCGCCATATCTCGGCGCGTTCGTGCTCCGCCGGGAAGGGGAAGTCGACCACGAAGCGGATACGGCGCAGGAACGCCGTGTCGAGGGCCTGCTTCATGTTGGTGGTCAGGACGGCGAGTCCCCGGTAGGCCTCCATGCGCATCAGCAGATAGCTGACCTCCAGGTTGGCGTACCGGTCGTGGCTGTCCTTGACCTCGCTGCGCTTGCCGAACAGCGCGTCGGCCTCGTCGAACAGCAGGAGCGCACCGCCGCGTTCGGCCGCGTCGAAGACCTGGCGCAGGTTCTTCTCGGTCTCGCCGATGTACTTGCTCACCACCTGCGAGAGGTCCACGACGAACAGGTCCAGGCCCAGTTCCTTCGCCATGACCTCGGCGGCCAGCGTCTTGCCCGTACCCGATCCGCCCGCGAACAGCGCGGTGACGCCGAGCCCTCGGCGCAGGGTCGCGGCGAAGCCCCACTCCTGGTGGACGGTCGGCCGCTGTCGTACGTGCGCGACGATCTCCCGCAGTACGGCCGTCTGGCGCTCGTGCAGGACCAAGTCGCCCCAGCCCGCCTGTGGTTCGATCCGGCGGCCCAGTTCGTCCATGCCGATGCGGGCCTCGTCCAGCCCCGCACGCCACGCGAGTTCGGCGATGTCCGCTTCACCCTCTTGAGGCAGTTGCCGGGCCACCGCGGCAGCGGCTGTGCGGACGACGTGCGGTGGGAACTGGAACTGCGCGACCAGGGTGCGTAGTTCGCCGTCTTCCAGGTCTGCCACGTTCTCGAACGCGTCTGCCCACAGGGCCAGTTGCTCTTCGTCGTCCAGGCGCGGTACGGATACGCGCGTGCCGTGCGGGCGTCCGGTGCGCAGCGGGTCCTCGCTGGAGACGACCACCGGTACGGCGGCCCCGCTCAGGAACGCCTCGGTCGCCGCGCGCTGCTCGCGGTCCAGGTCCCCGGCCTCCACCAGCAGGGCGGCGGGCAGCAGGATCGCCTCCCGCTGCCACAGCCGCGCCAGCCGGTCGCGCTCGACGGGGTCGGTCGGCACGTCCTCCGCGCTCATGGCGTAGAGGCCGAGTCCGCAGCGGGCGGCAGCGGTGGCGGCCAACTCGGCGCGGCTGCGCAGGTCGCCGCCGGTCACCTCGACCAGCAGCGGCGCGTCGGGGCCGCGGCCCTCGTCGGTCCAGCCCTCGACCAGACGGGTCGCCGCCAGGTCGTACGACGGTGGGAGCGCGTCCGGTGCCGTGGTGCGGCGGAGGCGGCCGTGCAACCGGGCGTCGAGGTAGGGCGAGCCGAGCAGGAAGTGCAGGATGCGCTCGTCCAGGCGGAGCCGGGAGACCGTCAGCCGGGTCTCGTCCTCCAACTCCAGGACACGCCAACGTCTCAGCGGCGCTACGGGTGTGAGCGCGCTCCAGTGCGGTGCGTCGAGCGCGGCGAGGGCGAGCGAGAAGGTGGGGTACGCCCGTTGCGGATCACCCGCGGCTGCCGCGCACCGGGCGGCGGTGGTCGGGTCGAGTTCATCGGCTGCGGTGAGCAGGACCACGTCGCGTTCGAAGGGGGTGAGTCCGAAGAGGGTGACCAACGCATCGAGCGGGGTGGGGGATTCGGGTACGGGTACGACTGCGGCGGGCGGGGCGGAGGCCGTGGACTGCTGTTCGGTGACCCGCTGTCCTGTGGCGGGCCCCCCCCCCGCCC
>NZ_JAMWMR010000079.1 GCF_023887685.1 Streptomyces macrolidinus | reverse complement strand
ACCACCGACGCGGCGGCGCCGGTGGCCGCGTGGCCTTCCAGCTCCCGCGTCGTGTCGCGCAGCAGGGCCGTGTAGTCCTGGCCGTTGGTGCCCGCGAAGACGCCGGTGGCACTGCCACGCAGCGTGGCCGGGTCGATCCCGGCCCGCTCGAAGACCTCCCACGAGGTCTCCAGCAGCAGCCGCTGCTGCGGGTCCATCGCCAGCGCCTCACGCGGCGAGATCCCGAAGAACTCCGCGTCAAATCCGGCGACGTCGTCCAGGAAACCGCCTTCGTGCACGGAGGACGCACCGGATCGACCGGCGTCCATCAGCGTGTCGATGTCCCAGCCGCGGTCGGTCGGGAAGGGGCTGATGACGTCGGAGCCCGCGCTCAGCAGCTTCCACAGGTCCTCCGGCGAGCGCACCCCACCCGGGAACCGACACGCCATCCCCACGATCGCGATCGGCTCGTCCGCTCCAGCCACCACCGGCGCCGCCGGCACGTCGGCCGCAGGGACGTCCGCTAGCTGGGACAGCAGGTGGTCGACGAGAGCGGTGAGGTTCGGGTAGTCGAAGACCAGGGTCGTGGCCAGGTCGAGCCCGGTGAGCTCGCCCAGGGCGTTGCGCATTTGCAGCGCGCTGAGGGAGTCGAAGCCGAGCTCGCGGAACGACCGGTCCGCGTCGAGCTTGCCCGGCGCGGCGTGCCCGAGCACGACGGCTGCCTCGGCACGTACCGTCTCCAGGAGGACGCGCCGTGCTTCGGCGGCCGGCCGGCGGGCGAGCGAGCGAGCCAGGTCCGACGCCTGGTTGCGTTCGCTCCTGGTCGGCGCGGCGTCGGTCAGCTCGGCGAGCAGCCGAGTCGGGCGGGACGCGGCCAGCACCGCGGCGAACCGGTCCCAGTCCGTCCTGGTGACCGTGGCGGTGGTCAGACCGAGGTCCAGCACCCGCCGGAGGGCGTCACCGGACTGCCGGGCGGACAGGGGCGAGACGCCGTTCCGCACCAGGCGCTCCCGTACCGCCTCGTCCACCATGCCGCCGTCCGCCCACGGTCCCCAGGCGAGGCTGGTCGCGGGCAGTCCCTGTCCGCGGCGGTATTCGGCGAAGCCGTCCAACAGGGCGTTGGCCGCTGCGTAGTTGCTCTGCCCCGCCGAGCCGACCGTGCCGGCCAGCGAGGAGAAGAGCACGAACATGTCCAGATGGAGGTCGCGTGTCAGCTCGTGGAGGTTCCAGACGGCGTTCACCTTGGGCCGGAACACCGTCTCGAAGCGCTCGACGGTCATCGAGTCGATCACGCCGTCGTCCAGGACCCCGGCCGCGTGCACGACGGCGGTCAGCGGGAACTCCGCCGGCACGGCGCTCAGCAGCTGCGCCAGCTCCTCGGGGGCGGCGACATCGCAGCGGGCCACGGTCACCCGGGCACCCAGAGCAAGGAGTTCGGCCTCCAGATCGGTCGCGCCCGGTGCCGCGTTGCCGCTGCGGCTGGTCAGCAGCAGATGCTCCGCTCCCTGCTCGGCCAGCCGGCGGGCCACGGCCGCACCGAGTGCGCCGGTGCCGCCGGTGATCAGCACCGTTCCGCGCGGTCGCGGCGCCTCGACGGCTGCCCCACTGGCAATGCGGACGGGCACCAGGCGACGCCCGAACAACCCGGCAGCGCGAATAGCCACCTCGTCCTCGCCGACCGCCCCGGCCAGTACGGAGACCAGCCGCTCGGCGGTGTACGCGTCGGAGGCCGACGGCAGATCGATCACACCACCCCATCGCGAGGGGTGCTCCACTCCCGCAGCGCGCGCGAATCCCCACACTGCGGCTTGGTCCGGCCGATTCAGCGACTCGTCGACGCGGGTCGAGACCGCCTCCGAGGTGACGCTCCACAGGGGGGCCTCCACGCCCAGCTCACCGAGCGCACGGAACAGCGCGAGGGTGTCGACCAGGCCGGACGGCAGCCCGGGCTCAAGCACCGGGGTGAGCGGGAGGAGGGACAGGACGCCCCGGACGTGGCCGATGCCGACGAGGGCGGCCTCCAGGGCCGCGGCGGTGCCGAAGGGCACGCCAACCACCTCGGCGCCGTGGTCGCTCAGCGCTCGGGCGACCCACTGCCACTGCTCCTCGCCGTCCGGCGGCGAGACCAGGAGCCAGGTCCCCGTCAGCACACCGGTCCCCTGGTCGGGCACCGGGCGCCAGACGGCCTGGTGGAGGAGTTCGTCCGTCCTGGCAGTCTCGTGCCGGCGTCGACGCCAGGCGGAGAGCGCCGGCAGCACCGTCCCCAGCGGGGCGTTCTGCTCGAGCTGGAGTGTGGCGGCGAAGCCGTCC
>NZ_JAMWMR010000078.1 GCF_023887685.1 Streptomyces macrolidinus | reverse complement strand
CCCCGAGAAGACGGCAGCCGCGGAGCCGGTGCCCGCGTATCCCTCCAACTCCTCCGAAGGCTGGCGCAGCAGGGTCGCGTAGTCCTGGCCGTTGGTTCCCATGAACACGCCGGTCTGGGTCTCGCGCAGCGCGTGGGGGTCGATCCCGGCCCGCTCGATGGCCTCCCAGGAGGTCTCCAGCAGCAGCCGCTGCTGCGGATCCATCGCCAGCGCCTCGCGCGGCGAGATCCCGAAGAACTCCGCGTCGAAGTCGGCGACGTCATGCAGGAAGCCGCCGTCGCGGGAGTACGTCGTGCCCGGGCGGCTCCGCTCGGGGTCGTAGAGCGCGTCGACGTCCCAGCCACGGTCGGTCGGGAAGTCGGAGACGACGTCCGTGCCGGTCCGCACCAGCTCCCACAGGTCCTCCGGCGAGCGCACCCCGCCCGGGAAGCGGCACGCCATGCCCACGATCACGATCGGCTCGTCGTCGGAGGACGTACCGGTCGGGCCGAGCCAGCCGACGGCCGGGTCCGCGGCGGCCTGGGCGTTCGCCGTACCCGCGCCGAACTCGATCAGCAGGTGGCGGACCAGTGCCGTCGGTGTCGGGTGGTCGAAGACCAGGGAGGTCGGCAGGGCGAGGCCCGTGGCCATGACGAGCCGGTTGCGGAACTCCACCGCGGTCAGCGAGTCGAAGCCGAGCTCGCCGAACGCGCGGTTGTGCTGGACGGTGCCCAGGTCCTGGTGGCCGAGTACGGCTGCGGCCTGCTCCTGGACCAGCGTCAGTAGGATGCGCGCCTGGTCCGCTTCCGAGGCGCCGACCAGCTGCGCCGCCACGCCGGAGAGCGCCGCGCCGTCGTTCCTGGCCCAAGCCGACCGCACGGCGGCCAGTTCACCGAACAAGGGCGCGGGCCGTCCGGTCGGTGCCGAGGCCGCGAATCGTTCCCAATCCACGTCGATCACGGTCAGGGTGGCCTCGTCCGCCTCCCACGCCTGGCGCAGAGCGGCCAGCGCTCCCTCCGGCCGCAGCGGCGTGATGCCGCTGCGGCGCAGCTGACGCGCCACCTGCACGCTGTCCGCCATGCCGCCGTCGGCCCACGGTCCCCAGGAGATCAGAGTCACCGTGCGGCCATCGGCCCGGCGCTGTCCGGCCACAGCCTCCAGGGCGGCGTTGGCCGCCGCGTAGTTGGCCTGTCCCGCGGCTCCGATGGCGGCGGCCGCGGAGGAGAACAGGACGAACGCGTCCAGGTCCAGCTCGCTCGTGAGCTCGTGCAGGTTGCGGGCGCCGAGCGCCTTCGCGCGCATGACGGCCGCGAACCGCTCGGGGGTCATCGCGTCGACGACGCCGTCGTCGAGCGTGCCGGCGGCGTGGATCACGGCCGCCAGCCGGTGGGTCTCCTGGACCTGTACCAGGAGCCCCGCCAATGCGTCGCGGTCCGCGACATCGCAGGCGGCGAGGGTGACCTCGGCCCCCAGGCCCGTCAGCTCCGCCTCCAGCTGCGCCGCCTCGGGGGCGGCCGGCCCACGCCGGCCGACGAGCACGACGTGCTCGGCTCCCGCCGCGATCGCCCACCGCGCGACGTGGGCACCGAGCGCACCGGTGCCGCCGGTGATGAGCGCCGTGCCACTGAGCCGCCGCCGGTCACGACGGCGGGCCGACGGGGCGGGCACGAGCCGACGGCCGAACACGCCGGTGGCGCGGACGGCCAGCTGGTCCTCGTGCATGACGCCGCTCGTCACGTCGGCCAGCACCTCGGCCAGTCGCACGGCCACGGACTGGTCGGCCTCGGTGGCTTCGGCCGGGTCGGCAACGTCGGCACGCCCGGGGAGGTCAATCAGACCGCCCCACCGGTCCGGGTGTTCCACCGCGGTCACCTGGCCGAGACCCCAGACAGCCGCCTGGGGCGCCCGCACCGGTTCGTCGTCCCCACGCATCGCGACCGCTCCGCGCGTCACGCACCACAGGGGTGCCGTGACACCGGAGTCGCCGAGTGCCTGGACGAGGCTCAGGGTACCGGTCAGACCGATCGTGAGCTCGTCCGGTGCCGCAGGAGCGGGACGTTCGTCCCAGGCCAGGAGGGACACGACTCCGCTGACGGCCGACTCGTCGCGCACCGCACGGAATCGCTCGGCGAGTTCGGCGCGGTCCGCCGGCTCGACGCGGCGCACCGTCGCACCCCGGCCCTCCAGGGCACGGACGACGGAGCCGTGGGCCGCGTCCGACTCCCTGGTCACCACCACCCAGACGCCGGCCAGCCGGGCGGGCAGTTCCGTCCGGGCGACCCGGTTCCACGCGTCCTTGTAGCGCCACGACGCGGTCGCGGTCTGCTCGTGGTGATCGCGCTGCCACGCCGCCAGCGCGGGCATGACCTCGGCGAGGGCGGTCTGCTGCGTCGGTGCCAGGTCCAGCGCGTCGGCCAGCGCGTCG
>NZ_JAMWMR010000077.1 GCF_023887685.1 Streptomyces macrolidinus | reverse complement strand
AGTACCGGTAGGCCACTGGCGAGGTTTCCGCTGTGCGGTCCCTTTTCCAGTGGCCCCCGGCCCGAACCCGCCGTGCACCCTTTCGGTGCAGCGGGCTCTCCAGTGACTACTGCGTGCTGTTCACCCGGGTTACGTATGGATGCTTCCGTGACAAGGCGGGCAGACCACGAGGGTTCTGCGTCGCTTCTTGAGCATCAGTTGCGCCCATGCGGGCTGTTCTCCTGCGCTTCTCAGCTCTGCGAGGGAGCGAACTTGGTGTACTTGCACTTCAGTTCTGCTCTCGCAGAGTTCACACAGTCCGCGTCGTAGCCGGTCGAAGAGTTGGCTGCCGCGCGGGCGGCTGCGCGGGGTGAACAAGGTGGACGGGAGGTCGTCGAGGACGGCCGTCCGTTTCCGGGTGAGGGGAATGCCACCGAACCGAGCGATCAGTGGTTTCCTGCCCTCGCGTTCGATCCTGGCCTCGAAGCACCTGCGTGGTCCCTGGGGTGTCCTGATGGTTGTTTTGTAGCGATTGGCCATCGTGGTCACCCGTGACCGGTGCCGGGCGGCCAGGGTCTTGAGCATAGAGGTCAGCATGACCCCCTTGAGCCGGTCGAGTCTCCAGACGTCGCCGGCCAGCAGGTAGTACTGAACGATGCCCCGGTACTGCGCTCCGTAGATGCCGATGATGTCGAAGGGTGTGCAACTCGTCAGCGGGAGCAAGTGCGTGGGTTTTCCACGGCGGAGAAACGGGGCGCATTTGGCCTTGATCACGTCCTTGGGAACGCGGAGTTGGATCTTCCCGTTGATGGAGCGGAGGCCGCGATTGATGCGACCACCCCGGGAGACCTTTTCGTCCGCGTGCTGAACGGTGATCTCGTAACCGAGGAAGCGGGCCGCCTGGGTGCGGCCGTGGGTGATCAGCGTCTTGTCCTGATTCAGTTCCAGCTTGAGGTCGTCGCGCAGGAACGCGGCCAGGCGCTGTTTGATCGTCTCGGCTTCGGCCTTGGGTCCGATGAACCCGAGGAGATGGTCGTCCGCATAGCGGATGTAGCGCAGCCGTCGGTAGCCCGGATCATGTGGATCTCCGGCTGGATGGCGGCGTAACTCCTTTCGCCATTGACGGACTTGAGCGGACTCGGTTTTCTCCTTCCTGTAGGCGAGCCGCTTCCGGGCAGCCCCGATCGCATTCTCCAGCTCCTTGTAGGCCGGGTTCTTGCGGCGGGTTTCCCCTCGGGTGTATTCCGGGATGAGAACTGTCTCGACGAATCTGTCCAGCCGGTCCATGTAGATGTTGGACAGGAGTGGGGAAAGCACACCGCCTTGCGGGGATCCCGACAGCGTGGCGTGCCATCTCCAGTCCTCCAGGTATCCCGCCTTCAGCATCTGTCCGATGAGGCGGAGGAACCGGTTGTCGTGGATCTTCTCCGACAGAATGGCCAGCAGGACCTCGTGGTCCAGCGAACCGAAGCAGTCGGAGATGTCTCCTTCGATGAACCAGGTTGTTCCGGTCCAGTTGTATGTCACCTCGGACAGCGCCGTGTGACAGCCCCGGCCGGGGCGGAAACCGTGGGAGCGGCTCGAGAAACGCGGCTCGTAATACGCCTCTAACAGAAGGCGGATCACTTCGCCGACGAGTTTGTCCGACCAGGACGGCAGACCGAGTGGGCGCGTTTTCCCGTTGGATTTCGGAATGTGGACGCGCCGCACTGGGCGAAAGCGGTAACGCTCGTGGCGCATGGCTTCGACGATGCGCCCGATCTTGGCTTCGGACATGCCGTCCGCGGTTTCCCCGCAGGCCCCGGGTGTCATCGCGCCGTGGTTGGCGTAGATTCGCCCGTAGGCCAGTAGATACAGGTTCGGGTTGAACAGCTGTCGATACAGTCCATTACACGGCAGGTTCCGTCTGCCGCGTTCACGCAGGACATCAAGCACCGTTTCGGCGTTCTGCATTACGCATACCTCCCAGCATCGTGATGTCCGATCACCTGGCCCCCTTCGCCCTGCGGACGGTTTTCCCGTCCTCCTTGGCAGGTCGTCACTCCTGCGACTACTACGGGGCCTCCGTCACCTTGGGGCTCACGCCCTTTAGGTGATCCCATGTTCGTCTCTGTTGTACGAATCTAGCGCGACTTAGGCGCCCCACTCATCTCCTTGAATTCCCTCACCGGGAATCAGTCCGCACCCCGAAGGTTGCGATGGATACGCAATTACTCCACCGCAGAGCGCGGCATCGGTGTCGGGTATGTTTCCGATGGATGCCAGCCATTTCATCCCTTGGAGATTGGGGTTCAGGCAGTACAGCTTTCGCCATATCGCGCGGGTCCCTCAACGCATCACTTCCATACCTGAACGTGATCGTTGATTTCCTGGCATGCTGCTGTCCCCTTCACCTTTCGGATCCAGGTAAGCCATCAGACCCAGAAACCTCCCTTCAGTTCCTCCCGGTTGAACCGGGGATACAACAGAGCGCCTCATGGCGCACC
>NZ_JAMWMR010000076.1 GCF_023887685.1 Streptomyces macrolidinus | reverse complement strand
AGTGGACTGGAGCACCCTCCTTCCCGCCACCACCGCCCACATCGACCTCCCCACCTACGCCTTCCAACACGAGCGCTACTGGCCGGAGGCAGCCGCTTCCGTGGCTGGTGACATCTCCTCGGTCGGACTGGGAGCTGCCGGGCACCCGCTGCTCGGTGCGGCGGTCGCATTGGCGGACTCCGACGGCTTCCTCTTCACCGCGAGCCTGTCCCTGCGGACGCACCCCTGGCTGGCCGACCACGCCGTGGCGGGGACCGTGCTGCTGCCCGGTACGGCGTTCGTGGAGCTGGTGTTCCGGGCCGGGGACCAGGTCGGATGCGACCTGGTCGAGGAGCTGACCCTCGACGCGCCCCTCGTCCTGCCATCCCGCGGCGCGGTGCAGACCCAGCTTGTGGTCGGCGTCGGTGACGAGTCGGGCCGCCGTACCTTCGCCCTCTACGCCCGCCCCGACGAGACGAGCGCCGACGGCGTCGACGCCGCCCCGTGGACCCGGCACGCCACCGGTGTCCTCGCCGTCCGGGCGGATGCCGTGGAGCCCGCCGCCCCCGTCGCCGAGAACGGCGTCTGGCCCCCGGCTGGGGCCGAGCCGGTGGACGTCTCGGGCCTGTACGAACGGCTCCTGGCGCGCGGTTACGGATACGGGCCGGTCTTCCAGGGCGTCCGGAGCGTCTGGCGGCGCGGCGACGAGGTCTTCGCCGAGGTGACCTTGCCGACCGAGCCCGTCCACGCCGAGGGCGTACGGTTCGGTCTCCACCCAGCGTTGCTCGACGCCGCGGTACAGGCGGCGGGTACGGGCGGCGCGTTCGCGGAGGGCACCCGGTTGCCGTTCGCCTGGGGCGGGCTCACCCTGCACGCGGTGGGGGCCTCGGCCCTGCGCGTACGGATCACCCCGCTCGGCCCCGACACGGTGTCGCTCGATGCCGCCGACACGGCGGGCGAACCGGTGTTCAGCGCCGCTTCCCTCACCGTGCTTCCCGTCGACCCCGCCCAGTTGGCGGCGGCTGTCGACCCGACCACGGAGTCGCTGCACCTGCTGGAATGGGCCCCCCTGGACGCCACCGTCAGGGCGTCGTCGCCCCGGAGCGCCGAAGGCCTGTCCGGCAGCCGTGTCACTGCCGTTCTGACGGGTGGCGACGGAACCCGCACCGGGTGCTCGGACGGCGAAGTGGTCGACAGCCGGAACGGGAACGGAGACGGTGCCGCGGACGCGACGGGTCTCGTGCGTGCCCTGCGCGCGACCGGCGCGGCGGTCGCCGAGTTCCCCGGCCTGGCGGCACTCGCCGTGGCCGTCGACCGGGGCGAGATCGACACACCGGTGACCGTGCTCGTCCCGTCCCCCGGGGCGGGAGCAGGCGGTGGGGCGGAGCGCGTCAGGAAAGCCGTGCACGGCGCGCTGGCGCTGATGCAGACGTGGCTCGCCGACGACAGGTTCGCCGAGTCCCGCCTCGTGCTGGTGACCCGGCACGCGGTCGCCGCCCACTCCGAGGACGCCGTACGGGCGACGGGCCAGGCCGCCGCCTGGGGCCTCGGCCGGTCCGCGCAGACGGAGAACCCGGGACGGTTCGGGCTGCTGGACCTCGAGGCTGGGGACGTGTCCGGTGCTGCCCTGGTGCGGGCCGTGGAGTCCGGTGAGTCGCAACTGGTGATGCGGGACGGCGAGTTGTTCGTGCCGAGGCTGGTGCGTGCGGCGGACGCCGACGCGGGCGACGGGTTCGGGCCGCTGCCGCTGCCGGCCACGCCGTTCGCCGGCTGGCGGCTGGAACCCGGCGCGGACGGCACGCTTGAGAGCCTGACCCTGGCCCCCCTCGCCGCGGACCGGTCGGACGGCGGCGAAGCCGGGGCGGTCCTCGGCGAGCCGGAGCCCCTCGGCCCCGGTCAGATCCGGATCGCGGTGCGTGCCACCGGCCTCAACTTCCGCGACGTCCTGCTCGCTCTTGGCATGTACCCCGAGCCCGCCCTCATGGGCACCGAGGGCGCCGGCGTGGTGACCGAGACGGGCCCCGGCGTGACCGGCCTGGCGCCGGGCGACCGCGTCATGGGCATGCTCACGGGGGCGTACGCGCCGTCAGTGGTCGCCGACTCCCGTACCGTCGTACGGATGCCCGAGGGTTGGACGTTCGCCCAGGCGGCGGCCGTGCCCGTGGTGTTCCTGACCGCGTACTACGCGCTGCGAGACCTGGCGGACCTCCAGCCGGGCGAGCGCCTCCTGGTGCACTCCGCGGCCGGTGGCGTGGGCATGGCCGCGGTGCAGCTCGCCCGGCACTGGGGAGCGGAGGTGTTCGGAACCGCCAGCACCGGCAAGTGGCAGGCGCTGCGCGACCTCGGCCTCGACGAGGCCCGGATCGCGTCGTCCCGCACCCTCGACTTCGAGTCCGAGTTCCGCGCGGCGACCGGCGGCCCGGGCATGGACGTCGTCCTCAACTCGCTTGCCCGCGAGTTCGTCGACGCCTCGCTGCGTCTGCTCTCCGACGGCGGCCGTTTCGTCGAGATGGGCAAGACCGACGTCCGCGAGGCGGACAAGGTCGCCGCCGACCACCCCGGCACCCGGTACCGGGCCTTCGACCTCGGCGAGGCCGGCCAGGAGCGCATCGGCGCCATGCTTCGTGACATCCTCGATCTCTTCGCCCGGGGCGTCCTCCAGCACCTGCCCCTCACCACATGGGACGTACGACGCGCCCGCGATGCCTTCCGCCACGTCAGCCAGGCCCGTCATACGGGCAAGGTCGT
>NZ_JAMWMR010000075.1 GCF_023887685.1 Streptomyces macrolidinus | reverse complement strand
GCGTCGTCTGGCCACCGAGAGGCGTTCCAGCAGGAGCACGGCCACGCCCTCGCCCCAGGCGAGTCCGTCGGCTGCCGAGGCGAACGCCTTGGTCCGGCCGTCGACGGCCATGGCGCGCTGGCGGCTGAACTCGATGAACGCGCCTGGCGTCGCCAGCACGGCGACGCCTCCGGCGAGAGCCATCTCGCACTCGTCGTTGCGCAGCGCCTGCACCGCCAGGTGCAACGCCACCAACGACGACGAGCACGCCGTGTCCACACTCAACGCGGGACCCTCAAGCCCCAGGGCGTAGGAGATCCGGCCGGAGGCCACGGCAGAGGCGTTGCCCGTCACCACGTATCCGTCGGTGCCCTCGGGCGCGAGCCGGATGTCCGGCGCGTAGTCCTGGTAGCCGCAGCCCACGTACACGCCCACGTTGGTGCCGCGCGCAGACGTGGGGTCGATGCCGGCCCGCTCGAAGACCTCCCAGGAGGCTTCCAGGAGTTGGCGTTGCTGCGGGTCCATGGCGAGCGCCTCGCGCGGCGAGATCCCGAAGAACGCGGCGTCGAATCCGGCGGCGTCGTCGAGGAAGGCGGCGTTGCGCGCGTACGTCGTACCCTTGCGACCGGGTTCGGGATCGTAGAGGGAGTGGATGTCCCAGCCGCGTTCCTCGGGCACCTCGGAGACCAGGTCCTTCTCGGCGACCACGGCTTCCCACAGTTCCTCGGGCGAGCCGATACCCCCGGCGAACCGGCAGCTCATGCCGACGATCGCCATGGGCTCCCGCCGTCGTTCAGCCTGCCGTCGGCTCTCCTTGCGGAGTCTGTCGTTCTCCTTCAGCGAGGCGCGCAGTGCCTCCACCAACTGTTCGCTGGAATTCGTCATCTGGGTCTGGTCTTCCGCTAGTCGTTCGAGTGGACGTGACGCCGGAGGGCGCGCTCAGGACTGCGAGAGTCCGAGCGCCATCCGGACCAGATCATCGGTGTCGAGGTCGTCGATGGACGCCTCCGGCGCCGTGGTGCCGCCGTCGCCGGCGTGCGCGTCCGCTGCCGGGGCGTCAGGGCTGCCGGGGGCCGGCTCGGGGCCGACGCCGATGAGCCGCAGCAGGTCGTCGAGGAGGGCGGCCTCGCGCAGCCGGTCGAGCGGGAGTTCGGCGAGCGCCTGCCGCACCTGCCCCTCCCAGTCGGTGGGCGCGATCGTGGGCGGCGCCACGTGCTCCTGGAGCAGGTGGGCGGCGAGCGCGGCGGGGGTCGGGTAGTCGAAGACGACGGTGGTGGGGAGCGTGGTCCCGATCGCCGTGGAGAGCCGGTTGCGCAGTTGGACGGCGGTCAGGGAGTCGAAACCGATCTCCATGAAGGCCCGGTCGCCCGTCAACCGGTCCGGGGAGGAGTGGCCGAGGACGACCGCCGCGTGGGTGAGCACCAGGTCCACGAGTGCCCGTTCGCGTTCGGCGGCCGGGAGTGCGGCCACGGCCGCGAGGGCGGACGGCGTACCGGGGCCGCCCGGGGCGTCCGAGGCGGGAGCCTCGGGGGCGGCGAGCGCCTGCCGGGCCTCCGGGACGTCCTCGACGAGAACGCTGGGGCGGGAGACGGTGAACGCGGGTGCGAACGTCTTCCAGTCCACGTCGGCCACGGCGACGAAGGTCTCGTCGTGCTCCAGCGCCTTGCGCAGTTCCTCCAGGGCCCGCTCGTCGTGCATGGGGCGGATGCCGCGGCGCTGCCAGTACGTGTCATCGGCCCCCTCCCCCATGCCGTCACCGGCCCACAGGCCCCAGGCCACCGAGGTCGCGGTCTCGCCGCGTGCGCGGCGCCGGGCGGCGAGTGCGTCGAGGTAGGCGTTGGCCGCGGCGTAGACACCCTGGCTGCCGCTGCCCCACACACCGGCGTTCGAGGAGTAGAGCACGAAGGCGTCCAGGGGCGTTCCGCGCAGGAGTTCGTCGAGGACCTGGGCCCCTTCGGTCTTCGCACGCAGCGTGCGCCGGACGTCCTCCGGGCCGGTGGCGTCGAGGGACAGGCCGCCCGGGGTGCCGGCGGTGTGGAAGACGGCGGTGAGAGGTGCGTCCTCGGGGACGGCCGCCAGTACGCGTGCCATCGCCTCGCGGTCGGCGACGTCGCAGGCCGTGACCGTGACCCGGGTTCCCCGCTCCGCCAGGTCCTGTACGAGCCGGTCGGCGCCCGGCGCGTCGGCGCCGCTGCGGGACACCAGCACGACGTGTTCGGCGCCCTGCTCGGCAGCCCAGCGCGCGACCTTGCCGCCGAGCGCTCCGGTGCCGCCGGTAACCAGCACCGTCCCGGAGGACGACCAGTCACGCACCGGCCGACGGCCGCCCAGCGGCGCGCGTACCAGCCGCCGTCCGAACACACCGGAGTCGCGGAGGGCCAGTTGGTCCTCGCCCGCGCCGCTCGCCTGCGGGAGCACGGACCCCAGTCGGCCCCAGTCCGCCCCGCCGGCTTCCGTCGGCAGGTCGACGAGGCCGCCCCACCGCTCGGGGTGCTCCAGCGCGGCGACACGGCCCAGGCCCCAGATCATCGCCAGAGCGGGATCGGCGGCACCGTCGTCCCTGGCCGCCGACACCGCGCCCCTGGTCACGCACCACAGCGGGGCTTCGACGCCCGCGTCGCCCAGCGCCTGGATCAACACGAGCGTGGCTGCGGCACTGCTGAGCAGCGACACCACCCCGACGACACCCTCGGCCTCGGCCTGGGGCAGGCGCGCGGCCAGCCCCGCACGCTCCTCGTCGGCGGCGACCTCGACTGCGACGACCTGCGCCCCGGCGGCCTCCCACACCTTGGTCAGGTCCGCGACGTCGGCCCCGGCGTCGGCAACGACGAGCCACCGCCCCGCGAGAACGGGCCCGCCGGGCTCGACCGGCAGGGGCACCGGCTTCCAGGTGATGCGGTACCGCCAACTGTCGCCGACGGCCACCTGGGAGGGGGCGCTCTGCAACCAGTAGCGCTCGTATTGGAAGGCGTAGGG
>NZ_JAMWMR010000074.1 GCF_023887685.1 Streptomyces macrolidinus | reverse complement strand
AAGAGCGGACAACCAGGGCCACCAGCGGCACCAACAGGCCCGCGCGACGGCGCAGGCGTCCCCCATCCCCCAGGTCGTCTGCCATACGACCATCCAAGCGCCGTCGCTTCCCAAGCTGAGAGCGCGAGTTCGATTCTCGTCACCCACTCCATGCGAAAGCCCCAGGTCGGAGACCCGGGGGTTCTCTGTTGTCCAGACTTACCGTGGAACACCGAGCGCCCCGAGGAGCCGGGGCGCTCGGCCGACCTCCGCCGGCTACGCGGCCTGAGGTTGCAGAAAGCGAGCCAGCAGGTCGTCCAAGGTCACCATGCCGGTAAGGCACGGACGCGTCGCGCACGACGGCGAGCGAGGAGCGGCGTCGGCGCAGTACGTCGATCGCGGCGGCGACCGTCGTCTGCTCGGTCAGCTCGGGCACCGGGCGGACCAACGCGCGAGCGGTCACGGCCCGCCCCTGACCGCGAGCGACCAGAGCGTCGCGGGCATGCACCGAGCCCAGGATGGTGCCGTGCTCGCGGACGAGCAGGCGGGTGCGGTCGCTGTCGGTGGCCACGCGCAGGATCTCGTCGATACTGGCGCCACCGTCGACCGCGGTGATCTCGGCGGCAGGGACGTGGAGGCCGCCAACCGGGGTGTCGGGCTCGGTCAGGGAACGGGTGAGCAGCTCCGAGTCGTTCGCGCTGATGAGGCCCAACCGCTCGGACTCCTCCACGAGGTACGTGAGTTGCTCCCGGTCGTGGACCGAGACCAGCTCGTTGCGTGGAGTGACCCGGCACAGCCGTACCAGGGCATTGCTCATCGTGTTGAGCAACGTGAGGAGCGGGCGTACGGCCTTCATCAGCGCGCGGAACGACGGCGCGAGCAGCATCGCGGAGCGTTCGGGGTGCGCGACGGCCCACGACTTGGGCGCCATCTCACCGGCCACCATGTGCAGGAACACCACGATGACCAGGGTGACGGCGAACTCGACCCGCTGCTGAGCGCGCTGGGCAGGCCCAGCGCGCTCAGCAGCGGGTCGAGTTCGTGGGAGATCGCGGGCTTGGAGACCGACCCCAGACCCAGCGTGCAGACGGGGAGGCCGAGTTAGGCGCCGGCCAGCATGAGGGACAGCTCACGCATTCCGGCAAGCGCGGCCTTGGCACTCGTTGCCCCTCGGCCGCGGCCTTCTCCATGCGGTGCCGCTTGGCGGCGACCAGGGCGAACTCGGCGGCGACGAAGAATCCGCTGCCGATCAACAGCAGTACGGTGACGAAGAGCGCCATCGGGAATCTCATGCCTGCTCATCCTCACGCACGGCATCAACGGCCACATCAGGCGACCGTTCCAGATGGACCCGCTCGGGGACATGACGGTCGAGCGCCTGCACGTCCAACGTCATACGGCCGCCGTCGGCCAGGTCCAGCGTGACGCGGTCGCCGACGGTCGGGAATCGGCCGAGCCGGTCGACGATCAGGCCGGCGACCGTGTCGTAGTCGTCCTCCTACGGCAGTTCGATGCCGGTAGCCTCGGCCACCTCGTCCAGGCGGCGCCCGGCATCCACAAGCCGGCGGTCACCATCGGCCACGGCCAGGTCGGTGACGGTGTCGCTCTCGTCGGCGATGTCCTCGTAGGTGACGATGCCGACGACGCCGCCGTGTTCGTCCAGGACGACGGTGAACTCATCGGTCGCAAAGGCGTCCTTGCGGACGAAGATGGCATCCACACGCGGCACCATCACCTCGTCCACGGTGCGCTCGGAGAACCCCAGGGCGTGGTCGAGAATTCCGGCGGTGTCCTTGGGCAGCTCGCCGTGTTCGTGGGACTCGCCGATCATCTGGCTGAGCTCCTCCAACGTCGCCCCGTGGTGCAGTTCCTCGACCGGTTCGATGCCCACCTTGCGCACCAGTCTGTTCGCCGCCCCGTCGAAGACGTGCACCACCGGGCCGACAACCTTCAGATACGCCAGCGTGGAGCCGGCCAGCGTCTTCGCCAGCCGCTCGGGCACGACGATGGAGGTTCTTCGGGGCCAGCTCGCCCAGCACCATCTGCACCACCGTTGCGCCTACGAAGGCGAGCACCACGGAGATGCCGCTCACCACAGCGTCCGGGATGCCGAGGCCCGTCAGGGCGGGCTCGAGCAGCGCCGACACCGAGGGCTCGGCGATGAACCCGACCACCAGACCGGTGACGGTGATGCGGAGCTGTGCGCCCGACAGCACGAACGACAGACGCGCCAGCACCTTGAGGGCGCGGGCGGCCTTCCTGTCACCGGCCTCGGCCTCCCGCGCGAGAGCCAGGCGGTCGGCGGAGACGTAAGCGAATTCCTGGGCGACGAAGTAGCCGGTGGCAGCGGTCAGCACGAACACGGCCAGCACGCCCAGCGCGGCGCTCGTGGCACTCGCAGAACACCACCCCGCCACGATTTGAGGCCCCCCATGGGTTCCGGGCGTCCAGGGGGGCCTCAGCGGCAACGGAGGGTCGAAGCGTCATCCTCGTGACCGCCCGGTTGCGCGCCACCTCGGCAGCGTCCGTCCTGAATGCCTATCGCATCCGCGGTTCCATCGCGAACCGGAACAGCCACTGGCCCGGCGGAGCGCACAGCGCGGTCACGACCGCGGCGGCGATGACGGGGACGGCGATCTCACCGATGGGGGACGGGAGCGGTGCCGTCAGACGTCGACGCCGAAGTCCAGGGCGATGCCGCGCAGTCCGGAGGCATAACCCTGGCCGACCGCACGGAACTTCCACTCGGCTCCGTGCCGGTACAGCTCTCCGAAGACCATCGCGGTCTCCGACGAGGCGTCCTCGGACAGGTCGTAGCGGGCGATCTCCTGGCCGCCGACCTGGTTCACCACACGGATGAAGGCGTTGCGCACCTGCCCGAAGCTCTGCCCGCGCGCTTCCGCGTCATGGATCGACACCGGGAACACGATCTTGTCGACATCGGCGGGCACGGCCGCGAGGTTCACCTTGATCGACTCGTCGTCACCCTCCCCCTCACCCGTCAGGTTGTCGCCGGTGTGCTCGACCGAACCGTCCGGACTGGTGAGGTTGTTGTAGAAGACGAAGTGCCGGTCGGAGACGACCTTGCCCGACGCGTTCAGCAGCAGCGCGGACGCGTCCAGGTCGTAGTCCGCGCCAGTGGTGGTCCGTACGTCCCAGCCGAGACCCACTACCACCGCGGCCAGGCCCGGTGCCTCCTTGCTCAGCGACACGTTGCCGCCCTTGGCCAGGGAAA
>NZ_JAMWMR010000073.1 GCF_023887685.1 Streptomyces macrolidinus | reverse complement strand
AAAGGTGAATTCCCTTTGAAAACCTCGCACATGGCGTCGTGGCGGGAAAGGAAGGGTCAGTGAATTCGTCATATCAGGGGGAGGTGGCGGATGATTGCGGAGAGAGAAGCCGGAAGCCGGGCCGCGGAGAGCGCGGCCCGGCTTCGGGTGGAGTCTTCCTGTTGGTCTGTCTCAGCCTGTCTTCAGGCCCTTCTTGAGCGCCTCGGCGACCTGGAGGGTGCGCACGGTCTGGTAACCAACGGCGGCGAGGTTGTCGTCGGTCACGTTCTGGGCGAGGTGGCCGGGGATGGCCTGGAGACCCGAAGTGGCGCTGACGCCGTACGGGTTGCCGTTGCTCGGCGTGAGCAGGATGTCGTCGGTCACGCCGGGCGGCACGATGACAGCGCCCCAGTGGTAGAACACGTTGCTCAGCGACAGGATCGTGGACTCCTGGCCGCCGTGCGGGGTGCCCGTCGACGTGAACGCGGACATCGCCTTGTTCATCAGGCCGCGGCGGGCGTGCAGTTCGAAGGTCTGGTCGATGAAGTGCTTGAGCGGGCCGGCGAGCAGACCGTAGCGGCCGGGGGTGCCCCAGACGACCGCGTCGGCCCAGTCGAGGTCGTCGATGGTGGCCACCTGTACGTCCCGGCTGGTGGCCACGTGCTCGACGTTCGCCTCGGTCCATTCCTTGTAGTTGGGCGCGAGCGGGTCCTCGGTGATCTCGGCGACCCGGCGCAGCCGTACCTCGGCCCCGGCCTTCTCCGCCGCCTCGGCTGCCGCGACAGCCATCTTGTGGATGTTCCCGGTGGCCGAGTAGTAAACGATGGCGACATTGGTCATGGCCGTACTGCTCCCTCATTGGATTGGGTGCTCGTGCCGTTTCCGGCTGCTCGGTGCTGATTGCCGGCCTGCTGTTCGCCGGCCTGTCGGTGTGCTGCGTGATGGGTGTGTGCCCATCGTGTCGTCGGGGCGCACCATGCGGCCACCTGATCGAACGAATCCGTCAAGTGCCGTCTCTTATGGCCGGATCCCGGCGGATGCGCGGCGGGATCCGGTCGGGTTCACGCGCCGCCCACCTCGACTCCCGGCGGGTTGTCGATGATGTAGCGCCACAGCCCGTCCGAGCCGCGGCGGGCCACGTCGGTGGCGGTGCCCTCGATATGTACGCGCTCGCCGTCCGGCTTGGTGCCGTCGATGACGAAGTCGCCGATGATCAGGGCCGTGTCGTCGTAGACGTAGGTGTGGCGCACGGTGATCTCGATGGGGACGCCGAGGGCCAGGAAGCTGCTGGTCGCCTGGCGCCGCCCGTCGCCGGTCACCACCGTGCCGGGTGTCAACACCCGTACGGCCTCCGGCTCGAAGAGCCGGTCGATGGCGGCGAGATCCTTGGCGTTGAAGGCGTCGACGAAGGTCGCGGGCAGTTGAGCCGGGTCACTGACGGCCATGGTGAGTACTCCTTCCCGAACCGGAGCCGGCGGATGTCAGGCGACGGCCGGGGCGGCGGCCTTGAGGGCGGCGGCGACCTCGATGGTGCGACGGGTCTGGTAGGCGATGGCACCGGCGTTCTCCGGGTGGATGAAGCCGACCCGGCTGCCGGCGACGGTGGAAGCACCGTAGGGGTTGCCGTTGTTCTTCTCGTACAGCACCGGGTCGGCGGAGCCGGTGGCGACGATGACCGAGCCCCAGTGGCAGATCGCGTTGTGCAGTGCGAGGATCGCGGTGACCTGGCCACCGTGCTCGGCGGAGCCGGAAGCGAAGGCGGAGACGGCCTTGTTGAGCAGCTTGCCGTGGATCGACAGCGGCGAGGTGGTATTGATGAACTGCATCAACTGCGGTGCGGCGAGCCCGAAGTGGACGGGTGTGCCGAGCAGTACGGCGTCGGCCCAGTCCAGGTCGTCCAGCGTCACCTCGGGTATGTCCGCGGTGTGCGCGGCGTGTTCCTCGGAACCGGGACGTCCGGTGGCGGCGATCTCGGGCACCCGGCGCAGCCGCACCTCGGCACCCTCCTCGGTGGCGGCCTTGGCGGCGGCCAGCGCGAGCTGGTGGGTGGAGCCGGTGGATGAGTAGTAGATGACGGCGACGTTGGTCATGGTCGAGTGCTCCCTGGACGTACGGCTGTTGGGGTCGACGTGCGAAAGAACGCGGGTCGCGTGCGCGCAACGACGGTGCGACGCGGGCGAGTACGGCAAGTACGGGAACTGCGAGGGGAGTACGGCGATGACCGCATCCTGGTTCGCGCGGCGCGGGCGCGGCAACGCGGCGCCCGCGAGTGCGTCAGGTCCGACGGACACCACGCAGAACGCCACCGACGGCGACGGCCAGCACGAGCGCCAGGAACAGCGCCAGCGTGGTGAACCCTCCGAAGAAAGCGGCGAGTTGGGCGCCCGCCCCGGCGCCCACGTTGAGTGTGAAGCCGTACAGGGCGATCGCCGTGGTCTGCGCGGCCCCAGCCCGCGCGCCGACGGACTGGATGAGCGCGGGACCCAGCGTGGCGAAGCCCGCCATGAAGGCGAACAGGGCGGCCCCCAGGGCGATCGCGCTGTCACCGGACAGGGCGGCGGCCAGCATCGCAGCGGCGGTCACCACGAGGGCACCGGCCGCGCGGCGCGGCGCGGGGATACGTGCAAGGGCGGGGGCGAGCAGGATGGCGCCGAGCAGCGCGGGGAGGGCGCTCGCGCGCAGCGCCAGCAAGGTCCCGCCGCCTGACACGTCGGCAGGGCCGAACAGTTGCACACCGGTGTAGACGGCGGTCAGGCTTCCGGCGCCTATCAGGATGACCAGGTACAGCGGGAACATCCGGCCCCCGAGCGCGGCTCGCAGGCCGGCTCCGCCGCTCACCGCGGCAGGCTGCCGCCCCTCGGCCAGCAGGACCCGCCAGGAGACGGCGGACCCGGCCAGCAGCAGTGGCACCGTCCCCCAGAACACCCACACCCAGTCGAGCAGTGACGCCACGAGCTGCGCCTCGACCTGGCCGATCACCACGGTGGCACCCATGCAGGCGGACACCACGGTCAGTGCGAGGGAGACACGGTGCGGGGCGATGCGCGCGTGAAGGTACGCGTACGACATGGGGATGAACGAGCCCGCGAAGAGCCCCTGGAGGGCGCGGAGCGTCACGCCGGTGGCGAGTGAAGTCGCCACCGGCATCAGGGCGGTGACGACGGCCATGGCGAGGACGTTGGCGACCATCACCGTGCGCCGTCCGAACCTGGTCGACAGCGGGCCGCTGACGAGCGAGCCCACCGCGTGGGCGAAGGCGAACGCGGTGGTCGACGCAGCCGCCGCCCCGGCCGACACGCCCCAGGCGTCGCCGAGTTCGGACATCAAGGGGATGGTGACGTACATCTGGCCGACCACGAGCACGCCCATGACGGACACGGTCGCGACGGTCCTTGCGAAGGGCGCCGTCCCGAGCGCCGCCGGGGGTGCCCCGGCCACCGATGATTTCGACATACAACGATCCTGAGAGGAGGCCCGGGCCCCGGCAATCTGCGACCTGA
>NZ_JAMWMR010000072.1 GCF_023887685.1 Streptomyces macrolidinus | reverse complement strand
GAGCGGGGTGTCGCTGTTCCACGACGGCAGCATCCGGGGGGCCGCCGCGCTCGATTGGGCCGTCGCGGCGGTGGGCGCACTGGCGGTCCTGGTCTGTGGGTTGGTGGTGCGCCAAGGGTTGCGGCCGACGCTGCGGGTACTGCTCTGGGCGCTCTGTGGGCTGGCTGGGATCGCCGCGTTCAGTCTGCTGATGGACGTGATCACGCTGATGGTCGGCCAAGGAGTGGACAGCCGGATAGCCGCCGCTAACCATTCGCTGGCGGCCGTTGGTGCGCTGCTGCTCGCGGCGACCGCCCGAGCCGACCGCCGCCCAACCACCAGCGCCACCGCGCCAGCGCCCTCCTGGGCCACCAAGCAGGTCCAACTCGCTGCCGGCGCCGGTACCGTGGCCTTCATCCCGTACATCGCGATGAAGCTGGTTTGGGTGTTCGGCGGCACCTTCGCCGGGACGAACATGGAGGAGATGCTGGTCAACTCCGAGCGCAACGGTGCCTCAGAGATCTGGCTCACCATGGAGTCCTGGGGCTTGGACGTCACCGTGCTGCTGGCCGTACTCGGCACCTTTCTGCTGTGGGGACTGGTCTGCCCTTGGGGTCAGGTCTTCCCGCGCTGGGCGCTCCTCCTGCGCGGCCGCCGCGTTCCGCGCTGGCTCCTGCTGACCCCGGCCTTGCTCGGCGCCGCCACCCTCGCTCCCTACGGACTGCTCGGGCTGGGCTACTGCGCTCTGGCCACCGCTGGCGTGGTGACAATGCGGCAAGGCGACGCCCACTCCTCGGGAGACGCCCTGCTGATGGGATGGATCGGCATGGTCGCATTCGCCGGCTACGGCGTCGCGCTGATCATCGCGGCCCGTTCGTACTGGCTCCGAACTCGTCCGATCAACCACCTACCTTCTTGATAACCGTTGTTGGTACTCCACTCCGTTCGCGATTTTGTCGTAGACCCAGCCGGGGACGGGTACGGCCACCGCGTGATCATCGAGGGTTGTGTGGACGCCTGAAGATCGTGCGGTGGCCGGCCGCAGGCCATGACGTAGATCCTGCCCGCTGACGGAAGAACTGCTGGCAACTGGCCGAGCAGGCCGGCCATGCGCGGCCTGGGCCGATGCAGCGTCTGCTGCGCTACGCCCGCTGGGACGCTGATGCTGTCCGCGACGATGTGCGTGCCTACGCCGCCGAACACCTCGGTACTGACGGCAGCGCGGGCACAGGCCCCCTCAGCTGGGCCGCGTGCCTGTCAGCCCTGCTCGATAGGGTCCGCAACGTAGCCAGTTCCGGAAGGGCCTCACATGACGACGTTTGACGAGATCACCGCCTGGGCCGGCACCGGGAACGTCACCAGGGCAGACCCGGCAGTCGTGGCGGGCTGGCAGATCCCCGAGGAGCAGAAGGCACTACTGGTTGACGTCGGGATCCCCATCGTGGATCAGTTGATCGAGTACGTATCGTTCCAGGTGGAGGCGGCTCCGGCACTCCAGACGGCAGATGGCAGGTCGCTCTACCGCCTCACCCGGAATCACCATGGCGGCCTCGTGCCTGGCATGGAATGGTCGTTCGGCGCCGAACCCGGGACAGGCACGGTCTACTACGTCCTTCCACAAGGCGAGGCGTGGTTCGCCAACTCCTCCGTCGAGCTGTGGCTGCGGACCCTGCACCACTACGGCCTGCACGTCAGCGAGTCCGAGATCCTCAGCGATCCGGATGACCGCGAGGACGAAGCCCTGACCGAGCTCGGCCTGCTCGCAGACGAACTCAAGGAGATCGATCCACCTGCCTTCAGTGGCTACATCGGTTTCATCTGGGCCGAGTTCCTCGACCGCCGACTCTGGTAGTCCTGCGGGCTCTGTGTGAACGCGGTGGCATGGTCGGTGGCCCACTGGCGGAACGTTCGCGGCGGTGTTCCGAGGATGTCGGCCACCGTAGTGGTGACGTATGCGGGCTGTCCGGCCGCTGCGCTCCACGCGGTGAGGAGCATGTCGATGACCGGACCGGGCGCCGTGCCCTTCGACAGGTTCCGGAACTCGTCCGGTGTCATCTCCTCGAAGGGGATCTGCTGCCCCAGAACGTCACCGATGGTGCTTACCTGTGCGGCCTGCGTCAGTGATTCGGGGCCTGTGAGGACGTAGTCGCCTCCGGCGTGTGTGTCCTGACGGAGTGTCTGTGCGGCGACGGCTGCGACGTCGCGGTCGTCGACGGGTGCGGTCTCGGTGGCGCCGTAGGGCCATCGGACGGTCTGGCCGCCGCGGATCGCGGGTGCCCACCAGGCCAGTGAGTTGGACGCGAGCATGCCCGGCCGGATGATCGTCGATCGGAGCGCGGTGGCCGCGATGAGGTGTTCGATGTCGGCGTGCAGGGCTGCCATGGGGTTGGGCTGCTGGAAGAGAGGGTGCGGTGTCTGGTGCGGAGAGGAGAGGAAGACGACCCGCGGCACGTGGGCTGCGAGCCGCTCGATGACTGCTGCGGCTGTCTGCGGCGGGGCGGTCCAGACGAGGAAGACCGCGCCGGCACCCTTCAGTGCCGGGTCGAGTGACTCGGGTGCGGTGAGGTCGCCGGTGAAGACCTCGGCCTTCGCCGGCAGTGTCGCCGCCGCTTCGGCGCGATGGGCCAGGGCGCGGACCGATACACCCGCGTCGAGGAGTCGGTCGATGACGATGCGGCCGATGCGGCCCGTTGCCCCGGTGACGAGTACGGGAGGAGTGTCTGTCTGTTTCATGCGGCCCAATGGAAACGTTACTCGGTTAAAAAAGCAACTCGGTTACGAATGTTACTGTGGGTGGATGAGCGAGCCGACGGGATTGCGGGCCCGGAAGAAGGAGCAGACACGCGACGCCATCGGCGACGCGGCCGTCTCGCTGTTCCTGGAACACGGCTTCGACCGCGTCTCCGTCAATGACATCGCCGCGGCGGCCGGGGTCTCCAAACCGACCCTGTTCCGGTACTTCCCCACCAAGGAAGACCTGGTCCTGCACCGGTTCGCGGACCATCAGGGAGAGGCGGCACGCGTCGTACGCGACCGCAGGCCCGGCGCCGAGCCGGTGACCGCGCTGCACCAGCACTTCCGGGCCGGTCTCGACCGGTACG
This sequence comes from Streptomyces macrolidinus, assembly GCF_023887685.1. Classification (GTDB taxonomy): domain Bacteria; phylum Actinomycetota; class Actinomycetes; order Streptomycetales; family Streptomycetaceae; genus Streptomyces; species Streptomyces macrolidinus. Next base: position 466 of record NZ_JAMWMR010000072.1, on the reverse strand, counting down.
ACCCCGTCACCGGCCTCAACGACCACCCCGAGGTAGTGGCGTTCCACCGCCTGGTGTTCAACACGCCGAGCCTGGCAGGACGCCTCACCCAGTACCAGCTCCAGGACGAGAAAGCACTGGCCGACGCCCTCGGCGAAGGCATCCAGGCACGCCTGCGAGCCGCCCAGGTACTCGCGGTCCAACGGGTGCTCGCGCGGGCCAACTGGCAGAAGATCGCCGACGGCCGCACCGCCCAGGACGTCCACCCCGAAGCCGTGGCCGACGCCGACCAGGCATTCAGCCAACTCCGCTGACAGGCAACACCCTTCAGGGCAGTGCACACGACCGCGCATCCGGTCGCGCCGTAGCACCCGCCGTCGCTCGCCCGGCGGCTCTCACCTCATGCGGCCCACCTGCGGCCGGAGCACACGCACCCGGTTCACGACACCAGCGACGGCATGTCCCAGCCCCCGTGCACCGCGCCATC
>NZ_JAMWMR010000071.1 GCF_023887685.1 Streptomyces macrolidinus | reverse complement strand
ACCCAGACACTCCAACACCTCATCCAACGCCCGCGCAAACACCGGGAACCGCTCATACAACCCACGACCCATACCAACCCGCTGCGCACCCTGACCAGCGAACAGGAAGCCAAGCGGTCGGTGCTCTCCCGTCGTACCCGAACCCGAGATCAGCGCGGGATCGATACGGCCGTCCGCGACGCCGTCGAGCCCGTCGAGGAGCGCGTCCCGGTCTGCGGCGAGCAGGAAGCAGCGGTGCTCGTGCACGGTACGGGTGGCGGCCAGGGAGAAGCCGACGTCGATGGGGCGGAGGTCGGGCCGGCCGGTCAGGTACGACCGCAGCCGTTCGGCCTGCGCCGGCAGCGCGCGCGGCGTCCGCCCGGAGATCAGGACCGGGACGGCGTGGTCGGTGGGCGCTTGCGGAGCCGATGACGGCCGGGTGGGCGGTTCCGACACCACCACGTGGCAGTTGGTCCCGCCCATGCCGAAGGAGCTCACCCCCGCGTGCAGCGGTCGCGTGTCATCCGGCCAGGGGCCGAGCTTCTGCCGCACCGTCAGCCCGAGTTCGTCGAGTGGGATGGCGGGGTTGGGCGTGCGGAAGTTGAGGCTCGCCGGGATCTCTCGGTGCCGGATCGCCAGCGCCGTCTTCACCAGCCCGGCGATACCGGCGGCGCCCTCCAGATGGCCGATGTTGGTCTTCACGGAGCCGACGACCATCGGCCGCTCGGGTGCGCGCCCGGAGCCGATGACCGAGCCCAGGCCGGAGGCCTCGATCGGGTCGCCGACCACGGTGCCGGTGCCGTGCAGCTCGATGTACTGGACTTCCCCGGCGGCCACCCCGGCCCGGCGCTGGGCGGCCCGCACCACGTCGGCCTGGGCCGCCGCGCTCGGCACCGTGAGGCCGTCGGTGGCCCCGTCGTTGTTCACCGCGCTGCCGCGGATCACACAGTAGACCGGGTCGCCGTCGGCGATCGCCGCCGCCAGCGGCTTGAGCAGCACCACACAGCCGCCCTCCCCGCGGACGAATCCGTTGGCGCGCGCGTCGAAGACGTAGGACTGCCCGTCCGGTGACAGGCCGCCGAAAGCCGCCGCCGTACGGGTACTGTCCGGGACGATCATCAGGTTTACACCGGCCGCGAGCGCCACCGTCGACTCACCCTTGCGCAGGCTCTCGCACGCGAGGTGGACGGCCACCAGCGACGAGGACTGCCCGGTGTCGACGGTCAGGCTGGGGCCGCGCAGGCCCAGGGCGTACGAGAGGCGGTTGGCGATGATGCCGCGGTGCAGGCCGGTCATGGTGTGCCGGGTGATCGCGTCCGCGCCGAAGGTGTGGGTGAGGGTCGTGTAGTCGTCCCAGATCGCCCCCACGAACACGCCGGCGTCGGTACCCCGTAGGTGGGCGAGCGGGATGCCGGCGTCCTCCACCGCCTCGACGCCCAGCTCCAGGACCAGCCGCTGCCGGGGGTCCATCGCCGCCGCCTCGCGCGGGGAGATGCCGAAGTACGACGCGTCGAACCCGTCGACGGCGTCGAGGAATCCGCCCCGCTCTGGCGTTCCCCAGCGGCCCGAGGTGCCGATGCCGCTGCGCCCCTCGCGCAGCAGCGTCCAGAAGGCCTCGGGGTCCGGTGCCCCCGGCAGCCTGCAGGAGATGCCGATGACGGCGACGGCGTGCTGGGCGGGCTGGTGGGTCGGCATGGTCGTGTCTGTCCCCCGTGTCCTCGACGTCCCCGATGTCCCCTGTGGTGCGTGCTGCATTCCCGGTGCCTTCATCGCGTACCGCCCGGGCGGTCCCGCAGCGCGCTGGAGACGCGCTGGTCGGGGTCGGCCAGCAGGGCCTCCAGCGTGGTGGTCAGCCGGCCCAGCAGGCGTTCGACCGTGGCCTGGTCGAACAGCGACCGGCGGAACAGCGCATGGGCCGTCACGTCGTCACCGTTCTCCATGAGCGTCACTTCCAGGTCCATCCGCACCGACACCCGTCCGTGGTCGAAGGGCTCCAGCCGGGTGCCGGCCAGCGACGGTCGGCCGTGCGGCGTGCCGACCAGCTGGAACATGATCTGAACCAGGCCGTGCCGTTCGTCACCGAAGCGATCCGCGAGCAGGTGGAAGGGCATGTCCTGACGGGCGAACGCGCCGGTCGCCGTCTCCCGGGTACGGGCCAGGACCTCGCGGAACGTGGGGTCGCCGGACACGTCGGTGCGCAGGACCAGCATGTTCGCGAAGCCGCCGACCAGGTTCTCCAGTTCGGCCCGGGTGCGGCCGGCGACCGGGGAGCCGACCACGACGTCGTACTGTCCGGTCTCGTCGGCCAGGACGACGGCGAAGGCGGCGAGCAGGATCATGTACAGCGTCGCGTCGGCCTCGGCGCCCCGTTCCCGGGCCGCGCGGACCAGGTCCGCCCCGAGGGCCAGGCTCACCGAGCCGCCCTCGGGGTCGGGGTGATCGGTGCGGGACCGGTCGGTGGGCAGGTCGGCGGGTGTCGGGCAGCCCTCCAGTCGCCGGTCCCAGTATTCCCACTGCTCGCGCAGCGCGTCCCCGGTCAGCCACTCGCGCTGCCAGACGGCGAAGTCGGCGTACTGCACCGGCAGTTCGGGCAGCCGCGGGTCGCCTCCGGTCAGCTCGGCCGCGTAGCCGCCGGAGATCTCGTGCCAGAGCACGTCCTGCGACCAGGCGTCGGTGGCCATGTGATGGGTGATCAGGGCGATGACGTGGTCCTGCGGGTCGAGGCGCAACACGCTGACCCGCACGATCGGGCCGTCGATCAGGTCGAACGGGCGGCTCGCCGCCTCGGCGATCAGCTCACGTGCCGCGGACTCCCGTTCGGCGGGCGTCGCGCCGGGCACGGGCACCGCGCTCAGCACCACCGGCTCTGCGGGCCGGACATGCTGAACCGGTTCGCCGCCGTCCACGGCGATCGTGGTCCGCAGTGCCTCGTGCCTGCTGATCAGCGCGGACACGGACCGGCCCAGGGCGTCGAGGTCGAGCGGCCCGCGGGCCCGCATGACGAAGGGCACGTTCCACAGGTGGCTGTCGGGGTGGGCGCTCGCGAGCGCCCAGTACCCCTCCTGCGCGAAGGAGAGCGGGGGAGCGGTATCCCGCGCGACGGGCAGCAGCGCGGGCCGGGCCGAGGCGTCCGGGCCACCGGCCGGGCGCAGGATGGTCGCCAGGCTCCGCGGGGTGCGCAGCCGGAACAGGTCCACCAGCGGCACCGGGACGCCCGTCGCGGCTTCGATGCGGGCCGCCACTCTGGTGGCGAGCAGCGAGTGCCCGCCGAGGTCGAAGAAGTCGTCGTCGACACCGATCTGCTCGGCGCCGAACACGTCGGCGAAGGCGTCACACACGGCCTGCTGCTGGACGGTTTCCGGGGCGGCGTAGTCCGCGCCGGCCGCCGCGAAGACCGGCGCCGGCAGCGCGCCACGGTCGATCTTGCCGGTGGAGGTGAGCGGGAACGCGGTCAGAACGACGAAGGCGGACGGCACCAGGTAGTCGGGCAGGCTGTCCGCCAGATGGGCTCGCAGGGCGTCCGGGTCGGGCCACGCGCCGTCGTGAGGGATGACGTAGGCGACCAGCCGCCGGTGACACGGCCCGTCCTCCCGGGCCACGACGGCCGCTTGGGCGACCGACGGGTGGCGTCGCAGGGCGGACTCGACCTCGCCCGGCTCGACCCGGAAGCCCCGGAT
>NZ_JAMWMR010000070.1 GCF_023887685.1 Streptomyces macrolidinus | reverse complement strand
TGCCACCCTCACCGGCAACCTCGACGCGTTCCGTGTCGGCATCCCCCTGGGCAAACTAGCCCAACCGACCGATGTGGCCAACGCGGTCGCCTTCCTCCTCTCCGACCAGGCCTCACACATCACCCTCCACACCCTGACCGTCGACGGCGGCGCCGCACTCGGCGCGTGAGCACGCCTTGAGCACCGTTCCCCTCAAGGGGCGCTGCCCTTCCGTATACGCGCCGCTCCCCTTCCATATGTGAGGCGCTGCCCTTCCGTATGTATCGATGTGAAAGGACATCCCACCACCATGGCTGGTCCCGGTCTTCCACCCATCGAGTCGTACCCCTTGCCCACGTCGACGGAGCTCCCGGCGACCACCGCGCCCTGGACCCCCGACCCCGCGCGCGCGGTGCTGCTGATCCACGACATGCAGCGCTACTTCCTCAAGCCGTTCCCCGAGCCGTTGCGCAGCCAACTCGTGCAGAACGCGGTCGTGTTGCGCGAGCGCTGTGCCGAACTCGGCGTTCCCGTCGCCTACACCGCCCAGCCCGGCGGCATGAGTGCCCACCAGCGGGGCCTGTTGAAGGACTTCTGGGGTCCCGGCATGCGGCCGGCCCCCGCCGACCGAGCCGTGGTCGACGCCCTCGCCCCGCGTGACGGGGACTGGCTGGTGACCAAGTGGCGCTACAGCGCGTTCCATCACACCGACCTGCTGACCCGGATGCGTTTCCACCAGCGTGACCAGTTGATCGTGTGCGGGATCTACGCCCACGTCGGCGTGATGATCACCGCCGTGGAGGCGTTCAGCCACGACATCGAGACGTTCATGATCGCCGACGCCGTCGCCGACTTCACCCCGGACCATCACCGCATGGCCCTCGAGTACGCCGCCGCGCGCTGCGCGGTCGTCACCACCGCCAAGGAGGTCTTCGCATGACCGGTACCCGGCCGCCGCGCACGGGCAGTCTGCTCGACGAGATCCTCGGCCCCACCCCTCCCCCGTTCGCCCTGCTGCACCGCCCCGAGGCGGCGGGCACCGGTGTGCTCGACATCCTCGTGGGCGAGGTGTCGTACCCCGACACGTTGGAGGACATAGCGCTACCGGAACCATCCGAAGCCACCGGGGCACCACGACACGAGGTACTCGCCCTGGTGCCCTACCGGCAGATCGCGGAGCGCGGCTTCCACGGCCACGACGACGGCACTCCCCTGGTGGCGATGGGCGTGACCGGCCAGGAGACCGCCGATGTGACCATGGTGCTCCAGCGACTGCCCGACGAACCCCTCCGCACCTCGGGCGCCCGATTCGACGTCGACGACGACGCCTACGCCGAGACCGTACGACGCATCATCACCGACGAGATCGGTACCGGTGAGGGCGCGAACTTCGTCATCAAGCGGACCTTCACCGTCGACATCACCGACTACACCCCGCGCACCGCGCTGACCTTCTTCAAACGGCTCCTGGAACGCGAGAAGGGAGCGTACTGGACGTTCCTGGTGCACACCGGCGAGCGCACCCTGGTCGGTGCCACCCCCGAGCGGCATATCAGTGTGCACGGCGGCACCGCCGTGATGAACCCGATCAGCGGCACCTACCGCTACCCGGCCTCCGGTCCCACCCTGCCGGAAGTGATGGACTTCCTCGCCGACCGCAAGGAGGCCGACGAGCTGTACATGGTGGTGGACGAGGAGCTGAAGATGATGGCCCGGATCTGCCCCGGCGGCGGCCGGGTGCGGGGCCCCTTCCTCAAGGAGATGGCGCGCCTGGCCCACACCGAGTACTTCATCGAGGGCCACACCACCAGCGATCCGCGCCGCATCCTGCGCGAGACCCTGTTCGCTCCGACGGTCACCGGTTCTCCGCTGGAGAGCGCCTGCCGGGTCATCGAACGGTACGAGGAGCAGGGCCGCGGCTACTACAGCGGAGTCCTCGCCCTGATGGGCCGCGACGCGGCGGGCGGGGCGTTCCTGGACTCGGCGATCTGTATCCGTACCGCCGACATCGACGCCGGCGGGCGGGTACGCATCGGTGTCGGAGCCACCTTGGTGCGTCACTCCGACCCGCTGTCGGAGGTGGCCGAGACACGCGCCAAGGCCGCCGGGCTGCTGGCCGCGCTGGAGGGCGAGGGGCCGATCCGGTTCGCCGCCCACCCTGAGGTACGGCAGGCATTGGAGCGGCGCAACGACACCATCGCCGGGTTCTGGCTCGCCGACGGCCCGCCGCAGATGCCGTACACCGAGCAGTCCTCCCCCTTGGCCGACCGACGGGTGCTCGTGGTGGACGCCGAGGACACCTTCACGTCGATGATCGGACACCAACTACGCTCGCTGGGCCTGGAGGTGACGGTACGACGCTTCGACGAACCGTACGATCTCGACGGCCACGACCTGGTGGTGATGGGCCCCGGCCCCGGTGACCCACGTGACCTGAGCCACCCCAAGATCGCCCATCTGGACGGGGCCATCGACAGTCTCCTGTCGGCACGCCGACCGTTCCTGGCGATCTGCCTCAGCCATCAGGTACTCAGCCGCCGACTCGGCCTCGACCTGGTCCGCAGGACCGTACCCAACCAGGGCGTCCAACGGGACATCGACCTCTTCGGCCGACGCGAACGCGTGGGCTTCTACAACACGTTCGCGGCCTCGTGCGCCGAGGACAAGACGGAGGCGGCGGGCATCGGCGTCATCGAGGTCGCCCGCGACCCCGACAACGACGAGGTGCACGCCCTGCGCGGAAGCCACTTCGCGTCGATGCAGTTCCACCCCGAGTCCGTGCTCACGCAGAACGGGGTGGGCATCACCGGCCACCTGGTACGCGACCTACTGACCTCGGCCCCCCTGACCCGGGCCGCCTGACCTGTCGAGGCGACCAGCGCCGACCGCCATGTGACGTACTCCCGGGCGACCTGACGGGTTTGGTGGTCGGCCTTTGCCGTGGGTGGGGCGGGGTGGGGACTATCTGCTTGCGCGGACAGGTCGGTTCTGGTGAGGGAGGGTGACTCGGTGATCAGTACGGGTGTAGTGGGGTCTGGTCGTGTTCCTGGTCCTGTTCCTGGTCGTGGCCCTGGTGGTGGTGTTGGTGGGGTTGCGGTGTTGGGTACGGGGTCGTGCCTTCCGTCTCATGTGGTGGGGAATGAGGAGGTGGGTGCGGCTGCGGGTGTGTCGGCTGAGTGGATCTGGCGGAAGACAGGGATTCGTGCGCGACGTCGGGTGAAGGCGGATGAGGCGACGTCGGATCTGGCAGTGGCTGCGGGGCGTGCGGCGTTGGAGGCTGCGGGGGTTGGTGCGGGTCAGTTGTCGTTGGTTGTGGTGGCGACATCGACTCCGGATCAGCCGCAGCCGCCGACGGCGAGTACGGTGGCTGACTTGCTGGGTGCGGGCCATGGTGTTGCGGCGTTCGATGTGAATGCGGTCTGCAGTGGCTTCGTGTTCGCGTTGAGTGTTGCCGAGCGTGTGCTTGCTGGTTCGGATGGTTCGTATGCGCTGGTCATCGGTGCGGATGTGTATTCGCGGATTCTGAATCCCGCTGATCGCCGGACGGCGATTCTGTTCGGGGATGGCGCGGGTGCGGTGGTGTTGGGTCCGGGCCGTTCTGGGCGTGGGTTGCTGGCGGGACGGTTGGCAGGATTTGGTGCTGAGCGGGATCTGATCGAGGTTCCTGCCGGTGGGAGTCGTCTTCCGGCGAGTGAGCGGACTCTTGCGGAGGGGCTGCATTTCTTCGCGATGAATGGCCGTGGGGTGCGTGAGTTCGTGGATGCCACGGTGACGCCGGCGATTGATGCGTTTGTCGGTGATGCTGGATTCAGCATGGCGGATGTGGATCATTTCGTGCCGCATCAGGCGAATGGGCGGATGCTGGAGGATCTTTCGAC
>NZ_JAMWMR010000007.1 GCF_023887685.1 Streptomyces macrolidinus | reverse complement strand
TAGGCGCCGGTACGGGCGTACATGACGAACGCGCCCCAGGCCGCGCCGGCGACCGTGAAGTCGGGACTCTGAGAGCCGAGCTTCGAGTCCCGGAGGTGGATGGTGTGGGGGCAGGGGGCGACTTCGAGGCAGGCAGCGCCCTGGTCGTCGCTGTAGCTGGACTTGCGCCAGTCGAGAGCTACTTCCAGGCAGTTGCCGCCCTGGCTGTCGCTGTAACTGGACTTGTACCAGGTCAGGCGTTCGCTCATCGTTCCTCTGCCACCTCTCTGATGAATGTGGCTGACTCCTCCACGCTATGGCAGTGCATACGGATCATCGCATGAGATTGGGCAAGCGCGCTCACCTTGTCAGGGCTGGCATGCAGGACGCTGACCTCTGGGGCTTCGATGTACCCGTAGTTGTCGTGCTCAGGCGTCTCCAGCAGCACGATGCTGCCGTTCAAGGCAACCCCGCTGCATCGGCCGAAGGGGAGCACCTGAATCGACACATTCCGCAACTTGCCTACTTCCAGCAGGTGTTGAAGTTGCTCCCGCATCACCTGTGGCCCGCCTACTTGGGTACGCAGTGCAGCCTCGTAAATCACGAAGCCGTACATCACGCCGACCTTGCGCCGCAGAGCATCGGCCCTTCGGAGTCTTGCTGCCACACGCTCGTTGACCGTCTCGTCATCGAGTGGAGGCGAACTGTCGCCAATCAGTGCCCGTGCGTAGGCCTCCGTCTGCAACAGGCCGGGGATGAGCAGCGGTTCATAGCAGGCGAAGCTGATGGCTTCGGCCTCGATGGCCATGAACTCTTGCGACCTCGCCGGGAACGGCTCCGGCTTCAGGTACTCCTGCGCCGCAACAAGCTTCCCGCCCGCCCCACACGCCTGGTCCGCGATCTGCAACAACCGCAACGTGGGCCGACGGCGGCCGTTCTCCATTGACTTGATGTACTCGTAGTCGTACCCGGCCTCCTTGGCCAGCGCGTCGCGACTGATACCCGCCTCCGCGCGCCACATCTTGATCTGACTGCCGCAGTACCGCCAGGCGATCGGCGGTTGGGAGTTCACTTCGGTCGCCACACAACCTCCCCTGGGTCCATGGCAGGTACGCCCACGCGCGTACCCGCGCCGCTGCTCGCGAGGCTACGCACAGGCGAGGACTGTGATCCCGGAATCGCGAAAGCTCCAACTCAAGGGATGAACAGCGCATGCAGACTCCCCGACTCCCGCTGCCCACGACGGCTCCGAAGGACATCGAGTGGCGCCTGCCGCGTCACGCGCGAAGCGTGGGCAGGGCACGCACACTGTTCCGTGAACAGGCGAAGTCATGGGAGCTTCCGCAGGAGTTGACGGAGACGGCGGAACTCCTCCTGAGCGAGCTGATGACGAACGCGTACCGCCATGCGAAGGTCCCGCCCGGCCGCGAGATCTGGGCCCGCTGCGAGCTGACCGAGGACCGCCTCCGCATGACGGTGACCGACGCGAGCGACACACTTCCGACACCGGGCACCCCGGCTCTGGAGGACGAGACGGGCCGGGGCCTCGCCCTGGTGGTGGCCTTGGCGGACGACTGGGGCGCGGAGGGAAGGGAGTGCGGCATCGGCAAGGAGGTGTGGTTCGAACTTGCCGTGCGCCCCGTCCGCTAAGCCACCGGTCACACCAGCCGCCGAGCCGTGGCCCACCGCGTCAGCTCGTGGCGGTTCGACAACTGGAGCTTGCGCAGGACCGCCGAGACATGGGACTCGACCGTCTTCACCGAGATGAAGAGCTGCTTGGCGATCTCCTTGTACGCGTAGCCGCGGGCGATGAGGCGCAGGACCTCGCGCTCGCGCTGGGTGAGGCGGTCGAGGTCCTCGTCGACCGGCGGGGCGTCCGTCGAGGCGAAGGCGTCGAGGACGAACCCGGCCAGGCGGGGCGAGAACACCGCGTCGCCTTCCTGCACACGGAAGATGGAGTTGACGAGGTCCGAGCCGGTGATGGTCTTGGTGACGTAGCCTCGGGCGCCACCGCGGATCACACCGATCACATCCTCCGCGGCGTCCGACACGGACAGCGCCAGGAACCGGACCGGCTGCTCGGCGTCGGACATCAACGGGGCGCAGCGACGCAGCACTTCGACGCCGCCGCCGCCCGGCAGATGGACGTCGAGGAGGACCACCTCGGGCCGCGACGCCGTGATCACCGAGACCGCCTGGTCGACGTCGGGGGCCTCACCGACCACCTCCACACCGGTCTCCTCGGTCCGGCCGATCTCGGCGCGCACGCCCGTACGGAACATACGGTGGTCGTCGACGAGCACGACCCGCACATGCCGACCGGCCCCGCCCGTGCCGGTCACCGCGGACTCGTCGGCAGCGGCCTGCCCCGTGGTCCCGTTCGCGTCGTTCATGTCGTCTTCTCCGCCCTCTCCATCTCCAGCTCGACCTCCGTGCCCCCGTCCGGAACCGCGCGCAGCCGTGCCGTGCCGCCGTTGCGCTCCATACGGCCGATGATCGATTCTCTGACACCCATGCGGTCGGCGGGTATCGCGTCGAGGTCGAAGCCGGGGCCGCGGTCGCGGACGGACACGAAGACCGTCTTGCCCTCGACCTCGGCGTAGACCTGGACGGCACCGCCCTCGCCACCGTACTTGGCGGCGTTCACCATGGCTTCACGCGCGGCCTGCATCTGTGCGCCGATCCGTTCGTCGAGCGGGCAGTCGCCGACGACAACGACTTCGATGGGGACGCCGTGCTTGTCCTCCACCTCCGCCGCGTTGCGCCGGACCGCCTCCGCGAGGGTGTCGGGCTCCTCTTCCTCGTCCTTGCCGGTGCCCTCCGGCTTGTAGAGCCAGGCGCGCAGGTCGCGCTCCTGGGCGCGGGCGAGGCGGCGTACCTCGCCCGCGTTCTCCGCGTTGCGCTGGATCAGGGTCAGGGTGTGCAGGACCGAGTCGTGGACATGGGCGGCGACCTCCGCGCGCTCCTGGGCGCGGATGCGCATCAGGCGTTCCGCGGAGAGGTCTTGGGACATGCGGACGAGATACGGCCCGGCGAGCAGCGCTATGCCGACGAGGACCGCGAGCGCCGCCTGGAGCACCGAGCCGAGGTGGGCCGCGGAGCCCTGGAGGACGAAGATGCCGGAGACTCCGGCGGTGACCAGCAGCACACCGGCCGCGGCGCGCAGCAGGGTGAGCGTGCGCCGGCGGCTGCCGACCTCCACCCAGCGGGCGCGACGCGCGTTGTCCGCCTGACGCCAGACCAGGGCGACGCCCGCGGCGACGAGGACGGCGGGTATGAGGTAGGCCTTGGCGCCGTTGTCGAGGTTGACGCTGCCCACGAAGGTCAGCGACATGATGACCATGAGGAGCAGGGCGAGGATCTGGCCGCGGTCGGGCTTACGGGTCACCAGCTTGCGGCGGCCGTCGGGCGAGGCCTCCGTACTGACGAGGGGGCGGCGGTCGTCGACGCCACCCAGACCGAGCGGGACGAAGAACCAGAACGCCGCGTACACGAGCGCGCCGAGGCCGTCCGCCATGTTCAGACCGAGGAAGATCAGGCGGACCCAGATCACGGGCAGGCCGAGATGTCCGGCGAGCCCCCGCGCCACGCCCCCCAACCAGCGTCCGTCGCTGCTGCGGTAGAGCTTGCGCGGCGCCCGCGGTTCGGCATGTGGGAGTGTTGCGGCGTCCGGCATGCCATAGATGGTCACACGACCGGCCCACCCGGACATCAGGGTGGACCCCCGAGACGTCCCTGATCTTCCTGGCCGCGGTGCTCGAACAGTCCCCGGAGGGGCGTCCGTCGAGATATCAGGGTTCGGCCAGGGTCATCCCGACTGCCGCCGCGCCTCTCGGGCAGGGACCATGGACGCATGACAGATCAGCAGCACGCGGAAGCGGGGCAGAGCGAGGCTGCCGGGCGCGAGGGCCCGGAGGCTCGCGGGTTCGCCGACGCCCGCAGCCGCACCTCGGGATCCGAAGGCGCCCCCGCGCCCGATGACGCGGCCGTGGCCGAGGGGCCGGGCCCCTTTCGCCGCGACCGGCGGTACAAGACGCTGGCGGGCGTCTGCTCGGGCCTGGCCCGGCAGTGCGACATGGACCCGGTGATCTTCCGCATCGTGCTCGCCGTGCTCTCCGCGACGGGCGGTATCGGCCTGATCTTCTACGGCTTCGTTTGGCTCCTCGTCCCGTACGAGGACGAGGAGGAGAACGCGGTCCGCAAGATACTGACGGGTCGTGTCGACGGCCAGGCTCTGACGGCGGTGCTCTTCGCCCTCGTGGGATGCGGGGTCTTCCTGTCGATGCTCAGGAACGGCGGGCTGCTGAGCTTCGCCGCCGTCCTGTCCGTACTGCTCGCGGGCGCGGGCTACTGGTCGCGGCAGCGCGGCGCCACGGCCCAGGACCCGCTCGCCGCGCAGGCCGCCGCCGACGCCCCGCCGGAGGCGACGGCCCCGCCCGTCCCCGTCTCCTATCCCTCCTGGTGGCGCGATCCCATCGTCAAGGACGGCACGCATGTGGGCGGCACGGGCTATCTGTGGGGGCCGAGCAACGCCCGTCATCGTGACGTCACGGCTGCGGTGAACATCGCCCTCGACGGCAAGGACGGCCGGTTGAGACGGGCCGAGTGCCGGCCGAGGCCGCGGGGGCCGCGCGGGATCGGCGGCCGGGTGTTCCTGCTCGCCCTGCTCGCGGGCGGGCTCAGCGCCCACCTGGCCTGGGACGACCAGGCGCTCGGCACAAGCCTCCAGATAGGCCTGGCCGCCGCGCTGACGGTGTTCGGTCTGGGGATCGCGGTCAGCTCGTTCCTGGGGCGTACGGGAGCGGGCTCGGTCTTCCTCGCGGTGCTCACGGCGGCCCTGCTCGCCGCGTCGGCGGCCCTGCCGAAGGATGTGAGCACGCAGTGGAACCGCCCGACCTGGACACCGGCGTCCGCGGCGGCCCTTCAGGAGAAGTATGAGCTGGGGATGGGCACGGGCACCCTGGACCTCACCCGTCTCCGGCTCGCCCGAGGCCAGACGGTGGCGACCCGGGTGGAGACGGGCGTGGGCCGGCTCAAGGTGGTCCTCCCGCGGGACGCGAAGGTGGAGTTGAGGATCAACACGGGCGTCGGTGACATCCAGTTGCCGGGCAGCGCCAAGAAGGATGTGGACGTGAACCTGGGCGAGTACAAGCATCTGACCCTGCCCCCGGACACTCCCACGAAGAACGCGCCCACGCTCGACCTCTTCCTGGAGGTCGGGATCGGCCAGGTGGAGGTGGCCCGTGCTGCGTCATGAGTTCCAGCCCGGTCGGCTGACGGCAGGTCTCTTCCTGACCGTCGCGGGCATTGCCTTCCTCGGTGATGCGGGCGGCGCCTGGGAGATTCCCTGGTTCGTGATCATCCCGATCGTCACGGGCGGGCTCTGCCTCGCGGCTGTGACAGGGATGGTGGGCAGTTCCATACGCAGGGGCCGGGCGGCCCGCAAGGAAGTCCGCGACGCGTCCGGCGGAGGGACGACGGCCTCGTAGTCGGCCGCCGCTCGGCTACCGGGGCCACCAGCCCACGAATTGGCGTCGTCGGGCACGGAGAGCGGAGTCCAGGGAGAAGACGGGGGCACCGGCGAGGATCAGCGGGAGCCAGGCCATGAGATAGGCGAGGTCGTTGCCGTAGTAGTAGGGGCTGGAGGCCCAGCTCACGGTCAGCCACAGGCTCAGCGAGATCAGTGCGCCGCCGAGCGCGGCGAGCCGGGACAGCAGACCGAGCAGGGTGCCGATACCGACGGCGAGTTCGCCGAGGGCGATGGCGTAGCCGAAGCCGACAGGGCTCTTGAGCGCCAGGTCGACCAGGGCCGGGACCGCCGACGAGCCGCGGACGTTGCGCATCAGGTCGCCGAGCGAGCCGGCACCGGAGGCGTGCATGAAGGCGCTGTCGGTGAGCTTGTCCAGACCCGCGTAGAGGAAGGTGATGCCCAGGAAGACGCGAAGAGGAAGCAGGGCGTACCGCAGAACCGCGTCCCGCCGGTCGCGTCCCACCTCGAGATGGGGGGTGGTGTCCGTCCGCATGCTCTGAGCCATCGTCTACGCCGCCTCTCGTCCCCCGCGCCTATGTCCTCTTCCCAGACCATACGTACGAAAGGAGAAGCTCGCTCTACGGGGCAGCGGCTCCTTCCGGCCCTCCCGCCGCCCGCGGCTCCCGCGGACCGAACGGCGAACCGGCCCCCGGAGCAGGCGCCTTCGCCCCGACGCACACGCTCGGCCCCCGACCCGCACACGCCCCCACTGAGCGACGACCGAAGGGGCCGTACGGGTACATCGGGCGCTCGGGACCCGCGTTCGGGCTCCGAGCTGTCAGGCGCGAGCCCGGTGGGGTCAGTCCGTGACGTCGATCGTGACCCGGTTCGTTTCCACTCCGGCCGCTGTCACCACCTGGACCTCCACACGGCCGGGTTCGACGTCGACCGGGACGGGGACGGTCAGCAGGGTGTCCGTGGGGTTCCTGAAGCCGCCGGGGACGGGGACCAGGGGGACATGGACATGGACGGTGCCGATGCGGACCACCATCCGGGACAGGCGGTCCGCGGTCTGCGCGCCCGGGGGGACGAAGCCGGCGCCGCGGATCTCGATGTCGTCGCCCGTGCGGATCGGTGCGTCCAGATCGCCCGCCTCCCGCGCCCGGACCACCGAGAGCACCACCGGGCGACCGCCCTCGGCGTACTTCCCGGCGAGGTACGTGGCCGCCGAGATCAGTACCAGCAGGGCCAGACCCCAGGGCAGGTCGGGGAGTTGGTCGGGGCGGCGGGCCAGGCGTACCACCGCGAACACCAGGGCCGCCGCGCTGATCACCACGTACTGGGTGTCGGCGAAGCTGCCACGCCCGGAGTCGTCCGTCAGGAGGTCCGCCGCGCGGGGCCGGTCGGCGCGTACCTTCTGCAGGCGCTGGCCCAGCACGCGCAGTCCGACCACGCGTCGTACGAGCACGGCGACCACGCAGACCATCGCGACCACCGTGACCACGCCGAGGCCGCGGGCGAGATCGAGTCCGGCGATGAGTGCGTCGCGTCGGCTGTGGGCCGAAGCCGCGGCCAGTTCGCCGACCAGCACCAGCAGGGCGTACACCACGAACAGCACCCAACCGGCGGCCACCGCGCGGGAGGTGGAGAGCCGGTTGTCCTCGCCGATGACGGGCGCGAGCGCACCGCCGCGCGAGCGGTGCAGATACCCGGCGGCGGTCAGCGCGACACCCACCAGCGCCGCCGCGACCAGACCGGCGGTCCGGGCCACGGTCCACCCGGCGCCGATGGCCGTCAGCGCCTGGGTCAGCAGCAGGACGCCCACCGCCGGCCAGACCGTGAGCGCCGTACGCCGCCACAGCAGGCCCAGCCAGGCCTCGCCGTCGGCGCGGCTCCGCTCGGCGACGACGTCCGCGGACTGGGTGAGTTCGTCGGACACCCACTGGCGGGACGCGGACGCGGAGTACGCGACCGCGGCGGGCAGCCCACGTCCGGACGCGAACTCCTCGCGTTTCGCGAGGAATTCGGCGACGGCGCGCCGGTGCCCCTCGCGCGCACCGTGCGGGCAGTCCCCGCAGGTGCAGCCGCCCTCGTGTGCGTCCGGGCCGCCGCCGTACCCCGCGCCCTGCCTCGCCTCCTGCACCGCCACGCCCGCTGCCGCCTTCCCGCGCCGGTTCACCCCGTCAGGACCGTCATCGCAACTACCCTGCGATGACAGCGAATTGTGCCGTACGGGACACGCCGCGCGTCCGCCAGGTCCGGTCTGGACGGGTGAATGAGCGCGCCGTTGGTTGACCGCCGCGAAAGGCCCTGGTCCGGGTCTTCCCAACGACCCTGGTACGGGGCTGCGTCGGGGCCGCGTACGCGAAAGAGGTGGAACCGCCGCGGCGGTTCCACCTCTTCAGGCGCGGATGAGCCCGAGGCTCACTCCCATTCGATCGTGCCCGGGGGCTTCGAGGTCACGTCGAGAACGACACGGTTGACGTCGCGGACCTCGTTGGTGATCCGGGTGGAGATCTTCGAGAGCACGTCGTACGGGAGCCGGGACCAGTCGGCGGTCATGGCGTCCTCGGACGAGACCGGGCGCAGCACGATCGGGTGGCCGTAGGTCCGGCCGTCGCCCTGGACGCCGACGCTGCGGACATCGGCGAGCAGCACGACCGGGCACTGCCAGATCTCGCGGTCGAGACCGGCCGCGGTCAGCTCCTCGCGGGCGATGGCGTCGGCCTCGCGGAGCAGGTCCAGCCGCTCCTTGGTGACCTCACCGACGATGCGGATGCCGAGGCCGGGGCCCGGGAAGGGCTGGCGCTGGACGATCTCCTCCGGCAGACCGAGCTCCTGTCCGACCATGCGGACCTCGTCCTTGAAGAGCTTGCGGAGCGGTTCGATGAGCTGGAATTCCAGGTCCTCGGGGAGACCGCCCACGTTGTGGTGGGACTTGATGTTGGCCGTGCCGGTACCGCCGCCGGACTCGACCACGTCCGGGTAGAGCGTGCCCTGGACGAGGAACTCGACGGGCTCGCCGCTCGCGCCGGCCTCGGCGATGATCTCCGCCTGGGCCTGCTCGAAGACGCGGATGAACTCGCGGCCGATGATCTTCCGCTTCTCCTCGGGGTCGGAGACACCCTCGAGCGCGGTGAGGAACCGCTTCTCCGCGTCGACGACCCGGAGCTGGACACCGGTGGCCGCGACGAAGTCCTTCTCGACCTGGGCGGTCTCGCCCTTGCGCATCAGGCCGTGGTCGACGTAGACGCAGGTGAGCTGGGAGCCGATGGCCTTCTGGACGAGGGCGGCGGCGACGGCGGAGTCCACACCGCCGGAGAGCGCGCAGATGGCGCGCTTGGTGCCGACCTGCTCGCGGATCGCCTCGACCTGCTCCTCGATCACGTTGCCCGTGGTCCAGGTCGGGCTCAGGCCCGCGCCCCGGTACAGGAAGTGCTCCAGGACCTGCTGGCCGTGCGTGGAGTGCATGACCTCGGGGTGGTGCTGGACACCGTAGAGGCGCTTCTCGTCGTTCTCGAAGGCGGCGACCGGGACGACGTCCGTGGACGCCGTGACGGTGAAGCCCTCGGGGGCGGCGGAGCAGGCGTCGCCGTGGGACATCCACACGGCCTGCTCGTCGGGGGTGCCCTCGAAGAGAGTGGAGGACGGCCTGGAGACGGTCATCGTCGTCCGGCCGTACTCACGCGCTCCGGAGTTGTCGACCGTGCCGCCGAGGGCCTGCGCCATGAGCTGGAAGCCGTAGCACATGCCGAAGACGGGGACACCGGCTTCGAACAGGGAGCGGTCGACGGTCGGGGCGCCCTCTTCGTAGACCGAGGAGGGTCCGCCCGAGAGGATGATCGCCGCCGGGTTCTTGGCGAGCATCTCCTGGACCGGCATGGAGCTCGGAACGATCTCGCTGTAGACCCGGGCCTCACGGACGCGACGGGCGATGAGCTGGGCGTACTGCGCGCCGAAGTCGACGACCAGGACGGTGTCGGGTGCGGCGGCGGCAGCGGGGGTCGCTGTTGACACGGGGTGCCTTCCGGCGGTTGGGCGGGGGTCTGGCAGGTACCAATTCTAACGGGGCGCCCACGAGATCCTTTCCGCGCGGAGCGGCCCCCGGCCCCGGGCGACCGCCGTACGGCGAGGCACTGTGCCACGTCTCACCATGCGAACCCGTTTGGACACCGCCCGCGACGACGGCATACTGGCCCCATGCTCACGCACCCGACCTTCCTCTTTACCTATGGCAACCGGCCCGCCGGCTGCCATGGTCGTGCTGCTTGAGCCAACGCCAAGCGACTTCCCAGGCGCCCCGGGCCACATGGTCCGGGGCGTCTGACGTTTGCGGGGCCAAGCCGATCCGGGGCACCTCGTCTCATCCCGATTCCCACATCCCGATCCCCGAGGAGCCCCCACAATGACCGCCATCACCGACCAGCCGGCCACCGAGCAGACCGGCGCCCGCACCCCCGAGGCCGCCGATGTGATCTGCGGCGCACGTGAGCGCATCGACGCGCTCGACGACCGCATCATCGGCCTCGTGCAGGAGCGCATGGCGGTCTCCGCCGTCATCCAGGAGGCCCGGATCACCTCCGGTGGGCGCCGGGTGAACCTCTCCCGCGAGATGGAGATCCTCGGCCGCTACCGCGACGCCCTCGGCAAGCCCGGCACGGCCCTCGCGATGACCCTGCTCGAACTGAGCCGCGGCCGGGTCTGAACACCCGGTACCCGGTGCGGACGTGTCCCCGACGCGCCGTCCGGCGCACCCACGTTCGTATGCCCTCTCACCCGTACGGAGCGTGACCGGGGCCGCGAGGGGTTCGTTGGTCCCGGTGTCCGTGCCAGCCAGGGGCGGACGCCAGGGCCTGTTCTGAGTTGCCCGTCGTTCGCCCGGAGGGCGGGCGGCGCGGCATCTGGTGCTGGGGGCACCTCCCACGCCCTTCAGGCAGTGGGAGCATCGCAAGGCGGAGGGTCGTCCGCGTACTGGGCGTACGCGGGCGAGCCCGACAACGCGGCGAGGTGCCGTGCCAGGCGTCGCGCCGCAGGCGGGCAACTCAGAACAGGCCCTGGAGAACCACGCGTGGCTCCGCTGGAGTGATGAGACGTACGGATCGTGCCGTGCGTCGTGGGACCTCGCTCCAGGGGTGTGACCGGACGGCAGGGGACAGCAGTCCGGTCACCAGAGAGGCCGGTCCCGGGGACGCCCGGGACCGGCCGGCGGATCGTACCGGGCGGATGCGCCCCAGAAGCCCCGGAAGCCGCCGGAAGGCGATGCTCCGGGGAGCGTGACCCACCTCACATAAGATTTCCGTCAAGGCGCGGGCAACCCTTTACAGGATTCACAGGTCGCATTGTGTGAATCATGGGCCACACCCGCGCCCCACACGCGGAGGCCTCCCCAGATGCGTCACGTAGAGCGGCGCACCAAAACGTTTCGAGGTCTTCATGAAGCTTCGCCGCGCCATGGTCACCGCGGCCGCGACGGCTGTCATAGCCCCGCTCGCTCTGCTCTCGGCTCCGGTCGCGTTCGCGTCGGACGAGGAGCCGGGCACCTCGTCGAGCAGCCCGGCTGCCACGGAGTCGACTCCCGCCGACGACTCGACCCCCGACGCCCCGGAGAGCACCCCGGCCACGGACGAGCCCAGCTCCTCCGCCCCGGAGACCACTCCGGCCACGGACGAGCCCAGCTCCTCCGCCCCGGAGAGCACCCCGCCCACGGACGAGCCCACGTCCTCCCCCTCGGAGAGCGCCCCGGCCTCCCCGAGCCCGAGCGCCAGCGTCGGTGACGACGACGGCTTCGACCCGTACAACGACTGCAAGTCGCTGGACCTGGACGAGAACCTCACGGGCACGATCTCCGGCCTGCCGAGCAAGATCGTCGCCGGTTCGGGCTGGCACAACTTCAAGTTCGTCGTGAAGAACGACTCCGACAAGGACCTGAAGAACGTCTGGGTCAACGCGTTCACGGAGTACAACGACGACACGAACCCCGACGACTCGCTGGCGTTCGACCTGGCCACCCTCCAGGTCAAGCAGAACGGCTCGTGGAACGACACGTACCACGAGGCCTACGGGAACACGACCCTCACGGGCACCTTCTCCGCGATCCTCGGCTCCCTCGAGGCCCACACCACGGCCACGCTCGACATGCGGGTGAGCGTCAAGGCGTCGGCCCCGGCGGGTTCGTCGTTCGCGCTGAGCCAGGCCGTGTACGCGGGCGAGGGCGGCTCCTGCTACGGCAACGGTGACTTCTACGACTTCGAGGTGCTCGGAGCCGGAAGCAAGACGCCGGGTGACGTGAAGGAGGCGACGCCGACCGGCAAGAAGCCCAAGGCCGTCGACCAGCGCGTGAAGCCGCAGGGCGGGACCACCAAGGAGGTCACCGGCAGCCTTGCCGAGACCGGTTCCTCGTCCATGCTGCCGACCATCGGTCTCGTCGGCGGTGTCGCCGTCGTCGCCGGTGCCGGTGTCGTGTTCGCCGTACGTCGCCGTAAGACGGGTAGCCAGGTGGCGTAACCCGTAGCGGAACTGCGTCAGGCGCCTCGCGCGCCGCGCACCAAGGAGAAGGACCTGGGCTCGGAGGGGGGCACAGGTCCTTCTTCTGTGTTCCGAAGTACGGCTGGACAGGCGCTACTTCTTCGGTGGCACCGCCGGTATGCCCAGCAGCGGCAGCCGCAGCGCCCCGAACGCCTCCTCCGGCACCGCCGGGTGCCGCGGCCGGACCGGCTCGACGCGGACGTACGCCTCACCCTGCGCCGGACGCGGGTCCGCCTCGCCCTTGTTCGGCCAGTACGACATCGCGCGCTCGGCCTGGGCCGTGATCGTCAGGGAGGGGTTGACGCCCAGGTTCGCCGAGACCGCGGCGCCGTCGACCACCGAGATGCCGGGGTGGCCGTACAGCCGGTGGTACGGGTCTATCACGCCGCTCTCGCGCGAGGCGCCGATCGGGCAGCCGCCGAGGAAGTGCGCGGTCAGCGGGGTGCCCATCAACTCGCCCACGTTGCTGCCCGCGAAGCCGTTGATCTCGGCCGCGAGCGCGGACGCCGCCTCGGAAGCCGCCTTGATCTGCTTCGGGTTGGGCGCGCCATGGCCCTGACGCGCCGTCAACAGACCCTTGCCGACGCCCTTCGGCTTCAGATACGTCGTCAGCGAGTTGTCCAGCGACTGCATCACCAGGCCGATGATGGTCCGCTCCGACCACTTGCGGTTGGACAGGGAGCGCACCGTCAGCCACGGGTGGCGCGCCACGTGCGCGAGCCAGCCGAGGGCGCGCGACGAGCCTTCCGCATACGGCACTTGGAGGATCGACAGACTGCCCATCGCGTTCGAGCCCTTGCCGTAGCGGACCGGTTCGATGTGCGTGTTCTCGTCCGGGTGGACCGAGGACGTGATCGCAACGCCCTGGGTGAAGTCGGCCTTCGCCGTGCCATGGGCCTTGCGGTAGCGGCGGTCGTCCGTCTGCGCGCCGACCAGCGCCTCCGAGTTGGTCCGGGTGAGATCCCCCAACCGGTCGGATATGTAGGGCAGTTGGCCGTTCGCCTTCATGCGGTGCAGCAGCGTCTGCGTGCCGTAGGTGCCCGCCGCGATGACGACCCTGCGGGCGGTGAGGGTCCGGCCCTGCCCCTTGCGCTTGCGGTGGGTGGGCAGGGTCGCGACGGCGTAACCACCGCGTGAGTCGTCGGTGACCGACACCACCGTCGTCATGGGATGGACGACCGCGCCCGCCTTCTCGGCGAGGTGGAGGTAGTTCTCGCCCAGGGTGTTCTTCGCGCCGTGGCGGCAGCCCGTCATGCACTCGCCGCACTCCGTGCAGGCCCGGCGGGTCGGCCCGGCGCCGCCGAAGTACGGGTCCGCGACCTCTTCACCGGGCTCGGCCCTGGCCGTTCCGTCGGCGTCGTCGCCGTCACCGAAGAAGACACCGACCGGCGCCCGGTGGAAGGTGTCGCCCACGCCCATCCGCTGGGCGGCTGCCTTGAGATGGACGTCCGAGGGGGTCAGGGTCGGGTTGATCCGCACGCCCAGCATGCGCCGGGCCTGGTCGTAGTACGGCCCCAACTCCGCCTGCCAGTCGGTGATGTCCTTCCACTGCGGATCCTCGAAGAACGCCTTCGGCGGTACGTAGAGGGTGTTGGCGTAGTTGAGGGAGCCGCCGCCGACCCCGGCGCCCGCCAGCACCATCACATTGCCCAGCAGATGGATGCGCTGGATGCCGTACAGGCCGAGGGCGGGCGCCCACAGGTAGTTCTTCAGATCCCATGAGTTCCTGGGCAGGGAGTCGCGGGTGAAGCGGCGTCCGGCTTCCAGTACTCCGACGCGGTAGCCCTTCTCCGTCAGGCGCAGCGCGGTGACGGAGCCACCGAAGCCGGAGCCGACGACGATGACGTCGTAGTCGTAGTCGTACGAGCCGCACGAGTCGTACGACGTGTCTTCCGGCGGCTGGGCAGCGGTCTCCTGTGGCACGTGCTCTCCTCGTGGCGTGTGCGCATCGGGGGCGTGGTGGTCCCTGCCGAGGGCCTGTCGTCACATTCCCGTCGTCGCCCGCAGGGCGGCCCCGCGGCGTCCGGTGCGTGCTCTGGGGGTCCCCCCTGCTCGCAGAGCTTGGGGGAGCGTGCCGGGCGTCGCGGGGCAGACGGGAATTCGACGACAGGCCCTAGCGGAACCTCAGCATCTTCATCGCCTTCAGGCTGCGGCTCATGAACGTCGCGTACTGCTCGTGGTCCATGCCGAGCGACGGCGCCATCGGCAGCAGCCGCTGGTGGGCCACGGTCTGGGCCTCGGTGTACTTGAGGATGCCCTCGGAGCCGTGGCGGCGGCCGAGGCCGGAGTCCTTCATGCCGCCCATCGGCGACCGGACGCTGCCGTACGCGGGCGCGTAGCCCTCGTTGACGTTGACCGTGCCGGTGCGCAGCCGGGCCGCGAG
Source organism: Streptomyces macrolidinus (assembly GCF_023887685.1). Classification (GTDB taxonomy): domain Bacteria; phylum Actinomycetota; class Actinomycetes; order Streptomycetales; family Streptomycetaceae; genus Streptomyces; species Streptomyces macrolidinus. The sequence continues at coordinate 271,167 of NZ_JAMWMR010000007.1, read as the reverse complement.
CGCCCTGCCGCGGCGGCCGTCCTTCGTCCAGACCGAGGAATTCAGGCCGTACGGGGTGGAGTTGGCGCGCTCGACAGCCTCGTCCTCGGTGGTGAAGCGGTAGATCGAGACGACCGGGCCGAAGGTCTCCTCGGCGCACACGGCCATCGGCGCCTCGACACCGTCGAGGATGGTGGGCTCGTAGAAGTACGGGCCGATGTCCGGCCGGGCGACCCCGCCCGCCAGCACCTTCGCGCCCTTGGCGACGGCCTCCTCGACATGGCGCGTCACGGTCTCCAACTGGCGTTCCCCGACCAGGGATCCCATGTCGGCGCCGTACGCCAGGGACGTGCCGAGCCGCATCGCCCTGGTGCGGGCGGCGAACCGCTCCAGGAAGGCGTCCGCGATCGCCTCGTGGACGTACAACCGCTCGACGGAGATGCACAGTTGGCCCGCCGAGGAGAAGCAGGCGCGTACGGCACCGGCAGCCGCCTTGTCGATGTCGGCGTCCTCCAGGACCACCATGGCGTTCTTGCCGCCGAGTTCGAGCGAGACCCCGACGAGGCGGGCGGCGGCGCCCTGGGCGACCTCGCGGCCGGTGCGGGTGGAGCCGGTGAAGGAGACGTAGTCGGCGTGCCGCACGACCTCCGGGCCGACGACCGGTCCGTCACCGAGGACGACCTGGAAGACGCCCGCGGGCAGACCGGCCTCGATCAGCAGGTCCCGCGCCCACAGCGCGGTCAGGCAGGTCTCCGTGTCCGGCTTCATCACCACCGCGTTGCCCGCCGCGAACGCGGGGAGCGCGTCGCCGACCGACAGCTCCAGCGGGTAGTTCCAGGGCGCGATCTGGCCGACGACACCGCGCGGGTGGCGCAGCTCGGTGACGCGCGTGAGCACCGGGATGGCGCCCGTGTGCCGCTTCGGCCGCAGATACGAGGGCGCAGTGCGTCCGTAGTGCCGGGCCGCGATCGCGACGGCGAGCACCTCCTCGTGGGCGTGGAGGCGGGCCTTGCCGGTCTCGAGCTGGATGAGGTCGAGCACCTCGGCCTGGCGGGCGAGCACCAGGTCGTGGAAGCGCAGCAGGACGGCGGCGCGCTGCCGTACGGGCGTCGCGGCCCAGGCGTGCTGGGCGGCGCGGGCCCGCTCGTAGGCCTCCGCCACGTCCTCCGGAGTGGACTCGGGCAGGTCGGCCAGCTTCTCGCCGGTGTACGGCGTGTGGTTGGCGGTACGGCCGGAGCCGACCACGCCCTTCGTGAGATGGGCGACGAGTTCCGGCGTGACCACGTCGGCGGCGGTGCGGACACCGGCGGGGGCGGGGGCGAGGGGGTTGGTGCCGACCGTACCCGTACCGGCCTTACCCGTACCGGTCGTGTCCGTCGCCTTGTCCGTGGCCTTGTCGGGGGCCTTGTCGGGGGCCTTGTCCGGGGCTTGCGAGTCCGTCATGAGCGGCAGCGTATGCCGGACGGGAGGCTTTGGGTACCCGTGGGTAACACCTCGGCGCGGTACGGGTCGTCCACCGGCGGTCCGCGGGCGGTCTACGGGCGGTCGATCTCCAGGTTCGCGATCGCCGCGTCGGCCACCTCGCGCCCGCGGGCCGTGAAGTCGCCGTCGCCCGGGTAGCCGATCGTGAGCTTGTACATGTTGCCCGCGGAGTCCTTGTAGTAGAAGATCTTCAGCTCGCGCGGGCTCGGGTTGTCGTTGTCGTCGGTCATGTAGGAGACCGTGTTCTCGGCGGCCTGTCTGCCGTGGTACTTGGTCTCCTTCCTCACCATCTTCGGCCCCTTGGGCATGTCGAGTTCATAGGAGCCGCTGTCCCTGAACTCGTCGCTGTCGGCGTACATCTCCGCCATCGACGAGTCCTTGATCTTGTCCGTGGAGTCGTCGGACTTCTTCGTCAGCTCCAGAACGACCCGGATGCCGCCGCTCGGGTCGGCGTACGTCACCCAGTTCTCGTCTCTGGCGTCCTTCTTGGGCCTGATCGCCTGGTACTTCTCGGGCACCGCGACGGTGGCCCCCAGCGCCTTCTCCGGGTGCTTCTTCCAGTGGTCGGGCAGCGGGCCCGCGAACGGCTTCGCGATCACCAGATACGCCGCCACCGCCACCGCGACGATCCCGGCGCCCAGCCCGATCAGAGTCCGCCGGCCGATGCGGATGCCGCCACCGCTGCCGCCGGACACGGCGGGGGCCGCGGCGGGGACCGCCGGGACCGCGAACTGTATGGGCTGCGTCGGCTGCGGCGGTGTGGCGGCCTCCTCCAGCAGACGGCGGACCTCGGCGGCCTTCGGGCGGCGTGCCGGGTCCTTCTCCAGGAGTCCGTTGATGGCGTCGGCGAGCGGGCCGCGGGCGGCGGCCGGGGCCGCGGGGGTGGAGTTGAGGACCGACTGGAGCGTGGCGGGCGGGTTGGTGCGGCGGAACGGCGAGACGCCCTCCGTCGCCGCGTAGAGCACCACGCCCAGCGACCACAGGTCCGCCTCGGGGCCGGGACGGCGGCCCAGCACCCGTTCCGGCGCGGTGTACTCGGGCGAGCCGACGAAGCCGCCCGTGTCCGTCAGGTTCGTCTCGCCCTCGATCTGCGCGATGCCGAAGTCGGTGAGGACGACCCGGTCATGGCGGCCGAGCAGGACGTTGTCCGGCTTCACGTCCCGGTGCAGGATGCCCGCCGCGTGCGCGGCCTCCAGGGCGCCGAGCACCTCCAAGCCGATCCGCGCGGCCTCCTGCACCCCGAGGGTGCCCTCCTGGAGCGCGGCGCCCAGCGAGCGGCCCCGCACCAGCTCCATCACGATCCAGGGCTGCCCGTCCACGACCGCCACGTCGTGCACGTTCACGACGCTGGGGTGGTCGAGGCGGGCGGCGGCCCGTGCCTCACGGCGCATCCGCTCGAAGGCGTTGGCGCGTTCCCGCTCGGGCAGATGGTCCGGGACCCGGGGTTCCTTGACGGCGACCTCCCGGTCCACCGTCTCGTCCTTGGCCCGCCACACCGTGCCCATGCCACCGTGGCCCAGCTTGGAGAGCAGCCGGTAACGCCCGGCGATGAGCCGTCCGGCCCCCGGTTCCCGCGGTGCCTCGGGCACGCTGACGGTGGGGGTGCTCTCCGGGGGCGGCGCCGCTTGCGGCGACTGCGGCTGCTGCGGCTGTCGGACGTACGGGTTCGCCTGGACCGGGACGCCGGGTTGCGGCGGCTGCAAGCCGAAGCTCGTCGGCTGGTCGGAGTGGCGAGGACCTCCCCCTTGATGACTCATACGGTCATGCTTATCGCACCCTGTACCCCGTCAGCCACCTAGGTTCTGACGCGGTCACACACCCGTGACCCGAGGCGCCCCCTATTCCCGATTCGCCCCGGTACAAGCACGTCTCCGATTCACCCCGGTACGAACGTGTCCACCGCGGCGTCGAAGTACTCCTTCGCCTCCCGCACCCTGCCGACCGGCGCCGACACCCACACCTCGTACATCCGACCGTCCTCCTCCCAGCACAGGTCGACGGTGCGCCGTGGGCCCTCCGCGGCGGTGAAGCCGTTTCGGCTGAACTCCCGGAGCGCGGCCCGCTGTCCGTGGTGCGACGTCTCGGTGACCCGGCTGTCGCGATACCCCGGGTTCGTGGACGGCCCGGCCGCGTCGGCGCGGCGCATCACCACGAGCGGGCCGCCCGGTTCGGGGTCCGCCATCCTGATCCCGATCCGGAAGGTCCGCCCCGGCGACAGATAGAAGATCCGCTCGCCCTGCGGACTGCGTGTGAAGCCGTGGGGCACGGCGAGCGAGAACCCGCCGGGATCACGGGCCAGTCGATATCCCTCGGGCGCCGTACGGGCGGCGGACGGCGACGCGCCCGTCGGCGCGGGCACGGGCGCGGTTCCCGGGGTCGACTGCCGGGTCACACTCGCGCTGACCGACGGGCGCGGCGGTGCCGGACTCCTCGGCATGTCACCGATGGTGCCGTCGTCCCGCCACAGCAGGGCCATCACCGAGACGCCCGCGCCCACCACGGCGGCGACGACGGCCGTCAGGACGAGTCCGCCCCGCGAGAACCGCTGCCCGGTCTGCGGCGCGCCCGCCGAGGGCTGCGTCGCATGCCTGAACTCCCCTTTCCACACGGACGGTACGACGCGTCGGGGCACGTCCCGCTGTGTCGGCGGGTACGCGACCGGCGCGCGCGGCATACGTCCCGTCGCCAGGAACTCCTCCAACAGCCGCTGCGCCTCGGCCGCGTCCAGACGCCGTCGCGGGTCGCGCTCCAACAGCCCGCGGACGACGGGCAGGATGGGCTGCGCCTGCGCGGGCGGCCGGATCTCGTCCACGACCACCGCGTGCAGGATGCCGCCCAACGAGTCCCGGTGGAACGGGGACGCGCCGCTCAGGGCGGTGCACAACAGCGCGCCCAGCGACCAGAGATCGGACTCGGGCCCGGTCCGCTCGCCGGACATCCGCTCGGGCGCGGTGTACTCGGGCGACCCGACGAAGGAGCCGCTCTCGGTGAGTGTGGTGGCGCCCGCGACCTGCGCGATACCGAAGTCGGTGAGGACGACGCGGCCGGTGCCCGCCTCCACGAGGACGTTCGCGGGCTTGAGATCGCGGTGCAGCACACCCGCGTCATGGGCGCGGCGCAGCGCCCCCAGCAGACCGACACCGATCCGGGCGGCCTCGCGGGCGTCGACCGGGCCGCGCGTGGCGATACGCTCGGCCAGCGATCCGCCGTCGATCAACTCCATGACGAGGTACGGGCGTTCGTCCTCCTCGACGACGTCATGGACGACGATGATGTGCGGGTGCCGCAACTGCGCGACCGCACGCGCCTCGCGCAGGGTGTGCTCACGGTACAGCCGGGCTTCCTCGCCCGAGAGCGAGGTGTCCAGGACGAGTTCCTTGACCGCGACCTGACGTCCGAGCAACTGGTCGGCGGCCCGCCACACAACGCCCATGCCGCCGCGGCCGATCCGCTCCTCCAGACGGTAACGCCCCGCCACGACACGGGCGTTCTCCCCCTCGGTCGTCATGCGCCCCATCATGCCCCACCGGAGGTCCGCCCTCCGGGACGCCGAACGGCGGGTGGCCGACAAGCGACGTACGCGCGCGGGCCGTTCGGAGCCGGTCAGCCGGCCGGGGGACGCCATCCCCGCAGCAGCACGTCGAACTGCTCACGCGTGGTCTGCCAGTCCTGTTCGGGGCCGGACATGTAGAGGGCGTACTCGACACCGTCGCGGGACACGTACATCTGCTCCACGGCATGGCGCGGTCCCGGGAAGGACGTGTCCTTGGGCAGCGCGGTCCAGGTGTAGTCCCACAGCGAACCCCTGCTGTCCCGGTAGATGTTGGCCTCCAGACTCACCCGCCGGTACTTGGCCAGCCGTCCGAGCTGCTGGTCCAGGTCACGCTGGTGCTGGAAGGGGTCGTCGTAGTCCGGGGAGGTGTCGACGGCGATGCGGATGAAGTGGTTGCCGCCGTCGGGTGTGTAGTCGGTCTGATGGGCGTCGAACGCCTGCCGCTTCCACTGCTCGCCGGGCAGGACGAGACTGAAGCCCGCGGGGTCGTCCACCCGTACCCACCCCTCGGGGACGGTGCTCGGGGACGGCCGCGTGCTCGGGGACGGCGACGGCCCCGGCTTCGGCGGGGACTGCGCCCCGTGCGTGGTGGCCGTCCCGGCCGCCTCCCCCGCGGACTCGGTGGTCTCGCTGTCGTGCTTGCCGAGCTGGTTCACGGCCACCGCGCCCGCCGTGCCCACGACCGCGGCCAGCGCGAGGGCCAGCGCGATCATGCGGCCACGGCGGCGGGGACGGGGCGCGGGCGGCGGCGGCGCGGGCTGGTACAGGGTGTTGCCGGACGCTGCCGGGCCCCCCGTCCACGGGGGCTGCGCGGCCGTGTCCCCGGCGCCGCCCACGTCCAGGTGCTGGGTCGCCACGTACTCCTGTGCCGTCCTCGGCCGCCGCCCCTCCGCCGCCTCGGCGAGCATCTGCTCGGCCTGTGCCGCGTCGGGCCGCGCGGCGGGGTCCTTGCACAGGAACGCCGTCATCACCGGCTCCAGGGCTCCGGCGGACCGCGGCGGCGGGGCCTGCTCGCCGACCACGGCCTGCATGGTGGACAGCGGAGAGGTCCGCCGGAACGGCGAGGTGCCCTCCACCGCCGTGTACAGCGTGGCGCCGAGGGCCCACAGATCCGAGGCGGGGCCCGGGTCATGGCCCTGTACGCGCTCGGGGGCTATGTAGTCGACGGAGCCGACGATCTCGCCGGTGCGGGTGATGGTGGTGTCGCCCTCGACCTGGGCGATCCCGAAGTCGGTGAGCAGCACCCGTCCGTCGGAGGCGAGCAGCACGTTGCCGGGCTTCACATCGCGGTGCAGTACGCCCGCGGCGTGCGCGGCGCGCAGGGCGCGCAGCACCCACAGCCCGATCCGGGCGGCCTCGGCGGGCTCGATCCGGCCGCGCTCCTTGATCGCGTCGGCCAGCGACTCGCCCTCGACCAACTCCATGACGATCCATGGCCGGTTGTCGTGTTCCAGCACGTCATGGACCGTGACCACGGCCGAGTGGTTGATGCGTGCGGCGGCCCGCGCCTCGGCATGGGTCCGGGCCAGCAGCACCGACCGGTCACTCTCCGTGACATACAGCGCGGCGGTCAGTTCCTTGATGGCCACCGGGCGGTGCAGTACCTCGTCGTGGGCGCGCCACACCCGGCCCATGCCCCCGCTGCCGATGGCGTCGACGAGACGGTAGCGGCCCGCGAGGAGCAGGCCCTGCATCTGGTTCACGTTCCCCCGCAATGGTCTTGACGAGGGTCAGACTAGAGAGCGGCTCCCCCACAGGGAACCGACGGGGCCGTTCGGAGACCGCACTGTGACGGTTCTCCCTTCCCTCACCGTACGCAACCATCGCACCGCGTGGCCCGGACTCTCCTCGGGCACAGGGCAGTTGACGTCTCCTCAGCGGCTCGCCTGGTAGGTCTGCTCCGCCTGCTCGTACAGCCGCGTGACCTCGTCGCGTTCGGCCTCGGGGCCGCGGATCTGCACCACGTGGTAGCGACCGCCGACGAGAACGGCGAGGTTGCGGACGAACAGCGCGCGCCCACTCGCGTCGGTCCACGTGAACTGCCCCTCGGCCTGGATGCGTTCACCCACGTCGATACGCCGCATGCCGCTGGAGGACGCCCAACTGGAGCTGCGGAACGGCTGGAGTTCGGGCTCCGACTCCCGCTGGTAGGTCAGCGGATCGCTGCCGTACCGCTTCGTACTGTCGCGCCCGGGTACCACGATGAGCCGGAAGTCGCCGTGGGAGTAGACGATCTGGCCACTTCCGTTCTTCGGCGTACGGGTCCAGCCGTTCGCCACGGCGACGCGGAAGCCCTCGGGGTCCTTGCGCAGCGTGAAGCCCTCGGCGACCTGGAGGTCGTTGGTCTGCGTCTGGGCCGAACCCGCCGATTCCGTGGGGCTCTTGGAGGAGGTCGGACTCGGCTCCTCGGCATCGCCCGGCTCCGACTGCTGGGGCGCGGGGCTGACGTCACCGGCGGCGCTGGTGCGCTCCTCCGCCGCGTCACCACCGCTGGACGCGGCCTTCGGCATGTACACCAGGGCGAACGTGATCGCGGCGGTCATGCCGGTCAGGACCAGCAGGAGCAGGGTGCGGCCGAGTCGGCGGGGCGGTCGCTGCCGCTCCTCGCGGGCGCGCCGATGGCGGGCCGGGCCGTTCTCGGAGCGGGCGCGGCGACCCTCGGACCGGGCGCGGCGACGGCGGACCAGTTCGCCGCGGCGCCGTACGATCGGCAGCCGCGTGGGGTCGGCGGGCGGCGCCGCGACGACCTGCGTGCCCGCCTCGGGCTCGGGCGCGGACCGTATGAGCGAGCGCAGCCAGCCGCGCAGCTCCTCGACGTCGGGCCGCTCGTCCGGGTCCTGCCGCAGCAGGGACTCCACGACGGGGCGCAGCGGGCCGCACTCCTCGGCGTAGGCGGGCGGTTCGGCGCAGACGAGCTGGACCAGTTCGGTGGTGCTGTCCTCGGGATACGGCGCATGGCCCTGGACGGCCCGGAAGAGCAGCGCGCCCAGCGCCCAGAGGTCGGTCGCGGGGCCGATCGGCGGGGCCAGTCGCCAGTTCTCGTGCACGGGACCGGCCTGCTCGGGCGCCCATCGCTCGGTGACGGGCCCGACGACGGCCATCCGCGCCTGGCGCGCCCGCTCGGCGGCGAGCGCGGTGGCGGGGCCGCGGTGGCCCCACGGTCCCGGACCCTGGCCGGCCGGGGCCGCGGGCTCCTCGTGGAGGGGCTCCGCGCGGCGGGGTACGGGGGCGGGCCGGGAGGCCGTGTCGCCCACGCCGTACGGGTCGACGATCTGTCCGGGCGGGGGCTTCACGAGGGCTTCCGCTCCGGGCGCGGCCGTCTGCGCCGGTAACGCCGCGCCGCTGTCGGCCGGGTGGGGCGGCGACAGGGCCGCCGGGCCGCCACGCTGTTCGTCCTGGGCCCGTGCCGCGGCGCGCGCCCCGGCGCGGTACGCGGCGATCGCTCCGGCGCGCGCGGCCCGTACGTCTCCGGCGGAGCCCGGAGCGCCGGGCCCCAGGGCTGCCGCTGTCGACGGGGCGCCGCCAGCTCGGGCCTCGATCGCGGCCCGTCGCGCGGCCTCGGCGTCGGTGCCGTGCGGGGTCCCGCTCGGCTCGGGCGGCTCGGCGTCCGTGTCGAACTCCGGTACGGGAACGGGGTCGTAGCCGCACAGCGCCTCTTCCGCGGCTCCGGCCGCCAGACCGGTCAGCATCACGCGGCCGTCGTCGCAGACGAGCACCGTGCGCGCGGTGACGTTGCGGTGCACCCAGCCGTGCGCGTGCAGGACGCACAGCGCCGTGAGGACGTCGGAGGCGACCTCCGCCGCGCGGTAGGGCGTCAGCGGCTGCTCGGCGAGCAGCGCCGCCAGCGGCCTCGCCGGGACCAGTTCGCTCACGATCCACAGCGAACCGGCCTCGGCGAACACGTCGAAGACCTGGTCGAGCAGGGCGTGGTCGGGGACCTGCGCGGCGGCCTGGGCTGCCTCGATCGCGCGCCGTACCGCCGGATCGGTGGGCCGACGCGTGGCCGCCGACCGGGCGAAGGCGGCGGGGGCCGCCCTGCCCTCCTGCGGGACGAACCCCTCGGGCAGCCCGTCCGCGCCGAGCACCTCCGCCTCGACGATCTCGGGCAACGGCACCTGGCGGACGAGGACTTCCTGTCCGCTGTAGCTGTCGAAGGCGCGCGTCTCGGCGAGTTCGAACGCGTCGGAGGGCGGCAACGGCAGGCGGTAGCGGTCGGCGAGCACCCGTCCCGCATAGTCGTCCACGCTGCCTCCCCCGGCCGCCCTTGGTCTTGCGTTCGGCTGACGCCCCGTTCCGGCTTCGTACGGTCCGCAGTGCTTCACGATACGTGCCGAACGCAACCCACAACCCGGGGATGTCATATCTCCCCGCAAGTGGACCGTACGGAACGTCAGTTCACCAAGTGGTACGTCACGACTTCGGCTGGAACGTCTGGGTCAGCGTCTTCCAGGTGTCCTTACGGAGCGCGCCGTCCCATTCGTCCGCCTTCGCCGTGTACATCAGCCCGTACCCCTGATGGGAGTTGACGACGAACCCGCGGTCGATCACCCGGTACGCGGTGCCCCCGTCGACGTAGGTGAACTCCCAGTCGGCCGTGTTCCAGCCGCGGTAGTCCACCGCCTTGATGTGGACCCGCTTGTACTGGGGGCGCACCATGTAGCGCTCCTGCTGGTTCCAGTCGGCCACCGGATCGCCCTTGGGCGTGGAGGTCCAGCCGACGAGCAGCCGCTGGCCGTGGGGCCCGGTGAACCGGTCCCCCGCCGAGTCCGACTTCTGGTACTTCCAGCCCGCGGGAAGGCCTATCGCGTAGCCCTGGCTGCTCTTGTGCGTCGAGGCCGCGCCGCTGTCGTCCTTGGAGCCCTTGCCGTCCGACGAGCCGGAGGAGCCGCCGGAGGGCTTGTCGTCGCCCTTACCGGCGGGCGGCGAGGCGTCCGCGGTGCTCTTCCCGTCCGTGGCGGTGTCGCTCGTGCTGCCGCCGTCCGTGCGGGGGGCGCCGCCGCCGTCCTTGTGCCCGCTCCCGGGGGCCGCGTCGGCGGTCGCGGCGGCCTTGGTGCCGCCCTTCTTGCCGTCCTGCGCGCCGCTGTCGTCGCTCTTGAGCGTGAACGCGAGCACGGTGCCGAGCACGGCGAGGACCACGACCGCGGCGATGATCACCAGCGTCCGCTTCGACACCACGTCCGTGAGCGGCGCCCTGGGCGGCGTCGCGGGCCGCGGCGGACGGTCCGGGTCCGGCACGACGGGCCATCCCGAACTCGACTTCGGAGCACCGGAGTTCGACACGGCGGTGGCGCTGTCGCCCCGCGCGCCCGAGGACGCGGCTCCCACGCCGGACGCCTCGGCGGCGGGCTTGTCCGCCGCGGGGGTGGACGCCGCCGCGCTCTCGGCCGGGGTCGCGGCGGCCTTGCGTACGGAGCGCAGCGCGCCGCGCAGCCGCTCGGCGGCCTCCTCGCCCCGCTTGCCTCCGGACCCCGTACTCCCCTTGTCCGCAAGCTCCTTGGGCACCGGAGGCGCCTCGATGACCCGCGTCGCGTCCGCCGGGATCTCGTCCTTCGGCGCGGGGGCGTGGACGATCTCCTGGAGCATCGCCCGCGCGCCCTCGTCGTCCAACCGCTGCTGCGGGTCCTTGGCGAGCAGCCCGTAGATGACGTTGCGCAGCGGACCGGCGTGCTTCGGCTCCTCCAGCGGCTCGGTCATCACCGCGGTCAGCGTGGCGATCGCCGACCCCTTGTCGTAGGGCGGCACACCCTCGACCGCCGCGTAGAGCAGCCCGCCGAGCGACCACAGGTCGGCCGCCGGGCCCGGCTTGTGCCCGCGCGCCCGCTCGGGCGAGATGTACGAGGGGGCGCCGACGAGCATGCCGGTGGAGGTGATGGACGGGTCGCCCTCCACCTGGGCGATGCCGAAGTCGGTGAGGACGACCCGGCCGTCCTCCGCGATCAGCACGTTCGACGGCTTCACGTCGCGGTGCAGGATGCCCTCGCGGTGCGCGTCGCGCAGCACGTCGAGGACCGACAGCCCGACCTCGGCGGCGCGCCTGGGGTCCAGCAGTCCGTCCTCACGGATGGCCTCGGCGAGCGACTTGCCCTCGATCAACTCCATGACGATCCAGGGCCGATCGTCCTCCTGGACCACGTCGAAGACGGTCACCGCGCCGTTGTTGCGGATCCGGGCGATCGCCTTGGCCTCGCGCAGCGTGCGCGTGATGAGCCGGCGCTTCTCCTCCTCGTCGATGCTCGACGGGAACCGCAGCTCCTTGACGGCGACCGTACGGCCGAGGGTCTCGTCCTTGGCGCGCCACACCGTGCCCATGCCGCCGCGGCCGAGTACCTCCCCCAACCGGTAGCGACCGGCGAGGAGACGTTCGCTCTTGTCCTGGTGGGATGACCCCGCCCGCTCCGCCTCCGACATGCGTCCCCTCATGCAACCCGCCCTGACAGAGCCTTCATTGTCCCTCACGTTCGGACCGGCCCGACGCCCAGGGGTGCCCCTGGATCGGCGTCCCGCTCCCCGCCTGACGGTGTGTCGGCACGGCGGACACGGCGGTCCCGGGCCTTCGACGGACGCCGACACCACCGCACGCGCCCGTCCGACCAGGATCGGCTCTCGCCCGGTCCCGCGTCGAGCCGCCCTCCATGATGGGCCGCGGACAGGAAGGATTCCGGCGCCGCCGCGCCGAACGTCCCGGGCCGGACGGGCCATTCCCTTACCGCGGTCTTACCCCAGGTCGCCCACCGCGGGCACGATGTCCGGTGCCCCGAGCCTCGCCGCGTCCGCCGTCAGGTCGTCGGGCTGCCGCTGCGACTCGCGCTCCGCCTCCACCCGCTTCTCGTAGTGCTCGACCTCGCGCGCGATACGGCCCTCGCTCCAGCCGAGCACCGGCGCCATCAGCTCGGCCGCCTCCCGCGCACTGCGCGTGCCGCGGTCGAACGTCTCGATCGAGATACGCGTCCGCCGGGTCAGTACGTCGTCCAGATGGCGCGCGCCCTCGTGGGAGGCGGCGTACACCACCTCGGCCCGCAGATAGTCGTCGGCGGCCGTGAGAGGTTCGCCGAGCGAGGGGTCGGCCGCGATCAGCTCGAAGATCTCCTCCGCCAGCGCGCCGTACCGGTTCAGCAGGTGTTCCACCCGGACCACATGCAGCCCGGTACGCGCCGCCGTGCGCGCCCGGGTGTTCCACAGCGCGGGATAGCCCTCGGCGCCCAGCAGCGGGATGTCCTCCGTGACGCACTCGGCGACCCGCTGGTCCAGGCCGTGCACCGCCTCGTCGACGGCGTCCTTGGCCATCACCCGGTACGTCGTGTACTTGCCGCCCGCCACGACCACGAGACCGGGCACCGGATGCGCCACGGTGTGCTCGCGCGACAGCTTGCTGGTGGCGTCGGACTCCCCCGCGAGCAGCGGCCTGAGGCCCGCGTACACCCCCTCCACGTCGTCCCGCGTGAGCGGCACGGACAGGACGGAGTTCACCCGCTCCAGCAGATAGTCGATGTCCGCGCTGGAGGCCGCCGGGTGCGCCTTGTCGAGATCCCAGTCGGTGTCGGTCGTCCCGATGATCCAGTGGCGCCCCCACGGGATGACGAACAGGACGGACTTCTCGGTCCTCAGGATGAGCCCCGAGGTCGCGTGCACCCGGTCCTTCGGTACGACCAGGTGGATGCCCTTGGACGCCCGTACATGGAACTGACCGCGCTCGCCCACCATGGCCTGGGTGTCGTCGGTCCACACCCCCGTCGCGTTGACGATCTGCCGGGCGCGGATCTCGTACCGCCCGCCCCCCTCCACGTCCTGCACCATGGCGCCGACGACCCGCTCGCCCTCGCGCAGGAACCCGGTGACGCGCGCGCGGTTGGCGACCTTCGCGCCGTACGCCGCGGCCGTACGCACCAGCGTCGTCACATAGCGGGCGTCGTCCACCTGCGCGTCGTAGTACTGCAACGCCCCGACCAGCGCGTCCTTCTTCAAGCACGGGGCCACGAGGAGCGCTTGACGGCGGCTCAGGTGACGGTGCATCGGCAGCCCGCGGCCGTGGTCGCGCGCCATCGACATGGCGTCGTAGAGCGCGACGCCCGAGCCCGCGTACAGCCGCTCCCAGCCCTTGTGCTGCAACGGGTACAGGAACGCGACCGGCTTCACGAGATGCGGCGCGAGACGCTCGAGGAGCAGCCCGCGCTCCTTCAACGCCTCGCGTACGAGCGCGAAGTCGAGCATCTCCAGATAGCGCAGACCGCCGTGTATCAGCTTGCTCGACCGGCTGGAGGTGCCCGACGCCCAGTCCCGCGCCTCGACGAGGCCCGTGGACAGACCGCGCGTGGCGGCGTCCAGCGCGGTGCCCGCGCCGACCACGCCCGCGCCCACGACCAGCACGTCCAGCTCGCGCTCGGCCATCTCCGCCAGTGACTCGGCGCGCTGCGCCGGTCCCAGTGCCGCTGTCCTCACCGCTGCCTCCCGCCGTCTGCCGCGTCGGCCTCACCCGCCGGGCGAGGCTCGGCTCACATCCCCCTGCCCAAAGTCTGACCGGGATGTCCGGCTTCGGCCACCACGCACTCACTGCCTGTGGACAACTCACGAGAAACGCGCCCCGTCAATCCCGCAAATCGGTCATATTTACTCCTAGTCTGACATTGCACTCGCTCTCTCTGTCCACACGGCTTGCACACCTGTCCCGCTTCGGCTACCGCGAAGGACGGCTCACCCATGCCCGCAGACCTCGCCGTCATCGGACTCGGTCATCTCGGCCTGCCCCTGGCCCAGGCCGCCGTCGCCGCCGGCATCTCCACGATCGGATACCGGACGGGGTCCGAGGCCGGTTCCCTCACCGCCGCCGAACAACGCCGACTGCTCTCGGGGGGCTTCCGGCCGACCGACGACGCCGCCGAGCTGGGCCGGGTCCGTACCGCCGTCATCTGCGCCCCGGTCCCGCGCGGCGCGGGCGGCGGGCTCGACCTCGGCCAACTGGAGAGCGCCGCCCGCGCGCTCGCCGAGCGGCTCCGCCCGTACACCACCGTGATCCTGGAGTCACCGGTGCCGCCGGGCAGCACGGAGCAGTTCCTGCGTCCGCTGCTCGAAGCGGGCTCGGGGCTGCGCGCCGGACGCGACTTCCACCTCGCGTACTCGCCGAGCCGCGTCGACCCCGGCAACCGCGACTTCGGGGCCGCCAACACCCCGAAGGTGATCGGCGGTCTGACCCCCGCCTGCACCGAGTCCGCCGCCGCCTTCTACGGACGCCTCACCGACAAGGTGGTCCGCGCGCGTGGCCCGCGCGAGGCGGAGACCGTCCAGGTACTCGAGACGAACTACCGGCAGGTCAACATCGCCCTGGTCAACGAAATGGCCGTCCTCTGCCATGACTTGGGCGTCGATCTGTGGGACGTCGTCCGCTGCGCGGAGACCAAGCCGTTCGGCTTCGAGGCCTTCCGCCCCGGCCCCGGCGTCGGCGGCCACGCCGTCCCCCAGGACCTCGCGGGCCCGACCGGACGCACCCTGCGCATGGTCGAACTGGCGCAGCAGGTCAACAGCCGGATGCCCCAGTACGTCGTCCAGCGCGCCGCCACGCTCCTGAACGAGCACGGCAAGTCGGCCCGCGGAGCGCGCGTCCTGCTGCTCGGCGTGACCTACAAGCCGGACCTCGCCGACCTCCAGGCCTCCCCCGCCCGGGAGATCGCCCTGCGCCTGCTGGAACTCGGCGCCTCCGTCAGCTACCACGACCCGTACGTCCCCGCGTGGAGCGTCCTCGACCGCCCGATCCCCCGCGCGGACTCCCTCTACGAAGCCGCGGCCGACGCGGACCTGACGATCCTCCTCCAGCACCACCGCACGTACGACCTCCAGGGCTTGTCGGTGAAGGCACAACTCCTGCTGGACACACGGGGGGCCACACCCACAGGGGCGGCGCACCGCTTGTGAAGGGGGCGCACGGGGGCGGATGTGCTTCCGGGGCTGGTGGCGGGGGGGGCGGCTGCGGCGCTAGCGTGGGGGGTAGTTCACGGAGCGTCCACCCCTAGTCCTTGCAGGGGTGGCCGCTCACCGTCCGAAGATCCGCCCCTCTCGGTGCCGAGCCGCCTGACGGTGAATCCGGTACCGTGCAAGAGGCGGAGCCCGCCGCAGAGGTCGCTGCGACAGGCTCCTGAAAGTGAACGGAGTGTCCACCCCTATCCTCTATAGGGGTGGCCGCTCACCATCCAAAGTTCCGCAAGATCCACCTCCTCCGGCACTTCACCGGCCACAGACGGATCCGATTCCAGTGGGTGGGCATGCGGTGACGCCCCATGGACGCGCCCCCTTCCACGATGCCGCCCATTGACCCGGTAGGCGGTCCGTCGGAATCGGGCCGGGCCCCGAGGGGCGGGGTCCGGTCCAGGTCCTTGGAAGGGGGCGCCCCAGAGAACGGGGTCGCCGGACACGGACACTAGCGGCTCGGCACCGCCCTCTCCGGCGTATTCGTCCCGAAGGCAACCGCGCGCCCCCTGACCACACAACGCGCCCCCACCTGGGCACTTGGGCATGCGAAGGGGCCCGGTCCACCTCCGCGGGTGGACCGGGCCCCTTCGTCGCTCAGGCCGAGCGCGGCGTCAGGTCAGCGCCGGTGCTGCGAGTCCGCCACCGTCACCTCGACGCGCTGGAACTCCTTCAGCTCGCTGTAGCCGGTGGTCGCCATGGCGCGGCGCAGGGCGCCGAAGAAGTTCATCGAGCCGTCCGGGGTGTGCGACGGGCCCGTGAGGACCTCCTCGATGGTGCCGACCGTGCCCAGGTCGACCTTCTTGCCCCGCGGCAGCTCCTCGTTGACGGCCTCCATGCCCCAGTGGTTGCCCCGGCCCGGCGCGTCCGTGGCGCGGGCGAGCGGGGAGCCCATCATCACGGCGTCCGCGCCGCAGGCGATCGCCTTCGGCAGGTCGCCGGACCAGCCGACGCCGCCGTCCGCGATCACGTGGACGTACCGGCCGCCGGACTCGTCCATGTAGTCACGGCGGGCAGCCGCCACGTCCGCGACCGCCGTCGCCATCGGGACCTGGATGCCGAGGACGTTGCGCGTGGTGTGCGCGGCGCCGCCGCCGAAGCCGACCAGCACACCGGCCGCGCCGGAGCGCATCAGATGCAGGGCCGCGGTGTAGGTGGCGCAGCCGCCGACGATCACCGGGACGTCCAGCTCGTAGATGAACTGCTTCAGGTTCAGCGGCTCGTGCGAGTGCGAGACATGCTCCGCCGAGACCGTCGTACCGCGGATCACGAAGACGTCCACGCCCGCGTCGACGACGGCCTTGGAGAACTGGGCCGTGCGCTGCGGGGAGAGCGCGGCGGCGGTGACCACGCCCGAGTCGCGCACCTCCTTGATGCGCTGCCCGATCAGCTCCTCCTTGATGGGAGCCGCGTAGATCTCCTGGAGGCGGCGGGTCACGACGTCCGTGGGCAGTCCGACGATCTCGTCGAGCAGCGGCTGCGGGTCCTCGTACCGCGTCCACAGGCCTTCGAGGTTCAGCACACCGAGGCCGCCCAGCTCTCCGATGCGGATCGCGGTGGCCGGGGAGACGACCGAGTCCATGGGGGCGGCCAGGAACGGCAGCTCGAAGCGGTAGGCATCGATCTGCCAGGCGATCGAGACCTCCTTCGGGTCCCGCGTACGGCGGCTGGGGACGACGGCGATGTCGTCGAAGGCGTACGCCCGGCGGCCGCGCTTGCCGCGCCCGATCTCGATCTCAGTCACGTCTGTGGCCTTTCCCTCTGCGTTTCAGCGTCTTCCAGTATCGCCGACGGGTGCGACAACGGCCGCCCCGCCCGGTACGACGACGGACGCACGAGGGCGGCCCCGGAAGCTCCGGGGCCGCCCTCGGACGTGGGACCGCGCGCCTCAGACGCCTTCGGCGCGCGGGTCCGTCACTTCTTGTTGCTGTAGTTCGGCGCCTCGACCGTCATCTGGATGTCGTGCGGGTGGCTCTCCTTCAGGCCCGCCGAGGTGATGCGCACGAAGCGGCCCCGGTCCTGCAGCTCCGGGACCGTCCTGCCGCCGACGTAGAACATCGACTGGCGCAGGCCGCCGACCAGCTGGTGGACGACGGAGGACAGCGGGCCGCGGTAGGGCACCTGGCCCTCGATGCCCTCCGGGATGAGCTGCTCGTCGGAGGCGACGCCCTCCTGGAAGTAGCGGTCCTTGGAGAACGACCTGCGGTCGCCGCGGGTCTGCATGGCGCCCAGGGAGCCCATGCCGCGGTACGACTTGAACTGCTTGCCGTTGATGAACAGCAGCTCGCCCGGCGACTCCTCGCAGCCCGCGAGCAGCGAGCCGAGCATCACCGTGTCGGCGCCCGCGACCAGGGCCTTGGCGATGTCGCCGGAGTACTGCAGGCCACCGTCGCCGATGACCGGGACGCCCGCCGCCTTGGCCGCCAGCGAGGCCTCGTAGATGGCCGTGACCTGCGGGACGCCGATACCGGCGACGACGCGGGTGGTGCAGATGGAGCCGGGGCCGACACCGACCTTGATGCCGTCCACGCCGGCGTCGATGAGCGCCTGGGCGGCGTCGCGCGTGGCGATGTTGCCGCCGATGACGTCCACGCCCGACGCGTTCGACTTGATCTTGGCGACCATGTCGCCGACCAGCCGGGAGTGGCCGTGCGCGGTGTCGACGACGATGAAGTCGACGCCCGCCTCGATGAGGGCCTGGGCGCGCTCGAAGGCGTCGCCCGCCACGCCCACCGCGGCGCCCACGAGGAGGCGGCCCTTGGAGTCCTTGGCGGCGTTCGGGTACTGCTCCGCCTTCACGAAGTCCTTGACCGTGATCAGACCCTTGATGAGGCCCTCGTCATCGACCAGCGGAAGCTTCTCGATCTTGTGGCGGCGCAGCAGCTCCATGGCCTCGTCGCGCGAGATGCCGACCTTGCCCGTGATCAGGGGCATCGGGGTCATGACCTCGTGCACCCGCCGGGAGCGGTCGTTCTCGAAGGCCATGTCACGGTTGGTGACGATGCCCAGCAGCTTGCCGGACGGGTCGGTGACCGGGACACCGCTGATACGGAACTTCGCGCACAGGGCGTCGGCCTCGGCGAGGGTGGCGTCCGGGTGGATGGTGATCGGGTTGGCCACCATGCCGGACTCGGAGCGCTTGACCAGGTCGACCTGGTTGGCCTGGTCCTCGATGGAGAGGTTGCGGTGCAGGACGCCCACGCCACCCTGGCGGGCCATCGCGATCGCCATGCGCGACTCGGTGACCTTGTCCATGGCGGCGGACAGCAGCGGGATGTTGACCCGGACGTTCTTGGAGACGCGCGAGGTGGTGTCGATCTCGTCGGGCGCCATGTCCGACGCGCCCGGCAGCAGCAGCACGTCGTCGTAGGTCAACCCGAGTGTCGCGAACTTCTCGGGCACTCCGTCGACGTTTGCAGTCATGACACCTTCCCCAAATGGCCTTGAACGGTGCGGATGTCCATGCTAACGGGAAGCACGGACCTCTCATTCCACGATCGTTAACGGGACCCCGCTTCGTACATATGCACGAAGCGAGTGGCCCGACTGGTCTTGTGACGGCCAAAAGGCCATGTTCTGTAAGGACCTTGTCGCACAAGGGCCCGACAGGGCGCGCTCGCTATTGCTCCGCCAGCGCCCTCAGCCGACTCAGCGCCCTGTGCTGCGCCACGCGCACCGCCCCCGGTGACATTCCCAACATCTGTCCCGTTTCCTCCGCGGTCAAGCCCACCGCGATACGGAGCAGCAGCAGCTCGCGCTGGTTCTCGGGAAGGTTGGCCAGGAGCTTCTTGGCCCACTCGGCGTCGCTGCTCAGCAGCGCCCGCTCCTCGGGGCCCAGCGAGTCGTCCGGGCGCTCCGGCATCTCGTCCGAGGGGACCGCCGTCGAACCGGGATGGCGCATCGCCGCGCGCTGGAGGTCCGCGACCTTGTGCGCAGCGATCGCGAAGACGAACGCCTCGAAGGGGCGCCCGGTGTCCTTGTAGCGCGGCAGCGCGAGGAGCACCGCGACACAGACCTCCTGGGCCAGGTCCTCGACGAAGTGCCGGGCGTCGCCGGGCAGCCGGGACAGGCGCGTGCGGCAGTAGCGCAAGGCCAGGGGGTGTACGCGGGCGAGCAGGTCATGGGTCGCCTGCTCGTCGCCGTCGACGGCGCGGTGGACGAGCGCACCGATCACCGTTGTCTCGTCGTCGCGCATCGATCCATGGTGCCTTGACGTCGTCCGATCCGTGACACCGCGTCCGTAGTTGTGCACCGAAGCGTTATGAGCAGGTGCGCCGGAACCCATCTCCTGCGCCCTCCCCTCCCGCTCGACCGACTCGTCCCCGAGGAACTCCACACCTCAAGGATGCGGCATGCGCGGCGAAACGAGCAGCGGGCACCCGGCGAGCCCCGTTGCCGAGCGGCCTCAGGGGAGTACGAGGCGGGCCGTCCGGACCCGCCCGGGGTCGCTGCGCCCCGCCCGCCCTGCGGCAGGCGGGGATCCGCACACCCCCGCGAGGGCCCACTCAGCGGACCAGGCCCCACCGGAAGCCGAGCGCCACCGCGTGCGCGCGGTCCGAGGCGCCGAGCTTCTTGAACAGCCGCCGGGCATGCGTCTTCACGGTGTCCTCGGAGAGGAACAGCTCCCGGCCGATCTCCGCGTTGGACCGTCCGTGGCTCATGCCCTCCAGAACCTGGATCTCACGCGCGGTGAGCGTCGGCGCGGCGCCCATCTCGGCGGAGCGCAGCCGCCGCGGCGCGAGCCGCCAGGTCGGGTCGGCGAGGGCCTGCGTCACCGTCGCCCGCAGCTCCGCGCGCGAGGCGTCCTTGTGCAGATAGCCGCGGGCGCCCGCGGCTACCGCGAGCGCCACGCCGTCCAGGTCCTCGGCGACGGTGAGCATGATGATGCGCGCTCCCGGGTCCGCGGACAGCAGCCGTCGTACGGTCTCTACGCCGCCCAGGCCGGGCATGCGTACGTCCATCAGAATCAGGTCCGAGCGGTCGGCGCCCCAGCGGCGGAGGACTTCCTCGCCGTTGGCCGCCGTCGTCACGCGCTCGACGCCGGGCACGGTCGCGACCGCACGGCGGAGCGCCTCTCGGGCAAGCGGGGAGTCGTCGCAGACGAGGACGGATGTCATGACCGCCCTCCGAAGCTGATGCGCGTCACCTTGAGCCTCCAGGCTGGTTACGAATCGTCACCTGAGCGGTCGACGCCCTCGGACGCCTGCCCGAGCGCTTGTTCTTTCAACCGCCTCCGCACTCTCCAACGATGGTCACTCGAAAGAGTTACGGTGCAGCAAGCCATCTTCGGCACTGTACGTGAGGGCGCGAACACGGTGCAGACATGCGCGCGGACCCCCGAACTTTCATCACAACCTATGCCCCATTTAGCCGCTTTTCTTCCCATTAGCTGGTGTCTGGAGCTAGATTCGCAATGAGTCATATTTTCATCTCCTAAGATCGTCGTTGTACGGTCGGAAGCACACATATCCGCCCAGAACGGCAACAAGGGGACATGCAATGGCAGACTTCTCCCGCCTTCCCGGACCGAACGCGGATCTGTGGGACTGGCAGCTCCATGCGGCCTGCCGTGGGGTCGACAGCTCGCTCTTCTTCCATCCGGAAGGTGAGCGCGGCGCGGCGCGGAGCGCGCGCGAGAACTCGGCCAAAGAGGTCTGTATGAGATGCCCCGTACGCGCGGAGTGCGCGGCCCACGCACTGGCGGTGCGGGAGCCGTACGGCGTATGGGGCGGACTGACCGAGGACGAGCGCGAAGAGCTGATGGGTCGAGCACGCAACCGGCTGGTACCGGCATCGACGACCAACGGGGGCACGGCCGCCCCGAACAACTGAAAGAACGTTTCTGCGACGCGGGCACGCACGGGCGTGCCCATACTTGTGCGGCCAGGTGTAGCCCAAGAGGGTTACCCGAACACGCCGCCCGGCGGGTGCGCCCGCACGGCAGACGGCCTCAGCGTCCCGCCGCCCGTGCCAGCTTCCCGAGCATCGCCGCCACCGCCGGCACCTGGGCCAGGTCGGGCAGGGTGAGCGCGACGATCTCCCGCCGCACCGCGGGCTCCAGCGCGATGGGACGCGCGCCCCTCGGCCGTACGGACTCGATCGCGAGCTGCGGCAGGACGGCCACCCCGAGACCGGCCGCGACCAGACCGGCCACCGCCGGGAAGTCGTCGGTCGCGAAGTCGATGCGCGGGGAGAAGCCCGCGCTCTCGCACACCTGGACGAGCTGGCCCCGGCAGCGCGAACAGCCCGCGATCCACGACTCCCTCGCGAGGTCGCCGATGGCGACGGACTCCGCGCGCGCCAGCCGATGGCGCTCGGGGACCAGGGCGACGAGGCGGTCGGAGAGCAGGGGGCGGACGATCAGGTCGTCCCACTCCTCGACGCCCGCCGCTCCCTCGTAGCGGAAGGCGAGCGCGACATCGCAGTCACCGGCGCGCAGCTTCTCGACGGACTCGGGGGGCTCGGCCTCCTCGAGGGAGACCCGGGTGCCGGGATGCGCGGCGCGCAGCGCGGCGAGCGCGGTGGGGACGAGCGTGGAGCTGCCGCTCGGGAAGGAGACGAGGCGGACCCGGCCGGCCCTGAGGCCCGCGATGGCGGCGACCTCCTCCTCGGCGGCGGTCAGCCCGGCGAGGATGCCTGTCGCATGCCGTACGAGCGCCTCGCCGGCCTGCGTCAGACGCATCTCACGGCCGCTGCGGATCAGCAGGGGCGTGCCGACGGACGTCTCCAGCGCCTTCATCTGCTGGCTGACGGCGGGCTGGGTGCAGCCCAGTTCGCGCGCCGCCGCAGAGAAGGAGCCACTGGCGGCCACGGCGCGGAGCACACGGAGGTGTCGGGCCTCGATCACGCTTTGAGCATAAGCGATTCTTGGGTGCGGCGACGAATATCGCGCCGACGCTTTGATCGCATATCGCCTGCACCTGCGCCTACGCCTACGCCTACGCCGCGGGACCGCATATCGCCTACGGTGCGGACATGAAGCTTCTGTCACTGAACCTGGGCCGCCCCGAGGCCGTCGAGTACACCGATCAGGCGGAAGGCGTGACCGGTATCGACAAGCGGCCGGTGGACGGGCCGGTCCGGGTGGCCGCGCCCGGCCCGAAGGGAACGGGTGCGAGCGGGCTGGCCGGGGACGCCGTGTGCGATCTGCGGCACCACGGCGGCGACGACCAGGCGGTCTACGCGTTCGCCCGCGAGGAGTTGGACGCCTGGGAGCGTGAGCTGGGCCGTCCCCTGCCGAGCGGCTCGTTCGGCGAGAACCTCACCACGCAGGGGATCGACGTGTCAGGGGCGCTGATCGGCGAGCGCTGGCGCGTCGGCGCCGAACTGCTGCTCGAGGTCACCTCCGGGCGGATCCCGTGCCGTACCTTCCAGGGGCACCTCGGGGAGAGCGGCTGGGTCAAGCGGTTCACGCGGCAGGGGGCGCCCGGCGCGTATCTGCGGGTGATCGAGCCGGGCGAGATCCGGGCCGGGGACCCCGTCGAGATCGTGCACCGGCCCGACCACGAGGTGACGGTCGCCCTCCAGTTCCGGGCGTCGACCACGGAACGGCACCTGCTGCCAAGCCTGTTGGCGGCGGGCGAGGCGCTGCACCCGGAGAGCCTGGCGGCGGCCCGGGAGTACGTGCGCACATACGCGGCGGACAACCGGCCGACATCGTAGGGGCGTTGGCGGAAGAGTGGGTGAACGGGCCTGTCCGGTGGGCGGACTCGTGCGCTCCGGGTCACTATCGTTGGCCCATGACAACGGCTCTGATTACGGGAGCGACCGCGGGCATCGGCGCCGCGTTCGCACGACGCCTCGCCGCCGACGGCCATGATCTCGTCCTGGTGGCCCGCGACGCCCAGCGGCTGCGGGAGCAGGCGACGGAGTTGCACGACCGGCACGGCATCGAGGCGGAGGTGCTGGCGGCGGACCTCGCGACGGACGAGGGCATCGAGACGGTGGCCGCGCGGCTGTCCGACCTCAGGAACCCGGTCGATCTGCTCATCAACAACGCGGGCTTCGGCAACAAGGGCCGCTATCTCGACGTCCCGATGGCCGACGAGCTGCGCATGCTCAAGGTGCACTGCGAGGCCGTGCTGCGGCTGACGACCGCGGCGGCGGAGGCGATGCGCTCGCGCGGGCGCGGCGGGGTCGTCAATGTGGCCTCGGTCGCGGCGTTCGTGCCGCGCGGCACCTACGGCGCGTCCAAGGCGTGGGTCGTGCAGTTCACGCAGGGCGCCGCGCGGGACCTGGCCGACTCGGGCGTACGGCTGATGGTGCTGTGTCCCGGCTTCGTCCGTACGGAGTTCCACGAGCGGGCCGGGATGGGCACGAGCAACATCCCGAACTGGATGTGGCTGGATGCGGACAAGCTGGTCGCCGCGGCGCTGGCGGATCTGGCGCGGGGCAAGTCGCTGTCCGTTCCGGACCCGCGGTACAAGGCGCTGATGGGCGTGGTGAAGGTGACGCCGCGCGGGCTGCTGGGCGGGGTGACCTCGCGGACGGGGCGCAAGTACGGGCCGCGCTAGGGCGATCACCGACTTCGGCGCCGGGTCGGAGGACGGGTGGCGGCGCCCCTCGGGTGGGAAAATTGACCGTATCTGCCGGACTCAGGGGGGCCGGAGGCGGCGTCATGACATATGTGCGGCTCATCGACTGCAGGACCCGTCGGTTCGACGAGATGAACCGGATCATGGAGGCGTGGGTCGAGCAGACCCGGGGCAGACGGACCGCGACGCACAGCGTGATCGGCAAGGACCGGGCCGACGCCTCGCACTTCATCGAGATCGTGGAGTTCCCCTCGTACGAGGAGGCGATGCGCACCGCGCACCTGCCCGAGAGCGAGAAGATCTTCCGCGAGATGGTCGCCCTGTGCGACGGGACGCCCACGTTCACCGAGCTGGACGTGATCCGGGACGAGCAGTTGTACGCGGCGAACGCCCGGCGGTTCTTCGAGACGCTGACGACCGAGGGCGAACTGCCGCCGCTCAACGACCTGATCACGGAGGACTGCCACAGCCATGATCCCGTGAACGCCCAGGACACGATCGGTCTCGACGCGCTCCGGCGCGAGTACGACGTATGGCGCGGCGCCTTCGACGCGGCGTTCACCCTCGATGACGTGATCGCCCAGGGCGACCGGGTCTGCGTCCTGTGGACGTGGAACGCCCGGCACAAGGGCGAGTTCCTCGGGATCACGCCCACCGGGCGCGACGTCACCATGAGCGGGATGACCCTGCTGCGGTTCAGCGAGGACGGGAAGATCGCCGAGACCTGGTGGCAGCACGACCAGCTCGGGCTGATGGAGCAGCTCGGCGCGCTCGACGCCCTGGAGACCTGAACGGACCCGGACGGCCTCGGACGGCCCCGGACTGCCCGGACAGCGCGAAGGTCCGGCACCCTCCGTGGGGGTGCCGGACCTCAGTGGCGCCTGTGGCCTGGGTCAGTGGGCGTGACCGTGGCCGTGGCCGGCCGCGGCCGGCTCTTCCTCTTCCTTCTTCTCGACGACCAGGGTCTCGGTCGTGAGCAGCAGGGAGGCGATGGAGGCGGCGTTCTCCAGGGCGGAACGGGTCACCTTCACCGGGTCGATGACGCCGGCCTTGACCAGGTCGCCGTACTCACCGGTGGCGGCGTTGTAGCCGTTGCCCTTGTCCATCTCGGCGACCTTGGAGGCGATGACGTAGCCCTCGAGGCCGGCGTTCTCGGCGATCCAGCGCAGCGGCTCGACGACCGCGCGGCGCACGATGGCGACACCCGTGGCCTCGTCGCCCTGCTTGCCGAGGCCGTCCGCCAGCACCTTGGAGGCGTGGACCAGCGCGGAGCCACCACCGGAGACGATGCCCTCCTCGACCGCGGCGCGGGTCGCGGAGATGGCGTCCTCCAGACGGTGCTTCTTCTCCTTCAGCTCCACCTCGGTGGCGGCGCCGACCTTGATCACGCACACGCCGCCGGCCAGCTTCGCGAGGCGCTCCTGGAGCTTCTCGCGGTCCCAGTCGGAGTCGGTGGTCTCGATCTCGGCCTTGATCTGGGCCACGCGGCCGACGACGTCCTCGGACTTGCCGCCACCGTCGACGATGGTGGTGTCGTCCTTGGTGACCGTCACGCGGCGGGCGGTGCCGAGCACGTCCAGGCCGACCTGGTCGAGCTTGAGGCCGACCTCCTCGGAGATGACCGTGGCGCCGGTGAGGACCGCCATGTCCTGGAGCATCGCCTTGCGGCGGTCGCCGAAGCCGGGGGCCTTGACGGCGACGGCGTTGAACGTGCCGCGGATCTTGTTGACGACGAGCGTGGAGAGCGCCTCGCCCTCGACGTCCTCGGCGATGATCAGCAGCGGCTTGGAGGCACCCGCCTGGATGACCTTCTCCAGCAGCGGCAGCAGGTCCTGGATGGAGGAGATCTTGCCCTGGTTGATCAGGATGTACGGGTCGTCGAGGACGGCCTCCATACGCTCCTGGTCGGTCACGAAGTACGGGGACAGGTAGCCCTTGTCGAAGGCCATGCCCTCGGTGAAGTCCAGCTCCAGACCGAAGGTGTTGGACTCCTCGACGGTGATGACACCGTCCTTGCCGACCTTGTCCATCGCCTCGGCGATCAGCTCGCCGACCTGCTGGTCCTGGGCGGACAGCGCGGCGACGGCGGCGATGTCGGACTTCTCGTCGATCGGGCGGGCGGTGGCCAGCAGATCGTCGGAGACGGCCTTGACGGCGGCGTCGATGCCCTTCTTCAGGGCGGCCGGGGAGGCACCCGCGGCGACGTTCCTCAGACCCTCGCGCACCAGGGCCTGGGCGAGCACGGTGGCGGTGGTCGTACCGTCACCCGCGATGTCGTTGGTCTTGGTCGCCACCTCCTTCACGAGCTGGGCGCCGAGGTTCTCGTACGGGTCCTCGATCTCGACCTCGCGGGCGATGGTGACACCGTCGTTGGTGATGGTGGGAGCACCGAACTTCTTGTCGATGACGACGTTGCGGCCCTTCGGGCCGATCGTCACCTTGACCGTGTCGGCAAGCTTGTTGACGCCGCGCTCGAGGGCGCGACGGGCGTCCTCGTCGAACTTCAGGATCTTCGCCATGGAGCGTTTCAGTCCTCTCGTTGCGATCCGCGGCAGCCCTCCCGGAACAGCCGCCCATCGCGGTGAAAAGCGAACCGCGCCCCCGACGCCCGGCCTGTCAACGGTCGCGGGGGCCAGGGGCGCAGCTCAAAGCAGTCTGCTTCGGTGAATTACTTCTCGACGATCGCGAGCACGTCGCGAGCCGAGAGAACGAGGTACTCCTCGTTGTTGTACTTCACCTCGGTGCCGCCGTACTTGCTGTAGAGCACGACGTCGCCGACCTTGACGTCGAGCTCGACGCGCTTGCCGTCCTCGACGCGGCCCGGGCCCACCGCGAGGACGACGCCCTCCTGGGGCTTCTCCTTCGCGGTGTCCGGGATGACCAGGCCAGAGGCGGTGGTCTGCTCGGCGTCGAGCGGCTGGACCACGATGCGGTCCTCGAGCGGCTTGATGGCAACCTTGGAGCTGGCGGTCGTCACGATCCGACCTCCCCCTTCGGAGATCTCACGGGGTTAACTGTCTGAGGTGGCGACCAGGTCGATCCGTCGTCGCGGGTGCCGGACCTGCCCGTCGCTGTGTTGGCACTCTCCGGTGGTGAGTGCCAGAGCCGAGACTATGACCGCGATTAGCACTCGGTCAAGCGGAGTGCCAATTGTGCGCGGTGCGGCGTCGCGCGGGGCCCGGCCGGGCTACAGATAGTCCTCCAGTCGCCCCACCGTGAACCCGCTCTCCTGGATGCGGCGCAGCAGGCGTGCCGTCTCCGTCGTCAGGGAGGCGGGCGGGCGGCTCTCCTCCTCGTGGGGCTGGACATGGGGCCGGAGGATGTCGCCGGGGTGCAGGGGCGCGTCCCTCTCGTACGCGTCGGGGCCGCGGCCCGGCGTGCGGCGCCACAGGATCAGCGACGTGATGCCGCAGTCCGCCGCCGCCTCGAACGTGGTGCGGTCGTAGGTGCCGTACGGCGGGCGCAGCAGCCGGGGGTGCAGGCCGCCCAGCCGCACCCTCAGCCGCTCCTGCTGGCCGCAGATCTCGGCGCGCTGCGCCCGGTAGGAGAGCCCGCGCAGCTCGGCGTGGTGCAGGGTGAGGTTCTCGATGCTCGCGCCGGCCGCCCGCAGCCGTGCGGCGCGCGCGTACCCGGGTCCGACGGAGCTGTCCGCGAGGAACACGCTGACCGGCAGCCGCAGTTCGCGGACCATGTCGATGAACCGGGGGTCCTGCTCCGCGTCCGCGCCGTAGGTCAGGAAGACGACCTTGTCGTGGGTGGGCACATGGTCGAGGGCGGGCGGCAGGCCCGGTCCCGCCGGACCCGCGCCGTGGCCCGGGGAGCGGACCGGCCGGGGAGCGCGCGTTACCGGGGCGGCAAGGCCCCAGTTCCGGTACCTCTCCTCGTGCGGCCCGTGCGAGGGGCGGACCTTCTGCGCGGCCTTCTTGCCCAGCCGTTCGATCGGGTCGACGGAGGGGGCGCAGCCGGACAGGAGCATCAGGACGAGCGCCCCGCCGAGGAGCGCGCGCATCGGCCGCCGCGCCCTCACAGGTAGTCCTCCAGGCGCCCCAACGCGTACCCGTCGTCGGTGACCTTCTTCAGGAACCGGCGGACCAGGTCGGACATCGTGACGTCCCAGTCCGACGGTCCCTTGAAGTGGGTCAGGACGATGTCGCCGGGGTGCAGCCTGCGGTCCCACTCGCGGTACTCCCAGTGGTCGGGGTAGATCTCCTCGTTCCAGAGCGGCACATACGCGATGCCGCAGTCCCGCGCGGCACGCAGCGTCTCCTTGTCATAGGCGCCCTGCGGCGGCCGGAAGGCCGTCGGGCGCCTGCCGAACTGCTCCTTCATCACGTCCTGCATGCCGCAGATCTCGTTCTTCTGTTCCTCGTAGGACATCCCGGGCAGATAGGGGTCGTGCAGGGTGCGGTTGTCCAGCGTGACGCCGAGGTCGCGCATCCCGCGGAAGTAGTCGTAGTCGTCGTCGACGACGGTGTCGCTGAGGAACGCGGTGTACGGGACGTGCAGTTCGCTCATCATCCGCAGGAACGCCGGGTCCTTGTCCGTGCCGTCGTCGATGGTGAGGAAGACGACCTTGTCCTTGGTGGGGACGCTCGTGAACACCGGGGGCAGTCCGGCGCCGCCCGGGACCCCGAAGCCCTTGCGGAAGGTGATCGCCGGCTTCTTCGCCGGGGGCGCCGCGACCAGCGGCACCTTCGCCAGTCCCCAGCGGGTGGCGGCTGCCGCGCGCTGGGCGTACGAGGGCGGCTTGTCGGGGTATCCGTCGAGGGCGCGCCCCTGCGGCGCCTTCAGCGACTGCGAGCCGAGCGTTCCCGGCACACCGCCGCCGGAACACGCGGCGGCGAGGGCGGCGAGCGCCAGGAGGGCGAGGGCCGCGCACGCCACGGTCAGCGCACCGACCCGCGGGACATGCTTCGCACGCCCTTCGTCATCTTGTCGTACGAGCCGCATGGTGCCGGATCCTTCCAGCCGCCCCCGGCCCCCGGGGTCCGACACCGCGACCGGGCACACGCCATCCACCGACTGGCCGACAATGGCCTGGTGAACGACGTCTCCTTCGCATCCCTGCGCACCCCCGAGGGCCGTGCCCTCCTCGACGAGGTGCGCGGCACCGCTCCGGCACAGGAACTGGCCGTCGCCACCCGGCTGCGCCGCGACCACCCCGCCGAACTGGTCTCGGCGGCCCTCGCCCAGGCGCGGCTGCGCGAGCGGGCGGCGGCGAAGTTCGGGGCCGAGGACGCGGCGCGGATGTTCTTCACCCCGAACGGCGTCGAGCAGTCCACCCGGACCACGGTCGCGACCTATCGCGCCCGGCGGCTGCGCGCCCTCGGCGTGTCCAGCGTCGCCGATCTGTGCTGCGGCATCGGCGGTGACGCCATCGCGCTCGCCCGGACCGGGATCAGGGTCCTCGCCGTGGACCGCGACCCGCTGACGGCGGCTGCGGCGCGGGCGAACGCCGAGGCGCTCGGCCTGTCCGCGCTGATCGAGGTGCGCGAGGCCGATGTCACGGACGTCGACGTGTCCTCGTACGACGCCGTCTTCGTCGACCCGGCGCGGCGGGGCGGCCGGTCCGGCCGTTCGGCCGGCGGGCGGATCTTCGACCCGGAGGCCTACTCGCCCCCGCTGTCCTGGGCCGTGGCCACGGCCCTGAAGGCCCCGCACGCGGCCCTGAAGGTCGCCCCCGGCATCCCGCACGAGGCGGTGCCGCCCGAGGCGGAGGCCGAGTGGATCTCGGACGGCGGGGATGTGAAGGAGGCCGTGCTGTGGTTCGGCACGGAGCCGAGGCTCGTCCGCGCGACGCTGCTGCCCGGCCCGCGGGAGCTGCGCGGCCGTGGCCTGCCGGACCCCCCGGTGCGCCCGCTCGGCCGCTATCTCTACGAGCCCGACGGCGCCGCGATCCGCGCGCATCTGGTGGCGGAGGTGGCCGACGAGCTGGACGGCGGTCTCCTCGACGCGACGATCGCGTACGTGACGGCGGACGAGCTGCGCCCCTGCCCGTACGCCACCGCCTACGAGATCACCGACCGACTCCCCTTCAACGTCAAGAAGTTGAAGGCCCTGCTGCGGGAGCGGGAGGTGGGGGTCCTGACCGTGAAGAAGCGCGGCTCGGCGGTCGAGCCGGAGGAGCTGCGCCGCAAGGTCCTGCCCAAGCCGCAGGGCAGGAACGCGCTGACCGTGTTCCTGACGCGGGTGGCGGGGGCGCCGACGATGCTGCTGGGCCACCCTGCCCACGCCTGAGAGCCGGGCCCCGCTCGGCCCTCGCTCAGCCCCCGGTCAGTCCTCGGACACCGACTCGAAGCGCCACCGGTGCACCGCCCGGGTCACCAACTCCCCTGCGGGGTCGGGGAGTTCGGGGAGATCGGCGGTGAGGTCCGCGTCCCACCAGGTGATGACGAGCACCCGGTCCTGGGGGGCGCGGAAGGTCTCGCGGCGCAGCGGCGGCGACGGCAGCTCCTGGGCCCGCGCCCAGGCCAGCAGCTCCTCGCCGCGGCCGGCCACCGCCCGTGCCTCCCACATCAGCGCGACCGTCACGAGTACAGGTTCTCCTTGCTGATCTCGTGCACATGGTCATGCGCGTCGTGGGAGTGCGCGTGCGTGTGCCCGTTCCCGGGGACGTGTGGGTCCGTCACCGGCAGCGAGGAGTCCGCGGACAGGTCCCAGTCGGAGGCGGCCCGGTTGCGGGCCACCATCTCGGCGCCCAGCGCCGCGACCATCGCGCCGTTGTCCGTGCACAGCTTCGGCCGCGGCACCCGCAGCCGGATACCGGCCGCCTCGCAGCGCTCCTGGGCGAGCGCGCGCAGCCGGGAGTTGGCCGCGACACCGCCGCCGATCATCAGATGGTCGACGCCCTCGTCGCGGCAGGCCCGTACGGCCTTGCGGGTCAGCACGTCCACCACCGCCTCCTGGAAGGAGGCCGCCACATCACGCACCGGCACCTCCTCCCCCGCCGCCCGCTTGGCCTCGATCCAGCGGGCCACGGCCGTCTTCAGACCGGAGAAGGAGAAGTCGTACGCCGCGTCGCGCGGCCCGGTCAGACCGCGCGGGAACGCGATGGCCCGCGGGTCGCCCTCCTTCGCGTACCGGTCGATGACCGGGCCGCCCGGGAAGCCGAGGTTCAGCACGCGCGCGACCTTGTCGAAGGCCTCGCCCGCCGCGTCGTCGATGGTCGCTCCCATCGGCCGGACGTCGGAGGTGATGTCGGTGGACAGCAGCAGCGAGGAGTGCCCGCCGCTCACCAGCAGCGCCATCGTGGGCTCCGGCAGCGCGCCGTGCTCCAACTGGTCCACGCAGATGTGGGAGGCGAGGTGGTTGACGCCGTACAGCGGCTTGCCCAGCGCGTACGCGTACGCCTTCGCCGCCGAGACGCCGACCAGCAGGGCGCCGGCGAGACCGGGCCCGGCGGTGACCGCGATGCCGTCGAGGTCCTTCGCGCTCACCCCGGCTTCCTTCAGCGCCCGGTCGATGGTCGGCACCATGGCCTCGAGGTGCGCGCGGGAGGCGACCTCGGGGACCACACCGCCGAAGCGCGCGTGCTCGTCGACGCTGGACGCGACGGCGTCCGCGAGGAGGGTCGTGCCGCGGACGACGCCGACACCGGTCTCGTCACAGGAGGTCTCGATCCCCAGGACCAGGGGTTCGTCAGCCATTGCTCTCGGTTCCTTGTACTGATGTCGGTTCCGTGCCGGAACCGCCGTCGGATGCTGTGGTCAGGCGCATCACCAGGGCGTCGACGTTCCCCGGCTGGTAGTAGCCGCGTCTGAAGCCGATGGGCTCGAAGCCGAAGCGCTCGTACAGCTTCTGCGCGCGCACGTTGTCGACCCGGACCTCGAGCATCACCTCGGCGCACTCGAACGCCGTCGCGGCCTGGAGCAGCTCGGTCAGCAGCCGTCGGCCGAGGCCGGTGCCCCAGTGGTCGCGGGCGACGGCGATGGTCTGGATGTCGCCCAGGTCGCCCTGGACGGCCAGGCCCGCGTAGCCGACGACCCGGTCCTCCTCGACGGCCAGGACATACCGCCGCGTCGCCTCCGGGCCCCGGGCGTGCGCCAGCTCGGACCAGAACATGCCCCGCGACCAGGCGTCCTCGGGGAAGAGGTCCTTCTCCAGGTCCAGTACGGGGTCGATGTCCCACCAGCGCATCTCGCGCAGTACGGGCGTCACGGGCGCGGTCACTTGGGCGTGACCACCTTGTAGTTCTTGGGCACCTGCGCGTCCGGGCGGCGCAGATACAGCGGCCGGGGCGCGGGCAGCTCCTCGCCCGCCCCGAGCCTCTCCGCCGCGAGGGACGCGAGCGCCGCCGCCGAGACATGCTCGGGTCCCCGCGCCCGTGCGAACGTGTCCGGGTAGAGCAGCGCCCCGGCACCGACGGCGGGCAGGCCCGCGACCGTCTCGGCGATCTCGGCGGGCCGGTCCACCGCGGGCTCGGTGACCCGGGTGCGGGCGTTGTCGTACCGCGCCCAGTAGACCTCCTTGCGGCGCGCGTCCGTGGCCACGACGAAGGGCTCGTCCAGTCCGGAGGCGTACGCGAGGGCGTCGAGGGTGCACAGGCCGTGCACGGGCACACCGAGGGCGAGCCCGAAGGCGTCGGCGGTCATCAGGCCGACGCGCAGCCCCGTGTAGGGGCCGGGGCCCACGCCCACGGCGACGGCCGTGACGGCGTCGAGCCGGGTGCCCGCCTCGGCGAGGACCCGGTCGACGGCGGGCAGCAGGAGTTCCCCGTGCCGGCGCGCGTCCACCTGACTCGAGGAGGCGACGACGGACGTGCCGTCGTGCAGCGCGACGGTGACGGCGGGGGTGGCGGTATCCAGAGCGAGCAAGAGCACGCAAACAGCCTACGGCGCTCGCGCCCGCCACACGGCCGCCCCGGCACGGTCCACCCCTGCTGCTAACGTCACACCGAAGGTGTACGGCGGAATCAGTACGTCGTACGAGACGCATACAGCTACGAGTACGTCCGCGTGCGGCGCGAGGCCGTCCGCGCGGGGCCGAGAGGTGGGGCACAGGGTGGCTAGGGGCAGCTCGGGATTCGTGGCCGGGCTCACCGCGGCGGCCATCGCCGCGGTCGGATTCCTCGCCTACCAGGCGTCGGCCAGCGTGCCCGACTCCCTGGGCAAGCCGCGGGTGAAGACGTCACCGAAGCCCACCGTGCCGAAGGCGCCCGAGGACAAGAAGAACGTTCCGGCGGCGCTGCCCGGCGACTCCGGCACCGGCGAGCGGGTGGTGTACGCGCTGGGGGACGACCGGGTGTGGCTGGTGGGCGCGGACGGCAAGGTCCGGCGCACGTTCGAGGTCACGCCGGGGACGGTGGATCCGGCGCCGGGCACGTACCAGGTGACGTCCAAGCGCCCTTCCGGGACCGGTTCGGACGGTGTCCAGGTGGAGCACATCGTGGTGTTCACGCTGCAGCCCGCGGTGATCGGCTTCAGCGCGGCGATCGACGGGTCGACGAGCGCGCCCGACGCCTCGAAGAAGCTGGGCGGGATCCGCGAGTCCCGGGCGGACGGCACCGCGCTGTGGGAGTTCACGAAGGACGGGGAGAAGGTCGTCGTCGTCCCCTGACGCGACTGCGCCCTACGCGGCTCTGCGGTGCTCCTCGGTGGCCGGCGCGGCCGGGGACGTGGCTCGGGGAGTCTCGGGCTCGGGGTCCCGCGGCGGGGTCGAGACCAGCTTCGCCGCGGCGCACGACGCCAGCAGGTCCCGCATCGACACCCCGGCGGCTCCGGCCGCCACGCGCGGTCGCGTCTCGTCTCGTTCTGAAGCCGGCATGGACGCCTCCTGGAGACACGAGGGCCGGCGCGGTTAGGTAGACCTGACCACGGACTGACATCCATGTGACCACGCCCGGCACCCGCGATGCAACATCATGCCGACACCTTGTCGGAACGTTCGGCGGACGAGCGCACGCCCCGGCGGTACGTCCGAAAGCCCGCCGATCGCGGCACCTCAGGCCCGGCTCAGGCCGACAGCACGCCCAGGTCGACGTTCGCCCAGCGGCGTCCGATGCCCGTGAAGGTGACAAGGCGCACTTCGTCCGTGGTGTCGCCGACCGCGCGGTGGATGACCACGTGGAGCCGGTCGTCCGTCAGCTCCTCGACCTTGCCCTCGCCCCACTCCACGACGACCACGGACTCCGGCAGCGAGACATCGAGATCGAGGTCCTCCATCTCGTCGAGGCCGCCGCCCAGCCGGTAGGCGTCCACATGGACCAACGGCGGGCCGTCATCGAGGGACGGGTGCACCCGGGCGATCACGAAGGTCGGGGAGGTGACCGCGCCCCGCACCCCGAGCCCTTCGCCGAGCCCGCGGGTCAGGGTGGTCTTGCCCGCGCCCAGCTCGCCGTTGAGCATCACGAGGTCGCCGGCGCGCAGCAGCTCGGCGAGCCGGCGCCCCAGCTCCCGCATCTGTTCGGGGGAGGTGATGGTGAGCCGGACGGTGACGCCGTCGGGTGCCGGGGTGTGCGGTGTTGCGAGTTCTTCCATCGTCACTCACTCGGAGTCGTGCGCTTGTTACGCCCCCGCCAGGGGATCGGTCCGGGCCGGACCGCGGCCGGAGACGGGACGCCACCTCACCTCAGGAGAAGGCGGAGCCACAGCCATCAACGGTAGCCGGGGCGGGCACCGCTCCCGTACGGGCGAGCAGATCGGCGAGGCGGTCGGTCACGGCCTCGGGGTGTTCCAGCATGACGAGGTGCCCCCCGTCGGGCACGAGCACCAGCTCGGCGTCGGGCAGCAGATCGGCGATCGCCTCGCTGTGCTCGCTCGGCGTGACCAGGTCCTGGACACCGGCCAGGACGAGGACCGGGAGATCGGCGAAGTGGGCGAGCGCCGCGGTCTTGTCGTGGTCGTCGAACGCCGGGTAGAACTCGGCGACGACATCGATCGGGGTGCCCTCGATCATCCGCTCGGCGAACCGGGCGATGGCCGGATCGACGTCCCGTGACGCGAACGAGTACCACTTGATGAGCCCCGCGAACAGGTCGGCGGTGGCCCGGCGCCCCCTCTCCACGAGCGCGACCTGCTGCCCCAGCGCCTTCAGCACGCCGGGCAGGATGCGCCGTATCGCGTTGACGCCCGCCATGGGCAGCCCGAAGTTGACCTCGCCGAGCCGCCCGGAGGACGTCCCGACGAGGGCGACGCCGACGACCCGCTCGCGGATCAGCTCGGGGAACTGGTCCGCCAGTGCCATGACCGTCATGCCGCCCATGGAGTGTCCGGCGAGCACGATCGGCCCTTCGGGCACGGCCGCGTCGATCACGGCCTTGAGATCGCGTCCGAGCTGGTCGATGGAGACGGGCGTGCCGTCGGCCTGCGCCTTGCCGCGCCCGGAGCGACCATGGCTGCGCTGGTCCCAGTGCACCGTCCGTACGACACCGCGCAACGCGGCCCGCTGGAAGTGCCAGGAGTCCTGGTTGAGGCAGTAGCCGTGGCTGAAGACGACGGTGACCGGGGCCGGGGCCTTGCGGCCGAAGAGCCGGCGGCGGCGCGGTGCCGAGCCGCCTTCCGGCTCGACGTCGTCCACCTCGTAGTACAGCTCGGTCCCGTCGTCCGCGTACGCCTTGCCGGGGGTGCCGCGCAGCCCGCCGTAGGGGCCCGCCGAGTCGAGGACGAGCCGGGCCTTGCGGCGCATGCTGCGGCCGACCGTCAGCCGTTCCATGGCCACACCCGCGGCGGCTCCCGCCGCGACCATGCCCAGCGCCGCGCCCGCGAGACCGGCGACGCGCCAGTTCCCGGCGGCGGAGGCGGCCTCGCCCGCGACGGCCTCCACGGCCCCGGCGCTGCTCTCGCTCACGTCCCGCTCCTCCCCGAGAGCTCCGCTCGTTCTGCTCATGACCCGGGGCCTGTTCCGAGGTGTCCGTCGTCGCGCGGACGACGGACACCTCGGAACAGGCCCCTGCCGGATTCACCCGGACGGGTCAGCCCTCGTGTTCGGTATCCACCTTCACGTAGACGCGCGGGATGCGGGTGCCGATCCGGGTCACGATTTCGTATGCAATCGTCCCGGCCGCCTGCGCCCAGTCCTCGGCGGTGGGCTCGCCGTGGTCGCCGGAGCCGAAGAGGACGGCCTCCGCGCCCGGCGCCGGCTCGTCGCCGCCCAGGTCCACCACGAACTGGTCCATGGCGATCCGGCCCGCGACCGTACGCGGCTTGCCGTCGACCAGGACCGGGCCCGCCCCGGAGGCATGGCGCGGGATGCCGTCGCCGTAGCCGACGGGGACCAGGCCGAGGGTGGTGGTGCCGGGGGTGGTGTAGAGGTGCCCGTAGCTGATGCCGTGGCCGCCGGGGACCTGCTTCACCAGGGCGAGCGAGGCCTTGAGCGCCATCACCGGGCGCAGCCCGAGGTCGGCCGGGGTGCCGAGGTCGGGGCTCGGCGAGATGCCGTACATCGCGATGCCCGTACGGACGAGGTCGAAGTGGGCCTCGGGCAGGGTGAGCGCGGCGGGCGAGTTGGCGATGTGGCGCACCTCGGGCTGCACGCCCTGCGCCTCGGCGTACGCCACCATCTCGCGGAAGCGGGTGAGCTGGGCCTGGATCGAGGGGTGGCCGGGCTCGTCGGCGCAGGCGAAGTGCGACCACAGGCCCACCACGGTGAGCAGGCCGTCCGCCTGGGCGCGCAGGGCCTCGGCGACGAGTTCGGGCCAGTCGTCGGGCTGGCATCCGCCCCGTCCGAGACCGGTGTCGGCCTTGAGGTGGACGCGGGCGGGCGCGCCCACGGCGGCTGCCGCCTCGCGCACCTCCGCGAGGGCCCACAGGCCGCTCACGGACACGTCGACATCGGCCTCGATCGCCTGCCGCCAGGGGCCGCCGGGCGTCCAGAGCCAGCACATGAGACGCCCCGGGAGGCCCGCCTCGCGCAGGGCGAGGGCCTCCTCGGGCGTGGCCGTACCGAGCCACCGCGCACCGGCTTCGAGGGCGGCGCGGGCGCACGGCACCGCGCCATGTCCGTACGCGTCCGCCTTGACCACGGCCATCAGGGCCGCGCCCGGCGTGCGGGCACGCAGGGCTCGTACGTTCGCTCGAAGGGCCGCCAGGTCGATCTCGGCGCGGGCACGGAAGGGTGCTGTCTTTGAACTTGTCATGGCGCCCCAGTGTCTCAAAAGCGGTCGATGGTGATCCGGCACCGGTACCGCTCGGGTCTCAGGTGCCGGGCTTGCGCCCCCATACGTACACGCGGTCGCCCTCCTTCAGGAACCCCCACAGCGCGCGGGCGTCGGCGGGGCGCATGTTCACACATCCGTAGGAGCCCTCCCCGCTCGTGATGTCGTCGTCCACGGCGTGGAAGGCCTGGCCGCCGCTGAAGAACTGGCTGTACGGCATGGGGGTGTCGTAGAGCGTCGACCAGTGGTTCCGGTGCTTCCAGAAGATCTTGTGCCAGCCGGTACGGGTCCGGTACCCCGGGCCGCCGGTGCGGACCGGGACGGGGCCGTAGACCACGTTCTCCCCCTTCTGCACCCAGGTGAGCTGGCGCGTGAGGTCGACGCAGGCGACGCGGTACGCGCGTACGGGGCACTTCCTCGGGGCGTCGGGGGCGGCGGCGACTGTGGTGGCCGAGGAGAGGGCGGTGGCGACGGTGAGGAGGACCGTGGCACCGCGACCGGCCATGCGTGTACTGATCATGTGATCAGACAAGCGCGAGCGCGACGGTGCGACGGAGCCGCCGCGCTCGCGGGTCACCCGTACGCAGGCGCCACACGTGCGCGCGGCCCCGGCGGGCGGTCGTTCAGTCGCGTACGTCCCGCCAGGCCTCCGGGAGCGCATCTGCCACGTCGTGCGCCCCCGCGGGCGCGCCGTCCGCCGCGTAGCGGCCCGCGAGGCCGTGCAGATACGCCGCCGTGCTCCCGGCGTCCCGGGGCGAGAGGCCGGCCGCGAGCAGCGAGCCGGAGAGCCCCGAGAGCACATCGCCGCTGCCCGCGGTCGCCAGCCACGGCGTGCCCGTCGCGTTCACCCGCACCGGCCCGCCCCCGGGGTCCGCCACCAGCGTGGTCGAGCCCTTGAGCAGCACGGTCGCGTCGTAGCGCGCCGCCAGTTCCCGTACCGCCGTGAGCCGGGCGCCCTCGACCTCCTCGCGCGAGATACCGAGCAGGGCGGCGGCCTCCCCGGCGTGCGGGGTCAGCAGGGTGGGGGCCGAGCGACGGCGTACGGCGCCCCGGTCGGCCAGTCGCAGCCCGTCCGCGTCGATGAGCACGGGGACCTCGGCCTTCAGCACCTCCGCCACGGACCGCGCCTCGTCCCCGGCGCCGGGCCCGACGACCCATGCCTGCACCCGCCCGGCCTTCGCGGGACCCTTGTCGGACACGAGGGTCTCCGGGAAGCGGGCGATCACCGCGCTCGCGGCGGGCCCCACGTACCGCACGGCCCCGGCCCCGCCCCGCAGCGCGCCCGACACCGCGAGCACGGCCGCGCCGGGGTAGCGGGCCGACCCGGCGGCGATCCCGACCACCCCGCGCCGGTACTTGTCGCTCTCCGGGCCCGGCAGCGGCAGCAGCGCCGCCACGTCCGCGTGCTGCAGCGCCTCCAGTTCGGCCTCCTCGGGCAGGTCGAGCCCGATGTCGACGAGGCGTACGGTGCCGGCGTACTCGCGTGCCGGATCGACGAGCAGCGCCGGCTTGTGCGTACCGAAGGTCACGGTGAGGTCCGCCCGTACGGCCGCCCCTCGTACCTCCCCGCTGTCGGCCTCCACCCCGCTCGGCAGGTCCACGGCGACGACGGCCGCACGTGAGCGCGCGGCGAGCGCGGCGAGCCGTGCGGCGTCCGCCCGCAGGCCGCCCTTGCCACCGATGCCGACGATCCCGTCCATGACCAGGTCGGCCCGCCGGATCGTCTCCTCGGCGGCCACCGCGGGGTCCGCGACCGTGCCACCGGCGCGCCGCAGGGCCGCGAGCCCGCCCCGGTGCGCGCGGTCGGGCGTGAGCGGCAGCGCGGTGACGCCGGCCCCGCGCCGGGCGAGCCGCGCCCCCGCGTACAGGGCGTCGCCGCCGTTGTCCCCGCTGCCGACCAGCAGCACCACCCGGCTGCCGTACACCCGGCCCAGCACCTGGGCGCAGGTCGCGGCCAGTCCGGCGGCTGCGCGCTGCATCAGCGCGCCTTCCGGTAGCCGTGCCATGAGCGCCCGCTCGGCCGCCCTCACCGTCTCCACGCTGTACGCAGTACGCATACCGCCGAGTCTCCCGCACCGCTGTCGCCGCACGGCGGAGGCGCTACCCCTCGGCGACGACCACCGCGGACGCGACACCCGCGTCATGACTGAGGGACACATGCCAGGACCGCACGCCGAGTTCGGCGGCACGGGCCGCGACCGTGCCCGTCACACGCAGCCGCGGCTGCCCGCTGTCCTCGACGTACACCTCGGCGTCCGTCCAGTGCAGCCCACTGGGCGCACCCAGGGCCTTGGCCAACGCTTCCTTGGCCGCGAACCGCGCCGCCAAGGAGGCGAGCCCCCGCCGCTCCCCACTGGGAAGCGACAACTCCCGCTCCACGAAGAGCCGTTCGACCAGCCCCGGGGTACGCTCCAGCGCGGCCCGGAACCGATCGATCTCGGCCACGTCGATACCGACTCCGATGATGCTCATCCGGGCACTCTACGATCCGCCCGGCGCCTCGCCCGGTTGCCCTACTTGCCGCTGTTCTCCGCGAGGGTGTGCGCCACCAGGGCGTTGGCGTGGCCGTGGCCCAGGCCGTGCTCGGACTTGAGCCAGTTGACCAGTTCCATGTGCTTGGTCAGCGGCGAGGAGCGGATGAGGTCCGTCCACTCGGCGATCGGGCGGCCGTACTTCTTCTCGATGGAGGGGAAGTAGCTGGCGGGGCCGTTGGCGGGTGCGGTCATGACGGGTGGTCCTTCCTGGCGGCTGCGTTCGTACGGTCGTCGGTGCGGCCTGTATACAACGTACGTAGCAATGACCGGAGTTGGGACGGGAATTCATCGGTCGGGCTCGGAGGTCGCCTCGGAGGTCGGCTCGGACGGCGGTGAGTTCGGCCGGTTCGGTGAGTTCGGTGAGTTCGTCGAGTGCCCTCTCACCGTCACCTGAAATCCAGCCACCTGAAATCCGGTCACCTCATGTCGGACACCCCTGCTAACCTGCGCAGACTCGATCACACCGTGCACACCGGCGGTTCACATTCGCGCCCGTTCGTGCACCTGTGGATCACATCGCGCGCCCTGGGGGTCAGTCGGCGCGTGCTGCGGTCGGCACACATTCGATACGCCAAGGGGGCGGAGCCATGAGCAGGAGCAGCGGCGGCGGAGAGGGCGACGGGGGCAGAGCCGAGCGGGCCTCGGCGCTGGTGACCGACCCGTTCGACGCGCATCCCGGACTCGCCCCGCTGCGCACCGCGGCCCGGGCCGGTGACTGGGCGGCCACCCAGGACTTCTTCGCCGGGCTCGACTCCGTCGACAAGACCTCCGTCGCCGTCGGCGCGTTCGGCGGCATCGCCGGGACCGAGACCTACCTGGAGAAGGCCGTGGCGGCCCTGCCCGGCGACCCGCTGGCGCGCACGCTGCTGGCCGAGCGGTACATCCGCATCGGCTGGGAGATCCGCAGTGGTGCCCGTGCCGAGCACGTCTCGCGGGACCAGTTCGACCGGTTCCACTCCTGGCTGCGCAAGGCCGAGCAGTTGCTGATCGAGGTCTGCGCGGAGCAGCCCGCGTACGCCCCCGCCTGGACGTCCCGCATCACCCTCGCCCGCGGTCTGCAACTGGGGCAGTCCGAGGCCCGGCGCCGCTACGACCGGCTGTCCGCCCATCACCCCCACCACTTCAGCGCGCAGACGCAGTTGCTCCAGCAGGTGTGCCCCAAGTGGGGCGGTTCCTGGGAGGCCGCGCACGGCTTCGCCCAGGAGTGCGCGGCCTCCGCGCCGGACGGCTCGCACGCCGGGATCCTGGTCGCCGAGGCCCATATCGAGCACTGGCTGGAGCTGGAGGACAGCGAGGCGACGGCGTACATGCACGGCGTACCCGTCCGTGACGACCTGCGCCACGCCGCCCTGGTCTCCGTGCTGCACTCGGCCTACCGCCAGGACTGGCACTGGATCACCGGCCACAGCACCTTCGCCCTCGCCTTCTCGCTCGGCGGCCATCTCGAGGACGCCGCCCGGCACTTCGCCGCCCTGGGCTCGATGGCCTCCGAGTCCTCGTGGCAGTACCTGGGCAACTGGCAGAGCCGGTTCATGAAGTTCCGCAAGGCCGCGCTGGCGACGCTCTGAGAGGGAGGACGACGGACAGATGACCACGTATGACGCGTATGACCGGACGACCGTGGACGACACGACCGCGGGCCGACCCGACGGTGCCGAACTCGCCGCCCTCGACGGCCTGATCGCCCACACCACCGCCCAGGGCGTTCCCGTCCTCCACGCTCCGCGCCCCGGCGAGATCACCGCCGGTCTCTTCTTCCGCGTGGGCCGGGCCGACGAGACCCTGCCCACCTCCGGCATCACCCACCTCGTCGAACACCTCGCCCTGCACCGCCTCGGCCTGTCCGACCTGCACTACAACGGCGCCACGGCGAACGCGTACACCCTCTTCCACGTCACCGGCAGCGAGGCGGAGGTCGTCGCGTATCTCAACGCCGTCTGCGCGGCGCTGCGCGACCTGCCGCTGGACCGGCTGGAGACGGAGAAGGAGATCCTCCGCACCGAGGCCGCGGGGCGCGGCGCGGGTCCGGGCACCCCGATGCCGCTGTGGCGTTACGGCGCCCAGGGCTACGGCCTGTCCAGCTACGACGAACTCGGCACCCTGCGGCTGACCGCCGACGAGGTACGGCAGTGGGCCGAGACCCGCTTCACCCGGGACAACGCGGTGCTGTGGATCACCAGCGACCACGTACCGGACGGCCTGGACCTCACGCTGCCCGCCGGCCGCCGCATCCCGGCACCGGCCCCGTCCAGCGCGCTGCCCGTCACGCCCGCCTACATCCGCGGCGAGGACGGCCATGTCGTCCTCACCTCGGTCCTGCGCCGCACCACCGCGGCGGCCGTCTTCACCGACGTCCTCGGCCGCGCCCTCTACCAGGATCTGCGACAGGAGGGCGGCTACTCGTACACGGCCGACGCCGACTACAGCCCGCGCGACGCGGACTTCGCCACGCTCACCGCGTACGCCGACGCGTTGCCCCGGAAGCAGGCGGCGGTGGTCGGCGGGTTCGTCGACACGCTCGCCCGGCTGCGCGCGGGCCGTATCGAGCAGGCCGAACTGGACGCCGTACGCGGCAAGATGCTCAAGATGTACGACACCCCCGACCTCGGCGCCGCCCTGCTGCCGACGTACGCGCTCAGCCTGCTGCTCGGCCACCGGCTGCTCTCCCCCGAGCAGCACAAGGCCGAGCTGAACGCGGTCACGGTCGCGGATCTGCGCGAGGTCGCGCGCGAGGTGTGGGACGGCGCGCTGCTCCAAGTGCCCACCCAGGAGGCCGAATGGGCGGGGTTCACGCCCGCCCCGCAGTACTCCTCGACACCGGTCGTCGGCACCCGGCACCCCTCGCTGGAGGACGACGACGTCACGCTGGTCATCGGCGAGCAGGGCGTGAGTCTGCTGCTGCCGGGCGGCCCGGTCACCGTGCGGTTCCACTCCTGCGCCGCGATGACCGCCCGCCCCGACGGGGCCCGCGAACTGACCGGCCTCGACGGCTTCCGCGTGGCCATCGAGCCCACCCTGTTCCGGGGTGTGACGGCCCAGCGGATCGCGGCGCTGGACGCGGCCGTCCCCGCCGAGCTGGTCGTCCCCCTGCCGGCCCGTGACCCGGAACGGATCCCGCGCCCGCGCGAGCGGCAGAGCGGCGCGCGGGCGGCCGGGAACGCCGACGGCGGCAAGGCGGCGCGGAGATGGCCGCTCGGGCTCATCGGCATGGTGGTGCTGGACGTGGTGTTCGTCCTGGCGATCCTGACCGCCGCCCTCGACGCGTCCGACGCGGAGCACCCGGCGTGGTACTACCTCGCCCGCGCGATCGTGCCGGGCGCCATGCTGGCCTACTACACCCATCGGGCGTACCGCCGCGCCCAGGACGCGCGCGGCTGAGCACGGACCTCGCCCGGCCCCGGCTTCCGGGGGCCGGGCGTCGGCTCGCTACTCCACCGTCACCGACTTCGCCAGGTTGCGCGGCTGGTCCACCTCGTTGCCCCGGGCCGTGGCCAGTTCGCAGGCGAAGACCTGGAGCGGCACCGTCGCCACCAGCGGCTGGAGCAGGGTCGGGGTCGCCGGGATACGGATCAGGTGGTCGGCGTACGGGACCACGGTCTCGTCGCCCTCCTCCGCGATCACGATCGTGCGGGCGCCCCTCGCCCGGATCTCCTGGATGTTCGAAACGATCTTGTCGTGCAGGACCGAGCGACCACGCGGCGACGGCACCACGACCACCACCGGCAGGTCCTCTTCGATCAGTGCGATCGGCCCGTGCTTCAACTCGCCCGCCGCGAAGCCCTCGGCGTGCATGTACGCCAACTCCTTGAGCTTCAGGGCGCCTTCCAGCGCCACCGGGTAGCCCACATGCCGCCCCAGGAACAGCACGGTGTTCTTCCCGGCGAGCGAGCGCGCCAACTCCCGTACCGGCTCCATGGTTTCGAGGACCCGCTCGACCTCGTGGGAGATCTTCGACAGATCGCGGATGACGGCCCCGATCTCGTCGCCCCACTTCGTGCCGCGCACCTGCCCCAGATACAGGGCCACCAGATAGCAGGCGACGAGCTGCGTCAGGAACGCCTTCGTCGACGCGACCGCGACCTCCGGGCCCGCGTGCGTGTACAGCACGGCGTCCGACTCGCGGGGAATCGTGGAGCCGTTGGTGTTGCAGATCGCCAGCACCCTGGAGCCCTGCTCACGGGCATGCCGCAGCGCCATCAGCGTGTCCATGGTCTCGCCGGACTGGGAGATGGCGACGACCAGCGAGCGCGAGTCGAGGATCGGGTCCCGGTAGCGGAACTCGCTGGCCAGCTCGACCTCGCAGGGGATGCGGGTCCAGTGCTCGATGGCGTACTTGGCGATGAGCCCGGCGTGGAAGGCGGTCCCGCACGCCACGATCACCACCTTGTCGACCTCGCGCAGTTCGGCGGCGGAGATCCGCAGCTCGTCCAGGCACAGCGAACCGGCCGCGTCGATCCGGCCGAGCAGGGTGTCGGCGACCGCCTTGGGCTGCTCGGCGATCTCCTTGAGCATGAAGTAGTCGTAGCCGCCCTTCTCGGCGGCCGAGACGTCCCAGTCGACATGGAAGCTGCGGACGTCGGCGGGCCGTCCGTCGAAGCCGGTGACCGTCACGCCGTCCCGGCGCAGCTCCACCACCTGGTCCTGGCCCAGTTCGATCGCGGAGCGCGTATGGGCGATGAACGCCGCCACGTCCGAGGCGAGGAACGCCTCGCCCTCCCCGACACCGACCACGAGCGGCGAGTTCCGCCGGGCGCCCACGACCACGTCCGGCGCGTCCGCGTGCACCGCGACCAGGGTGAACGCGCCCTCCAGCCGACCGCACACCAGCCGCATCGCCTCCGCGAGGTCCTCGGTCACCGAGAACTCCTCGGCGAGCAGATGCGCGACGACCTCGGTGTCCGTCTCGGAGGCGAGGACGTGGCCGCGCTCCTCCAGCTCGGCCCGCAGCACCGCGAAGTTCTCGATGATGCCGTTGTGGACGACGGCGACCCGGCCCGCGTTGTCGAGATGCGGATGCGCGTTGGCGTCGGTCGGGGAGCCATGGGTGGCCCACCGGGTGTGTCCGATGCCGGTGGGACCGGTCGGCAGCGGCCGGTCCGCCAGCTCCTTCTCCAGGTTGACCAGCTTCCCGGCCTTCTTGGCCGAGGCCAGGCCGCCGTCCGCGAGGACGGCCACGCCCGCCGAGTCGTACCCCCGGTACTCCAACCGCTTCAGTCCCGCCACGACCACGTCGAGCGCCGACTGCGGCCCCACGTATCCCACGATTCCGCACATGTGCCGCAGCCTACGGTCAGTGCGGCACCCCGACCTCCC
Organism: Streptomyces macrolidinus; assembly: GCF_023887685.1. GTDB lineage: Bacteria > Actinomycetota > Actinomycetes > Streptomycetales > Streptomycetaceae > Streptomyces > Streptomyces macrolidinus. The sequence goes on along the minus strand of NZ_JAMWMR010000007.1, from coordinate 226,728 downwards.
GAAGCCTGCCCGAATTCGGAAATTCCCAGCGCACGCGAGGCCGGGGAAGCCGACCCGATCAGCCGAGCTTGGCGAGCTGGGCGTCGACGATCTGCGTCGGGAAGGCGAAGTCCTTGCCGGTGGCGAGGGAGGTGATGTTGATGGCGGGGAAGGAGGCGAGCGTGGCACCCTTGCGGACCACCACGGCCTTCACCGGCGCCTTGACCCCGTCGGCGTCCACCGTCAGCGTCAGGGCCAGCGCCTCGTCGGCGCCGCCGGGCTCCTCGGTCGTCGCCACCTTCACGACCTTCGTCTTCGTGCCGTTCGCGGTGTAGGAGAAGCCACCGGAGCACTTCCCGACGGCCGTCTTCAGGTCCTTCATCGCCTGCTCGGCGCCGCCGTTGTCGTAGCTGGTGAGCGTCTCGACGGCCTTCGCGTAGTTGGCGACGGCCAGCATCTTCTCCTCGTCACTGGCCCCCGCCCCGGCCTTCTTGGCGTCGCCGGTCCACGTGCGCTTCACCGTGGCCGCGGGCTTGCCGAGATACGTGGCCGCCGCGACGTACGCGAGCGGGGTGCACGCCGCGTCGTCCGACGTCACCTTGTCCTGCGCGAGGTCGTCCCCCGGCACGACCTTGGTGATGACCTTGCCGCTCTTGACGTCCGCCTGGGCGAGCGCGGCCTTCTCCAGCTCCGCAGCGCTCAGCGCCTTGGCGGGCGCGGCGGAGGGGCTCTTCTCCGCCTGGGCCGCCTTCGCGTCGTCGCTCTTGCCCTCGCTGTCGGAGGATCCGCACGCGGTGGCGAGCAGCGCGAGGGCCGCGGCGGAGGCGGCGAGAGCGGTACGACGGACGGCGATGGTTCTCATGGAAGGGCGTTCTCTCTGTTCGTGCCTGCGGATTCCCCCCGCACGCTTTGCGTCCCCTTTATGCCCTACTTACCGTCAGATGATCAAATTCATATCGCCCGGCCACCTCGTCCAGCCATCGTCCGGCCACCGCGAGCCCGCCCGCGCGCCCCGGCGTGACGCAGCCCACGCGGCCACCCGTTCGAACTCCGTTAACAATGGACTGTGATCTCTCCGGTCCCCTCGATGCCCCGGAGCGCCCACCGGTCCAGGCCGGAGGCGACTCCCTACGTCGACCTCACCCGTGCCGAGTGGAGCGCGCTGCGCGACAAGACGCCGCTGCCGCTGACCGCCGAGGAGGTCGAGAAGCTGCGCGGTCTGGGCGATGTCATCGACCTCGACGAGGTGCGCGACATCTATCTGCCGCTGTCCCGGCTGCTCAATCTCTATGTGAAGGCCACGGACGGCCTCAGAGGCGCCCTGAACACCTTCCTCGGCGAACAGGGCTCCCAGTCCGGCACGCCCTTCGTCATAGGCGTCGCCGGCTCGGTGGCGGTCGGCAAGTCGACCGTCGCCCGCCTGCTGCAGGCCCTGCTGTCCCGCTGGCCCGAACACCCGCACGTGGAACTGGTCACCACGGACGGCTTCCTGCTGCCCACCGAGGAACTGCGCGACCGCGGCCTGATGTCCCGCAAGGGCTTCCCCGAGTCCTACGACCGCCGCGCCCTGACCCGCTTCGTCGCCGACATCAAGGCCGGCAAGGACGAGGTGACGGCCCCCGTCTACTCGCATCTGATCTACGACATCGTCCCCGACCAGGTCCTCACGGTCCGTCGCCCGGACATCCTCATCGTCGAGGGCCTGAACGTGCTCCAGCCCGCCCTGCCCGGCAAGGACGGCCGCACCCGGGTCGGCCTCGCGGACTACTTCGACTTCAGCGTGTACGTCGACGCCCGCCCCGAGGACATCGAACGCTGGTATCTCAACCGGTTCCGCAAGCTCCGTCTGACCGCCTTCCAGAACCCGTCCTCGTACTTCCGCAAGTACACCCAGGTCTCCGAGGAGGAGGCGCTCGACTACGCCCGGACGACCTGGCGGACCATCAACAAGCCCAATCTGCTGGAGAACGTGGCCCCGACCCGGGGCCGCGCCACGCTGGTGCTGCGCAAGGGGCCGGACCACAAGGTCCAGCGGCTGAGCCTGCGCAAGCTGTAGCCCGCCGGAACGCACTCGGCACGCCCACCCCGCGAGGTGAGCGTGCCGAGAAGTCGTGAAGGTGTCAGCCGAGCGCCGACTTCACCGTGTCCGCCAGGCGTCCGGCCACCGAGCGCGCCTGGTCGATGTCGGCCGCCTCGACCATGACCCGCACCAGCGGCTCCGTGCCCGAGGGCCGCAGCAGCACCCGCCCGGTCGCCCCCAGCTCGCGCTCCGCCTCGGTGACCGCCGACACCAGCTCCACGGACGTACCCACCCGGGACTTGTCCACGTCCGGGACGTTCACCAGCACCTGCGGCAGCCGCTCCATCACGGACGCGAGGTCCCTGAGCGTACGGCCGGTCTCGGCGATCCGCGCCGCCAGCAGCAGGCCGGTCAGCGTGCCGTCACCGGTGGTGGCGTGGTCGAGGATGATGACGTGGCCGGACTGCTCGCCGCCGAGCGCGTAGCCCTTCTCCTTCATCTCCTCCAGCACATAGCGGTCGCCGACCGCGGTCTGCACCAGCTCCAGCCCCTCGCGCTCCAGCGCGAGCTTGAAGCCGAGGTTGGACATGACGGTCGCGACGACGGTGTCGGAGCGCAGGGTGGAACGTTCCCGCATGGCCAGCGCGAGCACGGCCAGGATCTGGTCGCCGTCCACCTCCTCGCCGGTGTGGTCCACGGCCAGGCAGCGGTCCGCGTCGCCGTCGTGCGCGATACCGAGGTCGGCACCGTGGTCGAGGACGGCGGCGCGCAGTTGCTCCAGATGGGTGGAGCCGCAACCGTCGTTGATGTTGAGGCCGTCCGGCTCCGCGCCGATCGTGACGACCTCCGCGCCCGCGCGCGAGAAGGCCTCGGGCGAGACCCGGGCGGCGGCGCCGTGCGCCTCGTCGAGGACGATCTTGAGCCCGTCGAGCCGGTTCGGCAGGGCCTTCAGAAGGTGGGAGACGTACTGGTCGAAGCCCTCGTCGTACGTGCGCACCCGGCCGACCCCGGCGCCCGTGGGCCGGTCCCAGGGGGCGCCGGTGCGGTGCTCCTCGTAGACGGACTCGATCCGGTCCTCCAGCTCGTCGGCGAGCTTGTGGCCGCCGCGGGCGAAGAACTTGATGCCGTTGTCGGGCATGGCGTTGTGGCTGGCGGAGAGCATCACGCCCAGGTCCGCGCCGAGCGCGCCCGTCAGATGGGCGACGGCGGGGGTGGGCAGCACCCCGACACGGAGCACGTCCACGCCCGCGCTCGCGAGACCGGCCACCACGGCGGCTTCCAGGAACTCCCCGGACGCCCGCGGATCGCGACCGACGACCGCCGTCGGCCGGTGGCCCGCGAAGGTGCCCGCCTCGGCCAGTACGTGCGCCGCCGCCACGGAGAGGCCGAGCGCCATCTCGGCCGTCAGATCCGCGTTGGCGACACCGCGCACGCCGTCCGTGCCGAAGAGTCGTCCCACTGTGGTGTCCTCCGAACTTGCTGCGAATGTGCGGCTCATGCCAAGTGTGCGGACAGGAGCCGGGTACGACCAATCGTCCGAGGGCCCTGTCTTCGAGGCTTGCGCATGGAGCGCTCCGCGTCCCGCGGGAATGCTCCATAAGCCGGTGGCAAGCAACCGTCCCAGGTAAACGTACGCCCCGGCGGCACGAAGTGTGCTGCCGGGGCGGCGGTTTGCCCGCAGCAGGCGGTACGAAGCCTGCTGCGGGCAGCGAAACGCGGTTTAGCGCTTGCTGTACTGCGGAGCCTTGCGGGCCTTCTTCAGACCGGCCTTCTTGCGCTCGACCGCACGGTCGTCGCGGCGGAGGAAGCCCGCCTTCTTCAGGGCGCCACGGTTGTTGTCGACGTCCGCCTCGTTCAGCGCACGGGCGACACCGAGACGGAGCGCACCGGCCTGACCGGAGACACCGCCACCCGCGATGCGGGCGATGACGTCGTAACGGCCCTCGAGCTCGAGCACCTTGAAGGGCTCGTTGACTTCCTGCTGGTGCACCTTGTTCGGGAAGTAGTCCTCGAGGGTGCGACCGTTGATCTTCCACTTGCCGGTGCCCGGAACGATCCGGACACGGGCGATGGCGTTCTTCCGGCGGCCCAGGCCGGCGGCCGGCTGGGGCTCACCGAAGCGGGAGGCCATGGACTCGGAGGTGTACTCACCCTCCAGCGGGACCTCGGTCTCGGTGGTGTAGCTGTCGATGTCAAGCTCTTCGAGCGGCTGCTCGGCAGTGGTCTCGGCCACGATTCTCCTCAGATTCTCTTCAGTCTTAGGGGGTGGGCCGGACTTACTGCGCGACCTGGGTGATCTCGTACGGCACCGGCTGCTGGGCAGCGTGCGGGTGCTGGTCGCCCGAGTAGACCTTCAGCTTCGAGAGCATCTGACGGCCGAGGGTGTTCTTGGGGAGCATGCCCTTGACGGCCTTCTCGACGGCCTTCTCGGGGTTGTTCTTCAGCAGGTCGTCGTAGCGGACCGAACGCAGACCACCCGGGTAGCCGGAGTGGCGGTACGCCATCTTCTGGGTCCGCTTGTTGCCGGACAGGTGCACCTTGTCCGCGTTGATGATGATGACGAAGTCACCCGCGTCCACGTGGGGCGCGTAGATCGGCTTGTGCTTGCCGCGCAGCAGGGTGGCGGCGGTGGTGGCGAGACGACCCAGGACAACGTCCTGAGCGTCGATGACGTGCCACTGACGCGTCACATCGCCGGGCTTGGGGCTGTACGTACGCACAGTTAGGCCTTCGCTTCTTCAGTGAGGTTCCAGACAAGGTCACCGAAGACGATCACGACAGCCCTGACCGCACCACGGTGACGCAAACCGCGTGCTGGTCGCTGGTCATCGGCCCGGTGGACCGGTGTAAGGGCCCCTCACGTGAGAATGAGCAAGCCAATACACATAACGAACAGCCAGGATAACGGGGGCGCCCGTACGGGTCAAAACAGCACCCCTGGACCGGCCCGTCCAGGGTCTTTCGTTTGGACCAGGCCGGATCAGGGAGCGGGGTCTGGTGCTGGGGGCACCTCCCACGCCGTTCAGGCAGTGGGGGAGCATCGCAAGGCGGAGGAGGGCGGCAGGGCGGAGCCCTGCCAACCGACGACAACGCGGCTGGGGGTCCCCCCTGCTCGAAGAGCTTGGGGGAGCGGTGCCAGACCCCGCGAGCCCGGCATGATCCAAACGAGAGGCCCTAAGATGCGCCGCATGACTTATGGGCAGGGGGAGCCCCCGTCGTGGGATCCCTGGAAACCGAGTTCCCAGCAACCTCAGGACAACGGCGGCGGCACTCCTGACTGGGCCGCCCTCGCCGATGCCTCCGAGGCCCGCGCCAAGCGCCGTCGGCTCCTGCTGATCCTCGGCGGCGCCCTGGCCACGGTCGCGGTGGGTGCCGCGGTCGCCGTGGCGGTCGTGACCGCGGACCGCGGCTCCGCGGCCTCCGGCGACCCCACCCCCGCACTGCCCGGCGCCTCCCACATCCCGAGCGAGAGCGCCGACCCGGCCCCGTCGTTCGCGCCGACCTCGGCTCCTCCCCCGCTGGACCCGATGGACTTCATCTCCAGCGCGAAGAAGGACACGGCCCCGATCAGCGCGGACACGCTCTTCCCCGGCACCGAGCTGACCGTGGCCTCGCACGTCTACAAGAAGGGCCCGACGGCCACCACGACGAACTGCGCCTCCGCCGCGCAGGGCACGCTCCCCGCCCTGCTCAGCGGCAACGGCTGCACCCGCGTCATCCGCGCCACGTACACCAAGGACGCCGTCGCGGTGACGGTCGGCGTGGCCCTCTTCGACACCACGGCCCAGGCGACCAAGGTCAAGCAGGGGGCCGATGCCAAGAGCAACGTCGCCTCGCTCAGCGGTGGCGGCGTGCCCGCGTTCTGCCGTACGACGGTCTGCCGCCGTACGACCAACTCCGTCGGCCGCTACGCGTACTTCACCCTCGCCGGATTCACCGACGGCAAGAACGTGACGGCCAAGGACGCACAGGTGTTCACGGCCGGGGACGATGTGGCCGAGTTCGCCTTCCGCCAGATCCGCCGCCGCGGCGAGGCCCAGGCCTCCGCCGCCACCGAGCAGTGACCTGAGGGCGGCTCCGCGGTGATCACCGCGGAGCCCCTTTCAGCGCACCTCAGTGCACCTCGCCGCGCACTCGCCGCGCCTGCCGCTGGCGCTCGGCGAGCTGGTCGTCCGCCGGGTACGCGACCTCTTCCAGGGTCAGCCCGAGCGCGCGTACGACATGGACGGCGCTGTCGCGGACACCGGCGTCGAGGACGTTCCGCGGCCACTCCACACCCCGGTGACCGTCGCCCACGAACAGCAGGGCGCCGACCATGGAGCGCACCTGGTTGTGGCAGAACGCGTCCGCGCGGACCTCGATCTCGACTATGCCGTCCGCCTTCCGGCGCACCCCGAAGTCGAGGATCTCGCGGATCGTCGTCGCGCCCTCGCGCTTCTTCGCGTACGCGGCGAAGTCGTGCTCCCCGATCAAGGACTTCGCGGCGGTGTCCATGACGTCGACGTCCAGCGGCCAGTCGTGCCACAGGACGTGGTTGCGCAGCAGGGGATCCACCCCGCCGGGGTTGTCCGTGACGCGGTAGACATAGCGCCGCCACATCGCGGCGAACCGGGCGTTGAAGCCGCTCGGCGCCTCCCTGAGCGCCCAGACCCGCACATCCCTGGGCAGCCGCCCGGCGAGCCGCTTGAGCAGCTTGCCGCTCTGCTCGGCCCAGACCTCCCGGTCCAGATCGACATGGGCGACCTGGCCCCTGGCGTGCACCCCGGCGTCGGTCCGCCCGGCCACCGTCAGCTCGTAGGTCCGCCCGGACCGGGTGACCGTACGCAGCGCGTCCTCGATCTCCCCCTGCACGGTCCGCCGACCACCGGCCTGCTTGGCCCAGCCGTGGAAGTCGGTGCCGTCGTAGGACAGGTCGAGGCGGATACGGACGTGTCCGGGCTGTACTTCGTCACTCACTCCTGAATCCTCTCAGGTACGCGAAAGCGGGCCCGCCCCCAAGGGGCGGACCCGCTCACTGCGAGGGATTGCCTCAGGCGTCCTTCGACTCCTCGGCGGCGTCCTCGACCTTGGTCTCCTCGACCTTGGCCTCGTCGGCCTCCTTGACCGCACGCTTGGTGGCGGCCTCGGCCTCACCCACGGCCTTCTGCTGCACCGTCAGCGCCTCGACCAGCTCGATCACGGCCATGGGCGCGTTGTCGCCACGGCGGTTACCGATCTTGGTGATGCGGGTGTAGCCACCCGGACGGTTCTCGTAGCGCGGGCCGATCTCGGTGAAGAGCGTGTGGACGATGCTCTTGTCCGTGATCACCTGGAGCACCTGACGGCGGTTGTGAAGGTCGCCCTTCTTCGCCTTGGTGACCAGACGCTCGGCGTAGGGACGCAGCTTGCGCGCCTTCGCCTCGGTGGTGGTGATACGACCGTGCTCGAACAGCGCCTTCGCGAGGTTCGCGAGGATCAGCTTCTCGTGCGCGGCGCTGCCGCCCATGCGGGCACCCTTGGTGGGCTTCGGCATTGTGTCTCTCCTTGGTATCTGCCCCGGCCGTGTCAGGTACCGGGGTCAGTATCCGAGCAGGCGGTCGCCTGTCGGAGATCCAGGCCCCCGAAGGGACCTGGAAGGGGTGCGAGGCCGAGCGCTCAGTACTGCTCGGTCTCGACGAACCCGGCGTCCGCGTCGTCGTCGGCGCCGAAGGCGTCGGCGGCGGCGGTCGGGTCGAATCCGGGCGGGCTGTCCTTGAGGGCCAGGCCCATGCCGGCCAGCTTCGCCTTGACCTCGTCGATGGACTTCGCACCGAAGTTGCGGATGTCCAGCAGGTCGGCCTCGGAGCGCGCGACCAGCTCACCCACGGAGTGGATGCCCTCACGCTTGAGGCAGTTGTAGGAGCGGACCGTGAGCTCCAGCTCCTCGATCGGCAGCGCGAGATCGGCGGCCAGGGCGGCGTCCGTGGGGGACGGGCCCATGTCGATGCCCTCGGCGTCGATGTTCAGCTCGCGGGCCAGACCGAACAGCTCCACCAGGGTCTTGCCGGCGGACGCCATGGCGTCACGCGGACGCATGGCCTGCTTGGTCTCGACGTCGACGATCAGCTTGTCGAAGTCGGTGCGCTGCTCGACACGGGTCGCCTCGACCTTGTAGGTGACCTTGAGAACCGGCGAGTAGATGGAGTCGACCGGGATACGGCCGATCTCCTGGCCCACCTGCTTGTTCTGCACGGCGGAGACGTAACCGCGACCGCGCTCGACGGTCAGCTCCATCTCCAGCTTGCCCTTGCCGTTGAGCGTGGCGAGGACCAGGTCGGGGTTGTGTACCTCGACACCGGCCGGGGGCGCGATGTCGGCGGCGGTGACCAGACCCGGGCCCTGCTTGCGCAGGTACATCACGACCGGCTCGTCGTGCTCCGAGGAGACGACGAGCTGCTTGATGTTGAGGATCAGGTCGGTGACGTCCTCCTTGACGCCCGGCACGGTGGTGAACTCGTGCAGAACGCCGTCGATGCGGATGGACGTGACCGCCGCACCCGGGATCGAGGACAGGAGCGTACGGCGCAGGGAGTTGCCGAGGGTGTAGCCGAAGCCCGGCTCCAGCGGCTCGATCACGAACCGGGAGCGGAACTCGTCGACGACCTCTTCGGTCAACGAGGGACGCTGAGCGATCAGCATGTGTGGATCAGATCCTTCAGTCGTGGGCGCCCGCTATATGACGCCCGACAGATCCCGCGCGCCATGACGGCACGGGGGGCTATTGCAAGGGTACGGGCGGCACGGCCCCGCAAGGGACCGTACCGCCCGGAATCCCGCGACCGGGAAGCTGCGAACGCGTCAGACGCGGCGGCGCTTCGGCGGACGGCAGCCGTTGTGCGGGGTCGGGGTGACGTCCTGGATGGAGCCGACCTCGAGGCCCGTGGCCTGCAGGGAGCGGATCGCGGTCTCACGACCGGAACCCGGGCCCTTCACGAACACGTCGACCTTGCGCATGCCGTGCTCCTGAGCGCGGCGGGCAGCCGACTCGGCGGCCATCTGCGCGGCGAACGGCGTGGACTTCCGGGAGCCCTTGAAGCCGACGTGGCCGGCGGAGGCCCAGGAGATCACGTTGCCGGACGGGTCCGTGATGGAGACGATCGTGTTGTTGAACGTGCTCTTGATGTGCGCGTGGCCGTGAGCGACGTTCTTCTTTTCCTTGCGGCGCACCTTCTTGGCAGCGCCCTGACGACCCTTGGGGGGCATCTACTAACTCCTACGGGAGGTGGTCGGTCCTACAGCGAAGACCGTGGACAGGTATCCGCTGCGGACTACTTCTTGCCCGGCTTCTTCTTGCCGGCGATGGCGCGACGCGGGCCCTTGCGGGTGCGGGCGTTCGTGCTGGTGCGCTGACCGCGGACCGGCAGACCACGGCGGTGACGCAGACCCTGGTAACAACCGATCTCGACCTTGCGGCGGATGTCGGCCTGGATCTCGCGACGGAGGTCACCCTCGGTCTTGATGTTGTTGTCAACGTACTCGCGGATCGCGACGAGCTGCTCTTCGCTCAGGTCGCGGACGCGGGTGTTGGGGTCGACGCCGGTCGCAGCCAGCGTCTCCTGCGAAAGGGTCCGGCCGATGCCGAACACGTAGGTGAGGGCGACCTCCACGCGCTTTTCGCGCGGGATGTCAACACCGGAAACGCGTGCCATTCAATGGCTCCAGTTGATCTTCGGAGGTCTTCCACAGAACCGGATCCCAGCCGCCGTACGAGGTACGGACTGGGTCCCCGGCCTCCGAGCCGGGGGTGTCAGACCTGGGATCCCAGGTCCGGGTCCTGCGTATGAACATGTTGCTCGCGTCGCGCGAAGCTCTGCGGATGCAGAGGGAGGGGTCGTGCTCAGCCCTGGCGCTGCTTGTGGCGCGGGTTGTCGCAGATGACCATGACCCGGCCGTGACGGCGGATCACCCTGCACTTGTCGCAGATCTTCTTGACGCTCGGCTTGACCTTCATGGGTGAGGTTCTCCGGGTCAGTGCCACAGCCCCGTGAAGCGGGGCACGGCAAGATCTACTTGTAGCGGTAGACGATCCGGCCACGCGTCAGGTCGTACGGAGACAGCTCCACCACGACCCGGTCGTCAGGGAGGATGCGGATGTAGTGCATACGCATCTTGCCGCTGATGTGTGCCAGGACCTGGTGGCCGTTCTGGAGCTCGACCTTGAACATGGCGTTCGGCAGAGACTCGACGACAGTGCCCTCGATCTCGATGGCACCTTGCTTCTTGGCCACGCTTCGCCCTTCGAATCGACTACCTTGATCGACTTCGCGTTCCCGCACGCAGACATGCAGATGCACGAGAGCCGACGAGTCAGTCTACGTCAGCGTCCCAGGAAACACGAATCGAGCAGTCTGCCCCATGAGGGAGATCATCATGCGAGGGGGTCGGGGGCGGCCGTGATGCCGTACTCCGCGAGCTTGGCCTTACCGCCGTCGGGGGCGGTCAGCACCAGGGGGCCCTGCGCGGTGAGGGCGACGGAGTGCTCCCAGTGGGAGGACCAGGTGCCGTCCGTGGTGATCACGGTCCAGTCGTCCGAGAGGACCTCGGTCCGCGGCGTCCCCAGCGACACCATCGGCTCGATGGCCAGGCAGAACCCGGGCACCAGCTTCGGGCCCTTGCCGCGCCGACGCTCGACGTAGTTCAGCAGGTGCGGGTCCATGTGCATCTCGGTGCCGATGCCGTGGCCGCCGTAGTCCTCGATGATCCCGTAGCGCCCGCCGCCCTGCTTCGGCTGGCGGCGGATGTACGTCTCGATGGCGCGCGAGATGTCGACGAGCCGGTTGCCCGGCTTCATCGCCGCGATCCCGGCCCACATCGACTCCTCGGTGACCCGGGACAGCTCGATCAGCTCCGGAGCGTGGCCCGAGCCGACGAACGCCGTGTACGCGGCGTCCCCGTGCCAGCCGTCCACGATCGCGCCCGCGTCGATGGAGATGATGTCGCCGTCCTTGAGGACGACCTCGTCGGAGGGGATGCCGTGGACCACGACCTCGTTCACGGAGGTGCAGATGGTCGCGGGGAAGCCGCCGTACCCGAGGAAGTTGGACTTGGCCCCGTGCTCGGCGAGCACCTTGCGGGCGGCCTCGTCCAGGTCCTTCGTCGTGGCGCCCGGCACGGCCGCCTCGCGCGTGGCCGCGTGCACGGCGGCGACGACCAGCCCCGCCTCACGCATCTTGGCGATCTGCTCGGGGGTCTTGATCTGCACCATGGCGGCTGCGGCCTTTCTGGACCGGAGTAAGACGGACACCATCAAAGATACGGGGACGGTACAGCCGACCCGTCCGGCGTCCCTGAGACGGCACTGGCTGCGGCGGCCCACGCATCGGCCGCGGCCCCCTTCACGGGAGCCGCGGCCGGTAGAGCGGTTGTGGCCGAGAAGGGCGACCTACTGGTCGTCGGCCTTCCCGAGCACCTGCATCGCGCGCGCGGTGACCTCGTCCACCTTGCCGAGCGCCGAGATCGTGACGACCAGGCCCTGGGCCTTGTAGTAGTCGATGATCGGCTCGGTCTGCGTGTGGTAGACCTCCAGCCGCTTGCGGACGGTGTCCTCCGAGTCGTCGTCCCGCTGGTACAGCTCGCCGCCGCAGATGTCGCAGACGCCTTCCTGCTCGGCGGGCTGGTAGGAGACGTGGAAGACATGCGCCGAGTCGTTTCGGCAGACGCGGCGGCCCGCGATGCGCTTGACGACCTCGTCCTCGGGGACCTCCAGGTCGAGGACCGCGTCCAGCTTCATGCCCTCGGCGGTGAGCATCTCGTCCAGCGCCACGGCCTGCTGCGCGTTCCGCGGGAAGCCGTCCAGCAGGAAGCCGCCCTGCGCGTCGGGCTGCTCCATGCGGTCCTTGGCCATCGCGATGGTGACCTCGTCCGGCACCAGGTTGCCCGCGTCCATGTAGGACTTCGCGAGCTTGCCCAGGTCCGTCTGCTGGCTGATGTTGGCTCGGAACAGGTCGCCCGTGGAGATGTGCGGGATCGACAGGTTCTTGGCGAGGAACGCGGCCTGCGTTCCCTTGCCCGCACCGGGCGGCCCGACGAGGACGATTCGCATCAGCGGAGGAACCCTTCGTAATTGCGCTGCTGGAGCTGGCTCTCGATCTGCTTCACCGTCTCGAGACCGACACCCACGATGATCAGGATGCTCGTCCCACCGAAGGGGAAGTTCTGGTTCGCTCCGAAGCCGACCAGCGCCATGGTCGGTACGAGAGCGATCAGACCCAGATACAGCGAACCCGGCCACGTGATCCGGTTGAGTACGTAGCTGAGGTACTCAGCGGTCGGCCGACCAGCCCGGATGCCCGGGATGAAGCCACCATACTTCTTCATGTTGTCCGCGACTTCCTCGGGGTTGAAGGAGATCGCCACGTAGAAGAACGCGAAGAACACGATGAGCAAGAAGTACAGGCTGATGTAAATCGGGTGATCGCCCTTGGTGAGGTTCTGCTGGATCCACGTCTTCCAGCCGGAGTTGCCCCCGGAGAACTGCGCGATCAGAGCCGGGATGTAGAGCAGCGACGATGCGAAGATGACGGGGATCACACCCGCCTGGTTCACCTTCAGCGGGATGTAGGTGGACGTACCGCCGTAGGCACGGCGGCCGATCATGCGCTTCGCGTACTGGACCGGGATACGGCGCTGGGCCTGCTCGACGAAGACCACCAGGGCGACCATGACCAGGCCGACCGCGATGACGGTGCCGAACTCGATCCAGCCGCCCGCGAGGCTGCCCTGCTTCTTGATGGCCCACAGGGCCGAGGGGAAGGTCGCGGCGATCGAGATGAACATCAGGATCGACATGCCGTTGCCGATGCCGCGGTCGGTGATCAGCTCACCGAGCCACATGACGACGGCCGTACCGGCGGTCATGGTGATGACCATCGTGATGGTCGTGAAGATCGACGGGTCCGGGACGATCGAGGACGCGACCGGGCAGCCGGCGAACAGAGCGCCCGTGCGGGCGGTGGCCACGAGGCCGGTTCCCTGGAGGATCGCCAGCGCCACCGTCAGATAACGGGTGTACTGCGTGATCTTCGCGGTACCGGACTGGCCTTCCTTCTTCAGGGCTTCCAGGCGCGGGATGACCACGGTCAGCAACTGGAGGATGATGCTCGCCGTGATGTACGGCATGATGCCCAGCGCGAAGACCGTGATCTGCAGCAGCGCGCCGCCGCTGAACATGTTCACCAGTCCGAACAGGCCCTGATTGCCCTTGGCCACGTCGATACAGGTCTGGACGCTCTTGTAGTCGACACCCGGGATCGGGATGTGGGTACCGAGCCGGTACACCACGATGATGCCGAGTGTGAAGAGCAGCTTCTTGCGCAGGTCGGGCGTCTTGAACGCCCGGGCGAACGCGGTGAGCACGGTGCCTCCTGCGACCCCCGCGCAACTGCGTCAAGGGTGACGGTCTTGAGATTCCGACTGGACAACGACATGGATAACGATCAACTGCCGCTTTGGGTGCCCGTACCGCGACACCTCACGGAAGTTGACAGTGCAGGCCACCTTACCGGCGAGAGCGCCCCCCTAGGAACGACCAACCGGGGATACCCCAATTGTGGGGTATCCCCGGTCGGGATCGTTCATGCCATCGAGGCGCCCGTGAGAATCAGACGAGCTCGGTGACCGTACCGCCCGCGGCGGTGATCTTCTCCTTGGCGGAGCCGGAGACGGCGTCGACCGTCACCTGCAGCGCCACGGAGATCTCGCCCTGACCCAGGACCTTGACCAGGCTGTTCTTGCGAACGGCGCCCTTGGCCACCAGGTCCTCGACCGTGACCTCGCCACCCTGCGGGTACAGCGCGGCCAGCTTGTCGAGGTTCACGACCTGGAACTCGGTCTTGAACGGGTTCTTGAAGCCCTTCAGCTTCGGGAGGCGCATGTGGAGCGGCATCTGGCCACCCTCGAAGCGCTCCGGAACCTGGTAACGGGCCTTGGTGCCCTTCGTACCACGACCGGCCGTCTTACCCTTCGACGCCTCACCACGACCGACACGGGTCTTCGCGGTCTTGGCGCCCGGGGCGGGACGGAGGTTGTGGATCTTCAGCGGGTTCTGCTCCGCCATGATCAGTCGACCTCCTCGACCGTCACGAGGTGGCGGACGGTGTGCACCATGCCGCGGAACTCGGGGCGGTCCTCCTTGACGACCACGTCACCCAGGCGCTTGAGGCCCAGGGTACGCAGGGTGTCACGGTGGTTCTGCTTGCTGCCGATGTAGGACTTGACCTGCGTGATCTTGAGCTGTGCCATCACGCACCCGCCCCTGCACGCGCACGCAGCAGAGCCGCGGGGGCGACGTCCTCGAGCGGCAGGCCACGGCGGGCCGCGACCTCCTCGGGACGCTGCAGGCCCTTGAGGGCCGCCACGGTCGCGTGCACGATGTTGATCGCGTTGTCGGAGCCGAGCGACTTCGACAGGATGTCGTGGATACCGGCGCACTCGAGCACGGCACGCACCGGACCACCGGCGATAACACCGGTACCCGGGGACGCGGGCTTGAGCAGCACGACGCCGGCAGCCTTCTCACCCTGGATCGGGTGCGGGATGGTGCCCTGGATGCGGGGGACCTTGAAGAAGTGCTTCTTGGCCTCCTCAACGCCCTTGGCGATGGCGGCCGGCACCTCCTTGGCCTTGCCGTATCCGACACCCACGGTGCCGTCACCGTCGCCCACCACGACCAGCGCGGTGAAGCTGAAGCGACGACCACCCTTCACAACCTTGGCGACACGGTTGATCGCGACGACGCGCTCAACGTAAGCGGTCTTCTCGGCGGCAGCTGCGCCGCCGTCACGGCCCTTCCGGTCCCGCCGCTCGCCGCCACCGGCACCGCCACCGCGGCGCTGGGGTCCAGCCATTGGAATTACCTCTCTCTGTTTCCGCTAGCTCGGAACCGGCTCAGAACTTCAGGCCGGCTTCGCGGGCGGCGTCCGCCAGGGCGGCGATGCGCCCGGCGTACTGGTTGCCACCACGGTCGAACACGACAGCCTCGACGCCGGCGGCCTTGGCACGCTCGGCGACCAGGGCGCCGACCTGCTTGGCCTGCGCGGACTTGTCGCCCTCGCCACCACGGATCGAGGTGTCCAGCGTGGACGCCGATGCCAGGGTGTGGCCCTTGAGGTCGTCGATCACCTGCGCCACGATGTGGCGGTTGGAGCGGGTCACGACCAGACGGGGACGCTCCGCCGTGCCGGAGATCCGCTTGCGGATCCGGATGTGACGGCGCTTGATCGCGGCGCGCTTGTAGGCGTCGCCCTTGAGGATCTTCTGCCCGTATGCCATGGCTTACTTACCCGCCTTTCCGACCTTGCGGCGGATGACTTCGCCCTCGTACTTGACGCCCTTGGCCTTGTACGGGTCGGGCTTACGCAGCTTGCGGATGTTGGCCGCAACCTCGCCGACCTTCTGCTTGTCGATGCCCTCGACCGAGAAGCGGGTCGGGGTCTCCACCTTGAAGGTGATGCCCTCGGGCGCCTCGACGGTGATCGGGTGGCTGTAGCCGAGCGCGAACTCGAGGTTCGAGCCCTTGGCGGTCACGCGGTAACCGACACCACTGATCTCGAGCTTCTTCACGTAACCCTGGGTCACGCCGGTGATCATGTTCGCCACCAGCGTGCGGGACAGGCCGTGCAGGGCCTTGTTCTGACGCTCGTCGTTGGGACGGGTCACCTGGAGGGTGCCGTCCTCAGCCTTGACGATCTCGATGGGCGAGGCGACGGTGTGGGTCAGCGTGCCCTTGGGGCCCTTGACCGAAACCGTGCTGCCGTCGAGGGTGACGTCCACGCCGGCGGGAACCGCGATGGGGAGCTTGCCGATGCGCGACATAGCTGTTTCCTCCGTTCCCTTCCGTTACCAGACGTAGGCGAGAACTTCTCCGCCTACGCCCTTCTTGCCGGCCTGCTTGTCGGTGAGGAGCCCGTGGGACGTGGAGATGATCGCCACGCCGAGGCCACCGAGCACCTTGGGCAGGTTGGTGGACTTCGCGTAAACCCGGAGACCGGGCTTGGAGATCCGCTTGATGCCCGCGATGGAGCGCTCACGGTTCGGACCGAACTTCAGCTCGAGAACGAGGTTCTTGCCGACCTCGGCGTCCTCGACCTTCCAGCCCGTGATGAAGCCCTCCTGCTGGAGGATCTCCGCGATGTGCGACTTGATCTTCGAGTGCGGCATCGCCACGGAGTCGTGGTACGCCGAGTTCGCGTTCCGCAGACGCGTAAGCATGTCTGCGATCGGATCAGTCATGGTCATGAATTGGCCTTCGGCCTCTCTCGCCGGGGTTTCCTGGTGCGCCATCCCTCTCCCCGATCCGAGACGGGACGGGTGCGGCGCGGTGGACCTACGGCGTAGTAAGTCGTACGGGCACGGCAGGCGCCCAACCCCACAAGCCTACGGCATGTGTGCTGGGCGTCCCGCCGCCCCCAGATGCTTACCGAGAGCCTTGGGAATCCCGAACTAGGGGATTACCAGGAGCTCTTGGTCACGCCCGGCAGCTCGCCACGGTGAGCCATCTCACGAAGGCACACGCGGCACAGGCCGAACTTGCGGTACACGGAGTGCGGACGACCGCAGCGCTGGCAGCGGGTGTACGAGCGCACACCGAACTTCGGCTTGCGAGCAGCCTTGGCAATCAGAGCCTTCTTCGCCATCTCGCTCACGCCTCCTTGAAGGGGAAGCCGAGGTGACGAAGGAGCGCGCGGCCCTCAGCGTCGTTGGTCGCCGTGGTGACCACGGTGATGTCCATACCCCGGACGCGGTCGATCTTGTCCTGGTCGATCTCGTGGAACATGACCTGCTCCGTGAGACCGAAGGTGTAGTTGCCACGGCCGTCGAACTGCTTGGGGGACAGGCCGCGGAAGTCGCGGATGCGCGGCAGCGCGAGCGACAGGGTGCGGTCCAGGAACTCCCACATGCGGTCGCCACGGAGCGTGACGTGGGCACCGATCGGCTGACCCTCACGCAGCTTGAACTGCGCGATGGACTTGCGGGCCTTGGTGACGGCCGGCTTCTGACCGGTGATCGTGGTGAGGTCGCGGATGGCGCCCTCGATCAGCTTGGAGTCGCGGGCGGCGTCGCCCACACCCATGTTGACCACGATCTTGACGAGGCCCGGGGTCTGCATGACGTTCTCGTACTTGAACTCGTCACGCAGCTTGCCCGCGATCTCGTCGCGGTACTTCTGCTTCAGACGCGGAGTGGTGGTAGCCATCAGATGTCCTCACCCGTCCGCTTGGCAACGCGGATCTTGTTGCCGTTCTCGTCGAAGCGGTAGCCGACACGCGTGACGACCTTGTTGCCGTCCTTCTCCACGACCAACTGGACGTTGGACACGTGGATCGGGGCCTCGGTGGTCACGATGCCGCCGGCCTGGGAACCGCGAGCGGTCGGGCCGGCCTTGGTGTGCTTCTTGACCCGGTTGACACCCTCGACCAGGACGCGCTCGTCGCGCGGGTAAGCGGCAATGACCTTGCCCTGCTTGCCCTTGTCCTTGCCGGTGATGACCTGGACCAGGTCGCCCTTCTTGATCTTCATGCTTACAGCACCTCCGGCGCGAGCGAGATGATCTTCATGAACTTCTTCTCGCGCAGCTCACGGCCGACCGGGCCGAAGATACGGGTGCCGCGAGGGTCGCCGTCGTTCTTCAGAATGACGGCGGCGTTCTCGTCGAAGCGGATGTACGAGCCGTCCTGACGGCGGCGCTCCTTGACGGTGCGAACGATGACCGCCTTGACGACGTCACCCTTCTTCACGTTGCCACCGGGGATCGCGTCCTTGACGGTGGCGACGATGACGTCACCGATGCCCGCGTAGCGGCGACCGGAGCCACCGAGCACACGGATGCAAAGGATTTCCTTCGCACCAGTGTTGTCGGCGACGCGCAGTCGCGACTCCTGCTGGATCACGTCTATCTCCTGTTTGTCTGCCGGTTCCCGGCAGGGGTCCTGTTACGGAACCCCTGCCGAGCCTGGCGGAACTGTCCTGCGAGGCAACTGCCCCGCAGGCCTACTCATGGAATTCCCTTGCGGGAACTGCCTACTTGGCCTTCTCGAGGATCTCGACGATGCGCCAGCGCTTGGTCGCGGACAGCGGCCGGGTCTCCATCAGGAGGACGCGGTCGCCGACACCCGCGGCGTTCTGCTCGTCGTGCGCCTTGAGCTTGTTCGTACGGCGGATGACCTTGCCGTACAGCGCGTGCTTGACGCGGTCCTCGACAGCGACGACGACGGTCTTGTCCATCTTGTCGCTGACGACCAGACCCTCACGGGTCTTGCGGAAGCCGCGGGCCTCTGCGTTCTCAGTCACGTTCTTCTCGCTCATCAGGCGTTCTCCACCGTTTCGATGCCCAGCTCACGCTCGCGCATCAGGGTGTAGATCCGCGCGATGTCCTTGCGGACCGCCTTCAGACGGCCGTGGTTCTCGAGCTGACCCGTAGCCGCCTGGAAGCGGAGGTTGAACAGCTCTTCCTTGGCCTCGCGGAGCTTGCCCAGAAGCTCCTCGTTGCCCAGCTCGCGCAGCTCGGACGCCTTGGTACCGGCCGACATCACGCTTCACCTGCCTCGCGCTTGACGATCCGGCACTTCATCGGCAGCTTGTGGGCCGCACGAGTCAGCGCCTCACGGGCGATCTTCTCGTTCGGGTAGGACAGCTCGAACATCACCCGACCGGGCTTGACGTTCGCGATCCACCACTCCGGGGAACCCTTACCGGAACCCATGCGGGTCTCGGCGGGCTTCTTGGTCAGCGGGCGGTCCGGGTAGATGTTGATCCAGACCTTGCCGCCACGCTTGATGTGACGAGTCATGGCGATACGAGCCGCTTCGATCTGGCGGTTCGTGACGTACGCCGGGGTCAGCGCCTGGATGCCGTACTCGCCGAACGCAACCTGCGTTCCACCCTTGGCCATACCAGAGCGCTTCGGGTGGTGCTGCTTGCGGTGCTTGACCCTACGGGGGATCAGCATGTCGGTCAGGCCTCCGTTCCGGTGCTCTCAGCCGGAGCGGCGGCGGGAGCCTCGGCCTTGGGGGCCTCGGCAGCCTGCTGAGCCTGCTGCGGCTTACGACCGCGCCGCTCGCCACCGCGGCCACCACGGGCCGGGCGGTCGGAGCCACCGCGCGCCGGGCGGTTACCCGCACGGGCAGCGGCGTTCTCGGCGCGGACCTCGGCGATGTTCTTGACATCGCCCTTGTAGATCCAGACCTTCACACCGATACGGCCGAAGGTCGTCTTGGCCTCGAAGAAGCCGTAGTCCACGTTCGCGCGGAGCGTGTGCAGGGGCACACGGCCCTCGCGGTAGAACTCCGAGCGGGACATCTCGGCGCCGCCGAGACGGCCACCGCACTGGATCTTGATGCCCTTCGCGCCCGCCTTCATCGCCGACTGCATGCTCTTACGCATGGCGCGACGGAAGGAGACACGGGAGGAGAGCTGCTCGGCGACGGCCTGGGCCACGAGCTGAGCGTCCGTCTCGGGGTTCTTGACCTCGAGGATGTTCAGCTGGACCTGCTTGCCCGTGAGCTTCTCGAGGTCACCGCGGATGCGGTCGGCCTCGGCGCCACGGCGGCCGATGACGATGCCCGGACGCGCGGTGTGGATGTCCACGCGGACACGGTCACGGGTGCGCTCGATCTCCACCTTCGAGATGCCGGCGCGCTCCATGCCGGACGTCATCATCCGACGGATGGCGACGTCTTCCTTGACGTAGTCCTTGTACAGCTTGTCGGCGTACCAACGCGACTTGAAGTCGGTCGTGACACCGAGCCGGAACCCATGCGGGTTTACCTTCTGGCCCATTACCGGGTTCCTTCCTTGCTGCTGACGACCACGGTGATGTGGCTGGTCCGCTTGCGGATCCGGTAGGCACGGCCCTGGGCGCGCGGCCGGAACCGCTTCAGGGTCGGACCCTCGTCGACGTAGGCCTCGGAGATGTAGAGGCTGTCGACATCGGTGTGGTCGTAGTTGTGCGCGGCGTTGGCAATGGCGCTGTCCAGCACCTTGCCGACCGGCACGCTCGCGGCCTGCGGGGCGAAACGCAGGACCGCCTGAGCCTCCGTGGCGTCCATGCCACGGATGAGGTCCACCACACGGCGGGCCTTCATGGGCGTGACGCGGATGTACCGCGCCTGGGCCCTGGCTTCCATGGTTGTCCCTTCGATGTTTGTCATGGTCAATCGCACCCCGCTGACTAGCGGCGCTTCGACTTCCGGTCGTCCTTGATGTGACCCCGGAAGGTGCGGGTCGGCGAGAACTCACCGAGCTTGTGGCCGACCATCGACTCGGTGACAAACACCGGGATGTGGGTCTTGCCGTTGTGCACCGCGATCGTGTGGCCGAGCATGGCCGGGACGATCATCGAGCGGCGGGACCAGGTCTTGATGACGTTCTTGGTGCCGGCTTCGTTCTGCGTGTCCACCTTCTTCATCAGGTGGTCGTCGACGAAGGGCCCCTTCTTCAAGCTACGAGGCATCTCAACCCGTCCTTAGCGCTTCTTGTTCGTCTTGCGGCGGCGGACGATGTACTTGTTCGACGCCTTCTTGGGCGAACGAGTACGGCCTTCCTTCTTGCCCCACGGGGACACAGGGTGGCGGCCACCGGAGGTCCGGCCCTCACCACCACCGTGCGGGTGGTCAACCGGGTTCATGACCACACCACGGACGGTCGGGCGAACGCCCAGCCACCGCTTGCGGCCCGCCTTGCCCCAGTTGATGTTCGACTGCTCGGCGTTGCCGACCTCACCAACGGTGGCGCGGCAGCGGACGTCGACCAGGCGGATCTCACCGGACGGCATGCGCAGGTGGGCGTAGGC
Organism: Streptomyces macrolidinus; assembly: GCF_023887685.1. Lineage (GTDB taxonomy): Bacteria > Actinomycetota > Actinomycetes > Streptomycetales > Streptomycetaceae > Streptomyces > Streptomyces macrolidinus. The sequence goes on along the minus strand of NZ_JAMWMR010000007.1, from coordinate 205,924 downwards.
GCCCTCCTTCGCGAGGAGCTGCACCGAGGCGCCGGCGGAGCGGGCGAACTTCGCGCCGCCGCCGGGACGCAGCTCGATGGCGTGCAGCGTCGTACCGACCGGGATGTTCCTCAGGGCCAGGTTGTTACCCGGCTTGATGTCGGCCCCGGGACCGTTCTCGACGCGGTCGCCCTGCGACAGGCCACGCGGCGCGAGGATGTAGCGCTTCTCGCCGTCCGCGTAGTGCAGCAGCGCGATGCGCGCGGTGCGGTTGGGGTCGTACTCGATGTGCGCGACCTTCGCCGGCACGCCGTCCTTGTCGTGACGACGGAAGTCGATCACGCGGTAGGCGCGCTTGTGTCCGCCACCCTGGTGGCGAACGGTCACACGACCGGTGTTGTTACGGCCGCCCTTGCTGTGCAAGGGACGGACCAGCGACTTCTCCGGCGTGGACCGCGTGACCTCGACGAAGTCGGCGACGCTGGCGCCACGACGGCCAGGAGTCGTCGGCTTGTACTTGCGGATACCCATTTCTCAGTCCTCGTCCGATATCGGACGATCCGGACCGCCCTCAGGCGGTCGGACCGCCGAAGATGTCGATACGGTCGCCCTCGGCGAGGGTCACGATCGCGCGCTTGGTGGCGGCACGCTGGCCGAAGCCCGTGCGGGTCCGCTTGCGCTTGCCCTGGCGGTTGATCGTGTTGACCCCGGTGACCTTGACCGAGAAGACCGCCTGGACGGCCTGCTTGATCTGGGTCTTGTTGGCGTTCGGGTCGACGATGAACGTGTACTTGTTCTCGTCGAGGAGCGCGTAGCTCTTCTCCGACACGACCGGCTTCAGCAGGACGTCACGGGGGTCCGTGTACGCCTTGCTCGCCGGGGTGACGACGGTGTTCTTGCCCTCGGCGGCGTGACGACGCGCCTTGGCGACGCGCGCGGCCTTGGCGGCCTTGGCGGCCTTCGAGGCAATGCTCGGGTGACGCGTAGCCATCAGGCCTCGCTCCCTTCGATGTCGTTGGCCTTCGGGCCGGCGACGAAGGACTCGAGAGCGGCCTGGGTGAAGACCACGTCGTCCGAGACGATCACGTCGTACGTGTTCAGCTGGCCCGGCTCCAGGATGTGAACCTGGGGCAGGTTACGAGCGGACAGCAGGGCCTTCTCGTTCTCACGCTCGACGACCAGGAGCACGTTCTTGCGCTCGCTGATCTTGCCGAGGAGAGCCTTGGCAGCCTTGGTGGAGATGCCCGACTCGACCACGTCGGAGACGACGTGGATGCGGTTGTTGCGGGCCCGGTCGGTGAGGGCGTGGCGCAGGGCCGCGGCCTTCATCTTCTTCGGGGTCCGCTGCGAGTAGTCACGCGGCACGGGACCGTGCACGACGCCACCACCGGCGAACTGCGGCGCGCGGGTCGAACCCTGGCGGGCGCGACCGGTGCCCTTCTGGCGGTACGGCTTGCGGCCACCACCACGGACTTCCGCGCGGGTCTTGGTCTTGTGCGTGCCCTGGCGGGCCGCGGCGAGCTGGGCGACGACGACCTGGTGGATCAGCGGGATGCTGACCTTCTCCACGTCGAAGATCTCCGCGGGGAGCTCGACGGTACCGGCCTTCTCGCCAGCCGGCGAAAGGATGTCAACAGTGCTCATCGGTTACCTCAGGCCCCCTTGGCCGCGGTGCGGACCAGGACGAGGCCGCCGTTCGGACCAGGAACCGCGCCCTTGATGAGCAGCAGACCCTTCTCCGCGTCAACGGCGTGGACGGTCAGGTTCTGGGTGGTGACCCGCTCGTTGCCCATGCGGCCCGCCATGCGGACGCCCTTGAACACACGGCCCGGGGTGGCGCAGCCACCGATGGAACCGGGCGAGCGGTGCTTGCGCTGCACGCCGTGACCGGCGCCGAGGCCCTTGAAGTTGTGACGCTTCATGACACCGGCGAAGCCCTTGCCCTTGCTCTTGCCGGTGACGTCGACCTTCACGCCGGCCTCGAACACCTCAGCGGTGATCTCCTGGCCGAGGGTGTACTCGGCGGCGTCCGCGGTGCGGATCTCGACGAGGTGGCGGCGCGGGGTGACGTCGGCCTTGGCGAAGTGGCCCTTGAGGGGCTTGTTCACCTTGCGCGGGTCGATGTCGCCGAAGGCGATCTGGACCGACTCGTAGCCGTCGACGTCGTTCGTACGAACCTGGGTCACGACATTCGGGCCCGCCTTGACGACGGTCACGGGAACAACGCGGTTGTTCTCGTCCCAGACCTGCGTCATGCCGAGCTTCTCGCCCAGGATGCCCTTGATCTGCTTCATCTCTCAGATCACCGGCCTCAGAGCTTGATCTCGATGTCGACACCGGCCGGGAGGTCGAGTCGCATCAGGGAGTCAACGGTCTTGGGAGTCGGGTCGAGGATGTCGATGAGGCGCTTGTGCGTGCGCATCTCGAAGTGCTCGCGCGAGTCCTTGTACTTGTGCGGCGACTTGATGACGCAGTACACGTTCTTCTCAGTGGGCAGCGGCACCGGGCCCGCGACCGACGCACCAGTACGCGTCACCGTCTCGACGATCTTCTTCGCCGAAGAGTCGATGACCTCGTGGTCGTAGGCCTTGAGCCGGATGCGGATCTTCTGTCCCGCCATGGCTACTTTGTAGTCCTGTCTCTCATACGCTCTGGAACCCGGTGGATTCCAGGTCCCGCTCCGACCCACGCGGTCGGGTGTGTCGCGTTCCCGCCGACATGAATGTCCCTTGTCCGAACATTCCCTGCTGGGGAACACGGCCCTTCCGGAGCCGCGGAACCGGGAGCGAAATACCCACCGGGTGCCTGGTCGGTGCCGCACTCACACTTCCCGGAAGATTCCCGTACGTCCGCCCCAGTGCTGCCGTAAGGCAGTTAGGGCGACGAGTACTGTGGGACTCGCTTCCGGTCCTCCCGGCGGGAGGCGCGCAGCATCAACACTCGACCGAGCAACTCGGACAGTCTGCCATAGACAACGGCACGCTGGCCAATCGAGCCGAAGAGATTACCCCGAGCGTGACGGACGTCAAACCGGAGCGCGCCGGAAGGGTGGAGACGCCATCCGGGAGCTGTTGCGATCATCACGTTAGAGTCGCGTAGCGGAAGGCACGAACACGCACTCGGGGGGCGACGTGACAGCAGCCGACGAGAACGGCACCGATGAGCAGGCGCGGCTGCGGCAGTCCGCGGACCGCATGGACAACTGGTCGAAGGCCTGGATCATGCTGGCGATGCTGGCGTGGGCCTGGTTCGCGTATCTGATGCTCGCCTCCTACGGCCCCGAGGTCAGCTCCTGGAGCTCCACCGCTCAGCAGCTCTGCGACGCCCCGCTGAGCAACCCGTTCCCGCAGAGCGACAAGTGCCGCACCTACGAACTGCACCAGTGGCCGGCGATCATCGGTGTACTGGCCCTGACGACCCTCCTGACGGTCCTCGCGGCGGCGACGACCGTCTACACGCAACTGCTGACGCGCCTGGCGGAGGCGGCGTCCGGCCCCGGGAAGACCGGGGAACCGGACGCGGCACCAGCCGACGAGGGCGACGGCGAGGCCGGGGACGTACCGACCGTCAGATGACGCCCTGGGCGAGCATGGCGTCGGCGACACGCTCGAAACCGGCGATGTTCGCGCCGGTCACGTAGTCGCCGGGGGCGCCGTAGCGCTCGGCGGTCTCATGGCAGGTGGCGTGGATGTCCCGCATGATCTGCGCCAGTTCCTCCTCCACGCGCGCGGCCGTCCACGACGTACGGGCGTGGTTCTGCGCCATCTCCAGCGCGCTGACCGCGACACCGCCCGCGTTGGCCGCCTTGCCGGGCCCGAAGGCGACTCCGGCCCGCTGGAAGAGGTGCACGGCCTCCGGCGTGGTCGGCATGTTGGCGCCCTCTGAGACCGCCTTCACGCCGTTGCGCACGAGCGTGGCCGCGTCCTTCTCGTCCAGCTCGTTCTGGGTCGCCGAGGGCAGCGCGACATCGGCCGGGACCTCCCAGACGCGCCCGCCGGGCACGAACCGGGCGGAGGCGCCGCGGCGCTGCGCGTACTCGCTGATCCGGCCGCGCTCGACCTCCTTGATCTGCTTGAGCAGCGCCACGTCGACGCCCTTCTCGTCCACGACGTACCCGCTGGAGTCCGAGCAGGTCAGCGGGTTGGCGCCGAGGGCGATGAGCTTCTCTATGGTGTAGATCGCGACGTTCCCGGAACCGGAGACGACGGCCGTCTGCCCCTCCAGGTCCTCACCGCGCTCACGCAGCATGGCCTCCGCGAACAGCACGTTGCCGTAGCCGGTCGCCTCGGGGCGGATCAGGGAGCCGCCCCAGTGGGCGCCCTTGCCGGTGAGGACACCGGCCTCCCAGCGGTTGGTGATCCGGCGGTACTGGCCGAACAGGTAGCCGATCTCGCGCGTGCCGACGCCGATGTCACCGGCCGGGACGTCGGTGTGCTCGCCGATGTGGCGGCTGAGTTCCGTCATGAACGACTGACAGAAGCGCATGACTTCCGCGTCGCTGCGGCCGTGCGGGTCGAAGTCGCTGCCGCCCTTGCCGCCGCCGATGCCGAGGCCGGTGAGCGCGTTCTTGAAGATCTGCTCGAACCCGAGGAACTTCACGATGCCGAGGTTCACGGAGGGGTGGAAGCGCAGGCCGCCCTTGTACGGGCCCAGCGCGCTGTTGAACTCGACCCGGAAGCCCCGGTTGACGTGCACGCGCCCCCGGTCGTCCTGCCACGGCACCCGGAAGATGATCTGCCGCTCCGGCTCGCACAGCCGCTCGACGAGCCCCGCGTCCGCGTACTCCGGCCGGGCCGCCAGTACGGGCGCCAGCGTCTCCAGGACCTCGTGAGCGGCCTGGTGGAACTCGGGCTCGGCGGGGTTGCGGCGCTCGATGTCGGCGAGCAGGGCGGTGAGCTGGGAGGAGATCTCAGGGCGGGTCTGGGTCGTCACAGGGTCCCTTTCTGGCACGGCTATGACCGGCATGGTGACCGGTGTACCGACATGAAAGCCGGTGGTGAACGCTCGGCGCCGTTGCCGCGCGCGGGAATCGGCCGCCCCGGGGAACGACATCCGGGAAACGGCCGCTCCCTCACTGTTACTCCTGTGCGAGCCCGATGACCAGTACCCATGTCCGATTTGTCCAGCATTCGAGACCGAGAGGTTCGGGTCCTGGAGCGGTGAATGGCGGATTCATGCCAGAGGGCGGGGTGAAACCGCAGGTCGGGCGGGGTGCGGTGGCACGAATCCGCCAATCATGGTCGGCGGGGCCCCGAGGTGAACATCACTGCCGCACGGCCGTCACGAACAGCGTGTCGGCGCTGCGCGGAGCGCGGGTTGCCGACGGCAGCACGTCGACGCCGACCTGGGCGAACCCGGACGCATCCAGCAGTTCCCTCCAGACGTGTTCCTGGAGCACCCAGCGGCGCATCGTGGTCACCTCCCCGTCCGAGGTCCTCGCCGGGATGTCGGCGGGCACGACGTCGAGTTCCGCGGGTGCGCCGCCCAGGTAGTGGGCGAGCGTGGAGAACAGCAGACGGCCGCCAGGGCGAAGTGCGGAGGCCACGGCCGGGAGCAGTTCGTACGGATCGGTGAAGTCGACCGCGCCGAAGACGCTGTACAGCACGTCGTATGCGCCGGGCGCCGCCTGCACGTGCTTCACGACGTCGGATCGGACGATGCGCAGGCGCGGGGTGAGGTGTCCGAACAGATCGTTGGCCATGGCGCATTGCGCGGGAGAGGAATCGACGGCGTCGACTCGGGCGGGGGCGTGACGGGTGACGAGATGGGCGGCATGCCTGGCAGCTCCGGCACCGAGGTCACCGACGACCTTGCCCGTCAGATCGCCCAGGACCTCGGCCCCGGGGCCACCGTCTTGACTCCAGACCCAGCGGAAGGTGCGGGGAACGACACGGTCTTCCTCGGCACGGGTTCGGCCGTAGTGGTGCCAGAGGTCTGTGGAGTTGCCGTCGGGGCAAGCGAGTTCGGCAGCGTCCCCGACGGCAGCCCTGCGGATCACGAGCCCGAGGCGTACGTCACGAAGTGGGCCCAGGTGGCGGGGGCGAGGGCCAGTTGGGGGCCTTCGGTGTCCTTGGAGTCACGGACGTGGACGGTGCCGGGTGCGGTAGCGACCTCGACACAGGACTCACCATCCGGGCCGTCGCTGTAGCTGCTCTTGAACCACGCCAGCTCGGAGGCGTCCCCGGCACAGGCCACGCGGGTCATGATCCCGAGGCGTACGTCACGAACTCCGCCCAGGCAGCGGGCGCGAGCGCCAACTGGGGGCCTGCGACGTCCTTCGAGTCACGGACGTGGACAGTGCCGGGCACGGCAGCGACCTCGACACAGGACTCACCATTCGTACCGCCGCTGTAACTGCTCTTGAACCAGGCCAGATACATCACGCCTCCAATACGTACGTCACGAAGTCCACCCAGGTGGAAGGGGTGAGGGCAAGCTGGGGGCCTGCGATGTCCTTGGAGTCACGGACGTGGACGGTGCCGGGGGTGACGGCAAGCTCGACGCAGGAGTTGCCGTCATTGCCGCTGCTGTAGCTGCTCTTGAACCACGCCAGCTCGGAGGCGTCCCCGGCACAGGCCACGCGGGTCATGATCCGGAGGCGTACGTCACGAACTCCGCCCAGGCAGAGGGCGCGAGCGCCAGGCGGGGGCCTTCAAGGTCCTTCGAGTCACGGACGTGGACAGTTCCGGGCACGGTAGCGACCTCGACGCAGGACTCACCATCGGTACCACCGCTGTAGCTGCTCTTGAACCACGCCAGTTCGGTGGATGCCTTGCGCATCATTTCTCTCCCAGCAGTCTCTCGATGAAGGCCAGCGACTCCCGAGGAGGGAGGGCCTGCGCCCGGATGATCCCATACCGCAACTCCAGGATGCGGAGCTGTTTCGGATCAGAGACCGGCCGTCCGTTGAACCGCCCATCGGAACGCCCCACCGCCGTACCATCCGGGAACTTCAGCAGCTCGATCCTGCCGTCCAGACCTGGATGAGCATCGGTGTTGGTCGGCATGACCTGAAGCGTGACACAGTTCAACTTCCCTACTTCTAGTAGGTGTTCGAGCTGCTGCCGCCACACCATTGTGCCCCCGATCTGCCGGTGCAGCGGCGCCTCTTCCAGCACGAAATGGATCGATGGCGCAGGGTCGCGCTCAAAGACGGACTGCCGCGCCAGCCGAGCGGCCACCATGCGCTCCACGTCGTCCGGCGAGTACGGCGGCTGCGCGGCCTGGATCAGAGCTCGCGCATGCTCGGGCGTCTGCAACAGCCCGGCGATGGTGTTGCACTCGTACATGCCGAGCTCGACCGCCTTGGCCTCCAGCTTCCCCAGCGCCCGAACGCTCTTCGGATACCGGACCTTCTTCACGTCCTCCCAGGTCGCCGAGATGAGCCCGTTCGCTCCCAGCACCGCGTCGGACCTGTCCAGATACTCCTTGCGGGGAATTCGCTTGCCGCCCTCGACCTTGTAGACCAGGTCCTCGCCGTACCCGATCGCCAGCCCGAACTCACCGGCGCGCATCCCCGCCGCCTCCCGGCGAAGCCTCAACTGCCGCCCCACCGTGGCGATGACGGCCACGCCCCACTCGTCGTCCGGGTCCACCTCCCATCCCTGCTCGTCCTCCTCGACCTCGACCCGTACCGCTTCGCCGTCGACCGACATCGCACCCCTCCGTCGTAGTCCCGCGTCGTACGCGACGCCCTACCCGTAGGAACGAGCCCGACAGCCCGGACGGCACCGGACAAGCCGCCGACAGTTACCGTACGCAGCGGGCCGATCACTCCTCACGGTAGGCGCCGTCGGCCACGCTGAGTGCCGTGACTCAGGAAATCGCCGCCACCGCGCCCCAACCGTCCCAGCAGCTCCCCCACTTCACCGCGCTGCTGTCCTCCACGCGGCGCGGAGCCCGTCTCGCCCGGCTGCTCGCGGAGGCGCAGCTACGGAGTTGGGGTCTGCCCACAGAGTGCGCGATCCACATCGTGGCCGAGCTGGCGGCCAACGCGGCGACACATGGGCGCGTACCGGGCCGGGACTTCCGTCTGACGCTGTACGTGGTCGACAGCACCCTCCGTATCGAGGTCACCGACACACGCAGCGAACGGCTTCCGGAACCGCAACACCCGTCCGAAGACGCCGAGTCGGGACGCGGCCTGCTCCTCGTGGACGCGCTGGCGGACCGCTGGGGTGTGAGCGAGGACCGCTTCCCGCGCAAGACGGTCTGGGCCGAACTGCACTGCTGCGCACCACCGGAACCCGCTCCCCCGGTCCCCGGTGCCAACGGCTCTTCCCCTCAAGGAACATGAGGCGAAAGAACCCCCGCCAAGCCCACCCCACCCGCCCGCGGTTCACACTCACTCGCTTGGGTGAACCACACCGGCTTGGCTGGATCTGACGTCCCCCAACTGCCTTACGCTCAGCGCGACCAACCGCACACATGCATCGGCCCCCGGCCGGGACTAGCGATCCCGATCGAGGGCCTGGCCACCGAGGAAGAGAAGAGCCTTCCCGATGGGTACTGAGAACCCTAGCGTGCCCCGGCACACGCAGTGGGCCGTTGCCACGAACGAGCCCCACTCCCGGGCGAATTCACGCACACGCAACCGCCCCCGCGCCTATGGCGTCACGCACGACAACACCCGCCACACCACCCGCTTCACGGTGATCGGCAATCACCTGGCACAGCACGCGGAGCTGTCACTGGTCGCGATCGCGCTGGCGGTGCACATCCAGTCGCTGCCGAGCAACGCCCCGGTGGACATCAAGACGCTAGCCAATCGCTTCCCGGAGGGCCGCACCCGAATCGCCGCGGGGCTACGGGAGTTGGAGGCCCACGGCTATCTGCGCCGCGTCCGCGAACGCACCTCCACCGGCAACATCGTCACCCGCACGATCTCCTGCAACCAGCCGAAGGCCCCTCGCGCTCCCGGACCGGCAGTTCACGAGGAGCGCCCGGCGGCGAAGCCGGACGAACCCCGCAAGAAGACCAAGAAGAAGCAGCACCCGCTCCCCCCGGTCCCCCAACCCGCGCACCCCTCCCCCGCCCTCCTCCGGACGGCCACCGACCTCCTCGCGGGCCTGCGTCACCAGGACCCCCGCCTGCTGCTCAGCGCATGCGACACGGCCCATCTGGCGCCCGGCGTAGCCGCCTGGCTGCAACGCGACGTGCCACCGGCCGCTGTACGCCATGCCCTGACGTCCGCGCTGCCACCCGAGGGCGTACGCCGCCCAGCGGCTCTCCTGGCCCACCGCCTCACGGCCCAGCTACCACCCCCACCCCCGTTCCGCGCCCCGCCGCCCGTACCGCACCCCCTCCAGAACTGCGACACCTGCGACCGAGCCTTCCGCGCCCCCGAGCCGGGCTCCTGCCGCGACTGCCGTTCGGCGACTCCCGAGGGTGCTCCATGAACGCGCGGGGAAACAAGCTGATCCACCGCCCCGAACAGACCCCGGACGCCCTGCGGGCCGCCCTCGCCGCTGTCACCCCTGAACGGCTGCCGGAGATGCGGCGGACGAAGGACGAGGCGTTCGCCAAGGCCGTGGAGCGAAGACCCCGACGCCGCCACGGCGGCCCTACAGGAGCTGGCTGCCGTCCTGCACGAGGCCATGAAGGCCGTGCGGACGGTCCGGGAACAGCGAAGAGGCCCGCACGACCGAAGTCGTACGAGCCTCTTCGAGGTCAGTCAGTGACCCTCGACCTCAAGCAAGCGGAACTTACTTGACGATCTTGGTGACCTGGCCGGCGCCCACCGTGCGGCCACCCTCACGGATGGCGAACTTCAGGCCCTCTTCCATGGCGACGGGCTGGATGAGCTCCACCTTCATCTCGGTGTTGTCACCCGGCATGACCATCTCGGTGCCCTCGGGGAGGGTCACCACGCCGGTCACGTCCGTCGTACGGAAGTAGAACTGCGGACGGTAGTTGTTGAAGAACGGCGTGTGGCGGCCACCCTCGTCCTTGGACAGGATGTAGGCCTGCGCCTCGAACTCGGTGTGCGGGGTGACCGAGCCCGGCTTGATGATGACCTGGCCGCGCTCGACGTCCTCGCGCTTGATGCCGCGGAGCAGCAGACCGACGTTCTCACCGGCCTGGCCCTCGTCGAGCAGCTTGCGGAACATCTCGATGCCGGTGACCGTGGTGGTGGTCTTCTCCGGCTTGATGCCGATGATGTCGACGGTCTCGTTGACCTTCAGGACACCACGCTCGATACGGCCGGTGACGACCGTACCGCGACCGGTGATCGTGAAGACGTCCTCGATCGGCATCAGGAACGGCTTGTCGACGTCGCGCTCCGGCTGCGGGATCGACTCGTCGACGGCCTGCATCAGGTTCAGGACCGACTGGCCCCACTCCTTGTCGCCCTCGAGGGCCTTCAGAGCGGAGACCTTGACGACCGGAACGTCGTCGCCCGGGAACTCGTACTCGGAGAGCAGCTCACGGACCTCGAGCTCGACGAGCTCCAGGATCTCCTCGTCGTCCACCATGTCGGCCTTGTTCAGGGCGACAACGATGTACGGAACGCCGACCTGGCGGGCCAGGAGCACGTGCTCCTTGGTCTGCGGCATCGGGCCGTCGGTGGCGGCGACCACGAGGATGGCGCCGTCCATCTGCGCGGCACCCGTGATCATGTTCTTGATGTAGTCCGCGTGACCGGGGCAGTCGACGTGGGCGTAGTGACGCGTCTCGGTCTGGTACTCGACGTGCGCGATCGAGATCGTGATACCGCGCTGGCGCTCCTCAGGAGCCTTGTCGATCTGGTCGAAGGCCGAGGCCTCGTTCAGGTCCGGGTACGCGTCGTGCAGCACCTTGGTAATGGCGGCCGTGAGGGTCGTCTTACCGTGGTCGATGTGACCGATGGTGCCGATGTTGACGTGCGGCTTAGTCCGCTCGAACTTCGCCTTCGCCACTGGGTCCTCCTGTGGAGTGGTTCTGTACGCCTTACTTCATCGGCGCCAGGTGATCTTTGCTGGGGTGCCGCCCGCCGGGAATCCTTCGCGGGGAAGAGTCCCCGGCGGTCGGTGTCAAGCCTAAAGCGTGTGAACGGGGTGCGTTACTCGCCCTTGGCCTTCGCGATGATCTCCTCGGCGACGTTCCGCGGAACCTCGGCGTAGGAGTCGAACTGCATCGAGTAGCTTGCGCGACCCGACGTCTTGCTGCGGAGGTCTCCGACGTAGCCGAACATCTCCGAGAGGGGCACGAGGCCCTTCACGACGCGGGCACCGGCCCGCTCCTCCATGGCCTGGATCTGACCACGGCGGGAGTTGATGTCGCCGATGACCTCACCCATGTAGTCCTCGGGCGTGGTGACCTCGACGGCCATCATCGGCTCGAGCAGCACGGGGGACGCCTTGCGCGCGGCCTCCTTGAAGGCCTGCGAACCGGCGATCTTGAAGGCCAGCTCGGAGGAGTCGACCTCGTGGTAGCCACCGTCGATGAGGATGACGCGCACGCCGGTCATCTCGTAACCGGCGAGGATGCCGAACTGCATGGCCTCCTGCGCACCGGCGTCGACCGAAGGGATGTACTCCTTCGGGATACGACCACCGGTCACCTTGTTCACGAACTCGTACGAGGTGTCGCCGCCCTCGATGGGCTCGATCGCGATCTGCACCTTGGCGAACTGACCGGTACCACCGGTCTGCTTCTTGTGGGTGTAGTCCACGCGCTCGACGGCCTTGCGGATCGTCTCGCGGTACGCGACCTGCGGCTTGCCGACGTTGGCCTCGACCTTGAACTCGCGCTTCATGCGGTCGACCAGCACCTCGAGGTGAAGCTCGCCCATACCGCCGATGACGGTCTGGCCGGTCTCCTCGTTGGTGTGCACCTGGAAGGAGGGGTCCTCCTCGGCCAGGCGCTGGATCGCGACGCCGAGCTTCTCCTGGTCGCCCTTCGACTTGGGCTCGATGGCGACCTCGATGACCGGCGCCGGGAAGTCCATGGACTCCAGGATGACCGGCTGCTTGTCGTCGGACAGCGTCTCACCGGTGGTGGTCTGCTTCAGGCCCATGACGGCGACGATGTCACCGGCGCCCACCGACTCGATCTCCTCACGCTTGTTGGCGTGCATGCGGTAGATCTTGCCGATGCGCTCCTTCTTGCCCTTGACGGAGTTCAGCACCTGCGTGCCGGACACCAGGCGGCCCGAGTAGACCCGGACGAAGGTGAGCTTGCCGAGGTGCGGGTCGCTCATGATCTTGAACGCAAGAGCGGCCAGCGGCTCGTCCTCGGACGGCTTGCGCTTGACGACGACCTCGGGGTCCTTGACGTCGTGGCCCTCGATGGCCTCCACGTCGAGCGGGGTCGGCAGGTAGCGCACGACCGCGTCGAGCAGGGGCTGAACGCCCTTGTTCTTGAACGCGGTTCCGCAGAACACGGGGGTGACCGTGGTCTCGGAGGCCTTGCCGGAGCGGATGGTGATACGACGGATCGCGGCGTGCAGCTGCTCCTCGGTGGGCTCTTCGCCCTCGAGGTACAGCTCCATGATCTCTTCGTCGTTCTCCGCGACGGCCTCGACCAGCTTGCCGTGCCACTCCTCAGCGGCCTCGGTGTGCGTGGCGGGGATGTCGACGGTCTCGTACATCTCGCCCTTGGCCGCCTCGACGGGGTACACCAGGGCCTTCATCTTCACCAGGTCGACGACCCCGCGGAAGTCCGCCTCAGCGCCGATCGGCAGCTGCATGACGAGCGGCTGAGCGCCCAGGCGGTCGGAGATCATGTCGACACAGCGGTGGAACTCGGCACCGGTGCGGTCGAGCTTGTTGACGAAGCAGATGCGCGGAACGCCGTAACGGTCGGCCTGACGCCACACCGTCTCGGACTGGGGCTCAACGCCGGCAACACCGTCGAACACCGTCACCGCACCGTCGAGGACGCGGAGCGAACGCTCCACCTCGACGGTGAAGTCCACGTGGCCCGGGGTGTCGATGATGTTGATCGTGTGATCGACGCCCTCAAGCGGCCAGTGACAGGTGGTGGCAGCAGACGTGATCGTGATGCCACGCTCCTGCTCCTGCTCCATCCAGTCCATGGTGGCAGCGCCGTCGTGGACCTCACCGATCTTGTAAGAACGACCGGTGTAGAACAGGATCCGCTCGGTGGTGGTCGTCTTGCCCGCGTCGATGTGGGCCATGATGCCGATGTTGCGCACCTTGGCCAGGTCAAGTGAAGTGGTAGCCATAAGGCTTCAGTCTTCTCTCGGTTCTCGATGGGGTAGCGACTACCAGCGGTAGTGCGCGAAGGCCTTGTTGGACTCGGCCATCTTGTGGGTGTCCTCGCGCTTCTTCACAGCGGCGCCGAGGCCGTTGGAGGCGTCGAGGAGCTCGTTGAGCAGACGCTCGGTCATGGTCTTCTCGCGACGGGCGCGGGAGTAACCGACGAGCCAGCGCAGCGCCAGGGTGTTCGCACGACCGGGCTTGACCTCGATCGGGACCTGGTACGTCGCACCACCGACACGGCGGGACTTGACCTCGAGGGTCGGCTTGATGTTCTCAAGCGCGCGCTTCAGCGTGATGATCGGGTCGTTGCCCGTCTTCTCACGCAGACCCTCCATGGCGCCGTAGACGATGCGCTCGGCGGTGGAGCGCTTGCCGTTCAGCAGCACCTTGTTGATCAGGGAGGTCACCAGAGGAGAACCGTAGACCGGGTCGATGATGACCGGGCGCTTCGGGGCGGGGCCCTTACGAGGCATTCTTACTTCTCCTTCTTGGCGCCGTAGCGGCTGCGGGCCTGCTTGCGGTTCTTGACACCCTGGGTGTCGAGCGAGCCGCGGATGATCTTGTAGCGAACACCCGGCAGGTCCTTCACACGGCCGCCGCGCACGAGCACGATGGAGTGCTCCTGCAGGTTGTGTCCCTCACCCGGAATGTAAGCAGTGACCTCGATGCCGCTGGTCAGACGCACACGCGCGACCTTGCGGAGGGCCGAGTTCGGCTTCTTCGGGGTGGTCGTGAACACACGCGTGCAGACGCCACGACGCTGAGGGGAACCCTCGAGTGCGGGCGTCTTGTTCTTCTCGACCTTGTCCTGCCGGCCCTTGCGGACCAGCTGCTGGATCGTAGGCACTACTTCTCCGGTTTCTGTGTGCCGAATAGGTACAGCTAACCTGGAACATTGCCGACCCACGCGGTCGGGTGTGTCGAATCCCGCCGACTCTCACTGCAAGACAGAAAGAGCGCAGATTACGGTGGCCGATGGCGACTCGCACTGCGGTTGAAGGCACGCAGGCAAGCCAGGGCACACCCCAGGCACAAGGTCTGAGCGTACCTACCTCACGGACTTCGGTCAAAACAAATGGAGTGGGCTCCGACACGCCGCCCTTTTGCGAGATGTCCCGTCACACCCCTGAACGCCCGAGATGGCCGCGAAACGGCTTGATGTCAGGTGATGTCAGGCATGGCGCGGAACGCGGCCCTCAGCCCGGTCCAGGCCCGTCCTCTCCCCCACAACGCCGAAGGGCGGCCACCCTTTGCGGGGTGACCGCCCTTCACAGCGTCAGACGTACGCCTTACTGGTTGTACGGACCGTAGTCGTAGTCCTCCAGCGGCACGGCCTGGCCGGAGCCCGTACCGAACGGCGAGTAGTCGATGTCGTCGTAGCCGACGGTCGAGTACATCGCGGCCTTGGCCTCCTCGGTCGGCTCGACCCGGATGTTGCGGTAGCGGGACAGGCCCGTACCGGCCGGGATGAGCTTACCGATGATGACGTTCTCCTTGAGGCCGATCAGGGAGTCGGACTTGGCGTTGATCGCCGCGTCCGTGAGGACCCTGGTCGTCTCCTGGAAGGACGCGGCGGACAGCCACGACTCGGTCGCCAGCGACGCCTTGGTGATACCCATGAGCTGCGGACGGCCGGAGGCGGGGTGACCGCCCTCCTGGACCACACGACGGTTCTCGGTCTCGAACTTCGAGCGCTCGACCAGCTCGCCGGGCAGCAGCTCGGCGTCGCCGGACTCGATGATCGTCACACGGCGCAGCATCTGCCGGATGATGATCTCGATGTGCTTGTCGTGGATCGACACACCCTGCGAGTTGTAGACCTTCTGGACCTCGCCGACCAGGTGGACCTGGACGGCACGCTGGCCCAGGATGCGCAGCACGTCGTGCGGGTTGGTGGCACCCACGGTGAGCTTCTGGCCCACCTCGACGTGCTCGCCCTCGGCGACCAGGAGACGGGCGCGCTTCGAGATCGGGTACGAGCTCTCGTCGCTGCCGTCGTCCGGCGTGATGACGATCTTCTTGGTCTTCTCGGTCTCCTCGATGCGCACGCGACCGGACGCCTCGGAGATCGGGGCGACACCCTTCGGCGTACGGGCCTCGAAGAGCTCGACGACACGCGGCAGACCCTGGGTGATGTCGTCACCGGCCACACCACCGGTGTGGAAGGTACGCATCGTGAGCTGGGTACCGGGCTCACCGATGGACTGGGCGGCGATGATGCCGACCGCCTCACCGATGTCGACCAGCTTGCCGGTGGCCAGCGAACGGCCGTAGCACATGGCGCAGGTGCCGACCGCGGACTCACAGGTCAGGACCGAGCGGGTCTTGACCTCCTCGATGCCGCGCGAGACCAGTTCCTCGATGAGCACGTCGCCCAGGTCCGTACCGGCCGGAGCCAGCACCTGACCGTCGACGACGATCTCCTCGGCGAGGCAGCGCGCGTACACCGAGGTCTCGACGTCCTCGGTCTTGCGCAGCACGCCGTCCGCGCCCCGCTCCGCGATCTTGAGCTTCAGACCGCGCTCGGTGCCGCAGTCCTCCTCGCGGATGATGACGTCCTGGGAGACGTCGACCAGACGACGGGTCAGGTAACCCGAGTCGGCGGTACGCAGAGCGGTGTCCGCCAGACCCTTACGGGCACCGTGCGTGGAGATGAAGTACTCCAGCACGGACAGACCCTCACGGAACGAGGCCTTGATCGGACGCGGGATGGTCTCGTTCTTCGCGTTCGACACCAGACCACGCATACCGGCGATCTGCCGCATCTGCATCATGTTTCCTCGGGCACCCGAGTCGACCATCATGAAGATGGGGTTGGTCTTGGGGAAGTTCTCGTTCATCGCCTCGGCGACCTCGTTGGTCGCCTTGGTCCAGATCGCGATGAGCTCCTGAGTGCGCTCTTCCTTGGTGATCAGACCGCGCTCGTACTGCTTCTGGACCTTCTCGTCCTGCGCCTCGTAGCCCTTGACGATCTCCTTCTTCGCCTCGGGAACGACGACGTCGGAGATGGCCACGGTGACACCGGAACGGGTCGCCCAGAAGAAGCCGGCCGCCTTCAGGTTGTCGAGCGTCGCCGCCACGATGACCTTGGGGTAGCGCTCGGCCAGGTCGTTGACGATCTCGGAGAGCTGCTTCTTGCCCACCGAGTAGTCGACGAACGGGTAGTCCTCGGGCAGCAGTTCGTTGAAGAGCGCGCGGCCCAGCGTGGTGCGCAGCCGGAAGCTGTCGCCCTGCTGCCACTCCGGCTCGCCCTCTTCCCTCGCCGGCGGGGTCCAGCCGCGCGGCGGGATGGTGCCCACCGGGAAGCGGATGTCGACCGACGACTGCAGCGCCAGCTCGCCGGCGTCGAACGCCATGATCGCCTCGGCCGTGGAGCCGAACGCGCGGCCCTCGCCCTTGACGTCACGCAGCTCGCCGTCCGTGGTGAGGAAGAACAGACCGAGGACCATGTCCTGGGTCGGCATCGTCACCGGGCGGCCGTCGGCCGGCTTGAGGATGTTGTTCGAGGACAGCATCAGGATGCGGGCCTCGGCCTGCGCCTCCGCGGACAGCGGCAGGTGCACGGCCATCTGGTCACCGTCGAAGTCCGCGTTGAACGCGGTGCAGACGAGCGGGTGGATCTGGATGGCCTTGCCCTCGACGAGCTGCGGCTCGAAGGCCTGGATGCCGAGGCGGTGCAGGGTGGGCGCACGGTTCAGCAGCACGGGGTGCTCGGCGATGACCTCTTCGAGGACGTCGTACACGACCGTGCGACCGCGCTCGACCATGCGCTTGGCGCTCTTGATGTTCTGCGCGTGGTTCAGGTCGACCAGACGCTTCATCACGAACGGCTTGAACAGCTCCAGCGCCATGGCCTTGGGCAGACCGCACTGGTGCAGCTTGAGCTGCGGGCCGACGACGATGACGGAACGCGCCGAGTAGTCGACTCGCTTACCGAGCAGGTTCTGCCGGAAGCGACCCTGCTTGCCCTTGAGCATGTCGGACAGCGACTTCAGCGGACGGTTGCCGGGGCCCGTGACCGGGCGACCACGACGGCCGTTGTCGAAGAGCGCGTCCACGGCCTCCTGGAGCATGCGCTTCTCGTTGTTCACGATGATCTCGGGGGCACCGAGGTCGAGAAGGCGCTTCAGGCGGTTGTTGCGGTTGATGACACGGCGGTACAGGTCGTTGAGGTCGGAGGTCGCGAAGCGGCCACCGTCGAGCTGCACCATCGGACGCAGGTCCGGCGGGATGACCGGCACGCAGTCGAGGACCATGCCCTTGGGGCTGTTGGACGTCTGCAGGAACGCGGAGACGACCTTCAGGCGCTTGAGGGCACGGGTCTTCTTCTGGCCCTTGCCGGTGCGGATGATCTCGCGGAGCTTCTCGGCCTCTTCCTCGAGGTCGAAGGACTCCAGGCGCTTCTGCAGCGCCGCGGCACCCATCGAGCCGTCGAAGTACGTGCCGAAGCGGTCACGCAGCTCGCGGTAGAGCAGCTCGTCGCCCTCGAGGTCCTGGACCTTGAGGTTCTTGAAGCGGGTCCACACCTCGTCGAGGCGGTCGATCTCGCGCTGCGCACGGTCGCGGAGCTGCTTCATCTCGCGCTCGGCACCCTCGCGCACCTTGCGGCGCACGTCGGCCTTGGCGCCCTCGGCCTCCAGCTCGGCCAGGTCGGTCTCGAGCTTCTTGGCGCGGGCCTCCAGGTCGGAGTCGCGGCGGTTCTCGATGTGCTGCCGCTCGACGGAGACATGCGCCTCCAGGGAGGGCAGGTCGCGGGTGCGGCGCTCCTCGTCGACGTACGTGATCATGTACGCCGCGAAGTAGATGACCTTCTCCAGGTCCTTCGGGGCGAGGTCGAGCAGGTAGCCCAGCCGCGACGGAACGCCCTTGAAGTACCAGATGTGGGTGACGGGAGCGGCAAGCTCGATGTGGCCCATCCGCTCACGGCGCACCTTGGCACGCGTGACCTCGACGCCACAACGCTCACAGATGATGCCCTTGAAGCGGACGCGCTTGTACTTGCCGCAGTAGCACTCCCAGTCCCGGGTGGGGCCGAAGATCTTCTCGCAGAAGAGGCCGTCCTTCTCGGGCTTGAGGGTGCGGTAGTTGATGGTCTCGGGCTTCTTGACCTCGCCGTGGCTCCACTGCCGGATGTCGTCCGCAGTGGCCAGGCCGATCCGGAGCTCGTCGAAGAAGTTGACGTCGAGCACTATGCGTCAATCCCTCTCAGGGTCGTAAGTCTTGGGGTCTGATACGGGGGTCCTGGGGCCGGCGGGCCTTGATCGCTCAAGGCCCGCCGGAACTCCCGTCAGACCTCTTCGACGCTGCTCGGCTCGCGCCGGGACAGGTCGATGCCGAGCTCCTCCGCAGCGCGGAAGACGTCCTCGTCGGTGTCACGCATTTCGATGGACATACCGTCGCTGGACAGCACCTCCACGTTCAGGCACAGGGACTGCATCTCCTTGATGAGCACCTTGAAGGACTCGGGGATGCCGGGCTCCGGGATGTTCTCGCCCTTGACGATGGCCTCGTAGACCTTCACGCGGCCGGTGACGTCGTCGGACTTGATGGTCAGCAGCTCCTGGAGGGCGTACGCGGCGCCGTAGGCCTCGAGGGCCCACACCTCCATCTCACCGAAGCGCTGGCCACCGAACTGGGCCTTACCACCCAGCGGCTGCTGGGTGATCATCGAGTACGGACCGGTCGAGCGAGCGTGCAGCTTGTCGTCGACCAGGTGGTGCAGCTTCAGGATGTACATGTACCCGACCGAGATCGGGTCCGGGAACGGCTCACCGGAGCGGCCGTCGAACAGCCGGGCCTTGCCGGACGGGAGCACCATGCGCTCGCCGTCGCGGTTCGGAATGGTGTGCTGGAGCAGACCCGCCAGCTCGTCCTCACGGGCACCGTCGAAGACCGGGGTGGCGACGTTGGTGCCCGGGGCGACCTGGTCGGCGCCGATGGTCTGGAGACGCTTGGCCCACTCGTCGGCGAGACCGGAGACGTCCCAGCCGCGGCTGGCGAGCCAGCCGAGGTGGATCTCCAGGACCTGTCCCGGGTTCATTCGGGACGGCACACCCAGCGGGTTGAGGATGATGTCGACCGGGGTGCCGTCCTCCAGGAACGGCATGTCCTCGATCGGGTTGATCTTGGAGATGACACCCTTGTTGCCGTGACGGCCGGCGAGCTTGTCACCGTCGGTGATCTTGCGCTTCTGCGCGACGTAGACGCGGACGAGCTGGTTCACGCCCGGCGGCAGCTCGTCGCCCTCCTCGCGGTCGAAGACGCGCACACCGATGACCTTGCCGGTCTCGCCGTGCGGCACCTTCAGCGAGGTGTCACGGACCTCACGGGCCTTCTCACCGAAGATCGCGCGCAGCAGGCGCTCCTCGGGGGTCAGCTCGGTCTCGCCCTTCGGGGTGACCTTGCCGACGAGGATGTCGCCGGCGATGACCTCGGCGCCGATGCGGATGATGCCGCGCTCGTCGAGGTCGGCGAGGACCTCCTCGGAGACGTTCGGGATGTCCCGGGTGATCTCCTCGGGGCCGAGCTTGGTGTCACGGGCGTCGACCTCGTGCTCCTCGATGTGGATCGAGGAGAGGACGTCGTCCTGCACGAGGCGCTGCGACAGGATGATCGCGTCCTCGTAGTTGTGACCCTCCCACGGCATGAACGCCACGAGCAGGTTCTTGCCGAGGGCCATCTCACCGTTCTCGGTGGCCGGACCGTCGGCGAGGACCTGGCCCTCGATGACGCGGTCGCCCTCGTTGACGATGACCTTCTGGTTGACCGAGGTGCCCTGGTTGGAGCGCGAGAACTTGTGCAGGCGGTACGTGATGTACGTGCCGTCGTCGTTGGCGGTGGTGATGTAGTCCGCGGAGACCTCCTGGACCACACCCGCCTTCTCGGCCTTGACCACGTCGCCGGCGTCGACCGCGGAGCGGTACTCCATGCCGGTGCCGACGAGCGGCGCCTCGGACTTGATGAGCGGCACGGCCTGGCGCATCATGTTCGCGCCCATGAGGGCGCGGTTGGCGTCGTCGTGCTCGAGGAAGGGGATCATGGCGGTCGCGACCGACACCATCTGGCGCGGCGAGACGTCCATGTAGTCCACGTCCTCGGGGCCGACGTAGTCGACCTCGCCGCCGCGGCGGCGGACCAGCACGCGGGCCTCGGCGAAGCGGAGCTCGTCGGTCAGCGGCGCGTTGGCCTGCGCGATGACGAAGCGGTCCTCCTCGTCGGCGGTCAGGTAGTCCACCTCGTCGGTGACCTGGCCGTCGACGACCTTGCGGTACGGGGTCTCGATGAAACCGAACGCGTTGACCCGGCCGTAGGAGGCGAGCGAGCCGATCAGACCGATGTTCGGGCCTTCCGGCGTCTCGATCGGGCACATGCGGCCGTAGTGCGACGGGTGAACGTCACGGACCTCGAAGCCGGCCCGCTCACGGGAGAGACCACCCGGGCCGAGGGCGTTGAGACGACGCTTGTGCGTCAGGCCCGACAGCGGGTTGTTCTGGTCCATGAACTGGGACAGCTGGCTGGTGCCGAAGAACTCCTTGATGGAGGCGACGACCGGCCGGATGTTGATCAGGGTCTGCGGCGTGATCGCCTCGACGTCCTGGGTGGTCATGCGCTCGCGCACGACGCGCTCCATACGGGCGAGACCCGTACGGACCTGGTTCTGGATCAGCTCGCCGACGCTGCGGATGCGGCGGTTGCCGAAGTGGTCGATGTCATCGGTCTCGACCATGATCGAGCGGCCGGACTCACCGGTCGTCTCGGTCTCCCCGGCGTGCAGCTTCACCAGGTACTTGATGGTGGCGATGACGTCGTCGGTGGTGAGCACGCCGGCGTCCAGCGGCTCGTCCGCACCGAGCTTCTTGTTGACCTTGTAGCGGCCGACCTTCGCCAGGTCGTAGCGCTTCGGGTTGAAGTAGAGGTTCTCCAGCAGCGTCTGCGCGGCCTCACGGGTGGGCGGCTCGCCCGGACGCAGCTTGCGGTAGATGTCGAGCAGCGCGTCGTCCTGGCCCTGGGTGTGGTCCTTCTCCAGGGTGGCGCGCATGGACTCGTACTGACCGAACTCCTCGAGGATCTGCTCGGTGGTCCAGCCGAGCGCCTTCAGGAGGACGGTCACGGACTGCTTGCGCTTGCGGTCGATGCGCACACCGACCATGTCGCGCTTGTCGATCTCCATCTCCAGCCAGGCACCCCGGGACGGGATGATCTTGGCGGAGAAGATGTCCTTGTCGGACGTCTTGTCGATGGAGGAGTCGAAGTAGACGCCGGGGGAACGGACGAGCTGCGACACCACGACACGCTCGGTGCCGTTGATGACGAAGGTGCCCTTGTTCGTCATGAGCGGGAAGTCGCCCATGAAGACGGTCTGGGACTTGATCTCGCCGGTCTCGTTGTTGGTGAACTCGGCGGTGACGAAGAGCGGAGCCGCGTACGTGAAGTCGCGCTCCTTGCACTCGTCGATCGAGTTCTTCGGCGGCTCGAAGCGGTGGTCGCGGAAGGTCAGCGACATGGACCCGGAGAAGTCCTCGATCGGGGAGATCTCCTCGAAGATCTCCTCGAGGCCGGACTTGGTGGGAACGTCCTGACCGGACTCCAGAGCCGCCTCGACGCGAGCCTTCCATACGCTGTTGCCGAGCAGCCAGTCGAAGCTCTCGGTTTGCAGCGCGAGAAGGTTCGGAACCTCGAGGGGCTCCTTGATCTTTGCAAAGGAGATGCGCAGCGGGGCAGTGCTGGCGCCGTTGTTCGTATTCGCGGTCGAGGCGGTGCGCGAGGCGGCCAAGAGGGGGTCCTTCCGAGGGCTCGGACTCACTACGCGCGTGCCGGTCCCCACCAGACACAGAGATGGAAAGTCCCAGGTCAGAGACTCTTCAACGTCAATGCTCAAGTGAGGGGCGTGCTCCTGGTGACGGGCAGGAAGCAGCTAACAGGCAGCGCAAAGGGTCAGTGTAGCCACTTGGCACACTGAAGTCCAGTGCGGGTTTGCAGACTCACGACGGAGCCCCTCGTTGTTCCTCAACACCTGCGGCAAGCCACGCCCTCGATGCACATCGATACTGCCCTCTTCGTCAGCGATCCATGCCTCGGATCCGGATCGTTGTGACGACGCGTCCTGAGAATTGCGCGCTGCGTGCGGTTCGTCAAGAGCCCACTTGCCCAAACCGGGTGCTGCCATCGTCACTTGCAGCCATTCGCCGGGGCCTCGGAGGCACGACGAAGATCACCATACCCCCCGCGGCGACGGCTGCAAGGCAGTCGGCACCCGGCCGTCGGGAACGCCGAAGAGCGACCACCCGGTTGGGTGATCGCTCTTCAGTGCGTCCGCGTTACAGCCCTACGAGTGAGCCGTGGCGGCGTCCCGTACGGGGGCCGCGGCCCGTGTTCGAACGGGCAGTGAGAGGCGTTCGCGGGGGGCCGTACGAAGCAAGGCTCCGTACGGCCTGTGAGTCCGCTGGGGACCCGAAGAGGTCTTACTTGACCTCGACGGAGGCGCCGGCGCCCTCGAGGGCCTCCTTGGCCTTGTCCGCGGCGTCCTTGGCGACCTTCTCCAGGACGGGCTTCGGGGCGCCGTCCACCAGGTCCTTGGCCTCCTTCAGGCCGAGGGAGGTCAGCTCGCGCACGACCTTGATGACCTGGATCTTCTTGTCGCCGGCGCCGGTGAGGACGACGTCGAACTCGTCCTTCTCCTCGACGGCCTCGGCGGCACCGGCGCCCGCGGCACCGCCGGCGATCATGACCGGCGCGGCAGCGGCGGCGGTGACGTCGAACTTCTCCTCGAAGGCCTTCACGAACTCGGAGAGCTCGATGAGGGTCATCTCCTCGAACTGGGCAAGCAGCTCGTCCTGGGTGAGCTTCGCCATGATGGCGGTCCTTCCACTAAATCGGCAGGTGCCGGATGTACTGGGTAAGGCGGGCGTACGTCGGGCCCGCATCGACCCTCACCTCACGCGGCGAGGATCGGAAAGCGAGCCGAATTACTCGGCACCGCCCTGCTCGTCCTGCTTGGCACGAAGCGCGTCCACGGTGCGGACGAGCTTCGACGGGAGCGCCTGGAAGACAGAGGCAGCCTGGGACTGCTTGCCCTTGAACGCACCGGCCAGCTTGGAGAGCAGAACCTCGCGGGACTCGAGGTCCGCAAGCTTCTTGATCTCATCGGCGGACAGCGCCTTGCCGTCAAGGACACCGCCCTTGATGATGAGATTCGGGTTGTCCTTGGCGAAGTCACGCAGACCCTTCGCCGACTCCACCGGGTCACCGGTGACGAAGGCGACGGCCGTCGGACCAGCGAAGAGCTGGTCGTCCAGCGTGATCCCGGCCTCGTTGGCCGCAATCTTGGTCAGCGTGTTCTTCACCACGGCGTACTGGGCGTTCTCACCGAGCGACCGGCGCAGCGTCTTGAGCTGCGCCACGGTGAGACCGCGGTACTCGGTCAGCACGGCGGCGTTGGAGCTGCGGAACTTGTCCGTCAGCTCGGCAACCGCAGCAGCCTTGTCGGGCCTCGCCATAGAGCCTCGGCCTCCTTCCGGGTGATTCGGACCGCGCGGACCCCGAAGGAGGACTGGGGAAAACGAAACGCCCCGGCGCAGGCGCACGGGGCGTACTCAACCGGTTGTACGGGCGGTGATCGCTCACACTCCGGGAGTTCTTCCACTGTCACCTGCGCGGGTCGTCCGCAATTCAGCGGATCCTTCGGCCACCATGCCCTCGTTCGAGTTCACGGCAACGACCAGCGGTCTTTGGCTTCTGGAGAAGAATAAGGGAACGGAGCCGCGTCAAGCAAATCCGTTCCCGAGGCTTGTTCAGCTCTGGTCGGCTTCCTTCATCATCTCGGCGAGATCGACCGTGTCCTTGGCGGGCGGGGCGGTCACGGTCACCGGCTTGTTGAGGTCGAGGAAGGTGATCGTCGTGTCGAGCCGGCCCTCGTCGGTGTCGCTGCGCATGCGGAACTGCTTGGTGTGATCGGCACCATCGATCCACATGTCCATGTCGATCGTGGTGGCGCCCATCTTCTCGTACGCCTCGAGGCTCTTCTCCTGCTGATCCCGGGTCGCCTTGTCCTTGCCCTTGAGGGAGTCGCGCAGGTCATCAAGGGTGAGCGTGCCGGTGTAGTGCGTCGTCTTCGCACCACCGACGGTCTCGGTGCCGACCTTCTTCACCTTCTTGGAGCTGGTGAGGAAGGTGGACTCCTGGGCCGGGTTCTGATTGGCCTGGCCGAACTGGTCGGTGTTCAGGCCCTTGTCCGCGCCCATGGCGGCCATGTCGAACTTGAGCCAGTGCTTGCCGTCCATCTCCTTGGCGGCCTCGGCACCGCCGTCGATGTACATCACGTTGTCGACGAGCCGGATCTCGACCTTGCCGTCAGCGCCCTTGTCCGGAGCCGTCATGTTCATGGTCATGGCGAGCGGCTTCATCGACATCTCGGCCTCGGCGCGGACCTTCCCCGTACCCGGGACCGTGCCGGTCATCCGGTAGTGGAGGGACGTGATCTCCTCGGTGTTCTTCGCCGCCTTGGCCACGGCCGCGGCGGGCGTCATCTTCGGCTCCTCCGAACCGCCCCCGCCACCGCCCTGCGAGCAGGAGACCGCCCCGGCACTCAGGACCAGAGCCGCCAGCGCCGCACCCACCGCACCGCGACCAGCCGCACCACGCACAAGCTTCATGATTCCCCCCAAGGAACCCAACGAGATTTTGACCCTATCTTGGTCGAATGGGAAAGGGCGTTCAATTCCGGACACAGGAAGCCACGGAGGCCCCTTCGATTCCGGACGCAGGAAGCCACTGCCCCGCACCGTGGGCAACAGTGGGCCTCGGGCGGCAGCCCGGCCTGCGTCGACGCACTCGCAGAACACCGACGGGCCCCGCACCTCGAAAGGTGCGGGGCCCGTGTGAGCGCGTGCGCGACGCGGCTGCCGTCAGGTTTAGACGGCGGCCGGGTCCTCCTCGACGAGGAGGTTGCGGGTGCGGTTGGAGTCGACCAGGATGCCGGGGCCCATCGTGGTGCTGATGGCGGCCTTCTTGATGTAACGACCCTTGGCGGCGGACGGCTTCAGACGGAGGATCTCCTCCAGAGCCGCGCCGTAGTTCTCCACCAGCTTGGTGTCGTCGAAGGACACCTTGCCGATGATGAAGTGCAGGTTCGAGTGCTTGTCGACGCGGAACTCGATCTTGCCACCCTTGATCTCGGTGACAGCCTTCGCCACGTCCGGGGTCACGGTGCCGGTCTTGGGGTTCGGCATCAGACCACGGGGACCGAGCACGCGGCCGAGGCGGCCGACCTTGCCCATGAGGTCCGGGGTGGCGACGACGGCGTCGAAGTCCAGACGGCCCTTCGACACCTCGTCGATCAGCTCGTCGGCGCCGACGATGTCGGCGCCCGCGGCACGAGCGGCCTCGGCACGGTCACCGGTCGCGAAGACCAGGACCCGGGCGGTCTTACCGGTGCCGTGCGGGAGGTTCACGGTGCCACGGACCATCTGGTCGGCCTTGCGCGGGTCGACACCCAGACGGAAGGCGACCTCGACAGTGCTGTCGAACTTGGTCGTGGAGGTCTCCTTGGCGAGACGGACGGCCTCGAGCGGGGCGTACAGCTTCTCCCGGTCGACCTTGGCGTCCGCAGCGCGGAGAGCCTTGCTGCGCTTGCTCACAACTGCTCCTGTGTTGTTCTGAAAGGAGGCGTGGTACGGGCCGAGCAGGCCCTGCCACGTGCGGCCCTCGGGCCGCGGTTTCTACGAAGGTGGGGTTCAGCCCTCGACCGTGACGCCCATGGAACGCGCGGTACCGGCGATGATCTTCGCGGCGGCGTCCAGGTCGTTGGCGTTGAGGTCGGGCATCTTCGTCGTGGCGATCTCGCGGACCTGCGCCTCGGTGATCTTGGCGACCTTGGTCTTGTGCGGCTCGCCGGAGCCCTTCTCCACGCCCGCGGCCTTGAGGATCATCTTGGCGGCCGGCGGCGTCTTGGTGATGAAGGTGAAGGAACGGTCCTCGTAGACCGTGATCTCCACCGGGATGACCCAACCGCGCTGCGACTCGGTCGCGGCGTTGTAGGCCTTGCAGAACTCCATGATGTTGACGCCGTGCTGGCCCAGCGCCGGGCCGACCGGCGGAGCCGGGTTGGCGGCACCGGCCTGGATCTGGAGCTTGATGAGCCCCGTGACCTTCTTCTTCTTGGGAGGCATAGCTCTCCGGGTCCTTTCGATTCGGGTCCTGCCCGCTCCCGGGTGCCACCCGGATGCAGGCATACCGCACAACGATAACGGGTATAGCTGTGCGGCCAAAAACCGACCAGGTCAGGCAGGCTGGGACAGCCCGCCTGACCTGGTCGGAAGCGATAGGTCCAGAAGCGACTAGTTCTTCTGGATCTGGTCGAAGGAAAGCTCGACCGGCGTCTCGCGGCCGAAGATCTCCACCAGGCCCTTGACCTTCTTGGAGTCGGCGTTGATCTCGTTGATGGTCGCCTGCAGCGTCGCGAACGGGCCGTCGGTGACGGTGACCGAGTCGCCCACCTCGAAGTCCAGTACCTGGACCTCGACCTTGCGCTGCGGCGCCGGCTTGCCCGCGGCCTCGGCGGCCTCACGGGCGGCCTTCTCCTCCGCCTCCGGGGCGAGCATCTTGACGATCTCGTCCAGGGTCAGCGGGTACGGGTCGTAGGCGTTGCCGACGAAGCCGGTGACACCGGGGGTGTTGCGGACGACGCCCCAGGACTCGTTCGTCAGATCCATGCGCACCAGGACGTAACCCGGGAGCTTGTTCTGGCGGATGGTCTTGCGGTCGCCGTTCTTGATCTGGACGACCTCTTCCTGGGGCACCTCGGCCTGGAAGATGTAGTCCTCGACGTTCAGCGAGACGGCGCGCTGTTCGAGGTTGGTCTTCACGCGGTTCTCGTAACCGGCGTACGTGTGGATCACGTACCACTCGCCGGGAAGGGCGCGCAGCTCCTGGCGGAGCTTCTCGACCGGGTCGAGGTCGGGCTCCTGCTCACCCTCGGCGGCCTCGTCCTCGGCGGTCTCTTCCTCGTCCACGACGTGCATGGCGGCCTCTTCGGCCGGCTCGCCCGCGGTGGCTTCGGCAGCCTCGGCCTCGTCGCCCTCGTCCGCGCCCTCGACGATCTCGAGCTCGTCGTCCACGGACTCGACGGCCTCGGGCTCGACGGCCTCCCCGCGCGGCTCCTTGGCGTCGTTCAGGTTCGGGTCAGACACGGTGGCTGCTTCTTCCTGGATACATAGGGGTGGAACATGCGAAACGGACGCCGGGCACCGCGGCGTCCTTCGCGCTCGGCTCAGCCGAAGACGTACTTGGCAGCGTGGTTGAGCCCATAGTCAATCAGAGTCACCAGCGCGATCATGATCGCGACGAAGAAGATCACCACGGTGGTGTAGGACGTGAGCTGGTTTCGCGAAGGCCAGACGACCTTGCGCAGCTCCGCGATGATCTGACGGTAGAAGAGGGCAAGGCGCTTCAGCGGGCCCTTCTTGGCTCGCTTGCCACCCTTGCGGGTCTTCTTCTCCTGCACGTCGTCCCTGGCGTCAGGCATGTCGATGGAGCCCACGGCATCCGTCACTCGTCCTCACCTGATTCCGGGTCGTGGCCGTGCCGCGCCCGGTTGAGCCGCACGGCGAGTGCAATACGTACGTACTGTGCGCACACTTCCTGGTCGGGGAGTGTGTAGCAGGGCCGGAGGGACTTGAACCCCCAACCGCTGGTTTTGGAGACCAGTGCTCTACCAATTGAGCTACGACCCTTTGCTGCGTACCCCAACGTACCGCATCCGGACGGGTGCTCGGTGTGCACCAGCTCGATCGCGGTTCGCCGAAGGCCAACGAGGTGAGAGTGTACGTGCTTCGGGGCCGGGCGTCGAACAGAAAGTGCTCGTCGGTGCTGTGCGGGGGCGAGATCGACGCCGGATCGCCTGAAGATCCACCACTTCAGGGCCCGGCCGCGGACATGTGTTCCCGCCCTGCCCCCTGGTGGCCTCGATCCCCGTCGAGGGGCCCCGGAGCAGCGGCTTCCGCGGAAAGTCAAACCGGAGTGTCCGCGGCGAATCCGGTCTGGAACGATGGGTCCCATGAGCGCTGCAACCCCTCCCACCGAGCGCCGGGTCTCCGCCCGGATCGGCGCGATCTCCGAGTCCGCCACCCTTGCCGTGGACGCCAAGGCCAAGGCCCTCAAGGCCGCCGGACGCCCTGTCATCGGCTTCGGTGCAGGCGAGCCGGACTTCCCGACGCCGGACTACATCGTCGAAGCGGCCGTCGAGGCCTGCAAGAGCCCGAAGTACCACCGCTACACGCCGGCCGGCGGTCTGCCGGAGCTGAAGGCCGCCATCGCCGCGAAGACGCTGCGCGACTCGGGCTACGAGGTGGACCCCTCCCAGGTCCTGGTCACCAACGGCGGCAAGCAGGCGATCTACGAGGCCTTCGCCGCGATCCTGGACCCGGGCGACGAGGTGATCGTCCCGGCGCCGTACTGGACCACGTACCCCGAGTCGATCCGGCTGGCCGGCGGTGTCCCGGTGGAGGTCGTCGCGGACGAGACGACCGGCTACCGCGTCTCCGTCGAGCAGCTCGAGGCGGCCCGCACGGAGAAGACGAAGGTCGTCCTCTTCGTCTCGCCCTCGAACCCGACCGGCGCGGTCTACAGCGAGGCCGACGCCGAGGCGATCGGCCGCTGGGCGGTCGAGCACGGCCTGTGGGTGCTGACGGACGAGATCTACGAGCACCTGGTCTACGGCGACGCGAAGTTCACCTCGCTGCCCGCGCTCCTGCCCGAGCTGCGCGACAAGTGCATCGTGGTCAACGGTGTCGCCAAGACGTACGCCATGACGGGCTGGCGCGTGGGCTGGCTCATCGGCCCGAAGGACATCGTCAAGGCCGCGACCAACCTCCAGTCGCACGCCACGTCCAACGTGTCGAACGTCGCGCAGATCGCGGCCCTGGCGGCCGTGTCGGGCGACCTGGACGCGGTGGCGAAGATGCGCGAGGCCTTCGACCGGCGCCGCCGGACCATCGTGCGGATGCTGAACGAGATCGAGGGTGTGGTCTGCCCCGAGCCCGAGGGCGCCTTCTACGCGTACCCGTCGGTCAAGGGCCTGCTCGGCAAGGAGATCCGCGGCAAGCGCCCGCAGACCTCGGTGGAGCTGGCCGCGCTGATCCTGGAGGAGGCCGAGGTCGCGGTCGTCCCGGGCGAGGCCTTCGGCACGCCCGGCTATCTGCGTCTGTCCTACGCCCTCGGTGACGAGGACCTCGTCGAGGGTGTGAGCAGGATCCAGAAGCTGCTCGCGGAGGCGCGGGACTGACCTCCCCGCTCCGGATGCTCCGGGGACCTGTCGCCACCCCAGCGGGAAGGCGGCAGGTCCCCGTTTGTTTGTGCGGGCAAGACCACGGACGGTGAAAGCGCTACCGGTGGGGCGGGGACCTGCGGCACGATCTGGGAATGGAGCGTGTACGTGATCTCTCTGAGCTGCCGAAGGCCCATCTCCACCTGCACTTCACGGGGTCGATGCGGCCCACCACCCTGCTGGAACTGGCCGACAAGCACGGCGTCCGGCTGCCCGACGCGCTGACCGAGGCGCTGGTCAGCGGGGAGCCGCCGAAGCTGCGGGCGACCGACGAGCGGGGCTGGTTCCGCTTCCAGCGGCTGTACGACGCGGCGCGGTCGTGTCTGCGGGAGCCGGAGGACATCCGGCGGCTGGTGCGGGAGGCAGCGGAGGAGGACCTCAGGGACGGCTCGGGCTGGCTGGAGATCCAGGTGGACCCGACGTCGTACGCGCCGCGCCTCGGCGGTCTGATCCCGGCGCTGGAGATCATCCTGGACGCGGTGGAGACGACGGTCCGGGAGACGGGCCTCGGGATGCGGGTCCTGGTCGCCGCGAACCGTATGAAGCATCCGCTGGACGCGCGCACGCTGGCCCGGCTGGCCGTGCGGTACCAGGACCGCGGGGTGGTGGGCTTCGGGCTCTCGAACGACGAACGCCGGGGCATGGCACGGGACTTCGACCGGGCGTTCGCCATCGCCCGCGAGGGTGGCCTGCTGTCGGCGCCGCACGGCGGCGAGCTGACCGGGCCCGCGTCGGTCCGCGACTGCCTGGACGACCTGCACGCGACCCGGATCGGCCACGGGGTGCGGGCCGCGGAGGACCCGCGGCTGCTCAAGCGCCTGGCGGACCGGGGGGTGACCTGCGAGGTGTGCCCCGCCTCGAACGTGGCGCTCGGCGTCTACGAGAAGCCGGAGGACGTCCCCCTGCGCAGGCTCTTCGAGGCGGGCGTCCCGATGGCGCTGGGCGCCGACGACCCGCTGCTGTTCGGTTCCCGGCTCGCGGCCCAGTACGAGATCGCCCGTCACCACCACGGCTTCACGGACCGCGAACTGGCCGAGCTGGCACGGCAGTCGGTGCGCGGCTCGGCCGCCCCCGAGGACATGAAGGCGAAGCTGCTGGCCGGGGTGGACGACTGGCTCAGCGGCCCGGGGGCGGTGGAGCGGGAGGCCGCCTGCTGACGGCCTCCCCTGCCCTGCTCAGAGGCTCACGCCCACCGTCACCGGCTCGTTCACCAGCGTGATCCCGAAGGCGTCCCGGACCCCGGCCACGACCTCGCGGGCCAGGGCGAGCAGGTCCTCGGTGGTGGCTTCGCCGCGGTTGGTGAGGGCCAGGGTGTGCTTGGTGGAGATACGGGCCGGTCCGGATCCGTACCCCTTGGTGAAGCCCGCCTTGTCGATCAGCCAGGCCGCCGACGTCTTGACGCGTCCGGGGCCCGCCGCGAACGCGGGCGGCTGCGCCTCCTCGCCGAGGCGCTCCTTCACGCGCGCGTGGAAGGCGGCGAACTCCTCGTCGGTGAGGATCGGGTTGGTGAAGAACGAGCCCGCGGACCAGGTGTCGTGGTCCTCGGGGTCCAGGACCATCCCTTTCCCCGCGCGCAGCTTCAGAACGGTCTCCCGGGCGGCGGTGAGCGGTACGCGCTCGCCCGCCTCGACCCCGAGGACACGGGCCGTCTCGGCATACCGGAGGGGAGCGGAGAGCCCCTGCGCGTCCTCCAGTTCGAAGCGGACGCGCAGCACCACATAGCGCTCGGGGTCGGCCTTGAAGCGGCTCGCGCGGTACGAGAACGCGCACTCCTCGTTCGTCAGCGTGACCGTCGTACGCTCCCTGCGGTCGTACGCGACCACCTCGCTGATCGTCGAGGAGACCTCCTGGCCGTACGCGCCGACGTTCTGGATCGGGGTCGCGCCCGCGGAGCCGGGGATCCCGGAGAGGCACTCGATGCCGGCGAGACCGGCCTCGACGGTGCGGGCGACGGCGTCGGTCCACACCTCGCCCGCGGCCACCTCCAGCCTGGTGCCGTCGAGGGCGAAGCCCGTCGTGGCGATGCGCAGGGCGGTGCCGTCGAAGCCCTTGTCGCCGATGATCAGATTGGATCCGCCGCCGATCAGCAGCAGCGGGACACCGGAGTCGTCGGCCTCCTGGACGGCGGTGATCACCTCGGCGTCGGTGGTGGCGGTGATCAGGCGGGTGGCGGGGCCGCCCAGCCGGAAGGTGGTCAGCGGGGCGAGCGGGGCGTCGTGGAGTTCCAGCACGGGCCCAAGACTACGAGACGGCACTGATCGCTCCGCAGCGCACACGGACGGCCCCGCCCGAGGACCGGGCGGGGCCGTCGTTCGTCATGTTCGCCATGTTCGCCACGTTCGTCGCGCGAGCCTCAGGAGGCGGCTGTCTCCAGGGCCGGGGCCGTCGGCGCGTCGGTCGTGTCCCCCACGTCGGCCGGATCCCCCACGGCACGCCGCCGGGCCGGGACGACCAGGGCGGCGACGGCCGCGAGGGCGACGACCACGGCCCCCACCCAGAGGGCCGGACGCAGTCCGTCCACGAAGGTCTGCGGGGTCTCGTAGCCGCCCTGCGCGGTGAAGACCGACGACATCACCGCGATGCCGAGCGCGCCGCCGACCTCGCGCAGGGCGTTGTTCGCGCCGGACGCGATGCCCTGCTCGTGGGGCCGGACGCTGGACATGACCAGGGTGAAGGCCGGTGCGAAGTAGAGGGACATCCCGATGCCGCTGAGGATCAGTGCGGGCAACTGGGCCGCGTACGACGCGTCCGCGGTGACCACGGTGGCGTAGCAGACGAGCCCGACGGCCTGGAAGACGAGTCCGGCGGCGACGACCGGGCGTCCGCCGAAGCGGTCGGAGAGATACCCGGCGACGGGTGCGATCAGCATGGGCATGCCGGTCCAGGGGAGCATCCGCAGGCCCGCCTGGGTCGGCGAGTAGCCGAGTACGCCTTGCAGATACTGGCTGAGCAGGAAGATCGAGCCGAACATCCCCAGGAACATCAGCAGGCTCGCGGTGTTGATCCCGGAGAAGGCGCGGGACCGGAAGAGCCGCATGGGAAGCATGGGGTTCTTGTGGCGGATGCCGTGGTGGACGAAGGCGAAGAGCAGCGCGGCGCCCGCGAACAGGCCGGTCAGGACGAGGGGGCTGGTCCAGCCGTCGGCCGGGCCGCGTACCAGCCCGTACACGATCCCGAAGAGACCGCCGCTGACGAGCAGGGTGCCGGGGATGTCGAGCGGGGAGTCGCTGCCGTACGACTCGGCGAGGCGGAGGCGGGCGAGCGGCATCACGGCGAGGCCCAGGGGGACGTTCAGCCAGAAGATCCAGTGCCAGGACACGTGTTCGGTGAGGCTGCCGCCGATGAGGGGCCCGGAGGCGACGGCGAGTCCGTTGACGGCGCCCGAGATCCCGTACGCCATCCCGCGCTTCTCGACCGGAACGGCGGCGGTCAGCAGCGTCAGGGTGAGCGGCATCATGACGGCCGCGCCCATGCCCTGCACCGCGCGGGCCGCGATCAGGGAGTCGATGCCGGGCGCCATGGCCGCGGCGGCGGAGGCGGCGGTGAAGATGCCAAGGCCCACGAGGAAGAGCCGTCGGCGCCCGAACCGGTCACCGAGGGCAGCGCCGAACATAAGCAGGACCGCGAAGGTGAGCGTGTACGCGCTCACGGTCCACTCCAGGTCGTCCAGCCCGCCTCCGAGGTCCTTGCGGATGGAGGGCAGGGCGGTGGTGACGACGAGGTTGTCGAGGCTCGCCATGAATCCGGCGAGCCCGGTGATCACAAGGGCCCAGCCCACTCCCCCGCGCCGTGCTGTCTGCTGCTCCGACTGCTGCTCTGACATCGCTCCCCCAGCGGGTAGTCGCTCGAATTCGAGATCAGGTATTGAGATTAGTTATCGATCACTTACTTTTGCGGTCATGCGAAGGCCGTGACGAAGACGGGCGACGGAGCCGGGCGAAGCCCCTGACGCAGCCCCCTCACTCCACCGTTTGCACGCCCTGCCCCTCCGGCCGGTCCTCGCCCCGAGCCGACAGGTACAGCCCCTGCCAGACCCTGTGCTCGTGCGGGAACCCCATGGCCGCGAGGGTGTTGACGAGCATCCCGTACGCCAGGAACGTCGTGGTCTCGTTCACGTCGGCGCCCAGCGGCAGATGCACCGTCTCCCAGAGCTTCATCCATCCGGCCCGGACGGACTCGCCGAACTCGCGCTCCCCCTCGGCCTCGGCGGCTGCCACGGCGAGGTACGTCTGCATCTGCATCTGGAGCTTCTCGGGGTGCTCCGCGATCAGTCGCGCATACGCGGCTGCCATGGCATGCAGGGCCTCCTCGCCCCCCAGCCCCCGGGCCGCCTCCTCGAAGACCTCGCACACCTCCTCGATGCACCGGTGCGAGACAGCGGCGAAGATCGCCTTCTTGCTCGGGAAGAGCCGGAAGAGATAGGGCTGCGAGACACCCACCCGCTTGGCGATCGCCTCGGTGGAGGTGCCGTAGTAGCCCTTCTGCGCGAACTCGGTCATCGCCGCGCGAATGACGCTCTCGCGCCGCTCTTCGGCGCTCATCCTGACCATGCGACGAAGTTAGTGCTCAATCACTAACTTCGTCAAGCGGTCCGACACGCCCTGGTCCGCACGAAGGGGCGCCCGCGGCAGCGGACGCCCCTTGGGCTTCGACCCGATCGGCCCGTCAGGCCAGTCGTACGACCGCCCGCGACATCCCGAGGACCTTCTGGCCCGCGCTGGTCGCCGTGAGGTCGACGCGGACGGTGTTGTCCGCGAGCTTGGCCGCGACCTTGCCGCTGACCTCGATGAGGGCGCCCTGGTCGTCGTCCGGGACGACGACGGGCCGGGTGAAGCGGACGCCGTACTCGACGACCGCGCCCGGGTCGCCCACCCAGTCGGTCACCACGCGGGCCGCCTCGGCCATGGTGAACATGCCGTGCGCGATCACATCCGGCAGGCCGACCTGCCGGGCGAACCTCTCGTTCCAGTGGATCGGGTTGAAGTCACCGGAGGCGCCCGCGTACTGCACGAGCGTGGCTCGGGTGACGGGGAAGCTCTGCGCCGGCAGTTCGGTGCCGACCTCGACGGCGTCGTACGCGATCTTCGCGGTCATCCGCGTCACGCCTCCTCTTCCGGCGCACGGGCCACGAGCTTGGTCCAGGCGGTCACCACATGCTCACCGGCCTCGTCGTGGACCTCGCCGCGGATGTCCAGGACGTCGTTGCCCGCGAGGGACTTGATGGACTCGATGGTCGAGGTGACGCTCAGCCGGTCACCGGCGCGCACCGGACGGCGGTAGGCGAACTTCTGGTCGCCGTGCACCACCCGGCTGTAGTCCAGGCCTAGCTGGGGGTCCTGGACGACCTGGCCCGCGGCCTTGTAGGTGATCGCGAAGACGAAGGTCGGCGGGGCGATCACATCGGTGTGGCCGAGCGCCTTGGCGGCCTCCTGGTCGACGTAGGCCGGGTTGGCGTCTCCGATCGCCTCCGCGAACTCGCGGATCTTCTCCCGGCCGACCTCGTACGGGTCGGTGGGCGGGTAGGACCGCCCCACGAAGGACTGGTCGAGCGCCATGGCCCGGCACCTCCTGGTTGTTCAGCGGGTTCGGCGGACGTGACCGATTCTGCACCCCGTGGGCGAGACCCGTGGGCGAGCAGTTCCGCCGCAACGCCGCGAGGCCGCCCCCTCATCAGTGGGGACGGCCTCGCTACGAGCCTTGGTTATCGCGTCTCGCGGTGCGCGGTGTGCGCGTTGCAACGCGGGCAGTGCTTCTTCATCTCAAGACGGTCCGGGTCGTTGCGCCGGTTCTTCTTGGTGATGTAGTTCCGCTCCTTGCACTCCACGCAGGCCAGCGTGATCTTCGGGCGGACGTCGGTGGCAGCCACAGGAGTGCTCCTTGACGAACAGGGTGGACGAAATCTAACGCATGAAAGAGTAGCCGATTGAAGGACCGACCCCGCAATCGGCTACTGTAAGTAGCGGTGACCGGACTTGAACCGGTGACACAGCGATTATGAGCCGCTTGCTCTACCGACTGAGCTACACCGCTGCGATGCGATCGGGCCCCGCCTTACGGCGGGTACCTCTCCCATCAGAGCCCCAAAACGGAATCGAACCGTTGACCTTCTCCTTACCATGGAGACGCTCTGCCGACTGAGCTATTGGGGCGAGCGATGAAGACATTACACGGTCGCCTGCCGTTCGCCCAAATCCGTTTCGCGGCACCCGCCCCGGCCTGTTCCCCCCGGCTCTCACGACGGTTCCCGAGCCCCTCGCGCACGGCTGCGACAGGCGCCCGCGGCGCGCCGGAGCGAGGACCGAAGCGGAACGGACGGCCCACCGGGCCACGCCGGTACGACTATTGCGCTCTTCCCTGTCGTGGCCTGCTCGCCGCCCTAGGCTCGACTCACTCTGCGTGATCTTCCCTCGTGAGCGCAGCCGCCCCCGATCCCCAGGAACGCGATGGCCGACAGCCGACCGCAGCCTCCCCCTCCCTCGCCCTCGCCGTCGGGACCGTCCGACGCGACCGGCCTGCTGCTGTGCGGGGCCCGGCTGACCGACGGCCGGACCGTGGACGTACGGCTGGGCAGCGGGCGCATCGAGGCGGTCGGCACCGCCGGCAGCCTGGCGGCGGGAAGCGTCGGGGCGCGTGTCGACCTCGGGGGCTATCTGCTCCTGCCCGCCCCCGCGGAGCCGCACGCGCACGGCGACACGGCCCTTTCGGCGGACGGCGACGGACCGGTGCCGCACGCCCTGGAGGAGATCCAGCGCCGTATCACCGAGGCCGCCCTGCTCCAGTTGGGCCACGGCGCGACGGCGCTGCGTTCACATGTGCACATTGGTGACGTCCATGGTCTGGACGCGCTGGAGGCGCTGCTGGGGGCGCGGCACTCGCTCGGCGGGCTGGCCGAGCTGACGGCGGTGGCGATGCCGCGGGTGCTCACCGGGGCCGCCGGTGCCAACGGGCTCGCGATCCTGCGGGACGCGATGAAGATGGGCGCCGCGGTGGTGGGCGGGTGTCCGGACACGGACCCCGATCCCACCGGCTATGTCGAGGCGGTTCTCGAACTGGCCTCCGAGTCCGGCTGCCCGGTCGATCTGCACACGGACGCCGACGACCCGGTGCGCCTGGCCCGGCTCGCGGCGATGGCGGGCGGGCTGCGCCCCGGGGTGACCCTCGGCCCGTGCGCCGGTCTGGGACGGCTTCCGACGGAGGCCGCCGCCCGTGCCGCCGACCAGCTCGCGGCCGCCGGAGTGACCGTGATCTGTCTGCCGCAGGGGGGCTGTGGCGGCGTCGAGCGGCGCGGCGGCACGGCTCCGGTGCGGCTGCTGCGGTCGGCCGGGGTGCGGGTGGCGGCGGGCAGCGGGGCGCTTCGGGACGTGTCGAACCCCGTGGGGCGCGGGGATCCGCTGGAGGCCGCGTATCTGCTGGCGTCGCGGGACGGACTGAGCCCCGAGGCGGCGTACGCCATGGTGAGCGCGTCGGCACGGGCCGCGCTCGGCCTGCCCGAGGTCCGCGTGGAGGCCGGCTTCCCCGCGGAGCTTCTCGCGGTACGCGGCGACCGGCTGGCGGGCGCGCTCTCGCTCGCGTACAGCCGCGTGGTGGTGCACCGGGGGCGCGTGGTGGCGCGTACGAGCGCGGTCCGGGAGTACTGCGACTCGGCGGCCGTGGCGCTGGATCTGCCTCGGCAGGGGCGGGTGACGGAGGCGTAGGGCGGGGGACGTGAAGTGCTCGTATGCGCGGCGCAGGTGCACGCGTGCGGACGAGACATGCGCGTGCGGACGAGACATGGGCGAACCGCACATGGGTGACATGGGTGGACCACACATAGGTGAACGACACATGTGCGAACGAGACATACGTGAAGTCGCACGGTGATCGCACGGCGAAGGCGTCCGTCCGGGCGTACGGTCGGAAACATGCGCACTGTCATCGCTGGTGGTCATGGTCAGATCGCGCTGCGGCTGGAGCGCTTGCTCGCCGCGCGCGGCGACGAGGTGGCGGGGATCATCCGTCATGCGGAGCAGTCCGACGACCTGCGGGCAGCGGGCGCCGAACCGATCGTGTGCGATCTGGAGTCGACGTCGGTCGAGGAAGTCGCGGGGCATCTGGAGGGGGCCGACGCGGCCGTCTTCGCGGCGGGCGCGGGTCCGGGCAGCGGCGCGGACCGCAAGCACACCGTGGACCGGGACGCGGCGATCCTGTTCGCGGAGGCGGCAAAACGGGCGGGCGTCCGCCGCTTCCTCGTCGTCTCGTCCATCAACGCGGACCCGGAGCACACGGGCGACGAGGTCTTCGACGTCTACCTGCGTGCGAAGGGCGAGGCCGACGCGTACGTCCGCGCCCACAAGTCCCTGGAGTGGACGATCCTGCGCCCCGGCTCGCTGACGAGCGACGCGGGCAAGGGCCTCGTACGCCTGGAGGCACACACCGGCCACGGCACGGTCCCGCGTGACGATGTGGCGGCCGTCCTGGCGGAACTGATCGACACGCCCGCGACGGCCGGTCTGACCCTGGAACTGGTCAGCGGTTCGACCCCGGTGTCGGTGGCCGTGAAGGCAGTGGCGGGGAACTGAGGTCTCGTCAGGTGGGCGCGGGACTCGGAAGAGCGGGACTCAGAAGAGGGGAAGCTGACCTGGGAACTCCGGCAGGGCGTAGCCATCGAGGGTGGGCTGTGCCGCGTCGGCCTGGGCGAGCCTGCGGGACCCGGCACACGAGACGAGCGTCCCGTCACCCCGCGCCCCGGGCGGGTCGTGCCGCGCGAACCGCCCCGCGACGACGGCGATTTCCCGACGGCACTCGGGACAACTCCTGCGGCGTGACGACATGCCCTCAGCGTACGACGGACGGCTCTCTGTGCCTCCCCCGCTTTGCTCTCCCGTACTGACGTGCGGCTAGTTTGTCCGGAGGACAAGTACGCAGGCCCGTGGCGGCAGACATGCACGGGGGACGGGGAGGTCGGGGAGAGTGTCGCTGCGCGGGGGTGATCCGGCCGAGATCGGCGGCTATCCGCTCGAGGCGCGGCTCGGCTCGGGTGGCATGGGCACGGTCTATCTGGCCCGTACGAGTTCGGGGCGGCCTGTCGCGATCAAGCTGATCCACCAGCAGTTCGCGGGGGACGACGAGTTCCGCATCCGTTTCCGGCAGGAGGTGGCCGCGGCGAGGCGGGTGAGCGGCGCGTTCACCGCCGCCGTGGTCGACGCCGACCCCGAGGCCGATCAGCCATGGATGGCGACGACCTATATCGAGGGGGACACGCTCGCCCAGCACATCGCCGCGAAGGGCCCGCTGGACGGCGCGGAGCTGAGGAAGCTCGCCATCGGACTGGCGGAGGCGCTGCGCGACATCCACCGGGTGGGGGTCGTTCACCGTGACCTCAAGCCCTCGAACGTCGTGCTCTCGCCCGAGGGCCCGCGCGTCATCGACTTCGGCATCTCACGCGCCGTGGACCAGCAGACGCTGACGATGACGGGGCGCGTCATCGGTACGCCGCCCTTCATGTCGCCGGAGCAGTTGCAGGCGCCGCGTGGCGTGGGGCCGCGGTCCGATGTCTTCTCGCTGGGGACGCTGCTGGTGTACTCGGCGACGGGCCGCGGGCCCTTCGACGCGGACAGCCCGTACATGACGGCCTATCAGGTGGTGCACGAGGAGCCGTCGCTGGGCGCCGTACCAGCGGCTCTGCGCGCGATCGTCGAGTCGTGCCTGGACAAGGAGCCCGCGGGGCGCCCCTCTGCGGACGAACTCCTCGTGCTGTTGCGGGACTTGCCGTCGGACCTCGGCGGGACCGACGCGAACGGGGTCGGCGCGGGCTGCACCCGTGACGTGATCACCCAGCATCACCTCGCGACGGCGGGCACCCCGGCCCCGGCCGGTCCCGATACAGCGAGCACGAGCTCCCCCGTCGGCCGTCGTCCGCGTCGCCGATGGCGTCCTGTGCTCGCGGCGGCGCTCGCGGTGGCCGCGATCGGCGGGGGCGGCGTCGCCCTGAAGGCGGGCGGCTTCGGGGGGAACAGCGGCGGCGACAAGGGCAGGAGTGTCGCGGCAGCGGGTGCCGCGCTTCCGGACGGTTTCAAGCCGTGGCGCACGACTGTGCCGGGCGGTCGCGCGGACATCCCGGACGAGTTGCGTTGCGTAGCGCGCGGCGACGCGGCGTTCTGCGGGGGCGGCGGTGTCGTCGCGGCCCGTATCGAGGTCCGGGACGGCTCGCGGGTGTGGACGGCGAAGAGCCCGGGCGTCCCCGTCCAGGGCATGCACCTGGTGGGCGCCACCGACGACACGGTGCTCGGATACCGCTTCGCCGCCCAGGACGCACCGCAGGGCCCTCCCAGCGAGGTGGTGGCCCTCGACGCCGACAGCGGCCGGGAGTTGTGGTCCGTACCGTCCGGCGCCCAGTCGACGGCCGTCACGGGTCGGACTCAGGACGCCGTCGTGGTCGGCTCCGCCGTCGTGACGGTCGACGCTTCCGACTCCCGCTTCGAGGCCCGGGACGCGCACAGCGGTGAGGTCGCCTGGACGACAGCGTTCCCCGCGGGGACGCGGTGCGCTCCCGTCCTGGTGGGCACGCGGCTCCTCGCGATGTGCGCGACGGACACGGAACTGGACGCCTCGGAGGTGCGCCACCCCACCCTGTACGAGGTCGACCGCGCCTCGGGGAACCTGGGCAGGCCCATCGCGGTCGACGGCCCCGCCGTGCCGGTGGGCGTCGCCGACGGAAGACTCGTACTCCTTCAGGAGCACCTGGAGGGACCGGCGTTGGCCGGCTACGACGGGGTGGCCCGGGTCGACCCCGCCTCGCGGAAGGTCACGTACTCCCGGCTGACCAAGACATACGCGGGGACGCCGGGCATGGCGGACGGCACCGTCTACGTGAGCGGGCAGACCGGTCTCGTCACCGCGCTCGATCCCGCGACCGGCCGGAAGAAGTGGTCGCGGCAGACGAGCGTGGAGGGGGCGTCGGGTCCCGTCGCGGGAGCGGACGCGCTGTATTTCAGCTCGGCCACCGGCCGAGTGGTCGCGCTGTCGCCGGACGACGGTGAACCCCTGTGGACGACGGACCCGCGGGCCGATGGTCTGACGGGCGAGCAGGGCGCGAGCCCGCGCGTGACCGTTGCGGGGCGTGTGGTGATCGTGGCCGCGGCAAAGAACACCCTCTTCGCCTTCGACACGCAGAAGCCACCGAAGTCGGGCTGATCCGGGCGGCACGGGACATCGGCCGCGCCAGGTCGGCCGCGCTCTCGACCGGCCCTTCCCGCCCTTCTGCACGCGGAGTTGGGGCAGCACGGCACCGACGGCCGCCTCTTTATGATCTTCCCCACGCCAGGGTGTCCTTCGACAACGAAGAGACCCCCTCTGACCTGCCCTAAGGGCTGGTCAGAGGGGGTCTTCCTCTCTGTGGCGGCGCCAGGATTCGAACCTGGGAAGGCTGAGCCGGCAGATTTACAGTCTGCTCCCTTTGGCCGCTCGGGCACACCGCCAAGTTTGCTGCTGTGGAGTCCACCTCTCGGCGGTGCTCCCCGGCAACGACGTAAACGATACCTGATGCACGGGGGTGCTTCGCCACCCCATAGATCAGCAGCCCACGGGGGGTGGGGTGGCTAGGCTTATGCGGATGCGGCCCGGGATCGATGCCGGGCCGGGCGGCCCGGTCCCGCACGCCGATACGCACCCCGATCCATCCCGATACAAGGAGCCACAGGACATGGCCGACTCCAGTTTCGACATCGTCTCGAAGGTCGAGCGGCAGGAGGTCGACAACGCCCTCAACCAGACCGCCAAGGAGATCTCTCAGCGGTACGACTTCAAGAACGTCGGCGCCTCGATCGCCTGGTCCGGCGAGAAGATCCTGATGCAGGCCAACTCCGAGGACCGGGTGAAGGCCATCCTCGACGTCTTCGAGTCGAAGCTGATCAAGCGCGGCATCTCGCTGAAGTCGCTGGACGCCGGTGAGCCGCAGCTCTCCGGCAAGGAGTACAAGATCTTCGCGTCGATCGAGGAGGGCATCTCCCAGGACAACGCGAAGAAGGTGGCGAAGATCATCCGCGACGAGGGCCCGAAGGGCGTCAAGGCGCAGGTGCAGGGCGACGAACTGCGCGTCAGCTCGAAGAGCCGCGACGACCTCCAGGCCGTGATCGCCCTCCTGAAGGGCAAGGACTTCGACTTCGCGCTGCAGTTCGTCAACTACCGGTAGAGCTACGGCAGTTACGGCAGTTCACCGAACATACGACGAAGGGTGGTCGTCCCGGAACGCGGGCGGCCACCCTTCTCCGCTGTCGACCGGGGCTTCGGTCGTGCGCTCAGCGGCGTGAGTCGCCGAACAGGACGCGGTAGACGATCAGCAGCACGAGAGAACCACCGATCGCGGCGAGCCAGGTCGTGCCGTCGTAGAAGTGCTTGGTGACCGGGTGGTGCAGCCAGCGGGAGGAGATCCAGCCTCCGATGAAGGCACCCGCGATGCCTATGAGGGTCGTGCCGATGAGGCCGCCGGGGTCCTTGCCCGGCAGCAGGAACTTGGCTATGGCGCCTGCCAACAGCCCCAGAACGATCCAGCTCACAACGCCCATGCCGTGACCCTGCCTCTCACACTGTGTCTGCGCCGTGCTCCTGCTCAGGTCAGGCCGCGTTCATGCGTCGACGCCGCTGCTCGATTTCCGTCGGTCTTCCTCGGTCGCGCTCGCTCCCGCGCTTCGTACGACCGTGTCGTCATGAGGAAGGACGCCTCGGCAACCGTCGCCGGTTGCCCCGGGTCGGTAGGGTTCGGTGCCGTGACACAGCCCGGGGCACAGCGACCCGGTGACATGGGATTGCGCCGCACCCTCGGCGTCGGGGACGCCGTCGTCATCGGGCTTGGTTCGATGGTCGGTGCCGGGATCTTCGCGGCCCTGGCCCCCGCGGCGCGCGCGGCGGGGTCCGGGCTGCTGTACGGGCTCGCGGTCGCCGCTGTGGTCGCCTACTGCAACGCGACCTCCTCGGCGCGGCTGGCCGCCCTGTATCCCGCCTCGGGCGGCACGTACGTGTACGGGCGCGAGCGGCTCGGAGCGTTCTGGGGGTATCTGGCAGGCTGGTCGTTCGTCGTCGGGAAGACGGCCTCCTGTGCGGCGATGGCGCTCACCGTGGGCGCGTACGTCCGGCCGGGGCAGACGCACGCGGTGGCGGTGGCGGTCGTGGTCACGGTGACCGCCGTGAACTACGGCGGTGTGCGGAAGTCGGCTCTGCTGACACGGGTGATCGTCGCGGTGGTCCTGGCGGTCCTCGCTTCCGTGGTCGTCGTGTGTCTGGGGTCGGGTACCGCTGATGCCTCGCGACTGGCCGTCGGGGGCGCGAGCGTCACAGGGGTGCTCCAGGCGGCGGGACTGCTCTTCTTCGCCTTCGCCGGGTACGCGCGGATCGCCACCCTCGGAGAGGAGGTACGGGATCCGGCGCGCACCATCCCGCGCGCGATCCCCCTGGCCCTGGGCATCGCGCTGGTGGTGTACGTGGTGGTGGCTGTCGGGGTCCTTTCCGTGCTGGGTGCGGAGGGGCTGGGGCGTGCGGTGGCACCGCTGGCCGACGCGGTACGAGCGGCGGGCGTGCCCGGTCTCGCGCCGGTGGTGCGGGTGGGCGCCGCCGTGGCCGCCCTGGGCTCGCTGCTGGCGCTCCTCCTCGGCGTCTCACGGACCACGCTGGCCATGGCGCGCGACCGGCACCTGCCGAGCGCCCTGGCCGCCGTGCACCCGCGCTTCCAAGTGCCGCACCGGGCCGAGATGGTTGTGGGGACCGTGGTGGCCGCGCTCGCCGCGACGGTGGACGTGCGGGGCGCGATCGGCTTCTCCTCCTTCGGGGTGCTGGCCTACTACGCGATCGCCAACGCGTCTGCCTGGACGCTGAGTCCGGCGCCGGTGTCGCGCGTCGTACCGGCTGTCGGACTCCTCGGGTGCGGCGCGCTGGCGTTCGCCTTGCCGGGGGTGTCGGTGAGCGTGGGCGTGGTGGTGCTCGGCG
Source organism: Streptomyces macrolidinus (assembly GCF_023887685.1). Classification (GTDB taxonomy): domain Bacteria; phylum Actinomycetota; class Actinomycetes; order Streptomycetales; family Streptomycetaceae; genus Streptomyces; species Streptomyces macrolidinus. The sequence continues at coordinate 162,463 of NZ_JAMWMR010000007.1, read as the reverse complement.
TGGGAGTGGTGGCCTACCACGTACGGCGGTGGGGTGCCGCGCGGTAGCCGCCAGGGCGCGGCAGGACCTCTCGCGAGGCTCCGGCCGTCGTACGGTCCGGGCTGCCTTCGCCGCCCGAGTACGCCTCACCTCTCCCCCGCCGCACGGCTGTCGGCGCGGAGATGTCTCCTACGGCGTCGGCCCGGCAGCCGTACGTATCGGGAAGTCCTCCCACGGCGCCAACTCTGCACCGTCGTTGTGCTCTTCGTACCAGCCTGTGCCGTCGAGCCAGGCCTGGAGCCACTCCGCGAGGCCGGGGGCGTCCAGATACCAGGCATGGCCGGCTTCGTCGGCGTTCGGGTCGTAGAGCAGGACCGTGCCGTGCGGGGTGCGGCAGTCCACGCACGCGTACATTCCGCAGCCCCAGTGGGATATCGGCAGAACGCCCTCGGGCCAGGGCCAGGTGGGATCCGTGCGGGCGCTCTCGCGGTTGGCGAAGTACTGCGGGACGGCGGCCGGTTCGCCGGCCGGTGAGCTGTCGAGCAGGGGCAACAGGCCGTACTCCGGGCCGAATCCGCCGTCCCCGGTCCGCAGATACAGCGCGGCGAGCAGTGGCGGCAGGGAGAAGCCCAGGGACTCCTCGGCGCGAGCGAGCGCGGCTTCGCTCGCGGGCTGCGGGAGCGAAGGCCAGCCCCACGGGCGGGTGGTGCGAGCCCGCTCCGCCACTCTGTCCAGCAACTGCTCGTTCTCGGTCATGGGTTCATGATGCAGGGAACCACTGACAGCCGGGGCTGCCTGTGGATAACCCTCGGCGCCTTACCGTGAACGGCTTGTCAACGTGTCGCGAACGGCTGGTTCGTAGGCACGATCTCGCGCCCCAGCGGCAGCAACGAGACCGGAATGAGCTTGAAGTTGGCGATGCCGAACGGGATACCGATCACCGTGACGCACAGCGCGATGCCCGTGACGATGTGGGCGATGGCCAGCCACCAGCCCGCCAGGACCAGCCACAGGACGTTGCCTATGCAGGACGGCGCGCCCGCGTCGCGGCGCTCGACCGTCGTATAGCCGAAGGGCCACAACGCGTAGACGCCGATACGGAAGGAGGCGATGCCGAAAGGTATGCCGATGATGGTGATGCAGAGCAGCACCCCCGCGAACAAATAGCCCAGGAACAGCCAGAAGCCGCTCAGGACCAGCCATATCACGTTCAGAATCGTCTTCACCGCTGGCGACCTGCCATCTGTTCGAGTCGGGCGATACGTTCCGCCATGGGCGGGTGTGTGGAGAACATCTTGGAGAGACCCTGCCCTGGGCGGAAGGGGTTGGCAATCATCATGTGGCTCGCCGTCTCGATCCGGGGCTCGGGAGGCAGCGGGAGCTGGCTGGTGCCGATCTCCAGCTTGCGCAGGGCACTGGCGAGCGCGAGGGGGTCGCCGGTCAGCCGGGCTCCGGAGGCGTCCGCCTCGTACTCCCTGGAGCGGCTGATGGCGAGCTGGATGACGGACGCGGCGAGCGGGCCCAGGAGCATGATCAGCAGCATGCCGAGAAGGCCGGGACCGTCGTCGTCGTCCGAGCGGCCGACCGGGATCAGCCAGGCGAAGTTCACCAGGAACATGATCACTGAGGCAAGTGCACCGGCGACCGACGAGATCAGGATGTCGCGGTTGTAGACATGGCTCAGCTCGTGCCCGATGACGCCGCGCAGCTCGCGTTCGTCGAGGATGCGGAGGATGCCGTCGGTGCAGCACACGGCCGCGTTGCGCGGGTTGCGGCCCGTCGCGAACGCGTTCGGCGCGTCCGTCGGTGAGATGTACAGGCGGGGCATGGGCTGCCGGGCCTCGGTGGAGAGCTCGCGGACCATGCGGTACAGCGCGGGTGCCTCGAACTCGCTGACCGGGCGCGCGCGCATCGCGCGGAGAGCGAGCTTGTCGCTGTTCCAGTACGCGTACGCGTTCGTGCCGATCGCGATGAGGGCCGCGACGATCAGGCCGGTACGCCCGAAGAAGCTGCCGATGACGATGATGAGCGCGGACAGTCCCCCGAGGAGTACTGCGGTCCTGAGCCCGTTGTGCCGGCGGTGCACGGTACGCCCTCCAAGTGGTGCGGCAGGGGAACCCCTTGTCTGCGGATGCTGTTGACTCCACTCCTCAGTGGACCCTCCCGTACTGGTCAACGCGAGGCGGGAAGGCCGAGTTCCCTGGTGCGCGGCCCGGAGCCGGGGAGCTGTCCGGGTGACCTGGCGGCACCGCCACGCGCGCGTGCCGCGTTGTACGACCGCGCGCGTGAGGGCGTCCGTCAGAAGAGGCCGAGGGCCGAGAAGCGGAGGACCACCTGGGGCGCTACGGAGAGCGCGACTCCCAGGACGGCGGTCACGCCGAGGGCGGCGGTGAGCGGGGCCGGGACGCGGTGTTCCGCGGGCTCGCCCTCGGGGGCGCGGAAGAGCAGAGCTGTCCACTGGAGGTAGTAGACGAGCGCGATCACCACGTTCACCGCCATGACCACGGCAAGCCAGCCGAGGCCGGCGTCGACGGCCACCGAGAACACGGTGACCTTCGCGAAGAGACCGATGACACCCGGCGGGAGGCCCGCGAGGCAGAACAGGAAGAAGGCCAGGAGCAGGGCGGCCAGAGGACTGGCCGCGTACAGGCCGCGGTAGTCGCTGATGCGGTTCCGGGCCCTCGTACGGCCCACGAGGGCGGCCACGGCGAAGGCTCCGAGGTTCACCGCCCCGTACATCAGGGCGTACGCCACGGTGGACCCGATCGCCTTGTGGGCGTCCGCGGAGTAGGCGGCTGCGGCGATCGGCACCAGCAGGTAGCCGGCCTGGCCGACGGAGGACCAGGCGAGCAGGCGTACCGCGCTGTACGCGCGCGTGGCCTGCTGCCGGAGTGCGCCGACGTTGCCGACGGTCATGGTGAGGGCGGCCAGCGCGGCGAGCGCGGGGCCCCAGACGTCGGAGTACGACGGGAGGGCGACGACGGTGACGAGGATCAGGCCGGAGAAGCCGACCGCCTTGCCGACGACCGACAGGTAGGCGGCGACCGGCAGAGGCGCCCCTACGTAGGTGTCCGGCACCCAGAAGTGGAACGGCACCGCCGCCGTCTTGAAGGCGAAGCCCACGAGGGTGAGGACGACACCCGTCTGGGCGAGTGTGTGGAGCTGGCCGTCCACGTGCTGGATCCGGTCGGCGATCTGGGTGAGGTACAGGGTGCCCGTGGAGGCGTACACGAAGCTGATGCCCATGAGACTCACGGCGGTCGCCGTGACGGAGGACAGGAAGAACTTCAGGGCGGCTTCGGACGATCTCCTGTCGCCGTGCCGGATGCCGACAAGGGCGAACGCGGGCAGGGAGGCGACCTCCAGGGCGACGACGAGGGTCGCCAGGTCGCGCGAGGCGGGCAGCAGGGCGGCGCCGGCCGCGCTGGAGAGCAGCAGGAACCAGAACTCCCCCGCGGGGACTTCCTTCTTGGCGTCCTTGAGGGCGGTGACCGACAGGAGGGCGGTGAGGAAGGCGCCGGCGAGGACGAGGAACTGGATGGCGAGGGTGAATCCGTCTGCCGTGTAGCTGCAGACGTGCGGGTTCCCCTTCACGCAGAAGGTGGCGCGGTCACCGTCCAGCAGGGGCAGCAGCGTGAGCATCGCGGCGGCTAGTCCCGTGAGGGAGATCCACCCCAGGACTGTCTTCCGCCGCTCTTCGAGGAAGAGGTCGGCGACGAGGACGACGAGTCCGACGACCGCCGTGAGCGTGGGCGGCGCGATCGCCGTCCAGTCGACGGACTGGACGAGGGAACTCATCGGATGCCTCCTGCGAGGAGCTGCTGCACGGCCGGGTCGGTCAGGCCGAGGAGGGCCTTCGGCCACAGGCCGGCGGCGACGGTGAGGACGACCAGCGGTGTCCAGGCCGCGAAATCGTAGCTGTGGACGTCGGCGAGCCGGGGGGCGTCCTGAGGGGCGGCGCCCATGCAGACGCGGCGGACCACGATGAGCATGTAGGCGGCGGTGAGCAGGGTGCCGAAGGCGGCGATCGCCATGAAGGTGAGGAACGCCGGGCGGCTGAGCCCGGCGGCGGGCCTGAACGCGCCGAACAGCGCGAGCATTTCACCCCAGAATCCGGCGAGGCCGGGCAGGCCGAGCGAGGCGACGGCGCCGAAGGCGAGCAGGCCGCCGAGGCGGGGAGCCCTGCCGTAGAGCGCGGCGCCGGTCTTCTCGGACAGGGTGTCGAGGTCGGTCGTGCCGGTGCGGTCCTTCAGCGCGCCGACCAGGAAGAAGAGGAGGCCGGTGATGAGGCCGTGGGCGATGTTGGCGAACAGGGCGCCGTTGACGCCGGTGGGGGTCGCCGTGGCGATGCCGAGGAGCACGAAGCCCATGTGGCCGACGGAGGAGTAGGCGATCAGCCGCTTGAGGTCGCCCTTGGCACCCTGCTTGGCGAGGGCGAGGCAGGCGAGGGATCCGTAGATGATCCCGACCACGGCGAAGGCCGCGAGATACGGCGCGAAGGTGTGGAAGCCGTGCGGCGCGACCGGCAGGAGGATCCGTACGAACCCGTACGTGCCCATCTTCAGCAGGACCCCGGCCAGCAGGACCGAGCCGACGGTAGGCGCGGCGGTGTGGGCGTCGGGCAGCCAACTGTGCAGAGGCCACATCGGCGCCTTGACCGCGAGCCCGATCCCGATCGCCAGAACGGCGATGACCTGCACGGATGCGGTGAGTGACCGGCCGTTGTCAGTGGCGAGTGCCATCATGTCGAACGTGCCCGCCTTGATCCCGATCAGGAGCAGGCCGAGCAGCATGACGACGGAGCCGAGCAGCGTGAAGAGGATGAACCTCCAGGCCGCCCGGGTCCTCCCCTCGCCGCCCCAGCGGGCGATGAGGAAGTACATCGGGATGAGGACCGTCTCGAACGCGAGGAAGAACAGCAGCAGGTCGAGGACGGCGAAGGTCGCGAGGGTGCCGGTCTCGAGGACGAGCAGCAGTGCGACGAAGGCCTTCGGGGACGGGCCCGTGGGCGGCTTGGCGTACGAGTAGAGCGCGCAGAGGAAGGTCAGCAGCGCGGTCAGGAGCAGAAGGGGGAGCGAGATGCCGTCGATGCCCAGGTGGATCCGCACGTCGAGTGCGGGGATCCACCTGATGTCGGTCATGGCCTGCATCTTTGACGGGTGGTCATGGTCGAAGCCGAGCGCGAGGGCGATCGCCGCGATGAGCACGGCTCCGGTGACCGTCACGCCGTGGCGCAGTACGGCCTGCTCGGGCGACTTCCCCTTCAGTCCGGGCGGGGCGGGCAGGAGGGCGGCGACCGCGCCGATGAGCGGCACGACGACGACGAATGCCAGAAGGAACTGCATCACGGACTCGCTGATATCGATCACGCCTGCTCACGCTCCCGTGGCGACGAGGAGGGCGGCCACCGCCAGGACGACGGTGCCGGCGAGCAGCGCGCTCACATAGGTCTGCACATTGCCGGTCTGGGCGCGCCGTACGGCGGCGCCGAGCAGGCGGGGCAGGGCACCGGCGGCGCGTACGTAGGTCTCGACGACCTCACGGTCCAGGAAGCGGACGAGGCGCGCGCCGGCCCTGACCGGGCGGACGAAGAGCGCGTCGTACACGGCGTCCAGGTGGAAGCCGACGGCCGCGTGGCGGTGCAGCGGGCCGAGCAGGACGCGGCCGGGGTCCGCGGGGTCGGGCGCGTTGGCCACGTCGCCGTACGCGGGCGTGTGGCTCGCGATGGCCTCGGCCTCGACCAGCCCGGCGTCCGCCTCGGGGTGGGCCGCGAGCGCTCCCAGGGGGGCGCGGGCGGCGAGCGCCGTGGTGCGCTGCCAGACGCCGTACGTCACGAGTCCGCCGACCAGGGCGAGGCCCGTGCCGAGGACGGAGGTGGTGAGGGTCGGGGTCAGGCCGCTTCCGCCGAACCAGTCGGGCAGGACGCGGTAGGCGAGTCCGAAGGTGAGTGAGGGGACGGCGAGCGCCCACAGCACGGCGTTCATGACGAGGGGCTGTCTGCCGTGGTCGGGGGCCTCGGCCCCGTGGCCGCGGAAGGCGAGCAGCCACAGGCGGGTCGCGTAGGCGGCGGTGAGCAGGGCCGTGACCAGGCCGACGACGAGAACGATCCAGCCCGCGGCGCCGGGAGCGCGCTCGGCGTGGCCGGTGGTGGCGTGCTCGGCGGCGGCGAGGACGGATTCCTTGGAGAAGAAGCCGGCGAACGGCGGGATCGCGGCGAGCGCCAGGAGCGCCACGGTCATCGTCCAGTAGGCGTCGGGAACGCGGGCGCGCAGGTCCTTCATACGGGACATGGCGGCCAGGGAGTTGGTGCCGGCGGCGTGGATGATCACGCCCGCGGCGAGGAAGAGCAGCGCCTTGAAGGCGCCGTGGGACAGGAGGTGGAAGACGGCGGCCCCGCGGTCGCCGACGGCGAGGGCACCGGTCATGTAGCCGAGCTGACTGATCGTCGAGTACGCGAGGACGCGCTTGATGTCGTCCTGGGCGAGCGCCGTGAGCGCCGAACCCGCCATCGTCACGGCGGCCATGACGGCGAGGACGACCATCGCGGCCGAGGAGGCCTCGAAGACCGGAAGGAGACGGGCGACGAAGTAGACACCGGCGGCGACCATCGTCGCGGCGTGGATCAGCGCGGAGACGGGGGTGGGGCCCGCCATCGCGTCGGGGAGCCAGGTGTGCAGCGGGAACTGCGCCGACTTGCCCGCCACGCCGGCCAGGAGCAGCAGCGCGATCAGGGTCGGATGGTGCAGTCCGCCGCTCGCGACGGTACCGAGGACCGTGGTGATACGGAAGGAGCCGGCGTCGGCGGCAAGGGCGAACAGGCCGATGAGGAAGGGGACGTCGCCGAGCTTGGTGACCAGGAAGGCCTTGAGGGAGGCGGCGCGGGCCTCGGGGGTCTCCCAGTAGTGGCCGACCAGGAAGTAGGAGCAGATGCCCATGACTTCCCAGCCGACCAGCAGCACGATCAGGTCGCCCGAGTAGACGACCAGGAGCATCGCGGAGGTGAACAGGGAGACGAGAGCGGCATAGGAGGGGTAGCGCGGGTCGTCGCGCAGATAGCCCGTCGAGTAGATCTGCACGCAGGAGGCGACGACGCCGACCAGGACGGCGACGAGGGCGGCGAAGCCGTCGATGTGCAGGGCGAGTTCGATCGGAACCGAGCCGGTGGGTGTCAGCTCGGTGGCCGCGTCGACGGCTCGGCCGCCGCCCTGGCGCGCCGCGACCAGTACCGCCAGCACGAGCGAGGTGAGGGTCGGCAGGACGGCGAGCGGGCGGACGAAGCCGGGGGCGGTGCGGCCGAGCAGCAGGCCGGCCGTGGCGCCCAGGAACGGAAGGAGGGGAACGAGGACGGCGAGGGTGGTCGTGGTCACGCGGTGGCCTCAGCCTTCTCCGCCGCTGGGGCGTCGCTTTCGTGGCCCTCGGCGGTGTCGCGGAGCCGGTCGATGTCCGCGGTGCCGCGGTTGCGGTGGACGGCGAGGACGATCGCGAGGCCGATGCCGATCTCGGCGGCTGCGATGGCGATGGTGAACAGGGTCAGGGCCTGGCCGGAGTGCAGCGTCTCGCGGGCGGTCCTGCTCAGCCAGACGTCGAAGGCGACGAGGTTGAGGTTGACGGCGTTGAGCATCAGCTCGACCGACATCAGGACGAGGACCGCGTTGCGGCGGGCGAGGACGCCGTACAGGCCCGTGCAGAAGAGCAGGGCGGACAGCACGGCGGGATAGGCGAGGTGCATCAGCGGGCGCCTTCCTTCTCGCGTCGGCTGCCCGGGACGGTCGGGGTGCCCGCCGGGGTGGGCGTCGTGTCGGCCTTGGCCTTGCGGGAGAGGACGATCGCGCCGACCAGGGCGGTGAGGAGGAGGACGGAGAGGGCCTCGAAGGGGAGGACCCAGTACCGGAACAGGCTCGCGCCGGTGACCTTGGTGGAGCCGGACGCGGGGCCGCTCAGGTCGATCCAGGTCGTGCGGAAGGCGTCCACGACCACCCAGACCAGGGCGCCCGCGGCGGCCACCGCCACGGTGAGGGCGGCCCAGCGGTTGCCGGAGTCGGCGTCCGGGGACGGGCCGATGGGGGCCTTGGTGAGCATCAGACCGAACAGGAGGAGGACGACGACGGAACCGACGTAGATGAGGACCTGCACCCAGGCGATGAACTCGGCGGTGAGCAGGAGGTACTCGACGGCGAGGCCGCCGAGGGTCGCCACGAGCCACAGGGCGGCGTGCACGAGCTGCTTGGTGGTGACGGTGACGAGCGCGGCACCGAAGGTGGCGATGCCGACGAGGAGGAAGGCGATCTCGACGCCGGTCGGGGAGAGGAAGCCGTGGGTGCCGGCGGCAGCCGTGGCCGTGGTCAGTGCGGCGGAGGCGGGGGTCACGACTCTCCTTTCCGGGGATCGGTGGGGTCAGGGGAACTGGCGGGACCGGTGGGACCGGTCGGGTCGGTCGGGTCGGTCGGGTTCGGCTGGGCTGCGGCGAGCTTCTCGGCGGTCTTGCGCGCGGCGGCGATCTCCTTGGGTTCCTCCGCGCCCGCGTCCAGGGCGGGCGGGGCGGGCACCGTCCACATCCACTCGCGGAGCTTGTCGCGCTCGTGGGTGAGGTCGCGGATGTCGGTCTCGGCGTACTCGAACTCCGGGGACCAGAACAGGGCGTCGAAGGGGCAGACCTCGATGCAGATACCGCAGTACATGCAGAGGGAGAAGTCGATGGCGAAACGGTCGAGGACGTTGCGGCTGCGCTCGCGTCCGCCGGGGGTGGCGGGCGGGACCGTCTCCTTGTGGGAGTCGATGTAGATGCACCAGTCCGGGCACTCGCGGGCGCAGAGCATGCAGACCGTGCAGTTCTCCTCGAACAGGCCGATGACACCGCGGCTGCGCGGCGGGAGCGCGGGCTGGGTGTCCGGGTACTGCTCGGTGACGGACTTCTTGGTCATCGTGCGGAGGGTGACCGCCAGGCCCTTGGCGAGACCGGAGCCAGGGATCGACTTGCGGGTCCGCTCGGCGGGCGCCGAGGGGTGGCGAGGGTCGGGCGAGGGGCGGGACATCAGGAGATCATCACCTTGACGATGCCGGTGAGGGCGATCTGGACGAGAGCGAGGGGGACGAGGACGGTCCAGGAGAGCTTCTGGAGCTGGTCCTCACGCAGGCGGGGGTAGGTCACGCGCAACCAGATGACGACGAAGGCGAGGAGCGCGGTCTTCACCAGCGTCCACAGCCAGCCGAGGCCGACGGCGCCCCAGGGGCCGTGCCAGCCGCCCAGGAAGAGGACGGTGGTCAGACCGCACAGGACGATGATTCCGGCGTACTCGGCGAGGAGGAACAGGGCGAAGCGGAGGCCGGTGTACTCGGTGTAGGCGCCGAAGATGATCTCCGAGTCGGCGACGGGCATGTCGAAGGGCGGGCGCTGGAGTTCGGCCAGGCCGGCGACGAAGAAGACGAGTGCGCCGATGATCTGCCAGGGCAGCCACCACCACTCGAAGGCGGCGGTGATGCCGGGCAGGGAGACGGTGCCGGCCGCCATCGCCACCGAGGCCGCGGCGAGCAGCATGGGGAGTTCGTAGGCGAGGAGCTGGGCGGCGGTGCGCAGGCCGCCGAGAAGGGAGAACTTGTTGGCGGAGGCCCAGCCGGCCATGAGGGAACCGAGGACGCCGACGCCCATCACGGCCAGGACGAAGAAGATGCCCGCGTCGACGGCCTGCCCGACGGCGCCCTCGCTCGGGCCGATCGGGATGACGAGGAGGACGAGGAGGTAGGGCAACAGGGCTACAGCGGGGGCCAGTTGGAAGATGCGACGGTCCGCGCCCGTCGGGACGACGTCCTCCTTCTGCGCGAACTTCACGCCGTCGGCGATGAGTTGGGCCCAGCCGTGGAAGCCGCCCGCGTACATCGGGCCGAGGCGGCCCTGCATATGGGCCATGACCTTGTGCTCGGTCTGGCCGACGATCAAGGGGAAGGTGAGGAAGACGACGAACACGGCGAGGAGTCGCAGGGCGACGTCGAGAGCGCCGTTCACTGCGTGCCTCCGGAGGGGTCGTCGGGGGTGGGGGGTTAGGGTTCGTAGGGGGGTGCGGGCTGCGGGGGTCGGGCACCGCCGCGGTGGGCTTCACCCGGGCGCGCTTCACCGGGGCCGGCCTCGCTGTCCTCCCGCGCCTCGGTCGGCGGTTCGGTGGCGGACTCGGGCTCGGGCTTGCGCGCGGGCTCGGGCTCGGGCTCGGGCTCGTCGAAGGCCGGGCGGGCGTGGTGCCAGGGGGCGTCCGCGCTGCGCGTCACGGCAGGGGGCTCGGCGGGCGCGTCCTGGGATGCTGACGCGTCGGCCCGTTGCGAAGCGGAGCCTTCGGAGGCGCTGCGTGCGCGCCGGGGGCCTGCGGGGCCGGTCCCCGGTCCCGTACCGCCCGCCGCACCACGCTGCGAGGCCGAGCCCTCCGACGCACTCCGCGCACGACGCGGACCCGCCGAAGCCGCCGGACCCGCCCCGGAAACCTCCGCACCACGCTGCGACGCCGAACCCTCCGACGCACTCCGCGCACGACGCGGACCCGCCGCGCCGCGCTGCGAGGCCGAGCCCTCCGACGCGCTGCGCGCTCGACGTGGCGGTGTCGGTGTCTCGGGGGCGGCGGCCGGGGTCTGGCTTGCCGAGCCCTCGGTTGCCGTGCGGGTGCGGCGTACCGGGCGGTCGCCTGCCGGGCGACGGGCCGGTGCCGGGGGAAGCTGGCCCTTCAGCGGACCCCACTCGTTCGGGTCGGGGACGCCCGGGGGCAGCATCTGGCGGCGCTTGGGGCCGCCGTGCTCGGACTCGCCCGGTTCCTTCGCGCCGGGCCAGGCCTTGGCGACCCGGGCGGCCAGGACGAAGTCCTTGCGCAGGGGGTGGCCCTCGAAGCCCTCGGGCAGGAGGAGGTGGTCCAGCGCCGGGTGGCCCTCGAAGGTCACGCCGAACATCTCGTGGGTCTCGCGCTCGTGCCAGGCCGCGCCCGCGTAGACCGCCACGGCGGAGTCCAGCACGGGTGCCTCGTGCGGGACGGTCGTACGGACGAGCAGGCGGCGTACCGGGGACAGGGCCACGACATGCGCCGCGACGCGCAGGCCCGTGCCCGGTTCGTCGACGGCGCTCAGCCAGTCGAAGTAGGTGCAGCCCAGTTCGTCGCGCGCCACGCGCAGCGCCTCGGTCCAGTCCGCCGGCGGTACGTCGACCGTCAGGACGTCGTACGACTCCTCGGCCGTGGCCTGCGGACCGAAGAGGTCCTCGGCGGACGCGGGCAGCCAGCCGACCCCGGTCATCGCCCCTCCCCCGTGTCCGAACCCGTCGTGTCCGAGCCCGTCGTCTCCGAACCCGTCTTCCCCGAGCCCGTCGTCGACGGCGGCCGGACAAGACCGCTCTGCAACGCGGCGGCCGACGGCCGCGCCGTCCCGTACCGCTGCGCCAGCGACTCGCGCGCGATCTTCTCCTGGAGCTTGAGGATGCCCTGGAGCAGTGCCTCGGGGCGCGGCGGGCAGCCGGGGACGTACACATCCACCGGGATGATCTGGTCGACGCCCTTCGTGACGGAGTACGAGTCCCAGTACGGGCCGCCGCAGTTCGAGCACGCGCCGAAGGAGATCACGTACTTCGGCTCGGGCATCTGCTCGTACAGGCGTTTGACGGCCGGGGCCATCTTGTCGGTGACCGTGCCGGAGACGACCATCAGGTCGGCCTGGCGCGGGCCGGGTGCGAACGGGATCACCCCGAGACGGATGAAGTCGTGGCGGGCCATCGACGCGGCGATGAACTCGATCGCGCAGCAGGCGAGGCCGAAGTTGAAGACCCACAGCGAGTAGCGGCGGCCCCAGTTCAGGACCACCTTCATCGGCTCGGGGGCGAGGCGTGCGAGCGTGCCGAGCCGCTGCGGTTCCGGCACGGACACCGGCTCACGGGAAGCCGCAGGAGTCGAGGGGTTCACGTCCATGACAGAACGCCCTTCTTGTACGCGTACAGCAGTCCCACGGCCAGGAAGCCGAGGAAGACGAACATCTCCACGAGCGTGGTCGCGCCGTACCGGGGATCGGCGAAGACCGTCGCCCACGGGAAGAGGAAGATCGAGTCGACCGCGAAGATCACGTACAGATACGCGTAGACGTAGTAGCGGATCTGGGTGTGCGCCCAGCCCTCGCCGACGGGGTCCACCCCGCACTCGTACGTCAGAAGCTTCTCGGGAGTGGGCACGACAGGGCGCAGCAGGCGGCCCGCGCCGAAGGCGACGGCGACGAAGAGCACGCCGACGACGGCGAGCAGCCCGACGACGGAGTAGGAGTGGAAGTAGCCCGCCGCGACGACGGTTCCGGCGTTCCCGGCGGTCCTCGCGCTCCCGGTCTCCGCCATGACAGCGACGGCGGTCGGATCCGGCACGTCAGCTCCTCGCTCCCTGACCTCGTGACCCTGGTGAACGTCGTGGTCGACGTTCAGTACGCACGGGAGTCTAGGCCCTGCTAAAGAGAGGGTAAGCAGACTGCTGCACGAGGTGGGGTTTCCCCCAGTGAACCTCGGCGGTCCGCCTCATGGCACGGGGACGCGGCGTTACGGCAGGCTTGCGGGCATGAGCGAACGAGGCAGGCGGATATGACCGCACGCGAGACGAACCCCGGTGCCCCGGACGGCGAGCGTCCGCCGCCCGTACGTCCTGCCCTGGACGCGTCCACCTGGCGCGAGATCGCGCATCTCCTCATGAACCTGCTGACGTCGCTGGTCGGGTTCATCTACGTGGTGACGGTGCTGGCGCTCGGCGTGGGGCTGACGGTGACCGTGATCGGGTTCCCGGCGCTTGCGCTGGGGCTGCTGGGCGCGCGGCAACTGGGCAAGCTGGAGCGGGCGCGGGCCAGGGCGCTGCTCGGGGTGCGGATACAGGAGCCGAGCCCGATGCCGCTGCGCAAGGGCGGCGGGATGTTCCAGCGGCTGTGGATGGCGCTGAAGGACCCGGTGGCCTGGCGGACCTGCCTGTACGACTTCATCCGGCTGCCCTGGGGGATCCTGACCTTCACGGTGACGCTGGTGTCGCTGTTCGTCCTGTGGCCGCTCCTGCCGTACCTCGCCCGCGGGCTGACGAACGTGGACCGGGCCATGGTGCGGGGGCTGCTGTCGCCCTCCGACGAGCTGGAGCGGCGTGTCCGGGAGCTGGAGCAGGGCCGCGGGGTCGTCGTGGACACAGCGGCGGCCGATCTGCGGCGCATCGAGCGCGACCTGCACGACGGCGCGCAGGCCCGGCTGGTGAACCTGGCCATGGGGCTCGGGCTGGCCAAGGAGAAGCTGCTGGAGGACCCGGACGCGGCGGCGGCCATGGTCGACGAGGCGCACGGCGAGGTGAAGCTGGCGCTGCAGGAGCTGCGGGACCTCGCACGGGGAATCCATCCCGCGGTGCTCACCGACCGCGGCCTCGACGCCGCGCTGTCGTCGGTCGCCTCGCGGTGCACGGTGCCGGTGCGGGTGACCGTGGACCTGCCCGCGCGCCCTGCCGAGGCGATCGAGGGCATCTCCTACTTCACGGTCTCCGAGCTGCTGCAGAACATCAGCAAGCACAGCGGGGCCGCGTCTGCGTCCGTCGACGTGTGGCGGAGCGGGGAGCGGCTGCTCATCGAGGTACGGGACGACGGCCGGGGCGGCGCCCGGCTCGACGGCGGTACCGGGATGGCGGGACTCGCGGAGCGGCTGGGCGCGGTCGACGGCCTGTTCGTCATCGACTCGCCGACCGGTGGCCCGACGACCGTCACGGCGGAACTGCCCTGGCGCGACCGGGAGAGCGAGCCGCAACGGAAGTAGGCCGAGCAGAGAGAACGGAAGCAGGCCGGACAGAGACAGGACGCGGTCGTAGCGGTCGTACACGAGGGTGTGCGACCGCTTCGCCGTACGCGGGGCCGGATGCCCGGGAAGCCGGATGCCCGGGAATGGGGGTGGGGAAAACCCCCGGTCCAAGACGCCGACCGGCTCCATGGTCGGGCGGGCGCGCGGGCAGCAGAGTGGAGAGCACGGTCGGCCGCGCGGGCGGACCGGGTCGGGCTGGGCTACGAGGAGAACGGACGACACCGATGGCCACGCACTACGGGCAGGGGTACGGAGAGTGGGGCGGCCCTGGATCCCAGGGCGCCGGGGAACGGGCGCACCGGCTTCCGGCCGCGCTGCGGGCGCCGTTCGAGGGGCGCACCTGGGGCGAGTTCTGCTATCTGCTGCTGGGCCTGCCGATCGGGATCGTGATGTTCGCATGCAGCGTCACCCTGGTCTCCGCAGGGGCCGGCCTGCTGGTGACGTTCCTGGGGATCCCCGTCCTCGCGGGGGCCCTCGCGGCCTGCCGCGGCTTCGGGGCGCTGGAGCGGGCCAGGGCGCGTGGGCTGCTGGGGCTCGACGTGGCCGCTCCGGAACCCCTGGTGGTCAAGGGTGACGGGCCGATGGCGTGGATCGGGGCGATGCTCAAGAGCGGCACGTCCTGGCGTCAACTGCTGTACACACTGGTGCAGTTCCCGTGGGCGGTGTTCTCGTTCATCGTAGGGGTGGCCTTCTGGACGACCGGGTGGGCGCTGCTGAGCTATCCGCTGTGGTTCTGGGTCTTCCCGATGTTCGGCGGTCAGGGCGGCATCCAGCTCTACGGCGACGACATGCACCGGGTCTATCTCGACAACCCGCTCGAGATCTCGGTGACCGCCCTGGTGGGGCTGCTGATCACGCTGGCCACGCCATGGATCGTCCGGGGGCTGACGTCGGTGGACCGGCTGCTGGTGTACGGGCTGCTCGGGCCGTCGCGGCTGGCGACGCGGGTGGTGGAGCTGGAGTCGGACCGCGGGGTCGTCGTGGACACGGCGGCGGCCGATCTGCGGCGCATCGAGCGCGATCTGCACGACGGCGCGCAGGCCCGGCTGGTGAACCTGGCGATGGATCTGGGGCTGGCGAAGGAGAAGCTCACCGAGGACCCGCAGGCGGCGGCGCGGATGGTGGACGAGGCGCACGGCGAGGTGAAGACGGCGCTGCAGGAGCTGCGGGACCTCGCGCGGGGGATCCACCCCGCGGTGCTCACCGACCGCGGCCTGGACGCCGCGCTGTCGTCGGTCGCCTCGCGGTGCACCGTGCCGGTGCAGGTGGAGGTCGACCTTCCCGCACGGCCGGTCCCGGCGATCGAGGGGATCGCGTACTTCACGGTCTCCGAGCTGCTGCAGAACATCAGCAAGCACGCACGGGCGTCGCGGGCGACGGTGGACGTGTGGCGGGTGGAGAACCGGCTGCTGCTCCAGGTCACGGACAACGGGATCGGCGGCGCCGACGCCGCCCACGGCTCGGGCCTCGCGGGGCTGGCGGCGCGCCTCGACGCCGTGGACGGGGTCCTGGTCGTGGACTCGCCGCCCGGGGGACCCACCCGGATCACCGCGGAGCTGCCCTGGCGGACGTGACACACCCCCGCTCCCCCGCGGCCCTCGCGCGGTCGGTCCCCTCACCGGCCGCGTGAGGGCCACGCCTGTTATCCACAGGCGGTGCGCGCACCGACAGGAATGCTGAGATGCTGGGGGCTGCCGTTGAGACGGGAACAGACGGCAATCGACCCCGGCCCGTGCCAGGTGCGGGCAGGGAAGAGGCTGTGGGGGGCCGAAGATCGTGGAGGACAGGGTGCGAGTGGTCATCGCCGAGGACTCAGTGCTGCTCAGGGAGGGGCTGACCCGGCTGCTGACCGACCGCGGGCATGACGTCGTCGCCGGGGTCGGGGACGGGGACGCGCTGATCAAGACCATCACCGAGCTGGCGGACGGCGGCGAGCTGCCGGATGTCGTCGTCGCCGACGTCCGCATGCCACCCACCCACACGGACGAAGGCGTCCGGGCCGCGGTGACGCTGCGCGCGAGGTATCCCGACCTGGGCGTGCTGGTGCTGTCGCAGTACGTCGAGGAGCGGTACGCGACCGAGCTGCTGGCCGGTTCCAGTCGCGGCGTCGGCTATCTGCTCAAGGACCGGGTCGCCGAGGTGCGCGAGTTCGTGGACGCCGTGGTGCGGGTGGCCCGGGGCGGCACCGCGCTGGACCCGGAGGTGGTGGCTCAACTGCTCGGCCGCAGCCGCAAGCAGGACGTCCTGGCCGCGCTCACCCCGCGCGAGCGGGAGGTCCTGGGACTCATGGCCGAGGGGCGGACGAACTCCGCGATCGCCCGGCAGCTCGTGGTGAGCGACGGAGCCGTGGAGAAGCACGTCAGCAACATCTTCCTGAAGCTCGGGCTGTCCCCGAGTGACGGGGATCACCGGCGTGTTCTGGCCGTGCTCACCTACCTCAACTCCTGATCGTCCGACACTGACTCGTACCTCTGAAGTACCAGAACTAAAGGATGAGCAGGGGCCGTCTTCACCCAGCAGCGCCCGAGGGCCGTGCAGACCGTGACGAACCGGGGCGTAGGACCGTCGTGCGATGGGTTCCGTCGTACGAACGGCCCAGGGAAGGCGACCCTCACCGACGTAGGGTTGATCCTGGGAAGGCCGGCGGGACGGCTGCTCCCAGAACAGCAGCCTCGAGGGAGGTCCAGTTCAGTGACCAGCCAGGTCAGCAGTCCAGCGGAGCAGGCCGATGGTGCCGTCGTTACGGAACAGCGCAAACCGGCGGGAACGAAGGACGTACAGCGCCTGAACCGGGTGATCATCCGGTTCGCGGGGGACTCGGGCGACGGTATGCAGCTCACGGGTGACCGTTTCACCTCGGAGACCGCGTCCTTCGGCAACGATCTGTCCACTCTGCCGAACTTCCCCGCGGAGATCCGTGCCCCCGCAGGCACGCTCCCGGGTGTCTCCTCGTTCCAGTTGCACTTCGCCGACCACGACATCCTCACGCCGGGGGACGCGCCGAACGTCCTGGTGGCGATGAACCCGGCCGCCCTGAAGGCGAACCTGGGCGATGTGCCGCGGGGCGCGGAGATCATCGTGAACACGGACGAGTTCACGAAGCGGGCGATGCAGAAGGTCGGCTATGCCGCGAGCCCTCTGGAGGACGGGTCGCTGGACGGCTACAACGTCCACCCCGTGCCGCTGACGACCCTCACGGTCGAGGCGCTCAAGGAGTTCGGCCTCAGCCGCAAGGAGGCCGAGCGCAGCAAGAACATGTTCGCGCTGGGCCTGCTGTCGTGGATGTACCACCGGCCCACGGAGGGCACCGAGGCGTTCCTGAAGTCGAAGTTCGCGAGGAAGCCGGAGATCGCGGAGGCCAACATCGCCGCGTACCGGGCGGGGTGGAACTTCGGCGAGACGACGGAGGACTTCGCGGTCTCCTACGAGGTCGCCCCGGCCACGAAGGCGTTCCCGGTGGGGACGTACCGCAACATCTCCGGGAATCTGGCGCTGGCCTACGGTCTGATCGCCGCCTCGCGCCAGGCGGATCTGCCGCTGTTCCTGGGCTCGTATCCGATCACCCCGGCCTCGGACATCCTGCACGAGCTGTCCAAGCACAAGAACTTCGGCGTACGGACGTTCCAGGCGGAGGACGAGATCGCCGGGATCGGCGCCGCCCTGGGCGCGGCCTTCGGCGGCTCGCTCGCGGTGACCACGACCTCCGGTCCCGGCGTGGCGCTCAAGAGCGAGACGATCGGTCTCGCGGTGTCCATGGAGCTGCCGCTGATCGTGGTCGACATCCAGCGCGGCGGCCCGTCCACCGGCCTGCCGACCAAGACGGAGCAGGCGGATCTGCTCCAGGCGATGTACGGCCGCAACGGCGAGGCCCCGGTCCCGGTGGTCGCCCCGCGCACCCCGGCGGACTGCTTCGAGGCGGCCATGGAGGCGGCGCGGATCGCGCTCACCTACCGCACCCCCGTCTTCCTCCTGTCCGACGGCTATCTCGCCAACGGCTCCGAGCCCTGGCGCATCCCCGACCTGGAGGAACTCCCGGACCTCAGGGTGCGGTTCGCGCAAGGTCCCAACCACACCCTGGACGACGGCACCGAGGTGTTCTGGCCGTTCAAGCGCGACCCGCGGACCCTGGCCCGCCCGTGGGCGATCCCGGGCACGCCGGGTCTGGAGCACCGCATCGGCGGCATCGAGAAGCAGGACGGCACGGGCAACATCTCGTACGACCCGGCCAACCACGACTTCATGGTCCGTACCCGCCAGGCCAAGATCGACGGCATCGACGTCCCCGACATCGAGGTCGACGACCCGGACGGCGCCCGGACGCTCGTCCTCGGCTGGGGCTCGACGTACGGGCCGATCACCGCGGCGGTACGGCGTCTGCGCACGGACGGTGAGTCCATCGCGCAGGCCCACCTGCGGCATCTGAACCCCTTCCCCGCCAACCTGGGTACGGTGCTGCGCCGCTACGGCAGGGTCGTGGTCCCCGAGATGAACCTCGGTCAGCTCACCACCCTCGTCCGGGCCGAGTACCTGGTCGACGCCCGCCCCTACACCCAGGTCAACGGCATGCCCTTCAAGGCCGAACAACTCGCCACGGCGCTCAAGGAGGCCATCGATGGCTGAGACGTCCACGGACGGCAGGAGCACGACCGAGGCGCTCGCCCTCGTCCCCAAGGCCGCGGCCAAGCAGTCCATGAAGGACTTCAAGTCCGACCAGGAAGTGCGCTGGTGCCCCGGCTGCGGGGACTACGCGATCCTGGCCGCCGTCCAGGGCTTCATGCCGGAGCTGGGCCTGGCCAGAGAGAACATCGTCTTCGTCTCGGGCATCGGCTGCTCCTCCCGCTTCCCGTACTACCTGAACACGTACGGCATGCACTCCATCCACGGCCGGGCGCCCGCGATCGCGACGGGGCTCGCCTCCTCGCGCCGTGACCTGTCCGTGTGGGTGGTCACCGGTGACGGCGACGCGCTGTCCATCGGCGGCAACCACCTCATCCACGCCCTGCGCCGCAACGTCAACCTCAAGATCCTGCTGTTCAACAACCGGATCTACGGTCTGACCAAGGGCCAGTACTCGCCCACCTCCGAGGTCGGCAAGATCACCAAGTCGACGCCGATGGGCTCGCTGGACGCCCCCTTCAACCCGGTGTCGCTGGCGCTCGGCGCGGAGGCGTCGTTCGTCGCCCGCACCGTGGACTCCGACCGCAAGCACCTGACCGAGGTACTGCGCCAGGCCGCCGCGCATCCGGGCACCGCCCTGATCGAGATCTACCAGAACTGCAACATCTTCAACGACGGCGCCTTCGACGTCCTCAAGGACCGTGAGCGCGCCGAGGAGGCCGTGATCCGGCTGGAGCACGGGCAGCCGATCCGCTTCGGCGTCGACAACGCGCGCGGCGTCGTACGGAACACGCGGACCGGGGACCTCGAGGTCGTCACGGTCACCCCGGACAACGAGGCGGACATCCTCGTCCACGACGCGCACGCCGCGACCCCGACCACCGCGTTCGCGCTGTCCCGGCTCGCCGACCCGGACACCCTTCAGGGCACCCCGATCGGGGTCTTCCGCTCCGTGGAACGCCCCGTCTACGACAGCCAGATGACCGACCAGCTCGACGCCGCCACCGAACGGCACGGCAAGGGCGACCTCGCCGCGCTGCTCGCCGGGGGCGACACCTGGACCGTCGTCGGCTGACCGCCCCGACCGCCGTTCACGAGGCCCGGACGCCGTGTGCGTCCGGGCCTCACCACGTCCTGTGCATGGGACCGACCTCGCGCAGCCGAGGCGCCTCCCCGTGCCCGTACAACCCCACCCCGGGGGCGTCACGTCCGTATCGACCTCGTCCCGCCGATGTCATGACCGTATGGCGATACGGGCATGACTTCCGAGGGTGCGCGGGTTTACCTTCTTGGAGGCTGCACGGGAGCAGCCATGTGCACGAGAAGGAGGGCCCGTGGCCGAGAAGCCGAAGGGCGAGGGGCGGACAGGTCTGCTGAACGGCTTCGCGGCGTACGGAATGTGGGGGCTCGTCCCCCTCTTCTGGCCCCTGCTGAAGCCCGCCGGGGCGATGGAGATCCTCGCCCACCGAATGGTCTGGTCCCTGCTCCTGGTCGCCGTCGCCCTGCTGGTGATGCGGCGCTGGGCCTGGGCGGGCGAGCTGCTGCGGCAGCCGCGCAAGCTGGCGTTGGTCACGGTCGCCGCGGCCGTCATCACCGTGAACTGGGGCATCTACATCTGGGCCGTGAACTCCGGCCATGTGGTGGAGGCCTCACTCGGCTACTTCATCAATCCGCTCGTGACCATCGCGATGGGCGTACTGCTCCTCAAGGAACGGCTGCGTCCTCTCCAGTGGGTGGCGGTCGGGGTCGGCTTCGCCGCGGTGATCGTCCTGACCATCGGCTACGGCCGCCCGCCGTGGGTCTCGCTCTGCCTCGCCTTCTCCTTCGCCACGTACGGCCTGGTGAAGAAGAAGGTCAGCCTGGGCGGCATCGAGTCACTGGCCGCGGAGACCGCGGTGCAGTTCCTGCCCGCGCTGGCGTATCTGGTGTGGCTGTCTACGCACGGCCAGTCGACGTTCACCACCGAGGGCGCCGGGCACGCGGCGCTGCTCGCGGCGACCGGCGCGGTCACCGCCCTCCCCCTCGTCTGCTTCGGCGCGGCGGCGATCCGGGTGCCGCTGTCCACGCTCGGCCTGCTCCAGTACCTCGCGCCGGTCTTCCAGTTCCTGCTGGGCATCCTCTACTTCCACGAGGCCATGCCACCCGAGCGCTGGGCGGGCTTCGCCCTGGTCTGGCTCGCGTTGATCCTGCTGACCGGCGACGCATGGCGCTCGGTACGGAGGCCGCGGACCCGGATCAGCGTGCCGGGGGCTTCCCGGGTGGACTCCGCGCGGGTGGACGCGGACGTGTAGCCGAGTTCGAGTGCTCAAGCGGCCAAGTGAAAGGGGGCGCTGAAGTGTCGAACAGCGAGCCGGAGCGGGAGCCCTTCTCGCCCTGAAGCAACTCGACACATTTGACGAGACGCTGCTGCTCCTGGCTGAAGCTGCCGGACGAGGCGGCGGAGGGCGACGACTACCGGTGCATGGCCGAACTGCTCGACCACCTCGGCCTGGACGCCGCTCTCCGCGACCTGTGTGTCCGGGCGCGCGACGACAGCGTCGACGAAGGGATTCGCAAGGCCGCCGAGGACTTCGGCGACACGTGAACGCACGCACGGTCACACGCCGACCGCACATCACGAACAGCGGAAGCCCTGCCAGGAGTGGTCCTGGCAGGGCTTCCGTGCGACTGGGGCCGTGCACTCAAGCCTTGGACGACGCGCCCAGCAAGGCGGTGGCGTTCGAATGCCGAGGTCGGGCATCATCAAGGCCAACTACCCGAAGAGCAAGGGGACTTACGCAGAGGGTGGGACGGGGGCGGGTGAACGGGATGTCGGGTTCCGGACGGACCGGTGGCGCCGCCGACGGGGTGGCCTCCGGCACGGTGGGCTCGAACGCGACGGTGCCCGTGTCTCACATGCGCCGACTCGTCAATATCTGTGACGCATGCACGAGGGTGAGGCGACGCCAGAACCCCGAGGCGAGGACTTCACTGAACCAGTCGATCCTTTACTGCGATGCTTTGTAAGGTCGATCTCCAAATCCAAGATCGAACGGGGGAAATCATGGCGAAACCAGAATTCTACGTCTCGGCGGACATGGAGGCTGACGGTCCCATTCCGGGCCCGTTCTCGATGTCCAGCTTCGGACTGGCGGTCGCGGGCATGCACGACGGCATTGCGTTCAAGGCATTCGATCCGGCCGAGCGCACCTTCTATGCAGAACTGAAGCCGATCAGCGACGCCTACGACCCAGAAGCCCTGGCGGTCAGCGGCCTGGACCGCGACCACCTGGCACGTGAAGGGCAAGAACCCTCCCAGGCCATGGACGCCGCGGCCGCCTGGCTGGCCGACGTCTCCGACGAATTGCGCGCCACTCCGGTGTTCGTAGCCTATCCACTGAGCTACGACTGGATGTGGATGTACTGGTACTTCATGCGATTCGCCAGCAATGGCTCCCCCTTTGGTCATTCCCGATGTCTGGACATCAAGACCCTGTACGCGACGAAATCAGACTCGCCGATCACTGGATCGACGAAGCGCTCGATGCCGCAACAGCTGCTCCCCACACGCCCGCATACACACAATGCGCTGGACGACGCGATCGAACAGGCCGAGTTGTTCCAGAACTTGATGCAGTGGAAGAGATCAGAGGCTGACCTTCGAGCGAGGGCCGGCGAGCTGCCGTCGGCGCGCCTCGATGGGCGGAATACAAGAGGCGGCTGAAAGCTGCGGATCAGGAGTTGCCTCGCCCCATCGAGCGTTCGGCGCGTGGCACGACTGGGGCACCGCCCGCCGACAGTCGGCGGGCTCGCTCCGGAGGTTTCGGCTCAGCGCCTCGGAGAGGCCGTCTCGTTCGCCGAAGAGGCCCATGGGGATCAGAAGAGGCCCGCCGGTGAGCCGTACGGGGAGCACCTCCTGGAGGTGGTGGAGATCCTCGTCTCCGGCGCCGGTGTCCGCGACGAGGATCTGCTGATCGCGGCCGTACTCCACGATGTCGTGGAGGACACCGACCGCACGGCCGGGGAGGTCGGTGAGCAGCAGCGACTCGACACACACCCGCGTCCCAGGCGTTCCTACTACCGCGAGACGTGCCGCCACGTGGTACCCCTCGCCGCAGGGGGTCCCGTGGTTCGAGGCGGCCTTCGAGGAGTGGCGGAAGTTCTACCGCCACCTGGAGGGTGAGGCACCCGCAGCGGGGGGCTGACGCGCAGTCGCGGTTGAAGCAGGCGGAATTACTCACCTTGCCGTACGCACCGCACGCGTCACGCAGACGGTGAAGAAGGTCCGCGTCCGACAGGCCGACGGCCCGGCCGCCCGGTGCACTAAGGTGATCAACTGCCTTGAACCCAAGGGGTCATCGAGAACATCGGGGGAACGATGGACGCTGTACCCACAGGAGGTCCCCACGCCACCTGGGCTGCTTCCGGCGCTGCAGGTCCGAACGCGGCATACCGCAACCAGACACTGCGGTACAGCGACGTCGAACTGGGCTTCGACGAATCGGTCGATTTCAAGACCGTCAAGCGGCTCTGGCTGCTGGCCGCGATGGCGTCGTTCTTCGTGTTCTTCCTGTTCGGTGTGCTGCCCGCGATCTCCCAAGGAAACATCGACGCCCTCGATACCGCTCTGCCCATCTCGATAGTCGTCTTCTGGCTCGCCCTCCTGCTGACGCGACTCAACGAACCGATCTCGGAGTGGAAGACGCTCCTGGAGGACAAGGCCGCGGCCTCCTCCTCCGCGTACGCCGCGATCTACGGTTCCCTGGCCCGCCGCCGTATACCGGTCACCGCCGTACCCACCCGGGTCCGCAGCGACATCGTCCCTGAAGTCGTACACAACCGGCTCGTCGTCAAGAGCGCCCGATACGTGGCGTACGTGACCGTCTTCGCCTACGGCACCAGCCTGTACGTCGGCTGGACGATGTGGCGCAGCCGTCCGGGTGCCGTCGTCATCGGGCACTTCCTGAAGGACATCATCGGCTCGGTGGTGAACCGCACGGGCAGCCTCAACCAGATGCTGCGCACCGACCGGCCGCGCGCCATGCGGGAGGCCGTGCACTCGGCGGCGAGGGAGGGCGTGGAGATCGCGATCCAGGGCATCGAGGTCCCCCTGGCCTCGACGTTCGGCCAGGAACCTCCGATCCAGACGGTGACAGTCTCCCCGGCCCCGCCCACCCCATCGACTCCGCCCACCCCGTCGGCCCCGCCCAGTCCCGGCTACGCTCCGCCGGGGCCGATGCCGGGCGGACCCGTAGGACCCGCTCCTGCCACCGGCCCGATGAACGACGTCAACACCCTCGGCCTCAGCGGTCGCCCGGGTCCGCCCGGACCGCCCGCACCTCCGCAGCCGGGGCCTAACACGCCTGGCTGGAACGGTAGTTGAGCGGACACGGGGCCTCGGGCGCCGGTGTGCTGACCGTCTCCGACGGCATGACCGTGTGGGCCTGGACGGCCGTGCGGATCGATGCCGCCGCCGACCTCACCGAGACCAAGGAGTACGCGGACCTGGCGGAGACGGAGCGCCGGGTCAAGGCGGTCGCTGCCGAGACGGCGTGGCTGAGCGGACAGTGGGACGCAGCGCACGGCGAACGGCTCGAACTGCGGTATCTCACCGACCCGTCCGAGCGCCGGATCTCCTGCGCTCTGCTCGGCCGCGTCCAGGCGCCCACGCGAGCCGGGGCGGAGGCCGCCGCGCTGACCCTGCGAGCCCGGCTCGCCGCGCTGCCGCGGCATGTGATCGCGAGCCCGGTCGAGGAACCGGCCGAAGTGGCCCGGCTGCTCACGCCGTTCACGCCCGAGGCGGTCGCCGGTGTGGCCGAGATCCGCAAGCGGTACCGCACGGGTGTGCCCAACCGCCCGGACGCGGGGGTGCGGTACTACCTCTCGCCGCAGCCGTTCACCGCGTCCGCCCCACCGTGGGACGCCCTGTGGAGGGCGCTGACGGAGCACCCGTACCCGGTGATGCTGACCGTGGGCCTGGAGCCGTACGTCATCCCGGACGACCTGGGACCACTGCTGCACCGGGTCGCCACTCAGTACGGACGGCTCGGTACCCAGGGGCAGTTGCCGGACGGCTTGTGGTCACCGGGTGTTCAACTCGCCCCGGATTCCTTCGCCGTGGACGCCTCCCGGGTCTACGCGGACGCCGCACGACGCTACACCGACCGCGCCTTTCGCCTCCGGATCGCCCTTGCCTCGCCCGCCCGACTGCCCGAGTCCCTGGCCGAGTTGGTCGGCGCGACGATCTCTCCGCAGGAGCAGGCACGCGAACAAGGCGTACTCACCGAGACGTTCACCGGTCCCGCACATTGCGTGATCTGGCCCGCGTCAGGTGAACTGCCCGCCGCCTGGCACGGGTTGACCACCCTCGAACAGACCCGTTGGGGTGGCGACCACGGCTGGCGACTGCCCGAGGTCCTCGCCCCACCGCTGCGCCTGCTGGCGGATCTGGTCGACGCCCGTGAGGCGGGTGCCGCCTTCCGGCTGCCGCTGGCCGTGAGCGGCCACATGGCCGGGTTTCCGGTACGGCGTCCGGGGCTCGCCGGGGAGACGGCGTACCGCGCGGAGGGGCCGTCGATCACCCTGGGCCGTCAACTCGTCAACGACACATCCGCCGGGCCGCTCGGTATCGGCCTGGGCGACCTGACGCGCCACGCGCTGTTCGTGGGAACGACCGGCTCGGGCAAGACGAACACGACGCTGGCGTTCTGCGAGCAGCTCTGGCGCGACCACCATGTGCCCTTCCTGGTCCTCGAACCGGTCAACTCCGAGCTGGACGACTACCGTTGGCTCGCCACCCGGCCCGGCTTCGAGGACCTCCTCGTCCTCACCGTGGGGGATGAGACGACGGCTCCCCTGCGGTTGAATCCCTTCGAGGTGCCGACCGGGGTGCGGATCAGCACACACATGGCCGGGCTGATGGCCTGCTTCGACGCGGCGTTCGGCCTGTGGGACCCCTTGCCGAGCATCTACAACCGGGCCCTGCGGGCCACGTACACGCGCAGGGGCATCGTGCCGACGGACATCGCGAGTGAGGCGCACGAGTGGCCCACCCTGCGGGACTTCACCGCCGAGATGCGCAAGCAGTGCGAAGCACTCGACTACTCCGGCGAGGTACGGGACAACATCATCGCCGCCTCCGTGCTGCGCGCCGAGGCGCTGGCCGAGGGCCCCTGCGGCAGCACGCTGGACGTGGCCCGGTCGTATCCCGTGGCCGAGTTGCTGAGCCGCCCTGTGGTGATGGAGCTCGCAGCGGTGGGCGACAACGAGAAGGAACAGTCACTGGTCACCGCGCTGATCCTGCAGTCGATGACCGAGCACTACAAGGCGAACCGCTCGGGCGGCTCCCTCGCCCACATCACCGTGATCGAGGAGGCGCACCGCCTGCTCGGCCGGCCTGTCGGGCAGTCCGGCGACGCCAAGGAAGGCAACGCCCAGGCACGCGCGGCCCAGGTCTTCGCCAACACCCTTGCGGAGAACCGAAAGTACGGCGAGGGCATCGTGATCGTCGAGCAGGTGCCGGGCAAGTTGGTGGAGGACGCGTACAAGAACACCAACCTGAAGGTGATGCACCGCCTGCCGGCCGCGGAGGACCGCGAACTCATCGGCGGCACCATGCGCTTCTCTCCTGACCAGGAGCGGTACGCGGCCACCCTGGAGCCCTTCCAGGCCTTCGCCCACCATGACCGTCTGGACCGCCCGGCCCTGGTCGCGGTACCGGACGTACGCGCCGCGGCGGCCCGCGAGGCGGGGGTACCACGGGCTCCCCTGGCCACCTCACATCAACTCACCGCCCGCTTCCGCGACTTCGCCGCCTCGAAACGTCCGGTGACGGAAGCGCTGGCTCCTTTCCCGGAGTGCGAGGGCTGCAGCCACCGCTGCGCGTTCCGGTCCCGAGCGGGGACGGCGGTGTGGCCGGAGGACGGGAAGGAGTTGCGGGAACGGGTGAAGACGTACCCGAAGTCCAAGCCGGAACAGGCGGCTTGGTGGCAGTCCACGGCGGCCTGGATCAGCGACCTTGCGGACAGGGTCCCGCTCCCGGACCGGGACACCACGCCCGCCTCCTTGTCGGACTACCGGGCTTGCGTCTTCATCCACGTCGTCCGCTCGGCCTGGCAACGCAAGACTCTCCCGTGGGTGCGTCTGTACCGCACGCACCTGTCCTCCGGGGGTGACACGTGAGCGACCGCCCTGTCGAGCGACCGACACAGCCGGAGGCGCCAGCCGCGCCGGAGCCGATGGAGGCTCCGGATCCGGAGGGGACAGGGGGTGCGGGAGAGAACGCAGGCGCCGCACCGGAGCCCGGCAGCACCGCGGAGACCGGGGGCGCGGCGGAACCCCGCGATGCCCCGGACCCTTTGGACGCACCGGAACCGCCGGCCGTCGTTGAGCCTCGGGACACACTCCCCTCTGCAGGCGCACTGGAAGCCACGGACGCGTCGGACGCCGAGGAGGCACCGGAACCCACTGAGGTAGCGGAACCCCTCGACGCACCAGAACCACCGGCCGCCGTCGACGCCCCGGTCACACCACCTTCCATGGACACGCCGGACACCACGGACGTGCCGGACGCCATGGAGACACCACCCTCCGTAGACGCGCCACCCACCACAGAGGCACCAGACCCCCTGGACGCACCGGAACCCGCTGAGGCGGCGGACCCAGATGAGGCGCCCGCGCCCACTGAATCGCCGGAGCAACCTGCACTTGGCGAGACCACCCCGCGGGACGACGCACCCGCCCGTGAGGCTCCTGAACCTTTCGCGGCACCCGAGGCCGTCTCGGCACCCGAATCGGGCTTCGCCGACCATGACGAGCCGAGTACACCGGATGTCTCGGAGACGCAGTCCCCGACGGACGACATGGATGTTCCGGACCCGTTGGAGGCGCGGAATCCGTTCGAAGTACCGAATCCGGAGAGGGGCGAGAACACCGCCGAGACAGCCGCTGTGCAGAGCGGGTACGAGGGAGAGTCCCTTGAGGCACCCGAGCCGCCCGAACCGCCCGACCCGCTTGAGGCACAGGAGCGACAGGACTCAGCGGACTCTCTGGAGATACCGAAGCCCGCAGAGCCATCGGACTCCGGGGCGGCGTCCGAGCCTGACGAAGCATCCGAACGTCTGGAAGCCTCACGTCTCTCCGAAGGGCCGGAGCGGGCGGAGGAAGTCGCACCCCTGGAGCCGTTCGAGGCTGAGCAGCCCGAGAAGTCAGCGATCGCACCATCCGAAGACACACCGGTCCAAGGACACATACGGGACCGCATAAAGAGCGTGTTCGGTGACAGATCACCTCAGTTCAGGGAGATCTCTGAACTTGTAGACAAACCGGAATTCCAGGTACCCGAGAGGCTTCTCCCGCCGGACCGCTACGGGACTCCCCTCGACCGACCTGATGGCACGCGAACGCCACTCTTCAACGGGCCGCCGAAGCGGGAGCAGACCAGGCAGGGCGCGCTTGGGGACTGTGGCATCATCGCGACACTGGGAGCGGTGGCCGGACATCGCCCCCAGGACATCTCGAACGCCATCCGGGAGAACGAGGACGGCACCTACGAGGTCCATTTCCACGGAGCAAAGAGCGTCGGCATCGGTCGGTACGAGCCCACCGGTGACAGCATCAGGCTGACCGTGACACCCGATCTCCCCGTCTACGATGAATTCCCCGGGATGCCCGTCTTTGCCGACTCGGTGAGCACCGAGACGGCCTGGGCACCCATCATGGAGAAGGCGATCGCCGGGCTCGACCAGACATGGACCGATGAGCGTCGCGCTTCCTGGAAGGTCACACACAACAGGCCCGACAACCTGCGAACCGGGTACGTACGATTGGACGATGGCACCAAATCGGACGAACGCGCAGAGCTATTGGTGCAGTTGACAGGACTACCCGCGGCAACATGGGACGTTCCCACTGGATACGATTACGCAGGCCGTAAACCGGAGCGACAGGTCATCGACCACTTCAAGGAACAGCTGGCGGGCAACTTTCCGATCATCGTTGGAAGTCGAAGGCCGAAGGTGAACACCCAACTACCCAAGGGAATCGTTGGCGGTCATGCCTACGAGGTTACAGGAGTGGATGACAGACGGCTCATCCACTTACGCAACCCGTACAACAGGAACCACCCGACAGAGCCATTGACATTCAAGGAATTCCAGACACACTTTCTACCTCTCTATACAACCCTGGAGCCCAAATGAAAGCTCAGGAAATCGAACTCTATGCTGGCGTGCAGGCAAACCGACCCTTCGGAAGCTTCAGCGTCATGCATGTCTACGCACCCGAGGGGCAAGCCCCGATGGTCCGACTCGCCGTCGAATCAAATGGCGTCGATACACACTATTCCCTCGCACTCGGCGATGTTTTCCCGGTGCAGGACCAGGAGTGGAAACTGGATCGGATCATCGATCTCCACTCCCCGACCGGAGACTGGACTGTGATGCTCAGCCGAGTGAAGTGACGACTGCAGCACCTGAAGAGCAAACAGCGGGGGGATGAGCCGTGCGCCGACTCCCCGAAGCGCTGGAACGGAGTCGGCGACAGGTGAGCCAGCTCCAGAGACACCCTCCCGAGTTCACCACCGGTACGGGTTCTCGCCCGCCGAGACCGCTCGGGCGCGGGTCGCGAGGCGGTCCATGCGGGTGCGGGCCTTTTCGAGTTGGTCGACGTCGTCGGCTGCGGGGCCGTTGCCTGCGGCGAGTTCGCTCCACAGGCCTATGAGGTCGCGGCCCAGATGCAGGCCCTGGAGCGGATCGCGGATAGCACGCCAGGCGGCAGCCGCGCTCTGCACGTTGCCGTACGCGCCGCGTGCGTCGCGCAGGCGGTGACGTCGCCGGGCCAGGTCCAGGGAGAGGTGGAAGGAGCGCAGCGCGTCACCGGCCAGGTAGGCGATGTACGCGGTGAGTTCGTGCAGGCGCAGGACGTCGGAATGGTCCGGGCCGAGGGTCGCGGAGGTCTCGGCGACGGCCCGCTCGGCCATGCCCGCGGCCTCGTTGATCCGGCCCTGCTTCACGGCCTCGTTGATCCGGGCCAGGGACTCGGCGGCCATCCTGCCCATGCCGTCCGGGGGCAGCGATCCCGAGTCGGTCGCGAGCACCGCCTCGGCCACGGCGTCGAACCCTCGCAGCGGCGGCTCCTTCACCGCATCCTCCCCGGCCTCGACGGGCTTCTGTGGTGCGGGGGCGGAGTACGCGTCGACGACGGCTGCGGAGTCGGGCCTGAGCGTTCTCGGTTCGTCCGGGCCTGTCTCCGGTGCCTTCCAGACGGGCTCGGCGATCGACGGGGGCGGGCCGAAGGCGCCGGTCGGCGCGGCGACCGTCCCTGGGGCCACGGGGTCAGGTTCCGGCAGCTCATGCGCCGGCGCGGGCTGAGCAGGGGGCAGTGACTGTTCGGGTACGGCCCGCAAGACGAAGGTGTCGGCGGTGGGTTGGGGGGCCTCCGCCGGGGTCGGC
This sequence comes from Streptomyces macrolidinus, assembly GCF_023887685.1. GTDB lineage: Bacteria > Actinomycetota > Actinomycetes > Streptomycetales > Streptomycetaceae > Streptomyces > Streptomyces macrolidinus. The sequence goes on along the minus strand of NZ_JAMWMR010000007.1, from coordinate 132,625 downwards.
TGCCGCTCGGGCTCCGGGGGATGTGGCAGCGCGTACGGATTGTCCACCGCAGGACCCCCGTGCCGGGCGGGCTGCGTCGGCGCCGGAGGCAGCGGTGTCGAGGGACGACGGGGCTCCGCGGGCTCCGGTGCCGGCGCCTGGGGAGACGTATCCGCCGTCGCTTCCGGCACGGCCCGGAGTACGTACGTCGGTGCCGACGTCCCGGCGTACGGAACCACCGGTGACGGCTGGGCGTCGGGCTTCTGCGGACCCGTCTTCGGCTCCGGTACCGCGCGCAGGGGCACCGTCCGGTCCGAGGTGCCGCCCGGCGGCTTCTGCTCCTCCAGCGCGCGCAGGACGTGCGTCGGCTTGTCGCGGCGGGGCTGCTCCGGCTCGGCCGTCCGTGGCGCGGGGTCCGTTGCCGGTACGGCATGCGGCGAGGGCGTCTCGGGCGTGGGCAGCGGTGTCGGCGGGCCCACGAACTCGCTCGCACCGTCCACCGAGACCCGGATCGGCACCGCGAACCCGATCCGTTCGTCATGGACGGTGGCCAGGACGGGGTGCCCGGTGGCGAGAGCGATGCGATGGAGGTGTCCCAGCACGGCCTGATGGATCTCCTCACCCTCGGCCGCGACGACCGGTACGCCACCGATCGACGCGCCGCCCGCCCCGGGGTCGGTCATGGGGACCCGAACGTCGATCGGTGCCGCCGCCGGGACGGCCGAGGGCTCCGAGAGCTGCTGTTCCCGCTTCTTGTCGCGGCTGGGTCGAGGCATCTGTTCCCTCACTCTGCTGTGCCGGGGGAACCGGTCACACGCTTACCCGTCGAGTCTCTCCGCTGACGCGCGGTTTCACATCACCGTGGTGTCACAGGCTCGTTCCAGACGCTCCGCGCTCCGGGCCTGGCACCTCCCGCGGGCCCGACGCCTCCCGCAGCCTGGCTATCTCCGTGGACCTGGCGCCGGTGCCGAGCCGACAGGCGGCAGTCCGGGGCGAGGCGCCGTACCGGCACGCTGACCGAGCATGTGTGCGGACGCGGTGTGCGCGGCTGTGAGGTCGTGGACACCACCAGGTGATACGGCGGCGGAGCGCAACCGGGCCGCCGCTGACGACGGCATGTGCGCGCCACGGCCCAGATCACCCGCGACTTGCGAGCGCAGCGCGCCGACCCTGGCCATATAGCTGTGCAGTTGGTCGGGGGAGAGGGATTCCACGGGGGTGCTCAGGGCGGCCCGGACGGTCGCGGGGTCCGTGGGGACGGGGGCGGCGCCATGGGCACGGGCGCGTGCCGGGTCGAGTCCGGCCGAACGGAATGCGGCGGCCCGGGCGCGCGCCGTGAGTGCCGCGTCCTGCCGTTCGCCTGTTGGGTGTTCGTGCCTTCCGCCGGCAGAACCAGGCCTGATGGTGCGCCAGCTCATGGTGCCGTTCAACGCGTTGATGCTCACCTCGACGCGGGGCCGAGGTGAACGGCGGCGGGCCGATGCCGCCCGGCCACGGCCGCCGTTCGCTCGGGCGAACGCGCTGAGTTCCGGGTGTGGGACGTTGCGGTCACTGGCCATGGGCGTGGGGACTCCGTGCGTAGGGGTTGTCCGCGAGAACACGGGCGCGTTCGGCGAGGCGGTCCATACGGGCGCGGGCCGCGTCGAGTTGATGGGTGTCGGCTGCGGCGGGGCCGCCGTCCGCGATCAACTCGTCCCACAGGGCGATCAGTTCCTGCCCGAGAGTCAGACCCTGTGACGGGTCCTGCAGCGCGCGCCATGCGGCGGCGGCGCTCTGTATGTTGGTGTACGCCCGTACGTCCTTCTGGTGCTTGCGAATTCGGGCGAGCGCCATGGACAGGACGAAGGAGCGATGCGCGTCGCCCGCCAAGTAGGCGATGTACGCGGCCAGTTCGCGGAGTTGCAGCACCTCGGGGTGCTCGGCTCCCCACATCTGGGTCGCCGAGGCAATGCTCTGTTGCGCCATGGCCGCTGCCGACTCGATCCGGCCCATCCGCATGGCGTCGTTGATCCGCTGAACAGGCTCCGCGAGCAGGGCGGGGACGGTGGCGCCCACGGGCACCGGTTCCGGCGTGGGCTCACTGCTCTCGACCGGGACGGGTGTCGACTCAGGCGCAGGGGCGGGGGCGGGGGTGGGCTCGGGCACCACGACAGGCGTCGGCTCCGGCGCAGGGGCAGCGGGTGTCGGCTCCGGCGCGGGGGCGGGTATCGGCTCGGGCGCCACGGCGGGCGTCTGCTCGGGCACCACTGCGGGTGCCGGATCCGGTACCGCCCTCAGCGCCCGCGTCGCCCGGTCGACTACCGGCTGCGGCGGCGTCACAGCGACGGGCGCCTCGGTCACAGGCGCAGCTTCAGACACAGGCGTAGGTGCAACCTCCGTCACGGGCACAGGTGTAGCCGCGACCGCAGGCGCAACCTCCGCCACAGGCAAAGTCACAGGCACAGCCGCAGCCGCGAACCGAACCGGCTCCCCAGTGAAGTGACTTGAGCCGTCCGCCACGACCTGGAGCGGCGTGACGAAGCCGATCCGTTCATCGCGGACCGTGGCGGCCACCGGATACCCCGTGGCCAGGACCAGACGGTGGAGGTAGTCCAACACCGCGTTCTGGACACTCTCACCGGAACCCACGGCCACCGGCAGCCCACCCACCGTGGCGCTCCCGTCGGCCGAGACACGCACCTCGATGGGCGTCGGCCCAGCCGCAGCCGGGCCTTGCTGTCCAGGCTGGTCCTTCTGCCGCTTGCGCTCACCGCGACTGAATCTGGACATCGGTTCCCTCTACTGGGCGGAAGAGTCGGAGGAGGAGGAAGAAGAGGAGGAGGACTGCTGCGGACTCGGTGGGGCTGCGGCCTCGACCACCGACGCGTCGTCCACCCGCCAGGGTTTGCCGACCGACGAACGTACCAGCTTGACATAGGCGTTGAGCCTCGGTCCCGTGCCGGTCCAGCCATCCCGGCCGATAGCCGTGCCGTCCACGATGAGGGAGCGGTACGCGAGCTGTTCGGCGTCGCGTGGAGCGTCGTCCTCGAGTTCGCTGCTGACGGTCACCTTGGTCCACGCTTGGTGCTTCGCCCAGGTGTTCCAGCCGTCGCCGGGGCCACTGGCCGACTGGTAGGACCGCTCAGCAGCGGCCTTGCGCTCCGTGAAGAAGCGGGTGGCGCGCAGCACGGCATCGTGCGGGCTGGTGTCGTACTTGGTGTCGTAGCCGTACACGACCTCGGCCCAGGCCTTGGCGACGGCGGTCGCGTCGTTGTCGTCGACCACTCCGGGAGTCGGCACCTGCGCGTCGGGACCCAGCGGCTTCCCGTGTGATACGGGTGCCTTGGGGGTGAAGGACGGCTCGTTCGAGGCCTGCCCTCCTTGCTCCACGTCGTTCTTACGGTGGTCGGGCAGACCGCACCCCGACAGCAGGGCGAGGCCGGTGACCACCGCGAGCACGCCGGTCACGGACCTGCGTCCGAACCCGGCTCGTGTGCCACGTGTCCTCATCGTGTCTTCCCCCCGGGCCCGTCCCGTCACTTCAGCCCCAACCATGGTGCGGGATCCACATACTGTCCGTTCTGCATCACCTCGAAGTGGGCGTGCGGGCCGGTCGAGTAGCCGGTGGAACCGACCGCTCCCACTTGTTGGCCGACCTTGACCTGCTGCCCTACGGAGACATTGAGGGCCGACATGTGGTTGTACGTCGTGTCGATCTGCTTGCCGTCGACCGTGCCGTGCGAGATCACCACTCGGTTGCCATAGCCGTTGGACCAGCCCGCGAACGTGACCTTGCCATCGCGGGCGGCGCGGAACGGCGTACCCGCCGCGGCTCCGAAGTCGATACCTGTGTGAAGCTTACGGACGTGCAGGATCGGGTGCATACGCATGCCGTACGGTGAGGTGACCGGTGGCTTCCCAGGCAGCGGCATGGCCATCTGCTGCCCCGGCGGGATCTTGCCGATCGATTTGCCGACCGAGGCGTACTTGGGTATCAGCGACTTGATGCGGGCGACGTAGTTCTGCGTCTCGGTGTACGGCGGCATGCCGTGGTACTTCTGTATGGCCCCCGGGCCCGCGTTATACGCGGCGAGTGCCAGGTCGAGCGTCTCGCCGGATGCCTGCCCTCGTTTCTTGTACCCCTCGACATCTCTGGCGAGGGCGCAGTCGTAGCGCCCTTGCGCCATGATCGCGTCGGCCGGATCGAACGGGGACGCGCGGCCGTTGCCGTCATCGTCCCGGCCCCATGACGGCCAGGTGCCGGGCATGAACTGGGACAGCCCCTGTGCACCCACCGGGGACTCGGCCTTGGGGTTCCAGCCCGACTCGGCCTCTATCTGCGCCGCGATGACGGCCGGCTTGATCACGTCGCACTGGGCGCCGGACTTGAGCACCCAGGGCACGTACTCCGCGGGCACCGACCCGCTCTTGAGGCCCCCGCCGACGCCGCCGCTGCCCTCGGCGCTCGCGTCGTCGACACCACTGGCCCCGACCATCAGGATCACCGGCAGTATCACCGCGGCGATGCCACCCCCGACCACCCAGGCCGCGACCCCTCCCCCGTTCTCCGACATCCGCTCCCCTCAGAGTCAAGTAGCCCCTCGCACCTGCCTGTTGAGTCTCTCTGGCAACACAGCGCACTTGCGTCACCAACCGGTCACAAATGCGTCCCAGAGCCTCACGGGGCGTTACCTGCCCCTCGGTCATCAGTGATGATCGGACTGTTAGCCGCCAACGACACGTCAGGGGAGAGGAGTTACCGGTGGAAGGGAACGCGCTGAGCGGCCCGGAGATCTGGCTTCGGGGACCGATCAACGCAGCCACGGACCCGGTAGCTGTTTCACAACCCCACGAAGTACCCAGCTTGCGACGCCAGTTGGCCTGGGTGGGCGCTCACGGCGGCGCGGGCACCTCCACTCTGGCGGAGGTCTTCGGTGGAGTCGACGGCGGCTGCGCCTGGCCCCGGCCCGACCAAGGGGAGCCGGATGGCGTCCTGTTGGCTGCCCGCACACACGCCGCCGGGCTGCAGGCCGTGTCGCGTGTACTCGATGCCTTCCGGCGCGGCGAGTACCCGCCGGGGCTGGAGTTGGTCGCTGTCGTACTGGTCGCGGACGCGCCGGGGCGGCTGCCCCGGCCGCTGCAACAGCGCATCAAGGTGATCGGTTCGGTGGCGCAAGTACACCGGGTGCCCTGGGTGCCCGCCTGGCGGACGGGGGATCTCACCGTCCCCGCGCCACGGGAGACGGCCGGACTCGCAGCCCTGGTTGCCGCTCCGCCCGTACCCGACACACACGTGAGGAACACCCCATGAACGCCGCACTGTTGATGGTCGCCGCCGACCCGGATTACACCCCGCCGACGTCGGTCACCGGCAAGCTCGACGACGTCCTCGGTTACATCGCCTGGCTGGTCACCGCGGCGGGTGTGGCCGGTGTGCTGATCGTCGGTTCCCGCATGGCCATCGCTCTGAAGACGGGCGATGCCGAGGAACATCTGCGCGAGTACCTCATCGTGATGGGCGCCTGTGTCATCGGGGCCTGTGCGGGGCCGATCGTGCAGTTCACGGGGCTGGCGGACTTCTGGAACACCAACTCGTGACCATCACGAAGGTGCCCACTCGGTGCCATCTGTCACGAGCACGTCACTGACCCGATCGAAGATCGCTACGCGGGTTGTCCGTCGGCCACTCCGCTCGTCAAGCTCACATCGCCCTTACATCTACGCGTACTTGACGCACCAACACTTGGTCGGCCCGCTGGTCGGCCCAAATCGGGGAGAGTTCATGTTTCAGGCGCTCGCAGCCAAGGTCCACCAGCACGTCATCCTCGCGGACGGGAAGGTGCCCGACCCCACGCGGAACGCCCCGGGCGCGCTGACCGGCAAGGTCGACAAGGTCCTCGGCATCCTCGCCTGGGCCGGTACCGCGGCGGGTGTCGCCGGTGTGTTGATCACCGGCGCGATGATGGCGGTCTCGATGCGCCGCGGCGAGGGCTCGGAGCACATGGGCCGGCTCGGCATGGTCCTCGGCGGCTGTGTCCTGGTGGCCACCGCGGGCCCCGTCGTCACCTTCGTCTTCGGCTGATCCGGGTTGATCCTCGACCCATCCTCAACGGAAGGAAGATCTTGCCATGGTGAACTCCGGCCGGTCCCGCGGTGGCAGCGGAGAGTGGGAGCAGCCGTTCTGGCAGCAGCGGGGCTGGATCCTGTCGGCCGGGTTCCTGCTCGTGCTGGTCATCCTCAGCGGCTTCGCCCTGATGACCCGTAACGGCGGCGATACGACGGAGGGGTCTGGCTCTCCGACCCCGAGCCGTTCCTCCGCGCAGGACGGCAAGAAGGGCGGCAAGAGCGGTCAGGACGACCGGCCCGCCGGATGCCACACCGACGACAGCGACCAGACCAAGCCGACGGCACCGCCGAAGGACTTCTCCTGGAAGGCCGTCGGCACCGACCTGGTGCCGGTGTCCAAGTCCGCAGGGCCCCTGAAGTTCGACGGCCCCGTCTGGTCCTGCTTCGCCCACACGCCGACGGGTGCGGTCTTCGCCGCCCACGCCATCCCGCATCACTTCGGATACGCGGGGTGGCGTGACGTCGCCGAGCGGCAGGTAGTCCCGGGCCCGGGACGAGACGCGTTCATCGCCAATCGTGAGAAGCAGCAGGACGCATCCGCCTCCGGCCAGCCGGACGGATCGGGTTACGCGGGATTCTCCATCCTCTCGTACAGCAAGCGGGAGGCGACGGTGATGCTCCTGATACGGGTGCCGGACACCGACCAGTACGGCTCCCTGTCGGTGACCGTTCGCTGGCAGGACGGCGACTGGAAGGTGGCCCCCGACCAGGACGGCGCCGTGTACAGCGGCGGGGCGCGCGTGGACGGCACCGACGGCTTCGTCACCTGGGGGGCGTGAGATGGGTATCGGAGACAAGCTCGCCAAATGTGCCGCCGACCCGCTCCAGTGTGTTAAGGACGGCGTCAAGTTCCCCTTCGAGAAGGGCGGCGAGGTCGTCACCGGCGGCGCCGTGCAGGCCTTCGCCAAGGCGATCGGTGTCGCGACGTCTGAGACGCTCAAGGCGCTCAACGGCGTCTGGATGAACATCGACGCCGGGGATCCGTCCGCACCCACCACGAGCATCCACGGCGTGACCAGTTGGCTGGTCGGCTACGTAGCCGTGGCAAGCCTGCTCATAGCGGCGGTCAAGATGGCCATCGACCGCAAAGGGCAGCCCATGAAGCAAGCCTTCATGGGCATGTGGAAGGTCCTTCTGGTCGGCGGGCTCGCGGTACCCGTCATCCAGGCGCTCAGCGCCGCCTCCGACTCGTACGCCCATGACATCTACCAGCGGTCCAACCTCGGCGACACGGCCAACAAGATCCTCGGCGTGATGTACCTCAGCTCGCCCGGCCTCATCCTCATCTTCGGTCTGCTGGTCATGCTGTCGTCCTTCGTCCAGATCTGTCTCATGTACATCCGCATCGGTGTGCTGATCATGCTGGTGGGCACCCTGCCGCTCGCGGCCGTCTCCTCCATGACCGGCTGGGGCGACGGATGGTGGAAGAAGCACACCGGCTGGCTCGCCGCCTGGCTGCTCTACAAGCCGGCCGCCGCGCTGATCATCTACTCGGCGACGGCCCTGACCCAGAGCGCGCACAGCCAGAAGAACGGCGACGGACATCTGAACCAGGTCATCGCCGGTATGGGCATGCTCATCCTCTCCGTCTTCGCCCTGCCCGCCCTGCTGAAGCTGATCGTCCCGGCCACCGCGGCCCTCGGCAGCACCTCCGGCGGCACGGTCACCCTCAACGCCGTCAACAACCTGGCCAGCGGCGCCGTCAGCATCGCCTCCGGCGGCGCGGCCAGCATGGGCGGCGGAGGCGGCGGTGGAGGGGGAGGCGGCGGTGGGCCGAAGGGCTCGCCCTCCGCCGGGGCGGGCGCCCCGGCCGGAGGCGGCGGTGCAGGTGGTAGCGCCGGCGCCGCGGGCGGAGCAGCCGCCGGAGCCGCCACAGCAGGCGTGGCCATGGGCGTACAGGCTGCCGCACTCGTCGTGCAGACCCAGATCGCCGCGGCCTCGGAGGTCGTGAACTCCCTCGACGACAACGACGGGATGAAGGGCCACAACCAGTAACCCGTCGGACCGTCGATACCGGGCCGGGGAAGAACACCCCGGCCCGGACGCCCCTCTCACCTGCCAAGCCTCCCTGCCGCAGTAGCCGGAAGAAGGAAACCCATGTCCACCGACGCCCTGACGCGTCCCACCTACGGGAACTGGCGGCGCCCTCGCCGCCCCGGCCTCGGCCCGCTGGGCCTCCTCGGTACCGTCGTCGCCTTCGCCGGGCTGCTGGTGGCGCTGCTGGCCTCGTTGGCCTCCCTCGCGGCGGCCGTCATCGTGCTCATTCCCGTGGCGCTCCTCCTCGCCCCGCTCGCGCTGCGAACCGTCGACGGCCGCAACGTCTACCAGGTCATCGCCCTGCGCATCGGCTGGATGAAGCGGAAGGCGAACGGCTCGACCACCTATGTCTCCGGGCCTCTGTCCCAGCGCCCCGGGGGCCGCTTCCAGCCGCCCGGACTGCTTGCCCGTACCAGGATGTACGAGGGCCGGGACGCCTACGACCGGCCGTTCGGCGTGATTCACCACCCGGGCCGCAACCTCTACACGCTGGTCCTCGCCTGTGAGCCCGACGGCGGCTCGCTCGTCGACCCCGAGCAGGTCGACATCTGGGTGGCGTCCTGGGGCGACTGGCTGGCCCGGCTCGCGCACGAGCCCGGTCTGCGCGGCGCCCAGGTCGTGGTCGAGACCGCGCCCGACACCGGCACCCGGCTCGCCGCCGAAGTGCTGCCCCGGATCTCCCCCGACGCCCCCGCCGCGGCCCGCGCCGTGATGGAAGAGGTGGTCGAGCGCTACCCCACCGCCTCCTCGGAGATGCACACGTACATCGCCCTCACCTACGGCCCGGCAGGCGGCCCCAAGCGGGACAGCGACGACATCATCACCGACCTGTCCATGCGGCTTCCCGGACTGCTGTCCGGACTGGTCGCCGCGGGCGGCGGTTCCGCGTACCCGCTCTCGGCCGAACGGCTCGCCGAGGTCGTGCGTGTGGCCTACGACCCGGCCGTCGCACCGGACATCCTCAGCGCCCGCGCCGAGCACTCCACCACCGGCCTGGAGTGGGCCGACGCCGGCCCGGCCGCCACGGTCGAGACCGTCAACGCGTACAAGCACGACTCGGGTGTCTCCCGCACCTGGATGCTGACGCTCGCCCCGCGCGGCACCGTCCGTTCCAGCGTGCTGCGCGGCCTGCTGGAGCCCGCGCCCGGCACCCGCCGCAAGCGGGTCTCGCTCGTCTACCGGCCGATCGACCCGGCGACCTCCGCCCGCATCGTGGAAGGCGACCGCCGCGCCGCCCACTTCATGGCCGGCTCGCGCGGCGGGCTCGTCCAGGCACGCGCCAGCTCCGAGATCCGGGCGGCCGAGCAGACCGCGGCGGAGGAGGCCTCCGGCGCGGGTCTCGTGGAGTTCTCGCTGATGGTGACGGTCACCGTCGACAGCGAGCGGGAACTCCAGGACGCGGCGATCACCGTACGCAACCTCCAGGCGTCCTCCCGCATCCTGATGCGCCCGGCCGACCGGATGCAGGCCTCCGCCTTCACCTGCACCCTGCCCGTCGGACTGCTCCCGTGGGAACACACGCTCGTTCCGTACCAGGTCAGGGAGGCTCTGTGAGCAAGAGCAAGCAACAGCGTCCGCAGCGCCCGGCCGTGGCCCCGCCTCGGGGCTGGCTCGGGCCGGGCGGCGGCCAGGTCGGCTATGTCGACCCGCCCTCGATGTGGCGCGCGACCACCGTGCAGGCCTGCGGTCTGTGGCCGTTCGCCGCCGGTTCGGGCGCCCCGATGACCGGCGTGCCCCTGGGCCAGCATCTGCACACCGGCGCGACCGTGTGCGGTGACCCCATCTCCTGGTTCACCCGGGCCCGTTACATCTCCAACCCGTCGCTGTTCATGCTCGGAATGCCCGGCCTCGGCAAGTCGACCCTGGTCAACCGGATGCTGATCGGCATGGCGGCGACCGGCATCACCCCGCTCGTGCTCGGCGACCTCAAGCCCGACTACGCCGACACCGTGCGGGCGCTCGGCGGCCAGGTGATCTCCATCGGGCGCGGCGTCGGCGGCATCAACGTCCTCGACCCGGGCGCGATGGGCGAGGCCGCGGTACGGATCGGCGGTGAGCGCGGACGCGTGCTGGCCGCCGAGGCGCACGGCCGTGTCCTCAACATGGTCGCCGCGCTGATCACGATCGTGCGCGGCCGGCCGATGGACGACCACGAGCAGTCGGTGCTCTCCGCCTGCCTGCACCATCTGACCGAGCGGACGAAGCCCGGGCGCGCCCCGCTGCTGCCCGATCTGCTGCGGGTCCTGGACGAGGGCCCCGACCGGGTGCGCGCGGTGACCCTGGACCGTGGCGACGTCACCCGCTACCAGGAGGCCGTCGACCCGCTGCACCGCTCGCTGCTCGGTATCCTCGACGGTCCTCTGGGCGACACGTTCGCGGCCGAGACGTCGACCCGGATCGACCCGGCCTCGCCCGCCGTGTGCGTGGACATCTCCCGGATCGGCGAGGCCGACACCCAGCTCACCGCGGCGGCGATGCTCGCCGCCTGGTCGGACGGGCTCGGCACGGTGTCGGCGGCGCACGCGCTCGCGGACGCCGGACTCGCCCCGCAGCGCTGGTTCTTCACCGTCCTCGACGAGCTGTGGCGACCGCTGCGCGCCGCGTCCGGCATCGTCGAGCGGATCGACGCCCTGACCCGGCTCAACCGGTCGCTCGGCCTCGGCGACGCCAAGATCACGCACACCCTCAAGGACGCGGAGGCGCTGGGCAGTGAGGCCGACCGGGCCAAGGCGCGCGGCTTCGTCGAGCGTGCCGGCATGGTCGTGTGCGCGGGCCTTCCGCGGACCGAGATGCGGGAACTGGGCGAGATCGTCGGCATGTCGGAGCGCGAGATCGAGCTGGTCTCCTCCTGGTCGTCGCCGCCCGGCTGGGCCAGCACCGGCGGCCATGAGGAGCCTCCGGGCCGGGGTCGCTTCCTGATCAAGGTCGGTGGCCGTCCCGGTATCCCGATCAAGGTGTCCATCACGGAGACGGAGCGCAACCTCCACAACACCAACACGCGTTGGGCCGGAAACGGACTGAACCTCACGAAGCCGACGGAGGCGTCGAGATGAGTGCACGTCCCGCGCGCAAGGGCCACTCCGGAGGCGACGACCTGCTGCCGTGGATCATCCCCGGAGCAGCCGTCCTCGTCGGCGGCACCTTCACCGGTGCCTGGCTGGGCGGCTCACTCGGCGCGGCACTGTCCGGCGGCGGCTGGAACCCGCCCCCGTTCTCGCTGAAGACCCTGGCCACGCTGGTCAAGGAGGGCCCCGGCGCACTGTGGCCGAACGCGTCGAGCACCGCGGTGACGGCGGGCATCGCGACGACCTTCGGAGTGTTCGTCGCCCTCGTGGTCGTCCTGGTCCTCCTCGTACGCGGCCGGGTCTCCCGCCCCTCCGGCCTCGCCGGACGCAAGGAACTGGCCGCGATGCTCCCCAAGGGAGCCGCCGACCGGGCCCGTGCGCTGCGCCCCTCGCTGTCCAAGTCGCCCAAGCTGCACCCGGACGAGACCGGCAACCTCCTGGGCAACCTGGAACCGGGCGGCCCCGAACTGCGCTCCAGCTACGAGGACGTGGAACTGGACCTGATGGCGCCGCGCGCGGGCAAGTCCACCGGCATCGCCGTACCGCGCGTGCTGCGCGCGCAGGGCAGTGTGCTGCTGACCTCCAACAAGGCGGACGTCTACAGCGTCACCCGCGCCGAGCGCGAACGGGCCGGGCAGGTATGGGTGTTCGACCCTCAGGGCATCGCGCACACCCCGCGCGCGATGTGGTGGGACATGCTCGCCGACGCCGCCACGATCGAGGGCGCGCGGCGCCTCGCGGGTCACTTCGTGGGCGCGGTCAACGACGACGCGTCCAAGCGCGACTTCTGGATCTCGGCGGCGCAGAACACGCTCACCGCGCTGTTCCACGCCGCCAACCGCGGCGGGCGCGGAGTCGTCGAGGTGCTGGCCTGGCTCGCCGACCCGGCCGACCGCACCCCCATCGACCTGCTGCGCGACGCGGCCATGCCCGCGCTCGCGGACCAGTTGCAGGGCACCATCCAGGGTGCCGTCGAAACCCGGGACGGCATCTACGAGACGGCCCGCCAGTGCGTGGCCTGCCTCCTGGACCCGGCCATCGCCGCCTGGGTGACACCGGACCCGAAGATGCCGCAGTTCCTCCCGGAGCGGCACGTCCTGACCCGCGACACCCTGTATCTGCTGTCGAAGGACGGCGGCGGGTCGGCTGCGGGCGTCATCGCGGCGGCGGCCGACTCGGTACTGCGCGCGGGCGTCGTCGCGGCCGAACGGCTGGGCGGCCGGCTCGACCCGCCGATGACCGCGGTCCTGGACGAGGCCGCCAACGTCTGCCGCATCTCCGACCTGCCCGACCTGTACTCCCACCTCGGCTCCCGAGGCGTCAACATCGTGACCCTGCTGCAGAGTTACCGCCAGGGCGTACGCGTGTGGGGCGAGGCCGGGATGGACGCCCTGTGGGGTGCGGCCACCATCAAGCTGCTGGGCGCGGGTCTGGACGACGCGGACTTCGTCGAGAAGGTCTCCCGGCTGGTCGGCGAGCACGACGTGTCGACGGTCAGCTACTCCAAGAGCAAGGACGGCCGCTCCCGCTCCACCTCCTACCGGCTGGAGCGCATCCTGCCCGCCGACCGCATCCGCGCCCTGCCCAAGGGCACCGCGCTGCTCCTGGCCACCGGCATCAAGCCCGCCATGGTCAAGCTGCGCCCCTGGTACGCCGAACCCGGAGCCGACCGCATCCAGGCCGCCGCCCAGGCCGAGGTCCAAGCCATCACCGCCCGCGCCGTAGAGAAGGCCGTCCGATGACCACGTCCGAAGCCCAGCCCGCAGCACCGTCGTTCATCCTCTACCTCGACGGGGTCGAGTACGCCGAGGAGATGCGCAACCTGGCCCTGTGGGTCTCCGACCTCCTGCTCCCGGTCTACGGCCGCGAGGTCTCCTCCTCCCACCCCTGGTGCCCGCGCTGGTGGGAACACCTGGAGGCCGTGGCCCGCCTGCACGCCCTGTGGCTGGCCTGGCAGGAGTGCACCGACCCGTCGGCGGGCGCCTCGGGCCCGGCCGTCTGGCACCGCGACCACCTCGGCCCGGTACTGACCGAACTCCGCTCCCCCAACGGCCCGTTCGCGGGATGCAAGGAGGGCAGCCACCGGGCGAAGGCGGGGCCGGTGGTCGAGCCGTACGACGGTTGACCGCAGCCGACAGGGCGACGCACCCGTGTTCAATGGGCAGACCCGTGACTCTCACCACTCACGGCCCCAAGCCATATCCAGATGGCCGAACAGGAAGAAGAACTATCCGTGGCTGACGAACGTTCACTCCGCGCTTACATCAAGCGGTACGCAGCCGGTGATATCCCGCGCGAGGAGATGCTGGAAACCATTGCCGCCTGGCCTCTGGAGGAGGAGGACTGGGACGAGGCGCAGCCAGAGCCCAGCCACCAGGACAACACGGCCTCGGTCATCTACGGCGAGAGCCTGCTGGGACGGCTCACAGAAGAGGACGTCGAAGAGATCCACCGTCGACGGAAGACACAGGACGCATGAGCGGAGACGACTACCGGCCGCTCTATCAGGAACTGCAGCGCCGCATCGGCCCGGGTGGCGATCTCGCACCCGGTCCGGAGGACACCTTCGACCGCCTCTCACAAGGAGGACTGTGGACCCCGGAACGCAGGCGCATGCACGGTGCGATTCTGGAAGAGTTCCAGGCACGCTGCCAAGGCCTGCCCCGGGACGGCCATGCCGCGCTTCTGACAGCGGGGGCACCAGGCGCCGGCAAGGGTTCGGCACAGAACAATCTGGCTCGCTGGCAGGGCGAGGACTCGGATTTAGGCCGCGAGCTTGCACGTGCCCATGGGGTCGACCTGAGTAGGTATGTGGCCCTGGACCCCGATCAGTTCAAGGTCGCTCTCGTCGCTCATGGAGGCGCGCCTCAACTCACGGCGGAGCAACTGAGCTTCCCTGGCGGCAAGCGGTTGTCCCCGTCGGAAATGGCCTCTCTCCTCCACCGGGAGTCGGCCCTTCTCCAGGACCAGTTCGAGGTATGGGCCCGCAGCGAGGGCTACAACCTGCTGTACGACGCCACGTTGAAGAACCTCGACAAGAACTCCCGGCTTCTGGCGGATCTGCAACGGGAGGGCTATGACAAGCGCGTCGTTCTCTCCGTGGAGGTGCCCCTGGAGCAGTGCCTCGCACAGAACGCCGCCCGCTGGGAGGCGGGTCGGCGGGAATTCGACGCGGGGCGTGACTCGTACGGCGGCCGCATGGCACCCGAGGGGATGATCAAGGACCTCTATGCGCGCAGTGAGTCGGGACGAGGCTACTCGATCGGCCGTGACAACGCCGAGAAGCTCACCGAGAAGGGGCTCGCCACCGCGCTGATCACGACGGACCGTGGCAGCTTCGACAAGGCGGCGAGTCAGGCTTCCCCCACACGCGGGCTGACGTCCGGTGAACCGAAGGCCCAGGCTCCGGTGTTCAAGAGAGACGACAGCATCGTGCGGGTTGCCGCTGCCGGACGCCTGCGTTCCGTCGACGGCGCCGCATCGACGACGGGCACACCGACCACCGGCCCCTCCCGGCCATCGGGCTCGGCGGTTTCCCAGACGCCAGGCCTTCCGCAGCAGCCCAAGAACCCTGGTCCGCACCGCTGACCGACTTCAAGCAAGGAGCAAGAGATGGCAGCCAACGCGTACTTCGAAGACATCGTCGACTGGTATCACCACCGGGCGGGCAGGGCCCACACCCTGGTCCGTGCGGTCTATGACCCAGCCACCCGTCGGGCGGTAGCGATCGTGTCCGAGCTGGCAAGCAATCCCGACGACCGCGGCATCACGGACGACTTCGCCGGCGTGGCCGACGCTGTGCTGCCGACCCTGCGCCAGGCCTTTGGCTCGGACCTCAGTCGGGTGGAGTGGATCGCCCACTTCGGAGAGTTCTCGTACCACGACCCGGCGGGCCCCGAGACCTTCACCCGGATCGCTCTCACTACAGGCGAGGCTGGCCACCGGGACGATCTGAGCGGTGACCAGCCGCTCACGACGTCGGACGTGGAGAAGCTGTTCCAGGGGCTGCGGCTGCAACCCGTCAACGAGGTGCTGGCCCGCATCGGGCACGGCGGGGCAGGTGACATGTGACCGAGCATGTGTCAGGACGGGACGTCCTGCGGCAGGCCAGGAATCTGTACCAGCACTATCGCGACACCGTGGAGCCAACGGATCGGCGAGTGGCGATCATCCGCTTCGAGCCGGCCGCCACCGATCCGCCCGACTGGCAGATACGGCTCCAGGCCTCGAAAGTCTCCGCCGAACAGAAGGTGAAGAGCTTCGAGCACCTCGGCTTCAAGGCCGACCACATCGTCCTGCCACCAGAGACGACGCGTGCTCAGTTCGCCGAGGTTCTCGAACGCGCCAACCAGGATCCCCAAACCCGCGCGATCATCGTGCAGTTCCCGCCGCCGGCCCATCTGCGACCGCTCGTGGAGCGGATGGATCCGCAGAAGGACATCGATGCCCTCCTCAAAGGCCGCTCCTCCTACCAGGCCTGTGCCACCGCCGAGGGCATCTGCCGCGTGGTGGAGCCATTCGCCCAGGACGATCCGACCATCGCGGTCGTGGGCAGCAAGGGCTTCGTGGGCCAAGGCGTGGTCACCACCCTGCGGGAGCAGGGGCACCGGCTCATGGAACTCGACGCCGGTGACGACCTGTTGAAGGTACGAGACGCCGATATCGTCGTCTCGGTCACCGGCAATCCGGGCATTCTCGGTCCCGAGCATCTTCAACCGCACCACCGGCTGGTCGTGGACTCCGGTTTCGTACCGCAGGCGGATGGCAGCGTGCGCGGAGACGTCCAGCACGCGGCTTACCACATCCCGCAGCACCTCACCCCTGTGCCCGGCGGTATCGGTCCGGTCGAGATGGCCACCCTCATGGAACGGGTGATCCGTAAGGAGGTCGACCCGAACGCGCAGTCCTGGAAGGTCGAGCCGCGCCCTTACCTGACCAAGGAGCAGATGGCCCAGGGGGCGACGACTCCCAGCGCCTCGGCCGCGACCACGCAAACCCCCACACAGCAGACGCCCAAGGAGCAGCAGGCCCAAGGGACGACAGCTTCCGGCGCCTCGGCCACAACAGCGGAGCCTTCCGCGCAGCAGACGTCCGTGGCACAACAGTCGACCCCGGCTTCGAACAATCCGGTGGCCAACGCCGCCAGACTCCGCGGACTCGGGTCTGGCGGCCCCGCGCAGTCGGCTCAGACCCCGCCCCCGGGCCCCGTGGCCCCGCCGCGTACCCACGCCCCCAAGCCTCCGGCACCTCCCGGCCCGGGTCCTGGGCGCTGAGCCCCGGACATCCCTCGTGGCACCGCGCACCTCAACCCCGAGTCACGACGCAGCCGCCGCTGACGGCTGAGGACACCGCCCACGAAGGGAGCACCAGTATCGACACCGCCGAAGAGATCGCCGCAGCCGTCCACGCCCACGAGCGAACAGCCGTCGACGTGGTCACGGCCGCGCTCGAGCGGATCGGACGCGTCGACCCGCTGCTGTGCGCCTTCGTCGAGGTCTGGGGCGAGGACGCCGTGCGGTGGGCGCTGGAGGTGGATGCTCGGGTCGCGGGCGGTGAGCGGCTTCCGCTGGCCGGGGTGCCGATCGGGGTCAAGGGGCGGTACGGGCTGCGGGCGGCGGGTCCGCTGGTCGACGCCGGGTGTGTGCCCGTCGGCGCCACCGCCGTTCCCGGGCCGGGAACCGCCTGGAAGACATGGGGACTTGGGCGCCACGGCCGTACCGTCAACCCCTGGCGGGCCGACCGTACCCCGGGCGGCTCCTCCGCCGGGTCGGCGGCAGCCGTCGCCGCCGGGCTCGTTCCGCTGGCGACCGGGAGTGACGGGGCGGGCTCGGTGCGGATCCCGGCGGCGTGGTGCGGGGTGGTCGGGCTGAAGTCCACGAACGGGCGGCTCCCCTCCGGCGACCGTACGGGCCTCGCGGCCCCCGGCGTCCTCGCCCGGTGCGCCTCGGATGTCGCGGTGTACTGGCGGGTGATGGCGGGCGAAGCGCGCGCGGGGAGCACCGCCGTGCCCACCGCCGTCTGGTCTCCCGATCTCGGGTTCGCCGCGCCCGACCCGGAGCCCGTCGCCCTCGCCCATGCCGCCGCCCATCGACTCGCGGACTCCGGGGCCCTACGGCTCGTACGCCCCGACACGCCCCTCCGCCTCGACGACCCCGCCCCCGCCTGGCTCGCCCTGCGCTCCTCCCCCGGCACCGACCACAACGCGGCACAGCGCATCCGGGCCGTGAACGACCGACGCCTGGCCGACCTCTTCCACGGCGCCGACCTGCTGCTGACTCCCACGACCCCCAACCCCCCGCACGGCCACGACGGTCCCGGCGAGCGCTACTCCACCTCCCTGACCTGGGCGTTCAACCTGAGTGGGCATCCGGCGATCAGCATCCCGGCGGGGATCGGTGCCGACGGCTGCCCTCTGGGCCTGCAGATCGTCGCTGCGCACGGCAGGGAGGATCTGCTGATCAGCCTCGCCCAGGCCCACATGCCCCCGCCGTAACGGACCCCCGCACCTCCGCACCTCCGAGAGGAACGAACCCCCATGCGCTGGACCATCCACGGCGAACGTCCCCTCTACGACACCCCCTGGGTACGCCTGCGCTCCCTGGATGTCGAGCAACCCGACGGAACCCGCTGCGACTACCACGTGGTCCGGCTGCGGGACCTCGCCGTCGTCGCGGCCGTCGATGCCAACGACCGCGTCCTGATGATGTGGCGCCACCGCTTCGTCACCGACACCTGGGCCTGGGAGCTGCCCATGGGGCTGGTCGAGGACGGCGAGACGCCCCTCGCGGCGGCGGCGCGCGAACTCGAGGAGGAGACCGGCCGGCGCCCCGGCTCGCTGCGCCCGCTCGTCCACGCCCAGCCCGCCGCGGGCATCACCGACTCCCGGCACCACGTCTTCCGTACGGACGACGCCACCCGCGTCGGCGAACCGACCGAACGCAACGAGTCGGACCGCCTGGAGTGGATCCCGCTGTCCGGGCTGCGCGCGTTGATCGCGGACGGGCAGATCGTCAGCAGCGCCACGCTGGTGGGGGTGATGGCCCTGCTGCTCGGCCTCGAGCATGGGACCGCCCCTGAGCCCCCTACGCCGTGATGTCCTTCGTCGTGAAGCGAGCCCAGGCCGCCGAGCCGAACGCCGCCGCGTACAGGGCCTGGAGACCGAGGTTGCGGAGCAGGTCGTTCCAGTAGACCGGTTCGCGCATGAGGTCCGCGAAGGACAGCCAGTAGTGCGAGAAGAGATACGGCTGGAGCGCGTGCAACTGGGGGATCTGGTCGAGGATCTGGACCGTGATCACCAGGCCGACGGTCGTCGCCATCGCCGCGATGCCGCTGTTGGTGAGGGTGGAGACGAACAGCCCGAGCGCCGCCACACCGACCAGGGACGCGGCGACGACCAGGGCGATCAGCAGGGCCCGTACGAGCCCGTCGGCGAAGCTGATACGCGTGCCCGAGATCGTCGTCAGATCGCCGAGCGGGAAGAGCAGGGCGCCCACCGCCAGCGCCGAGAGGGCGACGACGAGGGTGGCGACCAGGCAGAACACCATCGTGGTCGTGTACTTGGCGAACAGCAGGCGGGTACGGCCGGCGGGGGCGACCAGCAGATAGCGCAGCGTCCCGGAGTTGGCCTCGCCCGCGATCGCGTCGCCCGCGATGACGCCGATCGCCATCGGCAGGAAGAACGGAAGGGTCGCGGCCAGCGCCGTGAACACCAGGAACAGCCCGTTGTTGGTGACCTGCGCGATGAACGCCGGACCGGCGTCGCCGCCGTGTCCGCCACCACCGGTCCCCCCGCCGGTCTCGCTCTTGACGGCGATCCCGATCAGGATCGGTACGGCGGCCAGCACGGCCAGCAGCGCCCGCGTACGCCACCGCCGGAAGGTGGTCCCCAGCTCGCTGCGCACCAACCCGAGCGTCCACAGAGGGTTCGGCTTACGGAGCGCAGGTGCCGGCAACTCGGCCCCCGACATCTCAACCTGCGACATCGAAGCCCTCTCCCGTCAGTGCCACGAACGCGTCCTCCAGCGAGGCGCGTTCGACGCCGAAGCCGCGTACGCGCACCCGGGCGACGACCAACGCCGCGTTCAGATCGGCCAGTTCACCCTCCGGTGGCTCCCCCGTCACCCGCTCCTCCTCCACCACCACGTCGGCCACGCCCTGTTCCTTCAGCACGCGAGCCGCGTCGGCCGTGTCCGGGGTTCGTACGACGAGACGGCCGCGCGCCCCGGCCGCGAGGTCCGCCACCGCGCCCTGGGTGATCAGACGGCCCTGGGCCATGACCGCGGCATGCGTGCAGACCTGCTCGATCTCGTCCAGCAGATGCGAGGAGAGGAAGACCGTCGTACCGTCCGACGCCAACTCCCGTACCAGGGTGCGGATCTCGCGCATGCCCTGCGGGTCGAGACCGTTGGTCGGCTCGTCCAGGACGAGGAGCTTACGGGGCTGCAGCAGGGCGGCGGCGAGCCCCAGACGCTGCTTCATGCCCAGGGAGTACGCCCTCGCCTTCTTCCCGGCGGCAGCCGAGAGGCCGACCCGGTCGAGGGCGGTCTCGACGCGCGTGCGCCGGGTGCGCGGGTCGGCGGTGGGGTCGGCGGCGTCGTACCGCAGGAGGTTGTCCCGGCCCGAGAGGAAGCCGTACAGCGCCGGACCCTCGATCAGGGCGCCGACGTGCGGGAGCACGGCGCGCGAGGAGCGGGGCATGGGCTGCCCCAGAACGCGCGCCGTGCCGGAGGTGGGCTCGATCAGGCCCATCAGCATGCGGATGGTGGTGGTCTTGCCGGAGCCGTTCGGCCCGAGGAAGCCGAAGATGCTGCCCGCCGGGACGGTCAGGTCGAGCCCGTCCACGGCGAGCTGTCCGCCGCGGTAGCGCTTGGTGAGAGAGCGGGTGGCGATGACCGGGGCGCTCGGGTCACCCAGGTCGCCCGGGGCAACCGGGCCCCCTTGATCACCCGCCACCACGTCCGGCCCTGCTCCCGCTCCCGTCTCCGCTTTCGCTTCCGTCTCCGCTTCCGCGACGGACCGCTCCTCCATCAGCTCTCCTGCTCGTACGTCGGCTGCTCAGCCACCCGGCCACCCGGCCACTCGTGCCGCCGACCGATCGTCACCGTCGGCCGACCGTGACCCTCGGCCGCTCGCCACCGCCGAACACGGGCCCTACTTCTCCGCGTTCGCCGCCTTCACCAGCGCGTCCTTGGTCACCGCGCCCGCGTACACCGTGCCGTCGTCCGTGACCAGGGCGTTGACCAGGCGCGTCGAGAAGACCGTGCCCTTGCCGAACGTACCGGTGACCCGGTCGCCCAGCGAGTTCAGGAAGCCGGATGCCGCACCGTTGTCGGACGACCGGCTGTCGGACGACCGGCCCGAGGGCGCCATGCCCTTGCCGCCGTTGCCGCCGTCGAGGACCACGATCGAGTTCCAGCCCTCCCCGATGGTCTTCGTCTTCGCCCCCGCGAGCTTCCCTTCGAGCGCCTTCTTCTCGTCGCCCTTGGGCTGCGCCTTCCGCTGCTCCTTCGCCAGGTCGTCGCCCTGCGTGACCTTCGTCCCCTTGGGCGGCGTGAAGCGGAACGTCGACGCCGCCGGCTTGGCGAAGGAGACCTCCGTGAAGCCCGCGTCCACGACGGCCGCGCCGCCCGACGACGGGGTCAGCGTGAACTTCAGCGGCGTCCCGGTCTTCGCGTCCACCGCGATGCTGATCGCGCCGACCGTGGTGCCCGACTGCTTCGGCCTGATGAGCAGCTTGTACGCGTCCCGGCCCGCTACCTGGGCCGTGCCGTCCACCGTGACCGAGGTCGTCTTGTCGGCGGCCTTCAGGGCCTCCTCGGCGAAGTCCTTGGGCGTGGCGGGCACGTCCTTGGGCGTGGCCTCACGGCGTCCGTGGTCGCCCGCGCCGGTCGCGTGGTACGCCTCGTTCGACGCGCTGTCGTACGCCCATACGTCGTCGCCGTTGCGGATGACGCTGTACTCGGCGGCCTTCTCGATGATCGAGATCTTCTGCTTGTCCTGGCCGTCGGCCGCGATCCGCACGGTGTGACTACCGGAAGCCAGTTCGAGCGCCTTGGACTTCGGGTCGGCGGTCGAGCCGCCCTTGTCCTCCGCTCCCTGGGCGAGCGCGCCCGAGGCGAGGCTGTTCTGCAGCCCGCCGAGGTCGGGCAGGCCCAGGTCCGTGCTGATCTTCACCGTGCCGGACATCTGCTGGGTGTCCGACTTGGCGATCTTCTCGATGAGCTGCTGCGCGCTGATCTTCGGCAGGTCGGGGTCGCCGGATCCCGCGAACGCCGGGGCGAGCCCGATGGTCGCCGCGGCCACTCCCACCACCGCGACCGGAACGACGTACCGCGCGGCCTTGCGTCGCATGCCGTGGGCGTTCCCGGCTTCCCCGGCGGGCGTGCTCTCGTCGGATTCGTACGGTGCCATGTCTGCCTTACCTCCGTCGTCGGCGGCGGCCTGTCTCCTGTGCACTCGTCCACCCCTGCGCCGCCATTGTCACCCGAACTCCTGTGAGGTGGTGTCTCTCATCTGACCAAATCCGCTACGGGGAAGCGTCAGACCGCGGGCCCAACTCGGCCTAATCCTGGGGTATGACACGGCAGGACGGCTGCTCCCCCGACCCGTAGGGGATGTGGAGGACTCCCGCTCGACGGGGGCGACGAACGCGTGACCCGCCGCGCGCTTCTCACGAAGGCGTGACGGGTCGGTGAGGGAAGTGCCGGGCGTGGGCTTCGGCCGCGGCGGCGGTCAGCCCGCCCGGTGCACCACCGCGTCGCACAGGTGCGTCAGGGCGGCCTTCGCACCGCACTCGGGCAGCGGGCTCAGAGCCGCCCGCGCCTCCTTCGCGTAGCGGAGCGTGTCGCGGCGGGCCTGCTCCAGCGCCGGGTGGACGCGGAGGCGGGCGAGAGCTTCGGCGTGGCGGGCATCGTCGGAGAGATCAGACTCCAGCAGCTCGCGCAGCGCGATGTCCTCGGGCAGCCCGAGGCGCTCCGCGCGCTCGCGCAGATGCAGGACGGGCAGCGTGGGGACGCCCTCCCGCAGATCCGTCCCGGGCGTCTTGCCGGACTCGTGCGAGTCCGAGGCGATGTCCAGTACGTCGTCGGCAAGCTGGAACGCCACGCCGAGCCGCTCGCCGTACTGCGTCAGTACGTCCACGACGGTCTCGTCGGCGCCCGACATCATGGCGCCGAACCGGCAGGCCACGGCCACCAGCGAACCCGTCTTGCCGCCGAGGACGTCGAGGTAGTGCTCCACCGGGTCACGGCCGTCCCGGGGGCCCGCCGTCTCCAGGATCTGGCCCGTGACCAGCCGCTCGAAGGCCTCGGCCTGGATACGGACCGCCTCCGGGCCGAGGTCGGCCAGGATGTGCGACGCCCTGGCGAAGAGGAAGTCACCGGTGAGGACCGCGAGCGCGTTGCCCCAGCGGGTGTTGGCGCTGTCGACCCCGCGCCGCACCTCGGCCTCGTCCATCACGTCGTCGTGGTACAGCGTGGCCAGGTGGGTCAGCTCCACGACCACGGCGGAGGGCACGATCCCGGGCGCGTACGGGTCACCGAACTGCGCCGCGAGCATCACGAGCAGCGGCCGGAAGCGCTTCCCGCCCGCGCGCACCAAGTGCTGCGCGGCCTCCGTGATGAAGGGGACCTCGCTCTTGGTGGCGTCGAGCAGCCCTTCCTCGACAGCGGTCAGCCCGGCCTGGACATCGGCTTCCAGAGCCTGGTCCCGCATGCTCAGCCCGAACGGCCCGACGACGGTCACGTGGGGTCTCCTGTCTGCTGCCGGTCACACGGTGGGTCTCAAGAATGGTCACGTGGTCGACGACGCTGCCGGTCGACCGGCTCATGGAGCTTGTCGATCTGTCGCCGCCACCACTCAAGTCAGCGTATCCGGTCACGTTTCGATCACCACGAGCGCCCGCTGTTCCAGGCCGGGCGGTATCGGATCACGAACGGTGCGTCCATGATCAGGTTACCCAAATGGGTGCATATCGGGACAAACGAAGAGCGCCCTGCAGAGTCGACGCCACCTCCGCACGCCACCTCCACGTGTCCGGATTTCGTAGGTCACACCTCGGGGACAAACAAGGCAAATCACCCACTACCACCTCTCCCCGGGCGCGCAGAACGCTCCAACTTCGCCCGAATTAGCCCTACATATCCCTTAGTTACCGATGTGAGATCAAGATGCCGTAAGTGAAATAGGTCACGCACCCACCGGGTCGGGCAATTCGGGACGGTCACCAAACTCCCGTTCGCGAACGGCAAGTTGATTCTCGCTCAGCAAATTGGATCATTACCGCCATTCCCCCATGTCAAGGTCATTTAGACCTGATCATGACGTTCGGCCTTGTTTCGGACATGCGCTTCCGCATACGTTCCCTTCACTCGAGCGGACGCCGAATCCTGCCACCGCCCGAGATCCCATCGACCCCATGCAGGCAGGAGCGGGGGACCCAGGTAAGTCGCCGAACCGGACATCGCGCCGGACCGGCTCGGGGTGAAGCCGTGCCTCGTTTCGAGGACACGGCCGGGCACCTCCCCGCCCGAACCCGACAGCTCACCTCGCAGGCGTAGGAGAGGAATACGACATGCCCGCTTTCGCCCTGCCCGCACGCCGTCGGGACCGTGGCTCCAAGGCCTCCCGTCTCACCCGCACTCTCGGTCTCATGGGAGCCGGCGCCGCCGCTCTCGCCCTCCCCGTCGTGGGCGCCACCAGCGCTTTCGCCGCTCCCGAGCCCGCCCAGACCGTGACCCTGAAGACCCAGGGCACGACCCTCGACAGCTGGATACGCCAGTCGCTGTCGATCATGTCCCAGCACAACATCCCGGGCTCGTACGACGGCATCTACCGCAACGTGATGCGTGAGTCCTCGGGCAACCCGAAGGCCATCAACCTCTGGGACTCCAACGCCCGCGCGGGCATCCCGTCCAAGGGCCTCCTCCAGGTCATCGACCCGACCTTCCGCACGTACCACGTGCCGGGCACCGCGTTCGACCCGTACGACCCGGTCGCGAACATCACCGCCGCGTGCAACTACGCCGCCGCGCGGTACGGCTCGATCGACAACGTCAACAGCGCCTACTGAGGCCAGTCCTGGCGGGCCTCACGAGAAGAGTCTTTCGAGGACGACGGCGATGCCGTCGTCCTCGTTCGACGTGGTGACCTCGTCCGCGACCGCCTTGAGTTCCGGATGGGCGTTGGCCATGGCGACGCCGTGCGCCGCCCAGCGGAACATGGGGATGTCATTGGGCATGTCGCCGAAGGCGATGGTCGACGTCCGCGCTAGGCCCAGATACTCGGCCGCCAACGCGAGCCCGGTCGCCTTGGTGACACCGAGCGGCTGAAGCTCGACCGTGCCGGGCCCCGACATGGTGACCGTCGCGAGCGAGCCGACCGCCTCACGGGCCACCGCCGCCAACTCGTCGTCCGACAGGGCGTGATGGCGCAGCAGCACCTTGCTGATCGGCTCGCACCACAGATCGTCGCGCCGCTCGACCCGTACCGCGGGCAGCGTGGGGTGCGGCATCAGATAGCCGGGCTCGATGAGCGTGAGCCCGTCCACCCCGTCCTGGTCGACAGCCGCGTACACCTGCCCGACCTCGGCCTCGATCTTGCCGAGCGCGGTCTCGGCCAGCTCCCGGTCCAGGGTGACGGAGAACAGCAGCCTGTCCGCGCCCGCGTCGTACACCTGCGCGCCCTGTCCGCACACCGCGAGCCCCCTGCTGCCGAGATCGTCCAGCAGGGGCCGCGTCCTCGGTGCCGGGCGCCCCGTCACCACGAGATGCTGTGCGCCGGCCGCCGTAGCCCGCTCCAGCACCGCCTTCGACCGGTCGGAGAGCGTGTCGTCACCCCGCAACAGCGTGCCGTCCAGGTCTGTGGCGATAAGGGCGTATGCGAGGGGTGCGGCCATGATCAGAGAATACGGACGGAACCGCCGGGCGACTCGGCGCGAACCGGACGAGGTCCCGTTCTCCCGTACACGTCGTGATCGACACGCTACGGTAGGGGGTTCGGCAAGTCCCGTCCCGTACCGAGTCGTTGGCCTCAGCCGTGCGCCGCCGCCAGATGCTTGGCCAGCCGCGGCGAGGCGAACTCCGTACCGCACACGAAGCGCATCACCGGGCCGTACGAGGCCGCCGCCGGAAGTCCCGTGAAGTAGAGGCCGGGGACGGACGACACATAGCCCGCGCCGAGCTTCGGCGCGCCCCGGCTCACCGCCAGTTCCGTACGCAGCTCATGGCCCAGGAAGTCCATCGCGGCGATGTCCACGCGGTAGCCGGTCGCCGCGATCACATGGTCCGCGGTCAGCTCCTCCGTACGGCCCGCGTGCGTCCGTACCGTCAGCGCCGCGCCGACGTCGGTCGCGGACGCGCCGACGATGCGGGAGACCTCGCGCACCCGCACCGCGCCCTCGAAGCGGTCACGCAGCCACCACGCGCCGAGCGGGCCGAGGACACGGCGGACCAGGTAGTGGCGCGCCTGGGCGGGCAGATAGCGGTACGGGTGCGGGTAGTAGCTGAGGGCCCACAGCGACCAGGCGCGGCCGAACGGCGACTCGGGCCGCAGCTTGGGCTGGCGCCAGGGCGGGGCGCCGAAGGAGACCTGGCCCCGGCCGCGCGCGACCACGCGGACCCGCGCGCCCGCCTCGGCCGCCAGCGCCGCCGTCTCCAGAGCGGACTGGCCCGCGCCGACGACCAGCAGGTCCTTGCCGCAGAACCGGGTCAGCTCGTGGTGCTGGGAGCTGTGGGAGAGCGGGGCCGTCGGGGCGGGGCCGTCCGCCGCCGCCCCCGCCAGCTCGCGCGGGACGTGGGCGAGCCCGGACAGTCCGGTCGCCACCACCACCGCCCGCGCGGTGAACAACTCCCCCGAGTCCAGCTTCAGTTCGAAGTCACCGCCCGTGCGCCGATCCACCGAGACGACCCGGGTCCGCTCCAGTTCGGGCACCTGCTGCTGCTGGAACCACTCGCCGTAGGCCTGGAACGTCTCGACCGGGATGATGTCCTCGTCGGTCACCAGTCGGTGGATGCCCGCCGCGTCGCAGTAGTCGACCAGGGTGTGGCCCCGCCGGGGGGCGTCGATGTTCGAGGCGACCGGGGTCGACTTGAGGAGCATGCCCTCGGGCATATGGTCGCGCCAGCTCACCATGGGCTCGCCGAAGACGCGCACCGGGATGCCGCGCGCCCGCAGATGGGCGGCGGTGGACAGGCCGAACGGCCCGGCGCCGATGACTGCTACCGGTTGGATCACGAAGTCCCTCCCCAGGACGCACACATGCCTGCTTCGTGGTGGAGACCGGGCCGGGCGGTCAGCCCGAACCCGCCCCACGGCCACGGCGGTTGGTCCGCCAGAGCCGGTACAGGTGCTTGGAGCCCGGCCGGACGAACCGGGCGAGCATCGTGAAGAACGGCCGCAGGTCGTCACCCGCGAACCAGGCCAGCTCCGTCCCGCTCGCGCGCGCCGGGGCGTGCGGCGTCGTATAGCCGCTGCGGCGGTAGGCGATCAGTGCGGGCAGGTCGATGTTCTCCACGACATACCGATGGCCGGCCCGCTGTTCGCCGTCCGGGACCGGGCGGCCGGTCAGATCGAGATGGAGAGCGCGGACGACGTCCACCCCCGCCTCGTTCTCGAAGAGACGGAACTGGGCGCCCATGCGCGGGTTGAAGTCGAGCAGCTTGTACCGACCGTCGCGCCGGTCGAAGCGCAGGTCGAGGTCGATGATGCCGGTGAAGCCGATCTGTTTGATGAAACGGGCGGCGAGGTCCGCGAGTTCCGGGTTGTCGACGACGTACGCGTGCGCCGTCATGCCCGCGTGCGGCGGCCAGGAGCGGACCTTGACGCCGGTGAACAGGGCGAGCGGGGTCGAGTCCTGGTCGAAGTACGCGTGCACGATCCAGTCCTCGGCCTCCTCCCGGGGCAGATACTCCTGGAGGATCACGCCCGGTCGCTCGCCCCAGTGCCTGGCGAGCGCGAGGAGCCCCTCGGGTGTGGTGATCTTCGTGGTGCCGTTCACGGCGGGCCGCTCACGGCGCACGAAGGCCTCGCGGTTCTTCGCCACCACCGGGAAGCGGGCCTTCTCGGCGAAGCGCACGATGTCGTCGTACGACTGCGGGAAGGCCGCCGCCGGGCTCGGGATGCCGTGTTCCCCGCACAGGTCGTGCAGGCCCTGCTTGCTGGCCAGGCGGCGCGGCAGCCCCGCGTCCACCTTCGGGAACAGGAAGGGTCCTGCCAACGCGTCCTGATGCTCGGCGATCAGGACCGCGGCCTCCTCGTCGGTGGGGACCAGGACGGTCGGACGGCCGATACGGCGCCCGATGCGCAACAGGCCCTCCACGAGCCGCTCCGGAGCCTCCGTCCCGGTGGTCGGCCAGACGAAGGCGCGGCGCAGATAGCGGGAGAGGGCGGCCGGGGTGTAGCGGTCCTCCGTGATCGCGTACATCGGTATGCCGAGCCTGCCCAGGCTGCGGATGGCACCCACGCCGCCGTGGTGCAGCGGGTAGTCGCCGAACTTCACGATGAGCCCCGGCACTTCGCGGTCCACGCCGGGCGGCGCACCGCCGGTACCTGTACTCCTGGCCACGGGTCCCCCCACGTGTCCCCCTAGGGCCTGTCTGACAATTCCCGCGGCAGACGGGAATTGTCAGACAGGCCCTAGGACCGGCCTCATCCCGTCCATGTCCCCCAAGGGACGCTAAGCCGGAATTGAACGCTCCGACAAGGCCTATCCGGACATTGCGAACCCTTTAGACACTGCCCAAGACAAGCAACTCACCCGTAACGTGTGGGTCGACCACATGGAACGCAGCCCATGCACGGCACACCTGGCGTTGCACGAAAGCGAGGCAGGATCCCATGCCCCCCTTCGATGTCCCCGAGGGTGACCCCTTCGGCCCGCACAACCTCCCCTACGGCGTGTTCTCACCGACCGGCTCCGACCAGCGGACCGTGGGCGTCCGGCTGGGCGATCACGTACTCGACGCGGGCGCCGCGGCGAAGGCGCTCGGTTCTCCCTATGTCTCCCTGCTGGCACAGCCGTCGCTCGGCCCGCTGCTGGCCGCGGGGCGCACCGCCTGGTCGGATGTGCGCCGTGCGCTGACGGCCTGGGTGACGGTGCCCGCGCATCGCGAGACCGTCGAGCCCCTGCTGCGCCCGCTCTCCGAGGTGACCCTGCATCTGCCCTTCGAGGTCGCGGACTACGTCGACTTCTATGCCTCCGAGAACCACGCCCGCAATGTCGGGCAGATCTTCCGCCCCGACGCCGCGGACTCGCTGACCCCCAACTGGAAGCATCTGCCGATCGGTTACCACGGCCGGTCGGGGACGGTCGTGGTCTCGGGCACGGACGTCGTACGTCCGCACGGGCAGCGCAAGGCGCCCACGGACCCGGCGCCGGTCTTCGGTCCGTCCGTCCGCCTGGACATCGAGGCGGAGGTCGGGTTCGTAGTGGGGGTCCCCTCCCAACTGGGGCGCCCGGTCGGGCTGTCCGCGTTCCGGGACCATGTGTTCGGGCTGTGCCTGCTCAACGATTGGTCGGCGCGGGACGTCCAGGCCTGGGAGTACGTGCCGCTCGGGCCGTTCCTCGGCAAGTCCTTCGCCACCTCGGTCTCGGCGTGGATCACCCCGCTGGACGCGCTGGAGGAAGCGCGGGTGGCACCGCCGGAGCGCACGCACCCACTGCTGCCGTACCTGGACGACACGCAGGAGGAACCGGCGGGCTACGACCTGCGTATCTCCGTCGCGATCAACGGCCATGTGGTCTCCGAACCTCCCTTCTCGACGATGTACTGGACGGCCGCACAGCAGTTGGCGCACATGACGGTGAACGGGGCGTCGCTGCGGACCGGCGATCTGTACGGCTCGGGCACCGTGAGCGGCTCGGCGGAGAACGAGCGCGGCTCGCTCCTCGAACTGACGTGGAACGGCCGGGAACCACTCGAACTCCCCGACGGCAAGCGCACGTTCCTCGAGGACGGCGACGTGGTCACCCTGACCGCCTGGGCCCCGGGCCCGGCCGGAACCCGAGTGGGCCTCGGCGAGGTGACGGGCCGGGTGATTCCGGCCACGGACACGTTCGCGTGAGCCACCGGGCGGGTGGACCGGTCACCTGACGACGGGGCGGCGGGGCGGCGGGGCGGCGGGGCCGGTGCGGGCCTGACGACGGGCGGGACGGCCACGCACCCGCGGCACGCGGTGGCAGCACTGCCACCGCGTGGCCATCCGGCAGAGGCCCCCGGCACCTCGGCGCGGGACACACCGTCCCTCGCGGCTATATCCCTGCCGCCCAGTCCTCCGGCCCCTCGTGGTCTTCCGGCTCCGGCTCCTCCTGCGGCCAGTCGTCCGGGGTCGTCGGGGTGGCCGTGTCGGGGGTGCCGCTCAGTGACTTCAGTACCCCGAGTACGCCCTCCCCGTACGTCGCCAGCTTCTTCTCGCCCACGCCGCTGACTCCGCCCAGCTCCGCCACCGTCGACGGCCACACCGTGGCGATCTCCCGGAGCGTGGCGTCGTGGAAGATGACGTAGGCGGGCACGCCCTGCTCACGGGCCTGTTCGGCGCGCCAGGCACGCAGGGCCTCGAAGGCGGGGGCCAGCTCCGGGGGCAGTTCGGCGGCGGCCGTCCTCGGCTTGCGGTCCGACCGCGCGGTTCCCGACGACGACCGGGACGCGGCCGGCTTCTTCGGCTCCTTGCGCAACGGCACCTCGCGCTTGCGCCCCAGCACCTCCCCGCTCGCCTCCGTCAGCACCAGCGTCCCGTACTCGCCCTCGACGGCGAGCAGCCCCTGAGCGAGCAACTGCCGGACGACGCCCCGCCATTCGCCCTCGGTCAGCTCCTCGCCGATACCGAACACGGAGAGCTGGTCGTGGTCGAACTGGATGACCTTGGCCGTGCGCCGGCCCAGCAGGATGTCGACGATCTGCACGGCACCGAACTTCTGCCGCCGCTCCCGGTCGAGCCGCCACACCGTGGACAGCACCTTCTGCGCCGCGATCGTGCCGTCCCAGGTGTCGGGCGGGACCAGGCAGGTGTCGCAGTTGCCGCAGGCTCCCGCCTCGGCGTCCTGGCCGAAGTAGGCGAGCAACTGGCCGCGGCGGCAGTGGACCGTCTCGCACAGCGCCAGCATCGCGTCCAGATGCCCCTGCGACCTGCGGCGGAACGCCTCGTCGCCCTCCCCGGACTGGATCAGCTTGCGCTGCTGTATGACGTCGTTGAGCCCGTACGCCATCCAGGCCGTGGACGGCAGTCCGTCGCGGCCCGCGCGGCCCGTCTCCTGGTAGTAGCCCTCGACGGACTTCGGCAGGTCGAGGTGGGCGACGAACCGTACGTCCGGCTTGTCGATGCCCATGCCGAACGCGATGGTCGCGACCACGACCAGGCCGTCCTCGCGGAGGAAGCGGGACTGGTGCGCCGCGCGCGTGCCCGCGTCCAGGCCCGCGTGGTACGGCACGGCCTCGACGCCGTTGCGGGTGAGGAACTCCGCGGTCTTCTCCACCGAGTTCCGCGAGAGGCAGTACACGATGCCCGCGTCGCCCGCGTGCTCCTCGCGCAGGAACGACAAGAGCTGCTTCTTGGGGTCGGCCTTCGGCACGATCCGGTACTGGATGTTGGGCCGGTCGAAGCTCGCGACGAAGTGGCGGGCGGCCGGGATGTTCAGCCGCTGCGTGATCTCCTGATGCGTCGCGTGCGTCGCGGTGGCCGTGAGCGCGATCCGGGGGACGTCCGGCCAGCGCTCGCCCAGCAGGGACAGTGCCAGGTAGTCGGGGCGGAAGTCGTGGCCCCACTGCGAGACGCAGTGCGCCTCGTCGATCGCGAAGAGGGAGATCTTGCCGCGCGAGAGCAGGTCGAGGGTGGACTCCAGGCGCAGCCGCTCGGGGGCCAGATAGAGCAGGTCCAGCTCGCCGGCCAGGAACTCCGCCTCGACCACGCGCCGCTCGTCGAAGTCCTGCGTGGAGTTCACGAACCCGGCGCGCACACCGAGCGCCCGCAGCGCGTCCACCTGGTCCTGCATCAGGGCGATCAGCGGGGAGACCACCACGCCCGTACCGGGCCTGACCAGGGCCGGGATCTGATAGCAGAGGGACTTGCCGCCACCGGTCGGCATGAGGACGACGGCGTCACCACCGGCCACGACATGCTCGATGATCGCTTCCTGCTCACCGCGGAAGGCCTCGTACCCGAAGACCCGGTGCAGCGTGGCCAGCGCCTCGCTCCCGCCGTACGCCTCCGGCATCACACCCGCCTCGGTCATCACACTCGTCCCGTCCATCGCCTGTCCCCCGCACGTCGTCCCTCGACCACTGCGTCCACGATAGGCGCCCGCGCCGACAGCTCCGGAGTTATCCACAGACCGGCCGCCTCTGCCTGGTCAAGGGCACGACACTCGTTCACCCGTGGGTGGGAGCCCCGTCCGTTTCCGGTCGCCGGTCCGAATGCACTGTTCAGACTCCGCCCATGGGAACCCCGAAGGCATCCACGCCCACCTGGCCGGTCCCGCCGGAGGGCGGCTGGACCGCAGACGACCTGGACCGACTTCCGAATCTGCCGCCGCACACGGAACTGATCGACGGGAGCCTGGTCTTCGCCTGTCCGCAGACCCTCTTTCACACATGCGCTGTGAGCTTCTTCGCACGGCAGGTCCGATCCCTGGCTCCCGCGGATCTTGAGGTCCTCGGCCGGTTCACCATCGACATCGACCGCCAGAACAGGCCCGAGCCGGACGTGGTCGTGGTGCACGGCGAGGTCGTGGAGGACCCGACGCAGACCCGGTTCCCGGCCGAAGCCGTCGTCCTGGCCATCGAGGTCGTCTCGGAGGACTCCGTCTCCCGCGACCGGGAGACCAAGCCCCTCAAGTACGCCAGGGCGAAGATCCCCCACTACTGGCGGGTCGAGAACGAGGACGGCCGCGCCGCCGTGCACGCCTTCGAGTTGGAGCCCACCACCGGCGCCTACGTCAGCGTGGGGATCTTCCGTGAACGGATGAAGGTGGATGTTCCGTTCGCGGTCGACCTGGACCTCACCCGGATCAAGGCGCGCCGTGCGCCGAAGCAGTGACCCGCTTCCGTACGAGCACGACGGCCCGGCACCCCCCGAGCGGGTGCCAGGCCGTTGTCTGTGGGAGCCGGGGTCAGCGCACGAAGACGCTTGCCTGGCTCGCCAGGTTCAGGAAGTACTGCGGGGCCACGCCCAGGACCAGGGTGACCGCCACGCCCGCTCCGATCGCCGTCAGGGTCAGCGGGGAGGGGACCGCCACCGTCGGGCCCTCGGGGTTCGGTTCGCTGAAGAACATCAGGACGATCACGCGGATGTAGAAGAACGCGGCGACCGCCGACGAGATCACACCGATCACGACCAGCGGGATCGCCCCGCCCTCGGCCGCCGCCTTGAACACCGCGAACTTCCCGGCGAAGCCGGACGTCAGCGGGATGCCCGCGAAGGCCAGCAGGAACACCGCGAACACGGCCGCCACCAGCGGGGACCTGCGTCCGAGCCCGGCCCACTTGGACAGATGGGTCGCCTCGCCGCCCGCGTCACGGACCAGGGTCACGACGGCGAAGGCGCCGATCGTCACGAACGAGTACGCGGCCAGATAGAAGAGGACCGAGGACACACCGCTGCGGGTGGTCGCGATGACACCCGCGAGGATGAATCCGGCGTGCGCGATCGACGAGTACGCCAGCAGGCGCTTGATGTCGGTCTGCGTGATCGCGACGATCGCGCCGCCCAGCATCGTGACGATCGCGACGGCCCACATCACCGGCCGCCAGTCCCAGCGCAGGCCCGGCAGGACCACGTACAGCAGCCGCAGCAGCGCGCCGAACGCCGCCACCTTGGTCGCCGCCGCCATGAAGCCGGTCACCGGGGTCGGCGCGCCCTGGTACACGTCCGGCGTCCACATGTGGAACGGCACCGCGCCCACCTTGAACAGCAGCCCCATCACGATCATCGCGGCGCCGATGAGCAGCAGCACGTCGTTGCCCATGGTGTTGGCGAGGGCCGGGTCGACGTTCGTCACCGTGCCGTCGACGACCTGGGCGATGGTCGCGTACGACACCGAACCCGCGTACCCGTACAGCAGCGCGATGCCGAACAGCGTGAACGCGGAGGCGAACGCGCCGAGCAGGAAGTACTTGACCGCGGCCTCCTGCGACATGAGCCGCTTGCGGCGCGCCAGGGCGCACAGCAGGTACAGCGGCAGCGAGAAGACCTCCAGGGCCACGAAGAGGGTCAGCAGGTCGTTGGCCGAGGGAAAGACGAGCATGCCGCCGACCGCGAACAGCAGCAGCGGGAACGCCTCCGTCGTCGTGAACCCGGCCTTCACGGCGGCCTTCTCGCTGTCGCTGCCGGGCACGGACGCGGCCTGCGCCGCGAACGAGTCGACCCGGTTGCCGTGCGCCGCCGGGTCGAGGCGCCGCTCGGCGAAGGTGAACACGCCGAACAGTCCGGCCAGCAGGATCGTCCCCTGGAGGAACAGGGCCGGTCCGTCGACCGCGAGCGCGCCCATCGCGGCGATGTGCGCCTTCGTGGTGCCGTACCCGCCCGACGCCAGCGCCACCACCGCGGCGAACGCGGCGGCGAGCGCGACGACGGAGACGAACACCTGAGCGTGGTAACGGGACTTGCGGGGCACGAACGCCTCGATCAGCACCCCGACGAGCGCGGCACCGATGACGATCAGCGTCGGCGACAATTGGGCGTATTCGATCTTCGGGGCCTGGAACTTCGAGATCGGGTCGACCGCGGTTGTCCACAGGCTGTGGACGGCTACTGTGCTCACTTGGCCGCCTCCACCTCGGGCTGAGGATCGGTCTGGTGTACGTCGGACATGGTCTGCCGCACCGCCGGGTTGACGATGTCGGTGACCGGCTTCGGATAGACGCCGAGGAAGATCAGCAACGCGATCAGCGGGGCGACCACCACGAGTTCGCGCACGCGCAGGTCCGGCATCTTGGCGACCTCCGCCTTCACCGGGCCCGTCATCGTCCGCTGGTAGAGGACGAGAACGTAGAGCGCGGCCAGCACGATGCCGAAGGTGGCGATGATGCCGATCGCCGGATGCCGCGTGAACGTGCCGACCAGGACGAGGAACTCACTGACGAACGGCGCCAGTCCGGGCAGCGACAGCGTGGCCAGGCCGCCAACCAGGAACGTCCCGGCCAGGACCGGCGCGACCTTCTGCACGCCGCCGTAGTCCGCGATCAGCCGCGAACCGCGGCGCGAGATCAGGAAGCCCGCCACCAGCATCAGGGCGGCGGTCGAGATCCCGTGGTTGACCATGTAGAGCGTCGCGCCGGACTGGCCCTGGCTGGTCATCGCGAAGATGCCCAGGATGATGAAGCCGAAGTGCGAGATCGACGCGTACGCCACCAGCCGCTTGATGTCCCGCTGGCCGACCGCGAGCAGCGCCCCGTAGAGGATGCTGATGAGCGCCAGGACGAGGATGGCGGGCGTCGCCCACTTGCTCGCCTCCGGGAAGAGCTGGAGGCAGAAGCGGAGCATCGCGAACGTGCCCACCTTGTCGACGACCGCCGTGATCAGCACGGCGACCGGGGCGGTGGCCTCACCCATGGCGTTGGGCAGCCACGTGTGCAGCGGCCACAGGGGGGCCTTCACCGCGAAGGCGAAGAAGAAGCCGAGGAACAGCCAGCGTTCGGTGCTGGTCGCCAGGTGCAGCGAGCCGTTCGCCCGCGCCTGCGCGATCTCCGGCAGCGAGAAGTTCCCCGCCTGTGTGTACAGGCCGATCACCGCGGCCAGCATGATCAGACCACCGGCCAGGTTGTAGAGGAGGAACTTCACGGCCGCGTACGACCGTTGCGTCGCCGCGGCCTGCTCGCCGTGCTCGTGGGCGCGGTCCCCGAAGCCTCCGATGAGGAAGTACATCGGGATGAGCATGGCTTCGAAGAAGATGTAGAAGAGGAAGACGTCGGTGGCCTCGAAGGAGAGGATCACCATCGCCTCGACGGCCAGGATCAGGGCGAAGAAGCCCTGGGTCGGCCGCCAGCGCCTGCTCCCGGTCTCCAGGGGGTCGGCGTCGTGCCAGCCCGCCAGGATCACGAACGGGATCAGCAGCGCGGTCAGGGCGACGAGCGCCACGCCGATGCCGTCCACCCCCAGCTCGTACCGCACCCCGAAGTCCTTGATCCAGGCATGGGACTCGGCGAGTTGGTAGCGGGCGCCGCCCGGCTCGAAGCGGACCGCGATCACCGCCGCAAGGACGAGGGTGGCGAGCGAGAAGAGCAGCGCCAGCCACTTGGCGGTGGTGCGCCGGGCGGCCGGTACGGCGGCCGTGGCGACCGCCCCCACCGCCGGGAGCACCGCCGTCGCTGTCAGCAGAGGAAAGGACATCGCTATCAGACCGCCCTCATCAGCAGGGTCAGGGCGACGAGCACCGCCGCGCCGCCGAACATCGAGACCGCGTACGACCGCGCGAAGCCGTTCTGGAGTCGGCGGAGCCGTCCGGACAGGCCGCCGACGGAGGCCGCCGTGCCGTTGACGACACCGTCGACCAGGGTGTGGTCGACATACACCAGGGAACGCGTGAGGTGCTCTCCACCGCGGACGAGGACGACATGGTTGAAGTCGTCCTGGAGAAGGTCACGGCGGGCGACCCGGGTGAGCAGCGAGCCGCGTGGGGCCACGGCCGGGACGGGACGGCGGCCGTACTGGACGTAGGCGATACCGGCACCCACGACGAGCAGCACCAGCGTGGCGGCCGTGACCGTCATGGCGCTGACCGGCGAATTGCCCTCCGCATGGCCGGTGACCGGCTCCAGCCAGTGCAGGAAGCGGTCGCCGAGCGAGAAGAACCCGCCCGCGAACACCGACCCGACGGCGAGCACGATCATCGGGATCGTCATGACCCCGGGCGACTCGTGCGGGTGGGGCTCGTTGCCCTGCTCGTCCGGCTGCCAGCGCTTCTCACCGAAGAACGTCATGATCATCACGCGCGTCATGTAGTACGCCGTGATGGCCGCGCCCAGCAGGGCCGCGCCGCCGAGGATCCAGCCCTCGGTGCCGCCCTTGGCGAACGCCGCCTCGATGATCTTGTCCTTGGAGAAGAAGCCGGACAGGCCCGGGAAGCCGACGATGGCGAGATAGCCGAGGCCGAAGGTCACGAAGGTGACCGGCATGTACGTCCGCAGGCCGCCGTATCGGCGCATGTCGACCTCGTCGTTCATACCGTGCATGACGGAACCGGC
Source organism: Streptomyces macrolidinus (assembly GCF_023887685.1). GTDB lineage: Bacteria > Actinomycetota > Actinomycetes > Streptomycetales > Streptomycetaceae > Streptomyces > Streptomyces macrolidinus. The sequence goes on along the minus strand of NZ_JAMWMR010000007.1, from coordinate 96,267 downwards.
GCCGAGGAACAGCCCGGCCTTGAAGAAGCCGTGCGTCACCAGGTGCATGATCGCGAAGACGTAGCCGATGGGGCCGAGGCCCGCGGCGAGCACCATGTAGCCGATCTGCGACATGGTCGAACCGGCCAGCGCCTTCTTGATGTCATCCTTCGCGCAACCGACGATCGCACCGAACAGGAGCGTGACCGCGCCGACCACGGTGACCACCAACTGCGCGTCGGGCGCCGCGTTGAAGATCGCGCCGGAGCGCACGATCAGATACACGCCCGCGGTCACCATGGTCGCGGCGTGGATGAGGGCCGAGACCGGGGTCGGGCCCTCCATGGCGTCCCCGAGCCAGGACTGCAGCGGCACCTGGGCGGACTTGCCGCACGCGGCGAGCAGCAGCATCAGGCCGATGGCGGTGAGTCTGCCCTCGCCCACCTTGTCGGCGCTGTCGAGGACCGGGCCGAAGGCGAAGGTCCCGAACGTCGTGAACATCAGCATGATCGCGATGGACAGGCCCATGTCGCCGACGCGGTTGACGAGGAACGCCTTCTTCGCGGCGGTGGCCGCGCTGGGCTTGTGCTGCCAGAAGCCGATCAGCAGATACGAGGCGAGCCCGACGCCTTCCCAACCGACGTACAGCAGGAGGTAGTTGTCGGCGAGGACGAGCAGCAGCATCGCCGCGAGGAACAGGTTCAGATAGCCGAAGAAGCGGCGGCGGCGCTCGTCGTGCTCCATGTACCCGATCGAGTACAGATGGATGAGCGAGCCGACGCCGGTGATCAGCAGGACGAACGTCATCGACAACTGGTCGAGCCGGAAGGTGACATCGGCCTGGAAGCCGGCCACCGGAATCCAGCTGAACAGATGCTGGGTCACCGTGCGGGCGTCGGCGGCCTTGCCCAGCATGTCGGTGAAGAGGACGGCGCCGAGGACGAAGGAGGCACCGGCCAGGAACGTGCCGAGCCAGTGGCCGACCGCGTCCAGCCGTCGGCCGCCGCACAGCAGGACGGCCGCTCCGAGCAGGGGCGCCGCGATGAGCAGCGCAATCAGGTTCTCCACGATTCAGCGACCCCTCACAGCTTCATCAGGCTGGCGTCGTCGACCGAGGCCGAGTGGCGGGTACGGAACAGCGACACGATGATCGCGAGCCCGACCACGACCTCCGCGGCGGCGACGACCATCGTGAAGAAGGCGATGATCTGGCCGTCGAGACTGCCGTGCATCCGGGAGAAGGTGACGAACGCGAGATTGCAGGCGTTGAGCATCAGCTCGATGCACATGAACAGCACGATCGCGTTCCGCCGGATCAGCACGCCGGTCGCGCCGATCGTGAACAACAGGGCGGAGAGATAGAGGTAGTTGACCGGGTTCACTTCGACGCCTCCTCGGTCCGCTTGCGCGTCGGCTCGGGCTTCGCCCGCTCCAGGCGCTCGGCGGCGTGCTGTTCCAGGGCCTTGAGATCGCTCAGGGCCTGGTCGGAGACGTCGCGGATCTGACCGCGGTCCCGCAGCGTCCTGTTGACGGTCAGCTCGGACGGCGTGCCGTCGGGGAGGAGGCCCGCGATGTCCACCGCGTTGTGCCGGGCGTAGACACCGGGCGCGGGCAGCGGCGGTACCTGCGCGCCTTCCCGTACGCGCTGTTCGGCCAGCTCGCGCTGGGTCCGGGCGCGCTCGGTGCGCTCGCGGTGGGTGAGCACCATGGCGCCGACCGCGGCCGTGATGAGCAGCGCGCCGGTGAGTTCGAAGGCGAACACGTACTTGGTGAAGATGAGGGCGGCCAGGCCCTGCACATTGCCGTGGGCGTTCGCCGTGCCGAGACCGGCGAAGTCCTTCAGGGACGCGTTGGCGATCCCCGCGAACAGCAGGACGCCGAAGCCGACTCCGCACAGCAGGGCCAACCAGCGCTGGCCCTTGATGGTCTCGCGCAGGGAGTCGGCCGCGGTGACGCCGACCAGCATCACCACGAACAGGAACAGCATCATGATCGCGCCGGTGTAGACGACGATCTGCACGATGCCGAGGAAGTAGGCGCCGTTGGCGAGGTAGAACACCGCCAGGACGATCATGGTCCCGGCCAGGCAGAGCGCGCTGTGCACGGTCTTCTTCATGAAGACGGTGCACAGGGCGCCGATCACCGCCACCGTGGCGAGGACCCAGAACTGGAAGGCCTCACCGGTGGAGGTGGCGTAGGCGGCGAGCTGTGTGGTCACGTGTCGGCCCCCTGTCCTTCGGCCGCGCTCGACGCGCCCGCCGGCCGCTCTCCCTTGGAGACGGCGACCTGACGCTCCGTACCGGGCGCGGCCTCGGTCACCAGGCCCCGGTAGTAGTCCTGTTCGTCCGCCCCGGGGTAGAGGGCATGGGGGGTGTCGACCATGCCCTCCTCGAGTCCGGCGAGCAACTGCTCCTTGGTGTAGATGAGGTTGGCGCGGCTGGAGTCGGCCAGCTCGAACTCGTTCGTCATCGTCAGCGCGCGGGTGGGGCACGCCTCGATGCACAGGCCGCACAGGATGCAGCGCGCGTAGTTGATCTGGTAGACGCGGCCGTACCGCTCGCCCGGGGAGTAGCGCTCCTCGTCCGTGTTGTCCGCGCCCTCCACGTAGATCGCGTCGGCGGGGCAGGCCCAGGCGCACAGCTCGCAGCCGACGCACTTCTCCAGGCCGTCCGGATGACGGTTGAGCTGGTGCCGGCCGTGGAACCGCGGCGCCGTGGTCTTCTTCTGTTCGGGGTACTGCTCGGTGAGCCGCTTCTTGAACATGGCCCTGAAGGTCACGCCGAAGCCGGCCACGGGGTTCTGGAAACCGGGCTTGGTCTCCTTGGGCTCCTCGGCCATCGGACTCTCAGCCATCGGACGCCTCCTTTCCCTCCGACGTTCCGTCACTGACAGTGTCCGACCCACCACTGACAATCAGCTCCCGCTCCCGTCGCGAGCGGCGCCGCGGGACCGGCGGAAGCGCCTGTCCGGGCAGGGGAGGTACGGGGAAGCCGCCCGCCATCGGGTCGAAGGCGGCGGGCTCCTCGGTGGGCCGCGCGGCCTCCTTGGCCTTCGCTCCGCGGAACATGTCGATGACCAACGACAGCAGCAGCACCGCGAGGACACCGCCGCCGACGTACATGAGCACGTCGCTGAAGCCGTAGTTCTCGTTGCGCAGCGCCCGCACGGACGCGACGAGCATCAGCCAGACCACGGAGACCGGGATGAGGACCTTCCAGCCGAGCTTCATCAACTGGTCGTAGCGGACCCGCGGGAGCGTGCCGCGCAGCCAGATGAAGAAGAACAGCAGCAACTGGACCTTGATGACGAACCAGAGCATCGGCCACCAGCCGTGGTTCGCGCCCTCCCAGAAGGTGCTGATCGGCCACGGGGCCCGCCAGCCGCCCAGGAAGAGCGTGGTCGACACGGCCGAGACCGTCACCATGTTCACGTACTCGGCGAGCATGAACAGCGCGAACTTGATCGAGGAGTACTCGGTGTTGAAGCCGCCGACCAGGTCGCCCTCGGACTCCGGCATGTCGAAGGGGGCGCGGTTGGTCTCGCCGACCATCGTCACGATGTAGATCAGGAAGGAGACCGGCAGCAGCAGGATGTACCAGCGGTCGTTCTGCTGCTCGACGATCGTCGACGTCGACATCGACCCCGAGTAGAGGAACACCGAGGCGAAGGCGGCACCCATGGCGATCTCGTACGAGATCATCTGCGCGCAGGAGCGCAGACCGCCGAGGAGCGGATAGGTGGATCCGGAGCTCCAGCCCGCGAGGACGATCCCGTAGATGCCGACCGAGGCGACCGCGAGGATGTAGAGCAGGGCGATGGGCAGGTCGGTGAGCTGCATCGTCGTACGGTGGCCGAAGATCGAGATCTCGTTGCCCGCGGGCCCGAAGGGGATCACCGCGATCGCCATGAAGGCCGGGATGGCCGCGACGATCGGCGCGAGGACGTAGACGGCCTTGTCGGCGCGCTTGACGATGATGTCTTCCTTGAGCATCAGCTTCACGCCGTCGGCGAGCGACTGGAGCATGCCCCAGGGGCCGTGCCGGTTGGGGCCGACGCGCAACTGCATCCAGGCGACGACCTTGCGTTCCCAGACGATGGAGAACAGCACGGTCACCATCAGGAAGGCGAAGCAGAAGACCGCCTTGAGCAGGATCAGCCACCACGGATCGTGGCCGAACATGGAGAGGTCTTCAGCGGCGAGGTACGGGCTCATGCCTTCGCCTCCTCGGTGGCTTCGGCGGCGGACACGGACGGACCGATACGGACGAGGCCCCCGGGCAGCGCACCCGTGTCGGAGGTGACGCCGCCACCGGTGGAGTTCATCGGGAGCCAGACCACGCGGTCGGGCATCTCGGTGATCAGCAGCGGAAGTTCGACGGTTCCGCGCGGGCCGGTCACGGTCAGCGGGTCGCCGTCCTTGACGCCGACCTCGGCGGCGGTGGCGGCCGACACGCGCGCGTGCGCGGCGTGCCGGGTACCGGCGAGCGCGTCATCGCCCTCCTGGAGGCGGCCCTGGTCGAGCAGCAGCCGGTGCCCGGCGAGCACGGCCTCCCCGGCGAGCGGGCGCGGCAGCGGACCGGAGGTCTCGCGCGGGTCGTCGGCCCGCGGTCCGTCCCAGGCGCCGAGCCGGTCCAGCTCCGTACGCGCGGTGTGCAGATCGGGCAGCCCCAGGTGGCAGTCCATCGCGTCGGCGAGCATGTGCAGCACGCGTGTGTCGGTGGGGGCCAGGGGGCGGGTCATCTGGTCGGGCTTGAGCGCGGCCTCGAAGGGGCGGGCCCTGCCCTCCCAGTCGAGGAAGGTGCCGGCCTTCTCGGCGACCGCCGCGACCGGCAGCACCACGTCCGCGTGCGCGGTGACCTCGCTGGGGCGCAGTTCGAGCGAGACCAGGAAGTCCACCGCGGAGAGCGCGGCACGCGCGCGTGCCGGGTCGGGCAGGTCGGCGACGTCCACCCCGGCGACCACCAGGGCCCGCAGTTCGCCACCGGCCGCGGCCTCGACGATCCCGGCCGTGTCGCGGCCGTAGTGCTGCGGGAGCGCGGCGAGGCCCCAGGCGGCGACGACCTCGTCCCGCGCGCGCGGGTGCGTGACCGGACGCCCGCCGGGCAGCAGCGCGGGCAGCGCGCCCGCCTCCAGGGCGCCGCGCTCCCCGGCCCGGCGCGGGATCCACACGAGTTCGGCGCCGGTCGCCGTCGCGGCGCGTACGGCGGCGGTGAGCGCGCCCGCCACACCGGCGAGGCGTTCCCCGACGACGATGACCGCGCCCTCGGCGCGCAGCGCCTCGGCGGCCCGCGCGCCGTCCTCGCCGAGGCCCGTGCCGCCCGCCAGTGCGTCCAGCCACTCGGTCTCGGTGCCGGGCGCGGCGGGCAGCAGCGTGCCGCCCGTCTTGGTCAGGCCCCGGGTGGCGTACGGGGCGAGCGAGAACACCCGCTGACCGTGGCGGCGCCAGGCCTTGCGCAGCCGCAGGAAGACTCCGGGCGCCTCCTCCTCGGCCTCGAGGCCGACGAGGAGGACGGCGGGGGCCTTCTCCAGGGAGGTGTACGTGGCACCCGTCCCGTCGAGGTCACGGCCGCGTCCGGCGACCCGGGCGGCCAGGAAGTGAGCCTCCTCGCCGCTGTGCACACGCGCGCGGAAGTCGATGTCGTTGGTGTCGAGCGCCACGCGCGCGAACTTGCTGTACGCGTAGGCGTCCTCGACGGTGAGCCGGCCGCCGGTCAGCACCCCGGCCCGGCCGCGCGCGGCCAGCAGGCCCTCGGCCGCGATCTGTAGCGCCTCCGGCCAGGACGCGGGCTCCAGTTCGCCGGACTCGCGGCGCACGAGCGGCCGGTCGAGCCGGTCCTTGAGCTGCGCGTAGCGGAAGGCGAACCGCCCCTTGTCGCAGATCCACTCCTCGTTGACCTCGGGGTCGTCGGCGGCCAGGCGCCGCATGACCTTGCCGCGCCGGTGGTCGGTGCGGGTGGCGCAGCCGCCGGAGCAGTGCTCGCACACGGACGGCGACGAGACGAGGTCGAAGGGGCGGGAGCGGAAGCGGTAGGCCGCCGAGGTGAGCGCGCCGACCGGGCAGATCTGGATGGTGTTCCCGGAGAAGTACGACTCGAAGGGGTCGCCCTCGCCCGTGCCGACCTGCTGGAGCGCGCCCCGTTCGAGCAGTTCGATCATCGGGTCGCCCGCGATCTGGTTGGAGAACCGGGTGCAGCGGGCGCACAGCACGCACCGTTCGCGGTCGAGCAGGACCTGCGTGGAGATCGCGACGGGCTTCTCGTAGGTGCGCTTCCTGCCCTCGAAGCGGGACTCGGCGTGGCCGTGCGACATGGCCTGGTTCTGCAGCGGGCACTCGCCGCCCTTGTCGCAGACCGGGCAGTCCAGCGGGTGGTTGATGAGCAGCAGCTCCATCACACCCTTCTGGGCCTTCTCGGCGACGGGCGAGGTGAGCTGGGTGCGCACCACCATGCCGTCCGTGCACGTGATCGTGCAGGACGCCATGGGCTTGCGCTGTCCCTCGACCTCGACGATGCACTGGCGGCAGGCGCCGACCGGGTCGAGCAGGGGGTGGTCGCAGAAGCGGGGGACCTCGATGCCGAGCTGTTCGGCGGCGCGGATGACCAGGGTGCCCTTGGGCACGCTGATCTCGATGCCGTCGATCGTCAGGGTGATGAGGTCCTCCGGCGGGAGGGCCGCCTGACCGCCCCCGGCGGGAGCGTTGGTCGCCATGGTCATGCGTTCACCTCCGCGGGCTTGTCCGCCCAGGCCGTGGATGTGGCCGGGTCGAAGGGGCAGCCCCGGCCCGTGATGTGCTCCTCGTACTCCGCGCGGAAGTACTTGAGGGAGGAGAAGATCGGTGAGGCGGCGCCGTCGCCGAGGGCGCAGAAGGACTTGCCGTTGATGTTGTCGGCGATGTCGGCGAGCTTGTCGAGGTCGGCCATCGCGCCCTTGCCCGCCTCGATGTCCCGCAGCAACTGCACGAGCCAGTACGTCCCTTCGCGGCAGGGTGTGCACTTGCCGCAGGACTCATGGGCGTAGAACTCGGTCCAGCGGGTGACGGCGCGGACCACGCAGGTCGTCTCGTCGAAGCACTGCAGGGCCTTGGTGCCGAGCATGGAACCGGCGGCGCCCACGCCCTCGTAGTCCAGCGGGACATCGAGGTGTTCCTCGGTGAACATCGGCGTCGAGGAGCCGCCCGGCGTCCAGAACTTCAGCCGGTGGCCGGGGCGCATCCCGCCGCTCATGTCGAGCAGTTGACGCAGGGTGATGCCGAGCGGGGCCTCGTACTGTCCGGGGCTCGCGACATGGCCGCTGAGCGAGTACAGCGTGAAGCCCGGGGACTTCTCGCTGCCCATCGAGCGGAACCATTCCTTGCCCCGGTTCAGGATCGCGGGAACCGAAGCGATGGACTCGACGTTGTTCACGACAGTGGGGCACGCGTAGAGGCCCGCGACGGCAGGGAAGGGGGGACGCAACCGCGGTTGGCCGCGGCGGCCTTCGAGGGAGTCCAGCAGCGCGGTCTCCTCACCGCAGATGTACGCGCCCGCGCCCGCGTGCACGGTGAGTTCGAGATCGAGTCCGCTGCCCAGGATGTTCTTGCCGAGGTAGCCCGCCGCGTAGGCCTCGCGGACGGCCGAGTGCAACCGCCGCAGTACGGGGACGACTTCACCCCGCAGATAGATGAAGGCGTGCGACGACCTGATGGCGTAGCACGCGATGACGATGCCCTCGATGAGGCTGTGCGGGTTCGCGAAGAGGAGCGGAATGTCCTTGCACGTTCCGGGCTCCGACTCGTCGGCGTTGACAACAAGATAGTGAGGCTTGCCGTCCCCCTGGGGAATGAACTGCCACTTCATTCCGGTGGGGAACCCCGCGCCGCCACGGCCGCGCAGCCCGGAGTCCTTGACGTACGCGATCAGGTCGTCCGGCGACATGGCGAGCGCCTTGCGGAGCCCCTCGTATCCCTCGTGCCGCCGGTAGACGTCCAGCGTCCAGGACTTCTCCTCGTCCCAGAAGGCCGACAGGACGGGTACGAGCAGCTTCTCGGGGCTGTCCGAGCCACCCTCGAATCCGCTCGGGCGGGGGGTGCCGTTCTCGGGTGCCAAGGTCATCACTGCCCCTCCTCGTCGACGGGCCCGTCCGACTCGGAAGCGGGTGACGGGTGGTCAGGGTCGGAGGCCGAGGTCTCCTGGGGCGCGTCGTGGGAGCTGAGGTGCTCGGCCGGTGACGGCTCGTGCGGCGCCGCGTCCCGCGGTTCATCCTGCGGCCCGCCGTCGCGGGGGTGCACCACGCGCGCGGCGGCGGTGTCCCCCTTGGCCAGCCGCAGTCCGACCAGCGAGGCCGGTCCCGCCCCGCCGGTCGCGTCGACGGCTCCGTCCCGTTCGTCGGGGAAGCCGGCCAGCATCCGGGCCGTCTCCTTGAACGTGCACAAGGGGGCGCCGCGGGTGGGGTCGACCCGGCGGCCCGCGCGCAGGTCGTCCACCAGGCGCTTGGCGCTCTCCGGGGTCTGGTTGTCGAAGAACTCCCAGTTGACCATCACGACCGGTGCGAAGTCGCAGGCCGCGTTGCACTCGATGTGCTCCAGGGTGACCTTGCCGTCGGGGGTGGTCTCGTCGTTGCCGACGCCCAGGTGCTCCTGGAGGGCGGCGAAGATCGCGTCGCCGCCCATCACGGCGCACAGCGTGTTGGTGCAGACGCCCACCTGGTAGTCGCCGGAGGGCCTCCGGCGGTACATGGTGTAGAAGGTGGCGACCGCGGCGACCTCGGCCGTGGTCAGCTCCAGCATGTCCGCGCAGAACCGCATCCCGGTGCGGGTGACATGGCCTTCCTCCGACTGCACGAGGTGCAGCATCGGCAGGAGAGCGGATCGCGAGTCCGGGTAGCGCCCGATGATCTCGCGCGCGTCCGCTTCGAGGCGGGCTCGGACGTCGTCCGGGTAGTCCGGTGCGGGCAGTTGGGGCATGCCCAGGCCGACGCCGCGCTCCGAAGAACTGGTGGTCACCGGTCGACGCCTCCCATCACGGGGTCGATGGACGCGACGGCGACGATCACGTCGGCGACCTGGCCGCCTTCGCACATCGCCGCCATGGCCTGAAGGTTGGTGAAGGACGGGTCGCGGAAGTGGACCCGGTAGGGGCGGGTGCCGCCGTCGGAGACGACGTGCGCGCCGAGTTCGCCCTTGGGTGACTCGACGGCCGCGTACGCTTGTCCCGGCGGGACGCGGAACCCTTCGGTCACCAGCTTGAAGTGGTGGATCAGGGCCTCCATGGAGGTGCCCATGATCTTCTTGATGTGGTCGAGCGAGTTGCCGAGTCCGTCCGGGCCCAGGGCCAGTTGGGCGGGCCAGGCGATCTTCTTGTCGGCGACCATGACCGGGCCGGGCTGCAGCCGGTCCAGGCACTGCTCGACGATCCTGAGCGACTGGCGCATCTCCTCGAGGCGGATGAGGAAGCGGCCGTAGGAGTCGCAGGTGTCGGCGGTCGGGATGTCGAAGTCGAACGTCTCGTAACCGCAGTAGGGCTGTGTCTTGCGCAGGTCGTGCGGCAGGCCCGCCGCGCGCAGGATCGGGCCCGTGGCGCCGAGGGCCATGCAACCGGCCAGGTCGAGATAGCCGATGTCCTGCATACGGCCCTTGAAGATCGGGTTCCCGGTGGCGAGCTTGTCGTACTCCGGGAGGTTCTTCTTCATCTTCCTGACGAACGCGCGGATCTGGTCCACCGCGCCGGGCGGCAGGTCCTGGGCGAGTCCGCCGGGGCGGATGAAGGCGTGGTTCATCCGCAGACCGGTGATCAGCTCGTAGAGGTCGAGGATCATCTCCCGGTCGCGGAAGCCGTAGATCATGATCGTGGTGGCGCCCAGCTCCATGCCTCCGGTGGCGATGCACACCAGGTGGGAGGAGAGCCGGTTCAGCTCCATCAGGAGCACGCGGATGAGCGTGGCACGGTCCGGGACCTGGTCCTCGATGCCGAGCAGCTTCTCGACGCCGAGGCAGTACGCCGTCTCGTTGAAGAACGACGTGAGGTAGTCCATGCGCGTCACGAACGTCGTGCCCTGCGTCCACGTGCGGTATTCGAGGTTCTTCTCGATACCGGTGTGGAGATAGCCGATGCCGCAGCGGGCCTCGGTGACGGTCTCGCCCTCGATCTCCAGGATGAGCCGGAGCACACCGTGCGTGGAGGGGTGCTGCGGACCCATGTTGACGATGATGCGCTCGTCGTCGGCGCGGGCCGCGGACTGGACGACCTCGTCCCAGTCACCACCGGTGACCGTGTAGACGGTGCCCTCGGTGGTCTCGCGCAACGACGCGGAGGCAGGGATCTGTGTGCTCATGAGTACGACCTCCGCTGGTCCGGAGCCGGGATCTGGGCGCCCTTGTACTCGACGGGGATGCCGCCGAGGGGGTAGTCCTTGCGCTGCGGATGGCCCTGCCAGTCGTCGGGCATCATGATCCGCGTCAGGGCCGGGTGACCGTCGAAGACCAGACCGAAGAAGTCGTAGGTCTCGCGCTCGTGCCAGTCGTTGGTGGGATAGACGGCGACGAGCGAGGGGACGTGCGGGTCGGCGTCGGGGGCGCTGACCTCCAGCCGGATCAACCGGTTGTGCGTGATCGACCGCAGATGGTAGACGGCGTGCAACTCCCGGCCCTTGTCGCCGGGGTAGTGCACTCCGCTCACGCCCATACACAGTTCGAAGCGGAGCGCCGGGTCGTCACGCAGGATCTGGGCGACGGCGACGAGGTACTCGCGCTCGATGTGGAAGGTCAGCTCACCGCGGTCGACGACGGTCTTCTCCAGCGCGTTGCCGGGGACGATGCCCTGTTCCTCCAGCGCGCCCTCCAGTTCGTCGGCGACCTCGTCGAACCAGCCGCCGTACGGGCGGGTGGCCGCGCCCGGCAGCCGCACGGGGCGGACAAGGCCGCCGTAACCGGAGGTGTCCCCGCCGTTGTTGGCGCCGAACATGCCGCGCTGGACGCGGATCTCCTCGCCGTGATCGCCGCGCATCCCGGGGAGGTTGGCGGTGCCGAGATCCTTCTCGGGATTGACGCCGTTGCCGTTCGCGGCGGCCCCGTTCGCGCCGTTGCGCGGTGTGTTCGCGCCGTTGCTCTTCGGGTCGCTCATCGCAGCAGCCCCTTCATCTCGATCGTCGGGAGCGCCTTGAGTGCCGCTTCCTCCGCCTCGCGGGCCGCTTCCTCGGCGTTGACTCCGAGCTTGGAGCTCTGGATCTTGTGATGGAGCTTGAGGATCGCGTCCATCAGCATCTCCGGGCGCGGCGGGCAGCCGGGCAGATAGATGTCGACGGGGACGATGTGGTCGACGCCCTGGACGATCGCGTAGTTGTTGAACATGCCGCCCGAGGAGGCGCAGACCCCCATGGAGATCACCCACTTGGGAGCGGGCATCTGGTCATAGACCTGCCGCAGGACCGGCGCCATCTTCTGGCTGACCCGGCCCGCGACGATCATCAGGTCCGCCTGGCGCGGCGATCCCCGGAAGACCTCCATACCGAAGCGCGCCAGGTCGTAGCGGCCGGCGCCGGTGGTCATCATCTCGATGGCGCAGCAGGCGAGTCCGAAGGTCGCCGGGAACACCGACGACTTGCGCACCCAGCCCGCGGCCTGCTCCACCGTCGTCAGAAGGAATCCGCTCGGCAGCTTTTCTTCGAGTCCCATGACGTATAGCCCCTCAGTCCCATTCCAGGCCGCCGCGCCGCCATACGTACGCGTACGCGACGAAGACGGTGAGCACGAAGAGCAGCATCTCCACGAGCCCGAAGATCCCGAGGGCGTCGAAGGTGACGGCCCACGGGTAGAGGAAGACGATCTCGATGTCGAAGACGATGAAGAGCATCGCCGTCAGGTAGTACTTGATGGGGAAGCGCCCGCCACCGGCCGGCGTGGGGGTCGGCTCGATACCGCACTCGTAGGCCTCGAGCTTGGCCCGGTTGTACCGCTTCGGACCGATCATCGTGGCCATGACCACGGAGAAGATCGCAAAGCCTGCCCCGAGGGCTCCCAGTACGAGGATGGGCGCATACGCGTTCACCGCTCCTCGCTCCTCTCAGTCGGCACTGACTGCTGGCGGTTGGTTGAGCCACAGCCGCCCCACCTGTCCCACGAGCCCCGCTCGCCCCAACGAAGATCGCTAACATGTGAAGCAGGTCACAAGCCCAACTGCCCCGCATCCTATGCCCGGCCGCATGTGATCTGCGACACGGGGGTCGCTACGTACTTTGTGATCTTCACCACCCGACGAAGGATCATGAAGTCGGATGAGCGGTGACCTTCGCACGCGAAGCAGTCAAGTGATCACCAAGAGGTGACAATTTCGATCGTTCTCGCTGGTAGACGCCGTCTCGCCAATATCAAGAGTAGATCGTCCAGGGCAAATTGGCTTCGGGTCGGATCCCTTGATAATGGGATGCGTTCACACATCAGGGGGAGGAGTGGGGACGTAAGTGGACACGTGCACGCGTTCACGAGCGGGGCGCGCCCCCATGAGTGCGGAAGCGATCACCGCGAACGAGAGGGCGCGCGAGACGCGGACGGTCGTCCCACGCGAGACGCGCTCGCCATGGTGACCGTTCCGTGACCTCTGCCACATGGACATGTGGTCGACATAAAGCGGGCTTGGCCACTCATGGTGACGAGTGGTAGGCGCGGGGCAATTCGGACGTAACAGCGATAACCCATGATCACAGGCATGATCACCACTGTCCGGTTTGCCCGTTACGGCGTCAATAAAGGCCGACACGCCCGGGGTTCGCAGGAGCGATCGAGCAACTGTGGCGCAGCCCACGTTTCTTGAAGCGACGGACGGCCCCCTGATACCGCTAGTAGCCATGTCCCACACCGCTCACATACGTAGCCACCGGAAGCCCCGCAACCGCAGCGCGTCTTCTCTCGCGATGCGGGCCGGAGTTGCCGGTGGCGTCCTCGGCACCCTGGCCGTCGCAGGCTCGTCGGCCTCCGCCTACGCAGCCGAGCCGGTGACGCAGACCCTCGAACTGCCCACCCTCACGGCCGACCTGGCCGCGCAGGCCGCCCAGTCCGCGGAGACCACCCAGCAGGTCGCCGCCACCTACCAGTTGCAGGCCGAGCGCGACGCGGCCGTCTCGAAGGCCGCGAAGCAGGCCGAGGCGAACCTCGCCAAGGCCAAGAAGAAGGCGGCGGAGGCCAAGAAGAAGGCCGAAGCCGAGCGCAAGGCGGAGGCCGAGCGCAAGGCCGAGGTCGCCGCCTCGCGCGGCACCGAGCGCACCGTCCTCACCGACGCCGCGCCGGTCAGCGCCTCCACGAGCGTCTCGTCCGGCACGGTGAACAGCGGCTCCACCGCCACCGGTTCGGCCGCCACGGTCATCGCCTTCGTCAAGGCGCAGCTCGGCGACGCGTACGTCTCCGGCGGCACCGGTCCCAACTCCTGGGACTGCTCCGGCCTCGTCCAGGCCGCGTTCAAGCAGGTCGGCGTGGACCTGCCGCGCGTCTCGCAGAACCAGTCGACCGCCGGTACGCAGGTGTCGCTGAGCAACCTCCAGCCCGGCGACATCCTTTACTGGGGCGGCGCGGGCAGCGCGTACCACGTCGCGGTGTACGTCGGTGACGGCATGTTCGTCGGCGCGCAGAACCCGTCCAGCGGCGTCGTCGAGAAGCCGCTGTCGTACGACCCGCCGTCCGGCGCCGTCCGCGTCCTCTGAACACAGCGGCTCCGACAGGCTTTCCACGTTCCCCATGAGGGCTGCCGCACCGATCGGTGCGGCAGCCCTTCGGACGTTGACGCGCCGTCACCCGCATCGACGCGGATGCGCGGATTCAGACCAGCGGGAACACGCGCGTCACCACGGCGACGGGCCGGGCCCCCTCCGGCCGGATGGTGGGCCGCTGTTCACGGTCCTCGTAGCGGGTGAGCGCACGGCGCATGATGTCCGCGACGGCCGCCATCTCCTCCGGCGTGAGATAGACGACGGCGCTGAACGCCTCGTCCCGCCGCCACTCCTCCGGGACCTGTTCCTTCTGCGCGAGCCACTGCTGGTAGCTCTCGTCCTCCAGGCCGCGCGCGAGGTCTCCGAATCCCGCCGGTTCGGGTGCCTGCCCCCGCAGCCGCCACGGCTTGGCCCGTCCGCGGCTGACCGGCACCTCCTCGATGCGTCCGTACCGGGCGAGCTGACGCAGATGGAACGAGCACAGGCCGGAGCTGTAGCCGAGCCGGGCGGCGGCCTCCGTGGCGGTGACGGTGCCCACCTCGGCGAGCAGCGCCAGCAGGGCGGTACGGACCTCGTGCTCGGGGAGCACGGTCTCGGACGGCCGGCTCACATCGTCTTCGGTCACTCTGTCTCCAGATCTCACTCTGTCTCGGCATCTACAGGTGCTTTGCAAAGTCTGCTACTTTGCAAAGCACCTGACAAGCGGCCGAGCGGCAACGAGGAGCAGCGATGCCCACCGTGTTCGTGCAAGGGAAGCCCGTCGACGCGTACCCCGCGGTGGCGCCGGAGGCGCGGCGCGGCGCCGTGCGGCGGATCACCGAGGTGGGCGAGGCGGTGCTGCACCGGCCCTGCCGGAAGGTCACCGCCGCGGAGTTCGGCTCTCCGGAGCTGTCCGCGCTCATCGACGACATGTTCCTGATGATGTACGTGGCCGACGGCTGCGGGCTCGCGGCGAACCAGGTGGGGGTGGACCTCCGCCTCTTCGTCTACGACTGCGCCGACGAGTACGGCGACCGCCATGTCGGCCACCTCGTCAACCCCGTGGTGGACGAACCGGACACCACGGGCCGCCGCCTCCTCGACGAGCCCGAGGGCTGCCTGTCCGTGCCCGGCGCCACACGGGAGGTGCCGCGGCCCGACCGTGCCGTGGTCCGGGGTCACGACAAGGACGGCGTACCGCTCGTCATCGAGGGCAGGGGCTACTTCGCCCGCTGCCTCCTCCACGAGACGGACCATCTGCACGGACACGTGTACCTGGACCGGCTGTCCAAGCGCGACCGCAGGGACGCGCTCCGGCAGATGGCGGACCGTCGCGAGGAGGTGTTCGCGCGACGCGCGGCGAAGGAGGCGGAGCTGAGCACTCCGTAGAAGCACTCCATAGGAGCACTCCGTAGGACCGCTCCGCCCCCGGGCCTCACGCCCCCGGGCCTCACGCCTTCGGGCCTCACGCCTTCGGGGCCACCTTCGACAGGCCGTTGATCACCCGGTCCATCGCGTCCCCACCCGTCGGGTCCGTCAGGTTGGCCAGCAGCTTCAGCGTGAACTTCATCAGCAGCGGATGCGTCAGACCGCGCTCCGTGGCGACCTTCATGACCTTCGGGTTGCCGATGAGCTTCACGAACGCGCGGCCCAGCGTGTAGTAGCCGCCGTAGGTGTCCTTGAGGATCTTCGGGTAGTTCCGCAGGGCCAGTTCGCGCTGGGCGGGGGTCGCGCGCGCCACCGCCTGCACGATGACGTCCGCGGCGATCTGACCGGACTCCATGGCGTAGGCGATGCCCTCGCCGTTGAAGGGGTTGACCAGGCCGCCCGCGTCACCGACGAGCAGCAGGCCCTTCGTGTAGTGCGGTTGGCGGTTGAAGGCCATGGGCAGCGCGGCGCCGCGGATCGGGCCGGTCATGTTCTCCGGCGTGTACCCCCAGTCCTCGGGCATCGAGGCGCACCAGGCCTTGAGGACCTCGCGCCAGTCCAGCTCCTTGAAGGACGCCGAGGTGTTGAGGACGCCGAGGCCGACGTTGCTGGTGCCGTCCCCCATGCCGAAGATCCAGCCGTAGCCGGGCAGCAGCCGCTCCTGGCCGCCGCGCCGGTCCCACAGCTCCAGCCAGGACTCCAGGTAGTCGTCCTCGTGGCGCGGGGAGGTGAAGTACGTACGGACCGCGACGCCCATCGGGCGATCCTCGCGGCGGTGCAGTCCCATCCCCAGCGACAGCCGCGAGGAGTTGCCGTCCGCGGCCACCACCAGCGGCGCGTGGAAGGTGGCTTCGCGCTTCTCCTCGCCCAGCTTGGCGTGGACGCCGGTGATCCGGCCGGTGCGGTCGTCGACGATCGGCGCGCCCACGTTGCAGCGCTCGTACAGGCGCGCGCCCGCCTTCTGCGCCTGGCGGGCCAGTTGCTCGTCGAAGTCGTCGCGCTTGCGGACCAGGCCGTAGTCCGGGTACGAGGCGAGATCCGGCCAGTCGAGCTGGAGCCGTACGCCACCGCCGACGATGCGCAGACCCTTGTTGCGCAGCCAGCCGGCCTCCTCGGAGATGTCGATGCCCATCGCCACGAGCTGCTTGACCGCGCGGGGCGTCAGGCCGTCGCCGCACACCTTCTCGCGCGGGAACGCGGTCTTCTCCAGGAGCAGGACGTCGAGCCCGGCCTTGGCCAGGTAGTACGCGGTGGTGGAACCGGCTGGCCCGGCCCCGACGACGATCACATCGGCGCTGTGTTCGGTAAGGGGCTGGGGTTCGGTCACGGCGGGGTTCTCCACAGGACTCGACGGCACGGACGGCACCAGCGGCGGCGACAGCGGCGACCGCCGCGAGATCCACGGTGAGATCCGCTGTGAGATCCACTGTGAAATCCGCGACGAAAAGGGCGTGCTGACGGGCGCTGGACATGGGCAGTCTATTCAGCGGTACCGATCTCCTGGCTGAAGGGCTGTCTCCCGTGAACCGAGCACTCCCCGATGTGCGGCTGCGCGTTCCCACCGACGAGGACGCCGTCGCCTGGCACCGGGTCTTCGCCGACCCCGAGGTCATGGAGTTCCACGGCGGCCGGGCCGCCGAGCTGTCCGTCTACGAGGAATTGACGGCCCGCCAGCGTCGGCACGACGCCGAGCTGGGCTTCTGTCTGTGGACCGTCCTCGACGAGTCGGGCGCGGCCATGGGGTTCACGGGCGCGCAGCCCTGGCCGCGCGAGTGGGGCCCGAAGGGCGAGATCGAGATCGGCTGGCGGCTCGGCCGCGCGCACTGGGGCAAGGGGTACGCCACCGCCGCCGCGCTCGCCACGCTGGAGCGGGTACGGGCGGCGGGCGTGAGCAGCGTGGTGGCCATGGTCGACGCCCGCAACACCCGCTCGATCGCGGTCGCCCAGCGCCTCGGCATGGGCCTCGCCGAGGTGTTCACGACGCCCGGCGGACGGGAGGGGCACTGCTACCGACTCGCGTTGTGACGCTGGGTAGTTGATTGCCACAGAACGACACAGAGCGCTTCCGGGTGACACCCTCGGCCGGTTACCCTTCCGGGTACCGCTGGGGGTGACATCTGTGCGTATACCACCCAAGACACCCGAAGTGCGTGTGCCGCGGCTGGTCGGTCTGATGGCGGTGGACGCGCGCGAAGCCGCCGCGCGGCAGGGCGTCCTGCCGGCCGCGCCGGACCGGCCGGACTTCCACCGCACGGTCGTCGACCACGTCGTCCGCCAGTACCCGCCGCCCGGCACCGAGGTGCCCCGGGGTGCCGCGATCACCGTGTGGTTCGGCCTCGGTGAGGGCGAGGGCGGTGGAGGCGCGGGGGTGCGCGAACCCCGCCCGCAGGTCCGACCGCCGGGCGGACTCCACCGTGAACTGGACGAGCCCGCAGGCAGGTTGCCCGGCTGAGACCGTGGAGGCCGCTGAGACCGTCAGGCCTTGAAGCCGCGGTGCAGCGCGACCACGCCGCCCGTCAGGTTGCGCCACGCCACCTTCGACCAGCCCGCCGTACGCAGCCGCTCGGCGAGCCCCGGCTGGTCGGGCCAGGCGCGAATGGACTCGGCGAGGTAGACGTACGCCTCGGGGTTGGACGACACCGCGCGGGCCACGGGCGGCAGCGCGCGCATCAGGTACTCGGTGTACACGGTCCTAAAGGGCGCCCAGGTCGGATGCGAGAACTCGCTGATCACGACCCGTCCGCCCGGCTTCGTCACCCGGTACAGCTCACGCAGGGCCGCGTCCGTGTCCTGCACGTTGCGCAGTCCGAAGGAGATCGTCACCGCGTCGAAGACGTCGTCCTTGAACGGCAGCCGCGTCGCGTCGCCCGCCGTGAACGGCAGCCAGGTGTGCCGCTTCTTGCCGACGCGGAGCATGCCGAGGGAGAAGTCGCAGGGGACGACGTACGCGCCGGTACGGGTGAAGGGGAGCGACGAGGTCGCCGTGCCCGCCGCGAGGTCGAGGATCCGCTGCGCGGGGCGCGCGTCGACCGCCTTCGCGACCTCCTTGCGCCACAGCCTCGCCTGTCCGAGGGACAGCACGTCGTTCGTCAGGTCGTACCGTTCCGCCACGCCGTCGAACATCGAGGCGACATCGTGCGGCTGCTTGTCCAGGGATGCGCGGGTCACGGTCCCCATTGTGGCAGCACGGGACGGACGTACCGCAGGCGCCCGGCCCTACACGCGTCACCCGCGCGCCATCGCCGCCGACGCGGTCAGCGGCGGCGGTGCACCAGCCGTCCCGCGAGGACCGTCGCCACACACGTACCGGCGCCCCGCTCGGCGAGCGCCGCCTCGTCCGGGGCGTCGAACACCGCGAACGTGGCGTCCGCGCCCTCGGGCGGGAACGGCGAGACCAGCGCGTCGGCCAGGGTCCGCCCGGCCAGCGGATCGAGGCTCGGCCGACCCGCCGGGGCCGCGGACCGCGCCCGTAGGCCCAGCCCGGCACGGTGCACGGCGTCCCGCACCGCGGGACGGCTCGGCTCCCCGGCCACGGCGACCGTCCCGTGCGCCAGCATCCGCTGCACACCGCGCCGCGCGCTCGCGCCCCAACGGGTGTCGGTCATGGGGAGCGCCGCGAGGGCCTCGTCCAGGAGCGGTTCGGTGCCCAGTTCGTCGGCCTCGCGCGGGTCGGGATGGTAGGCCCGCTCCAGCAGTTCGGGGCCGTACGGGTTCACCAGGCCCGGCGTGAGAAGTCCCGGCCAGCGCCGGACGCGGGCGGCCGGATGCGCCCCCGCCAGGTCCTCGTACGGACCGATGCCCGCGCACACCCGCCCGTCGACCAGCACCGCGCCGCGCACGAGGGACGGCCGCTCCCGGTCCCCCGTGATCAGAAGGTCGGCGGCATGAATCGTCAACACGGGAAGGCCGGTTGGTTCAGTCGGTCCAGCCGGTTCAGTCGGTTCACCTGGCGTCGAGCAGCTTCAGTTCCGGATGCGCCGTACCGCCCTCGATCGCCGTCGAGGAGATGTGCGACGCGACCCGCTCGTCGGCGGGGTCGTTCGCCGGGTCGTCGTGGACGGCGAGGTGCTCGTACGTGGTGGATCGCTGGGCCGGAACGCGTCCCGCCTTGCGGATCAGGTCGATGATCTCCTGGCGGTTGGAACGGTGCTTGGCACCGGCCGAGGAGACGACGTTCTCCTCCAGCATGATCGAGCCGAGGTCGTCCGCGCCGTAGTGCAGGGAGAGTTGACCGATCTCCTTGCCCGTGGTCAGCCACGAGCCCTGGATGTGCTGGACGTTGTCGAGGAAGATGCGGGCGATCGCGATCATCCGCAGGTACTCGAAGATGGTCGCCTGCGTGCGGCCCTTCAGATGGTTGTTCTCGGGCTGGTAGGTGTACGGGATGAAGGCCCGGAAGCCGCCCGTGCGGTCCTGTACGTCACGGATCATCCGCAGGTGCTCGATGCGCTCGGCGTTGGTCTCGCCCGTGCCCATGAGCATGGTGGCCGTCGACTCGACGCCGAGGTTGTGCGCGATCTCCATGATCTCCAGCCAGCGCTCGCCGCTCTCCTTGAGCGGCGCGATGGCCTTGCGCGGGCGCTCGGGCAGCAACTCCGCGCCCGCCCCGGCGAAGGAGTCGAGCCCGGCGGCGTGGATGCGCGTGATGGCCTCCTCGACCGTCACGCCCGAGATCCGCGCCATGTGCTCGACCTCGGAGGCCCCCAGGCTGTGGATGACCAACTGCGGGAACGCGTCCTTGATGGCCCGGAAGTGCTTCTCGTAGTACTCGACGCCGTAGTCCGGGTGGTGACCGCCCTGGAACATGATCTGGGTGCCGCCGAGTTCGACCGTTTCGGCACAGCGCCGCAGGATGTCCTCGAGGTCGCGCGTCCAGCCCTTGGCGGTGTCCTTCGGAGCCGCGTAGAACGCACAGAACCGGCACGCCGTCACGCACACGTTCGTGTAGTTGATGTTGCGCTCGATGATGTACGTGGCGATGTGCTCGATGCCCGCGTACTTACGGCGGCGCACGGCGTCGGCGGCAGCGCCCAGCGCGTGCAGCGGCGCGTCGCGGTAGAGGACGAGCGCTTCGTCGGGAGTGATCCGCCCACCTGCAGCGGCGCGGTCGAGGACGGCTGTGACATCAAGGGACGTGAGGTCGGCCTTCTCGGTCACCGGGCGTGCCTTTCGTAGGGGAACAACAGGCGCGAAGCGCGTTCCGAACAGGGGTGAGGGGACGGGCGGACGGACCGATCCAGCGTACGTCAGGGGGTTCAGCGAACGGACGTCAGGCTGTTCGGCCGTGCGCCGGGACAGGGGCGCCGGTGTCATACGGCGTACGCATCGGCGAGCAGCCCGGCGACGGTGCTGCGAAGCCTGCCGATTCGACCAGTCACACGGTGACCCGCCCAGGTTCTCCGCATCCATCGGAATTTCGCAGAACCCTTCCGGGGAGCTGCATTCATCTGACACGACCGCCCCGAAGCCGATGACGGCCGGCGGGACGCCGACCCTGGCCCCCGCGCTGAACATCGCCTCTTCGTCACGACGCCGCAGCCTGAGCAACCCCAACACCGCCTGGTCGTCCAGGAAGCCAAAGCCAAGTTCCCTGCCTGCTTGCGCCGCGAACGACTTCGCCACAGGAATCTCGCCGATCACGTGTCCGGGAACGAGCCGCGTGGGCTCGCCACCCAAGCGGTCGATGAGCATGCCGAGGTCGCACTTGATTCCGTCAGCCTTGGAGCATTCAGCCTTGGAGAATTCCCCCGTCATGGCCATAAGAGGCTGCCGCGAAGCTTCGCCCCGCAGGTACCCCGAAGGCCGGAGCCGGGTGCACGACCGGCACGATTCCGGCTCGACCGACCACCCCTACTCGACCTTCGTCAGCCGTGCCGTCGGATTTCCCGCGTCCGTGTCGGTCGACTCGATCTCGAGGTCGTCGCCGACAGGAGTCAGCCGTACGGAGTGACGGCCCTTCGTGCACACCGCGCGACCGTTCTTCTTGGCCACGCCCGTCGCGGTGAGCCGAGTCTTCGTGGCCTTGCCCAGGAGGAGCACCTCCTCGCAGATGCCGCCGAGTTGGTCGGTCTGTCGCAGAGTGCCGAACTCCTCACCCCGGGCGGCTTGGTGGACGGTGAGGCGGTACGTGCCCGCGGGCAGCGTGCCTCCGAGGGCCCTCACCTCGCCCTCCCAAGTGCCCAGGTAGGCCGCGGGAACGTCCTTGCCCTGGCTGCCGCCCGCCTCCCCCGAACTCTCGCCGGGCCGGGGAGAGACCGCGGGGCCCGCCTGGTCCGCGGAACGGTTGTCGAACAGGCCGAGCACGAACGCCGAGCCGACCGTGACGGCGGCCAGCGCTCCCGCGACCGCCAGCGCGACCGTGCAGCTCACCCGGCGCCCCCGCCCGCCCGCTCCCGGGCCGGAGGTCGCGGCCATGCTCACGGAGAGCTTCCCGGGCCCGCCGTCGGGGGGAGGCGTGGCAGGGCCGGACATGTCGGGCGGTGGGCCGAAGACCCCGGTGGGTGCCGGGCCGAAGCCTCCCGGAACCGGGGTCGAGCCGGAACCCCCACCGGCAGGCGTCCAGGCCTCCGCCCCCGTCGACACCCTGCTGAACCCCACCGGTCCCGACGGCGTCGCCTCCGCCGCCTCCAGGTTCAGGAGCTGTACGGCACTGCGGCTGACCTGTTCCACCAACCGGCCCGGCAACCAGCCACCCGCCACCAGACGGGCCGCGCCCTGCGGGGCCAGCCGGGCCGCCACCTGAGCCGGGGTGGGCCGCGCCGCCGGGTCCTTGGTCAGGCACGCGGCCACCAGATCCCGTATCTCGCCGTCCAGCGCGCCGAGTTCGGGCTCTTCGTGGACCACCTGGTACAGCAGCGCCGCGGACGAGTCACCGGGGAAGGGGGAGTTCCCGGTCGCCGCGTACGCCAGTACGGCGCCGAGCGAGAAGACATCGGCCGCGCCCGTGACGCCCTTGCCGAGGATCTGCTCGGGGGACATATAGCCGGGCGAGCCGATGGACGCGCCCGTGGAGGTCAGCGACGCCGTGCCGTCGACGGCCCGCGCGATGCCGAAGTCGATGAGGAGCGGGCCGTCCAGGGTCAGCAGCACGTTGGACGGCTTCACGTCCCGGTGCACAAGACCCAGACCGTGCACCGCCGCGAGCGCCTCCGCGAGACCCGCGCCCAGGGCCCGTACCGCGTGCTCGGGCAGCGGGCCGCCGTCCGCGACGGCGCCCGCCAGCGAGGGACCCGCCGCGTACCCGCTCGCCACCCAGGGCACCGCGGCCTCCGGGTCCGCGTCCAGGACCGGCGCGGTCCACGCGCCGCCGACCCGCCGCGCGGCCTCCACCTCGCGGCGGAATCTGGCACGGAACTCCTCGTCCAGCGCGAAGTGCGGATGCACGACCTTGACCGCGACCGTGCGCCCACCGGCGCTGCGCCCCAGATAGACGCGGCCCATCCCACCGGAACCGAGCCTGCCGAGCAGCCGATAGGGCCCCACCGCGGTGGGCTCACCGGCCTCGAGCGGCTGCATGACCTCCCCTTCCCTCCCAGGGCTGCTGCGAAAGCCCCTACGCCTCACGTCCTCAGCAGGGTATGCCCACGCTCTGAACTCCCCTACGACGGAAGGGCCTTCGGCTTACCGCCTTGATCGCCGTATCGTTGCTGCGCATGTGGCCAGGAGAGCAGCCGCCGGGGGACGGGCAGAGCCCACAGTCGTCCGGGGCCGGACAGCCGTCGAATCCGTACCAGCAGCCGGGGTACCACCAGCAGAACCCGTATCAGCAGCCGCCCCCGTGGAACGCGCCGACCCAGCCGTCCGGGGCGCAGGTGCCCGCACCGACGCCGCCGAGCGGCGGCGGGAAGCGCACCAGGACCATCGCCATCGTGGCGGCGGCGGCCGTCGTGATCGCCGCGGGCGTGACCGGCTACGCCGTGATCGGGGGCGGCAAGGAAGACAAGCCGGACCCGAAGCCCACCGACACGGCGTCACCGTCGGAGAGTTCGCGCAACCCTCGCGGCACGGACACGGACGCGGACACCGCCACGATCGAGGGCTGGAAGGTCGTGGTGAACCCACGCGAAGGCATCGCCTTCGACGTCCCCCCGGAGTGGGCGCTCAAGTCCCCCAGTTGGGTCAGCTACGTCACTGACGCCAAGGACGACGACGACCTTGCGGAGAAGCCGCTGATCGGGATGCGCGCCCCCGCGTTCCTGAAGGAGCAGTGGTGCGCCTCGGACGACGACAAGGACGGCACGAAGGAGTACACACGGCTGGCCCAGGCCGGCAGCAAGGGCAACAACGGTGCGCGCAGCACCGAGGAGATAGCCGAGAACGACCCGAAGACCTGGGTCTACGGATTGTACACCCAGCCGGACAAGGCGAAGGTGACACCGGGCACTGTGGAGCCGTTCACCGCGAAGTCCGGTCTCAAGGGCAGCCTGGGAAGCGCCTGGTCCACCGGTGTGCAGCAGACCGAGAAGTGCGCGACGAACGGCAAGGCGTGGACCTTCGCCTTCAAGAACGCCCAAGGGGACCTGGCGTCCTGGTCGTTCGTCGGTGTCAAGGGCGCGCCCGAGGAGGTCTCGGACGCCACGGTACGGAAGATCGCCTCCACCGTACGGCTGTACAAGGACCCGACGACCTCCTGAGAGCGCGGGGGTGGCGGTGCCACCCCCTCAACTCTCCTACGGCTGAAGGAGTTCCACCTTCACGTCCGACGGCACCCCGGCCGTCTCGCCGACCCGCCGGGCGAACTCGGTGACCGCTTCCAACTGGTGGGCGCCGAAGCGGAAGTCGAGCGTCGTGAAGTACTTCTCCAGGACCTGCTCGTCGAAGTCCTCCCAACGGGCCGCCTGTTCCGCGACCTTGTGGACCTCCTCCAGGGAGAGGTTCCGGGAGGCCAGGAAGGACTCGTGCACCTTGCGGGTGATGACCGGCTCGCGCTCCAGGTAGTCGCGCCGGGCCGCCCACACCGCGAAGACGAACGGCAGCCCCGTCCACTCCTTCCACAGCGTGCCGAGATCGTGCACCTGAAGGCCGTAGCGGGGCCCGTCGATCATGTTGGCGCGCAGGGCGGCGTCGCCGATCAGCACCGCCGCCTCCGCCTCCCGCATCATCAGACCGAGGTCGGGCGGGCAGGTGAAGTAGTCCGGCTTCACTCCGTACCGCTCGGCGAGCAGCAACTGGGCCAGCAGCACGGACGTCCGTGAGGTGGAGCCCAGGGCGACCCGGGCGCCGTCGAGTCGGTCCAGCGGCACCTGGGAGACGATCACACAGGACATCACCGGGCCGTCGCAGCCGACGGCGATGTCCGGGAAGGCGACCAACTCGTCCGCGTTCCTGAGGAACTCGACCAGGCTGATGGGCGCGACGTCGAGTTCGCCCTGTACCAGCATGTCGTTGAGCTTGTCGGGGGTGTCCTTGGTCAGCTCGAAGTCCAGCAGCGTTCCGGTCCTCGCGAGCCCCCAGTACAGGGGCATGCAGTTCAGGAACTGGATGTGGCCTACGCGTGGCCGGGTGCGAGAATTGTCCACATCGCGAGACTAGACCCCATGCTGTACGGTGCTGGCCCCAGGGCTCGTACGCGGCGCCCGTACGCGGCTCGGACGCCCCCGCAAGCGCCCCGGACGACCCCCCGGAATCCCGATGTCCATTTCTAGGACTACGATGAGACATCTGACGTCAATCCGGCTCGCCGCATGTTCAAACATCCGGGTGACGTGATCTTGAGCGCTATTGCTTTCGGCTGCCCGCGTGCTAGGCTCGCCGCAAGTTGCAGTTTGGTTTCCTTGCAGTACAGAGCCTGCGGAGCATGTAACCGCGGGCTCTCGTCGTTTTCAGACATATGCAGTGCGGGCGTTCAGTTTTCACACTTGCAGGTTCTGGAGCAGGGCAACCCTTTGGGCCCAAGGAGGGCTTATGGCTACCGGAACCGTGAAGTGGTTCAACGCCGAAAAGGGCTTTGGTTTCATCGCCCAGGAAGGCGGCGGCCCCGACGTCTTCGTCCACTACTCCGCGATCAACGCGAACGGTTTCCGCTCGCTCGAGGAGAACCAGCAGGTGAGCTTCGACGTGACGCAGGGCCCCAAGGGTCCGCAGGCGGAGAACGTCACGGCCATCTGAGTCCTCGGTCTCGGACTTCGGTCTTCGGTTCCAGGCCTTCGGGCTCACCGGGCCTCGCGCTCACGAGCCTGATGCTTTGATCCGGACGGACAGCAGTACCCAAGGAGCCCCACGCGCCCCGGCGCAGGGGGCTCCTGCTTTTTGCCCGCCCCCACCCCGCACCGGCCTCGCCCCCGTACCCCCTACACGTGCTGCATGATCAGCACCAGCACGGTCCCGGGCGCCAGCGCCTCGTACGCGTGCGGTACGTCACCGCGGTACGCCATGTAGTCCCCGGGCCCCAGTTCCACCTCCTCACCGCGCGGCCCCGCGAGCACCCGTCCCGCGCTCACCACCACGTGCTCCATCGAGCCCGGGATATGCGGCTCCGACGCCCGTACCGACCCCGGCTCCAGCCGGACGCGGTAGATGTCCCGGCGGGCGCCAGGCGGGCTCGCCGAGAGCAGCGTCGCCGCGTAGCTGGCCTGCTCGGAGTGCACGGCCGGGCCCTCGCCCGCCCGGATCACCTGCACCGCCGGGGCCGGTGGCTCGACCAGCGCGCTGAACGGCACACCGAGCGCCACACCGAGCGCCCACAGCGTCTCCACGCTGGGATTGCCGCTCGCCGCCTCCAACTGGGACAGCGTGGACTTCGCGATGCCGGCCCGCTTGGCCAGCTCGGAGAGGGAGAACCCGGCGCGGGCGCGCTCGCGGCGCAGGGCGGCGGCGATCCAGTCGAGGGGGAGCCGGGCCGGAGGGGGCGCGGTCGCGTCGTCGGTCATGCTGTTCGCTCCATCGGTCCGATCGTTCGCCTTGACGAACAGAGGGGTCGCTGTCCATTGTAAGGAACATGCGTTCGCCGTACCGAACACCACCGTCTGCGGTGCTCGACCGTTCCCTGCTCCGTGATGTGTCACTCGTCTGCCTCGCCAGTGGAGTGGTCGGCGTCTCCTTCGGCGCGATCGCCGTCGCGGGCGGGCTGCCCGTGTGGGTGCCGGTGGTGATGTCCCTGGTGGTGTACGCAGGCTCGGCGCAGTTCAGCGCCGTGGGCATCCTGCTGGCCGGGGGCGGACCGGTGGCCGCGGCGGCCACCGGGCTGCTGCTGAACACCCGTACGGCGGCATTCAGCCTCGCCGTGGCGGACGTACTCGGCGACCGGGGCCGCCTGGCCCGGTTCGCGGGCGCGCATCTGGTGACCGACGAGACAGCCGCCTTCGCCCTGGCCCAGCGGGACCCGGCGCGGCGCCGGGCGGCATTCTGGATCTCGGGGATCGGGCTGTACGCGGTGTGGAACCTGTGCGTGCTCGGCGGCGCGCTGGCCGGGAGCGCGCTCGGTGACACCGCCCGGTTCGGCTTGGACGCCGCCTTCCCCGCCGTCCTCGTCGCCCTGGTCCTGCCCGCCGTACGCGAGGACGCGGGCGTACGGCGGGCCGCGCTGCTCGGCGGTGCGGTGGCGCTGGCGGTGACGCCGTTCGTACCGGTCGGGGTGCCGGTGCTGCTGGCCCTCACGGGGCTGCTCGTCCTCGGGAGGCGGGTATGACGGCCATGGTCGCGGCGATCCTCGCCCTCGCCGTCGGAACGTACGCCTTCCGGCTGGTGGGCCCGCTGCTGCACGGCCGCGTCCAACTGCCGGACCACGTCCAGCGGTTGCTGTCGGCGGGTGCGGTGGTGCTGCTGGTCGCCCTGCTGGCCACGGGCGCGCTCACCGAGGCGGGCGGTTTCGCCGAATGGGCGCGCCCGGCGGGGGTGTTGACGGGCGGGGTCCTGGCGTGGCGCCGGGCGCCGTTCGTGGTGGTGGTCCTGGGCGCGGCGCTGACCACGGCGCTGCTGCGGGCGGCCGGGGTGAGCTAGCGGGTCGGCATCCCGCCCCGGCCGCCGTCACGGGCTCTACCAGGCCACGGGCAGTTCGATCGGGAAGCGGCGGATCGTCTCCGTGTCCCAGCGCACCTCCTGCGGCGGGATCGCCAGCCGGAGCCCGGGGAAGCGCTCCAGCAACAGGCCGACGGCCACTTCGAGTTCGGCCATGGCCAGGGGGACGGCGATACAGCGGTGGCCGCCCCAGCCGAAGGTCATGTGCGGCGCGCCCGCCCGGTCGGGGTCGATGGTGTGCGGCTCCGGATAGCGCTCCGGGTCGCGGTTCGCCGTCAGATAGGAGACATGGACGAAGTCGCCCGCCCGGATGCGTACGCCGCCCATCTCCACGTCCTCGCGGGCGACTCGAGGGATGCCGACGCCCTTGCGGAAGGGGATGTAGCGCAGCAGTTCGTTCAGGACGTCCGTCAGGGTCTCGGGGCGTTGCCTGAGGTGTGCCATCAACTCGGGGCGGGTCAGGAGGAGATAGGCGATGTTGCTGATCTGGCAGGTGGCCGTGTCCTGGCCGCTGAGCGTCAACGTCAGTGCCATGACCGCGAGTTCCTCGTCGCTGAACGTGTCGTCGCCCTCCTTGGCGGCGGCCAGCGCGCTGATCAGGTCCTTCCCGGGGGAGCGCCGCCTCTGTTCGACCAAGTCGAGGAAGTAGGCCCGCAGTTCGGCCTTGGCCGCCGCGGCGGTGTGGCGGCTGTCCGGGCCGGTGGCGAGCAACTGATGGACGTACTCCTGCATCCGGGGCCAGTCGGGCCGGGGGATGCCGAGCAGGTCGAAGATGGTCTGCCGGGGGAACGGGTTCGACAGATGCCGGACGAGGTCCGCCGGCTGGTCCTGTGCGGCCATCTCGTCCAGCAGGGTGTCCGCCAGACCGGCGATCGTGTGCCGCATCTCCTCCACGTGCCGCGGGGTGAAGGCCTGCGATGCCAGATGCCGCAGCCGACTGCTGTGCGGCGGGTCCATCACGTTGATCGACTCCGGGGAGACGATGGGCTCCGGTGTCAGCCGCGGGTAGTCGGACCCGATGATCCCCGCCCGGCTGAACCGCTGGTCGGTGGTCACCTGGCGTACCCCCTCGAACCCGGTGACCAGCCAGGCGTCGGCCTCGCCGTACGGCAGCCGGATCCGGGTGAGGGACTCGCGGGCCATGAGCGCCGCGAGCGAGGGGTCGAACTCCAGCGCCTCGCTGAAGTCGAACGGGCACGTGATCGCTTCCTTGCCAGGGTTCATCGCACGGTTCTCCTTATCCGCCGCCTTCACTGCTCCATACGCCTGGCGAGATGGAAGCACGCAGCACAGGGGACGCCCGCCCCGCACCGCCACCGCGGGGGCCAGGTGGGCTAGCGGTCGTTTGCGATCGAGTGAGACGGTGGGGCACACCTGGACAAGCGGGCCGAGGCAGGGGGCTTCGATGAGTCACGACCGTGTCGTTCTTCGTCGGTCGCCCGCGCTCGCTCCCCTTCTCGCCCGCGGCGCCCTCCGCTCGCCTCTCAAGCACCCCCGGCCCGACGCCTGCTTCCCCCGCACCCGCCTCGTGCTCCCCGGAGTACGCGTCGATCCCGTCCGGCTCGCCGCCTACGAACGTGTCTGCGCGTTCCCCACCGGAGTCGACACGCTCCCCCTCACCTATCCGCATGTCCTCGGCTTCCCTCTGGCCATGCGGATCATGACGGGACGGGGGTTCCCACTCCCCCTCCTCGGGCTCGTGCACACGTCCGTGGAGATCACCCAGCGGCAGGGGCTCCTCCCGCACGACACGTACGAACTCACGGTGTACGTCGCGGAGTTGCGGCCGCATCGGCGCGGTACGGAGGCGGTCGTCGTCACCGAGGTCCGTACCGGGGACCGGCTCGTGTGGGAGTCGGCCGGCACCTGTCTGGCCCGGCATCGCGTCGGCTCCGCCCCCTCCGCCGCGCCGGCCGCCGAGGATCAGGCCCCCTTGCCCGCGCTCGCCGAGTGGCGGCTCGCGGCGGATGTCGGGCGGCGGTACGCGACCGCGTCCGGGGACCGGAACCCGATCCATCTGCACCCGGTCACCGCGCGGCTCTTCGGCTTCCCCGGCGCCATCGCGCACGGCATGTGGAGTCTCGCCCGGTGTCTGGCCGAGCAGCCGACCCGTGCCGCCGTACGCGTGCGCGCCGAGTTCAGGGCGCCCGTACTGCTTCCGGGGACGGTGACCTACGCGGCCGACGGGGACCGTTTCGCGCTACGCGGCGGGAAGCGGCTTCACCTCGTCGGCACGGTCGTCACGACGTCTGGGTCTGGCCCTGCGTCCTGACGGTGTCGTCCGCCGCGTCCTCCTGGGAGCGGTTGGCCTCGAGGTTGGCCTTCACGCGCTCGACCTTGCCGACGATCTGCTCGGAGGCCCGGTCCCGCTCCTTGCGCAGCACCACGAAGCTGATCGGGGCCGAGATCAGTAGGGCGAGCAGGATGATCCACAGGCCGTTGGAGTCACCGAGGCCGCGCGGGGCGAGGCCCGAGTAGACGAGGCCCGAAACGACCACGAGGCAGCCCGCGAAGACACCGAGGCGCATCAGCGTGTAGCGGAGCATGTCACACCACTCTTTCGTTCCGGACAGGCCCAAAGGACACCATCCAGTGAAACACGACCAGCCCGCCGATCTTGCAGGGGGGTTGGGCCCGGACGTGTCACCCCAGCGGCAGCAGCATCACGATCTCGTCGCGGTCGTCCCCGTCCGCCATCCGGACCGCGCCGGGCACCCGGCCGACCTCCTTGTAGCCGCAGGAGGCGTAGAACCGCTCCAGGCCGTGGCCGCCCCGGCAGGTGAGCCGTATCGCCTCGATGCCCTCGCAGCCGCGGGCCGCGTCCGCCGCGGCGGCCATCAGGTCCCGGCCGTAGCCCTTGCCCTGGTGCCGCGGATGCACCATCACCGTGTAGAGCCACAGCCAGTGCGCCGCCATCCGGTCGGTGTTGAAGGTGAGGAAGGCGGTGGCGGCCACCTTGTGCTCCTCGTCGTACCCGATGAGCAGCCGGGCGCGCCCCTCGGCCATCACCGCGAGCTGTCTGACGAGGCTCGGGCGTATCTCCTCGCGCGTGACCGGCGGGACGAAGCCCACGGCGCCGCCCGCGTTGGACGTGTCGGTCCACAGGTCGAGGATGTCGTCGTGCAGGGCCGGGGTCATGGAAGGATCGAGCGCGAAGGTAAGAGGCACAGACCGATGTTATCTATTACACCCTCGACAGCTCAAGACCTCACGTCCCCTCCGCCTCCCGTACCGCTCCCGTACACGCGGCATACCGCTCCCGTACACGCGACAGGCCCCGGCCGGAGCCGGGGCCTGTCATGAGGTGGTACGGAGTGAGGGGAGGACTCAGAGGCGCATGGGCTGCGGCTCGTCCCGGCGGGCCGGGTCCGGGCCCTCGTACTCGCGGATGATCTCGTAGCGCGTGTTGCGCTCCACCGGGCGGAAGCCCGCGTCACGGATCAGGTCGAGCAGGTCCTCACGGGTCAGCTTGTTCGGCGTGCCGTAGTTGTCCGCGTCGTGCGTGATCTTGTACTCGACGACCGAGCCGTCCATGTCGTCGGCGCCGTGCTGGAGGGCCAGTTGCGCGGTCTGCACGCCGTGCATCACCCAGAAGACCTTGACGTGGGGGACGTTGTCGAACAGCAGCCGCGAGACCGCGAAGGTCTTCAGGGCCTCGGCGCCGGTCGCCATCGTGGTGCGCGCCTGAAGGCGGTTGCGGATCTTGCCGTCCTTCATGTCCACGAAGTCGTGCTGGTAGCGCAGCGGGATGAAGACCTGGAAGCCGCCGGTCTCGTCCTGGAGTTCACGCAGCCGCAGCACGTGGTCCACGCGGTGGCGGGGCTCCTCGATGTGCCCGTAGAGCATGGTGCACGGGGTCTTCAGACCCTTCTCGTGCGCCAGGCGGTGGATGCGCGACCAGTCCTCCCAGTGGGTCTTGTGGTCGACGATGTGCTGCCGGACCTCCCAGTCGAAGATCTCGGCGCCGCCGCCGGTCAGCGACTCCAGGCCCGCGTCGATCAGCTCGTCGAGGATCTCGGAGGCCGAAAGGCCCGAGATCGTCTCGAAGTGGTGGATCTCCGTGGCCGTGAACGCCTTCAGCGAGACGCCCGGCAGGGCGGCCTTCAACTCCCGCAGCGAGCGCGGGTAGTAGCGCCACGGCAGGTTCGGGTGCAGGCCGTTGACGATGTGCAGTTCGGTGAGGTTCTCCGACTCCATCGCCGTGGCGAGCCGGACCGCCTCCTCGATGCGCATCGTGTACGCGTCCTTCTCGCCCGGCTTGCGCTGGAAGGAGCAGTAGGCGCAGGAGGCGGTGCACACGTTCGTCATGTTGAGGTGACGGTTGACGTTGAAGTGGACGACGTCACCGTTCTTACGGGTCCGCACCTTGTGCGCGAGGCCGCCCAGCCAGGCCAGGTCGTCCGACTCGTACAGCGCGATGCCGTCCTCGCGGGTCAGCCGCTCACCGGCCCGGACCTTGTCCTCCAGCTCGCGCTTGAGCCCGACATCCATCCCTCTACCTCTCCCTGCCGACAACTTCGCCCCACCGTACTCTGCCGCCCGCGGGCGGCCGGTGCCGCCACGGAACGCCGCTTCCCGCCGCCGCTACTCGGGCTCGGGCAGCTCGCCGACCCGGTTCTCCCACTTCGTGGAGAGCACGATCGTCGTCCGCGTGCGGGAGACACCCTGGGTTCCCGACAGACGGCGGATCGTCTTCTCCAGGCCGTCCACGTCGTCCGCGCGCACCTTGAGCATGAAGGAGTCGTCACCGGCGATGAACCAGCAGTCCTCGATCTCCTGAAGGTTCTTCAGGCGCTGGGCCACGTCCTCGTGGTCCGCGTCGTCGGAGAGCGAGATGCCGATGAGGGCGGTCACGCCGAGGCCGAGGGAGGCGGCGTCCACGGTGGCGCGGTAGCCCGTGATGACGCCGGCCGCCTCCAGGCGGTTGATGCGGTCGGTGACGCTGGGCCCGGAGAGGCCGACCAGTCGGCCGAGTTCGGCATAAGAGGCCCTGCCGTTCTCCCGCAGGGCCTGGATGAGCTGCCTGTCAACGGCATCCATAGATCCGAAGCCTTTCATTGTTCGGCGTTCCCGCAGTCTACGTATAGAAGTTAAGGAACACAGGGGTCTCTCCCTGTGAATCTCGCATACGATCAACGACGAGCCCTTGCACAGGCCCGCCGCTGTGAAACGCTGCCCCCACCCCTGGCACGCCTAGGCGCCGGGCCGAGAGCCGCTCCCCAGCTCTCCCTTCCACCGCCGGTACAGGCCGTGCGGCACCCCTGCCGCGTCCAGCACCCGCCCCGCGACGAAGTCCACCAGATCCTGGATATGGGTCGCCCCCGCGTAGAACGCCGGAGTGGCCGGCAGGACGACGGCGCCCGCGTCGTCCAGCGCCACCAACTGCCGTAGCGTCTGGCCGCTCAGCGGGGTCTCCCGTACCGCGACGACCAGCGGGCGCCCCTCCTTGAGCGTGACGCTCGCGGCCCGCTGCAACAGATCCTTGGACAGCCCCAGTGCGACCCCGGCCACACAGGCCGTGGAGGCGGGCACGATCAGCATGCCGCGCGCGGGGTACGACCCCGAGGACGGCCCGGCGGCCAGGTCGCCCGCGCTCCAGTACCGGACGCGGTCGCCGTCGAGGTCCACCTCGAAGGTGCCGGGCTTGCTGTCGGCCCCCCGCTCCAGCCACTCCCGCAGATCCTCCCGCCAGTGCGCGTCACGGAAGGAGATGCCGGTCTCGTCCAGCAGCGTGAGCCGCGCGGCCCGGGAGACGACGAGATCGACGCTCTCCCCCGCGGCGAGGAGCCCGCGCAGCACGGCAGCCGCATACGGGGTGCCGGAAGCGCCGGACACCCCCACGATCCAAGGCCTGCGCGGCGTGTCTCCTGGCATGACTGGGTTCACAACACCGAGCCTATCCGGCACCCGGAAGCGAGAACCGGCCCAGGGGGGCAGGGCATATGCCCGGCGACGGCCGCGGGATGAGTGCCCGATGTCAACAGGGCCGGGGGCGCGCCTTCGGGTCGACGGGGAGGCGGGCGGTGGTGAGGGTCAGCTTCCCGAGAGGGGAGTCGATGATCAGATCGGGGCCGTAGGGGATGGTGTCGCGACCTCGGTAGCCCTCGGGGCCCGGATTCCACATCGTGACGGCGTGACCCTGGAGCGGGTCGAAGATCAGGTAGTTGGCGATGCCTCGGGAGGCGTACCAGCGCGGCTTCACTTCGTAGTCGCGGCGCACGCTCTCCGGGGACACCACTTCGGCGACGAACTCGATCAGGTCGCACGGGTACGCGCTGCGGTTCTCGGCCTCCGCCTCGGCCGGGATGACGGCGAGATCCGGGCAGAACTCGTTGGCGTCGTCGAAGGGGAACGCCACATCGCTCACCATGGCCCACTCCGCCGGAAGCTGTTCCCCGAGCAGCGTCCACACCTGCTGGATCGTCTTCCCGTGAAACGGCCTGACCGGGTTCAGCACGATGCTGCCCTCGACGATCTCCGTCACATAGCCGGGGAACATGTCCTCCAGCCTGCTGAGCTGCGCGTGCAGACGATCGATGCCCGAGACGGTCACGGCGGCCTCCCTGGGGTCCTGCCCTCGGCGGTAGGCCGCACCGTACTCACACGGTCAGACCCCGGACCAGAAGGTCGAGGAGCGCGCACACGAACAGGGCAATGCCGATGAACCCGTTGACGCTGAAGAACGCGCGGTCGAGGCGGCTGAGGTCGTGGGGGCGGACGATCGTGTGCTCGTAGACGAAGGCGCCCGCCGTGATCGCGAGGCCCAGCCAGAAGAAGACCCCGGCGCCGGTGGTGACCCCGTACCACGCGAGCAGCGCCGTCGTGATCGTGTGGCACACCCGGGCGCCCCGGATCGCCGCCGGGATGCCGAAGCGGGCCGGTACCGACCTGACGCCGATCTCTCGGTCCGTCTCCACGTCCTGGCAGGCGTAGATCAGGTCGAAGCCGCCGATCCAGACGCCGACCGCGAGGCCGAGGATCACCGCGTCCCAGGACCAGGTGCCGCTGATCGCCAGCCAGCCGCCGACCGGGCCCATCGCCTGGGCGAGACCCAGAATGGCCTGCGGGAAGTTCGTGAACCGCTTGCCGTAGGGGTAGACCACCATCGGGATCACCGCGACGGGGGTGAGGGCGAGGCAGAGCGGGTTGAGCAGGGCCGCGGAGCCCAGGAAGACCACCAGGGCGATCAGCGCGCCGGTCCACGCGTGGCGGACGGACATCGCGCCCGTGACCAGTTCGCGGTGCGCGGTCCTCGGGTTACGGGCGTCGATCTCCCGGTCGATGATCCGGTTGACCGCCATCGCGAAGGTCCGCAGCCCCACCATGCAGACGGTGACGAGCAGCAACCGTCCCCAGTGGATGGACTCGTCCCACTTGTACATCGCGGTCAGCGCGGCGATGTACGCGAAGGGCAGGGCGAACACGGAGTGCTCGATCATCACCAGGCGCAGGAACGCCTTGGTACGTCCTGGCTGCGGGATCGCGGCGGATGCTGAACTCATCAGAACGCGTACTCCGGTTCATCCCCGCGGCGGCGGGGAAGCCCCGTCTCCGCGCTGCCTGCTTCCAGCGTGTACGGCCGCATCAGAGCCCGTACTCCTTCCAGCGTCGCGTCACCCGTTCGGATGTCTCCGGGTCGGACAGCACCATCTCGGGCCAGCCGCCGTCCCGGGTGTAGCCCTCCTCGGGCCACTTCCTCGTCGCGTCGATGCCCGCCTTGCCGCCCCAGAACTGCTGGTAGGAGGCGTGGTCGAGATGGTCGACGGGGCCTTCCACGACCGTGAGGTCACGGGCGTAGTCCGTGTTGCCGAGGGCCCGCCAGGCGACCTCGTGCAGATCGTGGACGTCGCAGTCGGCGTCGACGACCACGATGAGCTTGGTCAGCGACATCATGTGCGCGCCCCAGATCGCGTGCATCACCTTCTGGGCGTGCTTGGGGTACTTCTTGTCGATCGACACGATCGCGCAGTTGTGGAACCCGCCCGCCTCGGGCAGGTGGTAGTCCACGATGTCCGGCACGATGATCTTGAGCAGGGGGAGGAAGAAGCGCTCGGTGGCCCGGCCGAGGGGACCGTCCTCCGTCGGGGGGCGGCCCACCACGATCGACTGGAGCAGCGGGCGCCGGCGCATGGTGACGCAGTCGATCGTCAGCGCCGGGAAGGGCTCCTGCGGCGTGTAGAAGCCGGTGTGGTCGCCGAACGGCCCCTCCGGCAGCATCTCGCCGGGCTCCAGCCAGCCTTCGAGGACGACCTCGGCATGGGCCGGGACCTGGAGCGGGACGGTCTTGCAGTCGACCATCTCGATGCGCCGGCCCGCGATGAACCCGGCGAAGAGGTACTCGTCGATGTCGCCGGGCAGGGGCGCGGTGGAGGCGTAGGTGACGGCGGGCGGGCAGCCGAAGGCGATGGCGACCGGGAGCTTCTCGCCGCGCTTGGCGGCCACCTGGTAGTGGTTGCGGCTGTCCTTGTGGATCTGCCAGTGCATCCCGATGGTGTGCCGGTCGTGGCGCTGGAGGCGGTACAGCCCGAGGTTGCGGATCCCGGTCTCCGGGTCCTTGGTGTGGGTGAGCCCGAGGTTGAAGAAGGAGCCGCCGTCCTGGGGCCAGGTGAACAGCGCGGGCAGGGCGTCGAGATCGACGTCGTCGCCGTGCAGCACGACCTCCTGCACGGGCGCGCTGTCCGCCTTGACCTTCCGCGGCGGCACATGGGCCATCGTGCCGAGCTTCCCGAAGGCCTCGCGCATCCCGACGAACCCGTGCGGCAGTTCGGGCTTCAGCAGGCCGCCGATCTTCTCGGAGATCTCGCCGTACGACTTCAGGCCGAGGGCCTTCAGCAGGCGCCGGTCGGTCCCGAAGACGTTCATGGCGAGCGGCATCGACGCACCGCGCACGTTCTCGAAGAGCAGCGCGGGCCCGCCGGACTTCTGCACCCGGTCGACGATCTCCCCGACTTCCAGATAGGGGTCGACCTCCGCCTTCACGCGTTTGAGATCGCCCTCGCGCTCCAGCGCCCGGAGCAGGGTCCGAAGATCGTCGTAAGCCATGCGCACCAGTATCGCCGAGGCGCCGCGCCGCCCCTGCGCCCACCCCCTGGGGCCTGTATGGAGTTGCCCACCTGCGTCACGACGCCTGGCACGGCACCTCGCCGCGTTGTCGGATCACCCGCGTACACCCAGTACGCGGGCGACCCTCCGCCTTGCGATGCACCGCACCAGACGCCGTGACGCCCGCCCTCCGGGCGAACGACGGGCAACTCCATACAGGCCCCAGACCCGTCGGGTTCGACGCGGAAGGGTGTCGGGGGTACGGGCTACCCTGACCCCGTCACCGGGCCGTCCCCGGCTCTGTCACCGTCCTCTGGGGGGATCGCACAACCATGTTCCGGTATCTGCCCTTCCTGCTGGTCCTCGCGTTGTGGATCTATGCCTTCATCGACTGCCTGAACACCCCCGAGGAGCAGGTGCGGGGGCTGCCCAAGGTGGTCTGGGTGATCATCATCCTGCTCTTCGGCGAGGTGCTGGTCGGCCCGATCGCCTGGCTCGTCGCCGGCAAGGTGCGCCAGGCTCCGGCGGGCGGCGCCACGCCCTCGGAGTGGCATCGCAACCACCGCACGACCTGGGTCGCGCCCGATGACAACCCCGAGTTCCTCAAGTCGCTGAAGGAAGAGAACAAGAAGGACGAGTCGCTGCTGAAGGACTGGGAGGCCGACCTGCGCCGCCGCGAGGAGGAGCTGCGGCGGCGGGAGCGAGGCGAGGAGCCCTCGGCGGACTGACGTCAGACGCGGCGCCCCGCTGCCGCGACGAACGCCGACCAGGCCCGGCGCGAGACCAACAGCACCGGGCCATCAGGGGACTTGCTATCACGAACGGGGACGGCGGCGGGGAAACCGGGGGCGATTTCGACGCAGTCGCCGCCGTTGGAGTCGCTGTAGCTGCTCTTGATCCACATCGCCGCGCTGAGTTCGTGCCGGTTCATCGCGCTACGTCCGCGACGAACGCCGACCAAGCCCGGCGCGAGACCGACAGCACCGGGCCGTCCGGAACCTTGCTGTCACGAACGGGGACGGCGGCGGGGAAACCGGGGGCGATTTCGACGCAATTGCCGCCGTTGGAGTCGCTGTAGCTGCTCTTGATCCACATCGCCGCGCTGAGTTCGTACCTGTCCATGCTGCTCGTAACCCTCCATCACGTCACCGATCAAAGCGGCGGATTCCGGGACTGACAGAGCGTCGGCCCTGAGCACATCATAGGTCTGGCTGTGGCATGCGAACACGATTGGTTCGTCGGTGAAATGGCCACGATCCAGCGATTCCGAATAGACCCACTGATGGCCGTCCGGCAGCGTGATCAACGACATGGAACCACTGGGCCGGGAGAGTTCGCGAGGGCCGGCGGGGGCCACCTGAATACGAATGTTGGGGCGACGCCCCACGGCGAGCAGGTGCGCGCACTGGTCCCGCATAACGGCTGAGTTCTCCACCACATTACGCAGACAGCTCTCGTCCAGCACCACGAGGTACAACGGACCGTCCTCAGCCAGGAACCGCTGCTGTCGGCTCAGTCGGGCGTGAACTCGTTCCTCGACTTCTTCACCGGTCGCAACACGCGAGAACAGAGCCCTCGCGTAGTCCTCCGTCTGCAACAGGCCAGGTATGACGCGCTCTTGATACTCCCGCAGCGCCACTGCCTCCGCGTCCATGTCAGCCCGCTGCCGGAACCAGTCCGGATGCTCCACCCGCCCATACCAGTCGATCTTCTGCCACAGTCGCAGCAACACCCCACCCGTGCCCAGCAGTTCGTCGCACTTCTTCGCGAACCAGTCCTGCGGTACCCGTGTACCCGCCTCCACGCGCGTCACGAACGAACGGTCGCACGGGATCTCGCGCGCCAAGCCCTCCTGCGTGAGCCCGGCTGCCTCACGGAAGTACCTGAGCACCTCGCCGAACAGCGCTGCGGTACCGGCTCCCGAGCCGACCTCGGCGTTGCGTCTGCCCACAACTCCCCCCTCTGACAGTGCGCCACTCACCCACAGCGGGCGTCGAAACGCCCCATTCGGAGTAACGAGCGGGAGGGCATGAGGGAACGGACACGGCAGCGCGCGGGCGCGGGGAATTCCGTGACCCAATGGACACCGCACACCCCAGTCCGAATCAACTCTCCCTTTCTTACACTGGGTTGGGTACACATCACAGCAGCACATCCGACCGGACCGTCCCGGGGGGAGACGCGGTGGACAGACGGCTGCACGGCCGGGGGCCGCTGTTCGACACGGACCCGCCCGGTCTTGCCTCGCGGTTGGTCGGGCTGCGCCCGTATCAGCTTCGCTCCGGCCCGTACGAGCATGCGGTGGACGTCCCGTTCGTGGTGTTCACGGGTGGGCGCGGGCTCGGCAAGAGCGCGCTGCTCGGCGAGGTGCGCGCCGCCTATCAGGGGCATACGCCCATCGCGCTGGTCGACGGCGAGGAGCCGCAGTTCGCCGTCGCGCCGCCGGAGCGGCCCGTCGCGGCCTGGTCGCCGGTCGCCCAGGCGCTCACCACGATCGCCGAGCAGCTCGCCGAGCCGGTGAAGGGCGCCCGGCGGATCGGGTTCCCGCGGCTCGCCTCCGGGCTGCTCGCCGTCGCCGCGGGCGGCTGGAGCGACCGGGACATGCCCCGGATGCGGCAGGAGGCCGAGCGGATCCTGCTGCTCAACGACTCGCGGTCCTTCCTCGACGGCTTCGCCGGCCGCTGGGCGACCAAGGTCGTCGCCAAGCTCGTCTCGACCATGTCCCACACCGGGCCCGTCGTGGAAGGGATCATCGAGGCGACGCTGGAGTCCTTCAGCGAGGGCGTCTCGCCGACCCATCGGCGGCTGCGCCGGGCCGTCGGCTGGTACCGGGACTATCCGAACGCGGGCGGCAACCCCAAGCTCGGCCTGATCCTGCTGTCGGGGCACTTCCGGGCCGACGGCGACTCCCGCGCCCACGCCGAGCGCCATCTCGTCCGCGCCCTGCTGGCCGACCTGGACGAGGCCTACGCGAGCGTCATGCAGCGCTCGCACCGCCTGGGCCGCCCGGTCGTGCTGCTCGACAACGTGCACGCGCCCGCCGGGCGCGCCGTCATGGAGTACGTGCTGCGCGACCGCGCGGACGGCATCCGCGACCAGGTCGTCTTCTTCGCCGCCCTGCGCGGTCGGACGCTCCCGGGCGGCGGCACCTTCCCGGCGCTCCCCAACGCCGCCCGGCGCTCGCTGACCGAGGTCACCCGCGCCACCGGCTGGGAGCCCGGCACCTCCCCGTCCTCCCGGGCCCTGCTCGTCTCGCTGCCGCCGCTGACCCCGGACGACACCCTGCACCTCATGGGCGCCGCCTGCCGCGGCCTCACCATGCCGCCTCAACTCCCGCACGCCACCCATCGGTTGACCGGTGGCAGCCCGCTCGGCATCACCCTGCTCGCCGCCTCCGCCCGGCAGAACCTGCCGCGCGGCGCCGGCTCCCTCGGCGCGCTGCTCACCGGCGATGTCGCCGTCCACGAGGACCACACCGGCCGCCCCGCCTACCGGGAGCTGCTCGACCGGCTCGTGCCGGGCGGCCGGCTGGACGAGCTGACCGTGCTCGCCGCCGCCCACGACCGCGCCTCCGCGCTGGCGCTCGCCGAGGCCCGGCTGCCGGAC
Organism: Streptomyces macrolidinus; assembly: GCF_023887685.1. Taxonomy (GTDB): domain Bacteria; phylum Actinomycetota; class Actinomycetes; order Streptomycetales; family Streptomycetaceae; genus Streptomyces; species Streptomyces macrolidinus. The sequence continues at coordinate 56,607 of NZ_JAMWMR010000007.1, read as the reverse complement.
GACTTCGGCGCGGCCGGGGTGCTCGGCCTGGAGGAGCGGCTCGCCGAGGAGGGGTGGCCCACGACCGCCGGGCAGTTCGTCGGCGACCCGTTCCTGCGGGCGCTGCTCCTGCTGCGGCTGCACCATCTCGGCACGGACCACGCCGAGTGGCAGGCCACCCACCGCGCGCTCATCGACCACTACGGCGAGCGGGACGGCGCGGACGCCGCCCGCTACCGGCTGCACCACGAACTGGCCCTCGGCACGGCCGACTTCGCGGTGGCCCATCTGCGGGACACCTTCCCCGACGCCGACGTCGGGGACTGGCTGTCCGCGCTGCTGTTCATCGCCTCCGCGCCCTACTTCCACGCCCACGATCCCGAGGGCCGCGACGTCACCGAGCGCGATCACCGCACGGCGATCGCGCTCGGCCGTACGGACGCGGCGCATCCGGTGCCGGAGGGCGTGGACGCCGTACTGCATCTGCGTGTACGGCGACTGCTGCACGCGGTCTGGCAGCTCACCGATCCGCTGGTGCTGCCCGACCCGCAGGTGGCCGAGCGACTGCGCTTCGAGCTGGAGCAGTTGTCGAACCTGCGGCCCGGAGGTACCGCCCTGTTGTGGCGGGCCTCGCGGGACTGGCCCGCGCACGCGACGGCCGGACGGCCACTGCACGTCCCACAAGACGACCAGGACGGGAGCCGGTGATGGCGGCACGGCTGTGGAGATGGCTGCGCGAGGACGTCTGGGAGATCCGGTTCCGCCGGTATGTGGCGCTGCTGCTCGCCGCCGCGCTGGTGGCTGCCGGCGTATGGGGCGGGCTCCGGCTCACCCGGGAGGACCGGTCCTGCGCCACGGGTGTGACCCGCCCGCAGGGCAGCAACGACTGCGTGGGCGTGTCCACGACGGCGTACGACTTCAAGCAGCACCGGTTCACCGCCGCCGCGGATGCGATCGACCGCGAGAACCGCCGCCTCAAGCCCGGCAGTTACGTGACGGTCGCGCTGCTGCTGCCGTTCACCACCTCCGCCCCGGCGAGCCTGAACGACACCCTGCATGAACTCCAGGGCGCCTATCTGGCCCAGTACCAGGTCAATCACGAACCGACCGGCGAGTACCCGCGGGTCCGGCTCGCCCTGGCCAACACCGGGGCGGACGGGGCCCATTGGCAGGAGGTGGTCGACCGGCTGGAGGAGATGACCAAGGGCCCGGAGCGGCTGCGCGCGGTGACCGGGATAGGGCAGAGCACCGACAACAACAAGAAGGCCGTCCGGGAGCTGACCCACCGCGGTATCCCCGTGGTCGGCTCCTCGATCACCGCCGACGACCTCGCCAACGGGCAAGGCGGCAAGGACCCGTTCCCCGGGCTCGCCCGCGTCGCCCCCACCAACACCGACGAGGCCCGCGCCCTGGCCGCGTTCGCCCAGGTGACGGCCCGCAAGGCGCTGCTGGTGTACGACAAGCCGGGCGACCCCTACACCCGTACGCTCCAGACCTCCCTGGAGAAGCTGCTGCCCGGAACGCTGCACCAGCCGCAGTCGTTCACCCCGCCCGCGGACCGCACCCAGGACGGCACGACCGCGAACCAGTTCCGCCAGATCACCCAGCTCCTGTGCGACACCCCGAAGTCCACCGACACGGTCCTGTTCGCCGGACGCCACACCCAACTACGCCAGTTCATCAACCAGTTGGGGCAACGCGGCTGCACGGACCACAGGTTCACCGTGCTCACCGGGGACGAGGGCTCGTATCTCGCCGGGGACACGAAGCTCGACCGCAAGGCCCTGACCCGCAACCTCTCCGTGCGGTACACCGCGCTGGCCCATCCGGACGCCTGGAAGGGGAAGACGGCGGCGACCGGCGGCAGCACGGCCGACGCCGCCACCCTCGCCGAGCTGATCCGCCGCGCCGAGCAGGCGCCGGTCGGCCCGATCGGACCGACCGCCCTCGACGACGGGCAGCTCATCATCGCGCACGACGCCCTGCAGCTCGCGGTGAAGGGACTGCGCGAGGCCACGCTGAACGGCAGGACCGCGCCCTCGCTCGCGGACGTGGTCAACGAGTGGGCGCTGATCAAGGGCAAGCAGCGGGTGAACGGTGCGAGCGGATGGATCTGCCTCGATGTGCATGGCAATCCGTACGACAAGGCGGTGCCGATCGTGGAGCTGAAGCCGTCGGGCGGCACCCGCTTCGTGCAGACCGCCTGGCCGGAACGCGACCCCCCGGCCGACAGCTGCCTGCCGTCCGCGTGAGGGGGCTCACCCGCCGCCGCGCTCCGCACGGGCGAGAAGCCGCTCGAAACGCTCCCGCCAGCCCGGGTCCCGCTCCTGCTCGCTCTCGTGGGTGAAACGCACCGTCGTCCCCGTCGGTCGCCCCGGCTCCAGATGGAAGCGGATCCGGCCCCGCCCCTCCACCGTGTACTCCGCGACCCGCTCCACGTCCCACGCGGTGATACGGCCCTCGGCGGTCCCGTCGGGCAGGTGGAGCGCCACCGCGCCGCCGAGCCGTGGTTCGAACGGCTCGGCCGCGGCCAGCCACTCCCCCAGCCCCTCGGGGGTGGCGAGGACGGGCCAGGTCTCCTCCACAGTGCCGGGCAGCCGCAGCAGGTAGTGCCGTACCCACAGCTCGCCCCGGCATTCGGGAGTGCCTTCCTCGATCGGTTCGACGGGCTCGATGGGACTGCTCATACCACCAGCCTCGCGCGCGGGCGAGGGATCCGCACACGGTCCGGGCGACGCCCCGGCGAGCACGGCGGGACGTCCGCGTACGACGAAGGCCGGTCCGGTGCAGTGCCGCACCGAACCGGCCTTCGCCAGAGGGGAGTTACTTCACGCCCGCGTACGAGTGCATACCGCCGACGAAGAGGTTCACGCCGTAGTAGTTGAACAGGTAGCAGGCGAAGGCGACGAGCGCGATGTACGCCGCCTTGCGGCCCTTCCAGCCCGCGGTGGAGCGGGCGTGCAGATAGCAGGCGTAGGCGACCCAGGTGATGAAGGCCCACGTCTCCTTCGGGTCCCAGCCCCAGTAGCGGCCCCAGGCGTCACCGGCCCAGATGGCACCCGCGATGATCGTGAAGGTCCACAGCGGGAAGACGGCGGCGTTGACGCGGTAGGCGAACTTGTCGAGCGAGGCCGAGGAGGGCAGCCGCTCCATGACCGAGGTGGCGAAGCGGCCGGGCTTGCCCCCGCCGGCCAGCTTGTTCTCGTAGGAGTCCTTGAAGAGGTAGGCGAGCGTGGCGACCGCACCGACGTAGAGGACCGCTCCGCAGAAGATCGCGGTGGAGACGTGGATGATCAGCCAGTACGAGTGCAGGGCCGGTACGAGCTGGTCGCTGGCCGTGTACAGGACCGTGACGGCGAGACCCAGGTCGAGCAGGACCGTGGTGATGAGGAACAGGCCGATCCAGCGCACGTTCTTCTTCAGCGCCAGCAGCGCGAGGTACACACCGACCGCGACCGTGGAGAAGGTGATGCTGAACTCGTACATGTTGCCCCACGGCGCCCGCTGCACCGAGGCCGCGCGGGCGATGACCCCGGCCAGCTCGACGAGGAAGGACAGCACGGTGAGCGACACGGCGATCCGGCCGTAGAGGTCGCCCTGCTCGTCGCCGCCGTGGGCGCCCGGACCGTCCGGCACGTCACGGGCACCGGCCGCGGCGCGGGTGACGACCTTCGGCCGCTCCAGCACCGCGGTGCCGCCGGCCTGCTTGACGGCGACGGCGGGCGCCTCGGCCGCGCGCGGCGCCTCGGCGGTGAGGGCGCTGGCCGTACGGGCGACCTTGCTGCGGCTGCCGAAGATCCATTCGGCGATGTACGCGAAGAAGGCCAGGGTGTAGACGGCCATCGAGGAGTAGATCAGCGTATTGCTGAGATTCGCGAGATGTTCGTTGGTGGCGAGGGCGAGGGTCACTTCGTCTGAACCCCTTCAGCGGCAGGTACGTGAGATGCGGCGTCCGGCTCCCGATCGGGGTCGGCGTCTGGGTCGGCGGTCTTGGTGGGCGCCTGGTCGTGCACGAGCGCGGCCAGGTCGCCGAGTTCCTCGGGCAGCTTCGCCGACTCGCTGCGGCCGAGGCCAGCCATCTCCACCACGGTGGCACCGTCGGCGCCGGTCGTGGCGCGCACCCAGACCCGGCGGCGCGGGATGAACAGGGAACCGGCCAGGCCGAGGATCGCGGCGAGCGCACCGCCGAGCGCCCAGCCACTGCCGGGCTGCTGCACGATCTGGAAGCCGGCCCATTCCTTGACCTGCTTCTCGAAGGTGATCGAGCCGTAACCGCCCGGCAGCTTCATGGTCTGGCCGGGCGCCAGACGAGCCTTGAGGATCTTGCCGTCGGCGCCCTTGAACTGCTTCAGGTTCTTGGTGTTGAGCTGGTAGACGTTCGACGGGACCCCCGCATTGACGCCGAGGTCGCCGTGGTACGCGTTCACCGCGAGCACCGGGTTGTCGGCCGCGGGGAACTGGGAGAACATCGACCCCTGGCCGGCCCCGGCGAAGGTCGGTACGAAGATCGCGCCGAAGCCGAGCTGCTCCTTCTCGCCCTTGGCGTTGCGATAGCCGTCGCGCACCTGGATCGCACCCTGCGAGGTGACGTTGGCGTCGAGGGGCAGCATCGGCACGGCGTCATGGAAGACGACCTTGCCCTTGCCGTCGCGGACGGTGACCACGGGCGCGTACCCGTGGTTGACGAGGTAGACCTTGGAGTCACCGACGTGCAGCGGCTGGTTGACCCTGACGGTGGTCTTCTTCTCCTTGCCGTAGGCGCCCTCGCTGTAGGTGAGGTCCGCCTTGAACGTGCGCGGGGTGCCCTTGTTCGGGCCGGTGCGCTCGTAGGTGCCGGTGAAGTCGCGCAGGGTGAAGCTGTACGGCACCAGGTCGTCGGCGGTGAAGAGGTTGCCGGACTTGAAGTCGTCGTACTGGGTGAGGGTGTTGGCGAAGCCGTCGCCCTCGATGATCAGCTTGTTGCCCTCGGACTTGTACAACTGGCCCCAGGCGAAGGCGACCAGCATCACCACCAGGGCGACATGGAAGAGCAGGTTGCCGGCCTCGCGCAGATAGCCCTTCTCGGCGGCGACGGCGTCCCCCGTCACATGCGCCCGGAAGCGGCGCTGCCGGAGCGCCTTCAGCGCGGCCGCGCGGACCTCCTCCGGTGCGGCGTCGGTCCGCCAGGTCGCGTACGCGGGCAGTCGCTCCAGGCGCCTCGGCGCGCCCGGCGGGCGGCTCCTGAGCTGGCCGACGAACTGCCAGGCGCGCGGCACGATACAGCCGATGAGCGAGACGAACAGCAGGATGTAGATCGAGGAGAACCACACCGAGCTGTACACATGGAACAGCCCGAGCCGGTCGTAGAGCGGGCCGCGGACGTCGTGCGCGTCCTTGAACGCCTGGACGGCCATCGCGTTGGTGCCGGACTGCGGGATCAGCGAGCCGGGAATCGCGCCGAGCGAGAGCAGGAAGAGCAGGAGCAGCGCGACCCGCATCGAGGTGAGCTGCCGCCAGAACCAGCGGGCCCAGCCGATGACCTCGCGCGCGGTCCAGCTGATCCAGCCCAGCGCGCCGGGGGCCCGGGAGCCGCCGAAGGAGCCGGGCATGGCGGTCTCGACGGGGGCGGTGGAGAGCCGCGATCCGGCCTCGGTGAGGTCCTTGTCGGTGGAGGTGCCCGTATCGGCGGGGGTGTCCGTCGTCTCGCTGTGCACGTCGGTGCTCCGTGTGTCGCTCATGGATCAGATCCCCACCGTGAAGCCGTCGGACCAGCTCTGCATCTGCTGCACGATGCCGTCCCAGGCGCCGGTCAGCAGCAGCAGGCCCGTACCGATCATCATGATCCCCCCGATCCGCATCACCCAGGCGTAGTGCTGCTTGACCCAGCCGAACGCACCGAGCGCCTTGCGGAAGGCGACCGCCGCGAGCACGAAGGGGACACCGAGACCGAGGCAGTAGGCGACGGTCAGGAGGGCACCGCGGCCTGCGCTGCCCTGGTCGGAGGAGAGCACCAGGACGGAGGAGAGGGTCGGGCCGATGCAGGGCGTCCAGCCGATCCCGAACAGCGCGCCGAGCAGCGGCGCGCCCACGAGACCGGTGGCGGGCCGCTGGTGGAACCGGAACTCGCGCTGGGTCAGCCAGGGCATCAGGCCCATGAAGAAGACGCCCAGCAGGATCATGAAGATGCCGAGCACCTTGGACAGGGTGTCCCGGTACTCCTGGAGCGTCGCCCCGAAATACCCGAACAGCGCCCCGCCGGAGACGAACACGGCGGTGAAGCCGAGGACGAACAGCGCGGCGCCCATGGCCATCCGGCCCCGCCGGGCCTCGGCCAGGTCGGTGCCGGCGACCCCCGTGACATACGAGAGGTAGCCGGGGACGAGCGGCAGGACGCACGGCGAGAAGAAGGAGACGAGCCCGCCGAGAAGTGCGACGGGCAGGGCGACCAGCAGCGCCCCGTTGCGGACCGTCTCATTGCCTTCGGCGACCGCCGCGAGCGTGACCATTGCGCTCACGTCACTTCTCCGCGACGACGGGGTCGATCATCTCGCGCAGCTTCTCCTCGGTCAGAGGCTGGAGCGTACGCGCGGCGATCTTGCCGTCCCGGTCGATGACGAGCGTGGAGGGAATGGCCTGGGGGTTGAGCGTGCCCTTCTTGAAGCGCAGCATCAGCTTGCCCGTCGGGTCGTACAGGCTCGGGTAGGTGACCCCGTACTCCTTCTCGAAGGCGCGGGCCGGGCCGGTGCTGGTGTCGCGGGTGTTGATGCCCACGAACTGGACGCCGTTGCGCTCGTTGTCCTTGGCGACCTTGACGAAGTTCGACGCCTCGGCGCGGCACGGCGGGCACCAGGAGCCCCAGACGTTGAGGACGACGATCTTGCCCTTGTAGGAGGCGACGTCGAGCTTCTTGCCGTCGATCGTGGTGCCGGACAGGTCGGGGGCGGTGTCCCGCTCGCCCTTCTTGACGGTCGCGATGCCGTCCTTGCCGGTGATGAAGTTGGTGTTGCCCGAGCCCCCGGAGACGCCGCCGGATCCGCACGCGGACAGCACGAGCGCCGCGATGGCGGCCCCGGCGGAGGCGAGGACGGCATGGCGGCGACTGCGGCTACGGGTGCGGTTCAGGCGCTGCGGGGCGCGGCAGGCGGCACTCATGTGAAAAGTTTCGCATGTCCGTTCCGGGGATCTTGCGCACCCCCCTCACGGGTGGAAACCCGCATTTCAGGCGGCCTTCGACGGGTCCCCCTAGGGCCTGTATCGAGTTGCCCGTCGTCCGCCCGGAAGGCGGGCGTCGCGGCGTCTGGTGCTGGGGGCACCTCCCACGCCCTTCAGGCAGTGGGGGAGCCTCGCAAGGCGGAGGGTCGCCCGCGTACTGGGCGTACGCGGGCGAGCCCGACAACGCGGCGAGGTGCCGTGCCAGGCGTCGCGACGCAGGCGGGCAACTCGATACAGGCCCTAAGGGCTGTCCCGTAATCCCTGACGGGCGCGCGACGACGGCTACGGCACCTCGCCGCGTTGTCGGAACGCCCGAATACGTCCAGTATTCGGGCGTCCCTCCGCCTTGCGATGCACCGCATCCGACGCCGCGCGCTGATCCGCCAGGGATTACGGGACAGCCCTTAGGCCCCTGTGCCGGTGGCGGCGAGGAACTCCTTCCAGCCGCCGGTCGGCTGCTGCCCCACGTCCAGCGACTGGAGCTTGTGGACCACCTCGGGCCGCTGGGCGTCGAGCCAGTCCGTGAACTGCCGGAAGGAGACGAGCCGTATGTCGGCGCCCTTCTCCTTCTCGCGCGCGATGTGCTTGAACGCTTCTTCCACGGCGTCCATGTAGATGCCGCCGTTCCACTGCTCGAAGTGGTTGCCTATGAAGAACGGCGCCCTGTTCGTCCGGTATGCCCGGTCAAATCCAGCTATGTAGGCGTCTGTTGCCTGCTTGCGCCAGCCCGGGTAGTTGTGCGCGGGTGCCTGGGTCGAGTTGATCGACTGGTTGGCGAGGATGTTGTAGTCCATCGACAGCACCTCGAACCGATGCCCGGGGAACGGGATGAGCTGGAGCGGGAGATCCCACAGCCCCTGCTTCTTCTCCGGCCAGCGCTGCCGCCCGCCCGGCGAGGAGGCGTCGTAGCGCCAGCCCAGCTCGCGGGCCGTGGGCAGCAGGTTCTCCTGGCCGAGGAGACAGGGCGTACGGCCGCCGACCAACTCCTTGTCGTAGTCGAAGGGGAGCGGCGGCAGGTCCTTGAACCCGGTGTTGGTGCGCCATTCCTTGACGAAGGACTTGGCCTGCTCTATCTCGCTGCGCCACTGCTTCGGCGTCCAGTTCCCGACCGTGCCGAAACCGGAACAGAAATGGCCGTTGAAATGGGTGCCTATCTCATGGCCTTCCAGCCAGGCGCGGCGGACATTCTTCAGCGTGGCGCGAATGTGGTCGTCGGTGAGATATCCGATGTCCGAGGCGCCCGGCTGGTTGTTCGGCGGCAGATACATGCGCTTCTTCGACTCCGGGAGCACATACAGCCCGGAGAGAAAGAACGTCATGTGCGCGCCGTGATTCTTGGCGAGGTCGAGAAAGCGCGGGAAGAGGCCGTTGCCGACTTCTCCGGCGCCGTCCCAGGAGAACACGACGAACTGGGGCGGGGTCCGGCCGGGCTCCAGCGGTGCGGGCTTGTCCGGCTGGTTCGGCTGCGCACCGGTGTCGGCGGTGGAGCCGTCACCGAGCGGACGTACGGGAACACTGGGGCCGGTACTTCCGGCGGCGCCCTTGCCGGAACCGCCCGGCTTCGTACCCCCCTGCTGGGACCCGCACGCGGCCAGTCCCATCGCCGCTGCCGCGCCCGCTCCGAGCCCGATCAGTCCCCGTCGGCCGATGCGCCGCATCACGTTCCCCATTTCATCGCGCCCTCTTGGTGGTCACCCGTGCCCCGGCAGGCAGCGTTGTCCGTCGGGGCACTAGGCAAGAGGGCGCGATGAAGAGGGCGGTTCCCGAACACGCCCCCGTCGCGCCGGGCTTTGCGCGGACACGCGTCCGCGGGAGCCCGGCGGCACAGCGGTGCGCTCAGGCCCCGAACGCCTTCTGCTTTCCCTTCACCGGCTTGGCGCCCGCGAGGAGATGAGCGGGCACGAGGTCCCGGGCCGGCTCGGAGTACCCCACCGACACGATCTTGTCGCCCTGGTACGTGAACGTGGTCAGGGAGGCGAGCGTGCACTGCCGCTTGCGCGGGTCGTGCCACAGCCGCCGCTTCTCCACGAAGCTGCGCACGATCCAGATCGGCAGTTGGTGGCTGACGCACACGGCCTCATGGCCGCGCGCGGCGTCCTTGGCGGCGTCCAGCGCGGCCATCATCCGGACGACCTGCTCCAGATACGGCTCGCCCCAGGACGGCTTGAACGGGTTGACGAGGTGCTTCCAGTTCTCCGGCCGCCGCAGCGCGCCGTCACCCACGCCGAAGGTCTTGCCCTGGAAGACGTTGTCGGCCTCGATGAGCCGCTCGTCGGCGGCCAGGTCGAGCCCGTGCGCCTTGGCGATCGGGGTGGCCGTCTCCTGCGCCCGCTCCAGCGGGGAGGCGACGACGTGGGTGATGTCCCGGGAGGCGAGGTGGTCGGCGACCCGCTCGGCCATCTGCCGGCCGAGGTCGGAGAGGTGGTACCCGGGCAGCCGCCCGTAGAGGATCCCCTCGGGGTTGGCGACCTCGCCGTGCCGCATCAGGTGGACGACGGTGATGTCACTCATGCCGCTGTGGCCTCCGCTGCCGCACGGGCCGCCGCCGGGAGGGCGTCGGCGATCTTCTGGAGCGCCCGCTCGTCATGGGCGGTGGAGACGAACCAGGACTCGAACGCCGACGGCGGCAGATACACGCCCTGCGAGAGAAGGGAGTGGAAGAACGCCGTGAACCGGAAGGACTCCTGGCTCCTGGCGTCCTCGTAGGTGTGCACCGGCCGGTCGGTGAAGAACACCGAGAACATGTTGGAGGCGTTCTGCACCCGGTGGGCGACGCCCTCCTTGGCGAGCGCGTCCGTGACGAGCCTACGGATCTCGGCGGAGACCGCGTCGACCTTCTCGTACGCGGCGTCGTCGAGGAGGCGGAGCTGGGCGAGGCCCGCGGCGGTCGCGATCGGGTTCCCGGAGAGGGTGCCGGCCTGGTAGACGGGCCCGGCCGGGGCGAGGTACGCCATGACGTCCGCGCGCCCGCCGAAGGCCGCGGCGGGGAAGCCGCCGCCCATGACCTTGCCGAAGGTCATCAGGTCGGGCACCACGCCGTCGACGCCGTACCAGCCGGCCCTGCTGGTCCGGAAGCCGGTCATGACCTCGTCGGAGATGTACAGCGCGCCGTTCTCCCGGCAGAGGTCCTTCAGCCCCTGGTTGAACCCGGGCAGCGGCGGCACGACGCCCATGTTGCCGGGCGAGGCCTCCGTGATCACACAGGCGATCTCGCCGGGGTGGGCGGCGAAGGCGGCGCGGACGGCATCGAGGTCGTTGTACGGCAGGACGACGGTGTCCCCGGCCTGGGCGCCGGTGACACCCGGGGTGTCGGGCAGCGCGAAGGTGGCGACACCGCTGCCGGCCGCGGCGAGCAGCGAGTCGACATGGCCGTGGTAGCACCCGGCGAACTTGATCACCTTGGACCGCTGGGTGAACCCGCGGGCCAGCCGGATCGCCGACATCGTGGCCTCGGTCCCGCTGGAGACGAGGCGCACCTGCTCGACCGGCTCGATCCGGGCGACGATCTCCTCGGCCAGCGCGACCTCGCCCTCACCGGGCGCGCCGAAGGAGGTGCCGCGGGAGACGGCCTCCTGAACCGCCGCGATCACCTCCGGGTGGGCGTGCCCGAGGATCAGGGGTCCCCACGAACACACGAGGTCGACGTATTCACGTCCATCGGCATCGGTCAGCCAGGGGCCGCTGCCGGACACCATGAACCGGGGCGTACCGCCCACGGCTCCGAAGGCGCGCACCGGAGAGTTCACGCCTCCTGGCGTGACGACCGCCGCGCGCTCGAAAAGAGTCTGCGAAACTGGGGCTTCGTACGGATAGCTCACACAAGCCATGGTGTCAGAGGCCGCGACGAACCCGCGGACAGGTGTTTCCACGCACGTTTCGGCGAGCGGCCGTGGGGGAGGTCACTGACACGATGATCAGGTTGCGCGGCGGGGGCCACGCGTCCTAGAACAGCAGTCGGGTGGAGATATGCATCGCGGTGGCGGACTGGGCGAGGGGACCGATGACCTGGGTCCTCGGCGTGCCCGGCGGGGAAGGCACCGGCGCGACGCGGAGGAGAGCGAGACACGTCGGGCACAGGGGCCGCACGAGGCGCATGAACCCTCCGGTTCCCGCGGTTCACAGCTCCCACAGAGTTCGCAGAACACTCAGGGCACGCAAAACCCTCCGGGATCCCAGGGCGGGCCTGACAGAATCGACCGGGCGGCCCACAGGGACCGCAGGAACCACACGGCCGACCGACTGGGGGCAGGGAGCGGGAATGGTGGCCGGGTGGGGGTGACGTACAAGTACTTCGGCGCGCCGGACGGCGCCACGGCGGCGCGCGTCCCGATCTCGATGCGCCCGGAGGAACTGGGCGGTGACGAGCTCGGCATGGGCGGGATGTTCACCAAGATCAAGCCGGAGACGATGGCGGCGATGGTCCTCACCGGCATCGAGGGCGTCCCGCTGCACAAGGTCCCCCCGCTGGAACTGGTGGTCCTGCACCCCGACTACGCGGTGGTCAAACTCCCCATGACGGTCGTGGACCCGCTCCGCGGCATCGGCGAGGAGGCGGTGGGCGCGGCGGCCTTCATCTGGTCCACGGTCCCGGACCGCGGCGGCCCACGCGACGCGTTCAACGTGTACCAACTCCTGCACGAATGGCAGGACTTCAGCCACCGGTTGCATGAGGCGGGGCATCAGGCCTACTGCTTGGTCTGGCCGTGAGTCACCGTCAGGGGTAGCGGACAGGCCTGTCGTCGAGGTCGACGGCAGCGAGGGCCGGCCCTGAGTCAGGACCGGCCCTCTGATGGTGGTGCGGCTACCGCGACGGGGCGGTTACTTGACCGTCACCGTCACCGGCTGCGAGACCACGTCACCGGCCCGGACCCTGAGCTGTTCCTGGCCCTTGTAGTCGAGCCGGGTGTCCAGGCGGTAGTTGTAGTTCTTGTCGATCGTGTAGTGGAGCTCGGTCTTGATCGGCGTCCACTTGCCGTCGTAGTAGCGCTCGATCACGACGGGGCTGCCTGTCTTCAGGCCGTCGGTGCGCCCGGTGAGCGTCACCTTCTCGCCCGCCATGACCTGGGTCCTGTCGACCTTCGTGGTGACCGAGGCCGAACGCTCGTTGATGTTCGGGTCCTGCTTGAGGGTCGCCTCGGGCTCCGCCATACGCGTCGCCTTGGGGTTGGGGTTCGGCTCGGCGGCGAACGCGCCGGCCGTACCGGCCGTCAGCAGTGCCGCGGACAGGGCGCCGACGGCGAGGACACGGGTGGAGCGGGTGCGAAGTGAGGATTTCACGTTGGACTCCTGTACTGAGACAGTTCCCCCGCTACGGACTCCCCCAGCGCGCGCACCATTGAGATTGGCACGTAACCGATCCGTCAGCGACCGGGATTTCACCGCTTTGCCACGAAGTCATCAGACATATCAGTGACCGCCTGTCATCGAAGCAGGTGAGAACAGCGCCCATATGACCTAGTTATTACCTTTGCCCCACCTACGCTGGTAGCCGCGAACCGTTCGCAGAGCCTCGGGCCAGGGGAGCAACGCCGATGACCGCCATGGAGCGCACCCGCGGGGACCGGCTGCGGGCCTGGATGCTGGAAGGCCTGTCCGACATGGGCAAGGGTGCCCCCCAGGGTCCGCACGCCCCGCCCGCGCCCCCGCACGAAGGCCGCCGCTGGTGGCGGGTGATGTGTCTGACCGGTGTCGACTACTTCTCCACCCTCGGCTACCAGCCCGGCATCGCCGCCCTCGCCGCCGGGCTGCTCTCCCCGCTCGCCACCCTCGTCCTCGTCCTCGTCACGCTCGCCGGCGCCCTGCCCGTCTACCGCCGCGTCGCCCGCGAGAGCCCGCACGGCCAGGGCTCCATCGCCATGCTCGAACGCCTGCTCACCTTCTGGAAGGGCAAGCTCTTCGTCCTGACCCTCCTCGGCTTCGCCGCCACCGACTTCCTGATCACCATCACCCTCTCCGCCGCCGACGCCGCCACCCACCTCATCCAGAACCCCCACCTCAGCAGCGCCCTGCACGGCCACCAGATGCTCATCACGCTGCTGCTCATCGCCCTGCTCGGCGCGGTCTTCCTCAAGGGCTTCCTCGAAGCCATCGGCGTCGCCGTCGCCCTGGTCGGGACCTATCTCGCCCTCAACGCCGTCGTCGTGGTCGCGGGCCTGTGGCATGTGCTCACCGCCGAGCATGTGATCACCGACTGGACCGGCGCCCTGACGAGCGCCCACCACGGCAACGTCCTCGCCATGGTCGGCGTCGCCCTGATCGTCTTCCCCAAGCTCGCCCTCGGCCTGTCCGGCTTCGAGACCGGCGTGGCCGTCATGCCGCATGTGCGGGGTGACCCCGGCGACACCGAGGAGCAGCCCACGGGCCGGATCCGGGACACCCGCAAGCTGCTGACCACCGCCGCCGTCATCATGAGCGGCTTCCTGATCACCACCAGCTTCATCACCACCCTGCTCATCCCGGCACCGGCGTTCCAGGCGGGCGGCCCGGCGAACGGCCGGGCGCTGGCGTATCTGGCGCACGCCCACCTCGGCAACACCTTCGGCACGGTCTACGACATCTCGACGATCACGATCCTCTGGTTCGCGGGCGCCTCCGCCATGGCCGGGCTGCTCAACCTGATGCCCCGCTATCTGCCCCGCTACGGCATGGCCCCGCACTGGGCCGGTGCCGTACGCCCCATGGTCATCGTCTTCATCCTGATCGCCTTCCTGGTGACCTGGATCTTCAACGCCAGCGTCGACGCCCAGGGCAGCGCCTACGCCACCGGCGTCCTCGTACTGATCAGCTCCGCCGCCATCGCGGTGACCGTCGCCGCGCGGCGGGCGCGCCAGAAGCGGTGGACGGCCGTCTTCGCCGTCATCTCCGCCGTGTTCCTCTACACCACCGTCGCCAACGTCTTCGAACGACCGGACGGGGTGAAGATCGGCGCCTGCTTCATCGCCGGGATCATCCTCGTCTCGCTGCTGTCCCGGCTCGCCCGCTCCTTCGAGCTGCGGGTGACCGAGGTGGTCCTGGACGACATGGCGCAGCGGTTCGTCCGTGACATCGCCAGCCGGAAGATGCGGTTCATCGCCAACGAGCCCGGCGCCCGCGACCTCGCCGAGTACCGCGGCAAGATCGAGCAGATCCGCGCCGACAACGACGTCCCGTCGCTGGAGGACTTCGTCTTCGTGGAGGTGACGGTCCGCGACCCCTCGGAGTTCGAGACGGGGCTGACCGTACGGGGCGAGGTCCTGCACGACCGCTACCGCGTCCTCACCCTGGAGTCGTCCTCCGTCCCCAACGCGCTCGCCGCCCTGCTGCTGCACGTCCGCGACACCACCGGCCGCACCCCGCACATCTACTTCGAGTGGACCGAGGGCAACCCGTTCGCGAACTTCCTGCGCTTCTTCCTCTTCGGGCAGGGCGAGGTGGCCCCGGTGACCCGGGAGGTGCTGCGCGAGGCGGAGCCCGAACGCGCCCGGCGACCCCGCGTCCACGTCGGCTGACGCCGGAGACGGACGGGGTCCGGGTACGGTCGCGTCACTCGCTGCCCGGCCGCCGTCCCCCGCCCGCCGTGAACCCGATGACCGAGCCGCCGCCCTCGCGCCGGCACGCGAACGACGCGCCCCCGTGCGAGGTCGCCACCTCGCGCACGATCGACAGGCCGAGGCCCGAGCCCGGCAGGCTCCTGGCGTCCGCGGCCCGGTAGAAGCGGTCGAAGATCCGCAGGAGGTCGCCCTCCTCGATGCCCGGCCCCCGGTCGAGGACCTCCACGCGCACACTGCCCGGCAGCGAGCCCGTTCCCGGCGCCTCGCCTCCGTCCTTCAGCGCCGTGGCGGGCAGCGCCCCCCGGCCGTTCACGGCCCCGTCCACCGCCCCGTCCATGCCCCCCGCGGTGTCCCCGGCCGCGTACCGGCCGGAATCCCGCGCGCCGAACGCCGACTGGCCCGACGCCGCCTGCCGGGGCAAGGACCGGGGCTCGGGCCAGGACTCCGACCAGGGCGGCGGCTGCCCCGGCCCCGTGACGACCACCTCGATCGGCGCGGTGCCCTCGCGGTCGAACTTCGCCGCGTTCTCCAGCAGGTTGGACACCGCCCGCTGCAGAGCCGAGGCGCGCCCGTCGACCGTCGTGTCGCCGGTGACCCGGACGACGATCTCGCGTCCCAGGCGACGGCGCGCGATCACCGCCGCGTCCTCGGCGACATCGGCGAGCGTCAGCCGCTGCACCGGCTCCGTGTCGCACTGCCCGGCCGCCAGATCGACCAGTTCGTTGACCAGGTCGGTCAACTCCCGTGATTCCTGGGCGAGATCGGCCACCAGCTCCTCGCGGGCCGCGGGCGGCAGTTCGTCGATCCGGCGCAGCAGCGAGATGTTCGTCCGCAGGGACGTCAGCGGCGTACGGAGTTCGTGCCCGGCGTCCTGCACCAGACGGCGCTGGTCCTCCTCCGACTGCGCCAGCCGCCCCAGCATGCGGTCGAAGGAGCGGCCGAGGCGCGCCACCTCGTCGTTGCCGGTGACCGAGACCTGGACGCCGAGCCGCCGCGTGCGCGCCACCCCCTCGGCGGCATCGGCCAGCCGCACCAGCCGCCCCGTGATCCGCCGCGCCAGCCACCAGCCGAACAGCCCGGCGGCCACCACCACCGCGCCCATCAGCAGCGCCGTACGCCGCTGCAGACTGCGCAACAGGTCCTCGGTGCCGCTGAGTTCCTGGGCGACCTGCACGGCGCCACGGCCCTGGCCGAGCCCGACCGTCGCCACCCGGTAGACGACGCCGCCGACATCGACGCTTCGGTGCTCCACCAGCTCACCCGACCTGACGGCGGCGGCGATACGCCGGTCCTCGGCGCGGACGGGCAGCACCGTCTTGGAGTGGCCGACGACCGCCCCGCCGGGGCCGAGCACCTGGACGACCGTACGGCTGGGCCGGATGATCTCCTCACGCGGAGAGCCGTGGCCCCGGTCGGAGACCGCGAAGTCCTGCGGTGTCAGCGGCTTGCGACCCACCTGGTCCCGTAGGTCGGCCACGACCTGGACGAAGACGGTCTGCTGGTCCACGCGCACGAGGCGCGCCGCGGCGTCGTAACTGAGGAAGCCGACAAGGACGGTGACCCCGGCGGCCACGGCCGCGAAGGACACGGTGAAGGTGGTCCGCAGCGACGACATCCGCCGCAGCCGGGACCGCAGCCGCAGCCGGGCGCGCAGCTCTCGCGGCAGCCGCCGCCAGAGGCTCAGCCAGAACCCGGCCGCCGTGGCAGGCACCGGTCAGTCCTCCCTCAGCACATACCCCACGCCGCGCACCGTGTGGATGAGGGCCGGGGCCCCCGGCCCGTCGAGCTTGCGCCGCAGGTAACCCACGTAGACGGCCAGATTCTTGGAGCCGGGGCCGAAGTCGTAGCCCCAGATGCGGTCGTAGATGGTGGCGTGGTCGAGGACGATACCGGCGTTGCGGGCGAGCAGCTCCAGCAGGTCGAACTCGGTGCGGGTCAGCTCCAGTTCACGCGCACCACGCCAGGCACGGCGCGCCTGTACGTCCATGCGCAGCCCGGCGACGGACACCTGGCCGGCGGGGATCCGCTCCTCTTCCTTCTCCTTGGGCGCCTCGGGCGCGGTGCCGTTGGTGCGCCGCAGCAGGGCTCTGAGCCGGGCGAAGACCTCGTCGACGTCGAACGGCTTCACCACGTAGTCATCGGCGCCCGCGTCCAGGCCCGCGATACGGTCGGCGGTCTCCACCAGGGCGGTGAGCATCAGGATCGGGGTGCGGTCGCCCTCGGCGCGCAGGACGCGGCACACCTGGAGGCCGTCGATGCCGGGCATCATCACGTCGAGGACGAGTATGTCGGGCCGGGTGCGATGGGCCTGGGCGAGGGCCTCCACCCCGTCGGCCACGGCGGTCACCGCGTAGCCCTCCAGCGTCAACGCGCGTTCCAGGGCATGGCGGATGGCGCGGTCGTCCTCGGCGAGCAGCACGGTCTGGGTCACCCGACCAGTCTGCCAAGGCCACGGCGGTACTCCACCGGCCCAGGGGGCCACGGAGGGGCTTCTTACCCCCCTCTCACCGCTCGGCGCGTGGCGACTTACCCGGTCGGGCCGGGACGTCGGCTATGCGCACCCCCCTCGCCTCCGCACCCCCGCCGTTGTCAGTACCGGCTCGTACGCTCCGTCCATGGCCTCCCCACGCCGTGACACACGCGGGATCGTCGACGCCGCCGAACTCTTCGCGCGCGTCTCCTTCCGGCGCCACGAACCGGCCGAGCCGCTGCGCCCGTATCTGGAGCACTACTGGCTGCTGGACTGGGACCTCCCGCAGCCGCACGCGTCGCAGGTCGTCCCGCATCCGTCGGTGAACATCGTCTTCCAGCGCTACGGCGACCAGCCGCCCTTCGGCGAGGTCTCCGGCGTCGGCCTCGGGCTGTTCACCCAGCGGCTGGAGGGCAGGGGCCGGGTGTGCGGGATCCAGTTCCGGCCGGGCGGCTTCCGTCCCTTCGCGCCCGGCCGCCCGGTGACGCACTGGACGAACCGCCGTGTCCCGCTGCCCGAGGCGTACCCGGACGCGGACCCGGCCGCGGTCCTCACCCCCGAGGACGAACACGCGCGCGTGGCCGCGCTGGACACCTTCCTGCTGAGCCTCGGCCCCCGCCCGGACCCGCAGGCCGATCTCGCGACGGCCCTCGTCGACCGCATCCGCACGGACCGCACGATCCGGCGGGTCGCCGACTTCGCACGGGCGGAGGGCCTGTCCGTACGTCTCCTGCAGCGCCTGTTCGCCGCGTACGTAGGGGTGGGCCCGAAGTGGGTCATCCTGCGCTACCGCATCCACGAGGCGCTGGAGCGCGCGGAGACCGAGCGGGCCGTGGACTGGGCGGGCCTGGCGGCGGACCTCGGCTATGCCGACCAGGCCCATCTGGTACGGGACTTCACGGCGACGGTGGGGGTGCCACCGACCGCGTACGCACCTCGCGCGGGCAGCCACGGCTAGGGCCTCGTTTGGATCAGGCCGGATCAGGGAGCGGTGTCTGGTGCTGGGGGCACCTCCCACGCCGTTCAGGCAGTGGGGGAGCATCGCAAGGCGGAGGAGGGCGGCAGGGCGGAGCCCTGCCAACCGACGAGGCCGGCATGATCCATACGACAGGCCCTGGTGCCCTCCCGCGGGCGCGGCGGGAGCGGCGTGCGAGGGTGGCCGCATGCTGATCCTCCGCTCCGCCGCCCTCTTCGTCGTCGCCGCGCTGTTCGAGATCGGCGGCGCCTGGCTCGTCTGGCAGGGCGTACGCGAGCACCGCGGCTGGGTGTGGATCGGCGCGGGTGTGATGGCCCTCGGCGTCTACGGCTTCGTCGCCACCCTGCAGCCGGACGCGCACTTCGGGCGCATCCTCGCCGCGTACGGCGGTGTCTTCGTGGCGGGCTCCCTGGCCTGGGGCGTGGTGGCGGACGGCTACCGGCCCGACCGCTGGGATCTGACGGGCGCGCTGATCTGCCTCGCCGGGATGGCCGTGATCATGTGGGCGCCGCGAGGGCACTGACGTCGCCGCGGGCTCCGCAGGGGCCACGCGTACGACCCCGCGTACGGCACTCCGCCGGACCTCGCGCCGGGCACCTATCCTGAGCGGGAGTCGCTCGCACGGCCCGGCACCCCGGGTGAACGGCCCACCACCGGGACCGCGCGTCGCCGCACGCGCCCCGTACCCACCGATCCGTATGCCCGTCCGCACGAGCCTGCCGTCCGAGGAGCAGCCCATGACCGCCGCCGCACCCTCCGCCGCCTCCCCCATCGCCGTCGTCACCGGCGCGAGCAGCGGAATCGGTGCCGCAACGGCCCGCCGGCTCGCCGCCGAGGGCTACCGCGTCGTCCTCACCGCCCGCCGCAAGGACCGTATCGAGGCGCTCGCGGAGGAGCTGAACGCCGCGGGGTACGCGGCGGCGGCGTACGCGCTGGACGTCACCGAGCGCGGGGCGGTCGACGCGTTCGCGACCGCCTTCAAGACCGTCGGCGTCCTGGTCAACAACGCGGGCGGCGCGCTCGGCGCGGACCCGGTCGCGACCGGTGACCCCGACGACTGGCGCCGGATGTACGAGACGAACGTCCTCGGCACCCTGAACGTCACCCAGGCCCTGCTGCCCGCGCTGACCGCGAGCGGCGACGGCACCGTGGTGGTGGTCTCCTCGACCGCGGGCCTCGCCACGTACGAGGGCGGCGCGGGCTATGTCGCCGCCAAGCACGCCGAGCACGTCCTCGCCGAGACGCTCCGCCTGGAGATCGTCGGCACCCCGGTCCGGGTGATCGAGATCGCCCCCGGCATGGTGAAGACGGACGAGTTCGCGCTGACCCGCTTCGACGGCGACAAGGAGAAGGCGGCCAAGGTCTACGAGGGCGTCGCCGATCCGCTCACGGCGGAGGACGTGGCCGACACGATCGGCTGGGCGGTCACCCGGCCCAGCCACGTCAACATCGACCTGCTGGTGGTCCGCCCGCGCGCCCAGGCCTCGAACACCAAGGTCCACCGGGAGAAGCGGTGACGGAGCCGAGCCCGGAGGAGGAGCGCACTCCGGAAGAGGAGCGCGCGCGGGCCGCGGAGCAGCAGCGCCTGGCGCTGGAGAAGAAGCGCGAGCGCTACGTCTGGTACTACCTCGCGTACTTCCTCTTCGGCATCCATCTCGTGGCGTTCGTGATGATCTTCGCGGTGAAGCACGCGAAGTGAACGCCGAGACCCCCGGCCGGAAGCGGCCGGGGGTCTCGCACGTCAGCCCTTCACGCAGACGACCTGCTTGAGCTCGGCCACAACCTCGACCAGGTCGCGCTGCTGGTCGATGACCTGCTCGATCGGCTTGTACGCGCCCGGGATCTCGTCGACCACCCCGGAGTCCTTGCGGCACTCCACGCCCCGCGTCTGCTCCTCCAGGTCCTTCGCCGAGAAGCGGCGCTTGGCCGCGCTGCGGCTCATCCGCCGACCGGCGCCGTGCGAGGCCGAGTTGAACGCCTTCGCGTTGCCGAGGCCCTTCACGATGTACGAACCCGTGCCCATCGAGCCCGGGATGATGCCGAACCCTCGGGGTGCAGGGTCAGCTTGTCGTCGTTCCAACCGAACGAACGGGCAGTGAACGAGTCCACGAAGCGCTCGTAGGCGTGCGCCCCTCGGTACAGCCGGTCATCGGCGACGCATACCACACCATCGACGGGGTATCGGCGCCCCGACACCGGCTCGCCTCGTTCTGCGCGGGCCAGATGGTGGAGGCGCGCTCGCCGCTTCTTCTTGGTTCAGACGACACGTGACGGCACGATCTCTACGGCGATGGAGCCGAGTACCGCGGTCTCCTTGGCGTTGCCGCGGCCCGCTCGGAGAGTGTCCACGTTGCTGCCGGGGTCCCCGCCTCCACGACCGGCCGGGACGCCGGGAAACGGGTGCCGGGCCGCAAGAGGGGACCGGCCATGGACGTGCTCGGCCTGGTCATCGCCGTCACCGTCCTTGCCGCGAGCGTGCACGACAACGCGGCGGGCATCGCCTTGCTGGACCAGGTCGCCGCTCACGGCAGCCGCCTCGGCGTCGACGTCGAGACCGTCGAACGCAACCCGCAGGAGACGTGGTTCGTCCCGCAATCGAAGCGGTGGAGGGTCGAGCAGACCTACGGGATCCTGATACTGCACCGACGCCTGGTCCGCGACTACGAGCACCGTCCGTCGTCGTCCGCCTCCCGCGTCTACTGGGCGATGACCCACGTCATGGTCCGCCGCCTCACCGGCGCGAACACCCCCACCTGGCGCGGCCCTCAGGCGGTGACGACGTGAACATCCAGCCTCTGCTCGAAGCACTGGACGTCCGGCAAGACGCGGCCCAGGCCCTGACCGACGACCTCCGCACCCAGATCGGCGAACTGCAGGCCCGGCTGCGGGAAGCCGAGACCCACCTCGAACACCTCGCGATCACCCGGAAGACCATCATCGCCCTCGCCGACCGGATCCCCACCCGGGCCGCCTCGCCGGACCTGCCCGAGCACCCGGACTACTCCCGCATCCTCGCCGTCTTCCACGAAACCACCGGCCCCCTCCGGGCCCGAGACATCTGCCAAGCCCTCGACCACGAACCGCTGCCGAAGAACAATGAAGGCGCCCGCACCAAGCTGAAACGCCTGGTCAAGCTCAACATCCTCACCAAGGACGACGCCGGCAGCTTCGCCAGGAAGCGGTAACCGACCGGGCCCCGCGCTCAGCAGCCCCGCTTCAGTCTCACCCGGGACAAGACATCGACCCACGAGCCGCCCGCTGGAACAAACGCTCGGGGTCTCTGCGAGCCGTCAGGTGTTGTCCGGCCATGTCAGACGGCGGGCGCAGTGCGCCCATGCGGCCACGACCATGAGCATGGCAACAAGGCTGCCGAGCGTCATGACCGTGGACGGGGAGGTTCGGTCCACGATGACACCACCGGCCACCGCGCCGAGTGAGATCGTCACCTGGAAGGAAGCAGTGAACAGCACCGACGCTGCCTCGGGCGCGTCGGGGGCTGCCATGGCGAACCACGTCTGGGAGGAGACGGGGACGGCACCATAGGCAACGCCCCAGACGATCAACAGGGCGACGGCGCCGATCTGCCAGCGCCCCAGAACCGGCAGCAGCAAGGTGACGGTTGCGATCATGCCGGCGGCGAGACCGAAGGTGGCTCGGGGATAGCGAGTGACCACCGCTCCGCCCAGGAAGTTGCCGACGATTCCTGCGGCACCGTAGACCAACAGGAAGACAGTGATCAGTTGCGAGCTGGCATCGGTGACTTGCTCCAGGAACGGAGTGACGTAGGTGTAGGTCCCGAAGTGCGCCAGCACGGCCAAAAAGGTCAACAGCAGCGCGAAACGCGTGTTGACGCTCTTGAACATGCCGCGCAGCACACTCAGACGGGTCGTCCGGTTGGGCGGCAGCGGCGGCATGACCAGGAGCAGCATGGCCAGTACACCGACTGTGAGGGCACCCATGACGACGAAAGCCGTGCGCCAGCCGGCCAAGTCCCCGATGAACGTGCCGGCCGGTACACCGAGCACGGAGCCCAGCGGTACTGCGGAGAAGATCACCGACGTGGCGCGGCCGACCGACGCCGCGGGCACCAGGCGCTCGGCCAATCCGGCACCGATCGACCAGAAGCCCCCGATGACGATGCCGACGATGACACGGGAGACCAGGACCAGCCAGTAGTCGGGTGCCGCGGCGGCCAGGAAATTCGCCATGGCCAGCATGAGCATGAACACGCACAGCATCAGACGACGGTCGATGTGTGCGGTCGCCACGGTGACCACGGGTGCGGAGACGGCTGCAAGAAGTCCGGGCATGGTCATCATCAGCCCGGCCATCCCGTCGGAGACGGCGAAGCTGGAGCCGATCGTGGTGAGCAGACCGATCGGCAGGATCTCGGTCGTGACGATCGAGAAGATTCCCAGCATGACCGAACTCACGGCCAGCCACCCGATCAGGGGGGATCGATTCGGTAAGCCGACCCCGCCAGAGTGGCACGTGGTGGTGTTTGTCGAGGCCATGAATTCCGTTCCTTGAAGGGCCTGTCGTTGCCTGATCAGTTCAACAGGCCCCGCGCAGTGAGGGCTGGCAGGTCTGCGACATCATTCTTGTGACGCGAGGGTGATGTCGCAGACCTGCTGAATCGCTCTGCAACATGGCTGCCAGTCAGGGGCTTTGGTGCCGAGAAGGCGGTTCACAGGTTGATGTCCGTTTCCGCGCGAGGGTGCGGCAGGGCCGCTGACCGCGGTGCTCGGCCGGGCCTGCTGCTTCCCGGCGAAACCGCCGACGTCACCATGCGGTACGGCATGCCTTCACTCACCCCGCCGCCCCAGCAGACCAGCGGCTGCGGACCAACAGATTCCGCTCGCGCGCACACCATCAGGCGACGACAGAACCTCTCAAAGAATCACGAACTGCCCTCTCAAAGCGCGAATTCCGTTCATAGGGCGCGCGACTCGACGTAGTCGACCGCGGGGTCAGGTTCCTCGAACAGCTCACGCGACAGGGGGTCGCACGAGGTTGTCTTCTCGATCTCGCGGCGGGCGGTCTGGTCGATGGACTTGGGCTTGGACAGGACGGCCCGCAGACGTGTGTTGATGCCCACGGCCCGGACGAACGAGGGGCGTTCGGGCAGAAGATGCGTGATCAGGAAGGACGACGGCCTTTCGATCGAGGCGAAGGCGTCCGCGATCCGCGCGAAGTAGGAATCGAGACGTGCACGCTCGAACTGTTCCATCGGCTCACTTCCCTTGGTCGGGCGGTAAGGCTCCGAACAGGTGGTGCACCCGCCCCCACGCCGGGGAACCGGGAAAGACGCGGGGGCGGGAGTCATCGGGTGCTGCGTCGCCCTCGAGGCGTCCGGCGGTGGCCCGTCCCCGCCGGGGAGCGGGGTGGGTACCGAGCGGGGACGGAGGCTTGCGGGGGCGCCAGGCGGCGTGTGGGCAGCGGATACACCCGGAGGGAGTACCGGGCGTCGTAGTCCGCCACGGTGAACACGAACGCGCGGCCTACGGCGAGGGCGCGTAGCGCGTGCTCGTATGCCTGGTTACTGTCGGCCCACGCGTGCAGTTCGGCGTCAGGACGAGGCATGCCCGGCCCTGCGGTGGTGAGCGGCGCGTCCCGGAGGTATAGGGCCTGGGGGTCCGGGGACAGCATCCAGGCGAGGTGGAGTGCTTCGGCACGTAGCCAGCGGGCGGCGAGACGCGGGGACCGGCCGCGGTAGGTGGCGAGCAGGACCTCGCGGGTGCCGCTGAGGTCATGAGCACTCGCTTCGCAGCGGTAGGCGACGGGCGACCGCATCGGGATGCGTGCAGAGGCCGGCGGAGCGAGCGTCAGCACGGCCGGGGTCACCGCTCCTGCTCCCGAGCCGCCTGCCTCGCTTCGACGAGCTGACCGAGCTGGACGGAGTAGAGCTCGACCTGCCCGGGGGTGAGCACGAGCGTCGTCTCGCAGGCGCCGCCGTCCTCGTAGTGCACGGTGACGGGCACGGCGGCCTGCTGTGCGCGGTGGTCGTAGACGGCGTCCCGTTTCAGGGGCGTGACATGCGTGACCGGGACGGGCACGGGGCGCAGGGTGCTTCCGTCGGACCTGGCCCGCCAGTCCTCGCCACCACCGGGCGAGCGCAGGTGGTACGACGCCGAGGTGTCGCTCGGCAAAGCGACGACCACACCGATCCTGCCCGCCTTCGCGAGGTCAAGGGCCAGGTCGCCGAGACGGGGGTGAAACCGGGCGCCGGCGATCAACTTGACGCCCCGTGCCGGGAGTTGCTTCAAGGTCTGTTCGGCCATGCCTCGAAGCCATGGAGTTCTCCAGGGCCCAATATGAACCGAAGGAATACGACCCTCATCCAACCGGATGGAAGCGGTCTGACATGCGGCGCAGCTTCTCACGAGTGCCTGCTCGCTCGGCATACACGATGCTGCGCAGGGTTGACCGGGCGATGGGGTGATTGCGGACGAGCTGCGGCGCGATGTGCTCAGCCGTCCCCAGCTCCTTCAGCGCCTTGTCACGGTTTCCGTCCCACGGCCAAGCGCGGGCCAGGTCCATGTGGTGGTGGCCCTGACGGGAATTGGGAAGCGACGCGATCAACTCCTTGCTCGTGCGCCGGTTTATCGACAGCGCCTCGCGTTGCTCATGCATCTCCAGAGCGACGCTGATCGCGTGGATCTGCACGTTGCCCGGCGAGAAGGTCAGGCTGTGACGGTCGTAGACCGGAGAGCCGACGGCCTCCGTCATCCGCTCGGCCGCATCCCGTGCATGCTTGATCCGGTCCTTCGCTTCCGCCTTGCCACCGCCCCGTGCAGCCGAGACACCCGCGCGCAGTTGCAGCGACCCCCACGCCCGAACGGCCAGCGGATCACCACGGTCGTACCCTTGCTGCACGCTGCGAATCGCCTTGTCGGACAAGGCAATCGCGTCATCCCAATCCGCTGTGGCCCACATGTCCCAGACGCGCATCCAGTCGGCGACGACAGGCATCACCGGGTCGCCTGACAGCCGTGCGGACCATGCGGCCCGTTCGGCTGCGGGAACTCGCGGGCAGCCGCCCTACCTGGGAGGCCGCGCCCAAACCCTTCCGGCCCCGGCCTTGGCAAGCCGGTAGCGCTCCGGGACCTGGCCGAAGACCTGGTCTGACCCACAGACCGCCCAGTCCGCCTGCCGTTCCCCCGTGGCAGGTGGACGGGGCCCTTCTCCCTCCGTGGGAAGTGCGGCCTCAGCTCGTCACTCACTGCAGGGGCCGACCTCGGCTGCCCGGCGGAAGACGTCCCCACACGTGGGCAACCGTATCGGCGCGCGTTCGGCGAGGACGAGCAGTGCATGGCGCAGCTCCGTGCCCAGTTGGGTGAGCCGGTGGCTGTACTGCCCGCCCCTGTAGATATGCAGGCGAAAGACGTTGACGGCATGTCCGTCACGGTCATCGGCGATGATTTCCGGAAGCCCGGCGAGCAGTTCGTAGTCGCGCTTTCCGGTCGCCGCTTCGGCCACAGCCTTGAGGGACAGATCGTCTAATTCCGCGGCGGACAACGAAGTGTCGACCGCGGCAGCATGGGCCGCCAGGGCCGCGAAGATCTCGATCAGCCGCTCGCCTGCCGCCGTGTCGATGCCCCAGGCTTGCAGATTCTCGTGACGACGAGCCTGCCGCCATGGCTCCAGATCCACCAGCGGCAGCAGGACACGGCCCAAGAGCGCACAGCGACGCCACAGCATGTCGTGGTCCGGGGTCATGGTCGATCCTCTCTACGGCGAATCGCCCGCCAGGATCTTAGGCCGGTCGAGGGTGGACGAGAGCAACAGAGAGCCCCGGATTGTTCGGGGCCCCGTCGTTCACGTGAAGTGCTGGAGGTCAGCCCTTCACGCAGATGACCTGCTTGAGCTTGGCCACAACCTGCACAAGGTCCCGCTGCTGCTCCATCACCTGGGCGATCGGCTTGTACGCGCCCGGAATCTCGTCCACGACGCCGGAGTCCTTGCGGCACTCCACACCCCGCGTCTGCTCCTCCAGGTCCCGCGTCGAGAACTTCCGCTTGGCGGCGTTCCGGCTCATCCTCCGACCGGCGCCGTGCGACGCCGAGTTGAACGACTTCGGATTGCCCAGGCCACGGACGATGTACGACTCCGTGCCCATGGAACCGGGGATGATCCCCCACTCCCCCTTGCCCGCACTGATCGCGCCCTTGCGGGTGACCAGCAGATCCATCCCCTCGTACCGCTCTTCACTGACATAGTTGTGATGGCAGCTGATCTCGCCGGGGCGGTACGTGACGGTCCTCATCTGACCTTCGCTGTCCTCCTGCTGGCAGGAGATCTCCGACTCGAAGGTCGGCTTCGCCTTCTTGAACTCCTTGCGGACCACGTCCTTCAGGAGCGCCATCATCAGCGAGCGGTTGTGCTTGGCGTACTCCTGCGCCCAGTACAGGTCGTTGCGGTACGCCGCCATCTGCGGGGTCTGCGCGACGAAGACGGCGAGGTCGCGGTCGACCAGGTCCTGGTTGTGCGGGAGCTTCCGGGCCACGCCGATGTGGTGTTCGGCCAGTTCCTTGCCGATGTTGCGGGATCCGGAGTGCAGCATCAGCCAGACGGCGCCGGTCGTGTCCGTGCAGACCTCGATGAAGTGGTTGCCCGAACCGAGCGTTCCCATCTGCTTGGTGGCGCGCTCCTGCCGGAACTTCACGGCGTCCGCGACCCCGTCGAACCGCGCCCAGAAGTCGTCCCAGCCGGACGTCGCCAGCCCGTGGAACCGCCCGGGGTCGACGGGGCTGTCGTGCATCCCGCGCCCCACGGGGATCGCCTGCTCGATCTTCGACCGCAGCCGCGACAGGTCCCCGGGGAGGTCGCCCGCCGTGAGCGAGGTACGGACCGCGGACATGCCGCAGCCGATGTCCACGCCGACCGCCGCCGGGCACACCGCGTCCCGCATCGCGATGACCGAACCGACCGTCGCGCCCTTGCCGTAGTGGACGTCGGGCATGACCGCGAGGCCCTTGATCCACGGCAGCGTCGCCACGTTCTGCAACTGCCGCAGCGCGCCGCCCTCGACGGCCGCCGGATCCGTCCACATCCGGATCGGAACCTTCGCCCCCGGTATCTCCGCGTACGACATATCCCCTCAACTCCCCCTGGAAGGCAATGCAGGCCTCAAAACGCAAAACCGGCGCCAAGGTCGACGTAAGGGACAACGGACCGGCGTCCACGGCAGCGCGTGCGATAGACATTGTCTCCAGGGGCCCGCCCCGCGCGGCAACCCAATAACCAGCGACGAACCGTCGAGAGGAGCCTGACCGTGCAGCGGAAGGCGTATGTACCGGGCGCCGTCGTGCTCCTCGCGGCCCTGCTGGCCGCCTGCACCGGCAGCGGCGACGACAGCAGCGCGACGGACGGCTCCCAGTCCGGTGGCTCCGCCGCCACCGCCGCCGAGCCCGGCAAGTACCACACCCTCACCGACGCGTGCGCCGCCGTGAGTCACGGCACACTCGACGCGCTCCTGCCCGGCATCAAGGAGATAGCCGACCCGGAGCAGCGCGACCGCGTCTACGAGGGCGAGGCCGACCTCACCTACAACAACGACCGGCGCTCGGGCTGCCGCTGGAAGGCCGAGTCGACCGGCGTCACGGACCATCTGCGCATCGACTTCGAGCGGGTCGTGTCGTACGACACCACGGTCAGCGACGACAGCCGCGCCGAAGAGGTCTTCGCGGGCAAGGCGAAGGCCGCGAACATCCCCTTGCCCAGCGGCAGTTCGAGCGCCTCGGCGGACCACGACTCCGCTTCCCCCACCAAGGGCAAGGAGAGCCCGAGCGCCACCCCGTCCGACTCCTCGTCCGCCGCCGCCTCCGGCACCCCGTCCGCCACGGACGCCCCGATGGACCTTCAGCCGCGCGCCCTCGACGACCTCGGGGACGAGGCGTTCCTGGACGACCGGTCGGGCACCGCCCGGCAGCGCAGTGTGACTGTGGCGTTCCGCACGTCCAACGTGATCGTGACCATCGAGTACGACGAGCAGCCGACCGCCGCGGCAGCCGCCCCGAGCAGCGAGGAGATGCAGGACAAGGCGCAGAAGCTGGCCCATCGGCTGGCCGGTTCCCTCGGCTGACGCACCCCCGCGGAGCACCCCGTCCAAGCGACCTGACCTCGCGACGCACACGTCACCACCGCGTACCGTGGCCCCTCGGACCCGATCCGACCGCACGATCCACGAGCGTCATGAGTGAAGGAACCATGCACCGACCTGCACAGCGAGACCAGCACGAGCACGCCGAGCACGCCCGGAGCGAGCGGCGGCAGGGCCGGCGGGGTCCGCGCCTGCGTCGCCTCCTCGTCTGCGCCGTCGCCGTCCCGGCCGTGCTCGTCGCCGCCGGCTGCTCCTCCGACTCCGGCTCGGACTCAAACTCGGGCTCGGGCGGCGACGCCGAGCGGACGTCCGCGTCCAGCCCGAGCACCGGACAGAGCGCCTCGGCGGACACGGTCGAGCCGGCCGTGTACAAGACGCTGCCCGAGCCCTGCTCCGCCCTGTCCGGCAAGACGCTGGGCGACCTCGTCCCGAAGGGCGCGAAGTCCGGCAAGGAAGGCCCCTCGGACGACACCGGGCTGCGGACGAGCTGTTCGTGGACCAGCCTGGAGAACAACGGCGTCAAGGGTTCCCAGTACCGCTGGCTCAACGTCTCCCTGCTGCGCTTCGAGTCGGACGCCGCGCGCGGCGCGGGCGGCAAGCGCGCGCAGGAGTACTACACCAAGCAGGTCCAGGACGTGCAGGCCGTCGACGGCGCCAAGAACGTCAAGGCCCACCCCGTCGACGGGGTGGGCGACGAGGCGACCGCCGTGCGCTACGACCAGAAGAAGAAGGAAGGCGCCTTCAAGCAGCAGACGGTCGTGGCCCGCACGGAGAACGTCGTCGTCACCCTCGACTACAACGGCGCGGGCATGGCGGGCGACAAGACGCCGAACGCGGACGACCTGGCGAAGGCCGCGGAGAAGGCCGCCAAGGAGGCCGTCGCGGCCGTCGCGACGGCGAACAAGGCGGGCGGCACATCGGACACCGCACCGTCGAAGGGCGCGTCGAAGGACACCGCGAAGGAAGAGTCCCCGTCGGCGTCGAAGTCCGCGAAGGACTGACCAACCCCCGAACTCCCGGTCTCAGCAGGTGAGTTGACGAAGCCCGGTCCCGAACGGACCGGGCTTTCGCCCCCTCCGGCCACACAGGCATCGCACGTGTGTGCCACCCTGTTGCGCGCAACTACACGATCGGGAAGGGGTTTTAGGGTGGCCGCGCCACTCCAGCTCACACGGACACATCGGGTTCTGATCGGCGTGGTCGTCACCGGCGCCGTCATCATCGCCGGGATCGGCTTCGCGGGTTCGTACGCGGCCGTCCGTGAGCTGGCCATCAAGAAGGGCTTCGGGACCTTCAGTTATGTCTTCCCGATCGGCATCGACGCCGGCATCTGTGTGCTGCTGGGCCTGGACCTGCTGCTGACCTGGATCCGTATCCCCTTCCCGCTGCTGCGTCAGACGGCGTGGCTGCTGACGGCGGCGACGATCGCGTTCAACGGCGCGGCGGCCTGGCCGGACCCGCTGGGCGTGGGCATGCACGCGGTGATCCCGGTCCTGTTCGTGGTCGCGGTCGAGGCCGCCCGCCACGCGATCGGCCGGATCGCGGACATCACGGCGGACAAGCACATGGAGGGCGTCCGGCTGACCCGCTGGCTGCTCTCCCCGGTCCCCACCTTCCTGCTCTGGCGCCGGATGAAGCTGTGGGAGCTGCGCTCCTACGAAGAGGTCATCAAGCTGGAGCAGGAACGTCTCGTCTACCAGGCGCGGATGCGTTCCCGCTTCGGCCGGGCCTGGCGGCGCAAGGCCCCGGTGGAGTCGCTGATGCCGCTGCGCCTCGCGCGGTACGGCGTTCCGCTGGCGGAGACCGCCCCGGCGGGCCTCGCGGCGGCGGGGATCGAACCCGCGCTGATACCGCCGGCGCCCCGCGTGGAGGTGGCCGTGGACGCTCCGGCGGCACCCGCCCCGCAGCAGCAGGCGGCGCCTCCCGCCGAGCAGCGCCCACAGTTGGAGGGCGCCGCGAACCCCGAGCGGCCCGAGCACGCCCAGGCCCCCGACGCCGCGCCGGACCCCGCGCAGAACCCGTGGTTCAAGCCGCCGCAGGACGTCGAGTACCAGGGCGACTACGACCCGACGTACGAGCCGGAGCCTCCTCACGACCTCGACGAGGAGCACTGGCAGTGGTACGAGGAGCAGCAGTACCTGCAGGAACAGCAGTACGTACGGGAACAGCAGTTCTTGCGGGAGCGCGAGGGCCAGGGCGGCAAGGGGTTCCCGGAGGAGCAGCCGCAGGAGCCCCGGCACCCCCACGGCGAGGAGACCGGCGACCCGGAGACCGGCGACTTCCCCGTCCCGGCGGGCCCGAACCGTACGCGCCGGCTCGGTGAGGGCGGTGGCGCGGAGCCGGGCGAGGAGGACTACTACCAGGTCTTCCGTCAGTCGATCAACGGCAGCCTGCCCACGCCGCGCGAGTTCGGCGACAGCGTCGAGGCGACGTACGGCATCTCCCTCGGTGATGCCGCCGCCAAGCGCATGGTGCTGCGCTTCTCCGAGCGCTTCAACGCGGAACTGGAGGAGGACCACATCGCCTGACCGGCACACGGCAGGACGGACGAGAAGGGGCGCCCGGTGGTCACCGGGCGCCCCTTCGTCGTTCGGATCTTCAGGCGGTCCTACTCGCCGAGCAGACTCCGTACCCGGTCCTGGCCCACCGCGAGCAGCAGGGTGGGCAGGCGCGGGCCGGTGTCACGGCCGACGAGCAGGTGGTAGAGGAGCGCGAAGAACGACCGCTGGGCGGTCTTGATCTCCGGCGGCAGCTCCTTGGGCGTGGCGTCCGCGGAGAAGCCGGCCTGGACCTTGGGCACCCCGTACACCAGGTGGGAGAGGCCGTCCAGGGACCAGCTCTTCTCCAAGCCGTCGAGCAGCAGCCGCAGCGACTCCCGGCCCTGCTCGTCGAGGGACTTCAGCAGCTCGGCGTCGGGCTCGTCGCGGACGATCGTGCGCTGGTCGGCCGGGACGTAGGTGTTGATCCAGGCCTCGGCCTTGTCGAAGCGCGGCCGTGCCTCGTCGAGCGCGGCGAGCGGGTTCGCCGGGTCGAGGTCGGACAGGATGCGCAGGGCCTGGTCCTGGTGGCCCGCGGTGATGTCGGCGACGGACGCGAGCGTGCGGTACGGCAGCGGGCGCGGCGTCTTCGGCAGGTCCCCGGCGGCGGTGCCGACGGCGCGGGTGTACGCCGCCACGTCACCGGGCAGGGCGGAGCCGTCGGCCACCTTCGCGGCCAGCTTGTCCCACTCGTCGTAGAGCCGCTGGATCTCCTGGTCGAAGGCGATCTTGAAGGACTGGTTGGGCCTGCGGCGCGCGTACAGCCAGCGCAGGAGCTGCGGCTCCATGATCTTCAGCGCGTCGGCCGGGGTCGGGACCCCGCCCTTGCTGCTGGACATCTTGGCCATGCCGCTGATGCCCACGAACGCGTACATCGGCCCGATCGGCTGCTTGCCGCCGAAGATCCCGACGATCTGGCCGCCGACCTGGAACGAGGAGCCCGGCGAGGAGTGGTCGACACCGGAGGGCTCGAAGACGACGCCCTCGTAGGCCCAGCGCATGGGCCAGTCGACCTTCCACACCAGCTTGCCGCGGTTGAACTCGCTCAGCCGGACGGTCTCGGAGAAGCCGCAGGCCGTGCAGGAGTACGTCAGCTCGGTGGTGTCGTCGTCGTACGACGTGACGGTCGTCAGGTCCTTCTCGCACCCGCCGCAGTAGGGCTTGTACGGGAAGTACCCGGCCGACCCGGCGCTGCCGTCGTCCTCGGCGGCGGCGCCCGAGCCCTCGGCGGCCTCCAGCTCGGCCTCGTCGACGGGCTTCTGCTGCTTCTTGGCGGCGGCCTTGGGCTTGGTCCGGTACTGCGCGAGGATCGCGTCGATGTCACCGCGGTGCTTCATCGCGAACAGGATCTGCTCGCGGTAGGCACCGGAGGTGTACTGCGCGGTCTGGCTGATGCCGTCGAACTCCACGCCCAGTTCGGCGAGCGAGTCGATCATCGCGGCCTTGAAGTGCTCGGCCCAGTTGGCGTGGGCGGAGCCCTTCGGGGCGGGCACCGACGTCAGCGGCTTGCCGATGTGCTCGGCCCAGGACTCGTCGATCCCCACGACGCCCGCGGGCACCTTGCGGTACCGGTCGTAGTCGTCCCAGGAGATCACGTGCCGGACCTCGTGCCCGCGCCGCCGGATCTCGTCGGCGACGAGGTGGGGCGTCATGACCTCGCGCAGGTTGCCCAGGTGGATGGGCCCGGAAGGAGAGAGCCCGGACGCGACGACGACCGGTTTGCCCGGGGCCCGGCGCTCCGACTCCTCGATGACCTCATCCGCGAAACGGGAGACCCAGTCGGTGGTCTCGGTGCTCTGAGCCACGATCGGCACGTCCTCTTTGTCTGGAAGTTCCTCACACCCAGCCGGCATGGTCACACGGCTGACCGCTCCATTGTCCCCGCCACGGCCGCATCCGCGAAAACCCCTTTTCAACCGTCCCACCCGGGCACACGCGCGACAGCCTCGGCGCACGGGCGCGGCGGACCTCCCCGGACGGTTGTCCACAGGGCGTTGTCCACAGCCGGGAAATCCGCTGGACCCACCGTGGGATACTGGCCGGGTCCGTCTGTACATACGAGGAGAACGGCACCCACCCCATGGCCTCGGTCACGTCCCTCACCGCTTCCGTCCACCAGCGCCTCGCGACCGCTCTCACGGCGACCCTGCCGGAGGCCGCCGCGGACCCGCTGCTGCGACGAAGCGACCGGGCCGACTTCCAGGCCAACGGGATCCTGGCGCTCGCGAAGAAGGCGAAGGCGAACCCCCGCGAGCTGGCGACCCAGGTCGTGGAGAAGGTCGTCCTCGGTGACGTGATCAAGGACATCGAGGTCTCCGGCCCCGGCTTCCTCAACATCACGGTCACCGACCGGGCGATCACCGAGAACCTCGCAGCGCGCGCCGCCGACCCCGAGGGCCGCCTCGGCGTGCCGTACGCGGAGTCCCCCGGCACCACGGTCATCGACTACGCCCAGCCGAACGTGGCGAAGGAGATGCACGTCGGGCATCTGCGCTCCGCGGTGATCGGTGACTCGGTCGTGCAGCTCCTGGAGTTCACCGGCGAGACCGTGGTCCGCCGTCACCACATCGGCGACTGGGGCACCCAGTTCGGCATGCTCATCCAGTACCTGGACGAGCACCCGCACGAGCTGGACCACAAGGCCGGCGAGGTCACCGGCGAGCAGGCGATGTCCAACCTCGACCGCCTCTACAAGGCCGCGCGCCGGAAGTTCGACTCCGACGAGGAGTTCAAGACGCGCGCCCGGCGCCGGGTGGTCGACCTTCAGGCCGGTGACCCGCACACGCTCGCCATGTGGCAGAAGTTCGTCGACGAGTCGAAGATCTACTTCTTCTCCGTCTTCGAGAAGCTCGACATGGAGATCCGGGACCCCGACATCGTCGGCGAGTCGGGCTACAACGACATGCTCGCCGAGACCTGCCGCCTGCTGGAGGAGTCCGGCGTGGCGGTCCGCTCGGAGGGCGCGCTGTGCGTGTTCTTCGACGACATCAAGGGCCCCGACGGCAACCCGGTCCCGCTGATCGTGCAGAAGTCGGACGGCGGCTACGGCTACGCGGCGACGGACCTCTCCGCGATCCGCGACCGCGTCTTCCACCACAAGGCGAACTCCCTTCTGTACGTCGTGGACGCCCGCCAGTCGCTGCACTTCAAGATGGTCTTCGAGACCGCGCGGCGCGCAGGCTGGCTGAACGACGACGTGAAGGCGGTCCAGCTCGCCTTCGGCACGGTCCTCGGCAAGGACGGCAAGCCGTTCAAGACGCGTGAGGGCGAGACGGTCCGGCTGGTCGACCTCCTCGACGAGGCCATCGACCGTGCCTCCGCCGTCGTGCGCGAGAAGGCACGGGACCTGTCCGAGGAGGAGATCGCCGAGCGCGGCACCCAGGTCGGCATCGGCGCGGTGAAGTACGCGGACCTGTCGACGTCGGCGAGCCGCGACTACAAGTTCGACCTGGACCAGATGGTCTCGCTGAACGGCGACACGAGCGTGTACCTCCAGTACGCGTACGCCCGTATCCAGTCCATCCTCCGCAAGGCGGGCGACATCCGCCCGGCCGCGCACCCGGAGCTGGCGCTGAGCGAGGCGGAGCGCGCGCTGGGCCTGCACGCGGACCAGTTCGCGGAGACGGTCGCGGAGTCCGCCGCGGAGTACGCGCCGCACAAGATGGCCGGGTACCTCTACCAGTTGGCGTCCCTGTACACCACGTTCTACGACAAGTGCCCGGTCCTGAAGGCCGAGACGCCCGAGCAGATCGAGAACCGCCTCTTCCTGTGCGACGTCACGGCCCGCATCCTGCACCAGGGCATGGCACTGCTGGGCATCAGGACGCCTGAGCGTCTCTGAGGCACCGGCGCGACACCACGCGTCACGACGGGGCCGTCACCGCTGTCCGCGGTGACGGCCCCGTCGCGTCATGCCGTCGCGGGCTTGCTGCCGAGGGCCGCGTACACGTTGATGTCGGCGTCCGTCACGTCGTTGATGTCGTGGTAGCGGACCTTCTCGATGTCCTCGAGCGTGTCCAGGTACGCCGGTTCGGGCTGCTCCGGGACCGGGGCGGCGTGGTCGGGGCGCCAGTGGTGGGCGGGGACGAGGCCCGGCTCGGCGAGTTCCAGCCCGTTGTCGGTGAAGAAGCGCTCCACCTCCGCCTTGGAGCGCAGTACGAAGGTGAACCCCCGTTCGGTGTACGTGCGTTGCACCGCGCGGACGTTCTCGGCGTTCAGGTCCTCGGTGAGATGGCTGAGGACCAGCCGGCTGCCCGCGGGCAGGGCGTCGACCAGTTCGCGCACGATCGGGTAGGCGTCCTCGTCCTCGATGAAGTGGAGGATCGCGACGAGGCACAGCGCGATCGGCTGGTCGAAGTCCAGGGTCTTCGCGGCCACTTCGAGGATGCGCGCCGGGTCCTTCAAGTCGGCGTCGATGTAGTCGGTACGACCCTCGGCACTGCTCGTCAGCAGGGCACGCGCGTGCGCGAGCACGATCGGATCGTTGTCGACGTACACCACCCGCGCGTCCGGACTGATCCGCTGGGCGATCTGATGGACGTTCTCCGCCGTGGGCAGACCGGTACCGATGTCGAGGAACTGGCGGATGCCGTCCTGCTCGGCCAGCGTGGTCACGGCCCGGCGCAGGAAGTCGCGGTTGTGCCGTACGTCGAGATAGCCGCGCGGGTTGGCGGCCAGTCCGGCGGCGGCTGCCGCGAGGTCGGCCGAGTAGTGGTCCTTGCCGCCGAGGAAGACGTCGTAGACCCGGGCGGGGTGGGCCTTGGTGGTGTCGATCCTCCTGCGCAGCTCGGCGGGGTCGTGGCTGAGGGCATCACCGGACATGGGGTCTCCGTGAGTGGTTCTTGGCTGGGGTGGTCAGGTCTGGTGGACGGTCAAGGCTGATGGGTGTCAGGGCTTGTGGCCGATCGCCGCGTAGACGCTGATGTCTTCGTCCGTGACGTCGTTGATGTCGTGGTACTTGAGCCGGTCGACGAACTCGAGGGCGGCGAACCGCTCGGGGTCCGGTGCCGGGAGCACGGGCGCCGCGCCATCGGGCCGCCAGCGGTGGACGGGGACCACGCCCGGCTCGGCGAGCGTCAGCCCGTTGTCGGTGAAGAACCGTTCCACCTTCTCCCGTGACCGGAGTACGAAGGTCAGCCCGCTCTTCCGGAACGACTGCGCCACCTTGGCGCTCTGCTCCGGGTTGAGGTCGTCCGCCAGGTGACTCAGGACGAGGCGGCTCCCCGGAGGCAACGCGTCCAGCAGCTCCCGGACGACGCCGTAGGCAGCCTCGTCCTCGATGAAGTGCAGCACCGCGACGAGGCACAGCGCGATCGGCTGGTCGAAGTCCAGGGTCTTCGCGGCCACTTCGAGGATGCGCGCCGGGTCCTTCAAGTCGGCGTCGATGTAGTCGGTACGACCCTCGGCACTGCTCGTCAGCAGGGCACGCGCGTGCGCGAGCACGATCGGATCGTTGTCGACGTACACCACCCGCGCGTCCGGACTGATCCGCTGGGCGATCTGATGGACGTTCTCCGCCGTGGGCAGACCGGCGCCGATGTCGAGGAACTGGCGGATGCCCTCGTCCCGGACGAGCGTGGTGACCGCGCGGCGCAGGAAGTCCCGGTTGTGCCGGGCGGTGAGATGGCCTCGGGGGTGGTCGGCGAAGGCCGCGGCTGCCGCCTGCCGGTCGACCGGGTAGTGGTCCTTGCCGCCGAGCAGGACGTCGTAGACCCGGGCCGGATGGGGCTTGGTCGTATCGATCCTCCCGCTCACCTCGACAGGATCGTGGTGGAGGGCATCACCGGGCATAAGGCGTCTCCCTGGAAGCTACGACTGGTGGTCAACAACCTAGCTCCCAGGGCGACTTGATGCTGTCCGCAGCGGCGAACCAGGGCCACTCAGCCCCCGAGCGGGGGCTCCCAGGCGCTGCCGCCCAGCGGATAGACGTAGTCCGGCTTCCCGGCGCCGCTGGTGCGAAACGGCTGACCGTGGTCGTCGACGCGTACGGTGCCGTGGCGGGTGCCGCTCGACCAGTCCAGCTCCAGATACCAGCGGACGTCGTGCCCGCTGGTGTGTGCGTTGACGTAGAAGACCTCGGGGTCGGACTCGCTCACCTTGTACGGGAAGTCGCGCTGCCCGCCGATGGGGTGCGCGAGCGGGTTGCCGAGGTCGAGCGACACGTCGAAGGACTTGGTGTCGACCTCGCCGCCGCAGCCGTTGCCCATCGCGTAGCTGTTCCAGGTCAGGGGCGCGTCGCTGCTCACCACGCGTACGTGCAGCGCCTGGAGTACGACGGTGTCCGCGCCGGTGCCCTGCACGGTGAGCGCCACCAGTTGGTGGTCGGCGGCGACCGCGCCGAGCGCCGTGCTCCAGCCGACCACGTCCTGCTGCGCGGGCGGCGGCGGCACGTTCTGCGGGCTCCGGTCGACCAGGAAGCTCTGGTCGCAGGGCACGTCCCAGTAGTACGGGGTGGTGGCGACCGTGACCGGCACCGCGCCCGGCGCGGCGGTGTTCGCGGTGCGCGGGCGGCGGGACGGAGCGTCGGAGGGGGCGTCGGCGCTCGGAGCGGTGGTCCGCTGCCGGGTCGGCGAGGTCGACGGTGACGCGCTCGCCGTGGGACTGGCCGACGACCGGGCGGCCCGCGGCGCGGACGACGTGACACCGACGCTCGCGGCGACGTCCCGAGAGGCCTCGGGCCGATCGGCGTGCCCGGGAACCAGGTTCACCACAAGGGCCGTCGCCGCGGCGACCACGACGATCCCGACACCGGCGAGCAGAGCGGTGGGACGCTTGCGGGGGGTGCGTTCGGGGGGCGCGGCGGGGCTGAGATCGAGGGCGGGGTCGCGTACGAGGTCCGGGTCCGAGGCCGGGTCCGAGGACGAATCTGACTCGGGGGCACGCAACGGGCGAGAGTCTGGACCGGAGTTCGGGGCACGCAACGGGCCTGCGTCCAGGCCGACGTTCAGGGCCAAATCCGAGCCCGAGTCCAGGCCCGAGTCCTGAGCAGCGTTCAGGTCCGGATCCGGGTCCACGCTCGGGGCCGCGTCCGAAGTGTTCTCCGGGCTCTTCAACCCCCTCAGCGCGTCCGCGCGGATCCAGCGGCGGTGCAGTTCGAGCAGCTCGTCCGGTGTCGCCCGGCAGACGCGGGCCAGGCGTTCGACGGGAGCGTAGTCCGTCGGTACGACCTCGCCGCTGACGTACCGATGCACGGTGGACGCGCTCATGTGCAGGCGATTGCCCAGCGCCCCGTAACTGAGCCCCGACCGTTCCTTCAACTCGCGCAGCAGCTCCGCGAAGTCGTCCCCCGCCACCGTTCTCCCTCTCCCGAGATCCCTGGACAGCGTCCCAGGCGGTTGCCGTTTCCCCAGGTCAGAGCCGTTCTCAGCGTTC
Source organism: Streptomyces macrolidinus (assembly GCF_023887685.1). Taxonomy (GTDB): domain Bacteria; phylum Actinomycetota; class Actinomycetes; order Streptomycetales; family Streptomycetaceae; genus Streptomyces; species Streptomyces macrolidinus. Next base: position 18,452 of record NZ_JAMWMR010000007.1, on the reverse strand, counting down.
CAGCGTCCCGCATGTTCCCGTACTGCTGGCCCCCGGGACGGATCCTCCCACAAGGTGGTGTCCAAGCAAGCACGGCGCTCCCGGCACCCGGTCGAGCAGCCGGTCCCCAGCACTCCGTACGAAAGGCACTCCCATGTCCGCACGCACCCTCCGCACCGCCCGCACCGCCTGCACCACCCGCACCACCCGCACCCGTCTGTTCGCGGTCACCGCGCTCTCGATCGCCGCCGCCTTGTCCCTGACCGCGTGCAACGGAAGCGACGAGGACACGAACGGGGCGGGCTCGTCCCCGTCGGTCACCGCCACCTCCACCGCGCAGAGCCGGCAGCCCTCCGACGCCCCGTCCTCTCACGACGGCAACGGTTCCAGCGACTCCACCGGCGCCCAGGGCTCGACCGGCACCAACGGCACCGACTCCGCTTCCCGCTCCGGCGGTTCGAAGGGCACGGGCAACGGTTCCGGCGGCGGCTCGCAGAGCGGTACGGCCTCCGGGAAGCTCGCGAAGTGCGGCGCCGCGCACCTGCGCATCACCGCTGCCGAGCCGCCCCGCCCCATCAACCACCTGCTGCTGACGGCCACCAACACCGGTTCGACCACGTGCATGCTGCCCGCCTACCCGGCGGCGCGCTTCGGCGAGGCCCAGTCGGTGCCGCCGGTCGCCGAGGACACCCAGCCGCAGGCGGTGACGACGCTGGCGCCGGGCGAGTCGGGATACGCGGGGGTCATCCTGTCCAGCGGCGACGGCGAGAACGGCCACACCGTCTCCACGCTGACCATCCCGTTCGACGACGGCTCGATCGCCACGGTGTCACTGCCCGCCAAGGGCGTCTACGTCGACGACAAGCTGACGGTCTCCTACTGGCAGAGCACCATGGCCCCGGCCGTGGACTTCTGACCGGAGGCGGAGTGACCGAGGGCCGCGTGACCGGCCGCGTGACCGATCCGGCCGACCCCCGCCGATCCCGCGACCGCCCCGCCGTTCATCACCACCGAGGGGCCCGCGCAGGGCCCCTCTCCGGTCCACAAGGAGGGACCACCCATGCCCGTACGCAGCGCCCGTACCCAACTGCTCGCCGCCACGGTGCTCGTGATCGCCGCGACCGCCGGCCTCACGGCGGGCTGCCAGGACGGTCGGGGCGTACGCGACGAGGGCCCGCCCGTCGTCTCCAGGTCTCTGGGGACGACGGGCGGGCCCTGCGGCGACGGTGTGTCTCAGCGCAGCTTCTGCGCGGCCTCGACGGCCCAGTAGGTGAGGATGTTGTCGGCACCGGCCCGCTTGATGCCGGTCAGGGTCTCCAGGATCGCCTGGTCCCGGTCGATCCAGCCCCTCTCGGCGGCGGCCTCGACCATCGAGTACTCACCGGAGATCTGGTACGCGACGACGGGCACGTCCGACGCTTCGGCGACCCGCGCGAGGATGTCGAGGTAAGGCCCGGCGGGCTTCACCATCACCATGTCGGCGCCCTCCTCCAGGTCGAGCGCCAGCTCCCGCAGCGACTCGCGCACGTTGGCGGGGTCCTGCTGATAGGTCTTGCGGTCGCCCCGCAGCGCGGAGCCGACGGCCTCCCGGAAGGGACCGTAGAAGGCCGAGGAGTACTTGGCGGTGTAGGCGAGGATCGAGACGTCCTCCCGCCCGATCTGGTCCAGCGCGTCGCGGATGACGCCGATCTGGCCGTCCATCATCCCGCTCGGGCCCACGATGTGCGCGCCCGCGTCGGCCTGCACCTGCGCCATCTCGGCGTACCGCTCCAGCGTGGCGTCGTTGTCGACCCGGCCGTCGGCGTCGAGGACGCCGCAGTGGCCGTGGTCGGTGAACTCGTCCAGGCACAGGTCGGACATGACGAGCAGGTCGTCGCCGACCTCGGCCCGTACGTCGCGCAGGGCGACCTGGAGGATCCCGTCCGGGTCGGTGCCCGCCGTACCGGCGCCGTCCTTCTTCGACTCCTCGGGCACGCCGAACAGCATGATCCCGGAGACTCCGGCCTCCACGGCCTCCAGCGCGGCCTTCTTCAGGCTGTCGCGGGTGTGCTGCACGACCCCCGGCATGGCCTCGATCGGCACCGGCTCGCTGACGCCCTCCCGCACGAAGGCGGGGAGGATGAAGTCGGCCGGGTGGAGCCGGGTCTCGGCGACCATACGGCGCATGGCGGGCGTCGTGCGCAGCCGCCGGGGACGGGTACCGGGGAAGGATCCGTACTTCGTCATGCCACCTACGCTACGCCCGCCCGTAGGGTCCTTTTGCCGACGCGACGTCGGACCGGAAACCACCGGTTTCTCCCTCGTGACCTGGTGCGGGACCACAGCAGGAAGGGCGCCCCCGCAGACCGGGGACGCCCTTCCTCTTCATGAGCCTCAGGTGCTCGAACGGCGCCTGCGCGCCCCCGGCCTCCGCTCGCTCGGCCGGGTCACCGGGTCACCGGCCTCCAGGGCGGCCGTGCGCCGCTTGAGGCCGAAGTCCGCGAGCGCCTCCGTCAGCTTGTGGACCGACGGCTCGGGCGCCATGACGTCCACGCGCAGGCCGTGTTCCTCGGCCGTCTTCGCGGTCGCCGGGCCGATACAGGCGATCACCGTCACGCTGTGCGGCTTGCCCGCGATACCCACGAGGTTCCGGACCGTCGACGACGACGTGAACAGGACCGCGTCGAAGCCACCGCCCTTGATCGCCTCACGGGTCTCGGCCGGCGGCGGCGAGGCGCGCACGGTCCGGTAGGCCGTGACGTCGTCGACCTCCCAGCCCAGCTCGATCAGACCGGCCACCAGGGTCTCCGTGGCGATGTCGGCGCGCGGCAGGAAGACACGGTCGATCGGGTCGAACACCGGGTCGTACGGCGGCCAGTCCTCCAGCAGGCCCGCGGCGGACTGCTCCCCGGAGGGGATCAGGTCCGGCTTCACGCCGAAGGCGATCAGCGCGTTCGCCGTCTGCTCGCCGACCGCGGCCACCTTGATGCCCGCGAAGGCGCGCGCGTCGAGGCCGTACTCCTCGAACTTCTCCCGGACCGCCTTCACCGCGTTGACCGAGGTGAACGCGATCCACTCGTAGCGGCCCGTCACCAGGCCCTTGACCGCCCGCTCCATCTGCTGGGGCGTACGCGGCGGCTCGACGGCGATCGTCGGCACCTCGTGCGGCACGGCCCCGTACGAGCGCAACTGCTCGGAGAGCGAGGCCGCCTGCTCCTTCGTCCGCGGGACGAGGACCTTCCAGCCGAACAGCGGCTTGCTCTCGAACCACGAGAGCTGGTCGCGCTGCGCGGCGGCGGAACGCTCACCGACCACGGCTATCACCGGTCGGCCGCCGTCGGGGGACGGCAGGACCTTCGCCTGCTTCAGGGTCTGCGCGATCGAGCCGAGCGTCGCGGACCACGTGCGCTGCCGCGTCGTCGTACCGGCGATCGTCACCGTCAGCGGGGTGTCCGGCTTACGGCCCGCGGCCACCAGTTCCCCGGCGGCGGCGGCCACCGAGTCCAGCGTCGTGGAGACCACGACCGTGCAGTCGGAGGCACCGACCTCGGTCCAGCAGCGGTCCGAAGCGGTCCGGGCGTCCAGGAACCGGACGTCCGTACCCCCCTCGCCCCGCAGCGGCACACCCGCGTACGCGGGCACACCCACGGCGGTGGCGATGCCCGGGACGACCTCGAACGGGATACCCGCCGCGGCGCACGCCAGCATCTCCTCGGCCGCGTACGCGTCGAGGCCGGGGTCCCCGGTCACCGCACGGACGACCCGCCTGCCACCCCGCGCAGCCTCCATGACAAGATGTGCGGCATCCCTCGGCGCAGGGGCAGCGGGAGTCGACTCACCGCCGACAACCGCGAGTTGAGGTGCGCCCGTGCCCGTCGAGGGAGCCGTGTCCGTGTCAAGGACGGCGACGCCGACCTTGGCATGCGTACGCACCACGTCGAGCACATCGTGCTCGCCGACGAGAACGTCCGCGTTCGCCAGCGCCTCCACGGCGCGCAGTGTGAGAAGTCCCGGATCCCCGGGTCCGGCACCGAGGAAGGTGACGTGCCCGTGGTCGAGGCCGGCGGGAAGGGTGGTGGGGCTCAATGTGCTCGCTCCCCCATCAGACCGGCCGCGCCCTTGGCAAGCATCTCGGCGGCGAGTTCGCTGCCGAGCGCCATCGCCTGGTCGTGCGACTCGAGCACGGGACCGGTGGTGGACATCTGCACCAGCGCGGAACCGTCGGCCCGGCCGACGACGCCGCGCAGGCGCATTTCCTTGACAGTCTGCCCGGCGCCCCGGGAGTCCCCTCGCTCGAGCGAAGCCGAGAGAGGGTGAAGGTCGGCCAGCGCGCCCACGGGAGCGCTGCAACCGGCCTCCAGGGCGGCGAGCAGGGACCGCTCGGCGGTCACGGCGACCCGGGTGAAGGGGTCGTCGAGCTCGGCGAGCGCGGCGATCAGCTCCGCGTTCCGCGCAGCACACTCGATCGCCAGTGCCCCCTGGCCGGGGGCGGGCAGAACGGTGTCGACCGACAGGAAGTCGGTCACCTCGTCGAGACGCCCGAGACGGTTCAGCCCGGCCGCGGCGAGGACCACCGCGTCCAGCTCGCCGCTGCGGACGTATCCGATGCGGGTGTCGACGTTGCCCCGGATCGGGACCGTCTCGATGCTGAGGTCGTGCGTACGGGCGTACGCGTTCAACTGCGCCATGCGGCGCGGCGAGCCGGTGCCTATGCGGGCCCCGCGGGGCAGGTCGGCGAACTTCAGACCCTCACGCGCGACGATCACGTCACGCGGGTCCTCGCGCACGGGCACGGCGGCCAGCACGAGGCCCTCCGGCTGCGCGGTCGGCAGATCCTTGAGGGAGTGCACGGCGAAGTCGACCTCGCCGCGCAGCAGCGCCTCGCGCAGGGCCGCCACGAACACACCGGTGCCGCCGATCTGCGCGAGGTGCTCGCGGGAGATGTCGCCGTACGTCGTGATCTCCACGAGCTCGACGGGCCGTCCGGTCACCCGGGTCACGGCGTCCGCGACCTGACCGGACTGGGCCATGGCCAGCTTGCTGCGCCTGGTCCCCAGCCTCAGTGCCTGCTCACTCATGCTCGCCCTCGGTTCTTGGCGTTCTCGGTGTTCGTGTCGTTCTCGGTGTCCTCGGCCCGGGAGACGGAGGCGACCGTCTCGGGGTCGAGGTCGAACAGGGTGCGCAGCGCGTCCGCGTACCCGGCGCCGCCGGGCTCGGCCGCGAGCTGCTTGATCCGCACGGTCGGCGCGTGCAGCAGCTTGTCCACGACGCGTCGTACGGTCTGCGTGATCTCGGCGTGGTGCTTGGTGTCGAGGTCGGGCAGCCGTCCCTCCAGGCGCGCGATCTCGCTCGCCACCACGTCGGCGGCCATCGTGCGCAGCGCGACGACGGTGGGCGTGATGTGCGCGGCGCGCAGGGCGGCGCCGAACGCGGCGACCTCGTCGGAGACGATGCGCCGTACGAGGTCCACGTCGGCGGCCATCGGCGCGTCGGCGGAGGCGTCGGCCAGCGACTCGATGTCGACGAGGCGCGCGCCGGGCAGCCGGTGCACGGCCGCGTCGATGTCCCGCGGCATGGCGAGGTCGAGCAGCGCGAGCGCGGGCGCGGGGCGGGGGATCTCGACGGGTTCGGGGCTGCGGCGCTCGGGGACCCGGCCGGTGGCGGCGACGGTCGCGACCAGCGCGTTGATCGCGTCGGTGTCGGCCTCGGGGTCGAGCACGGTGGACCCGGCGGCGGCGCGGTGGCCGCGCGGCTCGACACCCTTGTCCACCCAGGCGGCGTGCTGCTCCAGCTCGGTGGCCGCCATCCCGGCGACGGCGGCCTCGCCGAGCACCGAGAAGCCGGCGGTGCGCTGCACCGCGGACAGGTCGATCGGACACTCGTCCTGGCCGGCCGGGCTCGCGGGGACGGTCTCGGGGGCACCGCCCGGTGCGGGGACGAGCGGGGTCACCGGACCCGCCACGCGTCCCTCCAGCGCGGCGGCGACCGCGTCGGCCGTGAGGACCACGCCGGTCGCGCCCGTACAGGACACCGCGACATCGGCCCGTGCCAGCTCGTCGGCGACCGTCTCCATCGGCACGGCGCGCGCCAGCACGTCCGTGTCGTCGGCCTCCGTCAGGATCTGCGCGAGCCGCTCGGCCCGCTCGAAGGTGCGGTTGGCGATCACGACCTCGGTGATGCCGGCGCGCGCGAGGGTCGCCGCGGCCAGCGAGGACATGGAACCGGCGCCGATCACGAGGGCCCGCTTGCCCCGGGCCCAGGTCTCGACCGGCGTACCGGCGGAGAGCTGCTCCAGGCCGAAGGTCACCAGCGACTGCCCGGCGCGGTCGATGCCCGTCTCGGAGTGGGCGCGCTTGCCGACCCGCAGGGCCTGCTGGAACAGGTCGTTCAGCAGTCGTCCCGCGGTGTGTCGTTCCTGCGCGGCGGCCAGGGAGTTCTTGATCTGGCCGAGGATCTGGCCCTCGCCCACGACCATGGAGTCGAGCCCGCAGGCCAGGGAGAACAGGTGGTGGACGGCCCGGTCCTCGTAGTGCACATAGAGGTACGGGGTCAGCTCGTCGAGGCCGACGCCGCTGTGCTGGGCGAGGAGGGTCGACAGCTCGGCGACACCGGCGTGGAACTTGTCCACGTCGGCGTACAGCTCGATGCGGTTGCAGGTGGCGAGCAGCGCGGCCTCGGTGGCCGGCTCGGCGGCGACCGTGTCCTGGACCAGCTTGGCCTGGGCGTCCGTGGCCAGCGCGGCCCGCTCCAGGACGCTGATCGGAGCGCTGCGGTGGCTCAGCCCGACAACGAGAAGACTCATGCCGGCATCACGGCGGGAACGTCCCCGTCGGGTCCCTTGTCGGTGGACTCCCGGGCAGCGGCGGCGGAGGCCGGCAGCCCGTCGGGCAGCGCTTCCTCGCCCGCCTTGCGCTGCTCGTGGAAGGCGAGGATCTGCAGCTCGATGGAGAGGTCGACCTTGCGCACGTCGACGCCGTCCGGGACGGACAGCACGGTCGGCGCGAAGTTCAGGATGGAGGTCACCCCGGCACCCACGAGCCGGTCGCAGACCTGCTGGGCGGCGCCCGCCGGGGTCGCGATGACCCCGATCGACACGCCGTTGCCCTTGATGATCTTCTCGAGGTCGTCCGTGTGCTGGACCGGGATGCCCGCGACCGGCTTCCCGGCCATCGCCGGGTCCGCGTCGATGAGCGCCGCGATCCGGAAGCCACGGGAGGCGAACCCGCCGTAATTGGCCAGCGCCGCGCCGAGGTTACCGATACCGACGATCACAACCGGCCAGTCCTGGGTCAGGCCCAGTTCGCGGGAGATCTGGTACACGAGATACTCGACGTCGTAGCCCACGCCACGGGTCCCGTAGGAACCGAGGTAGGAGAAGTCCTTGCGCAGCTTCGCTGAGTTGACCCCCGCCGCCGCGGCCAGCTCCTCGGAGGAGACCGTGGGAACCGAGCGCTCCGACAGTGCGGTCAGCGCTCGGAGGTACAGCGGAAGCCTGGCGACGGTGGCCTCGGGGATTCCTCGGCTGCGGGTCGCCGGTCGGTGAGTTCGGCCAGTTGCCACGGTGCTCCTGCGGGTAGAGCGGGGCTGTAGGCGGTCATACGTCCCCAGACCGCCCCGTCGAAAGCAGGCTATGTCTTTGTGAACGCGTGCACAAAGATGGTGTCCGATTTGCCCGGCCAACGTGACCGGGGTCACGCGCCTTCGGCGCCCTGTTTCGGAACCGGCGCACGCGCACCTGCGTCCCTGTCGTTCTGGGGGCAAAACCGCACACTCTCCTCAACAATCCACGCCCCCGAGACCGATCGCCATCGATCCTAAGCGACTTTCGGGCCACTTGGACTGCTCGGTCAGTTCCGCGGCGGCATCGGAACGACCGCTGGAGCGACTGCCGGAAAGGTCTCCGGGTGACCACCGGAGCGGCTCCGGGCAACTCCGGAGCGACTCCGGGCAGCTAGGCGAGGGCCTTGCGCAGGCGGTCCTCGTTCACGCGCCAGAACGTGTGCTGCGCGCCGTCGATCAGGACGACCGGGATCTGCTCCCAGTACTCACGGTTCAGCTCCTCGTCCTGGGTGATGTCCTTCTGCTCCCAGGGAACGCCCAACTCGCCGCAGACCTTCTCGATGACGATCTGTGCGTCATCACACAGATGGCAGCCGGGCTTGCGGATGAGCGTGACGAGATGGTCCCGGGCAGCCTGGGCGTTCCGGGCCTTCTGGGCGGGCTCCCGCCGGAAGAGGGGACTCATGTCGGCCATTCTCGCTCGACCGGACGGAAAGACGCGGGGCCAACCGGCCGCAACCCGCACCCGTCCGGCCCTACCGGGCGACGAGACGGTACGACCCCGTCCCGAGCGCGGAACGACACGGACACCCGGAGTTCACAGCCCGCGAACCTCTCGGCACCGGATGCGCGGAACGGACTGGCTATGCTCACGGCATGGCCGCTCTCGGATGGCTCACTCCCCGTAGGCGCTCCGCCACGGCGCGGAGCGTGTTGGCAGGCGAGGCCTCTGCGGAGGCAGCGCGCAAGTCCTCACAGGACACCACCTCCCCGGACACCACCCCCCAGGACGCCTCCGCCGAGGAGGCCCCGTTCCCGGTTCTCGGCGACGAGAAGGCCGCCGCGTTCTTCGACCTCGACAACACCGTGATGCAGGGCGCCGCGCTGTTCCACTTCGGCCGCGGCCTGTACAAGAGGCAGTTCTTCGAGACCCGCGAGCTGGCGAAGTTCGCGTGGCAGCAGGCGTGGTTCCGGCTGGCCGGGGTGGAGGACCCCGAGCACATGCAGGAAGCGCGCGACTCCGCGCTGTCGATCGTGAAGGGCCACCGTGTCGCCGAGCTGATGTCGATCGGCGAGGAGATCTACGACGAGTACATGGCCGAGCGGATCTGGCCGGGTACGCGCGCGCTGGCCCAGGCGCACCTGGACGCGGGCCAGCGTGTCTGGCTGGTCACGGCCGCACCCGTCGAGATCGCCACGGTGATCGCCCGCCGCCTGGGCCTGACCGGGGCGCTGGGCACGGTGGCGGAGTCCGTCGGGGGCGTCTACACCGGCAGGCTGGTCGGCGAACCCCTGCACGGCCCGGCCAAGGCGGAGGCCGTCCGCGCGCTGGCGGCGGCGGAGGGCCTGGACCTCGCCCGCTGCGCGGCGTACAGCGACTCCCACAACGACATCCCGATGCTGTCGCTGGTGGGCCACCCCTACGCGATCAACCCGGACGCCAAGCTCCGCAAGCACGCCCGCGCCCACGACTGGCGGCTGCGCGACTACCGCACGGCCCGCAAGGCGGCCAAGGTCGGCCTGCCCGCGGCGGCCGGTGTGGGCGCGGTCGCGGGCGGCACGGCGGCGGCGATCGCCCTGCACCGCCGCCGCCGCTGACACCGCGACGCGACCGACCCGACCGACCCGACCGCCCCCGGCCGCAGGCGGCCACTGGGCCGTTCGGGCTGAATCCCCTGACGGGTCTTCACCCTCCGCACACAACCGCGGACCCCGAGGCCGCGCCTCTTCCGAACCCCCGTCAACCGCGCCCCGACCACAACACACCCTGCACTCAGACGGAAGACGAACTCTTTCGGTCAACAACCGATCAGGTTGCGGCATTTGAATGGGCGTCAATCGGTTACGGAAGCGACGTAATCGATGATTTGAGCAACTGGGCGTAGCGCCCCCTGTACTAAGCGTTATTCTCCTCAGACGCATTCCGGTACCCCTCCGTCGCCACGACGGGTGAACGGTCCCGCACTGCACGTGATGGAAGCTCTGCCTCTGGGAGTCCCGTGTACCCACACGTCGGGGTTGACACCTCGGGCCTGGCTACGCTGCGCGCAACGGTCCGCGACCTGTTGCGCGGCTTCGTCCCCACCGCGTACGCCGTACCCGCCTTCGCCACCGCCGCACCCGTCGGCCCGTGCTACGCCCTGGCCGACGGCAGCACCACGGTCGGCGGCAGACGGAGCCGCTCCGCCGGTTCCACCGCCACCACGGCCCGCCGCCCGGCCGCCGACAGCGACAGCGCCCGCATGATGGAGCTGGTCGAGCGCGCCCAGGCCGGCGAGGCGGACGCCTTCGGGCGCCTGTACGACCAGTACAGCGACACCGTGTACCGCTACATCTACTACCGGGTGGGCGGCAAGGCGACCGCGGAGGACCTCACCAGCGAGACCTTCCTGCGCGCCCTGCGCCGCATCGGCACCTTCACCTGGCAGGGCCGCGACTTCGGCGCCTGGCTCGTCACCATCGCCCGCAACCTCGTCGCGGACCACTTCAAGTCCAGCCGCTTCCGGCTCGAAGTGACCACCGGGGAGATGCTCGACGCCAACGAGGTCGAGCGCTCGCCCGAGGACTCCGTCCTCGAGTCCCTCTCCAACGCCGCGCTGCTCGAGGCCGTACGACGGCTCAACCCCCAGCAGCAGGAGTGCGTGACGCTCCGCTTCCTCCAGGGTCTGTCCGTCGCCGAGACCGCGCGGGTGATGGGCAAGAACGAGGGCGCGATCAAGACGCTCCAGTACCGCGCCGTCCGCACCCTCGCCCGGCTCCTGCCCGAAGACGCCCGCTGAACCCCGCGCGCCCGCACCCCCGGCGCCCGACACCGCCGCACCGCGCGCCCACGCCACGCCGCCGCGCGCACCCGCATCGAGCCGTCCCGCATCCCCTGCCCCACACACCTGCGCCGGACCGCCCCGGTCCGCGTCCGCACCACTGAGGGCCCGTCAACTCAGCGCGTATACCTACTAGTTGATTCCTCACCCCAGCACTCCGCAGTCCGTAACCGAAGTGCCGAGCCGCTCGTTGTGCGGAATGCAGGCTCCCTGTGGTCACTCCCCCGCTACCCTCGATCACTCGATCGTGTGGCAGCGATCGGGGCGTGCAACCCTCAGGATCCCCTGGGGAGTCCGACCGTCATGACGAGAGGAGGTGCCGCCAGTGATCGCGAACGTATCGGCGCACCGGCGGGCGAACGCCTTCGCCCAGGCCCTGGAGGACCAGTCCGACGACCGGGGTACGGCGGCCGAGTGGTCCGCGGGGCCGGATCCGGCCCCGGCCGCCGCGGAACGGACCGACCAGACCCCCCTGTTGGGCCTCGCGACCCGGCTCGGCGAACTGCCCAAACCGGCGCTCAGCCCCGAGGTCAAGGTCGCCCAGCGCGCGCGGCTGGTGGCCGCGATGGAGGCCATGCTCCAGGAGGGCACGGCCGTCGGCGGCGAGGCGGCGGGCCCGTCGGTGCCCCAGCAGCGGCCCCACCGCGGCCGGGGCGCCCATCGGGCGAGCCCGCTCGGGAAGTTGCGGCCCCGTACCCGGCTCACCAAAGGCCTGGCCGCGGGCGGGCTCAGCGTGGGGGTGGCCGCCGCCTCCTTCGGCGGCGTGGCCGCGGCCAGCTCCGACGCCCTGCCCGGTGACACGCTCTACGGCCTCAAACGCGGCATCGAGGACGTCAAGCTCGGCATGGCCGACGGCGACAACGCGCGCGGCCGGATCTATCTGGACCAGGCGTCGACGCGGCTGAGCGAAGCCCGCAGGCTGATGGAGCGCGATCGCGGCGGCCAACTCGACCACGAGTCCATCGGCGAGATCCGCCGCACGCTGTCCGGCATGCAACGCGACGCCTCCGAAGGCCACCGCCTGCTGCACGACGCCTACAAGCGAGACGGCTCCCTCGGCCCTATCCAGGCCCTCTCCACGTTCTCCGAGTCCCACCGCGAGGCCTGGGGCGCCCTGCGCGACCGGCTGCCCGTCCAGCTCGGTGACGTCAGTCAGCAGGTCTCGTCGGTGTTCGACGCCATAGACCAAGAGGTCGCCCCGCTGCAGTCGCTGCTGCCGCGGCCCTCGTCGCAGCGCAGCCCCGGGCGGCATCAGGGCGGCGACAGCAAGCCCACCGCCCCCGTCGGCGCGACCGGCGCGGACAGCCCGACGCCCAGCGCCACCGGCGGCAGCCCCACCGGCGGCCACGGCAGCGGCGAACCCCAGCCGTCCTCGTCCACCAGCGGCGACGGCGGCGGCCTGCTCGGCGGTGGCACGGGCGGCCTGCTGGACCCGCCGAAGGACACCACCGGCAGCACGCCGTCACCGAGCAAGAGCACCGCGCCCGACCCGCAGGTGACCCTGCCCCCGCTGCTCCCCGGCCTGCTGCCGGGCCTGGGCATCAACAGCGAGGACAACAGGTAGGGCGAGCAGGGCACGTACGAGGACGGGGCACCCCCGGGCGAAAGGGGGCGCCCCGTCCTCGTACGACTCGCGAAACCGACCCGGAAGCCACCGGAAGCCGGTGGAAGCCGCTCAGGAGACCGCTCAGAAGAAGACCGACCTGCGCTGCACCAGCAGCTTGTACAGCGTGTGCTGGATCTGCTCGCGGACCTGGTCCGTCAGGTTGAACATCAGCATCGGATCCTCGGCGGCCTCCGGCGGATAGCTCTCCGTGTGGATCGGCTCGCCGAACTGGATCGTCCACTTCGTCGGCAGCGGCACCGCCCCCAACGGGCCCAGCCACGGGAACGTCGGCGTGATCGGAAAGTACGGGAAGCCCAGCACCCGGGCCACGGTCTTCGCGTTGCCGATCATCGGGTAGATCTCCTCGGCCCCGACGATCGAGCACGGCACGATCGGCGTCCCGGCGCGCAGGGCCGTGGAGACGAAGCCACCGCGCCCGAACCGCTGGAGCTTGTAGCGCTCGCTGAACGGCTTGCCGATGCCCTTGAAGCCCTCCGGCATCACCCCGACCAGTTCGCCACGCTCCAGCAGCCGCTGGGCGTCCTCCGCGCACGCCAGGGTGTGACCGGCCTTGCGGGCCAGTTCGTTGACCACCGGCAGCACGAAGACCAGGTCCGCGGCGAGCAGCCGGAGATGGCGCTCGGCCGGGTGGTGGTCGTGCACCGCGACCTGGAGCATCAGGCCGTCCAGCGGCAGCGTCCCGGAGTGGTTGGCGACGATCAACGCCCCGCCCTTGGCCGGGATGTTCTCGACGCCCTTCACCTCGACCCGGAAGTACTTCTCGTACAACGGCCGCAGCAGTGACATCAGGACGTGGTCGGTCAACTCCTCGTCGTAGCCGAAGTCGTCGACCTCGTAGTCGCCCGTGAGCCGTCGGCGCAGGAACGCCAGGCCCTCGGCGACGCGCCGCTCCACGCCCGACTCCCGCGGGCGCACCGGCGGCTTCTTCTCGCCTGTCACACCCCCATCATCCTGCGGGGCCGCCCTGCCGCGCAGCGGCTGGACCTCCCTAACCGCCGCAGGCTCGCCCGAGCGCCGGCTCCCCGCGCTCCGGCGCCGCTGCGACCGCTGCGCGGCAGCCCCGCGGGACCGGTCGTCGTCGAACGGAATGACCTTGGCGTCCGCCATCGTTGATGCGCTCCTCAGTTGGCGCTCTGCGTCGGGGGGTGGCCACCGCCCAGGGCGGGCAGCCCGGCGATCCGGTCGACGGCTGCCGCGAGGGCCTCCGGGGGCAGCAGTCCGGGGCCGCGGCTGCGCGCGAAGTCCGCGAAGGTCTCCGCGGTCGTGTAGGTCGGCTCGAAACCGAGAGTCTCGCGCATCTGGTCCGTCGACACGACCCGGCCATGTGTGAGCAGCCGGATCTGCTCGGGCGAGAAGTCCGTCATGCCCACGCTGCGCACCGCCGAGCCCACCCAGGTCACCGCGGGCAGCAGCAGCGGCACGGTGGGCCGCCCGAGCCGCCGCGCGCACTGCGACAGCAGCAGCACCCCATCGCCCGCGATGTTGAACGTGCCGCTGTTGAGCGTGCCACGCCGCGGCTCGTGCGAGGCGATCCGCAGCACGTCGATGACGTCGTCCTCGTGCACGAACTGCAACCGCGGGTCATAGCCGAAGACGGTGGGCAGGACCGGCAGCGAGAAGTACGAGGCGAGCGGTGAATCGGCGTCCGGACCAAGGATGTTGGCGAAGCGCAGCACACAGACGGCGACATCGGGCCGCCGCCGCGCGAACCCCCGTACATAGCCCTCGACCTCGACGGTGTCCTTGGCGAAGCCGCCGCTGGGCAGGGACTTGGGCGGTGTCGTCTCGGTGAACACCGCCGGGTCGCGGGGCGCGGATCCGTACACGTTCGTACTGGACTTCACGACGAGCCGTGCGACGGTCGGGGACTTCTGGCAGGCGCCCAGCAACTGCATGGTGCCGATGACGTTGGTCTCCTTGACCGTGGCCCGGCTGCCGCTGCCCAGCGGGGTGCCGGTCACGTCCATGTGGACGACCGTGTCGACGGAGTGCTCGGCGAGCACCCGGGCGATGGCGGGCTGGCGGATGTCGGCCCGGACGAACTCGGCGCCGCCCAGGTCGTGCTCGGGCTCGACCACGTCCACGCCGACGACCCGGTCGACCTCGGGGTCACGCTGGATCCGTCGTACGAACCGGCCCCCGAGCCGACGGGCCACCCCGGTCACGAGCACGACCTGCCCCAAGATCAGCGCCTCTCTTCCCGTCCCGTCACACCGCTTCCGCACGGGCGCGGCCGTGCCGCGTCCCTCGTGTGCGGCCAACTTAGCGGGTCGATGTCGCGCGGGGACGACAGCCCGATGACGGACGTACAGAGCAAGCCATTTGCCTCATCGGCGCGGGCCGCCGACAACGCCCATGGCCCCCCACCGGTGGTGGGGGGCCATGGTTGTGCGCTGCGCGCAACGAGCAAGGATGCCCCTCACGGGGCAGTGCCTTACTTCTTGTTGCGACGCTGAACGCGCGTGCGCTTGAGCAGCTTGCGGTGCTTCTTCTTGGCCATCCGCTTGCGCCGCTTCTTGATAACAGAGCCCACGACTACCCTCGCTCACTTCTCATCACTCGGTGCTGGGCGCCATGGGCCCACACGACCTACGAGGGGCTAGCCTACCCGCCCGAGCGCTGAGGTCGTAATCGAGGTGATCCGGGGGGGCCGGGAACGGCCCCGCCGGGCCCGCCGTCAGGCCGTCTCCACCCCCACATAGCTCTCGCGGAGGTACTCGTGAACCGCTTGCTCCGGCACCCGGAAGGACCTCCCCACCCGGATCGCCGGCAGATGACCGCTGTGCACCAACCGGTACACGGTCATCTTCGACACGCGCATCACCGAGGCGACTTCCGCCACGGTCAGGAACTGAACCTCGTTCAGAGGCCTCTCGCCAGCAGCAGCCATGACACACCTGAACCTTCCGCACTCGACGGCCACCGGCTTCCCCTTCCGGTGACTCTTCGTCGTTGCGTGCTCACTCCCCAGACTAGGGGCGGGTGATGCAAGTGGGGAAGAGGGGATGGCATCCGCGGCCTACTGTGACAGACACGCTCGATTGAGTACATAGCGAGTAAGCGGTCCGTAGTAAGCAGACCGCACAGCGTCATCAAGCGGAACGGCGACGGACACCCGCCCCTCCGTCTCCCCGACGAAGGGCGCGGGATCATCCGTATCGGCCGGCCCGACCCCCTCGAACCCGAGCTGACCTGCCCCGCAGACCCGTCCGTGGTCCCCGATGACCAGCCACGGAAGCGGCCCTCCGGCCTCCGCCGCGGCGGCCGGCACACTACGAACCGGGAGCGGCGAGTGCGTATGTGCGCCGGGCTCACAACCGGCGGCTTCACGCCCCGTTTTGCGCACGAATGCGACTCCTCGTACGTAATCGAGAGCGTAGGTACGTAGACCGAACCGGGTCGTTATGTCGATACAGCGACCATGCGCTGGGGTGAGGACAGCACATCCCGCCGTCGACAAAGCGTCCGCGAGTGCGGCGTAGAAGCCGAGCAAACGGTGCGGATGGCCGGTGCCCAGCAGAACCGGGGACCTGTCCTCGCGTGAAGTGGCCACAGCCCCGGCCGGCTTGGCGGTCGGCAGATGCGCACGCAGCGCTCCGGGGCTCAACACGTCAGCGATGCTGGCCCAGTTGCCGAGGAGGGGTGGGCAAAACGCGGTGAACGCCCCACAGTTGGCGTAATCGTGCGATCCTGCACGGCGGCCGGGACGGCAAGTGGTGAGCAGGTGACGGGTGACGGGTGACGGGTGATGGGTGACGGGTGACGGGTGATGGGTGACGGGGCGTTCGCCACAGGGGATTCGCGACAGGACTCAGGCCAGCAGCCCGCGCAGCGGGAACGCCGCCTTGCGGGTGGCGATCACCGCCTGGTCCAGCCGGTCCGCCGGGTCGTACCCCGCCTGCCAGTCCGCGTAAGGCACCGGCCAGCGGCCGTCCGTCATCCGCGCGGGCGCCAACTGCCGTGTCCGCGCGTACACTTCCTGCCGCCAGCTCTCGGGGATCACGGTCTCCGGGGCGACCGGCCGCCCGGCCGCGATGGCCACCAGATGCGTCCAGGAGCGCGGTACGACGTCCACGACCGCGTACCCACCGCCGCCCAACGCGACCCAGCGGCCGTCGGAGTACGCGTGCGCGAGGTCGTGGCAGGCGCTCTGCACGGCCCGCTGCGCGTCCAGCGAGACGGCGAGATGCGCGAGCGGGTCCTCGATATGGGTGTCGGCGCCGTGCTGGGTGACCAGCACCTGTGGCCGGAAGTCGGCGAGCAGCTCCGGCACGACGGCGTGGAAGGCCCGCACCCACCCGGTGTCCGCGGTCCCGGCCGGCAGCGCCAGGTTCACGGCACTGCCCTCCGCGTTCGGGGCGCCCGTCTCCTGCGGCCACCCGGTCTGTGGGAAGAGCGTCCGCGGATGTTCGTGCAGCGAGACGGTGAGGACCCGCGGGTCCTCCCAGAACGCGGCCTGCACGCCGTCCCCGTGGTGGACGTCCACATCCACGTACGCCACGCGCTGCGCGCCCAGTTCCAGCAACCGGGCGATGGCGAGCGCGGCGTCGTTGTAGACACAGAACCCGGAGGCCGCGCCCGGCATCGCGTGGTGCAGCCCTCCGGCGAAGTTCACGGCGTGCAGGGCGTCTCCGCGCCACACGGCCTCGGCCGCCGCCACCGACTGCCCGGCGATCAGCGCCGAGACCTCGTGCATCCCGGCAAAGGCGGGGTCGTCCACCGTCCCGAGCCCGTACGCCACATCGGCGGACGCCGGGTCGGAGGAGGCGTCCTTCACGGCCTGGACGTAGTCCTCGCGGTGCACGAGCCGCAGCGTGGAGTCGCCAGCGGGCTTGGCCGCGACCACCTCGATATGCCGGTCCAGGCCAAGGGCGTCGACGAGCCTCCTGGTCAGCGCGAGCCGCACCGGGTCCATGGGATGGTCCGGACCGAAGTCATATCCCGTTACCGCCTCGTCCCACATCAGTTGCGCGCGACCGCTCATGGTCGTCACGGTAGCGTTCCGCGCCCGGCGCGAACGAGCGGACGTGGACCAGAGTCACCAGGACCAGTGCCATCGGTACGAGCATGGCCCCCCGGTAGCTCCAGGCGTCCCCGAGCGCTCCCACCAGGGGTGAACCGACCAGAAACCCGACGTAGTTGAAGATGTTGAGGCGCGCGACGGCCGCGTCCGACGCCTCGGGGAACAGTCGCCCCGCCGCCGCGAAGGTCTGCGGGACGAGCACACACAGCCCAAGACCCAGCAGAGTGAACCCGAGCATCCCGGCCCAGGCCGCGGGCGCGCCCGCCACCACGGCGAACCCGGCCGCCGCCACCAGCGTCCCGAGCCGTACGACGGCCGCGGCCCCGAACCGCCGCACCCCGAGGTCCCCGAGGGACCGCCCGAGCAGCGTAGTGACCATATAGATGTTGTACGGAACGGTCGCGAGCTGCTCCGAACTCCCGAGGGTGTCCTGAAGGTACTTGGCGCTCCAGTTGGAGACGGTCGAGTCCCCGATGTACGCGAAGGTCATCACCAGACACAGCGGCAGCAGGAGCCGGAACGCCACCGGGCGGGCCGTCGCCGCCTGGGCGTCCTGGGTGTCCGCCGTGGGCATGCCCCCGTCGACGTACCAGCGGCTGCCGACGAAGGTGGCCGGCAGCAGGACGGCGACGACCGGTAGATACGAGACCCACAGCGCGAGGTGCCAGTGCGCCCCCGCCCACGCGAGCGAGGCGCCGACGATCCCGCCGAGACTGTACGCGGCGTGGAAGCCGAGCATGATGCTGCGCCCGTAGGACCGCTGGAGGCTCACCCCGAGCATGTTCATGGAGGCGTCCAGCGCCCCTACGGCCAGCCCGAACACGCCCAACGCGAGCGCGAGTTCGGCCATACGGCCACCGGCCCCGACGCCGAGCAGGGCGAGCAGTACGACGGGCTGCGACCAGCGCAGCAGTCGGCTGGGCCGTATGCGCCTGACGAGCTGCTCGGCGCCGACGCTGCCGACGCCCGCGAGGATCGGCACAGCGGCGAGGACGACGGGCAGCAGGGTGTCGGAAAGCCCGTACTGGCGCTGGATGGCCGGGATACGGGTCACCAGCAGAGCGAAGGTGGCTCCCTGGGCGAAGAAGCTGAACGCCAGGAGGGCTCTGCCGCGCCGCAGCACATCTGTCATGGCGGGAGCGTAGGGCCACGGGCTACCAGCGGGTAGACCCGCGAAGATGATTTCTGTTCAGCTTTACCTGGCGACGGCGACAGTCGCGTCCAGAAACTGGCCCGGAACTGG
>NZ_JAMWMR010000069.1 GCF_023887685.1 Streptomyces macrolidinus | reverse complement strand
GTGGCCCCCCTTCTCCCGAAGTTACGGGGGCATTTTGCCGAATTCCTTAACCATAGTTCACCCGAACGCCTCGGTATTCTCTACCTGACCACCTGAGTCGGTTTAGGGTACGGGCCGCCATGAAACTCGCTAGAGGCTTTTCTCGACAGCATAGGATCATCCACTTCACCACAATCGGCTCGGCATCAGGTCTCAGCCTTATGTGCGACGGATTTACCTACCGCACGGCCTACACCCTTACCCCGGGACAACCACCGCCCGGGATGGACTACCTTCCTGCGTCACCCCATCACTCACCTACTAACCGCTTGGTCCGGCGGCTCCACCACTTTCCTTCCCCCGAAGGGTCCGGAACGGCTTCACGGCCTTAGCATCACGATGCTCGATGTTTGACGCTTCACAGCGGGTACCGGAATATCAACCGGTTATCCATCGACTACGCCTGTCGGCCTCGCCTTAGGTCCCGACTTACCCTGGGCAGATCAGCTTGACCCAGGAACCCTTAGTCAATCGGCGCACACGTTTCTCACGTGTGAATCGCTACTCATGCCTGCATTCTCACTCGTCAACCGTCCACGACTACCTTCCAGTGCCGCTTCACCCGGCAGACGACGCTCCCCTACCCATCACAGCCTCCGTTGGGAGTACATGCTGCAATGACACGACTTCGGCGGTACGCTTGAGCCCCGCTACATTGTCGGCGCGGAATCACTAGACCAGTGAGCTATTACGCACTCTTTCAAGGGTGGCTGCTTCTAAGCCAACCTCCTGGTTGTTTCTGCGACTCCACATCCTTTCCCACTTAGCGTACGCTTAGGGGCCTTAGTCGATGCTCTGGGCTGTTTCCCTCTCGACCATGGAGCTTATCCCCCACAGTCTCACTGCCGCGCTCTCACTTACCGGCATTCGGAGTTTGGCTAAGGTCAGTAACCCGGTAGGGCCCATCGCCTATCCAGTGCTCTACCTCCGGCAAGAAACACACGACGCTGCACCTAAATGCATTTCGGGGAGAACCAGCTATCACGGAGTTTGATTGGCCTTTCACCCCTAACCACAGGTCATCCCCCAGGTTTTCAACCCTGGTGGGTTCGGTCCTCCACGAAGTCTTACCTCCGCTTCAACCTGCCCATGGCTAGATCACTCCGCTTCGGGTCTTGAGCGTGCTACTCAAACGCCCTGTTCGGACTCGCTTTCGCTACGGCTACCCCACCCGGGTTAACCTCGCAACACACCGCAAACTCGCAGGCTCATTCTTCAAAAGGCACGCAGTCACGAGACACCAGCAAGCTGATGCCCGACGCTCCCACGGCTTGTAGGCACACGGTTTCAGGTACTATTTCACTCCCCTCCCGGGGTACTTTTCACCATTCCCTCACGGTACTATCCGCTATCGGTCACCAGGGAATATTTAGGCTTAGCGGGTGGTCCCGCCAGATTCACACGGGATTTCTCGGGCCCCGTGCTACTTGGGTGTTTCTCAAACGAGCCGTACAGATTTCAGCTACGGGGGTCTTACCCTCTACGCCGGACCTTTCGCATGTCCTTCGCCTACCCATACGGTTTCTGACTCGCCGACCAACCGGCAGATTGGTCAAGAGAAATCCCACAACCCCGTATACGCAACCCCTGCCGGGTCTCACACGCATACGGTTTGGCCTCATCCAGTTTCGCTCGCCACTACTCCCGGAATCACGGTTGTTTTCTCTTCCTGCGGGTACTGAGATGTTTCACTTCCCCGCGTTCCCTCCACTTGCCCTATGTGTTCAGACAAGGGTGACAGCCCATGACGACTGCCGGGTTTCCCCATTCGGAAACCCCCGGATCAAAGCCTGGTTGACGGCTCCCCGGGGACTATCGTGGCCTCCCACGTCCTTCATCGGTTCCTGGTGCCAAGGCATCCACCGTGCGCCCTTAAAAACTTGGCCACAGATGCTCGCGTCCACTGTGCAGTTCTCAAACAACGACCAACCACCCATCACCCCACTGGAAACATCCAGTGAGTGCACTGGGGCCGGCACCGAAGACACAACCAAACGGCCGTGCCCTCAGACACCCAACAGCGTGCCCGACACCCCCGCCCACTCGCAGTCCGTGTTCCACGCTCCGAAGGAGCAGTACTAACAACCCGAGATGACCCGAGGATGCCGAATAGTCAACGTTCCACCCATGAGCAACCAGCATCAGACATTCGCTGATGTACTGGCCTCTGACCAGCCAAAGACTGGTAAGAAGTGCTCCTTAGAAAGGAGGTGATCCAGCCGCACCTTCCGGTACGGCTACCTTGTTACGACTTCGTCCCAATCGCCAGTCCCACCTTCGACAGCTCCCTCCCACAAGGGGTTGGGCCACCGGCTTCGGGTGTTACCGACTTTCGTGACGTGACGGGCGGTGTGTACAAGGCCCGGGAACGTATTCACCGCAGCAATGCTGATCTGCGATTACTAGCGACTCCGACTTCATGGGGTCGAGTTGCAGACCCCAATCCGAACTGAGACCGGCTTTTTGAGATTCGCTCCACCTCACGGTATCGCAGCTCATTGTACCGGCCATTGTAGCACGTGTGCAGCCCAAGACATAAGGGGCATGATGACTTGACGTCGTCCCCACCTTCCTCCGAGTTGACCCCGGCGGTCTCCCGTGAGTCCCCAGCACCACAAGGGCCTGCTGGCAACACGGGACAAGGGTTGCGCTCGTTGCGGGACTTAACCCAACATCTCACGACACGAGCTGACGACAGCCATGCACCACCTGTACACCGACCACAAGGGGGGCACTATCTCTAATGCTTTCCGGTGTATGTCAAGCCTTGGTAAGGTTCTTCGCGTTGCGTCGAATTAAGCCACATGCTCCGCCGCTTGTGCGGGCCCCCGTCAATTCCTTTGAGTTTTAGCCTTGCGGCCGTACTCCCCAGGCGGGGCACTTAATGCGTTAGCTGCGGCACGGACGACGTGGAATGTCGCCCACACCTAGTGCCCACCGTTTACGGCGTGGACTACCAGGGTATCTAATCCTGTTCGCTCCCCACGCTTTCGCTCCTCAGCGTCAGTATCGGCCCAGAGATCCGCCTTCGCCACCGGTGTTCCTCCTGATATCTGCGCATTTCACCGCTACACCAGGAATTCCGATCTCCCCTACCGAACTCTAGCCTGCCCGTATCGACTGCAGACCCGGGGTTAAGCCCCGGGCTTTCACAACCGACGCGACAAGCCGCCTACGAGCTCTTTACGCCCAATAATTCCGGACAACGCTTGCGCCCTACGTATTACCGCGGCTGCTGGCACGTAGTTAGCCGGCGCTTCTTCTGCAGGTACCGTCACTCTCGCTTCTTCCCTGCTGAAAGAGGTTTACAACCCGAAGGCCGTCATCCCTCACGCGGCGTCGCTGCATCAGGCTTTCGCCCATTGTGCAATATTCCCCACTGCTGCCTCCCGTAGGAGTCTGGGCCGTGTCTCAGTCCCAGTGTGGCCGGTCGCCCTCTCAGGCCGGCTACCCGTCGTCGCCTTGGTGAGCCACTACCTCACCAACAAGCTGATAGGCCGCGGGCTCATCCTGCACCGCCGGAGCTTTACACCACCAAGGATGCCCTCAATGGTCATATCCGGTATTAGACCCCGTTTCCAGGGCTTGTCCCAGAGTGCAGGGCAGATTGCCCACGTGTTACTCACCCGTTCGCCACTAATCCCCGGCCGAAACCGGTTCATCGTTCGACTTGCATGTGTTAAGCACGCCGCCAGCGTTCGTCCTGAGCCAGGATCAAACTCTCCGTGAATGCTTCCGGGCTATCCCGGTCACACAACACGAGAGCGGAACCAAGAGGAGGAATAGTCCCCTCGGTTCACAGCGTCCTCGCTGTGTTATTTCAAAGGAACCTCGCCCCAACCG
>NZ_JAMWMR010000068.1 GCF_023887685.1 Streptomyces macrolidinus | reverse complement strand
CTATGCGTCAAGTCCCCCGCATCGCGAGGGACTTGAGAATGATGTGCGGGATGTGTTGGGCCCCCGTACTCGCGGGGGATTCGAGTACGGGGGTGTGGTGTCCGGCGCGTGGTGTGCCGGGGTTGGGGGGGGTGGGGTTAGGCGTTGATGGTTTGGGGTTGGTCGGTGGTGTTGGTGGTGTCGGGTTCCTGGCTGCCGGTGTCGGTGTCGTCGGTGTTGGTGGTGGTTTGGGTGGTGGTGGGCTTTTGGAGGTTGAGGGCGATGAGGGCGGTGAGGGCGATGCCGGTGGCGGCGAGGAAGACCGCGGTGCGTAGGCCGTTGTTGGTGGCGGTGGCCAGGGCGTGGCCGGTGAGGCCGTCGAGGTGGGAGTTGGCGACGGCGACGAGGACGGCGAGGCCGACGGCGCCGCCGACTTGCTGGGTGGTGGAGGCCCAGCCGGAGGCGATGCCTTGTTCGGTGGGGTCGATGCCGGTGGTGGCGGCGCCGAACATGAGGGTGTAGCCGGCTCCTTGTCCGAGTCCCAGGACGAGCATGCCGGGGACGAGGGAGAGGTAGGAGCCGTCGGTGGTCAGGGTCAGACCGACGATGACGGTTCCGGCCAGGCCGATCAGGAGGCTGGCGACCATGATGGCGCGCAGTCCGAACTTCGTGGCCAGGCGGCCCGCGGTTTGGGCGCCGATGGAGATGGCTGCCATGGGGACGAGGAAGGCGAGACCGGTCTGAAGGGCGCTGTAGCCGTGGACGCCCTGGAAGTAGACGGTGAGGAAGTAGAGCAGCGTGCCGAAGGTGGCCATGTAGAAGAAGGTGACCGCGGCACCGGTGCTCAGGTTCCGGTTACGGAACAGCCGCAGCGGCATCAGCGGGTCACTGCTGCGCTGCTCGATGACCAGGAACGCGGCCAGCAGCGCGGCTCCCAGGACGAACGCGCCGATGATCAGGCCTGATCCCCACCCCGACTCCGGGCCCTGGACGAGAGCGAAGACGACGGAGGTGGTGCCGATGGTCGCGGTCAGCGCACCGGCCAGGTCGAAGGAACGCCGCGAAGCGGGAAGCTGGTCACGGGTGATCAGGGGCAGCGCGAACACGATCGCGAGCGCGGCCAGGGGAACGTTGACGAAGAACACCGACTCCCAGCCGAACGCCTGCGTCAGCACACCCCCGAGAAGAGACCCGAGGATCATGCCGGAACCGCCCGCGGTGCCCCACACCGCGAACGCACGGTTGCGTTCCTTGCCCTCAGCGAACTTCGTCGACACCAGCGTCAGCGTCGCCGGGAACAGGAACGCGCCACCGATCCCCTGGACAGCACGCGCCGCGATCAGCAGCCCCGGCTCGGTCGCCAGACCACCCAGCAGCGACGACACACCATACAGGGACAGGCCGAGGATGAAGATACGACGCGGCCCCCACAGATCACACGCACGCCCGCCCAGCAGAAGGAACCCACCGAACGCGACCGCGTAGGCACTGATCACCCACTGCAGACTCTGAGCACTGAACCCGAGACCATCACCGATCTCAGGCAGCGCAACATAGACGATGTTGTAGTCGATCGAAATGATCAACTGCGCGAACGCCAATAACGCCAGAAGAAGTCCAGAACGCCGGCGCTGCGCCTGGACAGCGCTTGTGGCCGAAGACGGCATGACTGTGCCTTTCACTACGGGGTCGGAAACAGCACACCCCCGAAACGACACCAGGGGTGAGCAGAGCGGTACGAACCATTGAGCAGATCGAGCCGTTGAACCGTTGAGCGGTTCAGGCCGTTGAACCGTTGAGCGGTTCAGGCCGTTGAGCTGTTGAGCGGTTCGAGTCGACGAGCTGTTGAGCTGTTGAGCTGTTGTGCGGTGGGCCTGTTGTGCGGTGGAGCGGTTGTGCTGCTGGTTGGGGTCAGTTGTGGTTGAACCAGTGGCGTATGTGGTCGGGTGCGGTGGGGTTGGCTTTGCGTATGGCGTGTGCGAGGCCGGCGATGGTCTGTCCGGCCAGGTGGTGGCGCCAGGCCAGTTCCGCGGTGGAGAAGGCCTGCGCCACCGTGCACGGAACCCGGCGGCCCTCGAGACCGGTGATCTTGCCCGCGACACCGTGATGACGGATGCCCGTACACAAGAACGCCTGCGCCTGGCCGTCGATGGCGACGGCCACGTCCATCAGACTGATCTCCTCAGGAGCCCGGCTGAGACGGAACCCACCACGAGGACCAGAGTGCGAGGAGACGATCCCGGCCCGTGCCAGCGCGTTCATCTGCTTGTTCAGGTAAGCCGTGGGCAAGCCATGGAACTCGGCCAGTTTCGCCACCGGCACCGCCCTGCCCTCAGGGACCCAGGACAGGTTGATGCAACAGTGCACCGCCCATTCCACGCCCTCTCTCAGCTTCATGTCCTGGACATTACGCATCAACGATGTCCGCCAGAAGAGCCCGCCCGTTTATCCGTCAACTCGCCCATGTCCAACACCGGCCCGGGAATTCAGGACCGTTTTCAGTTCGGTTTCCAGGTGGCTGAGGTCGTCCTCATGGCCGTGTGCGGCGACGTGCCCGTCGGGCCGGACCAGCCAGAACCCGCCGCTTCGGCAGCCCGTCGCCGCCGCACCCTCACGCCGCCGCAGCACCACCGTCCGCAGCAGCCCCTGATAGCGTGCGGTGACATGACCGGCCTCCGTCCGCCATTCCTGTGACGACGACGCCAGCACCAGCGTCCACGCACCCGCATCCGCCTGCGGACCACTGATCCCATGAGCCAGCGCGTGACGCCGCGGGAACACCGCACCCTCCTTCAAACCCCCCGGAACCCGGCCCCGTATCCGGCACAGAGCCGTCCCGGAAGGCCGCTGGGTGTCACGCTGCGGCGGGTAGGACAGCCGGCGTCCCGCCATGACAGGGGTGTAGAAGCGGGACACCACACCGGTGCGGTCCAGGAGTCTGAAGACCATGTCACGGGCCCGGACCTTGGCACGGCTGTCGGCCACCCACGCCCTGGTCTGCAGATCCGTGTCCCGCAGGATCTGCCGCGTCGCTTCCGAACGCTCCACACCATAACTGTCCAGCAGTGAGGCGGGAGAGTGGTCCTGGATGACAGCGGCGAGTTTCCAGCCCAGGTTCTGGGCATCCTGCAGACCGTTGTTCATCCCCTGACCACCCGCCGGACTGTGCACATGCGCGGCATCCCCGGCAAGGAACACCCGCCCCACCCGGAAATCAGTGGCACGACGCGCATGCACACGGAACACGGCCTGCCACACCGCCTGCGTCAGCCGCACCCCCCGCGGCCCCCGGTCCTCCAGGATCTCCCGCATCATCTCCAGCGACACCTCATGCCGGCCCTTGGGCATCACCGACAAGAACCGGTAGACACCCCCCGGCATCGGCACCACCACCAACGCCCCACTCGGCGCCTGATAGAACAGACACTCATCCGCAGGCAGTTCACCCTCGATCCGCGCATCGACCAACGCGAACGCCATCTCATACGTGCTGCCCGCAAAACCGATACCGAGCTGCCCGCGCACCGCACTGCCCGCACCATCCGCACCCACCACGAACGGCGCCCGGACACGCTCCACACGGCCATCACCATGCTCCACAACAGCAGTCACCCCATCGGAGGCAGTGATGTGCCCGGAGAAGTCCACGTCTTCCAGGGCCAGGAGCCGCACCTCGCGTTCCACCTTGCCACCCAGCTCAGCAAGACGCTCGGCCAGGAGCCTCTCGGTCACATGCTGCGGAAGCACCCGGCAGGCGGTGTCCTCGTCCAACGCGAACGACGCCAGCGCCCTACGCTCCGAGAAGTAACTCAGCCGACTGATATGGACGGACTCACGCCGCACCTGCTCAGCGAGCCCCGCATCCTCCAGGATGTCCAGAGCCCGGGGCCACACCGACAGTGCTTTGGGCGTGGTGGACGGGGCCTTTGCACGGTCGATGACACGCACCCGTACACCCCGCCGCATCAACTCCACAGCAGTCAGCAACCCGGTCGGACCCGCACCAACGACCAGAACATCAAAATCAGAACCAGAACCAGAACCAGAACC
>NZ_JAMWMR010000067.1 GCF_023887685.1 Streptomyces macrolidinus | reverse complement strand
GGTCCTGACCAGGTCCAGCAGGACGTCGGTCCGCTGGGCGTCGGGCATTCGGGCGAGGCGTGCGCTGAGGTCCTCGTCGCCGCCGCCGCGCCGTGCGGGCACGCGTACCAGGTCGCGCAGGACGGGCGCGATGGCGGTGTCGGCGGCGCGGAGTGCCGGGATGTCCAGCCGCGCGGGCAGGAGCGCCGGTTCACCGGAGGCCAGGGCTCGGTCGAACAGGGCGAGTCCTTCGGCGGCCGTGAGCGCGGCGATGCCGGACCGGCTGATCCGGTGCAGGTCGCTGTCGTCGACGTGGCCCGTCATGCCGCTGCGCGGCTCCCAGAATCCCCAGGCGAGTGCCGTGGCGGCCTGCCCACGGGCGCGCCGGTGGGCGGCCAGGGCATCGAGGAAAGCGTTGGCGGCGGCGTAGTTGGCCTGCCCTGCGGCGCCCAGGACGCCGGCCGCCGACGAGAAGAGGACGAAGGCGCTCAGGTCGAGGTCGGCGGTGAGCTCGTCGAGGACCCGCGCGGCGTCGATCTTCGGCCGGAGGACGGCGTCGACGCGTTCCGGGCTGAGCGTGGCGACGAGTCCGTCGTCGAGCAGGCCGGCGGCGTGCACGACCGCGCGCAGGGGGTGTGCCGCCGGGATGGCGTCGAGGACGGCGGCGACGGCCTGGCGGTCGGCGGCGTCGCAGGCGACGACGTGCACGGTGGCGCCGAGGGCGGAGAGGTCGTTCAGCGTCGCCTCGTCCGCGGTGCCGCCGCGGCTGAGCAACAGCAGGTGTCGGACGCCGTGCTCGGTCACCAGGTGGCGGGCCACCAGGCCGCCCAGGACGCCGGTGCCGCCGGTGATGAGCACGGTGCCCTCGGGGTCGAAGGGCGCGGCGTCGAGTCCGGCGGACTGCGGAAGGCGGGCGAGTCGCGGGAGGTGGAGGGCGCCGTCGCGGACGGCCGCCTGCGGCTCGCCGGAGGCCAGGGCCAGTGCCAGGCCGTGGCCCTCGGGGTCGGTCTCGTCCAGGTCGACGAGGGCGAAGCAGCCGGGGTTCTCCGTCTCGGCCGCCCGGACCAGGCCCCAGACGGCGGCGCCGGCGGGCCGGCTCGGGGCCTCGCCCGGCCGGACGGCGACGGCGCCCCGGGTCACGATCACGAGCCGGGCCGAGGCGGACCGCTCGTCGGACAGCCAGGACTGGATCCGCTCCAAGACGGCGTGCACGGCCTCGTGCGGGGTCTCCTGGTCGACGTCGACGACCACGTCGTCGGCTCCCGCGCGGGGCGCCGCCTGCTCGGCGGCCGAGGCAGGGCGCCAGGTGAGGTGGTAGAGCGCGGCGTCGTGGGCGGTGCCGAGGTGCGCCGCAGACACCGGTCGTACCGCCAGGGATTCGGCCGAAAGCACCGGTGCGCCGGTCGTGGCGTCGATGGCCAGCAGGGACAGGGCGTCGGGGCCGGCGCCCGTCAGTCGGATGCGCAGCATGGTTCCGGCGACCTGGCGCAGGGTCACGCCGGTCCAGGAGAACGGCAGTCGGGGGGCCGCCGTGCCGGCCGGTGCGGCGAGGTCGGCGAGGTGCAGGCCGGCGTCGAGCAGAGCCGGGTGGACGCCGAAGCGGCCGGTGCCGCTCTCCTTGGGCAGGACGACCTCGGCGTACACCGCGTCGCGGGTGCGCCATGCGGCCCGCAGGCCCTGGAACGCGGGTCCGTAGACCAGTCCCTGGTCGTGCAGGCGGGTGTAGTGGTCGACGAGGTCGACGGGTTCCGCGTCGGCCGGCGGCCAGGGGGCCGGGCCGGCCGGGACGGCCCCCGGGTCGGCCGCCAGTGCACCGCCGGCACACCGCACCCATTCCTGGTCGGTGGCGTCGGCGGGCCGGGTGTAGATGTCGAGCGCGCGGCGGCCGGTGCCGTCCAGGGCGGCGACGATCACCTGGATCTGCAGGGCGCCGTGGTCGGGCAGGACCACCGGCGCCTCGAAGGTGAGCTCGTCGACGCGTCCGCACCCAGCCTGGTCCGCAGCCCTGATCGCGAGGTCGAGCAGCGCGGTGCCCGGCAGCAGGGGGCGGTCGAGGACGGTGTGGTCGGCGAGCCAGGGATGGGTGTCGAGCGAGACACGACCGGTGAGCACGAACCCGTCGCCATCGGCGAGGCCGAGGGACATGTGCAGGAAGGCGTGGTCGGACACGGCGAAGTCGCCGGTGGCGCGTCCCCCGTCCCGCAGGCCGGCCGGCCAGTACCGGGTGCGTTGGAAGGCGTAGGTGGGCAGGTCGACCCGCCGGGGGGCGCCGCCGACGACGACGTCCCAGTCGACGGCGACGCCGTGCGTGGACAGCTCCGCCAGCGAGGTGAGGAACCTGCCCCGGCCGCCCTCCCCGCGGCGCAGAGTTCCGGCGGCCAGGCCCGTGCGGCCCGTGTCGTCCAGGACCTCCCGGACGCCGAAGGTGAGCACCGGGTGCGGGCTCACCTCGACGAAGTCGGTGTGGTCCTGCTCGACGAGCGCGCGGATCGCCTGCTCGAAGCGCACGGTCGCCCGCAGGTTCAGGTACCAGTACTCGGCGTCCATCCGCGCCGTGTTCAGCAGCGCACCGGTCACCGTTGAGTACAGCGGGACCTGCGATTCCCGGGGGCGGATGTCGCGCAGTGCGGCGATCAGCTCGTCTGCGAGCGCCTCGACGCTCGGCGAGTGCGAGGCGTAGTCGACCGGGATGCGGCGGGCCTGGTCATCCGACTCGAGCAGCGCCTCCAGCGCGTCGGTACCGCCCGAGACCACCGTGGAGCGGGGGCCGTTCACCGCGGCGACCGACAGTCCTCCGCTCAGGTCGATCTCGTCGGCGGGCCGCGGCACGGACACCATGCCGCCCTGTCCGGCCAGTCGGACCAGAGCCTGGCTGCGCAGGGCCACCACCCGGGCGGCATCGTCCAGGGACAGGGCGCCGGCGACACAGGCCGCCGCGATCTCGCCCTGGGAGTGCCCCACCACGGCGACGGGTTCCACGCCCGCCGAGCGCCACAGCTCGGCCAGCGAGACCATCACGGCGAACAGGGCGGGCTGGACGACGTCGACGCGTTCCAGCGCCCCCGCCTCGGCCAGGACGTCCAGGAGGGACCAGTCCACGTACGGTCGCAGCGCCTCGGCGCACTCGGCCAGGCGAGCCGCGAATACGGGTGACGACTCAAGCAGGTCCAGCGCCATGCCCGCCCACTGCGCGCCCTGGCCGGGGAAGACGAACACCGCCTGGTTCCGGCCCTGCTCGGCAACGCCCTCGACCACGGCCGGCGATCCGCTGCCCGTGGCGAGGGAGCGGAGGTTGTCGCGCATCTCGTCGAGGTCGGCGCCGAGCAGCACCGCCCGGTGCCGGAAGGCCGTACGGCCGTGGGTGAGCGACCAGGCCACGTCTTCGAGCCGCGGCTCCGGGTGGTCGTCGAGGTACGAGGCCAGCGAACGGGCCTGCGCGCGCAGCGCCTCCTCGGTCTTTGCCGACAGGAACCAGGGCAGGGGGGTGCCCTCGCCGGGGCCGCCAGGCTGTGCGGGCTCGGCGGGCTGTGCGGGGTCGACGGCCGACGGCTGTTCGAGGATGACGTGGCTGTTGGTGCCGCTGACGCCGAACGCGGACACGGCGGCACGGCGGACCCGCCCGGTCTCCGGCCAGGGGGTCGCCTCGGTGACCAGTCGTACGCCGCCCGCCGACCAGTCCACATGGGACGACGGCTTGTCCACGTGGAGGGTGGCCGGGAGCGTGCCGTGACGCATCGCCATGACCATCTTGATCACCCCGGCCACACCGGCCGCGGCCTGGGTGTGCCCGATGTTGGACTTGATGGAGCCCAGCAGCAACTGGTGCCCGCCCGCGCGCTCGGCACCGTAGGTGGCCAGCAGCGCCCGCGCTTCGATCGGGTCGCCGAGCGGCGTGCCGGTGCCGTGCGCCTCGACGGCGTCGACCTCCGTGACAGTGAGGCCGGCGGCGGCGAGGGCCTGGCGGATGACCCGCTGCTGGGCGGCGCCGTTCGGTGCGGAGAAACCGCTGCTCGCACCGTCCTGGTTGACGGCGGAGCCGCGGACGACGGCGAGTACGGGGTGCCCGTGGCGCAGGGCATCGGAAAGCCGCTCGACCAGGAGCACTCCGGCGCCCTCGGACCAACCGGTGCCGTCCGCGCCGTCCGCGAACGACTTGCACCGCCCGTCCGGGGCCAGCCCGCGCTGGCGGCTGAAGTCGATGAAGGGCCGCGGCGTGGCCATGACCGTCACACCTCCGGCGAGCGCCATCGAACACTCGCCCTTCCGCAGCGCCTGGACCGCCAGGTGCAGCGCGACCAGGGACGACGAGCAGGCGGTGTCGAGGGTGACCGCAGGGCCTTCCAGGCCGAGTTCGTACGCGATCCGACCGGACACCACACTGCCGGACGTGCTGTTCCCGAAGTAGCCCTCGTACTCCTCGGACGCGCGCTCCAGCAGGCCGCTGTAGTCGTGGTACATCGTCCCGGCGAACACGCCGGTACGGCTGCCCCGCACCGACTCGGGATCGATCCCCGACCGCTCCAGCGCCTCCCAGGCGACTTCCAGCATCAGCCGCTGCTGCGGGTCCATCGTCACCGCTTCGCGCGGCGAGATCCCGAAGAACTCCGCGTCGAACTCGCCCGCGTCGTGCAGGAAGCCGCCGCGCCGCACGTAGGACGTGCCAAGGTGCTCGGGGTCGGCGTCGTAGAGGTGCTCCACGTCCCAGCCGCGGTCGGTGGGGAAGTCCGTGATCGCGTCCTCGCCGCGCTCGGCCAGCCGCCACAGCTCTTCGGGAGTCCGGACCCCGCCGGGGTAGCGGCACGCCATGCCGATGATGGCGATGGGCTCACCGGCGGCGGCCTCGGCGTCCCGCAGTTTCCGGCGCGTCTGGTGCAGTTCGGCCGTAACCCACTTCAGGTTCTCAAGCAGTGTGTTGTCGGTCATGGTCAGCGCCCGAACTCCCGTCGAATGAAATCAAGAACCTCGTCGGCCGACGCCGACTCAAGCGTGTCCAGGACGCTCGTCCCCGGGTCCGGGTCCAGGTCCTGCGGTGGTGTGGTGGCGGCGGGCCCAGGTCGAGGGATCTCGGCATCCAGGTGCCGGGCCAGGGCCCGCGGATTCGGGTGCTCGAACAGCAGCGTGGCGGGCAGCGCCAGGCCGGTGGCCGTGCCGAGCCGGTTCCGCAGTTCCACCACGGCCAGCGAGTCGAAGCCCATGGCCATGAAGCCGGTGTCCATCTCGATGTGGTCCGGGCCCGCGTGCCCGAGCACCGCGGCGACGTGCGAGCGGACCAGCTTCGCGATGATCCGTTCCCGGTCCTGTGGCGTCGCGCCCTCGATCTGCTGCCGCAGTTCGGCTGCCGCGTCCTGCGCGCCGCTCGTGGGCGCGACGG
The DNA here is from genome assembly GCF_023887685.1 of Streptomyces macrolidinus. GTDB lineage: Bacteria > Actinomycetota > Actinomycetes > Streptomycetales > Streptomycetaceae > Streptomyces > Streptomyces macrolidinus. The sequence goes on along the minus strand of NZ_JAMWMR010000067.1, from coordinate 65 downwards.
GTACGCGGACGACCTCGCGGAGAACCATGGGCACCTGGTCGGTCCCACGGGCACTCAGTCGCGCG
>NZ_JAMWMR010000066.1 GCF_023887685.1 Streptomyces macrolidinus | reverse complement strand
GGGGGGGGGGGCGGGCCCGGCGCGCCCTGGGTCGGATGCGGGGGGCGGGGCGTGCCCTGCGCGGGCGTTGCCCCGGGGTGCTGGACGGGGGGGGCGGGGGCCCAGGGGCCCGGTTCGCCGTAGGGCGGGGTGTCGTAGGGGTCGGGGTCGTGCAGGGGCTTGGGGCGGTCGGCAGGGGCGGCCTGGCCCTCCCTGGCCGGTGCCTCCCGGTCCGGCGGGGCGGCCACCTCCTCGGCAGCGGGCTCCCGCACGGCACCGGCAGTGGCAGCGGGCTCCTGCGCAGCATCAGCGCCCGTACCGACACCCGCACCGGCAGGTACCGCGTCCGACGGCTCGGGCGCGGTGGCGCCCGCCGGGCGCTCCAGCTCGAAGTCACCGTCGGCGTTGGCCTCCGCGCGAGGACGCGCTCCGTCCCGTACCTCGGGTGCCTCTGCGTCGGCCTGCCCCGGAGGGATCGGCTTCCCCTCGTTCATGCTCTCCCCACACCCGGCGCGCGGCACGGCGGCACCGGTGGTCGCCGCTGAATTGCTGGCTCCGCGCCCGGATCGTCAGTGCCCTGGCACGAGCGCGGCCCACCCCGGATTCAACCAGGTTCCGGGGCCCCCGCGCAGACGCCGCGTCAGTGGGCGGCGCGCGCGGAGGGCGTGGGGGACGGCACGAGGGGCAGGGGGGCCGTCGGAGGAACCGTGATCTCCGGGACGGCCGACCAGGACGTCAGCATGACCGGTGGGGTCTGGGCGAGCGGATGTATGAGCGGGGACATCTCGATGGCTCCCGCCGCCACGGGGGAGGTCAGGGCGCGGATCCGCGTGGCGTCCTCGATGCCCGGAGCGGGCACCTCGGGCAGCAGCGGGGCCGCCGACCCGGTCGAGACCACGGGGGCCGTCCCGGACGTACGCTGCCCGAGCGGCACTCCGGAGGAACGCCGACGCTGCCCCTCCGACGCCGGGGCGACGCCGCCCGCGCCCGGCGCGCGGGTCGGAACCACATTGCTGCCGTTGCCCGCGCCACCGCGCGCTTCGACGGCCGATCCGCTGGTGACCCCCGTGGACACCCCGCCGAGCGCGATCGCGGCCAGCGACACCGCGCCCGCGGCGGCGAACGCGAACCGCAGCCCGCGCGAGGCCGACCGCTCGGCGTCCGGGCGGCCGACGGGATGGATACGGAAGCCGCTGTCCGCCGGGAGGGTGCGGTTCCCGGAGGGGGCGAGGGCCGCCGCATGCGGCCCCGAAGGCGCGTACCCGAAGGGCTCGCGGCTCACCCCGAAGACGCCGGGGCCCGCGGGGAGTCCGGCGGAATCCTGGCGTCCGGTGCCGAAGCCTCCCCCGCCGAGCGGCGTGCCACCGCCGTCGACATCACCCCCGCCCGAGGACAGGCCCTGAAGGCGGGCCAGGAAGCTCTCGGAGGGCGGTGGGGGCGCGGCCTGGGCGAAGACGTTCTTCAGCCGACGCTGGGCGTCGGCCTCGGCCTTGCACTTCGCGCACGTGGCCAGATGGGCCAGCACGCGCTCGCGCGTCTCATGACCGAGCTCTCCGTCCACCAGGGCGGAGAGGCGGTCTCCCAGATGCTGCTCTGCCGGTGTGGGGCGAAAGGATGCGTTCACGCGGTCGCGCCCCCTCCCCCCAGCGCGGGCACCCGGTCCATGAAGGAGCGCCGCTCGGCGGCGCGGGCCTCCGGCGAACGGTGCGCCAGCGCCTTGCGGAGCTGGGAGCGGCCACGGTGGATACGGGAGCGCACCGTGCCGAGCTTGACGCCCAGCGTCGCGGCGATCTCCTCGTAGGACAGCCCCTCGATGTCGCACAGGACGACGGCGGCGCGGAACTCGGGCGCCAGGGTGTCGAGGGCCTGCTGGATGTCCGCGTCGAAGTGCGCGTCGTGGAGGACCTGCTGGGGGCTCGGCTCGCGGCTGGCGAGCCGCTCGGCCGCGTCCTCGCCCAGCGCGTCGAACCGGATGCGCTGCTTGCGGCGGACCATGTCCAGGAAGAGGTTCGTGGTGATGCGGTGGAGCCAGCCCTCGAACGTGCCGGGCGTGTAGGTCGAGAGGGAGCGGAAGACGCGGACGAAGACCTCCTGGGTCAGATCCTCCGCGTCGTGCTGGTTTCCGGTCAGGCGGTAGGCCAGTCGGTAGACCCGGCCGCTGTGCATGCTGACGATCTCCTCCCAGGTGGGCGGAGTCCACGCCTGCGAGTCCGCGTCGGTGGCGAAGGTCGCGGTCTGCGCGGTGTCGGAAGCGTGGTGCTGGTCAGCGATGTCGGTCACGGATTTCGGCTCACCCGGTGACCTGAGAAGGCGCCGCAGCACCCCTCTCCGGTCCGCAGGCGCAGCCGCACCTCCCCTGTCGGCTCTGGTGGTGTCCAGTGGAGCCCCTACCATAGCCACCTCGCCCGTTAGCTCCGGATAAGCGGTTTTACGAGAATTTGATACGTGCTGATGCGGCTGCGTCAGCACTTGCTCGGCGACCACGACCACCCGTGTCCCCCGTCCTTGCCCCGTTGTTCTTCCCACCCTCATGAACGCCCGGTCCCATCTGCGGGTTCCCGCCGTCAACGGATACAGTCACGCCCAGGCAATCGCGGGGACAGGAGAGGGTCATTACCGGCAACCGGCAGACGAGCTGGGCGTTCGCCGACGCCTATGTCGCCGAGGACGACGCGCTGCACTGGGCCCGTGAGCGGGCCTGTGACGCGGGGCTGCGCTCGGTGACGCCCGGCGCGGGCGCCGCGCTGCGCCTGCTCGCCGCCACCGTGGACGCCAAGGCCGTGGCGGAGATCGGGACGGGATGCGGTGTCTCCGGGATCCATCTGCTGCACGGGATGCGCCCCGACGGCGTGCTGACCACGGTGGACCCGGAGCCGGAGCACCAGCAGTTCGCCCGCCAGGCCTTCCGTGCCGCGGGGTTCGCGAGCAACCGCGCCCGGTTCATCCCGGGCCGCGCGCTGGACGTGCTGCCCCGGCTCGCCGACGCCGGCTACGACCTCGTCTTCTGCGACGGCGACCGGCTGGAGGTCCTCGACTACCTCGCCGAATCGTTGCGTCTGCTGCGCCCCGGGGGCCTCGTCGTCTTCGAGGGCGCACTCGCGGGTGGCCGCACGGTGGATTCCGGTCCGCAGCCCACCGAGGTGCTGCGCCAGCGGGAGCTGCTGCGCGCCGTCCGCGAGAGCCAGGAGCTGGTGCCCTCGCTGCTGCCGGTGGGCGACGGGCTGCTGTGCGCGGTCAAGCGCTGACCGTGCCCGCCGGGTGGTCGCGGACGTGCTCCGGACGTGCCGCGGAAGGCGTCGCCCCCGTGGAACGCGGTGACCCCGGCACCGCGTACGATGCCGGGGTCACCACACATTGGGGTCGCTTACGCGTCAGCCGACGACCTTCTTGAGGGCGTCGCCGAGCGCGTCGGCCTCATCGGGAGTCAGCTCGACGACGAGCCGACCGCCGCCTTCGAGCGGAACGCGCATGACGATGCCCCGCCCCTCCTTGGTCACCTCGAGCGGGCCATCGCCCGTCCGCGGCTTCATGGCCGCCATGCTCGTTCCCCTTCCTGAAACCAGCTCATCTCCGCCGACATCCCCCGTGAAGGGCAAGCGGTCGCTCACAAGACACGCGACACCGGCATCGAACACATTGCTTCCAAGCCATTATCCCGCATCTCAGGACCCGATGACCAACATCAGTCCGCATCGCTTGAGCAACACGCGCGAGCAAAACCACCCAATTCGGCGACGGGGCTGTGATACTGCGCCCTCGCACGGACATCTGCCGATCGACCACGTACCGGAATTCTTTGACGCAGGTCACATGTCCGCTCCGTCCCACGGCCCGTCTTCTCGGCCATGCTGTCCTTCGGACGCAGCGCGTACCGATCGGTACGACGAAGCGACGACGAAGCCGACACCGGAGGGGATCACCATGGCCGACACCGTGCTCTACGAGGTCAGCGACGGGCTCGCGACGATCACGCTGAACCGCCCCGAGGCGATGAACGCGCTGAACACCGAGGCCAAGGTCGCTTTGCGGGACGCGGCGCGCGAGGCGGCGGACGACGACACCGTGCGGGCGATCCTGCTGACCGCCGCCGGGGACCGGGCGTTCTGTGTGGGGCAGGACCTGAAGGAGCACATCGGGCTGCTCAAGGCGCAGGAGTCGGGCGCGGGCGGCGGCGGGGTGATGAGCACCGTCAAGGAGCACTACAACCCGATCGTGCGGGCGCTGACCGGGGCGGCGAAGCCGGTGGTCGCCGCCGTGAACGGGATCGCGGCCGGGGCGGGCTTCGGCTTCGCGCTCGCCGCGGACTACCGGATCGTCGCGGACACGGCGGCCTTCAACACGTCGTTCACCGGGGTCGCGCTCACCGCGGACTCGGGGATCTCCTGGACGCTGCCGCGCGTCGTCGGCCCGTCGCGCGCCGCGGACCTGCTGCTCTTCCCGCGCAGCATCAGCGCGCAGCAGGCGTACGAGTGGGGGATCGCGAACCGTCTGGTGCCCCCGTCCGAGCTGCGCGCCGAGGCGGAGAAGGTCGCCCGCGCACTGGCCGAGGGGCCCACCCTGGCGTACGCGGCCGTGAAGGAGTCCCTGGCCTACGGGTTCTCCCACTCCCTGGACGAGGCGCTGGAGAAGGAGGACGAGCTCCAGACCCGCGCGGGTGCCTCCGCGGACCACGCGATCGCGGTGCGCGCGTTCGTCGCCAAGGAGAAGCCGACGTACCTGGGACGCTGAGCGCGGGCCTGCTCCACCGGGGGCCGCTCGGCCCCCGGTTCGGTCCCGTTCCGGGCGGCTCAGGCCGCCAGGGCGCCCTCCCGGGCCGCGCAGTCGGCCAGGTGGTCGTTGACCAGCCCGCAGGCCTGCATCAGCGCGTACGCCGTCGTCGGGCCGACGAAGCGGATGCCGCGCTTCTTGAGGGCCTTGGCCAGGGCCGTCGACTCCTCGGTGATCGCCGGGACGTCGCCCAGGGTCTTCGGGACCGGTCGGGCGTCCCGGCCCGGGGCGTACGACCAGATCAGCTCGTCCAGCTCGCCCGGCGCCCAGTCGGCCAGCACGCGCGCGTTGGCGAGCGTCGCCTCGATCTTGGCGCGGTTGCGGATGATGCCCGGGTCGGCGAGCAGGCGCGTACGGTCGGCGTCCGTGAACGCGGCCACCTTGGCGATGTGGAAGTCGGCGAAGGCCTCGCGGAAGCCCTCGCGGCGGCGCAGGATCGTGATCCACGACAGCCCTGACTGGAAGGCCTCCAGGGACAGCCGTTCGTACAGCGCGTCGTCACCGTGGACCGGGCGGCCCCACTCCGCGTCGTGGTACGCCACGTAGTCCTCGGTCGACAGCGCCCAGGGGCAGCGCAGCGCGCCGTCCTCGCCCGCCAGGGCCGCCCCGCTCATCGGTGGCCCTCCGCGGTCCGCTCGTCCGCACCGGCCGCGGTACGGGCACCGGCGAGGGCGGCCTCCAGATCGGCGATACGGGCGTCCCGCTCGGAGATCTCGGCGCCGAGACGGCCGAGCGCGTCGTCCACGTCCGCCATGCGGTAGCCGCGCACGGCGAGCGGGAACCGCAGGGCCTCCACGTCCGCGCGGTCGACCGGACGGTCCGGCGGCAGCGGGTCGTCGAGCCGCTCGGGCGCCGCCTCGGGCAGGGCGGCGCTCTCGCCGCCGCCCACCACGGCCAGGGTGACCGCGGCCACCACGACGGCGAGCGCGACGACCAGGAACAAGAACATGAGCATCACTGAGGTCCCCACGCTCGGTGCCGACGCGCTGTGCGCCGACGCGGCAGTGCCGTTGTCGAATGTAGTCCGGGTCCGATCGTGCCATGCGACGCTGACGATTAGGGTCTG
>NZ_JAMWMR010000065.1 GCF_023887685.1 Streptomyces macrolidinus | reverse complement strand
GCGCGATATGGCCCCCGGCCCGGATCCCTCCCTTTCGCCGCAGGGGGGCCCCCGTACCCATGGCCCCCCCGCCCCCCCCGCCCCGCCCGTGCCGCCCGCCCCGCCCGTGTCGACGCTCGTCTCCTCGCCTGCGCCGGCCTTCGCCCCGTCACCGCAACCTACCGGGAGTTCCTCCATGACCTGCTTCTTCGACCCCAACCACGGCCCCGGCAACACGACCGTGACATGGTCCCCGCAGTGGGGTGTCGCCCGGCCGGTCCAGGCGTGCGGCGGATGCGCACAGCGGGTGCAGAGCACGCCGCCGCCGTTCTACACGCCGACCCAGCAGGGGTATCCGCAGCCCGCGCCGCAGGGTTACCCGCAGCAGGGCTATCCGCAGCAGGGGTACGGGCAGCAGCCGTACGGAGACCACCATGACCAGCAGCAGGGCGGCGGGCGCCGCTTCGGCACCGGCGCGCTCATCGGTGCCGGTGCGGCCGGTCTGGTCGGTGGCGCGCTGCTGAACGAGGCGTTCGACGACGACGAGCCGGACGTGGTCGTCAACAACTACTACGAGGACTGACCGAGCGGTCCCCTCGTGCCCGGCCGTCCGTGAGGGCGGCCGGGTCTCCCGGCAGCGCACGCACTCCGAGGCCGCACGCCTACACTGGGTCGACACGTGTGCGGCGACTGTGATGTGGGCGGGACGGAGAGGGCTGTGTCGGAGAACGTCGGTGGCTTCGAGGATCCACCCGCCGGGGTTCTCTCGGAGGCGGCTGCCGCCTTCGGGCTGCTCGCCTCGTCGGCACGGCTGCACCTGATGTGGGCGTTGTCCCAAGGTGAGAGTGACGTCACGCACCTCGCCGACCGGGTCGGCGGTGCGCTGCCCGCGGTCAGCCAGCATCTGGCGAAGTTGAAGCTCGCCGGGCTCGTGCGCTCGCGCCGTGAGGGCAGACGGCAGGTCTATTACGTCGATGACCCCGACGTCGTGACGGTGGTGCGGGTGATGGTCGGCCAGCTCAGCGCGCGCTCGCAGCGAGCCTCCGCAGCGGTGCGCCGGCTGAGCGGGACCGGTGGCTGAGACCACTGCCGCGGCTTCGGGTCGGGACGCCGAGACGTCCGCTTCCGGTCCCCTGGCCGTATCGGTGCCTGGTGCCGGTGCTGCGGGGTCTCCTGCGGGACATGCGGTGCCGTCCGTGCTGGAGGTGCTGCGCCGACTGGACAGCGGTCCGCGCGGTCTGACGGAGGCGCAGGCCGAGGAGCGGCTGGAGCGGCTGGGCGCGAACACGGTTCCGGACCGGCGTGCGGCCTCGTGGCCGCGGCTGTTCGTCCGCAGTCTGCGGGACCCCTTCACCGCGGTCCTGTTGTGCCTCGGGCTGGTGTCGGCGGCCGTCTTCGCCTGGGGGACCGCCGCGGTGATCCTCCTCCTGGTCGTGGTGAGCTGCGTACTGCGCGCATCCGGCGAGCACCGGGCCGACCGGTCCGCGGCCGGACTGCGTGAACTGGTCGCCACCACCGCGACCGTGCTGCGCCGCGCGGACGACGAGGACACGACAGCGGCGCCGACGGCCCGCGAGATCCCGGTGGATGAGTTGGTACCCGGCGACGTGGTCCGCCTCGGTCCGGGCGACCTGGTTCCCGCGGACGTACGACTTCTGCGTGCGAGCGGCCTGACCGTGCACCAGGCCGTGCTGACGGGGGAGTCGATTCCCGTCGCGAGGTACGCGGACGACATCCCTCGCGAGGCAGGGAGCGGTCTGTTCGAGCAGCCGCAGTTCTGTTTCCAGGGCAGCAGCGTCGCGTCCGGCAGTGCCACTGCGGTCGTCACCGCGACCGGCGCGCACACCCGGTTCGCCGCAGCCCACGGCCGGTTCTCCGGCAGGGCGGGGGCGAGCGCCTTCGACCGTTCCGTGCATGGCGTCTCCTGGATCCTGATCCGGTTCATGCTGCTCACGCCGCCGCTGGTTCTCATGGCCAACGCGGCATTGCGCGGGCGTGGCCTGGAGACCCTGCCGTTCGCCGTCGCGGTGGCGGTGGGGCTGACGCCGGAGATGCTGCCGGTCCTCGTCACCACCTGTCTGGCCCGCGGCGCCTCGCTGCTGGCCCGTACCCACGGCGTGATCGTGAAGCGGCTGCCCGCGCTGCACGACGTCGGCGCCGTCGACGTCCTGTGCCTGGACAAGACCGGCACCCTCACCCAGGACCGGCCGGTCGTCGACCGCTCCCTCGCCCCGGACGGCCAAGACGACCCCGAAGTCCTGCACTGGGCCGCCGTCAACGCCTGGTGGACCCTGCAACTCGCTGACCTGCCGACCCCCGATGCCCTCGACGAAGCGATCCTGGACGCGGTCGGCGAGGACACGCTCCTGGCGTACGACGGAACAGCAGCCGTACCCTTCGACCCGGTCCGCCGCCTCGCCACCGCCGTCGTACGGACACCAGGACGTCTCGGCATGCACACCCTGGTCGTCAAGGGAGACGTCGAGGCCGTCCTGGAGCGCTGTGCTCTGGGGACGGACGAGCGTGAACGGCTGCGCGGCCTCGCCGCCGGGCAGGCCGCCGACGGCCTCCGCGTCCTGGCACTCGCCACCGCGGACCGCCCGGCCCGTACCCGCCCCTACACCCCCGCCGACGAACGTGGCCTCGCCTTCCGCGGCCTGGTCACCCTGCGGGACGCGCTCGCGCCGACCGCTGCCGGCGCGCTGAACGTCCTCACCGAGCGGGACGTCACCGTCAAGATCCTCACCGGCGACCACCCGGGCACCGCGGCCCGTGCCTGCCGCGACCTCGGCATTCCCGTGGCCGAGGACGACGTTCTCACCACAGACCGCATCGACGCTCTCAGCGATACGGAACTCGCCGAACTGGCCAGCCGTACAACCGTGTTCGCCCGCTGCACCCCGGACCACAAAGCCCGGATCACCCGCGTGCTGCGGACCGCCGGACACACCGTGGGCTTCCTTGGCGACGGCGTCAACGACGTGCCGGCGCTGCGTGCCGCCGATGTCGGTATCGCCCCGCGCGACGCGGCCGACGTGACCCGGGAGAGCGCCGACGTGGTGCTCGCCGAGAAGGATCTCACCGCGATCGCCCATGCCATCGCCGCGGGTCGGCAGGCGAGCGGCAACATCGCCACGTATCTGCGCATCACGCTGTCCTCGAACCTCGGCAACGTCATCGCGATGCTCGCCGCGGGCCTGCTGCTGCCGTTCCTGCCGATGCTCCCTGCACAGGTCCTCATACAGAACCTGTGCTTCGACGCCGCCCAGCTCGCCTTCGCTCACGACCGCCCGCACCCGTCGGTGCTGGGCCGCCCGACCGTACTGCACCCACGGGACCTGCTGCGCTTCATCGCCGGGTTCGGCCTGCTCAACGCCGTCGCCGACCTGGCGACCTTCGGCGTCCTCGCACTGGCCGTGCACGGTCCGGGGAACAGTGACGACGAGGCAGTGTTCCACTCCGGCTGGTTCACCGAGAACCTGCTCACCCAGGCCCTCGTGATGGTGCTCCTGAGCGTCGGCCGCCGGACTGCCGAGCGGCGCCGACCGGGTCCGGTCGCCCGGGCCGCAGTGGCGCTGGCCGTCGTCGGACTGCTGCTGCCCCCGTCACCGCTCGGCCCGTGGTTCGGCCTGACCGCGCTACCGGCCGTGTACTACCTGCTGCTCACGGCCGTTCTCGTGCTCTACGCCGCGGGCCTCCTGGCGGCCAGGAGGCGCTACGAACGACGGCTCAGCGCCGCCTCACACAGGTCTTGACGCGTGCCGACTTTCAGCGGCGAGCGGGTGAGTTGCGCTATTGCGCAATAATCGAGCACGGATTGAAGGTCCTGATGGCGCGAAGGAAGGGCATGCATGCCGGGCGGGGACATTCGGCGAGTGCGTAATGCGAATCTGCGGCTGGGCGCCGCCCTGGCCGAGGTCGAAGGACTCTACGCGGCCTTGCTGAAGGCCGGCTCTTCCGGACGGCGGCGACGGCTGCAGGCAGAACTGGCGCGCGCCGCGGGTCGCCTGGCTGGTCTGGCTGCCGCGCCGCCGGAGACCGGCTCCTCGGCCGTCGGTGTGCGGCGCACACGATGGGGGCGGCGACGGGTGTTGGCCGAGCGTGGCGCCGCGTGGATCGTCGCGCGGTACGGACGGGGCGGGTCGCGGACGACGTGAACAAGGTCCCCGCCAAGCGGATGACCTTCACGACCATGCAGACAGCCGCCGACCCGGCCGACCGCAACCGTGTCGTGGTGGGGCAGGGAGCCAGCTCTCTCTTCACCGCCATCGCGGGCGATCAGCCTCTGACCACCGGCTCCGGCGAGAAGTCCGCGGTGGCCTCCGCGACAGCGGCCGCCGCGGCCGTGCCCGCCTCGGAGATCGCCGTGACGGTGGAGAACGGCACCGGCATCACCGGCCGTGCCTCGACGATCGCCACTGCCCTGACCGACCGGGGCTTCAACTCCGGTACGACCACGGGCAACGCCTCGAGCCCCACGACCACCACCGCCCTCACGTACGGCGTCGGCCAGAAGGCCGAGGCCGAGACGGCCGCCAAGGCCCTGGACCTGCCCACCTCGCACCTGAAGCAGGGCACCGGCCCGGGCCTGACGCTGGTGATCGGCAGCGACTGGCCGGACGGCTCCACGTACCCGGGCGGCTCGTCCTCGCCCTCACCCGCCGACACGAAGGCAGCGGTCTCCAACGCTCATGCACAGACCGCCGATCAGGCCGAGACCTGCGCCAAGGTCAGCACGTACAAGACCGTCAGCCTCAACGGCGTCTCCATGACCCCGGCCCAGGCGTACGCGGCCGCGAGCAGCAGACCCGACTCCGATTCCTGACTGATACGGAGGCGACTGACCTCACGCCATAGACTTACAGTTGCGCAATGTTGCAATGAATGTCATGTGGTGCGCGGGCCCGGCGCGTGCGGCCGGTCGGCGAAGAGAAGAGGCGTGCGGGATGTTCCGCGGCGGGCTGGAACCCTGGCATCTGCTGGCCGTGTCCATCGTGATCATCTTGTTGTTCGGGTCCAAGGAGTTGCCCGAGGCCGTCCGCGGGCTGGGGAAGTCGATGCGCATCCTCAAGAGCGAGGCGAAGGTCGTGAGGCAGGATGGTGTCGCGCAGCCGTCCGAGACCTCGACAGGCGGTGCCGTCTCCGAGCCCGGGGTGCGCGTCGCCCAGGCAGCGCCAGGCGAGGTTGCGACCCCGCACGCGGCCACCGACAGTCACTCGGCGCACTGAGTCCCCCGTGCGCCGTCCCCGTCAGGGGCTGGCCATGTCGAACCCGTACCGCAGCGGCTCGCTGGTCACGCTGCAGTCGCGGCGGTAGACATACACGCCTTCGGCGCGCAGGCCGTGCGGGGCGGCCTCGATCTGGCAGGAGTGTGTCACCTGGATCACCCGCGGTCGGTCGGGGACCTTCATTCGCACTCCGTCCGCGGGCCCTCCGTCGAGGACCGCGGTCTCCCATCCCGTCACGTCTGTCGTCTTCATGCGAACCAGTTTAAAGCTTGCGCAAATTGATAGGTATTCGTGATGCAGGTCGCAACCGGAACGGCTGGCCCTAGGTGGCGTCGGGGTCGAAGGTCGCGCGGGAGGGTGATCCGGTCTGTGTGTCCTTCGTCAGGGGTACGGGCTTCGGCGCCGCCGTCCTCCCCGGAGTGTCGTCGGCCGCTTCACGCACTGCGTCGGCGGCCTGCGCCAGCTCCGCTCTCGGGTCGAGGGTGGCTCGGATCTCGTCGAGTCCGAGGGTGTCGCCGTCGAGGACGTGCTTGCGGACGAACCTCTTGGGGTGGAGGTCCTCGTACTCGAAGTCCTTGAACTCCGGTCCTAGTTCGGAGCGGATCTCGTCCTTGGTGCTCTCGGAGAGCTCGCGCACCTTGCGCAGGAATCCGGCCACGTTCTGGATGATCTCGGGTAGTTTGTCCGGGCCGAAGAGCAGGGTGGCGAGGACCGCCAGTGTGACGAGTTCGAGCGGGCCCACATCGGAGAACACCTGACACCCCTTGTCGTCTCCAGGTCGGCCCGCCCGGTGCGGCAACCTGTCGCCAATACTTTAGAGATTGCGCAACTGTTTGAACTGTAGCGGTAGGGTCGGCGTTGGAAACCGGTGAAGGTACAGACAGTCCACATTCGAAAGGATTGAGCCGTGGGAA
>NZ_JAMWMR010000064.1 GCF_023887685.1 Streptomyces macrolidinus | reverse complement strand
TTCTCGTGGCTGAGGGGTTCACGCATTTCGTCGAGGTGAGCGCCCATCCGGTCCTGACGATGGCGCTGCCGGACACCGTGACTGGTCTGGGTACCCTGCGCCGGGACCAGGGCGGCCGGCACCGCCTGGTCACCTCCCTCGCCGAAGCCTGGGTGAACGGCCTGCCGGTGGACTGGAGCACCCTCCTTCCCGCCACCACCGCCCACATCGACCTCCCCACCTACGCCTTCCAACACGAGCGCTACTGGCTGGAGAGCAGCAGTTCCCGTGCGGACGGATCCACCGGGTGGGGATATCGCGTCACCTGGCAGCCCGTCACGGTACGGCCCGCCGGTTCGCTGTCCGGGCGCTGGCTGGTCGCTGTCGATGCCGCCAAGGCCGAAGGGGCTGCAGATTCTGCGCTCGTAGGGGCGTTGGAGGCCGCAGGAGCGCAGGTCGTGACTGTCGCGGTCGCCGGCGACGAGGAGCGCTCCGTACTGGCCTCCCGTATCTCCGACGCGGCGTCGGGCGGCGTGGCCGGTGTGGTGTCGCTGTTGAGCGGCCTGGTGCCGTCCGTGTCGTGGGTGCAGGCGCTCGGGGACGCCGGAGTCGGGGCCGCGCTGTGGTGCGTGACCCGGGGTGGCGTGTCGACCGGGCATCAGGACGTCGTGGCCGATCCCGCGCGGGCTTCCGTGTGGGGTCTGGGCCGTGTGGTCGCCCTGGAACACCCCGAGCGGTGGGGCGGTCTCGTCGACCTGCCGGAGGAGGCCGACGGCCAGGCGCTCTCCCGGTTGGTCGCCGTGCTGGCGGGCAGCTCACGCGAGGACCAGCTCGCCGTGCGCGGGACCGATGTGTTCACGCGGCGGCTCGTGCGGGCCGCGCTGGGCGATCGCAGGCCGGTCCGTGACTGGGCGCCCAGCGGAACGGTACTGGTGACCGGCGGTACGGGAGCACTCGGTGGCCGTGTCGCCCGCTGGGCCGCCGAACGGGGCGCCCAACACCTCGTGTTGCTGTCCCGACGCGGTATCGAGGCGCCAGGTGCCGAACAACTCGTAGACGAAATCGAGGATTTGGGCGTACGGGTCACGGTCGAGGCGTGCGACGTCACCGACCGTGCGGCAGTGCGGCGCGTGCTGGCAGCGATACCGCAGGACATGCCACTGACCTCGGTCTTCCACGCGGCCGGTGCTCTCGACGACAGCGTCATCGCACTACTGACGCCTGGTCAGGTCGAGCGGGTGCGCCAGGTCAAGGTGCTCGGGGCGAGTGTGCTCGACGACCTGACGAGTGGACTCGACCTCACCGCCTTCGTGCTCTTCTCCTCCGTGTCGAGCACCCTGGGCATCCCCGGGCAGGGCAACTACGCCCCGCACAACGCCTTCCTGGACGCCCTGGCCGCGAGCAGGCGTTCCCGCGGGCTCGCCGCCACATCCGTGGCCTGGGGCCCCTGGAACGGCGGCGGCATGGCGGCTGTCGACGGCGTCGCCGAACGGCTGGAGCAGCACGGCGTGCCCGGCATGGACCCCGAACTCGCCCTCGTCGCACTGAAGTCCGTACTCGACCAGAACGAGACGGAGATCACAGTCGCGCACATCGACTGGGACCGCTTCTACCTCGCGTACTCCGCGAGTCGACGGCAACCCCTTGTCGAGGACCTCCCCGAGGTCCGGCGCATCCTGGAAGCGCGAGAGAGCGCCCCGGCCACGGCCGCCGCGGGCACGCCGGGCAGCGGCAACGCGCTGGCCGACCAGTTGGCCGCGGCGCCCGCCGAGGAGCGGATACCGATCCTGCTCGATCTCGTACGGGCCCAGGCGGCGGCCGTGCTGCGGATGCGCTCGCCCGAGGACGTCGAGAGCGGACGCGCCTTCAAGGACATCGGCTTCGACTCCCTGGCCGGGGTCGAACTACGCAACCGGCTGAACCGGGCGACCGGACTGCACCTGCCCGCCACCCTCGTCTTCGACTTCCCGACCCCCAGGGCGCTCGCCGCCCTGCTGCGCACGGAGCTGCTCGGCGACCAGGACTCCGCGGACGGACACGCCACCGGTGGTGCGGTCACCGCGACGCCCGCCGCGGCCGACGACGCCGAGCCGATCGCGATCGTCGCGATGAGCTGCCGCTACCCCGGCGACGTGCGCACCCCCGAGGACCTGTGGAAGCTCCTCGTGGAAGGCGGTGAGAGCATCACGCCGTTTCCCGCCGACCGCGGCTGGGACCTGGACGCACTCTACGACGCGGACCCGGAGGCGCACGGCAAGACGTACGTGCGCGAGGGGGGATTCCTGCACGACGCGGCCGACTTCGACGCCGGGTTTTTCGGGATCTCGCCGCGTGAGGCGCTGGCGATGGACCCCCAGCAGCGGCTGCTGCTGGAGACGTCCTGGGAAGCGTTCGAACGCGCCGGACTGGAGCCCGACGCACTGCGCGGCAGCAGGACCGGCGTCTTCGTCGGCCTCAGCTACCAGGACTACGGTGCCCGGGTGGCGCAGGCCCCGCGCGGGGTCGAGGGGTATCTGCTGACCGGCAACACGCCCAGCGTCGCCTCTGGCCGCATCGCGTACACCTTCGGGCTGGAAGGGCCCGCGACGACCGTCGACACCGCCTGCTCGTCCTCCCTGACGGCCCTGCACCTGGCGGTGCGGGCCCTGCGCAGCGGGGAGTGCGAGATGGCACTCGCCGGTGGCGTCGCGATGATGGCGACCCCGCACATGTTCGTCGAGTTCAGCAGGCAGCGGGCGCTGGCACCCGACGGCCGCAGCAAGGCGTTCTCCGCGCAGGCCGACGGATTCGGCGCGGCCGAAGGGGTGGGCCTGCTGCTCGTCGAACGGCTCTCCGACGCACAGCGCAACGGACACCCCGTCCTGGCCGTCGTCTGCGGCACCGCCGTCAACCAGGACGGCGCGAGCAACGGCCTCACCGCACCCAACGGCCCCTCCCAGCAGCGCGTCATCCGCCAGGCCCTCGCCGACGCATGCCTGGCGCCCGGCGACATCGACGCCGTGGAGACCCACGGCACGGGCACCGCGCTCGGCGACCCCATCGAGGCCCAGGGCCTTCAGGCCGTCTACGGCACGGCGCGCCCGGCCGACCGCCCGCTGGCCATCGGCTCGGTGAAGTCGAACATCGGCCACACCCAGGCCGCCGCCGGAGCGGCGGGCGTCATCAAGATGGTCATGGCCATGCGCCACGGCATCCTGCCCCAAACCCTGCACGCCGACGAGCCCAGCCCGCATGTGAACTGGGTCGACAGCGGTCTCGCGCTCCTCACTGAGCCGCGGGAGTGGCCGGCCGGCGAAGGACCGCGCCGCGCCGCCGTCTCCTCGTTCGGTATCAGCGGGACCAACGCCCACGTGGTGCTGGAACAGGCCCCCGAGCCCGCACCGGACGAGCCCGAGCCGGCCGCCGCCCCCGCGCCCCGGCCCGCTCACCTGCCCTGGGTGCTGTCCGCCAAGGACGACCAGGGCCTGCGGGCCCAGGCCGCGACCCTGCGCCAATGGGCGACGGACCGCGACCGCCTGCCAGAGGCGGCCGAACTGTGGAACACCGGCTTCTCGCTCGCCACCAGCCGTACGGCCTTCCCGTACCGGGCCGCCGTCGTCGCCGCAGACCGGGACGGCTTCCTCGCCGGACTGGACGCGTTGTCCCGGGGCGAGGTCTCCGCCCGCACCCCGCGGGGCGTCGCCAGGTCCGGCGGCCCCGCCTTCCTCTTCACCGGCCAGGGCAGCCAGCGCCCCGGCATGGGGCGCGAACTGTACGGCCAGTACCCGGACTTCGCGCGAGCCCTGGACGAGGTCTGCGCGCACTTCGCCCCACACCTCGAATTGCCGCTGCGTGACGTCATGTTCGCTGCGGAGGGCAGTGACGAGGCCGCCCTGCTCGACGAGACCCGGTACACCCAGTGCGCCCTGTTCGCCCTGGAGGTCGCCCTGTTCCGGCTGGTAGACGGCTGGGGGCTGCGCCCGGCCGCGGTGCTCGGCCACTCGATCGGCGAGATCGCCGCCGCCCACGTGGCGGGAGTGTTCGCGCTCGCCGACGCGGCACGGCTGGTCGCCGCCCGCGGCAGACTCATGCAGGAACTGCCCGCCGGCGGTGCGATGCTCGCCGTCCAGGCGGCCGAACCCGACGTACTGGCCTGGCTGGAGGACACCCGGCCCCGGCTGGACGTCGCCGCCGTCAACGGCCCCACCGCGACCGTTCTCTCGGGCGACGCCCAGGCCGCGGCGGAAGCCGCGACGTACTGGAACGACCGCGGCCACAAGACCCGCGGGCTCCGGGTGAGCCACGCCTTCCACTCCGCGCACATGGAAGGCATGCTGGCCGCCTTCCGCGAGGTACTGGAGACCGTCGAGTACCACGACCCGGTCATCCCCGTCGTCTCCAACCTCACCGGCCGCCCCGCCGCCCCCGGCGAGTTGTGCGACCCCGGCTACTGGGTGCGCCATGTCCGCGAAGCCGTGCGCTTCCTCGACGGCATCCGCAGCCTGCACGAGCTGGGCACGCACACCTACCTGGAACTGGGCCCCGATGGGGTGCTCACCGCCATGGCGGGAGAGTGCCTGACGGAAGCCTCCGCGGACCCGCAGGCCGGGCCCCTGCTCCTGCCGCTGCAGCGGCGCACCAGGCCGGAGGGCGAGGCGCTGGTCGGTGCTCTGGCCCATGCCCACGTGCACGGCGCCGGACCCGACTGGCACACCTGGTTCGCCGGGTACGGCGCACAGCGCGTCGAGCTGCCGACGTACCCCTTCCGCCGCGACCGCTACTGGCTGGACGCACCCGAGGGCGCGACCACTGCGGGCACGGCCCGACTCGGCCTGGGCGACAGCGCGCACCCCATGCTCGGCGCGGTCGTCGGGCTGCCGGACCGCGACGGGCTGCTGTTCACCGGCAGCCTGTCCCTGCGCAGTCACCCCTGGCTCGCGGACCACCGGGTCCTCGGCACGGTCCTGCTGCCCGGCACGGCGATCGTCGAACTCGCCGCGCATGCCGCCGGGGTGGTCGGCTGCGACGAGGTGCGGGAACTGACCCTGGAGGAACCCTTCGTCCTGCCGGAGCGCGGCGGAGTCGCACTGCGCGTCACCGTCGGCGAACCCGACACCGAAGGAACCAGGCCCGTCAGCCTGCACTCACGGCCCGACGACGCTCCCGACAACACGGCCTGGACCCGGCACGCGACGGGCCGCGTCGCCGTCGGACCCGACCCAGGGCCTGCATCGAGTTGCGCGCCCTCCGGGCGAACGACGGGTAACTCGATACAGGCCCCAGCGGTACCACGGGACACCGCCGGTGCCTGGCCTCCGCCGGGCGCGAGCCGCGTGCCGCTCGACGGCCTCTATCAGCGGCTGCACGGCGACGGGCTCGACTTCGGCCCGCTGTTCCGGGGTCTGCGCGCGGTGTGGAAGCGGGACGACGATGTGTTCGCCGACATCGCCCTGCCGGGCCATGGCACCCACGGAGGCCCTGCCGAGCGGGGCCCCGCCGCCCAGGCCGACCCGTCCGGGTACGGCATGCACCCCGCGCTGCTCGACTCGGCGCTCCACGCCATCGCCGTCGGCGGCCTCGTCGACGAACCCGAACGCGTCCGCGTCCCGTTCCACTGGAGCGGTGTCACCGTGCACGCGACCGGTGCGGCAGCGGCACGGGTACACCTCTCGGCCGTCGGTAAGGACGAGGTGTCCCTGGCCCTGACGGACCCGGCAGGCCGTCCGCTGCTCACCGTCGACCGGCTCGTGCTGCGCCCCGTCACCCCCGGGCAGGCGTCGGCGAACCGGGGCGCCGGGCTGATGTACCGGGTGGCCTGGCGCGACCACGTCCCGGCGGCGTCGGCCGCCCCGGACGTGGTCGCCGTCCTGGGCGACGACGACCTGAAGGTCGGCGCCGGACTGGAGGCCACGGGCGTGAGCCCCGCGAGGTACCCGGACCTGGCCGCTCTGCTGCGCGCCGTCGAGGCGGGCGTGCCGATGCCCGGCACGGTCCTCGCCCCGCTGCCGATCAGGGCCGCGGGCGGACCCGACGCGGTGCGCGCGGCGGTCGGCCACGCCCTGACACTGCTCCAGGGCTGGCTCGCCGCCGACCGGCTTGCCGACACCCGGTTGGTCCTGGTCACCCGCGGCGCGATCTGCAATCCGGCCCGTCCGGTCACGGACGAGGACACGCGGGATCTGTCCCACGCGGCTGCCTGGGGACTCGTCCGCTCCGCGCAGACCGAGAACCCCGGCCGGTTCGTCCTGCTCGACCTGGCCGAGGACGCCGCGTCCTACCAGGTGCTCACCTCCGCGCTGTCCGACCCCGGACTGCGCGAGGAGTCCCAGCTCGCCCTCCACGACGGCAGGGTCCGGCTGGCCCGCCTGACCTCCGTACGGCCCGAACCCACCGCCGACCGCGCCGACTC
>NZ_JAMWMR010000063.1 GCF_023887685.1 Streptomyces macrolidinus | reverse complement strand
ACGGACGGCGATCTGGGGCTCGCCTGAGGCGAGCGCCGCGGCGATGACGCGCCGGGTCGGCGGTTCCGTGGCGTCGAGGAGCACGATCCGCTCGGGCTCCTCCGACTGGACGGAGCGCACCAGGCCCCAGACCGCCGCGGCCGCCAAGTCCGTCACGTCCTCGTCCGGCGAGGCGGCAACCGCTCCCCGGGTGATCAGGACGAGCTTCGCGTCGGCGGCACGCTCGTCGGCCAGCCACGACCGTACAAGCTCCAGCGCCCGCTCCACGGCCGTGTGGACGTCCGCGTGCCTCACCCAGGGCGCCAGCACGACGCCGGGGACGGCGGGAGCCGCGCCCAGGGTAGACACGCCCCGGTGGACGGCGAGATTCGCGAAGTCCGGCCCGAGGGCCCGGGCGTCGTCGCCCAACAGCGCCCAGTCGCCGGGCTCGGCCGCGGCGGACGCCGTCACCGGGACCCAGTCGACGTGGAACAGGCCGTTGCGCCGCAGAGCCCGGTCGGTGTCCGGCCGAAGCTCGGGCAGCGGCCGCAGGGTGATCTCGTCGACCGTCAGCACGGGGTCACCCGACGCGTCCACGGCCGCCAGGGCGTACGCGTCGGCGCCCGCGGGCGTCAGCCGCACCCGCACCGCGGAGGCGCCGACCGCATGGCACGTCACTCCGCGCCACGCCACGGGCGCCAGGACGCCGGCGTCGGTGAGCCGTACGGCTTGGAGCGCGGCCTCCAGCAGGACGGGGTGCGTCCCGAACGCGTCGGCCACGGTGTCCTCTGGCAGGACGACCTCCGCGAACACCTCGGTGCCCGAACGCCGCACCGAGCGCAGGGCCTGGAACGCGGGCCCGTACCCCACCCCGAGGGCGGCGAACCGCTCGTACAGCTCGGCGGGTTCGACGGTGACCGCGTCGGCCGGCAGCTGCCACCGCGCCGGGGCGAGCCCGCCGCGCGGCACGGCCGCCAGCAGACCCCGGGCGTGCAGCGTCCAGTCCGCGGAGTCCGCGTCCGGCCGGGCGTGCACGGTGACGCTGCGGGCGCCGGTGTCGTCCGGGCCACCGACGGCGACCTGGAGGCGCACCGCGCCATCGTCCGCCAGGACCAGCGGCGCCTCAACGGTGAACTCCAGCAGGTGGTCGGCGCCCACCTCACCGCCCGCGTGGACCGCCAGTTCGACGAAGGCACCATCCGGTAGCACAGTGTCGCCGCACCGCTCGTAGTCGGCGAGCCACGGCGCGCTGTTCCGGGTGACCCGACCCAGGCACACGTACCCGTCCGTACCGGGCAGTTCCACGGCGGCACCGAGGAACGGGTGGTCGGGGACGGCCAGGCCGAGCCCGGCGGGCGCGGTGGCCGGGCGCACCGCGGGCCGCAGCCAGTACCGCTCGTGCTGGAAGGCGTAGGTCGGCAGGTCGGCAGGCTGGGCACCGGCGCCCTCGAACACCGCCTCCCAGCGCACCGGAGCGCCGTGGGTGAACGCCTCGGCCACGGAGGTGAGGAGGCGGCGCGTGCCGCCCTCGTCCCGGCGCAGGGTGCCGAGCGCGACCGCGGTGCGTCCGGCGTCGTCGATGGTCTCCTGCACGCCGCCCGCGAGCACGGGGTGCGGGCCGACCTCGACGAAGCAGGTGGCGCCCTCGGCCAGCGCGGCCCGCACGGCCGTGTCGAACCGGACCGTGCCCCGCAGGTTGCGGTACCAGTACTCGGGCCCCCAGGCTGTGGTGTCCATGGCCTCGCCGGTCACGGTTGAGTACACCGGCACGCTCGCGGCCCGGGGCCGGATGTCCCGCAGGGCGCCGATCACTTCGTCCCGGACGCTCTCGACCTCGGCCGAGTGGGAGGCGTAGTCCACCTCGACCCGGCGTGCCCGTACGCCCTGCCGCTCGGCCTCGGCGAGCAGGTCGTCCAGCGCCCGGCTCTCGCCCGAGACGACCACCGTCGACGGGCCGTTGACCGCCGCGAGGGACAGCCGGCCGCCCCGCTCCCCCAGGCCCGTGAGCAGCGCCTGGGCGCGCTCGGCGGGCAGGGCCAGCGACACCATGCCGCCGCGACCGGCGAGCCGGACGAGCGCGCGGCTGCGCAGCGCCACCACCCGGGCGGCGTCCTGCAGGGAAAGCGCCCCGGCGACGCACGCCGCCGCGATCTCGCCCTGCGAGTGGCCCACCACGGCGGCCGGTTCGACCCCGAGCGAGCGCCACACCTCCGCCAGCGACACCATCACCGCGAACAGTGCGGGCTGTACCACGTCGACCCTGGCCAGCGTTTCGGCGTCACCGAGCACGTCGAGCAGCGACCACTCGACGTACGGGCTCAGCGCCGCCGCGCACTCCCGCATCCGGGCCGCGAAGACCGGCGACTCGGCCATCAGTGCGTCGGCCATGCCGACCCATTGGGCGCCCTGGCCTGGGAAGACGAACACCACCCTCGGGTCGGTCGTGGCACGGCCGGCCACACCGCCGCCCTCGGCCAGGCCGCGCAGCAGCTCCGTCCGGTCGGCGCCGAGCAGCACCGCGCGGTGGTCCAGCACCGCCCGGGCCGTCGCCAGGGTGTGGCCGATGTCCTCGGCACCCGGGCCGGGTGTGTCCGGGGCACCGTCCGTCAGGGCGGAGAGCAGCCGCCGGGCCTGGCCGCGCAGCGCGTCCGCGGAACGCGCCGAGAGCACCCAGGGGACGACCGGCAGGGTCCGGGGCTCGTCGGCACCGTCACCACCGGGGGCGGCTTCGGGTGCGGCCGGCCGCTCCAGGATCACGTGCGCGTTCGTGCCGGTCACGCCAAACGCAGACACACCCGCGCGGCGCGGCCGGCCCGTCTCGGGCCATACGACCGCGTCGGCTGCGACCCGGACCGCGCCGCTCGACCAGTCGACGTGGGTGGTCGGCTCGTCCACGTGCAGGGTGGCGGGCAGCAGGCCGTGGCGCATCGCCTCCACCATCTTGATCACCCCGGCGACGCCGGCGGCGGCCTGGGTGTGGCCGATGTTGGACTTGACCGAGCCGAGCAGCAGCGGCCGCTCGGCGTCCCGGTCCTGCCCGTACGTGGCCAGCAGCGCCTGCGCCTCGATCGGGTCGCCGAGCGCGGTGCCGGTGCCGTGCGCCTCCACGGCGTCCACGTCGCGGCCGGTGAGCCCGGCCTCGGCCAACGCCCGGCGGATGACCCGCTGCTGGGCGGGGCCGTTGGGGGCGGAGAAGCCGCTGCTCGCGCCGTCCTGGTTGACGGCGGTGCCGCGCACCACGGCGAGGACCGGGTGGCCGTTGCGGCGAGCGTCGGACAGCCGCTCCAGCAGGAGCATGCCGACGCCCTCGCCCCAGCCTGTGCCGTCCGCCCCGTCGGCGAACGGCTTGCAGCGGCCGTCCGGCGCCAGCGCGCGCTGGCGGCTGAACTCGACGAAGGCCGCCGGGGTCGCCATCACGGCGGCGCCTCCGGCCAGCGCGAGGGAGCACTCGGAGCGCAGCAGCGCCTTGCAGGCCAGATGCAGCGACACCAGCGACGACGAACAGGCGGTGTCGACGGTGATCGCAGGGCCTTCGAGCCCGAAGGTGTAGGAGATCCGGCCGGAGACGGCGGCGGCGCTGTTGCCGGTGCCGACGTATCCGCCGAGGTCCTCGGCCGCGGCGTGCAGGAGCAGCGCGTAGTCCTGGCCGTTGGTGCCGACGAACACGCCGGTACGGCTTCCGCGCAGCGCGTCGGGGGCGATGCCCGCGCGTTCGACGGCCTCCCAGGAGGTCTCCAGCAGGAGCCGCTGCTGGGGGTCCATCGCCAGCGCCTCGCGGGGGCTGATCCGGAAGAACCCGGCGTCGAACTCACCGGCGCCGGTGAGGAATCCGCCTTCCTTGGTGTACGAGGTGCCCGGCCGCTCCGGGTCCGGGTCGTGCAGCGCGGCGAGGTCCCAGCCGCGGTCGTCCGGGAACCCGGAGATCGCGTCACCGCCGTCGCGTACCAGCCGCCACAGGTCGTCCGGGGTACGCACATCGCCGGGGAAGCGGCAGGCCATGCCCACGATCGCGATCGGCTCGTCGGCGGCGGCCCGCGGCGCGCCCTCGTCCGACGCCTCGTCGGACGGCGAGGCGTCGCCCGCCAGCAGTGCCGCGAGGTGGTCCGCGAGCGCGGCGGGTGACGGGTAGTCGAAGACCAGCGTCGCCGGCAGGCGCTGCCCGGTGGCGGTCGCGAGCCTGTCCCGCAGCTCCATGGCGGTCAGCGAGTCGAAGCCGAGGTCCTGGAACGCCCGGTCGGCCGCCACGGAGTCGGCCTCGGTGTACCCGAGCACCCCGCCCGCCTCGGCCCGGACCAGGTCGAGCATGATCCGGCGCCGCTGCGGTCCCGCGAGGCCGGCGAGTTCGGCGGCCGGCCCGCCGGGGGCCGGCTCCTCGGCGGCGGGTTCGGCCAGCGCCTCACGGGCATCCGGCAGGTCCGCGAGGAGCGGGGCCGGCCGGAGAGCGGCGAACAGCGGGGCGAACCGGGACCAGTCGACATCGGCGACGGTGACGGTCGGCTCCGCCTGCTCCACGGCCTCGGTCAGGGCGTCGAGCGCGAGGGCCGGGTCCATCGGCAGGACGCCGCGCCGGGTCAGGGCGTCGGGGTCGGCCATTCCGTCGCCGTCCCAGGCCCCCCAGGCGATCGAGGTCGCGGCGAGCCCGCGCGCCGCCCGGTTCCGGGCCAGCGCGTCGAGGAAGGCGTTGCCCGCCGCGTACGCCCCCTGCCCGCCGGCGCCCCAGGTGGCGGCGATCGAGGAGAACAGGACGAAGGCGTCGAGTTCCCGGTCGGCGAGCAGCGCGTCCAGGTGGGCGGCGCCCGCGACCTTCGCGGCGGTGACGGCGGCGAACTCGGCCGGGCCGGTGTCGGCCGCTGCTCGGACCTCGCTGACGCCGGCCGTGTGCACGACCGCCGTGAGCGGGTGCTCCTCGGGTACGGCCGCCAGCACTCCGGCGAGCGCGTCTCGGTCGCGTACGTCGCATGCGACGGTGGTCACCGTGGCGCCGAGGCCGACGAGTTCGGCCGTGAGCGCCTCGGCGCCAGGTGCACCCGGGCCGCGGCGGCTGACCAGCAGGAGGTGGTCGGCTCCCTGCCGGGCGAGCTGCCGGGCGACCTGTCCGGCGAGGGCTCCGCTGCCTCCGGTGATCAGCACGGTGCCGTGCGGGGCCCAGGGGCGGCGGTCGCCGTCGTGGGGCAGGGCGCGGACCACCCGGCGGGCGAACACGCCGGTGGGCCGCAACGCGACCTGGTCCTC
This sequence comes from Streptomyces macrolidinus, assembly GCF_023887685.1. Classification (GTDB taxonomy): domain Bacteria; phylum Actinomycetota; class Actinomycetes; order Streptomycetales; family Streptomycetaceae; genus Streptomyces; species Streptomyces macrolidinus. Next base: position 2,254 of record NZ_JAMWMR010000063.1, on the reverse strand, counting down.
GGCACGGCTCGCCAGGACGCCGGCGAGGCGGGTGCGGCAGCACTCCCCCGTCCCCTCCGGCAGGTCGACGAGTCCGCCCCAGCGGTCGGGGTGCTCCAGGGCGAGCACCCGGCCTAGGCCCCAGAGCGCACTCTGGCCGGGGCTGACAGGTCCGTCCGCGGCGTGGGTGGACACGGCGCCCCTGGTCAGACACCACAGGGGTGCCCGGACGTCCGCCTCGACGAGGCCGGCGAGCAGCGCCAGGGTCGCCTCGACGCCGGCGGGCACCTCCGGGTGCCCGGCCGACGGCCGGTCGTCGAGCGCCGCCAGGGACACCACCCCGGCGATCGGGTCCCCGGTCGCCATCACCTCGCGCAGCTTGGTCGCGATGTCGGTCGGCGTCAGGGTGCGGACCCGCGCGCCGTGGGCCGTAAGCGCCGCGGCGACTCCCGCGCCGGCCGGGTCGCCGAGCCCGTCCGCACCGCCGACGACGAGCCAGGTCCCGGTCAGGACGGCCGGTCCCGGCTCGGCCAGCGGGCGCCAGGACTCCCGGTATCGCAGGGCGTCGAGGGCGGAGCGGTCGCTCCGGCGGCGGCGCCAGGAGCCGAGCGCCGGGGCGACGACGGCGAGGGCGTCCGCATCGACCTGCAGCGTCTCCGCGAGCGAGTCGACGTCCGAGCGGTCCACCGCCGCCCAGAACTCGCTGTCGGCCGGGTCGGCTCCGGGTACGGGCGGCTCGGCCGGGTCCAGCCAGTACCTGCGGCGCTGGAACGGATAGGTGGGCAGCTCCACACGGCGTGCGCCGGTACCGGCGAACAGCGACGCGTGGTCCGCGTCCGTGCCCCGGACATACAGGGCGGCGACGGCCGAGACGACGGCGGTGACCTCGTCCCGGTCGGCGCGCAGGGTGGGCATGACAGCGGCGGCCCCGGCGCGGTCCGTCAGGCAGTCCCGCGTCATCGGGGTCAGAATGCCGCCGGGCCCCAGTTCGAGGTAGGTCGTCACACCGAGCCGGTGCAGGGTGTGCACACCGTCCATGAACCGCACCGTCGACCGGACGTGCTCGACCCAGTACTCCGTCGAACAGGCCTCCTCGGCGGTGAGGGTCTCACCGGTCGTCGTTGAGACGATCGGGATCGCGGGAGGCGCGGGGTCCAGCGTGCGGACCACCTCCTCGAACTCCGGGAGCATCGGTTCCATCAGCGGCGAGTGGAACGCGTGGCTGACGGCCAGCTGCCTGGTCTTGATGCCCTGCTCGGCCCAGAGCCGGGCGAGGCGGGCGACGGTGTCGCCATCACCGGAGACGACGGTGGCCGAGGGCCCGTTGACGGCGGCGATGCCGACCAGGTGCTCCAGCCCGCTCAGCGCGGCGAGCACGTCCTCCGGTGCGGCCTGCACCGCGAGCATCGCCCCGCCGGCCGGGAGCCGCTGCATGAGGCGGGCGCGCGCGGCGACCAACGTGCAGGCGTCCTCCAGGGTGAACACGCCCGCGATGTGGGCCGCGGCGATCTCACCGACGGAGTGGCCGATCAGCCGGTCGGGCCGTATGCCCCAGTGCTCGAACAGGCGGGCAAGCGCGACCTCCACGGCGAAGAGGGCCGGCTGGGTCCAGCCGGTCTCGTCGAGCGACGCGCCGCCGTCGAAGACTGCGGCGCGCAGCGAGGCGTCCAGGTGCGCGTCGAACCGTGCGCACACCGCGTCGAAGGCCTGGGCGAACACCGGGTACGCGGCGTACAGGGCGCGCCCCATGCCGACGTACTGGGCGCCCTGTCCGGAGAACAGGTAGGCGATCCGGTGGTCGGGGACGGCCGTCCCGGTGACGGCACCCGGTGCGCGGTCACCGGTGGCGAGCGCGGTGAGGGCCGCAGCTAGCGCCTCGCGGTCGGGGGCGACGATGGCCGCCCGGTGCTCAAGGGCCGTGCGCGTGGTGGCCAGGGAGTAGGCCACGTCCCCCGGGTCGTCGTCCCCGGTGCGGGACAGCAGCTGGGCGGCGAGGGCCCGGAGCGCGGCTGGGCTGTGGGCGGAGAGCAGCCAGGGGACGACCGGAGCGGTGCTCGCGCCGGGCTCGGGCCCGGTGTCCGCCTCGGCCTCGGTTGCGGCTTCGAGGATGACGTGGGCGTTGGTGCCACTGACGCCGAACGACGACACACCCGCGCGGCGCGGACGGTCGGTCTCAAGCCAGGGCATCTGCTCGGTCAGCAGGCGCACCTCGCCGGCTGCCCAGTCGACGTGCTGTGACGGCTCGTCCACGTGCAACGTCGCGGGCAGCACGCCG
>NZ_JAMWMR010000062.1 GCF_023887685.1 Streptomyces macrolidinus | reverse complement strand
AAACGGCGCTCAGGACGTCTGTCCGCCGCAATCCGGTAACTGTCGGCTACTGAGCGGGAGTTCGCCGGACCACGGACGTAGCGGCTGATCGGCATCTTCTCCGCGTGTCCCTGTGTGATCGCCCACGTCGGCCCGATTACGCAAGCAGTTGCCCGTCGCGCGCCGCGTCGGAAGGATGGGTGCATGCGTCGACTGCTGCTGCTCGCCCCGCTGTTGCTGTTCACCGTTGGCTGTGGGGTGGTGCAGTCCTCCGAGGGCGAGGCGACGGATGCCGCACGCGAGGTGGCCAGGAAGGCGGGTGAGCGGCTCTACGGGCAGCGTCCGCGTACGGCGGAGGAGGTCGGGCGCTCCGCTTCCGGTATCGACGGGGTGGAGGTACTGCGCGTGACGGGTACCTCGACGCACGACGGGGACGGCGTCGAGGTGATCGTCCGCACGTCCGGCTCCGCGTACAACGAATGGTTCGACCCTGAGGAGGTCGTCGTGCAGCGTTGTTTCGCGGTGCGGGTGTCGCCCAAGTCGGAGTGGCGTGAGGAACCCCGTGACGTGGACTGCCCGCACGGCCCCCCGCTGACCTTCGACCCGCCACCCGCCCCGCCCCGACTGCCGTACGAGGAACTCCGCGCGAAACTCCCCCAGGTGCCGAAGGGCGGGCGGGTGGACGAGGCCGAGGTGCGCCGTACGCTCGCCGCCCTGGACCTCGATCCGGCGATCCATACCGAGACGAAGGCCGACGGCGGCCGGGTCGGCGTTCTCCTGTCGGTGAAGGGCAACCACTTCGACGCGCAGGACTGCCTCCTTGCCCGTGTGAGCCCCGGCGCCACCGAGGTGTGGGTGCCGCCCCGGATCCAGCGGATGCCGGGAGAGGGCGGCTGCACCATCGGCAACGCCCTGGACCCGCAACCGTCACCACACTGAACGGTCTGCTCGGCTCCGATCGAAGAGCCGCCTTCACCTTTCCCGTCGCCTCCCCCCTGCCTTGTGGTGCGGCGGTGCGGCGGTGTGACCAAGAGACCGTTGGTCCGGGCGCCGAACGCTTGGGGACACCTCAGGATCATGCTGGGCGCACGAGTGGGATGATCTGCACGTGGAGAGCGATACGGGGTGGATCCGTGCACGCGGGTTCGCGCAGCGGGTTCTTTCCCAAGAGGCCCCGGACGCCTCGGAGTTGCCAGCGATCTGCGTCGTACGGTAGCGGGCCCCACGGGCAGAGCAATTGACCACACTTCGACAGGAGCCCCGAACCATGGCCGACCGCAACCGCTCAGCCCTGCACCGCACGTTGACAGCGGTGACACTGTGCGGTGCGCTCGTGGTGGCCGTGAGTGGATGCTCCACGTCCGAAGGTGAGGGCACCGCTGCGACGGATCGGTCCTCCGCCGCTCCTCCCGGCAAGGTGGCCCTACCCAAGCCGGGCATGGCCTTCGATTACCAGATCGGCGGTGCCTACCCGCCGCCGTCCGGTGTACGCGCGGTCTCCCGTGACCGTGCCGCGAAGCCCGCGCCGGGGCTGTACAACATCTGCTACGTCAACGCCTTCCAGGCACAGCCGGACGCCACCGACTGGTGGCAGGCCCACCACCCCGACCTGTTGCTCCGCGACTCCGGTGGCGCACTGGTCGTCGACAAGGACTGGGGCGAGGCACTGCTGGACATCTCAACAGACGCCAAGCGCGAGCGACTTGCCAGGATCGTGGGGGAATGGATCGACGGTTGCGCCGCGGCCGGGTTCCAGGCGGTCGAGGCCGACAACCTCGACTCGCACGAGCGCTCCAAGGAACTCCTCACCGTCGCCGACGACTTGGCCTTCGGCAAGCTGCTCGCCGACCGGGCCCACGCGTCCGGTCTGGCGATGGGTCAGAAGAACGCCGCGGACCTGGCACGGAAGGGACGGAGCCTCGGGTTCGACTTCGCGGTCGCGGAGGAATGCGGTGAGTACGACGAATGCGACGCGTACGCCCACGCGTACGACAACCGGGTGTTCGTCATCGAGTACACCGCTGACGGGCTCGCGACGGTCTGCACGTCATGGGGCAAGGAGCTGTCGGTGGTCCTGCGCGACCGGAACGTCGTCCCGGCCGGGGACGGCGCGTACCGTCGCCGCACCTGCTGAGCCGACCCGGCCACGAACCGGCCGCCTACCCGTCGGTGACGGCCTTCCCAAGAAGCGACGTGAGGACCGACTCGGCATGTGTCCACAGCAGAGCGCCGCCGATCTCCGGTACGACATGGCGATGTGCGCCGGGGATACGGGAAGCGAGCAGTGCTCCGTTGTCGGGCGAGTGGCTGGTGTCCTGCTCGCCGTACCAGATATCGACCGGCACGGTGATCTCGTCGAGGGCGAACGGCCACCGCCCCATCGCCAGGACCGTGTCACGGGCGTAACCAGTGGCACCTTGAGCGAATGCCTCGTCCAAGGCCCGGCGATAAGCAGCCGCGAACTCAGGATCCTGGTACAGGGCGAGGTCACACCCCGGGCTCCCGGCCATGACCATGTCCCACATCGCATCCGCGGTGAAGCTCGCGAAGAACTCCTCGGCGCCGACCGGATCGCGTACCGTCCGCTCGACGAGACCACGCAGGCCCGCATCCAGAACAGAGGCGAACTGCGGCGCGGCGACCTCGTCCGCACCAGAGATGACAGCAAGTGCCGAGGCGACCCCCTCCGCGGCGCAGGCGAGAGCGAACGGTGCACCCTGCGAGTTCCCGACCATCGCCGGGCGCTCCAGCCCTCGCAGCGCACCGAGTTGTCGCACGTCCCCGGCGAAGTCGGAGAAGGTCCGTCCGGGGGCGGGCGTCGAGGCACCGAGTCCCGGACGATCCACCGAGACAAGGCGCACCCCGAGCGCCTCGACCACGCCTGCGCCGAACCCGAGCCACCGACTCGTAGCCGCACCCGGACACAACAGAACGGGCACTCCGTCCAACGGCCCCCACTCGGCCCAGCCGAGCAACCGCCCATCGGACAGAGCACTCTCGCCCAGCCGGGCAGGAACATCCACGTATCCAGTCACCATCCACATCATTGGCTATGGGCAGGGCATTCCGCACCCGACTTTCACCAGCCCCGAACAGGCGCGTCATCGGCGGTACAACCAAGTGCAACCACGTGCATGCTGACTTGCGCAACCTTTAAACTGTCACCGTGGAGATGACTGATGCGACTTGGGAGACCGCCGTGCTCGACGGCGGACCGGCGGACGGATTGCACATGAGGGTTGCCGACCGGCCACGGGTGGTCCAGGTGACCTACCCCTGCCCCGTCGATGCCGGACCGCCCGGCGTGCGCGCGGAAGGCGTGTACGTCTACCGCCGGGACCACGGCGTGACCAGCGAACCGCTGCGGTACGGCTTCGACGTCGCCAGCCCCTGAGGGACATGGCGCTCGACGCCGACGGACTGCGCGACGGGAGCACCGATTTCACATCGCGCGCGTACGTCGGCCTCAGGCGTCTCGAAGGCGTCTCCAAGGCATCTCCAGGCGTTCTCAGGCCTCCGCAGGCGTTCTTGCGCGTCCTTACGCATCACGCATCGGAGTCGGGCTTGCTGCGCGCCGCCGCATACGCCTGGGACGGTGTCATGGAGACGCCGTTGAGGTCGACCGTCTTGTAGGGACTGACCTTGGCGCAGGTCTTGGCCTCGTCGGCGGTGGAGGCGTGAGCGTTGGACACCGCCGCGTGGACATCGGCCGGTGCCGGTGACGAGTCGCCGCCCGGGAAGTTGGTTCCGCTCGGCCAGTCGGCGCCGATCACCAGGACCAGGCCTGTGCCGGTGCCCTGCTTCAGATGCGAGGAGGGCAGCCCGAGCACCTTCGCGACCGTCTGCGCCTCGGCCTTCTGACCGGTGCCGTAGGTCAGCGTGGTCGTCGCGGAACTGGCGGCGTCGTGCGTGACCGTGGCGGAGCCGACACCCTGGTCGGTCAGGGCGGTCGCGACGTCCGCGGCGCGGCCGGGGACCGTCGTGCCGTTCCCCACCGTCACGGCGATCCGGGACGCGGGTACAGCGGAGGCGGTGGGTTCGGCGGTGGCCGAGGCCGCCGCGGACTTCTTGCCCGAACCGGTCGTCAGCGCCTGGTCGTTGGCGATGGTGGAGAACAGGTCCTTCGCTCCCGTACCGGCCACCACGCGGTTGCTGTCGTTCGGATCCGGAGCGGTCTGCATCGTCGTGAAGGTCATCCGCTTGGCGGGGACCTTGTTCACGTCCGCCGCGAGCGAGATCAGCTTCTTCACGCTGTCCAGCCCGTCGTCCACGGTCAGCGCCTTGGTGGCCGCGTCGGCCAGGTCGTAGACCGCGGTGGGGTCGGTGAGCGTGCCCGCGCTCTTGAACTTGCGGATCATCGAGCTGAGGAAGATGTGCTGCGAGACCGTACGGCCGAGGTCACTGCCGTCACCGAACCCGTGCCGGGAGCGCACGAACTGGAGCGCTGCCTCACCCTTGAGCGTGTGGGAGCCCTTGGACAGCTTCAGGTGTGAGTAGGTGTCGTAGACATCGTCGCTGACACAGACATCGACACCGCCGACCGCGTCGGACATCTTCACGACGCCGGAGAAGTCGAGTTGGACGAAGTGGTCGATCGGGATGCCGGTGAGCTGGTGGACGGTGGCCACCTGGCAGGCCGGGCCGTACGAGAGAGCGCTGTTGATCTGCCCGTAGTAGCCGGACGTGGACGCCTTCGACAGGGGGTCGGTGCACGCCGGGACGTCGGTCATGGTGTCGCGGGGGATGCTCATCACGGTGGCGTTGGAACGGTCGGCGGCTATGTGCACCACCATCTCCACGTCCGCGTTCCCGTTGCCGGACTGGACGCCGGTCTTCGCGCAGCCACCGCCCAGCTTGCAGTCGGCGGCGCTGGTGCGGCCGTCCGAGCCCAGGACGAGGATGTTGATCGGGGTACGGCCGAAGGCGTCGGCCTTCTCGCTGCCGCCTCTCCCGTCGAGCGCGACGCTGTTGATGTTGCCGTTCAGATGCTCGTAGAACCACCAGCCCGCACCGGCGATCACCACGACGAGGAGGGACATGCCGATGCCGAGGAACTTCAACGCCCGCTTCCCGCGCCCCGCCGGGCGCGCGCGGCGGCGCGACCGGCCGCCGCCCCGCGCACGGGACGCCGCCCTCGCCGCGGCCCGGCCGCCCGTAGGACGTGCTCCGTCGGGCTCGGACTCACGCTGTCCGGGCACCTGGCGGGTGCGGTTGCGCGTGGCCCGGCCGCCCGCGCCGTCCCAGGGGTCGCTCATCTCCCACTCCCATGAATGGTCGTGCCGCCGGACGAGCCTTCGGACTACGACCAGCGTCAGCGGCAATGTACGGACAGGCGTGGTGGGAAACCCCCGCCTTGATTGCGTAGTTGCGCAATCTAGCAAACCAAAAGCCTGACCAGCACAGCCCCTGCCGCAAGACACCCCTCGACGACGACCCCTGCGACGAGGGCCGACCCCCGGCTCCCCGGCGCGGGAACACCCCGGCATCCGGACACCTACACTGGTGCGCACAGAGGTGTCGGCTGTGTTGTGCGCGGGACGGGAGAGGGTTGTGTCGGGGAACCGCGGTGGTTTCGAGGATCCGTCCGCCGAGGTTCTCGCCGAGGCCGCCGCCGCGTTCGGACTGCTCGCCTCCGCCCCCAGGCTGCACCTGATGTGGGCGCTGTCGCAGGGCGAGAGCGACGTCACGCATCTCGCCGACCGGGTCGGCGGTGCGCTGCCCGCCGTCAGCCAGCACTTGGCCAAGCTGAAGCTCGCCGGGCTCGTCCGCTCGCGCCGCGAGGGCCGACGGCAGGTCTACTACGTCGACGATCCGGACATCGTCACCGTCGTGCGGGTGATGGTCGGGCAGTTGACCGCGCGGTCGCAGCACACCCTCGCCCCGGTGCGCGAACTGCGCGGGACCGGTGGCTGAGACCACCACGTCCTCGGCGCGGGACATCGGAACGCCTGGCACATCGGCCGTATCCGCGCCCCGGACGTCTCGCACACCTCGGACGCCTCAGGACGAGGACGCTCCCGGACCGGCCGCGCCGACCGTGCTGCAGACCTTGCGCCGACTGGACAGCGGGCCGCGCGGGCTGACCGAGGCGCAGGCCGAGGAGCGGGTGGCGCGCCTGGGGGAGAACACCGGCCCGGCACGGCACGAAGCCTCCTGGCCGCGACTGTTGCTGCGCAGCCTGCGCGATCCGTTCACCGCGGTACTGGGCTGCCTCGGGCTGGTGTCGGCGGTGGTCTTCGCCTGGAGCACGGCCTCGGTGATCCTGCTGCTCGTGGTGGTGAGCTGCGTACTGCGGGTCTCCGGGGAGCACCGGGCCGACCGGTCCGCAGCCGCTCTGCGCGAGCTGGTCGCGGCGACGGCCACCGTGCTCCGACGGGCCGACGAGGCGGCCGCTGCGACGACCCGCGAACTGCCCGTGGCCGAGCTGGTGCCCGGTGATGTGATCCGGCTGGGGCCGGGCGACCTGGTGCCGGCAGACGTACGACTGCTGCGGGCCAGCGGCTTGACCGTGCATCAGGCCGCGCTGACCGGGGAGTCCGCACCGGTGGTCAAGTCCGCCGACGACCTGCCGCGCGCCGTCGGCGCCGGGGGTCCTCAAGCAGTGCCGAGAGCCGGGGAGTTCGACCGGCCGCAGCTCTGCTTCCAGGGCAGCAGCGTGGCGACCGGCAGTGCCACCGCGGTCGTCACCGCGACCGGCGCGCACACCCGGTTCGCCGCCGCACACGAGCGCCGGGCCCGCCGCCCGGAGGCGAGTGCCTTCGACCGCTCCGTCCACGGCATCTCCTGGATCCTGATCCGGTTCATGCTGCTGACCCCTCCGCTGGTGCTGATGGCCAACGCGGCCCTGCGCGACCGCGGCCTGGAGACGCTGCCGTTCGCCGTGGCGGTGGCGGTCGGGCTGACCCCGGAGATGCTGCCGGTGCTCGTCACCCTCTGCCTGGCCCGCGGCGCCTCGCTGCTCGCCCGCACCCACGGCGTCATCGTCAAGCGCCTCCCGGCCCTGCACGACGTCGGTGCCGTCGACGTGCTGTGCCTGGACAAGACCGGCACCCTCACCCAGGACCGGCCCGTCATCGACCGCGCCCTCGGCCCGGACGGCCGGGAGGAACCGGAGGTCCTGCACTGGGCCGCCGTGAACGCGTGGTGGACGCTCCAACTCGCCGACCTGCCGGAACCCGACGCCCTCGACGAGGCGATCCTGGACGCCGTCGACGAGGACGCGCTCATGGCCTACGACGGGGTCGCGTCCGTACCCTTCGCACCGGACCGTCGGCTCGCCGTCGCGGTCGTGCGCACCCCCGGCCGGCTCGGCACACACACCATGGTCGTCAAGGGGGACGTCGAGGCCGTACTGGAGCGTTGTGCCCTGGCGGACGACGACCGGGAACGGCTGCGCACGCTCGCTGCCCGGCAGGCCGACGGCGGCGTACGGGTCCTGGCGGTCGCCACCGCGGAACGCTCCACCCGAACCCGCACCCGCGACTACCGGCCGGCCGACGCCCGCGGCCTGACCTTCCGCGGGCTGATCACCCTGCGGGACGCACTCGCACCGACCGCCGCCGAAGCGCTGAAGGTCCTCACCGACCGGGGCGTCACCGTCAAGATCCTCACCGGCGACCATCCGGGCACCGCCGTCCGCGTCTGCGCCGACCTGGGGATCCCGGTCGGCGAGGACGGCGTGCTCACCGCCGAGGCCGTCGACCGCCTCTCGGACACCGAACTCGCCGACGCCGTCGGCCGTACGACCGTCTTCGCGCGCTGCGCCCCGGCGCACAAGGCCCGGATCACCGAGGCCCTGCGCACCGCCGGGCACATCGTGGGCTTCCTCGGCGACGGGGTCAACGACCTGCCCGCACTGCGCACGGCCGACGTCGGTATCGCCCCTCGGAACGCCGCCGATGTGGCCCGGGAGGCCGCGGACGTGGTGCTGGCCGAGAAGGACCTCACCGCGATCGCGCACGCGGTCGCCGCGGGTCGGCACGCGGGCGGCAACATCGCCACCTACCTGCGTGTCACGCTGTCGTCCAACCTGGGCAACGTCCTCGCGATGCTCTCCGCCGGTCTGCTGACGCCCTTCCTGCCGATGCTCCCGGCACAGGTTCTGCTGCAGAACCTGTGCTTCGACGCCGCCCAGCTCACCTTCGCCCACGACCGGCCCGACCCGGCCGCCCTGCGCCGGCCGACCGTGCTGGATCCGAGGGACCTGTTGCGCTTCATCACCCGCTTCGGGGTGCTCAACGCCGTCGCCGACCTCGCCACCTTCGGCGTCCTCACGCTCGTGGTGCACGGGCCGGGCACGGGGGACGACGAGGCGGTCTTCCACACCGGCTGGTTCACGGAGAACCTGATCACCCAGGCACTGGTGATGGTGTTGCTGCGGGCCGGCCGCGGCACCGCGGAGAACCACGGGCCGACCCCGGTGGCCTGGGCCGCTCTCACCCTGGCCGTCATCGGCCTGGCGCTTCCCCTCTCCCCACTGGGGTCGTTGCTCGGCCTGATCGCCCTGCCGACGGTCTACTACCTGCTCCTCACCGCCGTCCTGGCCCTCTACACCGCCGCACTCCTGACGGCCCGGAAACGCGCTGCCGCACGTCTGTCCTGCTGACGAAGCCGGGTGGATCGTCTCCACCGCCGTCCCGGGTTCGCGGTGTGGCGTTCACCGGCCGGTCCAACTCCCAGGAGAGGTAGGGGAGTTATGACCCGTACAGCACGTCGATGTCCCCCGCGAAGTCCTGGAGT
>NZ_JAMWMR010000061.1 GCF_023887685.1 Streptomyces macrolidinus | reverse complement strand
GGTGCACGGCCGGGTGCGGGGCCGCGACTTCCGCCTGTGTCTCACGCTCCACCCGGCGGACACCACCCTCCGTATCGAGGTCACGGACGCCCGTACCGACCGCCGCCCACCGACCCCCGGCACCCTCGCTCCACCGTCACCCGATCTGGACGGCGGCCGAGGACTCCTCCTCGTGGAGGCGCTGTCCACGCACTGGGGAACCACGGAAGGAGACCCGTACACCAAGACCGTGTGGTGCGAAGCCGCCCTGAGGTGAATGTCAGTGCCGTCTGCGACGCTTCCCTCCATGAACCGGACAGAATTCGCGAATCTTTCGTTCTTCTGGGGTTGCTGGACGTTCTTCGAGGCGGCGTGGATCGGAGTGCTGTGGCAGAGCCGCTCCCGGGTGCCGGGCTGTACCGGATTCCCGGTGTGCGGCGCGTGCGGCGGGGTGTGAGCGAGAGGCGTGTGCAGGCGCTGCTGGAGGAGCTGGAGCAGCACGGCGCGGTACCCCGCCCCTGGACTGGATGGCCGAGGCGGGTGAACCCGCGGTGCTGACGCTGCGTTCCCTCACTCGTCAACCCCCAGGCTCTGCCGTCGCTGCGACGGGAACCGTCTATGTGTGCGAGAACCCGGCCGTCCTGTCCGCCGCCGCGAACACCCTCGGCGCTGCGTGCCCGCCCATGGTGTGCCTGCAAGGGCAGCCGTCGGCCGCGGCGCTCACCCTGCTGCGCGGCCTCTCCGCCCAGGAGTCCGAACTGCTCTGTCACGGTGACTTCGACTGGGGCGGTGTGCGCATCGCCACGGCACTGCGGCGAAGCGTTCCGTGGCGGCCATGGCGCTACACAGCCGCTCACTACCGGGCGGCGGTTGCCCGGCTTGGGGAGGCCCCGGAACTGACAGGGATGCCTGCCGCGACTCCGTGGGACCCGGCCTTGGCAGTCGCCCTCACGGAGGGCGGGGTCCGTGTCGAAGAAGAGGCGGTGCTCGACGATCTGCTTGCGGACTTGGCGAGAGGGGATCTGTGAGGCGATGGGCCGGGTAACTCGCCCAGCAGGGCGTTCTTCCTCGGCGAGGCACCCGACCTGAGGCGCCAGGTTTGGCCTGCGCGCGGTACCGAGTGGGAGGCCACCGCGCGCTCCGCCAAGTGTGACGAGAAGCCGTCGTCCATTACGGACCAGAGATGCGCGAAGCAAGGCGCCCTGGAGCAATCGCGCTCGGTGGCTACGCCTTGCCGACCTGGGTCAGGCCCTGCAGGTGACGCAGCGAGCCCTGCATGCCCTCGACGCTCCCGTCCAGGAAGATCACGTTGCCGTCACCCTCCTTCGCGGACTCGCGGATCGTCTCCGTCCACATCGTGAAGGCCAGCAGACCGGGGTCGACCCCGTGATCCGTCAGAGTCTGCGCGGACTCCGACAGCCCCTTCGCCAGCTCCATACGGAACTTCGCCAGGCCCTCGCCACGCAGCCGTGCGGCCTCCGCCTCGTTCTGCGCGGCGATCCGGATGGCGGCACCGTTCGCCTCCGCCTCCTTCGTCCGCGTGATCAGCAGCGCCTGGCCCTCGAACTCGGCAGCCGACTGCGCGTTCTTCGCCGCCACCACACGCGACATCGAGGCCATGACCTCGGAGTCGAAGTTGATGTCGTTCACCGTCAGGTCGACCAGGGTGTAACCCCACGAAGCGAGCTGCTCGTCCAGGGTGGACTTCGCGTGCGAGACGATCTCCGACCTCAGACCCAGGACCTCGGCCTGCTTCTTCGTCGACACGAACTCCCGCACACTCGCCTCGACCGCGCTGGTCATCGCCATATGGAACGAATTGTCGTTGATGAACTTGAAGGCCACGAGTTGCACGGTGGCCGGGGAGTGGTCGGACACCGTGAAGATGATCGTCGACGTGAAGTGGACCGCGGCCTGGTCACCCGTGATGGCGGAGAACTCCAGACGGGAGGTCTGGTTCTGAACAGGCACCTTGCTGTGGATACGCTCGAAGATCGGGACGATGAGGTTCAGGCCGGGGTTCAGGACCCGGCGGTACTTCCCGAACAGGGTGACGACCGCGACATGCGCCTGGCCAACGGTGCGTATGGAACTCAGGAGCAGCACAAGCACGACGATGCCGACTGCGACCAACGTGACAAGAAGAGACATAACGGAACCTTTGGGTCGAGCAAATCTGACGAACTGCACGGTGATGCCCTACGAAGGGCGAGGAAGGGCAGGGCGTCAGGGGTGGTGGCCGGCGGCGAGCAGGCTTGCGCGGTGCTGGCTCACAAGACCGCCTGCATGCCCGGTTGGGACAGCAAGATCTTCGCATCTGTGCACCACCGACGACACTGCCGGAAGCAGGCAGTCTTCGCTGACCGTCGTTGCCGCCTGCGCGCAGGCGGGACCAACTGAGCCGCCCCGAGTTCGAACTCGACTCCCAGGCTGAGGGACGTTGAGGTGTGCGCGGCGGCGTCGGTACCGCCGGGGCCCAACGTCTGTACCACGGGGCCCAACTCAAGGCGGTGGTGCCGGAGCGTTGCGGTGAGCAAGATCCGGGCGTGGGGCGGGTCTGGCCATCGGCCCCCGGTCGGTCCTGCCGGGGGAATGCGAGCGATCTGCCGCCTCGGCGGCGGAATAGGCCACTCTAACGGAGTAATGCCAGACAGATGCTGGGATAGTACCTTAAGTCTTGTACCGAAGACGGTAAGTGACTGAGCTCGAGATCTGCCCATGTCCGAGCGCCCCACGCGATCTGCCCAGCAGCAGACTCTCCACGAGGGGTCGGCATGGCCGCTTCTGTTTCCCACCTCAAGGGCGTGACCGGCTGAGGGAACGCGTAGCCGGTCGACGACCGCGACATGTCAGCCACGGCCCGGTACCGCGGTCCGGCAGACGGCCTTCTTCCTCTGCCTCGTCGTGCGACCGGCTCCGAGGCCACCGGTATCCCTCAGGCCTCAACAGGCCTGCCCCAGCCCGACATTCGTTCGCCGTAGTCTGCGACCCAGCACACCACCACCCCGGGCGCGACGGCGCCGAAGAGGCATGGCGCAACCGCCGCAGTCAACGCCCCACCCCACACCAGGAGTTGAATCATGAGTGGATGCGGCTGCAGGCAGTCCCCGATCGTCATCGGCGGCTGCCGGCCCACCGGGGCGGTCTGTCCCCCCGTCGAGGTTCTCGGTGGCTGTTCCGGCTCCGAGCCGTGCCAGCACTGCGAGACGATCCCCCTGCGCGATTCCGCACCGTACCGGGTCACGGCGACCGCGGACAGCACGGACCCGACGCCGTACTACACCATCGCCAACACCCATGCCGCACTGGACCCTGCCGTCGCCCAGACCATCCTGAACGGCGGCACGGGCACGTTCCCGGCTGACGGCGGGACGCACAACGGCCAGCACACCTGGCTCGCCGGCGTCGTGCACATCGACCCTGCGGCACTGTGCGGCAATCCCACCAGCCTCACGATCAGCGCCTCGGTCCATGTCCACAACGACGGCCCGAACACGGCATGTCAGCTCTACGGCCGCTTCGCCCTGTGGAACGGCACGACCCCGATCCGCACCGATCTCCTGGGCCCACCCGATCTGCCGGCGGGTGGTGACGACAACGGCGTCATCCAACCGACCACCGTGTCCCTCGCGGACGTCCTCGCGGGAAGGATCGTCGTCGAACTCAACCTCGAAACAGGCAACGACGACGGCTGCCGAGTCGGCCCCAAGCAGTGGACCGTCGACAGCTTCGTCCTCGCCGTCCAGGCATCCGCCCCGGGCTTCGGCAGGCCGTTCCTCCGTACGACCTGCCGTAACTGCGCCGGCGTGGTCACCTGCACGACCGACACCCTCGACGGCTCGGCCACCCCGTACACCCCGGTCCCGCCGGTCGTCCCGGTCGCCTCCTGCCAGGACGGATGCTCCACCGCCCGCCCCCCGTGCATCTCCACCGACCGGGGCAACGCCATCACCCGGGGCAGCGACGGCTGTCTGTACGCGCCCGACACGCCCGCCCTGGACCCGTCCCCGTGCAACGCCGCACGGAACACGACCGGCGGGCTGCTCGTGCCGCGGGTCGACCTGACGGGCATCGCTCCGGGCGGGAACAGCAGCCTCGAACGGTCGGTGGACATCGACGTCACCGAGCTGCCCGGCTGCCCCGACAGGTGGCGGATCGGCGCCCGCCTCACGCCGGTGAGCGGGTTCCGCAACGCCGAGCGGCAGCACGCCAACCTCCTGGCCAAGACCGGCACCGACGTACCGATCCCTGAGTCCGACATCGTGCTCCCGGAGGCCGGGGTCTACCACATCGACAGCGATGTGCGGTACGCGCTCGGTACCGCCACCGGCGGCAGCGGCTACATCATCGGCTGGCTCAGGGACGAGACGACCGACACGCTCCTGACGAGCTTCACCCAGATCGCGGTGGTCAACGCGGCAGGGCAGGAGCAGCAGGGCGGAACCACCCACATCATGACCGAGTACACGGCCACGTCCGGCCCCCGGACGGTCCGCCTGCACCTGATGTTCGTCCTCACCGGCGGCAGGATCACCGACGCCGAGGCCGGCGGCACCGACAGCAACGGGGCGACCCGGATGCGCTTCCTCAAGGTCAGGGATTGAGACGCCGTCTCCTTCCCTGAAGCAAGTCCTTGTGATCGGGCACCGATGCGAGCGATGGTGCTGAGAGTGCACGGCTACGGCCCCGGCGCGGAAGACCCGGAGAGGGGGCCCGCTGAGCGCGCTGCGGTACACCGGCGATGTGCAGGACCCCGC
This sequence comes from Streptomyces macrolidinus, assembly GCF_023887685.1. Lineage (GTDB taxonomy): Bacteria > Actinomycetota > Actinomycetes > Streptomycetales > Streptomycetaceae > Streptomyces > Streptomyces macrolidinus. Next base: position 4,356 of record NZ_JAMWMR010000061.1, on the reverse strand, counting down.
TCACCATGTCTTCCACCGCCTCAACCGCCGCCTTCCCGCCACTCGTTGAAGGAGCCCTCACCGTGCCGGACCAGCAGTTACTCGTTCTCGACCCCACGGCTTCCCACCACCACGCCGAGCACCGGGCCCTGCGCGCTCGCGGGGCAGCCACGCTCGTGGACATCCTCGGGGTCACCGCGTGGTCCGTCTCCGATCCCGCTCTCCTGAAGCAACTCCTGATGCTCTCGGACGTCTCCAAGGACGGTCGGGCGCACTGGCCGGCCTTCGCCGGCACGGTCACCACCTGGCCACTCGCTCTCTGGGTAGCGGTCGACAACATGTTCACCGCCTACGGCAGCGACCACCGCCGTCTGCGTCGTATGATCGCGCCGGCCCTCTCGGCCCGCCGTATCTCCGCCCTGGCACCCGTCATCGAGGCATTCGTCACCGACCTCCTCGACGACCTGGACGCCCTCCCGGCCGACGAAGTGGTCGACCTGCGCGAAAACTTGGCCTACCCACTGCCGATCGCGGTGATCGGTCAGATGATGGGCCTTTCCCTCATTCAGCGAAACGGGCTCCGCTCGGTGGTGGACCGCGTGTTCGCCACCACCCTCTCGACCGACGAAGCCGCAGCGAACACAGCAGCCCTCTACCGCCTTCTCGACGAGTTGATCGCGACGAAGCGGGCCGCACCCGGCGACGACATGACCTCCCTCCTGATCGCCACCCGCGACGAGGAGGGTGACAATGACGCCCTGACCGATGCCGAGTTGCGCGACACCCTCGTGCTGATGATCAGCGCCGGGTACGAGACGACCGTCAACGTCATCGACCAGGCGATCACCTCCCTGCTGGCCGACCGCGAGCAGCTCGCCCACGTCCGTGCCGGTCGGTGCGGCTGGACTGACGTCGTCGAGGAGACACTGCGCCACGAGCCGGCCATCAAACACCTGCCCCTGCGCTACGCGCTCCAGGACATCCCTCTCCCCGACGGCCGGATGATCCGGGCCGGGGAGGCGATCCTCGCCTCTTACGCAGCCGCGAACCGCCACCCGGACTGGCACGGTGACAACGCCGATCTCTTCGACGCCACCCGAGTCACCAAGGACCACCTCGCCTTCGGCCACGGGGTCCACTTCTGCCTCGGAGCTCCGCTCGCCCGCCTCGAAGTCTCCATCGTCCTACGCCAGTTGTTCGCACGCTTCCCCGACATCCAACTCGCGGTACCCGCCGGGGAACTGCAGCCTCTGCCGTCCCTGATCAGCAACGGGCACGTGACCCTGCTCGTCCGACTGAGGCCGGTGTAGCCCGCCGAGAGCCACACCAACCTTCGACACAGGCTGGCCCGTCGTCGGTCGCGGGCGCCCCGGCGCCGGAGGGAAGGAGCCCCGTGCGGCTCGGGCTAGGCGGCTGGGATGAGTTCGGCGCGGCCGAACAACAGCGCGTAGCCGGAGGGGAGTTGGCGCAGGATGCGGGTGACGAGGTCAGGACCGGCCAGGGCGGCGATGGTGCAGAGGACGGAGCCGGTGTCCCAGCGGGTGGTGGCCAGGGGGGCGCCGGTGCGGGCGGCGAGGTCCTTGACGAAGGCCCAGCCGGTGAGGGGCTGGGTGTCGGGGATCTGTGCGGCGAGGATCTGTGCGGATTCGAGGGGCAGGCGGGCGGCCAGTTCGACGCGTTCGTCGCCCGTCAACTGGCGTCCGAGTCCTGCGAGGACCAGGCGGACGGCTTCCTCGGCCCGTTCGCGGGTGGGGTAGGCGCCTTCGTAGCGGACCTTCTCCAGCATCTCCTCGTACGTCATCACGAGCGGCTGCTGGAACGGTGCACGCCGGTCGTACATCACGGGGGTGGTTGCCTTTCTGTCGCCGGGGTTGTGGTGCCGGTGCGCGGGCACCGGGTGTGGTCGGTCAGGCGGGCTGGGGGCGGCCGAAGAGGAGGTCGTAGCCTGCGGGGAGCTGGAGCAGGATCTGACCCAGCAGGTCGTCACCGGCCGCGTCGGCGACCGTGCTGAGGACGGCGCTGACGTCCCAGGCCGCGGTCTGGTCGGTGGCGCCCTCGATCCAGGCCGCGGTCGCGCGCACGAACCGCTCCGGTGACAGGGGTTCGGTGCTCTGCAGCGGATTGAGCAGGATCAGGGCGAAGTCTTCCGGCAGGCGCGCCGCCAACTGGGCGCGCACCTGGCCGACCAGGTGGGCGCCCAGCAGGGCGAGCACCACGCGGGCCGCGCGCTGGGCTTCCTGACGGCTTCCGTACTCGCCGCGCTCCTTCACCCTGTCGAGGAACGCTTCGCTTCGCAGGGTCACGTCGGTCGCCACCCTTCTTCAGTCCGGGGGGAGGGCGGAGGGCGGGGTGAGTGGGGAGATCAGGTGCCCGTCCTCCGCCGCTGTTCGGCCCGCGCGCCCGGTTCAGCCGGAGATCTCCTTGCGGTCGGACCCGCCGCCGACGGCGATCTTGCGGGGCTTGGCGCGTTCCGCGATCGGGATGCGCAGGGTGAGCACGCCTGCCTCGTAGTCGGCCTTGATGTGCTCGGTGTCCAGTGTGTCGGCCAGCACGATCTGGCGGGAGAAGACGCCCAGCGGCCGTTCCGACAGTTCCATCTGCACGTTGTCGGACTTCGCCAGGGGCCGACGCTCGGCCTTGACGGTCAGCATGTTCCGTTCGACATCGATGTCGATCGCCTCAGGGCTGACGCCGGGGAGGTCGAAGGCCACCACGTACTCGTCGCCCTCGCGGTAGGCGTCCATCGCCATCGCGGACGGCCGTGTCCAGGTGCCGGTCATCTGCTGGGCGAGACGGTCGAGCTCGCGGAAGGGATCGGTGCGCATCAACATCGTGAAACACCTCCAGAAGGTTCGGGCAGTTGCTGCCAATGCGCCTCACTGAAACCGTTGTAGCATGTCATCCAATGGATGACAAACGTCGGTGTCGTCTGAAAGATGACAACTCTGAGGGGTGCCTATGACAGCAGCCGACCAGCCGGTCTCTTCCTGTGTCGACACTCAGAGTCCGGCGTCGTTTCTGGCCGCTGCGGCGGCCCTTCACGCCATAGACGAGGCCCTGCGCGCCGCCCAGCACGAGGCCCTGGCTCCCGATGTCCCCGATGCGCCCAGTCCGGGCCCTGAGCAGGCCTTGGCCTCCCTTCTGCTGTTGCGGCAGGTTCGCGAGCAACTCGCCGGATGGGAAACCGGCCTGATCGAAACGGCCCGCCACGCGGGCGCAAGCTGGGCCGACCTCGCCCACCCTCTCGGCGTCGCCAGCCGTCAGGCGGCCGAGCGCCGCTACTTGCGCAATCGGCCCGGCCCCGCCGGAACCACCGGTGAACAACGTGTGCAGGCCACCCGTGAACGCCGGGCCGCCGAACGTACCGCCGCGACCTGGGCCCGTCGCAACGCCGCCGACCTGCGCCGCATCGCCGGTCAGATCACCGCACTCACCGACCTGCCCACAGCGGCCCGCCTCCCGCTCAGCCAACTCCACGCGGCCCTCGCTCACGACGACCCCGCCGCCCTCATCCACCCCCTGACCGCCGCCCGCCCCCACCTGACCGCCACCCATCCCGACCTCGCCGCCCGACTCGACGCCCTGACGAGCTCCGCCACGCCTGCAGACACCGTCCCCGACTGACCCGCCCCCGACCGACCGGTACACGGCTCCGTGTGCGAAGTCCCTCCCATCTCACGCAGCAGACCCCGGCCGACGGCGGGGTCCGCTTCTTCAGGGTGAAGGCCTGCCCGGGAGTCCATTCGGTCGTAACGATTGGTGCGTGTTCAGATATCCACTGACACTGCGGGTATGCGCGAGTACGAGAGCCCGTCCACGATCCGGATTCCGCCGCAGGATCAGCTCGCCACAACGGTGTTCCGCAGCGATCGCCCCGAGTGCGTCCTGTTCGACCGGCCGACGGGGAATGGTTGGGAGCCTGTGACCGCCGCGCAGTTCGCGACCGAGGTACGCGCCCTCGCGGCGGGCTTCCTCGCCGCCGGGATCCGGCCCGGCGACCGGGTCGCCCTGCTGGCCGCGACACGCTACGAATGGACCCTGACCGACTATGCCCTGTGGACGGTCGGCGCGGTGCCGGTGCCGATCTACGACACCTCCTCGCCCGAGCAGATCCGGTGGGTACTGGAGGACTCCGAGCCCGTCGCGACGGTGGTCGGGACATCGCAGCACCGCCGCCGCCTGGAGGAGATCCAGGAGAACCTTCCCGGGCTGGAGCGGGTGTGGCAGATCGACGCCGGTGACCTCTCCCGGTTGCGGCAGGAGGGTGCCGAAGTCCCCGCCGCCCAGGTCGACGAGCGCCGCGACGCGGTCCGCGCGGACGACACCGCCACCATCATCTACACCTCCGGCACCACCGGCCGCCCCAAGGGATGCGTA
>NZ_JAMWMR010000060.1 GCF_023887685.1 Streptomyces macrolidinus | reverse complement strand
CGTGCTCCGGTCCGCGCGCGGAATGGTGTCGGGCTCCGGCCGGGTGTGCTTCATCAGCTGCCGCAGAGCGGCGCGCAGGCCGCTGGAGTTCGCTTCAGTCGGCATGGGGAGGCGCCTTCTCCTCGGTCGGTTGTGTCGCAGGGCGATGCCTGCACATCTCCGTGGCGAGAGCTCGGTGGGTACCGACGCCGCTGCCGTGGAACCAGGACTCGACCTTGTCGCGCAGCTCGGCGGGCTGGTCCTGGGAGAGCTTGAAGATGCTGTCCACCGCCTCCACTTCGAACTCGAATGCGCCCACGCCGGGCACGATCCGCTCAAAGTAGGGGATGGAGTCCGTCATGTCCCACCCTTGGCCGAAGCGGCCTTCGAGGGCGGTCACGGTCCGCTTCACGACCTTCAGCGCGGGTTCGCCCGGGCCGAGGAGCCGGATCCTGCCGCGGACGTGCACGGCGGAAAAGTTCCAGGTGGGTGCGGCCGGCACGACGTCGTACACGGTCGGCGAGATGTAGCCGTGCGAGCCCTGGAAGACCACGAGTGCCCGGTCTCCGTCGGCGAGCGCAGTGTACTGCGGGTTCATCACATCGAGGTGGCTGTACATCGTCACACCGACGAGGTCGGTCAGCCCGGTGAGGTCGTCGTCCGAGGCGAACACCACGGGGATGTGCGAGGCCACCGGCACGCCGTCCCGGGTCGTCACGAAGCAGGCCAGGGGGTTCGCCTGGATCAGATCGACGACGGGCCCGACCTCGTGCACGGCGAAGTCACGGGGTACGTGCATGTGGATTCCTCATTCCGGGCAGTCGATCGCAGCCGCGCCACACAGCGGCGCTCGCAGGACGGCGTCCGGCGAGCAACCGCATCAATTGAAATGTGAAAGGAAATTGATGGCCGGCCAGAAGTCGAGGGCCGAAGCCGCTCACGCGGTCGTCTCGACGAGGCTGTTCCAGAACAGCAGGTCGTACGTGCGCATGTAACGGGCGTACCGCCGCGCGGTGCCAGGAGTCCAGCCCTCGGAAAGGCGCTGGTCCAGTATGGCGATGCCCTGCGCTTCGAGCTGCGGGTTGGGCGTGCTGAGGCCGTCCAGGAACGCGCAGGCCTGGTCGTCCAGGCCGTGGTGCTTGCGCAGGGCGCCGGCGAGGGTGGCGAAGTACCCGCACCACCCGGGGAAGTTGGCCAGCAGCGCGGCGACGACGTCGGCGGGGTCGGCGTTGAGCGAGAGCCAGGCGGTGTAGGCGGGATAGGCCTGGCACAGCGGCATCGGCTCGTACGTGCGGCGGGCGTCCTCGTCCACGCCGAGTGCCGCGGACAACACGGCGAGCCCGGGCAGACCCATTGCTTCACCGAGCGCCAGCCCCATGAAGAACTGCCGGGTGTCCGGTGCGGTGGACCGTCCGGCGAGGGAGAGGTAGCTTCCCCAGTCGCTGGTGAAGATCAGGTGTTCCTCGTTTGCGTACCTGTGCAGGGTCTCCTGGGACGCACCCCCAGCGGCGACCAGTTCGACGAAGGTGTTCTCCCCCGCGACGGGCGCCAGTTCACTGCGCATCTCGGCGAGTATCTGCCGGGCCGAATCGGCCATGATCGATCTTCCCCCGTTGTGAAGTGAGACGTTCGGACGAGCGCATGGCTCGAAGAGGTCAGGCCTCCGGAAGGGTCGGTCCTTCGGTCATGCCCTCACGGCGCCGGCCCCGGGCCGGACGGGCAGGGAGGTCATGCCGCGCACCACCCGAGTGGGGCGGCGTTCCGCCCCGTCGGCGAGATGCAGGTCAGGGAACTTGCGGAGCAGCACCCGCAGGGTGGCCGCGGCCTCGATCCGCGCCAGACCCGCCCCGACGCAGAGGTGGATGCCGTCACCGAACGTCAGGTGTTCGCGGCTGTTCTTCCTGTGGAGATCGAATTCCTGAGCGTTGTCCCCGAACACCTTCGGGTCGCGGTTGGCTCCGCCGACGACCACGAACACGGGCGAGTCCGCGGGGATGTCGACGCCGGCGATCGTCACCGGCTCGGTGGTGACCCGCAGCAGGTACTGCACCGGGGCGTCCCAGCGCAGCACCTCTTCGACGGCATTGGGGATCAGCTCCGGGGAGTCGATGAGCTGCTGCCGGAGGTCGGGGTCGCTCAGCACGGTGAGGATGCAGTTGCCGATCAGATTCACCGTGGTCTCGAAGCCGGCGCCGAGCAGGACGCCGCAGGTGGCGACCATGTCGTGCCACGAGAGCGGCTCGCCCTCGGGCTCCGCCTGCACCATGAAGGTCACCAGGTCGTTGCCCGGTTCACGCTTGCGCAGCTCGATCAGGTCGCCGAAGAATTCCTGCATCTCGATGAGCATCTGGCGGAAGGTCTTCAGGTCGCCCATGGTGCGGATACCGTCGACCGAGGTGCCGATGATGCCGCCCCACCGACGGAACAGCTCGAAATCCTCTTCGCCGATGCCGAAGAACGCCGAGATCACCCGGATCGGGACGCGGACGGCGAGGTCGTTCACGGCGTCCCACTCGCCCTGGGCCGCCAAGTCGTCGAGCAGCTCCTCGAGCATGGTCTCGATGGTCGCGGTGCGCTCCCGGATCGCGCGGGGTGAGAACCACGGCGCGACCATGCGCCTCAGCCGGGTGTGGTCCGGGGGGTCCATGGAGAGGAAGGAGTCGTCCATCGGGACGATGAGACGCTCGCCGTTGTCGTCGTAGACCGTGGTGTCGATCGGCTTCGCCTTCGCGATCGCGAAGGAGCCGAACCGGCTGCTGTCTCGGAGAATCGCGGAGGCTAACTCGTGGTCGCACGTAGCGAAAGCGCCGATGTTTCCGCGCACCAGGACGCCCTTTTCCCTGATGCTCTCGTAGACCGAATAAGGGTCCTTGTCGGGATGTCTCGCAATCAGCTGGGCGACCGGATCCCCCGACATCATGAGAATCCGAAGCACGATGCGCGACATTAACATTTTGGATGTCGACGTTGCCATTTCCCGCTTCGCCATAGCCGCATCCTGACACCCGCATGACACGCCGTCAAGTGAGTAAGATCACAGTTGCTGCCTGATCATCTCCCGCTTACACTCAGGCGAGTGCTCGAAATCGATTCCGCACCTACTTCCCGGCGCGATCGATAAAAACGCCTTCACAACTTCCCCTCACCCGTCGCTTGATGAAACGATCAGTGCGTACCCGTATGCAGTAACTGGGTTTTCCGTAACCACGGGTCCGGTGCAGCGAGAGGCGAGGAGAGCTTTATGACCCAGAACCCGAGCCGATCCCAGTTGTGGATCCGCACTTTCCACCCGGCGCCCGGCGCCGCCACCCGGCTCGTCTGCCTCCCGCACGCCGGCGGTTCGGCGAGCTTCTACTTCCCCGCGTCGCGGGCGCTCAGCCCCGCCATCGAGGTGCTGGCCGTGCAGTACCCAGGTCGGCAGGACCGGCGTATCGAGCGCTGTCTCGAAACTATTACGGAGCTGGCCGACGCGATAACCGAGGAACTACTGCCGCTCACCGACAAGTCGCTCGCGCTATTCGGACACAGCATGGGAGCAACGATCGCCTTTGAAGTCGCGCAGCGACTGGAGGACCACGGCATAAAGCTTTCGGCCATTTTCCTCAGCGGTCGGCGCGCTCCCTCCATCGACCGCCCGGAGAATCTTCACCTGCTCGACGACCGGGCGCTCCTCGAAGCGCTGAAGGAAATCGGCGGAACCGACGCCGCAATCCTCGAGGACGAGGAATTGATGCGGATGTCGATCGGGGCCATTCGCGGCGATTACAAGGCGATCTCAAGCTATCGCTGGCAGCGCAGGCCGCCGCTCCGCACGCCTATCCACGTCCATGTCGGCGACACCGATCCACAGGTGAGCCGGACCGAGGCACAGGCCTGGGCGCAGCACACCACCGGCGAGTTCAGCCTCAGCACGTATTCGGGCGGCCATTTCTATATCAACGAGCACGCGCCCCGGCTCCTTGGAGCCATCTCGGGCCGTCTGGCCGATTCCGTGGAAGGCGGCCCGGCTCTATAGGTACCGGAAGTCGGTGGCGCCGATGCCGGGCCAACATCGACCAGCCCATCGCACAGCTCGGTCACGAGCTGGAGGTTGGCGGGAAGACCAGCTCGATCTGGTTGTTCGTCGCCCGTGCTCGCCCACTCGGGTGCCCGTGTGAGGAGAGTGGTCCAGCACCACGTACGGCTTCTCCCCGAACCGGTGGGCTCGCAGGATCTTAAGCGGGCAAGGGTCTCGCGCCATCACTTCTGTGTTGGAGCGAGCCCGAGTTCGCCGCCCTGCGCCTTCGCGCTCAACGGCAGCCACGCCGAGCGGGACGCCGCCATCAACGCCTACATCCGTCGACACCATTCCACGGCCCCGTAGAGAGCGCGCCACCGACGTCAGGACAGGTCGGCGGCGTGCTCCCGCAGGAAGGCTCCGGCATGAGCGGCGGCCTCTTCCTTCGTCGCATACCAGATGTCCTCCTCCGCGCCGCCGCGCGTTTTGTCCGCGCCTTCGGCCGCCCAAGTCCAACCGCCGGACGACGGGTCCTGCACCAGCTCGGCCACGCCGCCGAACAGTTTGAGCGTGGCGCCCGTCGGCGCCTCCGCGGTCGCGGGGCGGGTGACCGCGTCGGGCCACTTCTTACGCGCACCTTGCCGGGTGATGCCCCAGACGGCACCCATCTGCTCGTAGCTCGCACCGTAGGAGCCGGCCGTTGCCGCCGCTACCGCTGTGAGTCGCTTGACCTCCGCGTCCACCACCTTCCAGGCAGCGAGGACGGACAGAGTCACGTCAACCGGATCCGCCGCCCACATGCGAGCCTCGGGCAGCCCCGACTCACGGGAGCGAATGGCCGAGGCGAGCGGGTTGAGGGCGTCGTAGAGGGCCTTCTCCAGCTCGGTCCGCTCTTCCTGGGTAATCTCAGTCGAAGTCACGTGACAACTATAGTTCCCACGCCGAAACTCGTCAACCTTAGTTTCCCAAAGGGGCCACTGCCCGGGAGGACGGGGGCGCGTCCGGTGGTCTTTCGAGCTCGCCTTCGGCGGCGCCGGGCGGGCGGTTGAGCGAGGGGTGGTCCAGCTGCCAAGCGGAGTGGCAGGGGGGCGGGACCACTGTCCGGGAGTCCTGGTCCCGGGCCTGCTGATGGGTACATCCGGGTGGTCCGGGCGTGATCGCGCTGGAGTACTCGGCGAGCCAGCCGGTCGCTCGCCGGTCGCCCCGCCGGGAGAAGACGGCGATCTCCATTGGCTCCGTTGGAGTTCGCGGTCACACCCTCCTGCCCGAGCGTCAACTCGCCCGGGGCCACCCGTTCGCTCAGCAGAAGCTGAACGGAAAATCGGGCTCAGCCGGCCAGGCGGCAGCGTCCATTTCGCGGAGCGGAACGGGCATCGTGGTCGGCGGTGAGTTTCAGGCTGCGGGTGCGAGGGTGACCTGGTGGCCGAGTGCCTGGAGCTGTCGGACGAGGTCGCGGGTCTTGCGGACGGTGTTGAAATGGCGCTGCTGCCAGTCGGCGCCGAGGTCTTGAAGCGGTCCGAGACGGCATCATCACGGTCAACCCCGCCCGTGTCACCGGGTGGCAGAGGCTCTACAAGCAGGACCGCCGCCGGCACAGCCCTCTCCGCCCACCTCAGCGTCCTGCGCGCCCCACGCTCCCTGCCGAGCCCGCTCGTGGCCACCCGCTGACGCGGTCAAGCGCGCTGGTCCCCAACTGGTCCCCAAGAATGATCAAAGGGCCGTGTCGGATACCTCCGATACAGCCCCTGACCTGCGACTCTTACGAGTCGGGACGACAGGATTTGAACCTGCGACCCCTTGACCCCCAGCAATGCGGTCGATCATGGTTTGAAGACTTGTACCGGCGAATGCCGGTACCGCGACGAGCGCGAACCCCATACCGGTGAGCCACTGCACCGACGCACCTGCCAGGACAATGACGCACCACAGCAGAGCGTCGGCGCGGCAACGTCCTCGGCGCCGGGCGTGGCCTGAAAGACCTGGTTGGCCATGGCAGCCCGGTACCCCCGCGCACAGCACGGTGTACCGGCCGGTCAACTCGTCGCTCGTACCGCGTCCCTGATCAGGTCGGCGACCTGTGTGGGCTCGGACAGGGCGACGGCGTGGGAGGCGTCCGGGATTTCGACGACGACGGCTCCGGCCCGCTCGGCGCCGAAACGCTGGACCTCAGGGTTGATCGTGCGGTCAGCCCCGGCCACCAGGGCCCAGGATGGCTTGGTCCGCCACGCCGCCGTGGACGCCGTCTCGGTGAACGCGGCGGTTGCGAGTGGGCGTTGGGTCGCTGCCAGGACTCTGGCCACGTCCTTGGTCACGTCCGCCGCGAAGACGGCGGGGAAGGCCGCCTCGTCGATGGTGACCTCGACCACGAAGTCGCCGTCGAGGAGCGGGTACGTCCGCTCCTTCAGGTTGCTCTTCACCGGGGAGTCGGGGAAGCGCCCCAGCAGCTGGCCGAGGCTCTCGCCCTCATGGAGTACGCAGGCGGCCACGTAGACGAGTCCGACGACGTTCTCCGCTTCGCCGACCATGGTGATCAGAGCACCGCCGTAGGAGTGACCGACGAGTACGGCCGGGCCGTCGATCTGCGAGACGACGGAAGCAAGGTAAGCGGCATCCGAGGCGAGGCCTCGCAGGGGGTTCGGCGGAGCGATCACCGGGATGCCGCGGCTCCGCAGTTCCGAGATGACGCCTATCCAGCCTGTCGCGTCGGCGAAGGCACCGTGCACAAGGACAACGGTGGGGGTGGTCATGGGAGTTCTCTTCTCGGTGTCAGGCCACGTGTGAGGCGTCGCGTCGTATTCCGATGGCCGACGTCATGGCGGTCAGGGCGCGGCCCAGAATTCAGCCAGGAGATCAGCGCGCCTGATCGCCCACGGTAGAGCCGGAGGAACGGCACCTCTTGCACACCTGCGCATCCGCGCTGCCATGACAGTGCACGTGCATCTCATCGCATTCGCTTGTCCTGGGCGTCGGTGGCGGTGGGAGCGAAGGCCGAGATCGCCAGCGACTGCCATTGGCTGGGAGTCATGCCGTACGCGCCCCGGAACGTACGGCTGAAGTGCGAGGGGCTGCTGAAGCCCCAGCGGTGTGCCACCGCGGCCATGGTGAATCTCCGATTGGACCGGCCCAACTCGATCCGGCAGGACTCGAGCCTGCGTTGCCGCACCCATTGGCTCACCGTGCTGCCGTCGTTCTGGAAGAGCTTGTGCAGGTATCGGACGGAGATGTGGTGGGCGCGTGCGATCGATTGCGGTGAAAGGTCCGGGTCCATCAGATGTTCTTCGATGAAGGCGCGGATCCGGGACAACAGCTCGTTGCCGACCCCGGTCGCGTCGGCGGCCTCGTCCGCCGTGTCCGCTTCGAGGAGCTCCATGACCAGGACGGAGAGAAGGTGAACGGCCGTCCGGGCGCGCCGGTCCCCGATCGTGGACTGGCGGAACTCCGCCTTGGCGGCAAGTGCGGACAGGAAGTCCGACACCAGCGCCCCGAAGCCCTCACTGCCACGGATGGGCACACCGAGCACCCGGTTCATTTCCGACTCCGTGACTCCCAGATAGCAGCGAGGTATCCGGAAGAAGATCATCTGGCAGTCGTCGCCGAAGTGCAGCAGGTGCCGTCGGGCCGGATCACAGAAGACCAGATCGTTCGGCTCCAGGAAGGTCTTGGCCTCCTCACGGGCGATCGTGACCTGCCCACGGACATGCACGCCGAGGTAGAGGTGGTTTCCGTCCCTCCTACCCGGCATCTCGGAACGTACCTGAACCAGCCACTCCGAGTGGGAGGAGGCCGAAAGGGGATCGGGTGCGTACCGACTCACCCGTTCAACCACAGGGGACATCAGTGATGGGGGCATGGGGACTCCAAGCTGTACGGTTCGTGCAGGTGGGGGCCGGGTTACGCCCAGGGCTCGGGTTCCTTGGCCAGGAACTTCTCCACCACGGCGTTGAAGGCCGTCGGGTTCTCGAGAAAGGGGAAGTGCGAGCTCGCCGCGTCGGAGGCGAAGACGTGCAGGCCCGCATCGGGGATCTGCTCGGCGACGAAGCGGGGGCGGAACATCGCCCGCGTCTGGCCCCAGCCATGAAGCATCACCAGGGAACGCCCTCGCCGCCGGTGTCTCGGTACGCGATCCGTGTCCCGTCCGTCGTGATCAGTTCCTTCATGACCTCTTCCCTGGTCACGGGCGGGCCTTCGCGCCCACCGCGTCCCGAACATCTTCGAATGCGGCGCACCGCCACCACCACCGCGTGCTGTAGGAATCGGGCGGGGGATCCTTCTCGCCTTGTCGAAGCGGTGGGAGTCCGCCGCGAGAGCGGGCCATGGTCAAGCGGCCACGTCGTCGCTCACGGTGAGGAGTTCCACGATCCTGAGCCCGAGTTGCAGAGTGAGCCGGTGAGCGCCGTCGTCGAGGTCGAGTCCGGTGATCTCCTGGATCTGGCGCAGGCGGTAGTAGAGCGACGTGCGATGAAGTCGCAGCGCGTCCGCGGTCCTGGAAATCGATCCGGCGTGTTCGAGGAAGCAGCGCAGGGTGTCCCGCAGCCGGTCGCCGCCATGGACCTCGGTCAGGGTACGAAGCGGCTTGGGAACCAGGGACGCGTTCAGGGCGTGCTCGGGGAGTTGGAGCAATACGGTGAGTTCTCCGAGCAGGTCCCAGTCGCCGATGCTCTTCAAGGAGGGCACTCGGCGCGCCGCGCGGGCCGCCACGAGCGCCTGCTCGTACGACGTCCAGGCGTCGTACGAGCTCGGGTGCCGCACGCCGACGCCGATCACGGGGGCTGCCGAAGAGTCCAGGAAGGTGTGGAGTTCAGCAAGGATGCGGGCGGACCGGGCAATGACCTCGTCCGGGCCGGGGGGCCGGTCGCGGAGCTGGAGCAGCACCGCCCACTCCTGGTCGATCGCGACGAGGCCCTGGGCCGAACGCGTCTCCTGAATCCTTCCAACGCCCCCCACAGGGCAGCCTCGGACTGCCGCACGAGCTCCGTCCCGCGGCTCAGCTGGACGAGGGTGATCAGGACGTGCTCCGCCTCCCCGAGCAGCCCGAGTTCCATGGCACGCCGACGTGCGACGGTGCGTGTGGCGACGTTGGTGTCGACGAGTTCCAGCACCAGGTTCCGCTCGTCGGTCTTCCGGGTGTCGGCGGCGATGTGTTCTCCGTACATCTGGGCAGCCATGACGTCGGCGGCCCGCGCGATGGCATCCGTCTCCGGTTCCCCGAGCGCCTTCTCGGGCACGACCACGATGAGCAGCCCGAGGAGACGCCCGCGCTCGCGCAGCGGCACTATGTAACGGAGCAGCAGTCCGAGATCGTCACGGCCGTCGATGAATCCGGGCCCGGACCACTGGGTCACACCCTGAGCGAGGATGTAGCGGATGGTCGCGTCGTCGGCACGGCCTTGCAACGGGGTGCCGATGCGTACCGGGTCCTCGTCGCCGAAGTGGCGACTCGTGCCGACCATGCGGACCAGCGAATCGTCGACCACGACGGACCGGCCCAGCTTCTCCGCGAGTTCGTCGACAAGCGCCTGAAGGTCCGGGCCGCCAGGGCGGGCTCGCTGGAGCCTTGCGGTCATGCGTTAGAGGGCGAGGGCCGTGTCCAGGTATGGCACCGCTTCGGACTT
>NZ_JAMWMR010000006.1 GCF_023887685.1 Streptomyces macrolidinus | reverse complement strand
ACATCGCTCGGTCCTTCGAGCAGGACGACCGTCCGGACGGGCAGCCGCTCGGCCGACTCGCGCACCGGATCGCCGTCGAGACCACCGGCCGCCCAGCGGCACCGTGACCGCGAGTCCCGACGCTAGGAGACCGTCGTCTCCTCGGCGACCCAGGACAGATACGCCTCGGAACCCCCAGTCACGGGGAGCGTGATCCACTCCGGCACGTCGTACGGGTGCTTCTCCGTCGCCCAGGCCGCGAGGGCCGGGAGCCGGTCCGTGGTGGTCTTGTACGAGACGCGCCATTCCCGCGCGGTCTCGATCGCGCCCTGCCACCGGTAGACCGCCGTGAGGGGCGCGTCGATGTGAGCGCACGCCGCCAACCGGTTCTCGACCGCGCCTCGCGCGAGCGCCTTCGCCTGGTCCTCGTCGTCGACAGTCGTCTGTGCGATCACGATCTCGGTGGTCATGCGGCTACCTCTCCAACTCGGTGGATCACGACCCTAACCGGTCACCGGGGACGGCCGGTCAGGCGAACTCGGGCGTCATGGCGGCGGCCACCTTCAGATGCGGAGCAGCCTGCTTCGCCCGCCCCAGGCGCTGGAGCGTGCGGCCGAGCAGGAGGCGCGCATAGGAGTCGTCCGGCACGTCGTCGACCAGCGGCTCCAACACATCCAGGGCACGGGACAGTTGGGCCGAGTGGAAGTAGCCGCGGGCCGCGGCGCGACGGACGTTGAGGTCGTCCGGGTGCGCGCGGAGCAAGGGCTTCAGCAGGGTGAGGGCGCCGAGGGGATCGCGCTGGTCCAGCAGGGACTCGGCCCAGCGCAACCGGCGGACCTCCTGCGGCATCTCGCGCCCCGGCTCGGCCCGGGCGAGGAAGGCCGCGATCGCCTCCGGCGGCTGGGCGCCCGCCAGCGCGCGGTCACCGACCACGATCGTCGGCGATGTCGCGATGCCTCGCGCCTTGCCGATCAGCAGAAGCTCTCGCACCTCCCGGTCGCCCGCATCGGTGTCCAGCAGCTCAGCCCCCTCGGCGAACCCGGAGCGCAGGGCGACGACCTTGAGGCAGCGGCGGTCGCTGATGTCGTCGCCGTCGACGAAGTGCGCCTTCAGCACCTGCTCGGCCACCTCGTTCTGCAACGCGGCGCCGTCATGTTCCCGGGCCAGGAAGAGGAGGCGATGGGCATCATGGCTACTGGCCCGCCAGGCAGCCCCCCACCGCCGACCCAGCCCTTCGTCCGCGGCGATCCTGGAGACCCGAACCTGGTTCTCGTCCGGGGACAGGCCCGGCGCGCACTGCCGCAACGCGGCGTCCACCAGCGGGTCGCGCCGCGCCTCCTCAAGCGGGACCGCCTGGTCCGGCGTGGTCGGGTCGATCCTGAACGGACGCCAGACCACCTCGGCCCCGGCGTCCGTCGGCGCCAGGTCGGCCAGCGCCTTCTCCAGACGCCGCTTGCCGATGTACGCCCACGCGCAGACCACGTCTGCCCAGATCTCGATTCGCATGACCCGCACACTAACCGACACCTGTTGATTAGCAAAGCGACAGATGGCGATTAGTGTGCGGGGTATGAACCTGGACGATCCTCGTGCCCAGCGCAGTCGGGCTCGGCTGCGGACGGCGATCCTGGAACTCGCCGCGATCAAGGACACCACCGCGATCACGATGTCCGAAGTCGCCAAGCACGCCGGCGTGAACCGGGCCACCGTCTACCAGCACTTCCCCGACGTGAACGCGCTCGTGACGGATGCCATGGAAGAAGCGGTGGCGCATGTGACCCGTGCGGCGACCCTGTGCCCTCTCGACGCGCCGGGGAACGACGTACCCGAACCGTTGAACTCCCTGTTCCAGCACTTCTGCGACAACGCGGCCCTGTATCAGCGCATGCTGGGCGCCCAGGGATGTGCCCTGTTCACCGCGCGCCTGCGGGAACGTCTGACCGCCGAACTCGCCGCCGCCTTCCGCGAAGGACGCCGTCCCGCCGGTTTCGGCGACGTGCCGGACGAGGTGCATGCCGCCTATCTGGCCGGCGCCCTGATCGGCGTGATCGCCAACTGGATCACCCAGGATGCTCCGACCTCCGCACCAGAAACAGCCGACGCCTTCTGGAGGCTCTTCCGACGCTGACGCACCGCGCCGCAGACACGGCGCGCGAATGAAGGGACTACTCGCGTTCGTTCAGCCCTGGAATATGGCGCCGCGACGCCCCGATGAACTCGTAGATCAAGGAGCGTGACGCTTCCCGGACTTGACTCAACTCGTTCCGCGACTGCGCACCGGGAATCCGGTCAACCGCCTTGAGGGCCTGCCGCCCCAGCTCACCCATCTCCGCTGAGTGCGTCAGCAATTCGGCGCGAAACATCGCCTCCATGGCGGTGGCCCTCAACCTCTTGGTCTCCCGGCGTAGTTGATGAATCGACTCCCCTTCAAGGACGCGGCCATCGTGCATGGCGAACCAGTAGTCCATCTGACCGCGCCGATAGTTCGCCAGTGCACCCCCGTACGCACAGTAGGCGTCTATGCGTTCCTGCCGCAGCCGCTCGCTGCGCGTGAACCGCTCGGCCCGCAGCACGGTGCGCCGCTGCGACAGATGGGTCAGGGCTGAGCCCAGCAGCGTGCCGAGCACCGCTATAAGGCTTGTGACAACGACCTCCATGTCCGGGGATCACCGGTGCAGGGGGCCGGTGCTACTGCGGACGACCAGTCGGGTGGCCAGCTCGACGTGCGGGCTCTCCAGGGTCTCGCCCTGGATCAGCCGCAGCAGCGTACGAGCCGCGACCTGACCCATCTCGTCCAGGGGCTGACGGACCGTCGTCAGCGGCGGCGGGGACCACTGGACCTGGGGCAGATCGTCGAAGCCGACCACGCTGAGGTCGTCCGGGATGCGCAGGTCGTGCTGGCGGGCGGCCTCGTAGACGCCGAGCGCCATCTGGTCGCTGGACGCGAAGATCGCGGTCGGTGGGTCGGCGAGGCCGATCAGCTCGGCGCCGGAGCCGAACCCGGCCTCGTGGGAGAAGTCCCCCTGCCGGACGAGCCGGTCGTCGATCTCGACACCGGCCGACTCCAGCGCCGCCCGGTACCCGTCCAGGCGGGCCCGGCTGCACAGCAGCGTCGGCGGACCGGTGATGATGCCTATGCGGCGGTGCCCGAGTGAGAGCAGATGCTCGACGGCGCTGCGGCCTCCGGCCCAGTTCATGGCGCCGATCGTCGGTATGCCGAAGGTGGGTACGCCCGCCGGGTCGATGATGACGGTGGGCACGCCCAGGCGGCTCAACTCGGGGTACAGCTCGGGGGCCAGGTCCGAGGTCACCAGGATGACGCCGTCGGAGGCCCGCGCTCTCAGGTTGACCAGCCACTGCTGGGCCGACGTACTGCGATGGTGCACCGCGGAGACCACCGTGCCCAGACCGGCGGCATGCGCGACGTCCTCGACACCGCGCAGGATCTCCACGGCCCAGGGGCTGTCGAGGTCGTTGAAGACCAGGTCGATCAGTTCCGCCCGGCTGCCGGCCTGGGCGCCACGACGCCGGTAGCCGTGGTGGGCCAGCAGTTCCTCGACCCGCCGGCGGGTCGAAGGGGACACATCGGCGCGCCCGTTGAGCACCCGGGAGACCGTCGGCAGAGACACACCCGCCTCCCGGGCGATGTCCGCGATCGTGACGCGGCCCGCGCCCTGTGCTGTCATCCCTGCCTCCTCGCCTGCGCTCCCTCAGCATAGGCAATCGCCGATCGCCGAGGCCGTGCGCCGCGACGCCGTCCCTCGCGTCTCGTCCGACCAACCCCGCGCCCGCGTACGGCAGTTGATGCCACAGGGGTTGACGGGCGGTCGGCCCGACCCTAACGTTTCGCGACAACTTCCGGAAACTTTCCGGAAGACCTATCGGCCCCTTTCGATGCTCCTCGACGCTCCACCCCGTTGGACGCTCCACCCCGTTGCGCGGACCGTCCTCGCAGGCCTTCCCCGCATCGAGACCTTCCGGCAGCCGCCGCAGCCGCTCCTGCCGGAGCACGGAGCACCCACGCACGGCGAACCCGCGACCGGCCCTCGGCGGTCGGCAGTCGAAAGGGCTTCCCGGTCTCATGGAGGACGGCATGGATTCCGCGCGGCACAGACCCACCACCCCACCGCCCGACGCCGCCGACACATCGGCGGCCGACGACGGCCGCGGTATGAGCAGGCGGACGGCGCTGACCCTGGGCGCCGGGCTCACCGCCCTGGCCGCACCGGTCGCCTCCGTACTGGGCGCGTCGAGCCCCGCCTGGGCGGGCGCGGCCGACGGACCGGCGCGGCCCACCGACCCCGGGGCGTACATCACCACCTCGCGCGGCCCCGGCACCTTCCCGCTCGTCGAGCACGGCACGGCCACCCCCCTCGTGGTCAGCGCCGCCGACCACCCGGGCGTCGTCCGCGCGGTCGGCGATCTGCGGGACGACCTCCAGCGGGTCACGGGCATCGCGCCCGGCCTCTCCCACGACACCATCCCGACCGGCCCCCGCGAAGTCGTCCTCGTCGGCACCCTCGGCAAGAGCCCGCTGATCGACGCCCTGGTGGCCGCGGGCAAGCTGGACGTGACCGGGATCGCCGGCCGGTGGGAGACCTCACTGGAGCAGGTGGTGGACCATCCGCTGCCCGGAATCGACCGCGCCTTCGTGATCGCGGGCAGCGACCAACGCGGCACCATCTACGGTGTCTACGACGTCAGCCGGGGCATCGGTGTCTCACCGTGGTACTGGTGGGCCGACGCCACCCCGAGCCACCAGGACCTGCTCCATGTCCTGCCCGGCCGCCACACCCAGGGCACACCCGCCGTCAAGTACCGCGGCTTCTTCATCAACGACGAGAACCCCGCGCTGGGCACCTGGGCACCGGACTACTTCGGCCCCGGTCTCGCCGAGGGCTACCCGGGCGGCTTCAACCACGCCTTCTACGCCAAGGTCTTCGAGCTGATGCTGCGACTGAAGGCCAACTACCTCTGGCCCGCGGTGTGGGGGCGCGCCTTCGCCGAGGACGATCCGAAGAACCACGCCACCGCGACGGCGTACGGCATCGTCATGGGCACCTCCCACGAGGCACCCATGATGCGCGGTATCGAGGAGTGGAACCGGCACGCCGTACCCGCCGTGCGCGACAGCCAGGGCACCGTCGTCACTCCGGGCCACGATCCCTACGGCGGCACGGGCGAGTGGAGCTTTCGGCACAACGCCGAGGCCATCAAGGCGTATTGGGCGGAGGGCATCCGCCGCAAGGTGACCGAGGGCTTCGAGGGCGTGGTGACGCTCGGCATGCGCGGCAACGGCGACACCGCGCTCCCGGACGGCGACGGCATCGACCTGATGCGGAGCATCGTCTCCACGCAGCGCGAGATCATCGCCGACATCACCGGCAGACCGGCGCAGGAGACTCCGCAGGTGTGGACGCTCTACAAGGAGGTCCAGCGCTACTGGGAGCAGGGCCTGCGGGCGCCCGACGACGTGACGGTGGTCTTCAACGACGACAACTGGGGCAATCTGCGCCTGGTCCCGAGCCCGTCCCTGCCGCCGCACAGCGGGGGTTACGGCCTGTACTACCACTTCGACTACGTCGGCGCGGGACGCAACTACAAGTGGGTCGACACTGCCAACCTGGCCAACGTCTGGGACCAGCTCGACCAGGCCTACACCTACGGCATCCGGCGCCTGTGGGTGGTCAACTCCGGTGATCTGAAGAGCAACGAGCTGCCCACGCAGTTCTTCCTCGACTACGCGTGGAACCCCGGCCGTTGGGCGGCCGAGCACCTCCCCGAGTGGCTGTACCGCTACGCGCGGCAGAACTTCGGCTCCGGGCAGGCCACCGCCATCGCCGCGGTCCTGGACACCTACGGACGTCTACAGGCCCGCCGCAAGCCCGAGTTGCTCAACCGGAAGATCACCGTGGACCCGGCCAAGGATCTGCCCACGGACCCCTCCGCCGTCGTCTACGACGATCAGGCGACGCCGTTCAGCATCACCAACTACCGGGAGATGGAACGCGTCACGCGGGAATGGCAGGAGCTGTCCACCGCGGCCGAGCGCATCAACGGCGCCCTGCCGCGGAACAAGCGGGACGCCTACTACGAGCTCGTCCTCTATCCGGTCAAGGCGACCGCCAACCTCTACGCCCTGCGCCAGGCGCAGTTCACCAACCTCCTCTACGCCGACCAGGGCCGGGCCGCCACCAACTCCCTCGCCTCGGCCACGGAGTCGTACTTCCGTCACGACCAGGCCCTGGCCGACCGCTTCGACAACGGTGTGGCGGACGGGAAATGGAAGGGGTTCCAGACCCAGCCGCACATCGACTACGGCGATGTGGAACGGTACGGCCCGAACGCTCCCTGGCAGCAGCCGGAGATCGACAACGTGGCCCTCCCCGATGTCGTCTTCCCCGCGGTCAAGCGGATCACCCCGTCCTCGGCAACCCGGATGGGCGTCGCCGTCGACGGCAGCGACCAGGCGTGGCCCGGCGCCACGGCCGAATGCACCCTGCCCGCGCTCAGCCCGTACGCCAGTGGACCGGCCCCGTACATCGAGATTTTCAACCGGGGTACGGCGCCCTTCGACTACCAGGTCCGGACCGGGGTCCCGTGGCTGTCCGTCGACGCGACGAGGGGGCGCGTCGACAGCCAGGTACGGGTCACCGTCCGGGCGGACTGGTCCCGCGCGCCCAAGGGCAGGACCACGGTGCCCCTCACCGTCACCGGGCCCGGCGGCCAGCGGGTGACCGTCAAGGTCCCGGTGGACAACCCGGACGTGCCCTCGCGGGGTCTGCGCGGATTCGTCGAGGCGGACGGCCATGTCTCCATCGAGGCCGCCCACTACAGCAAGGCCCATGGCACAAGTACCGTCTCCTGGCGGCGCATTGCCGGTATCGGCAGGACCGGAGCGGGCATGGAGCCCTTCCCGGTCACCGCGCCCCGGCAGACCCCGGGAGGCGACGGCCCCCGCCTCGAGTACACCGTCACGCTCTTCACGACCGGACCGGTCAAGGTGTCGGCGTATCTGTCACCCCGGAACAACGTCCTGGCGAGCGACGGACTCACCTACGCGGTCTCCTTCGACGACGACCGACCGCAGTCGGTGAACATCACCACGCTCACCGGCTCCGACGACGGCACGATGAACATGCAGTGGCAGCGGAACACCTCCGACAACGTCAACGTCACCACGACCACGCACCGGATCACGAAGTCCGGCATCCACGTGCTGAAGTTCTGGATGGTGGATCCCACCGTCGTCCTGCAGAACCTCGTCGTGGACACCGGTGGCCTCAGGCCCAGTTACCTCGGCCCGCCCGAGAGCCGTCGCCTGCGCTGAACCCACCGCCCCCTTCGACCGGGCCTCGGCCCTCACTGACCGAACTCAGTCCCCACTGACCAGACTTCGGTCCTCGCTGACACGACGCCGGACCGAACCGCGCTCCCGAGGCCGCAGCACGCGGCCCCGGGTTCTCCACGAGCCTTCCGAGGAGGAAGCATGCACATGGAGGACAAGCACCCCACCCCGTCGATCAGTCGCAGGAGACTCCTCGCCGGCGCCGGTACCGGTGCGCTCGCGCTGGCGGCCTCCGGGCTGCTGCTGCCGGGGACCGCCCAGGCCGCCACGACCATCACCACCAACCAGACGGGCACCAACAACGGGTACTTCTACTCGTTCTGGACCGACGGTGGCGGTTCGGTCTCCATGACCCTGGGGAACGGCGGCAACTACAGCACCTCGTGGACCAACTGCGGGAACTTCACCTGCGGCAAAGGCTGGAGCACCGGCAGCCGCCGGAACGTGAACTACTCCGGCAGCTTCAACCCGTCGGGCAACGGCTATCTGGCGCTCTACGGGTGGACCCTCAACCCGCTCGTGGAGTACTACGTCATCGAGAGCTGGGGCACCTACCGGCCCACGGGGACGTACAAGGGTGCCGTCAGCAGCGACGGCGGCACGTACGACATCTACCAGACGAGGCGGGTCAACGCCCCCTCCATCATCGGGCCCGCGACGTTCGACCAGTACTGGAGCGTGCGTCAGTCCAAGCGCGTGGGAGGAACCATCACGTCGGGCAACCACTTCGACGCGTGGGCCGGTCACGGCATGAACATGGGCGCCTTCAACTACATGATCCTCTTGACGGAGGGCTACCAGAGCAGCGGCAACTCCAACCTCACGGTGAGCTGACCCAGACCGCACCCACCGGGTGAGGCGAAGGGCCGGGGGGCGACCCCGGCCCTTCGCCGGAATCCGGGAGGCTCTGGGGCCACCGTCACCATCGACCGCCCAGCCGCTCGGCCACCGCGGAGCTGCACTCGTTGTCCGCCCGGCAGTTCCACTCGACGCGGTGTCCTGTGATGTCCTGGAACCACTGACGGCCTTGAGGCGTCGTCCAGTTGACGGCAGCCCAGGACTCAGCTCCACGACGCACCGGCCTGCCTCCCCGAGCCAGGCGAACGGAGCAGGACACGTGGTCACCCGGATCCCCCGCCACGACTTCCCCGTTGACGACATGGACGAAGCCATGGCGCCGATCGTCCAGACCGCGGAGGAGGCACTGTCAGAACTCGAAACCTCTGAATTCGATCGTTACGATGCTCTGGACTGCTCACTGGCCGTGGCCAAATGGGCTTGCCTGACGGATCCCCCCGTTGAGGAGTTCGCGACCTGGGAGACGTGGGTCACCGCAATGCAGGTCGGATCGGGGCTGTTCATCTCAGGAGTGGCCCCCGAAGGCCCCGTCCCGTGCCGGATCGGCAGCCACGGACAGATCAAGCACCTCCCCGCGACCGGTCCGAAGGACTACCTGCACGCGGGGAACTGGCTCACCTCGTACTATCTCGCCGTGATCTGCCGGGAGAACGAGCGGCTCGACCAACTGGCCCGTATCCCCGTCTCGTTCCTCCGCGCCTCGGGGATGGAGTTCGACGAGTACCTCTACGCCTGGGTGGAGACGTTGCAGAACGCCTGGCTCGGGCGCCCGGAGATGTGGGACACGCTCGTGACCGCCATCGACGGAACGGACCCGGCGGTACCTCACATCGCGAGTGCCGAGCTCATGCTGAACATCCTCTACCCGCCGCTTGAGGTCTTCCACCGGTATCAGCGGCAAGACCCGGAACCGTTCAACACCGCCCTGGAGAAGGCGCTCACCTGGCACCGTGAATACTGGACCGGCAACGAAGCCCGGTCCAGGAGTGGTGAGGGGCTGGTGGCGCTCGGGCCGCTGGCCATGGCCTGTATGGCCTTCGACGCGGGCATCCCGGTCGAGGTCGAGTCCGAGTACCTTCCGAAGTGTCTTCTGGAGCGCTGGTGGATCGGCCAGTTCGCCACGTGATACCGGCCAACATGTCCTCCAGGCCGACGCGCCTGCAACCAACGCCCTATGGAATTGATCTATGTCAGCTCAGGACTACGACAGCCAGCTCCTCGAGTCGGTCGCGGTGCGCCGTCGGCGGCTGCGCGATGCCGTGTTGTTCGGTGCGCAGCGTCAACGGCGCTCGGTGGACGAGCGGTTGGGGAAGGCGTTCGCCGGGGTGGTGATCGCTGCTGTGCTGTGTGCCGGGTGCGTGGGGTGGTCCTTCGTCTCCCACCGGATCATCGGGAAGAGTCCGTACGGGACCTCCGTGTTCCCCTCAAGTCCGGCCGCGCCGACCTCCGTTCCGGCCTCGGTTCCCGCCTCCGTTCCGGCTTCCGTATCGCCGGAACCTGCGGATTCCGCCCGGTGATAGGTTCGAACGCGTGACTTCCCCGGGGACTGTGAGCCGTACCGCACTCAGCCGTGTCACCTTGGTCGGTGAGCGGCGGCGGGTGGACCTGGTTCTGCCCTCGCAGGAGCCCATCGGTCTGCTTCTGCCCGACGTGATGCGGCTGTTGGACGACCAGGTCGACGACAGGCCGCAGGCCCGTCATCTGGTGACGGCCGACGGCAGCGCCCTGGAGCCGGACGCCACGCTGCAGTCCGCGGGCGTGGCCGACGGCGCGGTGCTGCGGCTCGTACGGGTGGAGGACGCCCCGTCGGCTCCCGTCGTCCATGACGTGAGTGACGAGGCGGCCGGTGATCTGGACGTACGTGCCTGGCGTTGGGACGCACGGGCTCGACGCATCGTGGCGGCGGGCGCGGTCGTGGTCTGGGCGTCGGCCGCGGGGCTCATGGCGCGCGCGGGCTACACCGCCGAGACCGCCGGGATCGCGCTGCTGGCCGTCACCGTGGTGCTCGCGGGAGCCGGTGCGCTGCTCGGACGGGTGTCGCGCAGCGGGCCTGCCGCCGCGTTGATCGTCGCCGGTGCGGCGCTGGGTGTGCTGGGCACGGAGTCCTTGGCACAGGCGCACGGTTGGGCGGGCACCGTGCGGCTGGCGGCTGCGGGTTCGGTCGTGGTCGTCGCTCTGGCGTTGCTGGGCTGGTGTTCGCCGTTCGGGCGGGGCGCTCTCGTCGGCGCGGGTGCGCTGGCGGGTGCCGTGGGCTGCTGGGAGGCCGCGCTCGCGTTCCAGTCGGGCGGCGCGGATCCGGCGGGCTCCGCGCGTGCGGGGGCGATCCTGGTGGTGATCTGCGCCGTCGCGCTGGGCGTGCTGCCGCGGCTCGCACTGATGGCGTCCGGACTGTCCGGCCTCGACGACCGGCGCGCAACGGGAGCCTCGGTGAGCCGGTTCCAGGTGGCGTCGGCACTGGCCGCCACCCACCGGGGGCTGGCCTTGGCGACGGTGGTGACGGCCTCCTCGGGGGCCGTGGCCGCGCTGTTCACGGTGCGTACGGTGACCCCGTGGACCGTGGGCCTCTCGGCGGGGGCCGCGCTCGTCCTGGCGCTTCGGGCCCGCGCCTATCCGCTGGTGGCGCAGGTGGTCGTCCTGTTCGCGTCCGCCGGTACGGTGGCGGTGCGGCTGGCCTGGTTGTGGGCGGAACGGCAGGGACCGGCGGGGCCGCTCGCCGTACTCACGGCGCTGGCCGTGATGGCGTTGGGCGTGCTGACGGTCGATCCCCCGGAGCATGTGCGGGTACGGCTGCGCAAGCTCGGGGATGTCATGGAGTCGGTGGGTGTGATCGCCCTGTTCCCGCTGGTGCTCGGGGTGTTCGGGGTGTACGGGCGGCTGCTCGGCACCTTCGCATGAGGTGATGGTGATGACGGGCTCCGGCCGCTGGCAGGACGATGTCCTGCGCGATCTCGACGCGCTTGCCCGGCAGGACGCGTCCGCTGCCGCACGGCAGTCGCTGCCGGTGCGTCGGCCGGACGAGGAGCGCCCGCATCCGGGGCGCCCGCGTCCGCGTTCCGCGTCCCAGGACCCTCGCGCACAGGCCCGGGACACCGCGCAATCCGTGGTCAACTCCCCGACCGCGCAGGCGAACCAGGGCTCCGGGCAACCCTCGACCGAGGGGGCGCGGCCCGCACCTTCCCCGCAGGTCGCACCGTCCCCACAACCCGCACAACCCGCACAACCCTCGTCGTCCCCGCAACCCGCACCGTCCCCACGCCCGTCACCGTCACCGTCTTCCTCCCACTCCTCCACCCCGGCCGTCCGCCCTCCCCGTGAGGCCGCGCTGCCGATCCGGACGCCCGAGCCCGTGCCCACGCTCGATCCGCGCCTGGCCTTGGCGTTGGGATCGCCGCAGCACGGTGACTCGGTGGCCCGGCGCACCGGCCGCAGTCTGCGCAAGCTGACCTCGTCGGCGGCGCGGGAGGTCGCCGAGGAGTCCCGGCTCGCGGCGTTGTTGCAGCAGCCGGTGACGACGGGCCGGGTGATCGCGGTGACGTCCATCCGCGGCGGCGTGGGCAAGACGACCACGGCATCCCTGCTGGCGCGCACCCTCAACCACTACCGGCACGACCCCGTCCTCGCTCTGGAGGCGGACTCCGCGCTGGGCACCCTGCCGGTGCGGCTGGGCGCGGAGTCGGTGCGCTGGTCCTGCGGCGATCTCGCCCAGATCCTGACCCCCTCGATGCAACTCACCGACGTCACCGGCTACTTGATGCCGTTGACGGACGGCGGATGGCTGCTGCCCGCCAGTCAGGGGCGGCTGTCCGCCCCACTGGACATCCCCACGTACCGCACCGTCACACTGGCCCTGCGCCGCTACTTCGCCGTGACGGTGGTGGACTGCGAGACGCTGCCCGGTGAGGTGGCGCGCACGGCCATGGACACCGCGCATGCCCGCGTGGTCGTGGCCCCGTTGACAGCCGAGGGCGTGAACGGCACCCGGATCGTGCTGGATTGGCTGGGGCAGTTGCCGCACGCCGCGCTCACGTCCACCGTCGTGGCGCTCAACACGACCAGCAACGACCCGACCTTGGAGCTGAAGGCGGCCATGGCCCATCTGCGCGAGACCGGAGTGAGCGTCGTCCATCTGCCGTACGACCGGCACCTGTCCGGTGGCGGCCCGATCCGTACCGGCCTGCTCGGCGAGAGCACCCGCAGGGCCGCCACCGAGCTGGCCGCCGAGGCCATGACGCGGGCGGTACGCGTCCGGTGACCCAGCACCTCGTCCACCGCCCGGCCCGCTCCACCCGTCCCCTGCCACCCGCCGGGGAGCGCGTCATCGAGGCCCCGCCGAACCTGCCCGAGGGGAAGACGGGCAGCGCCGCCACCGCCCTGCTGCCCATGGCGGGCGTCGCGAGTTCGGTCGTCATGATGACCGTGATCCGCTCCAGCCAGTTCGCGGGGCTCGGCGCCGTCGTCCTGGTCATCGCGCTGCTCGGCGCGGTCGCGCTGTTCCTGTCGCAGCGCGGCAAGGCACAGCGGCAGCGGCGCGTCCAGCGCGAGCGCTACCTGGAGTATCTGGAAGAGCAGCGCGCCGAGTTGAGCGCCGCCGAGCGCGAACAGCGCGGGGCGGCCCAGGTGCTGCATCCGGCCCCCGGCGCGTTGTACGACGTGCTGCGCGATCCGGCCCGGTTGTGGGAACGGCGGCGCACGGACACCGACTTCCTCCAGGTGCGCGTCGGCGTCGGGGACGTCCCCGTACGGGAGTTGACCATCGGACCGAACACGGGCGGCGGTGTGATGACGCCTCCCGATCCGTTCATGTTGAACGAGGCCCGCGCGCTGCAGGCCCGCTATGCCGTCACACCGGACCATCCGCTGACGGTGCCGCTGGACCGCGTGGGCCATGTCAGTGTCGTAGGAGACCGCGAGGGCGTCCTGCGCGTGGCCCGCGCCCTGTTGATGCAGACCGCCGTGTTGCACGCGCCGGACGACGTGGCGCTCGCGCTCGCCGTGCCCGGAGAGCGGATCGACGCGTGGGAGTGGGCCAAGTGGCTTCCGCACGTCCTCGGTCCGCAGAGCGAGGACGGCCCGGTGGCCGCGCGGCGTATCGCTCCTGATCTGCGCCAGCTCGCCGAGGTGATCGGCCCCGACCTGAAGCGCCGTGCGTCGTACGCGGCCGAGGTGCGGCGTGGCCTGTCCGACCGGAAGGCGCTGGATCTGGCCGACCGGCTGGTCGTGGTCAGCGACGAGTACGGGGAGGTCGCCGCGGAACTCCCGCGGCCGGACTCCGCCGTCGCCCTGGAGGCCATGGGCGTCACGGTCCTGTACCTGCTGGCCGAGCAGATCCACGAACCCGATCACGTCACGGTCCGGATCACGGTCGACGACGACCGGATCACGGTGGAGGACCTGCGGCAACAGACCACGTCGCGAACCCGGGGTGTCGCGGACGACGCGCCGGTCTCCGCCGCCGAGGGGCTCGCGCGGACGCTGGCCCCGCTGCGGCTGTCCGCCGAGTCGGCCGCCGAGGGTACGCCCGTGTCCGGGCCGGTCGGCTTCCCGCAACTGCTCGGCATCGACGACATGGGTGCCCTGGACCTCGAGCGGCTGTGGGCGCCGCGCGGCGAGCGGGACTTCCTGCGCGTCCCCATCGGCGTGGACGACCGCCACCAGCCGGTCCTTCTCGACCTGAAGGAGTCCTCCGAACTCGGCATGGGCCCGCACGGGTTGTGCGTGGGCGCCACCGGTTCCGGCAAGAGCGAGCTGCTGCGCACCCTCGTGCTCGCCCTGGTGGCCACGCACGCGCCGGAGGATCTGGCGATGGTGCTCGTCGACTACAAGGGCGGTGCCACCTTCGCCCCGTTCGCGGGTCTGCCGCACGTGGCCGGTGTCATCACCAACCTGGAGAATCAGGCGGGCCTGGTCGAACGCGTCCACACCTCCCTCGCGGGCGAGATCAAGCGCCGCCAGCAAGTACTGAAGGACGCGGGCAACGTCGCCGACATCGGGCACTACCGCGCGCTGCGGGCCGGTGAGCGCCCGGACCTCGAACCCCTGCCGCATCTGTTCGTGGTCATCGACGAGTTCGGTGAACTGCTCACCGCCAAGCCGGAGTTCATCGATCTGTTCCTGTCCATCGGACGGATCGGCCGCTCCATCGGCGTCCATCTGCTGCTGTCCAGCCAGCGCATCGAGGGCGGCAAGCTCAAGGGTCTGGAGACCTATCTGTCCTACCGGCTGGGGCTGCGCACCTTCTCCGCGGACGAGTCGCGCACGGTCCTGGAGACCACGGACGCCTTCCATCTGCCGCCGCTGCCGGGCTTCGGCTATCTCAAGGTCGACACCTCCACGTACACCCGGTTCAAGGCGGGCTTCGTCTCCGGCGCCCATCGCGGGCCGAGCGTCGAGGACCGTCCCGAGGACGGCCCGCGCGCCTGGACGTATCCGGCGTTCAACGCGCCCGCCGCGTCACAGGCCGCCACGACGGACGAAATGGCCCCGGCGGCGCGCGAGTTCGAGTCCGGGCCCACGCCCCTCTCCACGGCGGTGGGTCAACTCGTGGGCGCCGCCGATCCGGTGCGCCGCATCTGGCTGCCGCCCCTGCCCGAGGTGCTGACGCTGGACGCGGCGGCGGGCCCGGTCCGGGCGTCCGTGGACGGGCTTCGACTCGCCTGCGGGGACGGCCCGTTGCGGGTGCCGCTCGGCATCCTGGACGACCCGGCGAAGCAGTGGCAGGGCCCCTGGGTGCACAACCTCGACATGGCGGGCGGGCACACGGCCGTCATCGGCGGTCCGCAAGCCGGCAAGACGACCCTGCTGCGCACGCTGGCCCTGTCCCTCGCGCTCACCCACACCCCCCGCGACGTCGCGCTCTACGGTCTGGATCTGGCCGGTGGCGGCTTGTCCGCACTGGCGAGTCTGCCGCACGTCGGCGGCATCGCCGGCCGCGCCGACCACGAACGCGCAAGCCGCACCGTCGCCGAGGTCAGCGCCATGCTCGCCGAACGCGAGGAGATCTTCCGCGAGTACGGCATCGACTCGCTCGACCAGCTCCGCGCGCTGCGCGCCAAGGGTGAACTCGCCCGACTGGGCTCCACGGACGTCGTGTTGCTCATCGACGGATTCGGCGCGCTGCGCGACGAGTTCGCCCACCTCGACGACGCCGTGAGCGATCTCCTCAAGCGCGGCAGCGGCTACGGCATCCGCATCGTGGCCGGCATGCTCCGCTGGAACGACGTCCGCATCGCCACGCAGTCGCTGTTCGGCAGCCGTATCGAGCTGCGCCTCAACGACCCCGCCGACTCCTCCATCGACCGCAAGCTCTCCGAGACGCTGTCGAAGGACACACCGGGCCGGGCGTTGACCGACCACAAGCTGTTCGCGCATGTGGCCCTTCCCCGCATCGACGCGCACGCCACCGCGGAGGGCGTCGGTCCGGCGCTGGAAGAGGCGGCGGCCACGCTGCGGGCCACCTGGCACGGCGAACTCGCCGCACCGGTGCGGATGTTGCCCGCGAAGTTGCCCGCGCAGCGTCTGCCGTCCGTGGCCGCCGAGCCACACGCCGTCCCGATCGGCGTCGACCAGGACACCCTCTCCCCCGCCGCGCTCGACCTGTTCGGCGCCGACCAGCATCTCCTGGTCCTCGGCGACAACGAATGCGGCAAGACCAATCTGCTCCACCTCGTCTCCCGCTCCCTCATCGACCGCCACCGCGAAGACGAGCTGGTCTTCGGGGTGTTCGACCCGCGCCGCGGCCTGCGCGGCGTCATCCCCGAGCCGTACCGCGGCGGCTACGCCCACAACGCGCGGCTCGCGAACGCCCTCGCCACCGGCATCGCCGGCGAGTTGGAGAAGCGTCTCCCGGAGACGGCCGACCCCGACGCGCTCACCGACGAACCCTCCTTCACGGGACCGCGCATCGTGATCCTCGTCGACGACTACGACATCCTCACGGCCGCCGGGCAGCAGCCCCTGGCGCCGTTCCTGCCGTACATCTCCTCGGCCCAGGACATCGGTCTGCACTTCGTCGTCACCCGCCGTGTCGCGGGCGCCTCGCGCGCCCTGTACGAGCCGTTCCTCACCGCGCTGCGCGAGACCGGGGCGACGGCACTGCTGATGACCGGCGACCGCAGCGAGGGCCAGCTCTTCCCCGGCCTGTACGCCTCCACCCTGCCGCCCGGCCGCGGCACCCTCGTCCGGCGCGGACGCCGCCACCAGTTGATCCAGACCGCACTCGCGCCCGAAGGCGAGCCCACGGAGACGCCGGTATGACACAGGACCTCATCGCCCTCACCCCGACGGCACCCGACACGTCGACGCTGCTCGCGGCCCTGTACGCGGGCGGTCCCGGTCTCACGCTGACCACCACCCACGACAGCGCGGTCGTCCATCTGTGCACGGCCGCGGGCCGCCCGCTGGTGTCCGTCGAGGCGCCGCTGCTGGTCCATACACCGGGTGAGGCCGAACGCCTTCTGGGCGCCCAAGTCGCGGCGCCGAAGCCGCCGTTCTGGTGGACCGAGGTCCGCGCCTCCAGCGCCGTACCCGAGGCGGAGCCGCTGGCCGCGTCGGTGTGCGGACGGCTGACGATGCTGCTCGGCGGCACGGTCTGGCCGCACGGCTCCGGCGGCACCGGGGTCGTGGAGACCCCCGAGCCCTCCGACGAGGTGACCGCGACACCACTGCCGGACGGCGCGCTCCCGGCCGTCGACGTCCTCACCGACTCCACGGCCGTCGTCCTCGCCGACCGCCCGGTCCTCGGCCTGACGGCCTGGCTGTCCGACGTCCTGCGCCTGGTGACGGCCTCCGGTCGCGCCCTGCACCTCGTGACACCGTCCCACGTACGCCTGACGCTGCCGCTGCGCGCCGCGCTCGGGGGCGCTCCCCACCGCTGGGTGGTCCAGGCCCCGCGGGGCGGCTACTACGACGGCCTCTCGGGCGCTGAACTTGCTTGGCTCAACGGCACGTTCACCGTCACCGGGGACGGCATGGTCGCGGACGCGTTCAAGGCCGGTGCGGCTCCCACCGACGAGCGGCGGCTCACGGTGGCCTTCCGCACGGTCCACACCCCCGACGCGGACCTCGTCCTCGGCAGGGCCCTGGAGACGGCCTGGCGCTCTCTCACCGGGGAGCCGCCCCTCGGCTGGGGAACCGCCGAACCGGCCAACCTCCCTTGGTCAGCACGCCAGTTGACCGACCTGGCGCGCCGTCGCGCCCCCGCTCCCACCCAGACCGTCGTCGTCGGCACCGCCGCCCACCCGGCCATCGCCACCCACCGCACCACCCGCACCACGTCCGGCGTCGCCGAGGATGTCACGCTCACCCTGGGACACAGCACGGCACATCCCGTTGGACGCGATCGAGTCACTGGCGGCCACGCTCGTCGACACACAGGGCCTGACGACGATGCTGACCACCCTGACGCCGGCCCCGGCCGACCTCACACTGCGCCCGCACCTCAGCGCACCACCGGTCCCGGTCGCCTTCACACTCGGCGCCCGGGACGTGCGGACCATCGGCCTGGCCCATGCCCGCAGGCCCCCGGTGGCGATCAGGCCCCGGCAGCTCGGCACCGCGGCCGACCCCGCCCTGCACTACCCCTTCGGCGACGGCACCGACCCCGACGCCTGGACACACCTGACGACGCTCATGGCCCATCTGAGGCCCCGCTCGTCGCCCCCACCGGAGAGCACGGCGTAGCCGCCCCGCGGCTACTCGGCCGGAGGTCGCGGGAGCGCGCCCGTCAGTGCGAGGGTGACGAGGCGCGTGGCGAGGGTCTCGTCGAGTGGGGCGCCGCTGATCAGGGCGCGGGTGAACAGGGCGCCGCTGATGGCCTCGATGACGAGGCCGGGGTCCGTGTCCGGTGCGAGTTCGCCGCGCTCGACGCCCCGGCGGACCATGACGGCGCCGCGTTCGAGGCGCTCGGTCCAGAAGGGGAGGCGGCGGTCCGGCAGGGTGTCGTCGCGTTCGGCGCTCAGCCGGAGCAGCGCCTTGCCCTGTGCCGTCGCGAGCAGCCGCGCCAGCGCGCCGAAGTAGGCCGCGAGGTCGTCCCGGACATGCCCGGTGTCCGGCAGGGGCATCGCCGCGTCGACCTGTTCGGTCAGGGCTTCCAGGATGAGGTTCTCGCGGGTCCCCCACCGCCGGTAGACGGAGGTCTCGTGGACTCCGGCGGCGCGGGCGACGGCGCCGACGGTCGTGCCGGCGAGCCCGTGTTCGGTCAGGACGTCCACGGTGGCGGCGAGGACGGCGGAGCGCATACGGGCTCCTCGGCGCCGCAAGGGCGGCACGTTCTGGGACGGTACGTTCCGGTCGGACGAGGGCATGATCCATGGTAACGCAGGTCTACTTGCGTTACCTGAACGGCGAGCGTACGTTTCATCGCAAGGTGACTTGCGTCGAGGGGCCCGCGGCCCCAGGTCGCCGCCGTGTCAAGGAGGCCATTCATGGAGCAGATGCTCGCCGCCCGGCTGCACATCCCCAGCCGCACCCTGCGCATCGAGGAGGTGGCGAAGCCCGCACCCGGTCCCGGCCAGGTCCTGGTGAAGGTGGAGGCCGCGGGCGTCTGCCTGTCGGACGTCCACCTGATCGACGGCACCCTCACACCGCTGCTGCTGCGCGGCGACACGGTCACCCTGGGCCACGAGGTGTCCGGCACCATCGCGGAGATCGGCGAGGGCGTCACCCGCTGGACCCCGGGGCAGCGGGTCGTGCTGTACGCGGGTGAGATCCGCGGCGGCGTCACGTACACGCGTGGCGTGGACTACGACGGCGGCTGGGCCGAGTACGCGCTCTCCGCCGAGAACGCCCTCACCGAACTGCCCGCGGCCATCCCCTTCGACCAGGGCGCGATCATCCCGGACGCGGTCTCCACTCCGTGGGGCGCGATCACCGTGACGGGTGCCGTGAAGCCCGCCGAGGCCGTCGGCGTATGGGGTGTCGGCGGACTCGGCGTCCACGCCGTCCAGTTGCTGCGGGCCATCGGCGCGTGCCCCGTCATCGCGGTCGACCCCAACCCCACCGCCCGCGAGCGCGCCCTCGCCCAGGGAGCGGACCTGGCGCTCGACTCCGCCGACCCGGCGCTGCGCGAGCGGATCGGCGAGGCGACCGGTGGCGCCGGTCTCGCCGCCGCCTTCGACTTCGCCGGTGTGCCGGCCGTCCGTGAGCAGGCTCTGTCGGTGCTCGCGCGCAAGGGCAGGCTGGTCCTCGTGGGCCTGACCGACAAGCCGCTGACCGTCACCGACGGCACCCGCTTCAGCTACCTCCAGCAGCAGATCCTCGGCCACTACGGCTCCGACATGCCGGTCGCGCTGCCCCAGTTGCTGTCCCTGCTCCAGGGCGGCCGACTGGACTTCTCCGCGTCGATCAGCGGTGAACTCCCGCTGGCGGAGGCCGCCGAAGCGGTGGAGCGGCTGACGAACAAGACCGGCGACCCGATCCGGTTGATCCTGCGCCCCTGACCGGGTGCCACCGACGCCGACGCGGGCGGCGTGCCACACAACACCTGTGACACGCCGCCCGCGTCGGCACGCCGCCCGTCAACACACCGCACACACCGCCTTGAAGTCGGCTCAACGCGCCGGGAAGCCGAAGGAGTAGCCCTGCTCCTTGAGCCACGGGAGGACGCGGCGCAGGGCCGCGACGGTCTGGGAGCGGTCGCCGCCCGCGTCATGGAAGAGGAGCGTCGGCCCGTTGGACAGTTCCCGCTCGACGGTGGCGACGATGGCCTCCGTGCCCGGCCGCTCGAAGTCCTTGGTGTCCACGTTCCAGCCCAACGGGCGCATGCCCCGGGAGGCGGCCAGCTTGCGGCTGTAGGGGGTGAACGCCCCACCGGGCGCCCGGTAGTACATCGGCCGGACGCCCCCGGACGCCTCCGTGATCATGCGCTCGGCGTCGAGGATCTGCTGCGACTGGTAGGCCTCGGACTTGGAGTCCATGGCGGTGTCGTGCGACACGGTGTGGTCACACAGCCGGTGCCCGGCCGCGACCACCTTCTTCACGAGGTCCGGGTGGGCCTTCGCCTGCGGTCCCACCATGCAGAACGTGGCCTTCACCCCGTACTCCCGCAGGATGTCGAGCACTTGAGGGGTCCACACGGGGTCGGGGCCGTCGTCGATGGTGATGTTGACGGCGTGGTCCCCCTTGTCCGAGGCGTGCGCGATGCTCACCCCCACCGCCTTGACGTCACCGCCCGGCGCGGCCGACGCGGTCGCACGAGGCGACGAGTCACCCGCGGAACCGGCCTGCGCGGTCCACGCCGAGGCACCGGCGGCCAGCACCGTCACCCCGAGCGCCGCCCCGAGCACCTTGCCGTACCAGCCCCGCCCGCCACCGTGCCGCGCCATGTCCGCCCCACTTTCCCGCAGTTCCTCGCCGACCCCTGGTCGCCTTCCGACCACATGACAGGACGAGGCACGGCGGCCGCAGGATGCGTCTGTTACCAATCACGGACAATTCCAGGGGAGTTCACGGACAACTCGGCGGGCAGCGCCCGGACGGGCGCTTGTGCGAAGGTTCGGCGATGCCGACAGACCGGCCGCGTCCGCACGCTTCACCGCCGCGTCCGCACGCTTCACCGGCGCGTCCGCACGCTTCACCGGCGCGTCCGCACGCTTCACCGCCGCCTCCGCAGCGAGGCGTCCGTCAGGGCGGGCGGCTCGTAGAAGGTCACATCGCGCGCGATGTCCGTTCCCGGCGGGACCACCTCGTCGATGCGGTCGAGGATCGCCGAGTCCAACCGGACGTCCACACCCTCCAGCATGCCTTCCAGGTGCTCCATCGTCCGCGGGCCCATGATGACCGAGGTGACCGCGGGGTGGCTGCGGACGAAGGCCGTGGCGAGGGTCGGCAGGGAGACTCCCGCCTCGGCCGCCACCTTCTTCAGCTCGGTGACGGCATCCAACTTGGCGCGGTTGCCGGGCAGGTTCATATCGAACAGTGAGTCCACCATCCCGGTGTTGCCGCGGTGCGAGGTGCGCGGGTCCGCCCCGTCCGGGCCGCCGTACCTGC
Organism: Streptomyces macrolidinus; assembly: GCF_023887685.1. Classification (GTDB taxonomy): domain Bacteria; phylum Actinomycetota; class Actinomycetes; order Streptomycetales; family Streptomycetaceae; genus Streptomyces; species Streptomyces macrolidinus. The sequence goes on along the minus strand of NZ_JAMWMR010000006.1, from coordinate 310,648 downwards.
CCGACAACCAGCCCCCGCTCAGCGGCGACCAAGTGATCACACCCACCCCGTACTTCCGCGCCATCGGCAGCACCTCCCGTTCGATGCCACGGGCGAGGATCGAGTACGGCGGCTGCTCGCCGCGCGGGCGCACCAGGCCGCGCCGGTCGGCCGTCCACTGCGCCTCCACCAACTCCGAGGCCGGGAAGGCGGAGGTGCCATAGGCGCGGATCTTGCCTGCCCGGACCAGGTCGGACAGGGCCGAGAGGGTCTCCTCCAAGTCGGTCTCCGGATCGGGGCGGTGGATCTGGTAGAGGTCGATCCAGTCGGTGTCCAGGCGGCGCAGGCTGTCCTCGACGGCCTGGGCGATCCAACGGCGAGAATTGCCGCGGCGGTTGGGGTCCTCGCCCATCGGGTTGTGGAACTTGGTCGCCAGGACGACATCGTCACGCCGCCCCTTGAGGGCCTTGCCGACGATCTCCTCGGATTCACCGAGCGAGTACATGTCGGCGGTGTCGACGGTGTTGATTCCGGCGTCCAGTGCGGTGTGCACGATCCGAACGGCCTCGTCGTGGTCGGCCGTCCCCCACGCGCCGAGCATCATCGCGCCGAGGGTGAACTCGCTGACCTGGATGCCACTTCCACCGAGTGTGCGGTACTTCATGACGGTCTCTCCTTCGCGGGGCGCCGTGCGTTGCGTTCTGCCGGATACCGGCGGGCGTGCTGACGCATCCACTGTCGGCCGGACCGCGCCTCGTAACCAGATCCGCTCCAACCTGGGTCCGGCAGAACCAGGTTGAGCGAAGGGCCAGGTCGAGCGAAGGGGCGGGTGAGTGAAGGGCCGATCGGGTGGACGACCAGGTCGGAGACGGCTGGGCCATACTGGACCGTATGGTGGACGCACGTTCCGAGCTGGGGCCCTTCCTCAAGGGGCGGCGAGCCGCCCTTTCGCCAAGCGAGTTGGGGCTGCCCGAAGGGACCAACCGGCGCCGCGTGCGCGGGCTGCGCAGGGAAGAAGTGGCCCAACTGGCCGGGGTCAGTGTCGACTACTACACCCGGATCGAACAGGGCCGGGCGACGGCGGTATCGGCGGAGATCCTCGACGCGGTCGCCGGGGCACTGCGGCTCGACGCGGACGAGCGCCGCTATCTGCACAACGTGGCCGCGCGGCCGACGGGCGGTTCGGCCGGAGAGGGCGGCGTGTGCACCCCACCGCCGGTGCCGCGGCAGCGGGTTCGGCCGCAAGTGCGGGCGCTGCTGGACGGGTTGGGGGCGACTCCCGCGCTGGTACTGGGGAGAGGGCTGGATGTCCTGGCCTGGAACCGGGCCTTGGGACTGCTCTGGCCGCTGCTGGAAGAGGTCCCCGAGGACCGGCTCAACCTCGCCCTGATGATGTTCCTGGAACCGGCCGCCGGGCGACTGCACGCCGATCAGGAGGCGGTGCGTGAGCAACTGGTCGCGGGGTTGCGGGCGGCATCGGGGCGGACCCCGGACGAGCCGCGGCTGTGCGCGGTGCTGCTGGAGCTGCGGCGGCTCAGCCCTCGCTTCCGGGAGCTGTGGGAGGCACGGGCCGTCGCCGAGAAGCGGACCGGTCGGCACCGGCTGCGTCATCCGGCAGTGGGCGAGCTGGAGTTGGGCTACGAGAAGCTGATCCTCCCCGCGACCGGGGGCGGGGACGAGGGCCAGGAACTCATGGTGTACGTGGCGGAGCCCGGCTCACCGTCGGAGGCCGCGCTGCGGGTCGTGGTAGGGGACGGGGCACTGGTGTAGCGGCCCGCACCGGATGCGGCGTACGCCAGGATCCGCTCGCGCGTAGGTCAGGATCCGCTCGCGCGAGCCCGTAGGACCGGACCGCATGCGCGCGCACCCCAGGATCGTGTCGCCGCACTCATCCGATGGCCGGAACCCGATCACCCCCAGGGATTCACCCCCGGAAAGAACCGGGGTGCCGCACTTCAAACATGGAATTTCGGACGTTCCATTCCCGGAACTCGCGGATGGCAGGACTCCATAACGTGCCTGCATAGAAAAGGAGTTGACGGGCGCGGCCAGGGAAGTGAGTCGTTGACGGGTCCTTTCGATCATGCAATCATTCGAATGCACGTCCCGTATCCGCTTTTCGTACCCCTTGCACCGATATTCGAACACGCCAGGCGCGCTGGAGGCCGGCAGGCCTGTACGTCAGGCTGGTTGCCAGCGCCCTCTATGAGCCGCCACTGCCTCGAAGGGGGCCCATGCAGTTCAGGATTCTGGGGCCGCTCGAAGTCGTGGACGACGGCAGGCGCATCGATGTCAGCGGACAGCGTCAGCGCACGGTGCTGGCGATGCTGCTTCTCGACTCGGGACGTGTCGTCTCCAACGACCGTCTGGTGGAGGCGATATGGGAGCGGAAGCCACCGGCGACGAGCCGTACCCAGGTGCAGATCGGCATCTGCGCCCTGCGCCGCATGCTCACCTCGGGCCCCCACCCCTGCCCCATCGTGACCCGCTCGCCCGGCTATCTCTTACGGACGACCGAGGGGCAACTCGACCTCCATGACTTCGAGGAACGGGTCGCGGCAGGCGGACGAGCCGCTGCCGCCCATCAACCCCAGCAGGCGGTGAAGGAGTTACGGGCCGCGCTGGGGCTGTGGCAGGGGCACGCTCTGACCGATATCAGCAGCAAGCCGGTACGAGCGAACGCCGTCCAACTCGACGAGCGCCGCCTCGCCGTACAGGAGCAGTGCCTCGAACTCGAACTACAACTCGGCAACCACCACCGCGCCGTGAGTGAACTCGGCGCCCTGGTCGCCGCCCACCCCCTGCGGGAACGTCTGCGGGTGCTCCTGATGACCGCGCTCCACCGCGCGGGACGGCAGGCCGAGGCCCTGGAGGTGTACCGCCAGGCGCGGACGGCCCTCGTCGAGAGGCTCGGCATCGAGCCCGGCGCGGAGCTGCAGCGACTGCACCGCATGATCCTGGCGGGGGAAGAGGAGTGGGACACGCCGCCCCGGATCCAGCCCTGCATCAAGGTCACGACGGACCCCGCCCAGCCGACCGGACCCGGCAACGGCCCAACTCCCCCTGCGTTTCCGGTGGTTCCGGCACCTTTGGCGCACCGGATTCCGCGGCTGCTGCCCGCCGACATCCCCGACTTCACCGGCCGCGCGCAGGCGATCCAGCGCATTCTTGCCGCCTCCACCCGCACCGACGCGCCCCGGACCGTCGTCCCCGTCACCGTGATCACAGGTCGGAGCGGCTCGGGCAAGACGACCCTCGCCGTACACGTCGCCCATCGACTCGCTCCGGACTACCCCGATGGGCAGCTCTTCGCGAATCTGTCCGGCGCTCCGGGCCACCCCACGAGCCCCGCCGAGGTGCTCCGCCGCTTCCTGCGCGCGCTCGGCGTGGCCGACGAAGCCGTCCCCGGCAGCGTCGAGGAACGCGCCGAGATGTACCGCGACCTGCTGGCGGAGGGCCGAGTCCTCGTCGTGCTGGACGGCGCGACGTCCGAGGGCCAGGTCGCCCCGCTGCTCCCCGGATCGCCCGGTTCGCGGGTGCTGATCACCTCGTGGCGGCGCTTCACCGGGCTGCCCGCGGACACCCGTATCGAACTCTCCCGGTTCCGGCGGGAGAGTTCCGTGGACCTGCTGGTGAAGATCATCGGCCGCCGGCGGGTCGCCGCCGAACCACTGGCCGTCGAGGAACTCTGCCGTGCCTGCGACGATCTGCCGCTCCTGCTGCGCGCGGCTGCCGCCCGGCTGGCCGCCCGGCCGCACCGGGCCGTGGCGGATGCCGTCGTCCAGACCGAGGCGGTGGACCGCTACGCCGAGGTGGCGCGACGCCCGGACGAGTTGCGCCACGTGGAGCAGGCGGTCCGCACCTGCATGGCCCCGGCTTACGGTGCGCTCAGTCCGGAGGCCCGGCAAACCCTGCGCAGACTCGCCCAGTTGAAGCTGCCCGACTTCGCCCCCTGGATCGGCGCCCCGCTGCTCGAATGCGAACCGCACCGCGCCCAGGACCTGTTGGACGAACTCACCGAGTCCTATCTGCTCGACGCGGTGGTGGATGAGACGTCCAGAGCCGTCCGGTACCGCTTCCCCTCCTTCGTACGGGCCTTCGCCCTGGAACGCCTGGCGGCGGAGGAGTCACCGGAGGAGCAACGAGCGGCGCTGCGGCGCGTTCTCGACACCTTGGCGTATCTCACCGGAGAAGCGCAGCGCCGCGGCGGGTACGGGGACCCGCCCGTGCCGGACGAGCCCATTCGCTGCCATGCGATGCCCCGAAGCCTGGTCGACCGTCTGCTGGCGGACCCGTTCGCCTGGTACCAGCAGGAGCGCGCCCAGGTGGCGGCGGCGGGTCGGCAGGCAGCGGAAATCGGCCTGTGGACCATCTCCTCCCGCCTGATGAGAAGTTCGGCGGCACTGGCCCGAAAGGGCCCCTTCTCGGGTGGCGGCACGGCGGTCCGGCCGTAGCCACCGCACCCCTTTCGCCGACTCGATATCGGCGTGCGGCCCGTCACGACTGTCCCGCTGACAGCCTCTCCCGGCGGCCCTGCGCAACTTCCCACAACCCTCAAGGGCCTCCGAGGCAAAGACGCGCCCAAACGCGATTCAATCTTCCGCCCATATGCGTTCCCCTATAAGGCAGCCATGCGCTTGCCCGGCTCTATTGCTTCCCTAAATTTACGCTAAGGAACTGATCCAAAACCCTCCCGATCGTTAAAAGGCGCAGGTCAGGCACTGATCACGAGGGTTGACCAGTCGTGACGGGCCTCTCTAATGTGACAGCGCTCCTCCATGTCCCATGCAAATGATCCCGCAGTTCTTTGCAGCGTTCACAGGTTCCCTTCGGCAGTGCAGGTTTGCACCGCCACGCATCTCCAAGAACCCGTGACCGCGTTTCGTTTTTATTGCACCTTTAGCGGACCGGTGAGAAGGGCATCATCATGGACGGCACCCCCACAACCGACCAGAACGCGGAAGACGGCGCACGCGCGGGAGGCGGTACGAGACCGTCACCGGCCGGCCGACTCCGCGCCAGGCCGGACGAGCGCGGTCCGCTCTCTTTCGGCCAGCAGCGGCTCTGGTTCCTGGACCGCTGGCTCGGCGACAACGCTGTCTACAACATCCCGGTCGTTCTCCGCTTCACCGGCCCCTTGGACACCGCCCGTCTGACGGCCGCCGTCGCCACGGCCGCGGCCGGTCAGGACGCCCTGTACACCGTCTTCGAGGCGGACGAGAACGGGGAACCGCGCCAGCGGTTGCTGGAGGCCCGTGAGACGGACTGCCCGCTCGTCGACCTCACCGGCCTCGCCCCCGCCGACCGCGTCCGCAGCGCTCAGGAGGCCGTCGAGGCCGATGCCCGCAGGCCGTTCGACCTGGCCCGGGATCCGATGCTGCGCGCGACGCTGTACCAACTGTCCGAGGACGAGCACTGGTTGCAGCTCACGTTCCATCACATCGCCTGTGACGGCTGGTCGTTGGACGTCTTCCAACGTCGGCTGAACGAGGCGTATCGCGCGGGCGGCGGGTCGGTCCGGCCCCTGCCGGTCCAGTACGCCGACTACGCGTTGTGGCAGCACGAGACGCTGCGCGGCCCTCGTACGGAGAAGACCCTGGCGGCCTGGACGGACGCGCTGGCCGATGCTCCGGCCGTGCTGGACCTCGGCACGGACCGCCCCCGACCGGCCGAGATGAGCTATCGGGGCGAGACGACGGACTTCCCGCTCACCGGGGTGTCCTCGGCGGCGCTGGAGGCGTTCGCCGCCGAGGAGAACGTCAGTCTGTACACGGTGCTGCTCGCCGCCTTCCAGGTGCTCGCCGCGCGCCACTCGGGGAGCGGCGACATCGTCGTCGGTTCCCCGGTGGCGGGCCGGGACAACGCCAAGCTCAACGATCTGGTCGGCTTCTTCGTCGACACGCTCGTCCTGCGGGTGGACCTGGGGGACGACCCCGGCTTCCGGGAACTCGTGGCGCGCTCCCGCGCGTCGCTGCTGAGCGCGCTCTCCCGCAGCAGGGCCCCGTTCGATCTCGCCGTGAAGCAGTTGCACCCCGAACGGTCGTTGAGTCACAACCCGATCGTGCAGACGCTCTTCGCCTTCCACGAGGAGGAGCCGCTGGAGCCCTTCGGTGAGGGGCTGAGCGTCGAGCGTTCCATGGTGCCCACGGGGACCGCGAAGTTCGACCTCACCTGGTCGGTGTACCGGCGTCCGGACGGGCTCCATCTCCAAGTCGAGTACGCGACGGACCTGTTCGACGCCGACACCATCCGTACCCTGGTGGACCACTGGCAGATCCTGCTCGGTCAGATCCTCGCCACCCCCGATCTCCCGGTGAGCCGGCTTCCCCTCATGGGGCCCGCCGAGCGGGAGTTGGTGGAGTCATGGGCGGGTGACGGTGCGGAACTTCCCGTCAGCGCGATCCACGAACTGGTCATACGCCGCGCGCTGGAGACCCCCGATGCCGTGGCCGTCGTCTGCGACGACACCACCCTCACCTACGCCCAGCTCGTCACCCGAGCCGCGCAGATCGCCACGCTCCTGGTCGAGCAAGGCGTCGGCCCCGAAGTCTGTGTCGGTGTCTGTGTCGAGCGGTCCGTCGACACCGTGATCACCACCCTCGCCGTCCTCATGGCCCACGGCGTCTACGTGCCTTTGGACACCGCCTTCCCCACCGACCGCATGCACCACATGCTCACCGAAGTCGGCGCGACCCTCGTCCTCACCCATCAGCCCACCCACACCACCGTCCCCGACGGCCCTTGGCACACGCTCGACATCACCACCCTCCCCGTGCCTGAAGCCGCTCCAAGCCTCAGCCACGCCCTGGCCCACCTCCCTCAGCGTCTCGACCCCGATCACGCCTGCTACGTCATCTTCACCTCGGGGTCCACCGGCCGCCCCAAGGGCACCACCGTCAGCCACGCCAACGTCACCCGCCTCTTCGAAGCCGTCCAACAACGCCTCCCCTTCGGCCCGGACGATGCCTGGAGCCTCTTCCACAGCTATGCCTTCGACGTGTCGGTCATGGAGATGTGGGGTGCTCTCACCAGTGGCGGACGCCTCGTCGTCGTCCCCTACCTCACCAGCCGGGACGCGGAGGCGTTCTACGCGCTCGTACGCGACCAGTCGGTCACGATGCTCAGCCAAACCCCGTCCGCCTTCCGCCAGTTCGAGACGGTCGACGCGGCGGCAGGGGACGAACTGGCCCTGCGGGCCGTGCTGTTCGCGGGCGAGGCGCTGAACCGGGCCTCGGTACGCCGCTGGGGCACCCGGCACGGTTACACCTCGCCGCTGCTCGTCAACCTGTACGGCATCACCGAGACCACCGTGCACGTGACCTACATCGAGGTGGACGAGGACCAACTCGACGGTACGTTCAGCCGGATCGGCAGTCCGCTGCCCGACCTCCGGCTCTACGTCCTGGATCCGTCGGGCGATCCGAGTCCGATCGGAGTCGTCGGGGAGCTGTACGTCGGCGGGCCCGGCGTGACGCGTTGCTATACGGGCCAACCGGCTCTCACCGCGCAGCGATTCGTGCCCGACCATCTCGGCCCCACACCGGGGGCCCGGCTCTACCGCAGTGGTGACCTCGCCCGCTGGAAGCCCTCCGGCGACCTGGAGTACCTCGGCCGGGCCGACGCCCAGGTGAAGGTGCGCGGCTATCGCATCGAACTGCCGGAGATCGAGGCACGGTTGGGACGGCAGCCCGAGATCCGGCAGGCCGTGGTCGTCGTCCGGGACGATCTCGGCGGTCACACGGACCTCGTCGCCTACCTCGTCCCGGAACCGGGCACCGACCGGCCCACCACCAGCGAACTCCGCGACGCCCTCGCGGGCCACCTCCCCGACTACATGATCCCGAGGAACTTCGTCTTCCTCGACGCCCTCCCGCTCACCCCGCAAGGCAAGCTCAACCACCGGGCACTGCCCGATCCGACGACCGAACGCCCAGAACTGGCCGCCGAGTTCGTCGCCCCGCTGCCCGGAACGGAGGAACTGCTCGCCGGGATCTGGAGCAGCGTCCTCGGCGTCGACCGCATCGGCCGCCACGACAACTTCTTCGACCTCGGCGGCGACTCCATCCGCAGCATCCAGGTGCTGGGACTGGCTCGTACCCAGGGGGTGGGCTTCGAGCTGCAGGACCTCTTCCGCTCGCCCACCCTCGCGGGACTTGCCGAAGCCACCTCGTCCCACGCGGTGTCCGCGACCTCGCAGCGCGACAGTGAGCCGTTCTCCATGGTGAGCGCCGAGGACAGGGCGCGGTTGCCGCAAGGCCTCGTGGACGCCTATCCGATGGCGGAACTCCAGGTCGGCATGATCTACGAGATGGAGCTGGACCGTGAACGGCTGCCGTACCACAACGTGGACAGCATGCGCATCAACGGCCGGTTCGACGAGCGCAGCTTCAGGGAGGCGCTCCGCCTGGTCGTGGAACGCCACCCGATCCTCCGTACGTCCCTGGAGCTGAGCGGGTACAGCGAGCCGCTCCAACTGGTGCACGCCACGGCCGAGATGCCGTGTGTGGTGTCCGATCTGCGCGCACTCGACGACGAGGCGCAACAGGCGGAGATCGCCGCATACGTGGCCTTCGAACGCTCCCATGTGTTCGACCACTCCCGGCCGCCGTTGCTGCGGTTCGGCATTCACTGGCTCTCCGACGACGCCTTCCAGTGGACGGTGACCGAGCACCACGCCATCTTCGACGGCTGGAGCCTTCACTCCACGCTCGCCGAGATCACGGGCCTCTACCAGCAGCTCGCGGCCGGTGCGGACACGGTCGCCGCCTTCGATCCGCCCGCGTCCGCGTACCGCGACTTCATCGCGGCGGAGCGGGAGGTGCTGCGCTCGGAGGAGAGTGAGGCGTTCTGGCTGGAGCGACTCACGGACCGGCCCACGGGCCGGCTCCCCCGCTGGCCGGACCGGCACAACGCCGAACTGGCGACGCCCGAGCGCGAGAACGAGTGGCGGGTGCTGCACACTGCGGAGAAGCACGGTTCGATCGAGACGCTGCTCCCGGCGGAGCTGTGCGACGAGCTGCTGGCGCTGGCCAAGCGCTGCGGGGTGCCGCTGAAGTCCGTGATGCTGGCGGCGCATCTACGGGTCATGAGTCTGGTCACCGGAAGCAGGGACGTACTGGCCGGGCTGTCGTCCAACGGGCGGCTGGAGGAGGCCGGGGCGACCGAGGTGCGGGGGCTCTTCCTCAACACCGTCCCGTTCCGGCTGGAACTGCCGGAGGGCAGTTGGCTGGACCTCATCCACGCGGTGTTCGAGGCCGAGCAGGACATGCTGCCCCATCGCAGATACCCGCTGGGCGCGCTCCAGCGTCGGATGGGTGGCGAGGCCCTGTTCGAGACCAGCTTCGTCTACAACCACTTCCACGTGCTCACCGACGAGTTCGGTGAGGGCAGTCTGACGATCGTGGACGGGAAGATCGACAGCTTCAGCACGCTGCGTGCCGAGCCGACCAACTTCCCGCTGAGTGTCGGTGTGATCCGCAATCCGTACTCCACCCGGCTGCTCCTGAGCCTCGACTACCACCTCGGTGTGCTGGTCGAGGACCAGGTGGCGTTGATGCGGGACTACTACGTGCGGGTACTGGAGTCGATGGTCACCGAACCCGACACCGCGATCGGAGACGTCGTCCTGCTCGGCGACACAGAGCGGGAGTTGGTGGAGTCATGGGCGGGTGACGGTGCGGAACTCCCCGTCAGCGCGATTCACGAACTGGTCATACGTCGCGCGCTGGAGACCCCTGACGCCGTGGCCGTCGTCTGCGACGACATCACCCTCACCTACGCCCAACTCGTCACCCGAGCCGCCCAGATCGCCACACACCTGGTCGAGCAAGGCGTCGGACCCGAAGTCTGCGTCGGTGTTTGCGTCGAGCGGTCCCTCGATACCGTGATCACCACCCTCGCCGTCCTCATGGCCCACGGCGTCTACGTCCCCCTCGACACCGCCTTCCCCACCGACCGCATGCACCACATGCTCACCGAAGTCGGCGCCACCCTCGTCCTCACCCACCAGCCCACCCACACCACCGTCCCCGACGGCCCCTGGCACACCCTCGACATCACCACCCTCCCCACACCCAAGGCCACACCAAGCCTCAGCCACGCCCTGGCCCACCTGCCCCGGCATCTCGACCCCGATCACGCCTGCTACATCATCTTCACCTCGGGATCCACCGGCCGCCCCAAGGGCACCACAGTCACCCACGCCAACGTCACCCGCCTCTTCGAAGCCGTCCAACAACGACTCCCCTTCGGCCCCGAAGACACCTGGACCCTCTTCCACAGCTACGCCTTCGACTTCTCCGTCTGGGAGATGTGGGGCGCCCTCACCACCGGCGCACGCCTCGTCGTCGTCCCCTACCTCACCAGCCGCGACGCCGACGCCTTCTACACCCTCGTACACGACCAGTCGGTCACCATCCTCAGCCAAACACCCTCCGCCTTCCGCCAGTTCGAAGCCACCGACCACACCCACCAAAGCGACCTCGCCCTACGCGCCATCGTCTTCGGCGGCGAAGCACTCGACACCCCCTCCGTACGCCGCTGGACAGACCGCCACGGTCACGCCACACCCCGCCTCGTCAACATGTACGGCATCACCGAAACCACCGTCCACGTCACCACCCACCACATCGACCACCACCAACTGGACGGCAACGTAACCACCATCGGGCGCGCCCTCCCCGACCTCCGCCTCCATGTCCTCGACCGCTACGGGAACCCCGCCCCGATCGGCGTCATCGGCGAACTGTACGTATCAGGGGCGGGGCTCGCGCGCGGGTACGGGGCTCGGCCGGCCCTCACGGCCGAGCGTTTCGTCCCCGATCACCTGGGACACACACCGGGTTCCCGGCTCTACCGCAGTGGTGACCTCGCCCGCTGGACGCCCTCCGGCGACCTGGAATACCTCGGCCGGGCCGACGCTCAGGTCAAGATCCGCGGCTACCGCATCGAACTTGGCGAGATCGAGGACCAGTTGGCCCGGTTGGATGGTCTGCGTGAGGCCGTCGTCCTTCCGTATCAGGAGGCGAACGGCCGTACGGACCTGGTCGCCTACCTTGTACCGGAACCGGACGCCGACCAGCCCACCACCAGCGAACTCCGCGACGCCCTCGCCGACCAGCTCCCCGGCTACATGATCCCGAGGAACTTCGTCTTCCTCGACGCCCTCCCGCTCACCCCGCAGGGGAAGCTCGACCACCGGGCACTGCCCGCCCCGTCCTCCGAACGACCCACCCTCGAAACGGAGTTCATCCCGCCGCTCCCGGGAACCGAAGAAGCCCTCGCCGCCATCTGGGCGGACATCCTCGGTGTCGACCGCGTCGGCCGCCACGACAACTTCTTCGAACTCGGCGGCGACTCCATCCGCAGCATCCAGATACTCGGCCGAGCCCGCGACCACGGACTCACCTTCCACCTCCAGGACCTCTTCCAGCACCCCACCCTCGCCGACCTCGCCACGGCCACGACCACCGCACACCCCACCACCACAGCACCGACCACCGAACCCTTCTCCCTCCTCTCCTCCCACGACCGCGACCACCTCCCCCCGGGCCTCGACGACGCCTACCCCATGGCCGAACTCCAGATCGGCATGGTCTACGAGATGCAACGCGACCCCGACCGCAACCCCTACCTGAACGTGACGTCGCTGCATCTGCCGGGCCGGTTCGAGCAGGAAGCCTTCCGTGCGGCCGTGTCCCTGGTGGTGGAGCGGCATCCGGTGCTGCGCACCTCGTTCGACCTCAGTGGTCTGTCCGTGCCGATGCAGTTGGTGCACACGGACGTCGAGATACCCCTCGGCCTGGTGGATCTGCGCGGGCTGAGCGAGGCCGGGCAGCGGCGTGAGCTGGCCGACTACGTCCGTGGGGAGCGGACGTCGGGGTTCGATCCGGCGGTGGCGCCGCTGTTCCGGATGACCGTCCATCTGCTGTCCGACGACGCCTTCCAGTGGACCGTCACCGACCACCACGCCATCCTCGACGGCTGGAGCCTCGCCTCCACCCTCGCCGAGATCATCGAGACCTACCACACCCTCCTCGACGGCCACACCCCCACACTCCCACCCCTCCGCTCCACCTACCGCAACTACATCGCAGCCGAGCAGCACACACTCACCGACCCCACCCACACCACCTACTGGCACACCCTCCTCACCGACCGACCCGACACCCGACTCCCCCGCCACAGCGACAACAGCGGCAACGGCGACTCCGCGCTGATCGGGGAACGGCTCGACGGCGAGGTGCATGAGCACGACAGCACGGGTGGGTACGGAGCGCTGGTCACCGTGGTGCCGCCGGAGCTGCTGTCGGCGCTGGAGGACAGTGCCGCTCGTATCGGTGTGCCGTTCAAGGCCGTTGTGCTGGCCGCCCATATGCGGGTTCTGGGCCTGGTCACGGGCAGCGCGGATGTCGTCACCGGGTTGTCGTCCAACGGGCGGTTGGAGGAGACCGACGGCACCGAGGTCCGTGGGCTGTTCCTCAATTCGCTGCCGTTCCGGCTGCGGCTGCCCGACGGCAGTTGGGCGGACCTTGCGCGCGCCGTGTTCGAGGCCGAGAGCGAGATGCTGCCGCACCGCCGATACCCGATGCCGGCGCTGCAACGCGCCCTGGGCGGCGACCCGTTGTTCGAGACCGGATTCGTCTACAACCACTTCCGTCACGTGGACGAGCTGGCCGAGGGGGGCCGGGCCTCGGTCTCCGGACCGCACGACGAGACGGCCGCCGGGGTCGCGCGGACCAGCTTCCCGCTGCATGTGGCGATGAGCCGTGAACCGGGTCTGGCCGGAATGCGGATGGAGTTGGAGTACGACGCCAGGGAGTTCCCCGCGGAGCAGATGCGTCTGATCCGCGACTACCACCTGCGGGCACTGCGGGCGATCGCCGAGAACCCGGACGCGGACCACCGAGCGGCCGTCCTGCTCGGCGAGGCCGAACGAGCCCTGCTGGAACGCTGGAACGACAACACCGCCGCTGTCCCGTCCACGCCCGTCCACGAGTTGGTCGAGGCGCGGGCGGCGGCGCAGCCCGACAGCGTCGCCGTCGTCGCCGGGGAGCGGTCCCTGACGTACGGCGAACTGGACGCGCACGCCGACCGGTTGGCCCATCGCCTGCGTCAACTGGGCGTGGGTCCCGAGGTGTTCGTCGGGATCGGCCTGCACCGTTCGCCCGAGCTGGTCGTCAGCATGCTGGCCGTGCTCAAGGCCGGTGGGGCCTACGTACCGCTGGATGTCTCCTTCCCCGCGGCCCGGCTCGCGCACATGCTCCAGGAAGCGGACGTGCGGGTGGTCCTGGCCGGGGCGAGCACGACGGAGCTGATTCCGCAGGGGCCGTGGGAGACGGTCGATGTGGACACCGTCGCTCTGCCCGAAGAGGGGCCGTTCGGCCGGGAGTTGCAGGTCTCCGCCGGGCCGGACAACGCCTGCTACGCCATCTTCACCTCCGGTTCCACCGGGCGGCCGAAGGGTGTGGTGACCCGGCACCGCAACGTGACCGAGCTTCTGCACGGCGGTCCCGCGATGGAGCTGCGGGAGGACGACACCGTTCTCCAGATCGCGACCGTAGCCTTCGACGTCTCCACCTTCGAGATATGGGCGCCGCTGGCGGCGGGGGCCCGGCTCGTGCTCGCGCCGCCCGGACGGTACGCCCCGGCGGATGTGGCGGGCTGGGTGACGGAGCACGGCGTGACCGTCCTCCACGCCACCGCCTCGCTGTTCGCCCTGCTCGTGGACGAGCAGCCGCAGACCTTCGACGGGCTGCGCCGACTGCTCACCGGCAGTGAGACGGTGTCCGCGCCGCACGCCGGCCGAATTCTCGCCCGCTGCCCGTCACTTGAGCTGGTCAACTGCTGGGGGCCGACGGAGACCACCACGTTCTCGGTGTGCGGCGTCTTCACGGCGGACTCGCTCCCGGCCGGTCCGCTGCCACTCGGCACACCGCTGGCCAACACCGAGGTCCGAGTGCTGGACGAGGCCGGTCATCCCGTGCCCGTGGGCAGTCCGGGTGAGCTGTACGTCGCCGGGCCGTGCCTCGCGCGCGGCTACCTGGGCAGCCCCGCGCTGACCGCCGAGCGGTTCCTGCCGCACCCCTCCGTGCCGGGTGCCCGGCTGTATCGCACGGGTGACCGGGGGCGCTGGTCGTCCGAGGGCCGGGTGGAGTTCCTCGGCCGGGTCGACCACATGGTCAAGATTCGCGGCTACCGGGTGGAGCCCGGCGAGGTGAGCGCGGCGATCGGCGCTCATCCGCGCGTACGCCAGTGTGTCGTGACCGCGCCGCAGGACGCGTCGGGCCGGGCCGACCTGGTGGCGTACGTGGTGTGCGACGACCCGGCGCCCGATGTGTCCGAACTGCGGTCACTGCTACGGGAGAAGCTGCCGGAGTACATGCTGCCGAAGGCGTTCGTGTTCCTCGACGCGTTCCCGCTGACGGCCCAGGGCAAGGTGGACCGCGGCAGGCTCCCGGCACCGTCCGGGGACCGGCCCGAGCTGTCGTCCCAGTACGTGGCGCCGCTGCCCGGAGCGGAGGAGCGGCTGGCGGTGATCTGGCGTCAGGTCCTCGGGGTCGAGAGGATCGGCCGGCACGACAACTTCTTCGACCTGGGCGGCGATTCGATCCGCAGCATCCAGGTGATCGGACGGGCCCGGGAGGAGGGTCTGCTGCTCACGCTGCCCGTGCTGTTCCGGTCCCCGACGCTCGCCGCGCTCGCCACCGAGGCGACTGCCGAGACCGACGACCGGTTCCCCGCACCACCGACGCAGCCGTTCGCCCTGTTGTCGGACAAGGACCGGCAGGCACTGCCGCAGGGGCTGGTGGACGCCTATCCGATGGTGGCCCTCCAGGTCGGCATGGTCTACGAGATGGAGATCGACCCGGACCGCAACCCGTACCACAACGTCAGTACGGTGCGCCTCGGCGAGCGGTTCGAGGAGGACGCCTTCCGGCGGGCCGTCGAGCTGGCGGTGGCCCGCCACGAGGTCCTGCGTACCTCGTTCGACCTGAGCGGCTACAGCGATCCGTTGCAACTCGTGCACGAACGCGTCGAGTTGCCGCTGACCGTCGTGGATCTGCGTGGTCGGGACGACGCCGCGCAACGGGCGGCGGTCGCGGAGCGCGTCCGTAGTGAACAGGACGAGGGCTTCTCGGTGGCGGTGGCGCCGCTGTTCCGGATGACCGTCCAGGTGCTGTCCGACGACGCCTTCCAGTGGACTGTCACCGACCACCACGCCATCCTCGACGGCTGGAGCCTCGCCTCCACCCTCGCCGAGATCATCGAGACCTACCACACCCTCCTCGACGGGCACACCCCCACACTCCCACCCCTCCGCTCCACCTACCGCGACTACATCGCAGCCGAACAGCACACACTCACCGACCCCACCCACACCACCTATTGGCACACCCTCCTCACCGACCGACCCGACACCCGACTCCCCCGCCACACCACCGCTCTTCCCGAGGGACTCGCGGGGCCGTACGGCGCGGGCGAGGTGCATCGCAACGACGCGGAGCGCCGGCACGGAGAGTTGATCACTCCGCTGCCGGTCGGTCTGAGCGAGGATCTCGACCGGTTCGCCCGGCGGTGCGGCGTACCACTGAAGTCCGTGCTGTTGGCGGCCCATCTGCGCGTCATGAGCCTCGCCACCGGCAGCCGGGACGTCGTCACGGGGCTGTCGTCCAACGGGCGGTTGGAGGAGACCGACGGCACCGAGGTGCGCGGGCTGTTCCTCAACACGCTGCCGTTCCGGCTGGAGTTGCCGGACGGCGACTGGCAGGACCTCGCGCGCGCGGTGTTCGAGGCCGAGCAGGACATGCTGCCCCATCGCAGGTACCCGATGTCCGCGATCCAGCGCGAACTGGGCGGGGAACCGCTCTTCGAGACCGGCTTCGTCTACAACCACTTCCGCCAGATCGACACACTCGCCGGTGGCGCGGACGCGGACGACGATCGGGCGCGTGCGAACGGGGGCGGGCGGACCCACTTCCCGCTGCTGGTGGCCGTCAGCCAGGAGCCCGGGTACCAGGGGCTGAGCCTGGAGATGGAGTACGACAGCGGCGAGCTGTCCTCCGTTCAGGTGGCGTTGATGCGGGACTACTACGTGCGGGTACTGGAGTCGATGGTCTCCGCACCCGACACCGCGATCAGAGACGTCACTCTGCTCGGCGACACAGAACGCGAGTTGGTGGAGTCATGGGCAGGTGACGGCGCGTCACTGTCCGTCAGCGCGATCCACGAACTGGTCATACGTCGCGCGCTGGAGACCCCCGATGCCGTGGCCGTCGTCTGCGACGACACCACCCTCACCTACGCCCAACTCGTCACCCGAGCCGCCCAGATCGCCACACACCTGGTCGAGCAAGGCGTCGGCCCCGAGATCTGCGTCGGCGTCTGCGTCGAACGCTCCGTCGACACCGTGATCACCACCCTCGCCGTCCTCATGGCCCACGGCGTCTACGTCCCCCTCGACACCGCCTTCCCCACCGACCGCATGCACCACATGCTCACCGAAGTCGGCGCCACCCTCGTCCTCACCCACCAGCCCACCCACACCACCGTCCCCGACGGCCCCTGGCACACCCTCGACATCACCACCCTCCCCACACCCAAGGCCACACCAAGCCTCAGCCACGCCCTCGCCCACCTCCCCCAGCGCCTCGACCCCGATCACGCCTGCTACGTCATCTTCACCTCGGGATCCACCGGACGCCCCAAGGGCACCACAGTCACCCACGCCAACGTCACCCGCCTCTTCGAAGCCGTCCAACAACGACTCCCCTTCGGCCGCGAAGACACCTGGACCCTCTTCCACAGCTACGCCTTCGACTTCTCCGTCTGGGAGATGTGGGGCGCCCTCACCACCGGCGCACGCCTCGTCGTCGTCCCCTACCTCACCAGCCGCGACGCCGACGCCTTCTACACCCTCGTACACGACCAATCGGTCACCATCCTCAGCCAAACACCCTCCGCCTTCCGCCAGTTCGAAGCCACCGACCACACCCACCAACACGACCTCGCCCTACGCGCCATCGTCTTCGGCGGCGAAGCACTCGACACCCCCTCCGTACGCCGCTGGACAGACCGCCACGGTCACGCCACACCCCGCCTCGTCAACATGTACGGCATCACCGAAACCACCGTCCACGTCACCACCCACCACATCGACCACCACCAACTGGACGGCAACACCACCACCATCGGACGGGCCCTCCCCGACCTCCGCCTCCACGTCCTCGACCCCTACGGCAACCCCACCCCGATCGGCGTCATCGGCGAACTCCACGTCGGCGGCGCGGGCCTGGCCCGTGGCTACACCGGCCAACCCGCCCTCACCGCCCAGCGATTCGTACCGGATCATCTGACGCCGGCCTCCGGTGCCCGGCTCTACCGCAGTGGTGACCTCGCCCGCTGGACGCCCTCCGGCGACCTCGAATACCTCGGACGCGCCGACGCCCAGGTCAAGATCCGCGGCTACCGCATCGAACTCGGCGAGATCGAGGACCAGTTGACACGGCTGGCCGTGATCCGCCAGGCGGTGGTCGTCGTCCGGGACGATCTCGGTGACCGCGCGGACCTGGTCGCCTACCTCGTCCCGGAACCGGACGCCGACCAGCCCACCACCAGCGAACTCCGCGACGCCCTCGCCGACCGCCTCCCCGGTTACATGATCCCGAGGAACTTCGTCTTCCTCGACGCCCTCCCGCTCACCCCGCAAGGCAAGCTCGACCACCGGGCACTGCCCGATCCGACAACCGAACGCCCAGAGCTGGCGGCCGAGTTCGTCGCCCCGTTGCCCGGAGCAGAGCAACTGCTCGCCGCCATCTGGGCCGACATCCTCGGTGTCGACCGCATCGGCCGTCACGACAACTTCTTCGACCTCGGCGGCGACTCCATCCGCAGCATCCAAGTACTCGGCCGAGCCCGCGACCACGGACTCACCCTCGACCTCCAGGATCTCTTCCAGCACCCCACCCTCGCCGACCTCGCCGCCACCACCACGACGACCACCACCCAACCCACCACCACAGCACCCACCACCGAACCCTTCTCCCTCCTCACCCCCCACGACCGCAGCCAGCTACCCCCAGGTCTCGACGACGCCTACCCCATGGCCGAACTCCAGATCGGCATGGTCTACGAGATGCAACGCGACCCCGACCGCAACCCCTACCTGAACGTCGAGAACCTCCCGGTCGCCGGTCCGTTCGACGCTCCGCTGTTCCGGCGAGCCGTCGCGCTGGTGGTGCGCAGGCATCCCGTTCTGCGTACGTCATTGGCGCTGACCGGGTACAGCAAGCCGCTCCAACTGGTGTACACGGACGCCGATGTGCCACTGACGGTGCTGGATCTGCGGGGTCTCGGGGACGACGCGCAGCGCGCGGCTCTGCGGGAGTGCGTCCGTACCGAGCGGGCGAAGGTGTTCGACACGAGTGCGGCGCCGTTGTGCCGTATGACGGTCCATGTGCTGTCCGACGACGCCTTCCAGTGGACCGTCACCGACCACCACGCCATCCTCGACGGCTGGAGCCTCGCCTCCACCCTCGCCGAGATCATCGAGACGTACCACACCCTCCTCGACGGCAGCACACCCACACTCGCACCCCTCCGCTCCACCTACCGCGACTACATCGCAGCCGAACAAGACGCGCTCACCGACCCCGCCCACACCACCTACTGGCACACCCTCCTCACCGACCGACCCGACGCCCACCTCCCCTATGACGCGGTCGAGTTGACCGACCAGCCGGGCTATCGCAACGTCACCACGCATCTGCCCCCGCAGCTCCTGGCCGCGCTGGAGCAGGGTGCCGCGCAGGCCGGTGTTCCGCTCAAGGCCGTGTTGCTGGCCGCCCATCTGCGTGCGCTGGGCCTGGCGACGGGGAGCCCGGATGTCATCACCGGGCTGACGGCCAACGGCCGGCTGGAGGAGACCGACGGGGCCGAGGTGCGCGGGCTCTTCCTCAACACCGTGCCGTTCAGGCTCCGGGTACGGGAGGGCAGTTGGGCCGAGCTGGCGCGGGCCGTGTTCGACGCCGAGCGCGAGATGCTGCCGCACCGCAGGTATCCGATGGCCGCGCTTCAGCGCGAGCTGGGTGGTGCGCCGCTCTTCGAGGTCAA
Source organism: Streptomyces macrolidinus (assembly GCF_023887685.1). Lineage (GTDB taxonomy): Bacteria > Actinomycetota > Actinomycetes > Streptomycetales > Streptomycetaceae > Streptomyces > Streptomyces macrolidinus. Next base: position 291,559 of record NZ_JAMWMR010000006.1, on the reverse strand, counting down.
CTTCACCTACAACAGCTTCCCGCAGTTCGGCGCGCTCGCCGAGGCGGGTGCGCTGGCCAAGGAGGGGCCGGGCGACGACGTCCCCGGCATGGCTCCCACGAGCTTCCCGTTCAGCGTCACGCTCAGCCGGGAATCCGTACTCGGCGGGATGTGGATGGAGTTGGAGTACGACACCGCGAAGCTGTCGGCCGACCAGGTCACCCGGCTGCGCGACTACCACCTGCGGGCGCTGGAAGCGGTGGCGGCGGACATCGAAGCGGACGTGTACGGGGCGCCGTTGCTGAGCGAGGCCGAGCAGGCGCTGCTCGACATGCTGAACTACACGACGGACGCGCGTGCGGCGGGCCGGGTTCCGGTGCACGAGCTGCTGCAGCGGCAGGCCGCCCGTACCCCGGACGCGATCGCGATCGAGGACGGCGGGACGCGTATCACTCTGGCCCGACTGGACGCGGACAGCGACCGTCTCGCCCGGCGGCTGCGCCGGAGCGGGGTGCGTCACGGCGATGTCGTCGGCATCTTCCTGCGGCCCGGCTCGGCGGCGCTGACCACCTTCTGGGCCGTGTGGAAGGCGGGGGCGGCGTTCGTCCCGCTCGACCCCGGGCTGCCGGAACACCGGCTGCGCTCGATGCTGGACCAGGCCCGGCCCACCCTGCTGATCACCGACGACCCGAAGGCCGCCCCGAGCGGTCACCCGCTGTTCGACCTGTCGTGCCTCACACATGAGGCAGAGGAGACGGACGGTTCCGCGCTGCCGTCCGTGAGCACCCGCGACCTGGCCTATGTGATGTTCACGTCCGGCACCACCGGTGGCCCCAAGGGCGTCATGATCGAGCACGGCAGCCTTGCCACCTTCGCGGTGGGAACACCGTTGGCGCGCACCCGTTCGCTGGGGGCCGAGAAGCCGCTGCGGGTGGTGACCGGCACGTCGGCGTACATCTCCGACTTCCTGCTGGCACAGATCCTGATGGTGCTCGACGGTCACACCCTGTGCGTGCTGAGCGAGGAGCAGCGGCGTGACCCCGGGCATCTCGTCGCTCTCGCCCGTGATCGCGAGCGGGCGGTGGACGTCATCGACACGACCACCGCACAGTGTCAACTGCTCGTAGAACAAGGTCTGTTGGACGCTCCGTACCCGCCCCGGCTGCTCGTTCTCGGCGGCGAGGCGTGCCCGCCCGACCTGTGGGCGGCGCTGGCCGAGCGGTCCGGGATCAAGGTGTTCAACAGTTACGGGCCCACGGAGGCGACGGTCGAGGCGACCATGGCACGGGTGACCGGCGACAGCGGACCCGTCATCGGCAGGCCCTGCGCCAACACTCGGATCCACCTCCTGGACGCCGCGGGGCATGAAGTGCCGCCCGGCACCGCGGGTGAGATCTGCGTCGGTGGCATCGGGGTGGGCCGGGGCTATCTCGGCCGACCCGGGGTCACGGCCGAGCGTTTCGTGCCGGACCCCTGGGGCCCGGCGGGCAGTCGTCTCTACCGCACGGGTGACGTCGGCCGTCTCACCGACTCCGGCGATCTCGAGTTCCTGGGGCGGGTGGACCACCAGGTGAAGGTGCGCGGCGAGCGTGTCGAGCCGGAGGAGGTCGAGGCCGTGTTGCGTGCCCATCCGGGCGTGGCCGCCGCGATCGTCGGCCGTCATCCGGACCACGAGGGGCTGCTGGCGAACGTCGTACCGGCCGAGGGTGGCGCCCCGGACCAGCGGGAACTGCGGCGGCACGCGGCCTCGCGGCTCTCGTCGGCGGCGGTTCCGACGCACTTCGTCGTCGTCGACACGGTGCCGCTCACCCCGGCCGGGAAGCTGGACCGCGGGGCCCTGTCGACCACCGGCCTCCCCGCAGGAGCGCCCGAAGGCATCGGGAATCCGGGCGAACCGGACCCCGGCGCGGCGGAGTCGGCGTTCTCCCGGACGGAGCGGCGTGTCGCCGAGGTGTGGCACAAGGTCCTCGGCGTTCACGCCGACCGGCGGGACGACTTCTTCGCGATCGGCGGGCACAGCCTGCTGGCCGTACGGCTCGCGGGTGAGCTGGGCGCCGCGTTCGGCACCACGGTTCCGCTGCCGCAGTTGTACAGCACACCCACACTGGCGGGTCAGGCGGCGTTCCTCGATGACGCCCGGCACGCACAGGAGGCCGAGCGCCGGGGCGGCGGCCCGCGCAGCGTCATCGGCCTCGGCGGCTCTCCCGGGCTCCAGCCGCTGGTGCTGGTGCATCCGCTCGGTGGCACGCTCTTCTGCTATCGGGATCTGACGGCCCGGGTCGCGGGCTCCTTCGAGGTCCTGGGGGTCCAGGGGGACCTGATGAGCGGCGGGGACACGGCGGACTTCGCCTCGCTGGCGTCGGGTTACGCCCGTGAACTGGCGCCCCTGCTGCGGGGACGCAGGCCCGTGATCGCGGGCTGGTCGGCCGGCGGTGTGCTGGCGCACGAGGTCGCCTCGCGGCTGGCGGACCGGGGCATCGTGGCCGATCGTGTCGTCGTCGTCGACGCGGCTCCCCAGCAGGGCCCGGACGCGGCGGCGGACGCGGCGGCGCTGGAGCGGCTGCGTGCCGACGTGGGACGGCTGGGACCGCGCCGACTCCTGGCGGAGCACGCCATCGACGACGTACTGCGGCTGCTCGGTGTGGACGCGGAGGCGCTGGCCGAGCTGAACGGGCCGGTCACCGCGTCGCTCATGGAGTTCTGGCACGGGATGCTGTCCGGCCTGGCCGGGCACCGGCCCTCCCCGTACGCGGGCCCCGTGCATCTCGTGGTGTCGCGCCAGGGTGAGGAGGCGGCCGTGCGTGCCGCGATCACCGGGTGGCGGCGGTTCGCCGGGACGCTGCGTGTCTCGTACGCCGACGGCGACCACTACCAGCTCATGCGGGAGCCCTGGGTCGGGGATGTGGCCGAGGTGTTCACCGGCCCGGACGATCCGACCGATCGGGGCGACGGAGACGCGTCCCACCGGTCCTGATCCGCCGTACCCAGCCGAATCCGGCTGGACCCTTTCGAAAGGAACTCGACGTGCTAGTGCTCGGTGTCAGCGGACTCGACCGATCGTTGTCCGTCAAGAAGAGCATGCTGCCCGGTCTGGACTGGCGGGAACAGCGTGTGGTGCAGGGCCTCGACTCGGCCGCGGCCCTGGTCGGGGAGCAGGGGGTGATCGCCGCCTCGGCGCAGGAGCGGCACGACGGGGTGAAGGGCACGGGCGCGTTCCCTGTCGACGCGATCGAGGCGTGCCTGCGGATGGCCGGAGTGACGCTGGACGACGTCGACTTCGTCGCGCACGGCTTCCGGTACGAGCCGTCGGTCGCGTTCGAGCGCGACGAGTTCGCCCGGCGCTGGTACCGGGAGGTGTACAGCGAGGACGTGCAGTACGAGGTGTTGCGCGCGCACTGTCCGGACCAGGACTGGGCGCGCAAGTTCGTCCGGGTCGGCCACCATATGGCCCATGCGGCCAGCAGTTACTACCTGAGCGGGTTCTCCGACGCGACGGTTCTGGTGGCCGACGGTATGGGGGAGGCGGAGTCCACGTCGGTGCTGCGGGGCAGCGGTGCCGCGTTGCAGGGGGTGCGCAGCTACTCCATATCCGCCTCGCTCGGCATCCTCTACAGCGTCATCACCCAGTACCTGGGGTTCCTGCCGGGGATGGACGAGTACAAGGTGATGGGGCTTGCGCCCTACGGGGATGCGAGCCGGTTCGCGAACGTGGCGGACGAGTTGGTGCGCAGGGCTCCGGGCGGGCGGCTGCTGGCCCCCGTCCTGGCGCACGACAAGTCGCCGACGGAGCGCGAGACGCACCGGGGGGCGATCCGGCGGCTGGAGGAGTTGTTCGGTCCGGCCCGGCATCCGGAGGCGCCGCTCGACCAGCGGCACATGGATGTCGCCGCGACGGTCCAGCGCAAGCTGGAGGAGTGCCTGCTGTATGTCCTGCGCGAGACGGCCGACGCCGCGGGTGGCTCCCGCAATCTGTGTATGGCGGGTGGTGTCGCGCTGAACTGCACGGCCAACGGTGTGATCGCGCGCAGCGGTCTGTTCGACCGGGTCTTCGTCCAGCCGGCGTCGGGGGACGACGGTACGGCGCTCGGCGCGGCGCTGTGGCAGCTCCAGCAGCATGTACCGGAGCCGCCGGTCTCGATGGCGATGCCGTACTGGGGCGAGGAGTTCGACGACGCGGACATCGAGGACCAACTACAGGGACTGGGGGACGGGTTCACCGTACGGAAGCTGGCCGAGGACGATCTGCTGGCCGAGGTGTCGGCGCTGATCGGCGCGGGGAAGGTCGTCTCCTGGTTCCAGGGGCGGATGGAGTTCGGCCCGCGTGCGCTGGGCAACCGGAGCATCCTCGCGGACCCGTCGTCGCCGCACATGCGGGCCCATCTGAACACCGTCGTGAAGCAGCGTGAGGAGTTCCGGCCGTTCGCGCCGGCCGTCCTGGCGGAGGAGGCGACCACCTACTTCGAGATCGAGCCGGGCCAGGAGTCGATGTACCGCCACATGCTCTTCGTGGCGCAGGTGCGGCCCGAGTACCGGGACAAGCTGCCGTCGATCACGCATGTCGACGGCTCGGCGCGGGTGCAGACCGTCGACCGGGAGAGCGCGCCGAGGTTCTGGCGGCTGATCCGCCGGGTCGGTGACGACCGGGGCATTCCGATGGTGGTCAACACCTCGTTCAACCTGCGCGGCCAGCCGGTCGTCCGGACGCCGGAGGTCGCGGTCGCCACATACGCCCGCTCGACGCTGGACGCGCTGGCGATCGGCGACTGGCTGGTGACCCGCGACGAGCCGTCGGCGGCCGGGACGGCGGGTGCGGGCGATGAGTGAGCGGCCCGCCCCCGAGGGGGAACGTTCCGCGGCGGAGCTGCGTGAGGCCGTCGCCGCGATCTGGCGCGACGCCCTCGGTCTGGACGACATCCGCGACGGCTGCAACTTCTTCGACGAGGGCGGCGACTCCGTCCTCTCCGTGGAGGTGGCGATCTCGCTGCGCGAACTCACCGGCCAGGACCTCGAGTTGGACATCCTCTACGACTACCCGGAATTCGGCGCGCTGGCGGCGGCGTTGGGCGCGGGTCCCGAGGAGGAGAAGCCGGAGACAAGGGAGTTGACCGCGGCCGAGGAACGGCTTTGGACCGTCGAACAGCTCCATCCGGGCAGCGCCGTCTATCACCTCGCGGTCCGCTACCGCTTCCCCGGCGGGCTCGACGTCACCAGGCTGCGCGCCGCGCTCGACACCCTGGCGGCCCGGCACGAGGCGCTGCGGCGCGGCTTCGTGAAGCCCGCGCTCGCGCTGACCGCGCGGAAGGTCTCCGTGGCGTGCCGGTGGGTGGACGCGCGGGGTGTGTCGGAGACGAGTGTGCGCGAACTGGTCGACACCGAGGTGCGCACACCGTTCGACCTCGGTCGGCCTCCGCTGCTGCGGGCGCTCGTCGTGGACCGGGGCGACGCGGGCAGCGAACTCGTCCTGACCGTGCACCACTTGGTGTGTGACGGGGTCTCGCTGGACCTCCTCGAAACCCAGCTCCAGGAGCTGTACGAGGACACCTCCGGCTCAGGGGGCACGGGGTGGGAACGGGAGCCGGTCGGCAGGCAGGCGGTGTCCGTACGGCCCCGGGATGCCGAGGCGGCGCTGGACCACTGGCGGACGATGCTCGCCGACTGCCCCGGCGCGCTGTCCCTGCCGCACGATCTGCCGCGTCCGGCACGGCTCGGTGTCGACGGCGCCGCCCACCACGTCGTGCTCACGGACGAGCAGGTGTCGGCGCTCGTGTCGGCGGCCGAGGAGGAGCGGCTCAGTCCGTTCATGATGTGGGTGGCCGCCTATGTGACCGCTCTGGTCGCGGTGACGGGCGACCGGGATCTGGTGCTCGCGGTGCCGGCCTCGTCGCGGGGTCCCGCCCAGGCGGGCGAGGTCGGCATGTTCGTCGACACACTGCCGCTGCGGTTCGTGGTCCGGCCGGGGGCCACGGCCCGTGACGTACTGCGGTTGGTGCGCCGTGTGGTGACCGGGGCCCTGGCCCATCAGCAGGTGTCGTTCCAGACGTTGGTCGAGGAGGTGGGGTCCGGCACCGACCGGTCGCGGGCCCCGCTGGCTCAGACCGCCCTCACCTACATGGACACCACGGGGTGCGGGCTGCGGTGGGACGGTCACCGCGCCGAGCGTGAGCAGATCGGCACGGGCACCGCGAAGTACGAGGCGCTGTGGCTGGTCACGCGGACCAGTGGCGGAACGGTCTGCGAACTGGAGTACTCCACCGACCTGTTCACCGACGAGGCCGCGGCGGCCCTGCACCGGCGCATGCTGGCGGCCGTCGACGCCGCCTTCGCACAGCCGGACGCCCCGCTGCCGTCGGAGTGCGGCACGGACGCGCCCGGTGTGTTCGTACCGATCCATGAACGAGTGCACCGACAGGCCGTCGAGCAGCCAGGCGCGGTGGCCGTGCGGCACGGGCGGACGACGCTGACGTACGGGGAGTTGGACCGACGGGCGAGCGTCCTGGCCGCCGGTCTCCGGGCGGCCGGGATCGGCCGCGGCGCGACGGTGGCCGTGCCCATGGAGCGCGGCATCGCGTCGGTCACCACCTGCCTCGGCATCCTGTACGCGGGCGCCGCCTACCTGCCGGTGGACATCGCGCAGCCGGCCGAACGCACCCGGCACATCGTGCGCACCGCCGCGACAGCGGCCGTCGTCACGGACGACGCGACGGCCGACCTGCTCGCGGAGGTGGTGCCCACCCATCTGCTGGAGAAGCTCCTCGTCACCGACGAGGCCCCGATGGTCCCGGCGGCGGTGACCGACGCCGACGTCGCCTACGTGATCTGCACCTCCGGCTCGACAGGCCGCCCCAAGGCGGTGGTGGTGCCGCACCGCGCGGTCGTACGGCTCGTGCCGGACGCGGACTTCGTGACGTTCGGCCCCGCCGACCGGGTCGCGCATGTCTCCAACCCCGCCTTCGACGCGGCGACGTTGGAGATCTGGGGTGCGCTGGCCGGTGGCGGCACTCTCGTCGTCGCGGACCGGGATGTCCTGCTGTCACCCCGGCGAATGCGGTCCTTCCTCACCGACGAGGGCATCTCGGTCATGTTCCTCACCGTGACGCTCCTCAACCAGATGGTGGACTTCGCGCCGGACGCCTTCCGGGAGCTGCGGGTGCTGCTCTTCGGCGGTGAGAAGCACGATGCGCGCAGGCTGGCGAAGCTGTTCGCGGCCGGGCCGCCCGCCACCGTGGTCAACGGCTACGGGCCCACCGAGAACACCACGTTCAGCACCACCCACGAGGTGACCGCGGAGGATCTCGCCGAGGGTGTGGTCCCCCTCGGCCGCCCGCTCCCGCGCAGCACGGCGTACGTGCTCGACGCGTCCGGGCAGCGGGTCGGGACGGGCGGGACCGGGGAGCTGTACGTGGGTGGCGAGGGGCTCGCCCACGGCTATCTCGACGCCCCGGCGCAGACCGCCGCCGCCTTCGTCCCCGACCCGTTCGCGGGGCGTCCCGGGCAGCGGCTCTACCGCACGGGCGACCAGGTGCGGGTCCTCCCCGGTGAGCGGTACGAGTACGTGGGGCGGCTCGACGACCAGGTGAAGGTGCGCGGCCATCGTGTCGAACTCGCCGAGATCGAGGCGGCGGTACGGAGGCGGAACGGGGTGGCCGACGCCGTCGTGCACGCGCGTCCGACGGACGACGGCATCGAGATCCTCGCGTTCGTGGCACCGGAGACCGCCGGGGACGCGGCGCCGAGGGCGGTCCTGGACGTCACCGTGCTCGGGGAGGAACTGCGCGGCGAACTGCCGCAGTACATGCTGCCGACGGTGATCGTGGTCGACCATATCCCGGTGACTGCCAACGGGAAGGCGGACCGCGAGGCACTGCTGTCGATGTCGCCCGCGGCCAACACCGGGGATGTGGACGGTGGTTGTGCTCCGCCGCAGGACGGCGACCCGGTCGACGCCACGGTCGCCGCGCTCTGGCAGGAGGTGCTCGACACCGGAAGCGCCCGGCCCGAGGACAACTTCCTGAACGTGGGCGGGCATTCCATCAAGGCGATGCGGCTACTGGCCCTGATCGGCGAGGAGTTGGACGTCACGATCGATCTCGTCGACTTCTTCGAGGACCCCACCTTGCACGGACTCACCGCCCTCGTACGGCGGGAACTGACGGGAGACGAGCTGTGAGCGCCGCTCCTTCCCTGGCCCGCTTCCTGCACTGGGCCCAAGTCCGGCCGGACGCCGCCGCGATCAGCGATGAGAGCGGCGAACTGACCTACGCGGCACTGGTGTCGGCGGTCCGCTCCCGGGCGGCGGAGCTGGCGGCGGACGGGGTGCGCGCCGGTACGCGGGTCGCCGTCGAGTGCGGGTACGGCACCGACTACGTGGTGGCTCTGCTGGCGACGTGGCTGCTGGACGCGGTGGCGGTGCCGCTCGATCCGGCCGCGCCTGCCGAACGCCGCCGTCATCAGGTGCGCAAGGCGGGCTGCGCGGCGGCCGTTCCCTTCGCGGACACCGACGGCGCCGTCCGCTCGGCCGTCGCCGAGGTGACCTCCGGGCGAACGGACGTCGACCGGCCGGACGCGGGCGAACCCGCCGCGTACATCCTGTTCACCTCGGGCTCGACGGGGCTCCCCAAGGGGGTGGAGATCGAGCACACCGGGCTGCTCACCATGCTGGACCACTTCTCCGGCGCCATGGGGCTGGGCCCTGGCGACCGGATGCTCGCGCACAGCAGTGTCGTCTTCGACATGTCTGTGCCGGAGATGCTGGTGCCGCTGACGAGCGGCGGCACGATCGTCGTCGCCCCGTCGCGCTGTGCGCGCAACCCGGAGTTCTTCGCGAAGTGGCTGCGCACGCAGGAACCTTGCGCGGCGTACGCCACCCCCAGTCAGTTGCGGCTGCTGCTTCCCTTCCTGGCCGGTGAGCGGGTCTTCACGCACCTGGTCAGCGCCGGCGAGGCGCTGCCCGCCACGCTGGCCGAGGAGTTGGAGGGGGTCGTCGGCACCTTGTGGAACGGGTACGGCCCCACCGAGACGACCGTCTGCGGGCTGTGCACCGAGGTCCGTCCGCCCTACCGGGACCCGATGCCGATCGGCGTACCGATCACCGGTCTGCGCGCCCAGGTGCTGGACGACTCGCGGCAGCCCGTTCCCGAGGGCGAGGTCGGTGAACTCTGCCTCTACGGGGTCGGCGTGGCGCGCGGTTACGTGGGGGAACCCGGCCTGACCGCCCGGTCGTTCACCACGGGCCCGGACGGCTCCCGTGCCTATCTGACGGGCGACATGGTGCGGGTCGGTGCCGACGGGCAGTACGTCTTCCACGGCCGGATCGACGACCAGGTGAAGATCCGGGGGCACCGGGTCGAGCTGGGCGAGATCGAGTCGGTCGCCGAGCGTGTCCCGGGTGTCTCGCAGGCCATCGCCCTGCTCACCGAAGTGCTGCGTGGACGAGGCGAGTTGTATCTCGCCGTCGTGTGCCGGGGCGAGGACGGCGTACCCGTCGACCCGGGAGCCGTCGAGGCCGCGCTGCGCGAACGCCTGCGGCACGACCTGCCGGTCCATATGCGGCCGGGGCGCCTGCTGTTCTTCGACGAACTGCCGCACAACGCCTCGGGGAAGACCGACCGGGGCGGGGTGCGGCGCATCGTCGAGGAGCGCCTGAGACATCCCTGAACACGGCGCACACGCCTCCAGTTGTGCGCCCCACGACATCAACTCCCGTCAACCGAACCGTCAGTCACGAAAGGCAGCGGACTCATGAGCGAGCAGACGACCGAAACCCGGTACAGCGTGGTCCACAACGACGAGGAGCAGTACAGCCTGTGGGCCGAGGGGCGTCCGCTTCCGGCCGGCTGGCACCGCACGGACTTCAGCGGCGGGCGCGAGGAGTGCCTGGCCCACATCGACGCGGTCTGGACGGACATGCGCCCGAAGAGCCTGCGGCTGGCCATGGGCGAGAACTGAGCGCTCACCGATCGAGGGCCGGGAAGGTGCCCGTCGTCGTACGGGTGCCTTCCCCGGCCGTATCCCCAGCCAGCAGTGGAGGTCAGTCGTGTGGGCGATTCTTCGCCGCAATGCGCAGTTCCGTCGGATGTTCGCCGGCGAGGCGGTCTCCAGCTTCGGGGACAGCGCCATGTTTCTGTCACTCGCCATCTGGGCGAAGGATCTCACCGGCTCGAACGCCGCCGCGGGTCTGGTCATGCTGGCGCTCACCGTGCCGGGCCTGGCCGCGCCCTTGCTGGGGCACCTCGTGGACCGGGTGCGTCGCAAGCCGCTGCTGGTGAGGATGTACGGCGGCATGGCGGTTCTCGTGCTGTCCCTGCTGGCCGTGCGGGGCTCCGGCCAGTTGTGGATCATCTATGTGGTCGCCCTCGCCTACGGGGCGCTGGTCGCCACCCCCGCCCGGCAGGCGCTGCTGAAGGACCTCCTGCCGTCGTCCGAGGCCGTCCAGGCCAGGTCGTTGCTCATCGCCACCAGGGAGGGCGTGCGCATCGCGTCCCCGGTGGCGGGCGCCGGGGTGTACGTGGCCTTCGGCGGTGTCGCGCTGGCCGTGCTGGGGGCGGTCATCCTGAGCACGGCCGCGCTGCTGATCGCATCGGTCCAGGTGGCCGAGTCGGAACCGGACCCCGTCGAGGAGTCCTTCGGCACCTCCCTCGTCGCCGGTCTGCGGTATCTGCGCGCCACACCGCTGCTGTTTCGGCTGACGCTGGCGATGGTCGTCTTCCTCGGCGGCATCGGCATGCTGGAGACCGCGGCCTTCGCCGCCGTCGATCACGGCCTGGGCCGCCCGGCGGCGTTCGTCGGTGTCATGGCGTCGATCCAGGGCGCCGGTTCCGCGCTCGGCGGTCTGGTCTCCGGGGCGGTGATACGGCGGTGGGGGGACGTCGGTACGAGTTGTGCCGGTTACGGACTCGTCGCGGCGGGGCTGCTGTTGTGCGTCTCCCGTGATGTGGGGGTCTTCCTCGTCGGGACGACACTCATCGGCGTGGGCCTGCCGTTCGTGGCCGTGGTGCTGGGCGCGGCGGTGCACCTGTACGCACCGGCCCGTATGCAGGGCCGCGTCAACGCCACGGTCAACACGGCGAAGGACGGGGCGCAGGCCCTGTCGCTCCTGGCGGGGGCCGCGCTGATCGGGGTGCTGGACTACCGGATCATGTACGCGGTGATGACCGTGACGACGGTGGCGTGCGCGGTCAGTCTGCTGGTGCGGTCGATTCCCACCCCGGAGGTGGTGCCGTCGGTGGCGGACGCCCCGGCCGACGACGATCCCGCGCCGAACCAGAAGCCGGCTACCGCGTGATGTCGACCTCGGGGAACGGGATGGAATCAGCGAGCGGCCGGTTCGATACGGCGACCTGTGATGCGCCGGGGTCGGATCGACACCCACTCCTCACGGGTGCCTCCGGCCCAGGGGTCGGTGTGGGCGTGCTCGGCCAGTTCCCGTACGGCGTCGGGGTCCGCGACGACGTGCGCCGGGCCGACGACGAGAACACTCCAGCCCCGGCTCATCGCCTCGTCCAGGTGGTCGACCTCGAAGGCGACCTCGGTTCCCACCGCCAGCGCGGGCACGGACCCCGGCATGGTCCGGTACGTGATCGCGTCGTCGACGACCTCGTAATTCACGGGGATGACCGCCGGGCCGTCTGGGGTCGACACCGCGATGCGCCCCACCCCGTGGGTGGACAGCAAGGTGCGGCATTCGTCAGGGTCGAGATCCCGCAACCGAGGGTTCAGGAGCGCGTGTCCCTGGCCCGGCGGGAGGTCGAGGCCGCCTCCGCACAGCGCCTCGACGCTGGTGCCCAGCGCGTCGGACAGCCGGATGAGCGTCGCCATGCTCGGCTCGGCCGGATGTTCTTCGAGGTAGGCGAGGTACTCCGGTGCCATGACGGCGCGGCGGGCGACCTCTGCCCGGCTCAGGCCCTGTCGCTCGCGTTCCGCGGCCACGCGTCGGCCGATGTCACCGGGGTTGGGCACCCCGGTGGGCGAGGCCGCGTCGGACACCGGGTGGGCGGGGCGGGGCGAGCCCGCGGACTCGTGCTCGCCGTGGTGGACGTGCGCGTCGGGCCCGGGGAACACGAGGGTCACCTCGCCGGTGTCCGACCAGCGCACGTCGTAGGGGGGCGTTCCGTCGTCGTGATGGAGTCCGACGATCTCGCCGTCGCGCTGGGTGGTGCCGGTCGCCGGGCTTTCGATGACGAGGTGGTCGCCGAGGTGAGCTCGCATGATCGCCGCCCTTCCCGCACAATCGTGGCTGTACCCAACGTGCCACGCGCGACATGCCGACGCATGCGGTGCCAACCACGGGGAGCGCGGACGTGCACCACCGAACCGTCGAAGAACTGATGACCCGAGATGTCGTCCGGGCACAGCGTGACCTGCCGTTCAAGGAGATCGCCAAGCTGCTGGCGGAGAACGACCTCACCGCCGTACCCGTGGTGGACGACCTGGGCCGCCCCATGGGGGTGGTGTCCGAGGCCGATCTGCTGCGCAAGTGCACGGACCGGCCGGACCCCTCCGGCCGGACGCCCATCCCGCATCTGGAGGCGTGGGAGCGGGCCAAGGCGGAGGGGGCCAGGGCCGAGGAACTGATGTCGGCGCCCGCAGTGTGCGCGCGCCCGGAGTGGAGCGCGGTCGAGGCGGCCCGGCTGATGGAGGTGCACCACGTCAAGCGGCTCCCCGTGGTGGACGAGGCGGACCGGCTGCTGGGCATCGTCAGCCGCGGTGACCTGTTGCGGACCTTCCTGCGCCGCGACGACGCCATCCGCGAGGAGATCACCGGGGACCTGCTGCACAGCACGATGGGCCTCACCCCCACGGAAGTGACGGTCGAGGTACGCGAAGGCCAGGTCACCCTCGGTGGTTCCGTCGAGTACAGAAGCCTGATCCCCATCATCGAGCGGCTGTGCCGGAGCGTGGACGGCGTGGTCTCGGTCTCCGCGCACATCGCTTACGGCACCGACGACACGAGGCCGTGAGGTCGGTCATTCCTGGTAGTCGGGCACGACGGCCACCGGGCACTCGGCGTGGTGCAGCAACGTGTGCGCCGTCCGCCCGAGGTGGAGTTCTCCGTGGTCAGGGGTGCGCCGCGCGCGCACCCCGATGACCAGGAGGTCCGCGGCGGCCGAACGGGACAGCAGCACCTTGCCGGGCACCCCCTCGGCCGTGGCACGGTTCACCCGGACGTCCGGATGGTCGACGAGGGCGTCCTGGAGCAGAGCGTCGATCACCGTGGCTGCCCGCTCCTCCAGGTAGAGCGCGAGGTCTCCGGTCAGCAGGGGGTGCGCGCGGGGCTGGTGCGCGGGGCGGCGCCAGGCGCGGACGACGTCCAGGGGGCAGTGCCGCGTCTCGGCCTCCCGCAGGGCGAACCGGGCCGCCGTGTCACTCGTGCCGGGTTCACCCGCACCGAGCACGATGCGCCCGTGCGTGCTCTCCCGCCCTGCCCGGTCCCCGCGTACGACGATCACCGGCCCGGCGGCGCGGCCCGCCACGGCAAGGCCGACCGACCCCAGGAGCAGCCCTTTCAGCTCGCCGCGCCCGCGGGATCCCGTCACCACGGCCATGGCCTCGCGGCCCTCGTGCAGCAGTGCGTGCACCGGGTCGTCCGCCAGGATCTCGGCGGTGACCTTCACGTCCGGGTCACGGCGCCGGACGCGTTCCTCCGCGGTCGCGACGATGTACTCCGCCATCGTCTGACGGGGCGGGCGCTGCGGGGCACCCGAGGGGATGAAGTGCTCGTACCGCTCCCACAGGGACGCGTGCACGAGCCGCAACGGCACCGCGTGGCGTGCCGCCTCGTCGGTCGCCCAGTCCACCGCCCGAAGGCTGGACTCCGACCCGTCGACGCCTACGAGCAGTGGCGGAGGCAGTCCTGTCGTGCCCACCTGGTCCTCACCGCCTTTCGTCACTGCGGCCGTCGGACGCTGTCTTCGGTCGTCGGACGATTCAGTCGTCAGACGATGTCGAGCACATCGGCCACGGGGCGGCGCGGGGTCGCGGGTCCCTCGGGGCCGTAGCCGAGACGGATCACCATCTGTACGTGTCCCATCTCCGACTCCGGGTCGCGCACCGCCCACCGGAGTTCGGGCCGTTCGAGGGGTTGGGAGACCAGGGACGCGACCAGGCCGCCCGAGGTGGCCCGGAGCAGTACGCGCTCCAGCGCCTGGCCCGCCCGCAGCCAGTCCAGCGGCTGGTCGCTCTCCGTGCCCAACAGGGCGATGTGGGGCCGCTTCTCGAAGCGTGCCCAGTCGCGACCGGGTACCGGCCGTCCGGCGGCGAAGTCGCGTACGGGGGAACTGGCTCCGGACTGGCGCGGTCCGAAGGCTTCGGCGGGGATCCCGTCCGAAGGCCTCGGCTCCCCGGCCGGCTCCGTACGAGTCCAGCGCTCTGTCTCGCCCCGTACCTCGGGGTCTCGTGCCTCGTCTTCCTCGGCGTCGTGGACCAGGTGCAGTATCGACTGCACATGCCAGGTGTCGGGGAACACCAACCGGGCTCCCTCGCGGTCGGCCGCCGCGCACAGTGCGTCCATCAGGTCGGCCGGTATGTCGTCCTCGCGGAACGGATACCGGCTGGTGTGGCGTCGTTCGATCGCCGCGTGCAGAAGGGCGAGGGCCTCGTCGGGGTGCGAGGTGGGGGTGAACTCCGTCTCGGCGAGCAGCGTGGGATCGGACGCGTCGGGCAGGAGCCGGGTGTCGGGCCGCCAGCCCGCCGCCGTCGCCGCCACCCGCAGATTGAACAGTGCCGCACCGCACCCCAGATGCAGTCCGCGCCCGTGCGGGTCGGTCTTCGGCAGTGCCCGGCCGGGGTCGGCGTACAACTCCAGGGTGCCGTCGTCCCGCCGGAACCGGAACGTCCAGGGCTGTGCGTTGAGCAGCGACGGCGCGGCCGTGGCGTCCTTGACGAACGCGGTGACGGCGGATGCGTCCAGGAGTGGTGTGGTCACTGGAGTCTCCTTCGTACCGGCCGGTCGCTGCCTTGCCGCACGGGAGGCATACGGCGGCGGGACGCGGCCGTCTCAGCCTGGGGTGATCTCGATGTGGTGCGGCTTGGCCGCCTGGGCCTTGGGGACGGTGACGGTCAGCACCCCGTCGACCAGCGTCGCCGTGATGTCCTCAGCCCTGACCTCGGTCGGCAGCAGCGCCTGGCATTCGAAGTGGCCGGTGCGCCTGCTGCTGTGGCGCAGCACGCCTTCTCGCTCACGTTCCTTGTACTCTCCGGTGATCCTCAACTCCCGGTTGCCGACCTCGACGTCGATGTCCTCCCGCGCGATCCCGGGCAGCTCCGCCTCGACCACGTACGCGTCGTCCGTCTCGTGCAGGTCCGCCGGGGGCGACCAGGCCCCGATGGCGGACGCGGTACCGGTGGTCGCCTCCAGGAACCGGTTCATCCGCTCGAAGAGGTCGTCGAACTCGGCGGTCATCGGTCGGCCCCAGCTCAGGGCCGGGAACGGCCGTTCCAGAAGTCGGCCGTGGTGGTGGTGTGCGGGCAGAGTCATCGCGGTTCACCTCCGCGATACGACGGCATTCGGGTTCATTTCCATGCTGCGTGTCCCGATATCGCCCCGCGAATCGGCCCGTCGCCCCTGCACCGACCGCACTCGGCTCATCACCGGGGGCGGCCAGGGCCGGGGTCTCCTGAGGGCCGCCCCATCGTCGCCCTCAGGAGAAGCCGACCGTTGCTCAGCTCTCGGTCCGGGTGAAGACCATGACGAAGTCGGTCATCGTCCGTACCCGGGGCGCGGTGGGGTCGGGCAGGGCGAGCAGTCGCTCGCGGGCCTCGTCCACGACGCGCAGGTCGTCCTCGTCCTCGCCGAGCGACCAAGCGCCGGTGAACAGTCCGCCGGACAGCGACCGCGCCATGTCCTGCGGCGACACGGTGAACGTCGCGGGCCGCTCGCCGGCCGGGCCCTCGTAGACCAGGCCCCGCGCCGCGGCGATCGGGGCGAGTACCTCCGGGCCGTCCTGCCGGGTCCCCGCGGGATCGAGACGGTCCTCCAACTCGTTCATGATGCGGCCGATGTCGTCCGTGGGGCGCATGCCCCGGGCCGGGATCACCAGGTACCGACCGCCGGGACGGAGCACCCGGGCGACCTCCCCGAAGACGGCCCCGCGGTCGGGGCCGGTGTGCAGCAGCCACGTGGACACCGCCTGCGTCACCGACGCCGTACGCACGGGCAGCCGACAGGCGTCGCCCACGGCCACGCGCCGCCCCAGCCGGTTCCTGGCCAGGGCGAGCATGCCCGGAGAGAGGTCGACGCCGCACACCGTATGGCCCCGGGCCGTCAGCTCGGCGGCCACGATGCCGGTGCCGACACCGATGTCGAGGACCGGGTGCGCCGGGTCCAGCAGCGGTGCCAACTGGTCGGCGAACCCGGCGGCGCGGGCTGTTCCGCCGCGAGACTGGTCATAGGTGGGGGCTATCTCGTCGAACTCCGCTGTACTGGAGGCCGATGCCATGGGGACTACCTCTACCTCTCCGGTAGGTCTGTCTCCGGATGTCTGTCTCCGGATGTCCGATTCCGGCTGCGTACGACGCGTCCCAGCCGGGAGGGTGCAGCAGGTCGGCGCGCGCGGAGCCGTGAGCGTCTGCCCCTGCTTCTGCGGGTGAATGCCTGCTTCTGCGACGTGAATTCCTATCATTGCCCTACCAATGCCTACTAATGCCTACTTCTGCGGCGTGAAGGTCACCGGCAGCGTGGCCATCCCGCGGAGAATGCCCTCGCGGCGGGCCAGGGATTCGTCCGGAGTCGCCAGTTCCAGGTCGGGGAAGCGGCGCAGCAGGGAGCCGATGGCGATCCGGGCCTCGGCCCTGGCCAGCGGGGCGCCCAGGCAGAAGTGCGCGCCGTGGCCGAAGGCGAGTTGCTGGGGGACTTCCCGTCGGGCGACGTCGAGGATGTCGGGCCGGTCGTAGCGGGCCGGGTCACGGTTGGCCGCGGCGAGTCCGACGATGATCATCTCGCCCGCCGGGATGGTGACACCGGCGATCTCGAAGTCCTCGACGGTGAAGCGGGCGACGCCGCGGCTGACCGGGCCCTCGTAGCGCAGCAGTTCCTCGATCGCACCGGGGAGCAGGGTGGGGTCGTTCCGAAGGACCGCGCACTGCTCGGGGTTGCGCAGCAGGGCGTGGACACCGTTCGCGATCACGCTGGCGGTCGTCTCGTGCCCGGCGAGGGTGAGCAGGATGGCCATGGAGAGCAGTTCGCGGTCGCTGATCCGTTCCTCGGCCTGGGCCGCGCACAGCGCGCTGAGCAGGTCGTCGCGCGGCTCCGCCTTGCGTGCGGCGATCAACGGCTCGAAGAACTCGACGAGTTCGGCACGGGCGCGGGCGCCCTTGGCAAGTCGCTCCGGGGTGTTGGGCGGCATGATCAGCCCGACCGCGAGCCTGGCGAAATCCGGTTGCCCCTCGGCCGGAATACCGATGAGCTCGCTGAGTACGGCCATGGGCAGCGGCAGGGCGAACTCGGTGACCAGGTCGGCGGATCCCCGCGCGGCGAACGCGTCGAGGAAGGCGTCGGTGTGTTCCTGGATGCGCGGCGCCAGTCGGTCCACGCGGCGTGCGGTGAAGGCCTTGGAGACAAGGTTGCGCAAGCGGGTGTGATCGTCGCCGTCGGCCACCAGCATGCTGGCCATCAGGACGTTGGTGCGCTCCTGGTGGGCCATCTCCTCGGCGAGGCCGTTGACCTTGACCGGGCTGTTGCTGAGCCTCGGGTCGGTGAGCGCCGACACGGCCTCGTCGTAGCCGGTGATCATCCACACTTCAAGAGTGGGATTCAGCCGTACCCGCTGAACCACGCCTTGTTCCCGAATGCGCTCGAACAGCGGGTAGGGGTCCGCCTGTTGAGCGACATTCACCGGCACATCGTGGACGATTGTCTGGCTTTGCTCGGACATCCTCAACTCCCCGACGTCATACGAAAGTTCTAAGCCAGGTAGTCATACCATTCGCTCAAGTGGCGTGGTAGCGTCGCCGACGATCACTTCGAGATGTACGGCGAACGCGCGTCACCCACCGGTGATTTCGCCACTTCGCATTTGCTCTGCCGGAAGCAAACACGGCCTCAACCAGGCCTTCTGCACGGGGGGAGATTGTCGTGGATCAAGCGGCTGCCATCGATCCGATCTTGGATCTGGCCCGTCCGTCGGTCTTACGGAACCCCTATTCCGCTTATGCGGAGTTGCGCGCGACCTCTCCCGTCTTCTGGCATGAACTGCTAGGCTCCTGGGTTTTGACTCGGCACGCCGATTGCCTTGCCGTACTCACCGACAGCGCGCGATTCGCCTCCGACTGGCGTCGTGCGGGCGAGGACATTCCCTCCCCCTTGCTGAGCGTCCAGACACTCGATCCGCCTGAACACACCGCGATTCGCCATCTGTTGCTCGACGGATTCCGGGCCCAGGACCGCAAGGCGCTGCACGACCGGCTGGAAGGGCAGATCGAAGACCTGCTCGCCGAGCTGGCCGGGCGGCCGTCCATCGACTTCGTCGGGGAACTGGCCGAACCGCTGGCGCTGCGGTTCATCACCGCCTTCCTCGGCGTACCGGCCCCGGACCAGGCGTGGTTCGCGCCCATGTCCCGTACCGTCGTCGACGGGATGGACGCCGGGCTGTGGCCGGAGAAGCACGAACCGGCGGTCGCCGCGCGGGCCGAACTCGCCGAGTACGCGGGCGGCTGGCTCGCCGATCCGCCCGAGGAAGGGCTCATCGCCTACGTCGCCCGGAACGCGGATGCCGCGGGCGTGGACCGCACAGTCCTGCGCAACAGCTTGCGCGCCGTTCTCCACGCGGGCTACGAATCCGCCTCCCGGCTGCTCGGCAACGCCGCTGCGGCTCTGCTGACGACCCCCGGTGCCCTGGCCGCCTTCCGCGAGGCGTCCGTGTCCACCGCCGTCGACGAGCTGATCCGGTACGACGCGCCCGTGCAGGCGGACGCGCGTGTCTGTGTGACGGAGACCGAGCTGGCGGGCGTCGTCATCCGGGCCGGTGACCCGGTCACGCTGCTGCTCGGCGCGGCCAACCACGACCCGCTGCGCTTCCCTCACCCCACCGAGCTGCGACTGGACCGCGCCCCGAATCCGCATCTGGGGTTCGGGCGCGGTGCCCATGCCTGTCTGGGCGCGTCCATGGCGATCCGGCTGGCCGGATCGCTCCTCGGGACCCTGGCCAGGGACTATCCCGAGGCACGGGCGGTCGCGGAACCAGAACACCGGCGCAATCTGACCCTTCGCGGTCTCGACCGCTTCGAGGTCACCCTGCGCCCACGGCAGCCGGGAAGGGGGAACTGACATGAAGTACTGGCACTGAACGTGAGAGAGCGCGGGGCCCGCACGGCGGGCGCCCGCGCTCACCGTTCCGGGTTCCGGCCGTGCTGGAGGCCAGGTCAAGGTGCTGCACATCGGCGCGCCGGCGGCCTCGGCCCCCGTCCCTCTACCAGTCGTTGCTCGTCGAGATCGAGTCCCTCATCGCCCACGGCGTGTACACGCCCGGCCCCCCAGGGTCACCCCTTGACCGAAGGGGCGACGGTGCTGCGGCACCTCGAAGCGGGCCGGACCCGCGGCAAGCACGCCCTCGATCCCTGTCGTCAGGAACGTCCTGTGACCGCGCCGGGGAGCAGGTCAACAGGTCAACCGTGGCACCCGGGTGGCGCCGCGGCACGAGTATGTCCCGCAGCGCTGACACCCGCGGGCCTCCGCCGGACAGCGGGCCGCCTCGCGGGCGTCCTCCGCGTTCACCGGCATCCCTGCCGAGTGGCATCCCAGCCGAGTGGCCGTTGCATCACGACGCGTCGGTGGGGACAGCGGCCAGCAGGCTGTGCACGATGGGGCCTGCGGAGCCGCCGCCGGTGACTCCCTGCTCCACGACGCAGGCCACGGCGACGTTGCCGCGGTAGGCGACGAGCCAGCCGTTGTTGGGTTCGTCGTCGGAGACCTCGGCGGTGCCGGTCTTCGCGCCGAGGTCGCCGGGCAGGTCGGACAGTCTTCTGGCCGTGCCGTCGGTGACGGTGGCGCGCATCATCTCGCGCAGTTGCGAGACGACCTTCGCCGGGAGCGGGGTCGTCGTGGTGGTCTTCTCGGTCCCTCCCCTGATCGTGGGCTCGTGGAAGGTGCCGGAGACCGCGGTCGCGGTGACCGACGCCATGATCAGCGGGTTGGCCTGGATCCTGCCCTGCCCGATCATCGAGGCGGCCTTCTCGGTCTCGTCCTTCGGCTCCGGTACCGATCCGTCGTACGTGGAAATGCCGACGTGCCATTCCTGGCCGACGCCGAAGTACGTGCGGGCGACGTCGCCCAGCTCCCGGTTGCCGAGCTTGCCGCGCAGGCTGATGAACGCGGTGTTGCACGACTCGGTGAAGTCCTTCCGGAAGGTGGCGTTGCGGTGTTCGGAGGTCTCCACGTTGTGGAACTCCTTGCCCACGGTGAGGTATTTGGGGCAGTCCACGATGTCGTCGGGTGCGACGGCGTTCTTGAGCAGCAGAGCGCTGCTCGTGATGACCTTCCAGGTGGAGCCCGGCGCATAGGTGCCGGAGACGGCGCGGTTGAAGCCGGATGACGGGGAGTTGGCGACGGCCAGGATCTCGCCGTTGTCGATCCGGAGGGCGACAAGTGAGGCGTTCTTTCCGTCGGCTTGGGAGGTGAGCGCCTCCTCCGCGGCGGACTGCCAGATGGCGTCGAGGGTGGTGCGGACGGTTCCCTCCGTCGGTACGTCGGACTTCGCGCCGAAGGTGGCCTCCGTGCGCTCGACCTCTCCGGTGGCCCGGTCGACGAGCTGGATCGTGCCGCGCGGACCGGAACCGCCGGAGCCGAGCTGGGCCAGGACGGGACTCAAGGACGGGTACTCGTCGCCCGAGAGGGATTCCCCATGCCGGTCAGCGGCCTTGGGAACCTCCGTCTTCGCACGCTCCAGATGGAACTTCTCCGTCTCACTCAGGTGCGGGTGGACGAGCGACAGCGTCCGGTCCACCTTCCACCCACCTCCGTCCTGCTTGCTCAGCGACAGTTTCGACTTGTACGTCCATGTGCCCAGGTCGGTGATGGGCATCCGCGCCGTGAAGGGGACAACGACGGTGCCACCGTTGGCAGTTGCCGGGGTCGCGGCCGTCAGAGCGGGTTTGCCGATGTCGAGGCCCGCGGTGAAGTTGCTCAGCACCTCCTGCGCCGTTTCGGGTCTGGTGGTACGACCCGCCGCACTCGGCAGTCGGCCCGCGGCCCAGTCGTCGAGGAAGGCGCGCGCCTGGCCCACGGCCGCCGGGTCGGGACCGGAATCGGGGGATGCGCCGCGGGCGAAGGGGCCGAGACCGGCCGCACTCGTCGCTCCTACGGCGACCGCGGTCACCCCGACCGCCGCGGCGACAGCCCCGAGCATCTTGCGGGGCTTGCGACGACCGTTGGTGGAGGGAGCGGGTACGTGTCCGGATTCATGCATCGCGAAGTCCTGTCGCCGGAAGGGGAGTTCACAGGCCTCCCCGCACGCTCGGGGCGACCGCAGCCATGACCTCAGGAGAGCAACGCCTTGCCCGATCTGTCCAAGACTCATATTGATCTCGGATCCATCAAGAGTCGACATGATTGCTGCTTGTGAACCTTGTGCCGCACCTGGAGTGCTTCGTCGCTGTTGCAGAAGAGTCACACTTCGGCCGTGCCGCGGCCCGTCTGGGCATGGCCCAGCCACCGCTGTCGCAGCGCATCCAGCCCTGGAACGGGAGTTGGGTGTCCGGCTGTTCGAGCGCAGCAGCCGCCGGGTGACCATCACCGAGGCGGGGACGCTGCTGCTGGCACAGGCCCGTGAACTGCTCGCGGGTTCAGAGGCGTTCATGGCCACCGCGCGCCGTATCCGGGACGGCGAGACCGGCCTCCTGCGCGCCGCGCTGTCGCCGGACATCGCGGGCGAGACCGTCGCCGCGCTGCTGACGGAATTCCAACGCAGGCATCTCGGGCTGGAGTTGGTGCTGCTGGAGCTGACCACGGCCCAGCAGCTCGCCCGGCTGGCATCGCACGATCTGGACGTCGGGATCGTCCACCACCCCTGCGATGTCTCCGGCCTGGAGCTGGGCCCGGTGCTCCGTCGTGAGCTGGGCGTGCTGCTGCCGCGCACCGTCGCGGCGGCGGAACTCGACGAGGTGCCGCTCTCCGCTCTCGCCGGACACGACCTGATCCTCTTTCCCCGCGCCGACGCCCCGGCGCTGTACGACGACCTGCTGACCGCGTGCGCCCGCAACGGCTTCACCCCCGCCGCCGTCCGGCACGGCCAGGGCGCCAGCTTCGTCCACGGTCTGCTCCTGTCCGCCGACGCGGTCGCCTTCGGCCCACGCGACACCCGGCCCGAGCAGGTTCACGGCCAGCGCCCCGACTCGGGTGTCGTGTGGCGCCCGCTCGCCGGTGCCCCACTGGCCTGGCGGCACTCCGTCGCCTGGCCCAAGGGCCGTGGTGACGCCGCCGTCAAGGCCTTCACGGAAGCGGCCACGCACGCACTGCGTACGACGGCCGACGCGACCTCCGATGTACCCTCGCGCCCGCTGTACCTTCGTCCGGCATCGGAGTACTGGCTGTGACCGACACCCCTCGCAGCATTCACGCGGCCTTCGCCGAAGCCGGTGTCACCGTGTCACCGGCCGACTGCACGCCCTCGACATCGACTCCGGCGCACAGCTCGACGTCGGCGCCGACCAGTCGGTCTGCACCGCCAGCGTCCACAAGCTCTGTCTGCTCGTCACCCTCCACGAGCTGGCCGCGGCGGGGCGTCTGGATCTCGGCGAACAGATCGAGTGCCGGCCGACCGACCGCACCACCGGGCCCACGGGCCTTGCCGCCATGCTCGACCCCGTCCGCATGTCCTTGCGCGATGTCGCCTACCTGGCGATGGCCGTCAGCGACAACGCCTCCGCCGACCTGCTGCTGGAGCGCGTCGGCCTTGACGCCGTCAACCACACCACGGCCCGCCTCGGCCTGACGCGTACCCATGCCGTCCACACCTTCGCGGAGCTCTTCGCCACCATCCGGGAGGACGTGGGACCCGGCGGTGCCCAGGCCCTGACCGATCCACATGTCATCAGCCGGCTCAGGGCTCTCGACCCGGCCCGCACCAACCGCAGCACCCCCCGCGACATGACCCGACTGCTGGGCGCCGTATGGCGCGACGAGGCCTGCACGCCCGAGCACGGCGCCTCCATCCGCCGCCTCCTCGGCCTCCAGGTATGGCCGCACCGCATGGCGTCCGGGTTCCCCTTCGACGACGTCCATGTCGCAGGCAAGACCGGCACTCTGCCGACGGTGCGCAACGAGGTCGGCGTCGTCGAATACCCCGATGGGGGCCGCTACGCCGTCGCCGTCTTCACCCGAACCGCCAACCCCGCCGCCACCCTGCCCGCCGCCGACGCCGTCATCGGTACGACCGCCCGCATCGCCGTCGACGCACTACGCGCTCTCTGACGTACCGTCAAGTCGTCACGGAGCGGCTCGAGTCAGGCCTCCTTCCTGGGAAGGCGTGGATCGCCAGGGCGGAATCTGGAAGGGTGCACGCATGGGCAAACATGCGGCTCGCGCCGACGCCAGTGGATCTCGGTGGTCGTAGTGCCGGTGATCAGCATCATCACCCCCGTCCACGACGGCGGGCACCAGTACCTGAGCGAGGCCTACGCCTCCCTCACCGAGCAGACGCTGCCGCAGGGCTGGTCCTGGGAGTGGATCGTGCAGGAGGACGGACGCAGCCGTCGCCCGCTTGCTCACCTCCCCGACGATCCGCGCGTCCGGTACGCGGTCGGGAGGCGCGGCGGAGCCGGCGTCGCACGCACTCTCGGGCTGGCCAGGGCCACAGGATCCGTCGTCCGCGCACTCGACGCCGATGACCTGCTCACCGAGGGCGCCCTGCAGCGCGACATCGAGGAGCTGACCACGCATCCCCACGCAGGCTGGTGCGTCTCCGGCGCCTTGGACCTGCTCCCGGACGGGCGCCTCGTCCCGGGCCCCTACGATCCCCTCGCCGGAGCGCTCGGCTACGAGACCCTGCGCGAGGCATACGAAGCGGACCGCTTCCCGATAGTCGGCACACACCTGGCGGCACGAACCGATCTCGTCCGAGCGGTAGGAGGGTGGCCCGCGCTACCGGCCCTTGAGGCTCTGGCCCTGGTACTCATCTGCGCCGCGGTGGCACCCGGCCGCATGCTCGATACCCCAGGTGGCATCTACCGCAAGCACAACAACCAGACCACGGCACACCCGGACTACTGGCAGGAAGCCGAGTTCTCGACGATACGCACAGCGATCGTGTCCCGACTCGATTCCCTCCAGCACACCCAGTGGCACTGGACTTCAAGCGCCCTGGAAGCCCACTGATGCCGTCAACGCCTCAGGGCCCCTTCTCTTCCATGGCCTGGGCCTGGACACCGTGGCAGATACGCTGCCACTCGCCGGGTGTCCACACCAGGTCGGGAGCCCGGATCGGCTTGGGGCGCTTGATCGGTACCGTCCGGGGAAAGTCCGCCCGGCTCGCGTCGTCGCCGAGCCGATCCACTTCCAGCCACCCCGGCAGCGGTTCCACCGTGTCGTACCAGGTCTTGGGGATGCCGGGAACACCCAAGCGAGATGCCAGGATTCCACCCACGATCGCGCACGTGGTGTCGACGTCCCCGCCCGCCGAGGCAGTTGCCCACAGCGCGGCCTCGAAGTCGTCGAGGTGTCTTGCCACGCACCAGAGCGTGAACGGCACCGTGTCCACCGCGCTGACGTGACGCCCGTTGCCCAGCCGGTGGGCGGCCAGCTCCACATGCGGCTGACCGGCAAGGTCAAGCGCCTCGGCCACACCGTCGCGGACCTTCCCCGCCGGAGTCAGCTCCACGGCCGGCTGCAACAACTCCTGTGGCGTTATGCGGCGGCCACGACTGCGTACGGCGCAGGCGGCCGCAACCGCGACGGCCACCGCGCCCGCCACAGCCTCCGGGTGAGTGTGCGTGACCTCGGCCGAACGCGCCGCCTGCCAAGCGACCTCCTCCAAATCCACGGCAACCCAGGCCCCCAACGGCGCCACCCGCATCGCCGAGCCGTTACCGAAGGATCCTTGCCCGTCGAACAGCCCGGCCGCGAGATCCCGCCACGAACCGCCCTCGCGGATCTGCCGAAGGAGCCGGTTCATCGCCGGACCGTACCCGCGATCGAAGTCATGCCGCCGTGCGAAAGAATGCGCCAGCTCCCACTGGTCCACCCTGCCCCGCAGCCGCAGCCCGTCGAACACCGAACAGGCCATCTCGGTGTCGTCCGTCCACGGCCACGGACCGGGCGGCAGCCGGCGCTCGTCCAGAGCGGACCGGTTCTCGGGAACGAAGAACTGCGCGCCGAACGCATCACCGACGGCCAATCCAAGAAGTGAGTCACGCGCGGCGGAACGGTGGTCGAAGAGAGGAACGGAGGCTGAGGTAGGAGGCTGATCGGTCATCACCAGACATCATCCCAACTACCGCGACGGCGAACCAGCCGATTCTCTGATGACCGGTCACGTCCGCCGAAGTGGTGGTGTTCTATAGCGAGTTCGACAGTCCCGGCGCGGGTGTCCCACTCGCGTGGGCGGTAGTCGTTGCGGTGGTTGTCTTGCAGTCCTGGCGGACCGGAGCCTACTCGTCGAGAGCTGTCCGAGAGCACCTGCGCGGCCCGCTGATCCATAAGAAAGGCCCTGGCCAGGAACGCAGGTAGCCCCGTGGGGGCAGGGTGACCGCATGGGTCCCCTGCCCCGACGGAGCTCGGTCGGTCGGGCGGCGGGTTACCGGCGCCTGGCAGATGCCGGTGTTGTGTACGGCGCTCCCCGGCTCAGCCGAAGTTCAGGTCGCTGCACCACATGTAGGCCTGGTCGAGGTGCGAGGCCTGCCAGATCACGAACAGGATGTGGTGTCCGGAGTAGCCGGAGGTCTGGATGGGGAACGTGATGTCCTGCGCCGGGGCGTAGCTGCCGGTCTGCGTGATGAAGTCGAGGTTGCCCCAGCCCAGGCTCTGGGTCTTGGGGTTGAAGCCCTGCTTGCTCACGTAGACCTTGAAGTAGTCGGCACCGTGGGAAGCCTGGTCGTGCAGTTGGACCGAGAAGTTGTTGCCGACGGTGGTGGTCTTCCACTCCCCGGGCTTGTTCAGGCTGTCGTTCCTCGAGAGGTTGTTGCTGCAGAGCGTCCCGTCGGGGGTCTTCGCCTCGAACTGGCCACCGAGGCCGTCGCGGAGCGCGCTCATCCAGTTCCACATGGTGTCGGGGTTGGCCTGGAAGGCCTGCCAACACATGGGGTCTTCGGTCTGCATGGCCGGGTTCGTGTGGTCGTTGCCCCACGTCTGCCAGCAGTGGTACGCGCGGGAGGCGGGGTTGACGATGGTGCCGTGAGCCTGAGCGGGGGCCGACCAGGTCAGTGCGCCGACAACCACGGCGAACATCATGACGAGCGCCTGGAGAGGCCGGCGGAGGGACGACCGCGAACGCCCGGTCAACGGAGTCTGTTTGCGCATGCGGGGGGAACTCCTTCCAGTTGCAAGGCTGCCATGGGAGCGCTCCCAACGTACGTCTTCTGAGTGAAATGTCAATGAAGCAAACGGAGTTGATTACAGGGGTGGGCGGCGAGCAGGGCATCTGCCGTGAGCCGGGAGTCAGAACCGTTCTGCCAGGGAGGGGTGTTCGCAGCATGGCAACGGGACCTGGTACCGGCCTGAGGGCTGTCCCGTTCCACAACACGCGAGATCCCAGGTGCCGATGGCGCGCTCCCACTCACCTGGGTCGCCGCCGCGGCCCCGAAGACGCTCACGGACCAGGTGCCGTCACGCTTCCCGGTGGACCATCAGCCAGGCCATGGAGAAGAGGCCTGGCTGATCACGCCCGAGTCCGTTCCACGTTTGCTTGTGCGGCTGTTCCGGACTGGGCTTCCCCGCGGTGAGCGGGCGGCATGGACTGCGGCTCGGCCGCCGCGTCGGAGGACATCGACACCAGCCAGTGGATCTGGACCGTCCGACCACAGACCACTCCCGCCCCCGGCGGGCTGACCGCCAAGGGCACCAAGGGTAAGCGGCCCCGCAAGGTACCCATCGTCGAGGAGATCCGCCTGGTCCCCAAACATGATCAAAGGGCCGTGTCGGATACCTCCGATACGGCCCCTGACCTGCGACTCTTCCGAGTCGGGACGACAGGATTTGAACCTGCGACCCCTTGACCCCCAGTCAAGTGCGCTACCAAGCTGCGCCACGTCCCGGTGCGTTCTCGCGGTGACCCGCGTGATCGCGTGAACAGAACTTTACCGCACTGCGGGGAGTGCCTCGCAGGGGGCCGGAGGCGCGAGAGAATCGGGGTATGAGCGACGCAGTGGGTGGGCGGGGGCGCGACCGGGACAGGGAAGGACGGGCCCGTAACGCGCGGCCGAGGGACGGGCTGGGGCGGCCGTTGCCCTACGGGGCCCAGGGAGTGGCGCGTCAGCCGGAGGGGGTCGTGCGCACCCCGGAGGACACCGTCGCCGAGGCTCAGGCGCTGCTCGCCGCCGGGAAGCCGTTCCACGCGCACGAGGTCTTCGAGGACGCCTGGAAGTCGGGGCCCGACGAGGAGTGTGCGCTGTGGCGGGGGCTCGCCCAGCTCGCGGTCGGTCTCACGCATGCGGCCCGGGGCAACGCGACCGGCGGCGCCCGGCTGCTGCGCCGGGGAGCCGGGGCCGTCGAGGGGTGGGTGGCCGAGACGGGACGGAGCATGCCGTACGGCATGGACACCGGCGCTCTGGTCGGCTGGGCCCGTGAACTGGCCTCGGTCGTGGAGCGGGGTTCGGTCGCCGTGGACGCGCGGGCCTGCTCGCCCCGGCTGCGCGGGGAGTCGTCATAGGGGGCGTGGTGTGGAGTGTCAGTGGCGTACGGCAGACTCGGTGCCGTGCGGAAGATCCATGTCATCGGCATCGGGGCGGGCGACCCCGATCAGCTCACCCTGCAAGCGGTCAAGGCGCTCCGGAGGACGGACGTGTTCTTCGTGCTCGACAAGGGCGAGGTGAAGTCGGACCTCACCCGGCTGCGCCACGACCTTCTCGAGGCGCACCGGCCGGAGGGGGCGTACCGCCTGGTCGAGGCGCGTGACCCGGAGCGCGACCGGACCGCGGGCGGGGCGGCCTACTCCCCCGCCGTCGGCGACTGGCGTTCGGCGCGCGCCGCGCTCTACGAGCGGCTGATCGCCGAGGAGCTGGGCGAGGACGAGAGCGGCGCGTTCCTGGTGTGGGGCGACCCCGCGCTGTACGACAGCACGCTCGGCATCCTGGAGGAGGTACTGGACCGGGGCGCGGTGACGTTCTCGTACGACGTCGTGCCCGGCATCAGCAGTGTCTCGGCGCTCGTCGCGAAGCACCGTACGGGGCTCAACCGGGTGGCCCGGCCCGTCCAGATCACCACGGGCCGCCGGCTCACCGAGAGCTTCCCGGACGGGGTGGACGACGTGGTCGTGATGCTCGACGCCCACCAGGCCTTCCGGCAGTACGCGGACCAGGACATCGACATCTACTGGGGCGCCTACATCGGCACTCCCGACGAGATACTCGTCTCCGGGCCCCTCTCCGAGACCGCCGAGCGCATCGGGCGGCTGCGGGCGGAGGCCCGGGAGCGCAAGGGCTGGATCATGGACACCTATCTGCTGCGCAGGCATCCGCGGGGTGGGGGCGAAGCGGCCGAGTAGCGGTCATTCGGGGGCGAGCCCCAGCCGGGCCAGTGCCCTGGTCACGTCCGGCACCGTGGTCACACCCTCGGGCAGCGGCGGGCGGCGTACGACGACCACGGGCAGTTCGAGTTCCCGCGCGGCCGTGAGTTTGGCCGCCGTCGCCGCGCCACCGCTGTCCTTCGTCACGAGCACGTCGATACGGTGCGCGCGCAGCAGAGCCGTCTCTCCCTCGACCGTGAAGGGCCCGCGGGCCGCGAGTGTCCGCGTGTCCGGCGGCACGGGGGGCTCGGGCGGTTCCACGGACCGTACGACGAAGTGGAGGTCCGCGAGGTGAGCGAAGGCCGCGATCTCCAGGCGGCCGGTGGTGAGGAAGACACGGCGGCCGAGCCTCGGCAGCAGATCAGCGGCTTCGGCGAGCGAGGCCGCCTCGTGCCAGCGGTCCCCGCTGCCCGCGTGCCAACCGGGCCTGCGCAGGACGACGGCGGGCACTCCGGTGAGCGCGGCGGCACGGGCCGCGTTCGCCGTGATGCGGGCGGCGAACGGGTGCGTGGCGTCGACCATCGCGTCCACGCGGTGCGCGCGCAGCCAGGCGGCCAGCCCCTCCGCCCCGCCGAACCCCCCGACGCGTACGTCCCCGTCGACAGGCCCCGGCCGGGAGACCCGCCCCGCCAGGGACGTGGTAACGCGCACACCGGCGCGGGACGCGAGCCGGGCGGCGAGTTCGCGTGCCTCGGTGGTACCGCCGAGGATCAGGACGTGCGAGGGCATGACGTCGAGCGTACGGGTGTCCTGGGTGCGCGCGGCACGGCCCGTGGGCCCACCGCGCTCGTCAGGGTCCCGGCATGGACTCAGTGCGTGCCGTGCTCATCGACATCGACGGTGTCCTCACGGTCTCGTGGCAGCCACTGCCGGGCGCGGTCGAGGCGCTGTGGGAGATCCGCGACCGGGGGCTTCCCGTCGTCCTGCTCACCAACACGACGTCCCGTACGCGCGATTCGATCGCCGCGACGCTCTCGGCGGCCGGATTCCCGGTAGCCGCCGAGGACATCCTCACCGCGCCCGCGGTCACCGCCGCGTACCTCGCCGACCGCTGTCCGGGCGCGCGGTGCTCGCTGCTCAACAGCGGTGACATCCGGGAGGATCTCGCCGGGGTCCGGCTCGTCGAGGGGGACACCGTCCCGGAGGTCGTGATCGTCGGCGGCGCGGGCCCCGAGTTCGGCTACGCCGCGCTCGACCGCGTCTTCGGTCAACTCCGCCAGGGTGCCCGCCTGGTGGCCATGCATCGCAATCTGTACTGGCGCACCGACCGCGGGCTGCGACTCGACACGGGTGCGTTCCTGCTCGGGCTGGAGAAGGCCGCGGGCACGCGGGCGGAGATCACGGGCAAGCCGTCGCCCGCGTTCTTCGAGGCGGCGCTGGCCCATCTCGGAGTCCGTGCCGACCAGGCGTTGATGGTCGGCGACGACATCGAGTCCGATGTCCTCGCGGCGCAGCGCGTCGGTCTCACCGGGGTGCTCGTCAGGACCGGCAAGTATCTGCCGGAGGTCCACCGGGCCGCGAGCGGCGAGCCCGACCACGTCCTCGACTCCTTCGCGGATCTGCCCGCGCTGCTCCGGTAGTGCCGCAACCACCCTCAACGCAGCAGCAGTTGGACGCCGCCGACCACTGTCGCCACGATCACCAGCGCCTCGAACAGGCGCTGGTTGATCCACTTCACCGCCCACTTGCCGAGGAACGCCCCGGGCACCACGAACAGCGCGAGCGCCGCATCCAGCAGCAGCGACCGGCCGTCGATCAGGCCCAGCCCCACGCTGAAGGGCACCTTGGAGACGTTGACGACGAGGAAGAAGAACGCGGAGGTGCCGAGGAAGCCCAGCTTGCGGAACCCGGCGGAGAGGAGGTACATCGACATCACCGGGCCGCCCGCGTTCGCGACCATCGTGGTGAAGCCGCCGAGGACGCCGTAGGAGCGGGCCTTGAGCCGGCCGGCGCTCGTGGTCACCGCTTCGGGTCCGGGTTCCTCGCCTTGGCCCGCGCGTCGGCGGCGCCACAGCGTGACGGAGGCCATCAGCAGCAGGATCGCGCCGATCGAGGTGCGGACGACCGCGTCGTCGGCCCCGGCCAGGAAGAGGGTGCCGAGGACGACACCCACAGCGACGGCCGGGAACAGGCGCCACAGCGTGGGCCAGTGGGCGTGCCGCCGGTAGGTGAGGACCGCGAGGACGTCACCGACGATCAGCACGGGCAGCAGGACGCCGGTCGAGGCGCGGGCGGGCAGGACGGCGGCGAAGATCGCGAGGCTGACCGTGTTGGCGCCGCTCACGGCGGTCTTGGAGAAGCCGACGAGCAGCGCCGCGGCGGCCAGCGCGGCGAAGCCCCACGGGGATATGGTCCAGAGTGTCATCGTGTCCATGGCAAGGGTCGATGCTACGGTCACGCATCCGTCGCCGTGGCAGCCGTCTCACCAGCCGCGCAATACCCTTGCCCTGCAATTCTGTTGACGCTCCGTCAGTTCTCCGTCAGTTCCGCTCGACCAGTACCGCGCTGCCCTGCCCGACGCCCACGCACATCGTCGCAAGGCCACGGGCCGCGCCCGTACGGCGCATGCGGTGGAGCAGGGTCGTCAGGATGCGCGCGCCCGAGCAGCCGAGCGGATGGCCGAGGGCGATGGCGCCGCCGGTCGGGTTGACCAGCTCCGGGTCGATGCCGAGCCGGTCGACGCAGGCGAGGGCCTGTGCGGCGAACGCCTCGTTGAACTCGGCCTCCTGGAGATCGCCGATGGTCCAGCCCGCGCGCGCCAGGGCCTTCTCGGTGGCGGGGACGGGGCCGATGCCCATCACGTCCGGGTGGACACCGGCCGAGGTCCCGGCGATGTACCGGCCGAGGGATTCGAGGCCCAGGTCGTTCAGCGCCTCCTCGCTCACGAGCAGGAGCCCGGCCGCGCCGTCGTTCATGGGCGAGGCGTTGCCCGCGGTGACGGTGCCGCCCTCGCGGAACACCGGCTTGAGGCGGGCGAGCTTCTCGGCCGACGTGTCCTCGCGGACGCATTCGTCGGCGTCGACCACGATGCCGTCCGGCCTGCTCACCGGCAGGAGTTCGGCGTCGAAGCAGCCGTCCTTGCGAGCGGCGGCGGCACGCTGGTGGCTGCGCAGCGCGAAGTCGTCCTGGCGTTCACGCGAGACGCCGTACCGCCCGGCGACCTCCTCGGCGGTCTCCCCCATGGACAGCAGGCCGTGCAGCTCGCGCATCGCCGGGTTGACCAGCCGCCAGCCGAGGCGGGTGTCGGCGGTCTCGACGCGGTGCGGCAGGGCCTCGTCGGGGCGAGGCAGGACGAAGGGGGCGCGGCTCATGGACTCGGAGCCCCCGGCGAGCACGATGTCGGCCTCGCCCGCGGCGATCGTACGGGCGGCCAGGGTCACCGCCTCCAGGCCCGAGGCGCACAGCCGGTTGACGGTGGCGCCCGGTACGGACTCCGGCAGACCGGCGAGGAGGGCGGCCATGCGCGCGACGTTGCGGTTGTCCTCACCGGCTTGGTTGGCGGCGCCCCAGTAGACGTCGTCGATGCGGGCCGGATCGAGGGCGGGCGCGTCGGCGACCAGACCGCGGATGACGGTGGCGGCGAGGTCGTCGGGGCGTACGCAGGACAGAGCGCCGCGCAGTTTGCCGATGGGGGTGCGGCGGGCCGCGGCGAAGTGGACGGTACGCGTACGCACGGAGTACTCCTGACCTGCCTCAGGGTTAATTAGCGCTGCTAGTTTCGGACTATAGTCCGCCGAGCGCCCCGCTGGGAAGGTCCGCGGCTCGGACGACGGAGCCGTGTCACCAGAGGCTGGGCTCTCCGGTGACACGGCCCCGCGAGGTCAGTCGATACTCGGCAGGATATGGGGCTCCGCGAGGTCGTCCTCGTACCCGGCCAGCCGGATGGGGGCCGACCTGGCCCACACCTCCAGGCTGCCGAGCTGCTTCTCCGTCCGGCGTCCCCCGCGCTCCGCACGTTCCTTGGGGCGTTGCTCGCGATTCGTCTTCTCCGGTGTCACCGCGCACTCCTTATGTGTCGGGTAACCCTCGGGACGTAGCCCGGTCTGCCGCTGCGCCTCGGCGTCCGTCGGGTCTGATGTGGAAACAGGTTCGGACGCGGTGGCGCCGGTAACTCCTACGAGAGCAGGCCGTGGTGACCGGCTTGTCCCAGGACGGACCGTGGGTGTGGGTAGGACCCCTTGAAGTTGTCCGTCAAAGACAAGAGTAACCAAATGAGCGGGACCCCGCTCGATGGGGCTGAAACATCTGTGTAAACACCCTGCGACACCCGCGCTCATACGGCCTCATTCTCAACCGATTTGACATCGATCGCCCTCTATCGAGCCACCCGTTCGGCTCAATCATCGAACTGTTCACCGATTCGGAGGCACTGATGTGCGGATCGGCGCACACGGTGCTCAGTTCACCGCCCGCTCGCCCGGCGTGCCGCAGTGCGACCGGCGCGCACCGGCGCACATCAGTCCGGCGCACACGGCGCACGCAGGGCAGGCAGAGCAGGCGCGCAGGGCACGCAGGGCTCATCGCGGCGCGTAGAAGTGCGCGCGGACGCGCCGCAGCCACGCCTCCGCGGCGGCTTCGTCGGGCTGTTGCGGCAGCACCCCACGCGTCTCGTCGAAGGCGTTCTCGAAGGAGCGCAGCAGCGGCCGTGCGACCTCCGCGTCCGCGGCGACGCGCTCGCCGAAGTCGTGGTACTCCTGCGGGTTCTCGACGCGGATCGTCAGCTTCCCGGTGGTGTACAGCTCCAGCCCCTGGTGGCACAGCCGCTTCAGGTGACGGGCGTGCTTGGCGGTGCGTTTGCGGGTGTCCGCGGAGAAGGAGCCGTCGCCGCGGGCTTCGAGACGTCTGAACTGCCGGGTGGCATAGCCGAGATAGGCGTCGCGGACGCGCTGGGCGCACAGGAACGACGTACGGATACCGATCAGTTCGTCGCCGAGCGGTGTGCGTATCTCGCACAACTCGGCCGGGAGCCATACGAGTTCCATGGCGGTCGGATTGCCGCCGAGCGCGAGTCGGCACCACTTCGCGGCTTCGTGCAGCGTGCGGTCCGGGGCCGTGCTGACGTGGGACTCCTTGGGCCGGTGCAGGCCGTGCAGTGCCTCGGTGGGCGCGGCGAACATACCGAGCCGGTCCACATCGGAGCCCTCATGGGCGAGCCCGTACGCGGTCGAACCGACGATGCCGGACAGGAGGACGTGGGGGACGGTCACAAGGGGCCGCCTTCCTCGGGTCGATGGGGTGGAACCGGCGCCGTGGCGTCCATTGTCGTCTCGGACGGCGACGCGGTCACCCGGATTTCCCGACGGTTGGCGGCCGACGGCTCGGGGGTACGCCCCGGAGAACCCGCTCTCCGGGGCGTACCTCCGTCCCAGCAAACCCCCTGCCGCGATCGCTCAGGGGAACAGCGCGATCCCGGCGGCGATCACCACGATGATGCAGAGGATCAGCGCGATGGTGGCCCAGGTCCCGCGGTGCTTCAGCCGCTGTCTGGGCTCGCCGCCGCGTGGTCGGTCCTCCGGCAGGACATGGCCCGGTGGGCGGTCCGTCCGATAGAACTCGTCGTCGCTCGGGTAGACGTTGCGGGGATCCTCGGCGGCGCGTGGATCGATCTCATGTGGTCCGGCCATGGAACTCCTCCCACGGTACTCACCAGGGACCGAGTTCCCGCCCGGCGCCGGGCGACACGTCGAAGGTGCCGCGCCGCCCCTTCCCAGGCCGTTTCGCGCCTACCACTTCCCGGGCGCGTAGTCCTTCAGGAAGACGCCGTACAGGTCCTCGCCCTGCTCGCCGCGCACAATCGGATCGTATACCCGGGCCGCGCCGTCGACGAGGTCGAGCGGGGCGTGGAAGCCCTCGTCCGCCAGGCGCACCTTGTCCGGGTGCGGGCGCTCGTCGGTGATCCAGCCAGTGTCGACGGCGGTCATCAGGATGCGGTCCTTCTCGAACATCTCCTGCGCGCTGGTGCGCGTGAGCATGTTCAGGGCGGCCTTCGCCATGTTGGTGTGCGGATGGCCCGCGCCCTTGTAGCCGCGGGCGAACACGCCCTCCATCGCGGAGACGTTCACGATGTACGTGCGTCGGCCCGAGGAGGCGGCCATGGCGCCACGCAGCCGGCTGATCAGGATGAAGGGCGCCGTGGAGTTGCAGAGTTGCACCTCCAGCAGCTCGATGGGGGTGACCTCCTCCACCGACTGGACCCAGCTGTTGCTGTCGTGCAGGTCGGGCACGAGGCCGCCCGCGTCGATCGCCGTGCCCGCCGCGATGCGTTCCAGCGACGCCGAGCCGGAGACGAGCGCCAGGTCGGTGACGTCCTGGGCGGTGAGTGCGCCGCCCCCGGAGACCGGGAGCGCAGGCACGGCACCGGAGCCGAACGCGCCGATCACCTCGGCCGACGGCAGCTCGCCCGCGGGCAGCGGGCCGGACTCGGCGGACACCAGTTCGCTGTAGGCCTGCGGGGACCGGCGTACGGTCTGCGCCGCGTTGTTGATCAGGATGTCCAGCGGGCCCGCCGCGGCGACCGAGTCGGCCAGCGCCACGACCTGGGCGGGGTCGCGCAGGTCGATGCCGACGATCTTCAGCCGGTGGATCCACTCGTCACTGTCGGGCTGGGCCTTGAAGCGGCGGATCGCGTCGTTCGGGAACCGCGTGGTGATCGTGGTGTGGGCACCGTCACGCAGCAGCCGCAGCGCGATGTACATACCGATCTTGGCGCGGCCACCGGTGAGCAGCGCCCGCTTGCCGGTGAGGTCGGCCCTGGCGTCACGGCGGGCGCGGTTCTCCGTGGCGCACTTCTGGCAGAGCTGGTGGTAGAAGTAGTCGACCTCGACGTACCGCGTCTTGCAGACGTAGCAGGAGCGCGGGCGCTGGAGTATCCCCGCGATCCGGCCGGCCTCGGTGACGGACGACGGCAGGATGCCCTCGGTCTCGTCGTCGATGCGCTGCGCGGAGCCGGTGGCCGTGGCCTCGGTGACCGCCTTGTCGTGGGCGGTCTTGGCGGCGCGGCGCTCCGAGCGGCGGCGCTGCTTGACCATGCGGTAGATGTGCGAGGTGGCCCGGCGCACCTTGACGGCGTCGGGGTGGTCGACCTCGAGCTTGTCGAGTTCTTCGAGCACGCTGAGGCAGACGGCCAGCCGCTCCGGGTCGATGCCGGGGCCGTACGCCACCCCGTCCATGGCCGCCAGGCCGTCCTCAGTCACCGTCATCGCGCTGCCGTTCCTCGTTCACCTGCGCAGCGCTCCGACCGCGCTCGCTTTCGAACGGGGAATTTTACGGAGCCATGAGCCCGGTCTCCAAACCGCGTCCTGCCCGCCCCGGCGGACGGGGCGGGCAGGACGGTGGCGGGGCGGTGGCGGTTCGGGTCCGGTCAGGCGCGGCAGGCCACCAGCAGCGTCTCCACCTCCTCCGTCACCGAGCGGGCGAGGCGGCCGAGGTCCGGCACCGCCCGGCCGTCGGCGACGAGCCCGTAGTGGACCTGGCCGCGGTAGGTCGAGATCGCCACCGCCAGGGACTGGCCGCGGGCCAGCGGGGCGAGCGGGTAGATCTCGGTGAGCGGGTTGCCGCCGAGCCGCAGGCCGAGGCTGGGCAGCGGCACGCTGGTGACCAGGATGTCGAACCAGAGCCGGGCGGCCTGGCTGACCAGGGGGCCACCCAGGCGGTGCCCCAGCGCGGGGACGTGGTCGGCGAGCAGGGCGACCGCGCCCGCGCCCCGGTTGGGCCCCGCGTCCTTGTTGCGGTCCATGGCGGTGCGCACCGTGCTCAGCCGCGTGAGCGGGTCGGGGTCGTCGACCGGGAGCCGTATCAGATACCCGGAGAGCCGGTTGCCCTGTGGCTGGGCGCTGCGCGGCCGGCGTCTGGAGACGGGGATCAGGGCGCGGGGCGCGACGCCCGCGCTGCCGTCGCCGCGCTCGTTCAGCCAGCGGCGCAGGGCGCCCGCGACGACGGCGATGAGGACGTCGTTGACGGTGCCGCCCGCCGACTTGCGTACCCGGTGCACCTCGTCGAGGTCGACGAGGACTCCGGCGGTGCGGCGGGTGCCGCTGGGCTCGGAGGTGAAGGCGGACGAGGAGCGCATGCCGAGCGTGGACAGGGCGACGGAGGCGCCGATGTCCAGGGCGCGGCCCATGTCCGAGAGGGTGCCGCGGAGCAGTCCGGGGAGCTTGCGGACGTCGGGCAGGAGTCCGCGGGCCGGTTCCGGGGGGCGGGGCCGGGGCTCCGGCAGGT
This sequence comes from Streptomyces macrolidinus, assembly GCF_023887685.1. Classification (GTDB taxonomy): domain Bacteria; phylum Actinomycetota; class Actinomycetes; order Streptomycetales; family Streptomycetaceae; genus Streptomyces; species Streptomyces macrolidinus. Next base: position 254,720 of record NZ_JAMWMR010000006.1, on the reverse strand, counting down.
CCATCGGGTCCATGATCGCGGCGGCGAGCGTCAGGGCGCGCAGACCGTCGGCGAGCGCGTGGTGGAACTTGAAGAGGACCGCGAAGGACGTGCCCGACTCCCCCGGCAGGACATGTGCCTCCCAGGGCGGTCGCCCGCGCTCCAGCGGGCGTTCCAGGAGGCGGCCCGCGGCGTCGTGGAAGTCCGCGGTGGGGGCGTGGAGTCGTACGTGGTCGAGCGGGTCGAAGTCGGGGACCGGTTCCCGGGCCGCGCCGCCGAGGGCGAGCGGGAGCCGTACCTCGGCGAGGTCGCGCGGGGCGCGGACGTCCGGCAGCCAGACGTCGCGGATCCGCATGCGCAGCCCCGGCACGGCGGCGGCCCGGACCGCCAGCAGGTCGGCGGCGTGGGCGCCAGCGGTCGGCGAGTGACAGGTGAAGACGCCGAGGGCACCGAGGTGCATCGGATGCCGGTCGGACTCGATGTTCCAGAAGCAGAGGTCGAGGGGTGCGAGCAGGTCAGAAGTCCAAGGCTTGCCTCGCGTCGACGGGGTGGGAAGCAAGGATCAACCTCCGACGGACGATTACGGTCAAGTACGATCAGGCTACGTACAGTTAACGGCAGATGAAGTCCCGCCTCTCCGGGAGAGCCCGGGAGAGACGGGACCTGTCGGGGCGCTGAGTCACTTCAGCGCAGGTGGCGCGGCATCGGGCCCCGTTCCCCACTCGGACGGCCGCGCGCCGACCGTGAACTCCAGCGCACCCGGACGGCGGAGCACGTCGGTCGTGACGTACGTGCGGTCGTAGGCCGCTCCGCCGACCCGCACGCCCTGGATGTACCGGTTGCCGTCGGAGGCGCCGGGCGCGGTGATGGTCAGCCTCCCGCGCGGGTAGTAGGCGCGGTCCAGGGCCAGGTCGACCCGGTCGAAGACGGGCGTCGTCAGACCCCAGGTGGGGTAGCCGGGCTGAACTGGGAAGATGCCGATGGACGACAACACGTTCCACGCGGACATCGTTCCGAGGTCGTCGTTGCCGGTCATACCGGTGGGCCCGTCCGTGAACAGCGTCAGCGCCGCGTGCACCACGTCCGTCGTCTTCCAGGGGCGGCCGGTCCACAGGTACGCGTACGGCGCGATCAGGTCGGGCTCGTTCTGCGGGTTGTACTTGTCCGCGTTGTAGTAGGCGTACGGGCCGTTCACCCACACCTCGCGCGCGGTCCTCGCCGGGTCCTTCAGGAGCCGGTCGTAGGCGAAGAAGGCGTCGAGGCGGGCGTCGGCCGCCTGCTCGCCGCCGATCAGGCCGATCATGTCGCGCAGGTCCTGCGGCACCAGCCACTGGTACTGCCAGGCCGTGCCCTCGTGGAAGCCCTCGCTGCGGGCCGGGTCGGCCGGTCCGGCGAAGGCGCCGGAGATGTCCCGGGCGCGGACGAAGCCGGTCGAGCGGTCGAAGACGTTGCGGTAGTTCCGCGACCGGGCGGCATAGCGCGCCGCGTCCGCGGTGTGGCCCAGCTTCCGCGCCATCTGCGCGAGCATCGCGTCGGACAGCGCGTACTCCAGCGTCACCGAACCACCGTGGTGGTAGTCGGAGTCACCGGGCTTGGCGTACGGACGTCCCTTGACGAAGGGGGCGAAGCCGTGCGCGAGGTACTCGCGGTTGGACTCCCGGCCGGTGTACATGGTGTCGGCGGGCGGCACACCGTCGGCGTTCTTCCTGAGCGCGCGGTAGACCCGCTCCTCGTACCCCTTGAGCAGTCCCTGCTGGTAGACGCCTGTGAGGAACGGGGTGACCGGGTCGCCGCTCATGATGTTCGTCTCGACCGGGCCGTAGCCCCACTTGGGCAGCCAGCCGCCCTCCTCGTCGACCTCGAGCAGCGAGAGCGCCATGTCGCGTGACTCGTGCGGCGCGAGCAGGGACAGGAGTTGGGCCTGGGTGCGGTAGGTGTCCCACAGCGACCAGTTCTGGTAGTACGTGAACCCCCGCGCCCGGTGGGTCTTCTGGTCCCAGCCCTTGTAGCGGCCGTCGGCGTCGCTGCCGATGTTCGGGGCGAGGAAGGACCGGTACAGGGACGAGTAGAAGGTGGTGCGCAGGGTGTCTCCGCCGCCCTGGACCCTCACGTCGCCCAGCCGGTCCTCCCAGGCGCGGCGAGCGGCCTCCCGTACCTGGGAGAACGAACGCCCTTGCGTGGCAGCGAGGTTGACCTCGGCGCCGCGCGCGTCGACGTAGGACAGCGCGGTGGTCGCCTCGACCGTACGGTCGCTCGTCGTGTCGAACGTGACGTAGGCGCCGTTGGGTCCGGGGCCCGACGATCTGGTCGCGCCCCGGGTGATCGAGTCCTGGTACCACGTGCCGTGCGCGGTGAACGGGCGGTCGAAGCGGGTGAGCGTGTACACCGTGTAGGGGCGGGTGGAGCGGCAGAAGCCACTGCCGGTGATCTTGGTGCGTACGGTGCGGTCGTCGAGGATCTCGACCGTGGAGGAGACGTTCTTGTGCAGTGACTGACCGGTGTTGAGCAGCACGTTGGCCTTGTCGGTGGCCGGGAACGTGTAACGCTGCACGCCCGCCCGTTCGGTGGCGGTCAGTCGGGCCTCGATGCCGGAGTCGAGGCGGACCTGGTAGAAGCCGGGGCTCGCCTGCTCGTGCGCGTGGCTGAACCCGGCCGCGTACTTGGAGTAGTCGGTCTCGGTGACGTCGCCCGTCGTGGGCAGCACGGGCAGGTCGCCGCCGATGGGGCAGCCGACGCCGGAGAGATGGACCAGGGAGAAGCCGCGGATCGTGTGCTGCCCGTAGTCGTAGCCGGTTCTGTGCCCGGTGTCCGGTGAGAACTGCACCATGCCGAAGGGCACGGTGGCGCCCGGGAAGGTGTTGCCTTCGTGCTGGGTGCCGATGAAGGGGTTGACCAGGTCGGTGAGGCTGCCGCCGGTCGGCTCGGCCTGGGCCGCCCGCAGCGGGAACAGCGCCGTGGCGGCCACCGTGCCCGCGACGGCGAGGCGCAGGCACCGGGTCCATCTCATCTCGGAAGACCTCCGGAAGATCGACATCGTTGCCCTCATGGTGCTGGCGCCCCGTCAGCTTTCAGCGCAACCCGAGGAGTTGGGCGCCGTCGCGTCGCGGACGCGGCCCGTCCCTCTTCCCCCCTTCCGGCCACGGGGGGTCATCCCGTAGTACTCCATCGGCAGTACGACCCAATGCGGCCTCAGGTACGACGACGGGGACGGCGGCGCACGGCATCGTGTGGGGTATGGGATACGACCGCCTGCCGTGCCGCCTCACGTCGAGGAGCCGCTCATGAGCGCCCTCGCGCTGTCCATGCTGCTGTCGCTCGTCTCCGCCGTGGCCTACGCGGGCGGAGCGATCGTGCAGGAGCGGGTGGCCGCGTCCTCGCCGGGGCAGCGCTTCGCTCCGCTGCGCCGGCTCGGCTGGTGGACCGCCGTGCTGTTGAACGGTCTCGGCGCGCTGCTGCATGTGGTGGCGCTCGCCTACGGTCCGTTGAGCCTGGTCCAGCCGCTGGGCGCGCTCACCATCGTGTTCGCGCTGCCGATGGCGGCCCTGTTCGCGGGTCGCGGGGCCGGGGCGACCGCCTGGCGGGGTGCCGTCATGGCGACGGTCGGGCTGGCGGGCCTGCTCTCCCTGGTCGTCGCGTCCGACGCGCGGTCGCTGAACGACGCACAGCGGGTGCTGCTGGCCCTGGTCACGGTCGGCGGCATCGTGACACTGATGGCCGCGGCCCGCGCCGCGCACCGGCATCCGGTGGTGCGCAGTGTGCTGCTGGCGGTGGCGTCCGGTGTCGCGTTCGGGATGGCGTCGGTGTTCACGAAGACGGTCGCGGTGGACTGGACGAGCGGGGTCTCGCTCGACGATCTGCCCAGCCTGGCGGTGATAGGCGTCCTCGCGACGGCCGGCATGCTGCTGTCGCAGGCCTCCTACCGCGGCGCGGGCCTCGCGGCGCCGCTGGCCACGCTGACGGTCATGAACCCGGTGGTGGCGGCAGCGGTGGGCATCGTCCTGTTCGGGGAGTCCTTCCGCTACGGGACCACGGGCACGGCGCTCGCGCTCGGCAGCGGTGTCCTCGCCGCGGGCGGGCTGATCCTGCTGACCACGGAGCGGATCAGCGGCGAGCGGCGGCCGGTGGTGGCGGCCGGGCCCCTCGCGGAGCCCGCTGTCACCGAACCCGCCGAGCAGCCTCCGACACCGATGCGTGTCCCTCCTCAGGGCAGCGGCGGGGTCGCCCACCGCGCCCGGCCGCCGTTGCCGTACTGCCCGGTCCACGGCGGCCTGTTGGTGCCGGTGCCCACGCTGGAGCGGCGTCGGTCACGGGTCAGGGCCGGTGCGCGCCGCGTCCTCGTCCGGGGGCGTCAGACCCCGGCGCCGCCTGCCCGGAGATAGGCGAGCGGGTCGATGTCGCTGCCGAAGTCGGGGCCCGTACGCACTTCGAAGTGCAGGTGCGGGCCGGTGCTGTTGCCCGTGGAGCCGGAGCGGGCGATGCGCTGACCGGCCGCCACGCTCTGCCCGCTCTTCACGGAGATCGCCGACAGATGGGCGTACTGCGTGTAGTGACCGTCGGCGTGCCGAAGGACCACCTGATAGCCGAAGGAACCGCCCCACCCGGCGCTGACCACATGCCCGGCCGCCACCGCCTTCACGGACGTGCCGGTGGGCACGGGGAAGTCGACGCCGGTGTGGTAGCCCTTCGACCAGGAGGAACCCGTGGCGTGGTACGGCGTGCCCGTTCCGGCGCTCACCGGAGCGGACAGGGCGTGGGTGGTGGCCCGCTCCGAAGTCCGCTTCTGCGGCGTCGACTTGTGGGGCTTGGGTGCCGACTTGTGGGGCTTGTCGGGCGACTTCTGGGTAGGCGCGCTCGGCTTGTGAGGCTTGGCGGGGGACTTCTGGCTCGGTGTGGAGGACTTCTGCTTCGGCGCGGGCGTCGATGTTGCGGGGTGTCCCGTGGCCTTGTCGCGCAGGTGGAGCCGCTGTCCCGGCAGGATCAGGTCCGGGTCCGCGCCGATCGCCTCACGGTTGGCGGAGTACAGCCGCTGCCAACCGCCCCTGACCCGCTGGTCGTCGGCGATACCGGAGAGCGTGTCACCGCGTACGACCGTGTACATCTCGGCCGTGCCCGCCTGTGACTGTGGTGTGGTCTGCGGGGTGACGTCACGCACGGAGCGTTTGACGGGCTGGACGGTGTGCGGGGAGGAGCTTCGCTGCTCGGGTCCGGGGGCCGTGGCGGTGCGCGTCTCCCCGCTCGGGCTGAGGCCCGCGCGGGTCGAACACACGGGCCAGGCTCGGGGGCCCTGTCCCTTGAGGACCTTCTCGGCCACGGCGATCTGCTGGTCCCTGGTGGCCAGATCCGCGCGGTGGGCGTACGCCGTTCCGCCGTAGGCCTCCCAGGTGGACTGCGTGAACTGGAGCCCCCCGTAGTAGCCGTTGCCGGTGTTGGTGTTCCAGTTGTGGCTCGACTCGCAGGCGGCGACCTTGTTCCAGGTGTCCGCGTCGGCCGCGTGTGCGATGCCGGCGCCGATGAGCGGGATCGCCACGCCCGCGCTGCCCACCGTCACGGTGAGCGAGGCGCGGTTGATCCTGGTCGGCTGGTACCGGCGGTGCCGGCCGCGTGCGGCCATCGAGACCCCCTCGACATGTGTCAGAAGGGGCAAAAGCTAGCGGTGCGGCGCGGCTGTGACAAGACGCCGGTCGGCCTCTCTCGCGCGTCAACCGGCCGGTGTTCAGCCGTGGTTGACGCCGTCGGGAAGCGGCGGGAGCGGGCGAGGGCCTTCCCGACGCGCGGACCTCCCGAATGCGAGGGCGATACCGGCACGTCACGCCGGTCACCGGACCATACTGACGGCACAACCGTCACTGCTCGATCCACGATCTCTAGGAGCCAACCGTAATGAGCACGTCAGCCCAGATCGGTGTCTCGGGGCTCGCGGTCATGGGCCGCAACCTCGCCCGCAACTTCGCGCGCAACGGCTACACGGTCGCGCTGCACAACCGGACCGCGTCCCGCACACACGATCTCATCAAGGAATTCGGACACGAGGGCGACTTCGTGCCGACCGAGAGCGCGGAGGACTTCGTGGCGGCGCTGGAGCGGCCCCGACGTCTGATGATCATGGTGAAGGCGGGCGCGCCGACCGACGCCGTGATCCAGGAGTTCGCCCGGCTCCTGGAGCCGGGCGACATGATCATCGACGGCGGCAACGCGCACTTCGCGGACACCCGCCGCCGGGAGAGGGAGCTGCGCGAGCGGGGCATCCACTTCGTGGGCACCGGTGTCTCCGGCGGAGAGGAGGGCGCGCTGCACGGGCCGAGCATCATGCCGGGCGGCTCGACCGAGTCCTACGCCTCCCTCGGCCCGATGCTGGAGAAGATCTCCGCGAAGGCGAAGGACGGCGCGCCGTGCGTGACCCACGTCGGTCCCGACGGCGCCGGTCACTTCGTGAAGATGGTCCACAACGGCATCGAGTACGCCGACATGCAACTGATCGGCGAGGCCTACCAGTTGCTGCGCGATGTCGCCGGACGCACCCCCGCGCAGATCGCGGAGATCTTCCGCACCTGGAACACCGGCCGCCTGGACTCGTATCTGATCGAGATCACCGCCGAGGTGCTCTCCCATGTCGACGCGGCCACGGGCGCGCCGTTCGTGGACGTGGTCCTGGACCAGGCGGAGCAGAAGGGCACCGGCCGCTGGACCGTGCAGATCGCGCTGGATCTCGGGGTGCCGGTGTCGGGTATCGCGGAGGCGGTGTTCGCCCGCTCGCTGTCCGGGCACGCGGCGCTGCGCGAGGCCTCGCGCGGCCTCGCCGGGCCGCGGCCCGCGCCGATGGGCGAGGCGGAGGCGGCGGCCTTCGCGGACCGTGTGGAGCAGGCGCTGTACGCCTCGAAGATCGTGTCCTACACCCAGGGCTTCCATGAGATCGCCGCGGGCAGCGAGGAGTACGGCTGGCACATCGACCTCGGCAAGGTGGCGTCGATCTGGCGTGGCGGCTGCATCATCCGCGCGGCCTTCCTGGACCGCATCCGCGCCGCCTACGACGCTCGGGCGGATCTGCCGAGCCTGCTGTCGGACAAGACGTTCGCGCAGGAGATCGCGGACGCACAGGACGACTGGCGCGAGGTCCTGGTCGCGGCGACCCGCCAGGGCGTTCCGGCGCCCGGTTTCGCCGCGGCGCTCGCGTACTACGACGCCCTGCGCGCCGAGCGGCTGCCCGCCGCGCTCACCCAGGGGCAGCGGGACTTCTTCGGGGCGCACACGTACCGGCGGACGGACCGCGCGGGGTCGTATCACACGCTGTGGGGCGGGGATCGTTCGGAGGTCGAGGCGTAGAGGGCGTGTCCGGCGCATGAGGGTGGCCCGGCGCGCCGGGCCACCTGTGCTGCTCCGAGCGGGCCGTCCTCACTTCACCGGCGGCCCCGGTTCGGGCTCCGGGACGGGGTCCGGGCCCGGTGGCCGAGGGATCGGGGACGGGGGCGGCTCTGGGGTGGGGGGCGGTTGCGGGCCGGGTTCCGGGACCGGCTGCGGTTGGTCGGGGCCGGGTCCTGGCGGGGGCCCCGGTGGGGGCGGTGGGGGTGCGGGGACCGGTTCGGGGGCCGGCTCCGGCTCGGGGCCCGGGGTCGGTCCCGGTCCGGGGGGTGGTCCCGGCTGGGCGGGATCGGGGAACGGCTGCGTCATCGTGTCCTCCAGCCAGTCATCGTGGTGGCCCTGGCCTTGTCCCACGGGTACCCTGCCGCCGCACCGACACTCGCCCGCGGGGCGCCGCGCAGTGGTTCCAGGGTGCGTCCCAGGCGCAGTGGTTCCAGGGTGCTCCCCGGCCGTGCGGCGACGCGAGCGGATGCTGCCCGAAGGGGCAGGTCGCGCTGCCCCTCCCCGACGCGGGCAGGCCTGGACGGGAAGCGGCGCCGCCCGCGAGGCTTGACGCTCGAGGCGGACATCCGGCATTCCTCGGGGAGCGGCACATGCGCGCATACGACCACGGACAGGAACACGAGCACGAGGAGCCCGCGAAGGCGGCCCGGGAGACCTCCGATCCGGCGTCGGCGGAGCTTCCCCATCTGCTGAAGGCCGCCGCCACCGGGCGTACGGAGGTGATCGGCCGCTCCGGGATGAGCGCCCTGCAGCGGACGGTCGGCAACGCGGCCGTGGGCGCCGCGCTCCAGCGGGAGGCCGACCGGGAGCCGGAGCGGCGCGAGGAGCGGTCCAGCGTCCACGACGTGGTCTCGTCCGGTGGTGGTCAGCCGATGGACGCCGAGACCCGCGCGGACATGGAGGGACGGCTCGGCGCCGACTTCTCCTCCGTACGCGTGCACACCGGATCGGCGGCGCACGAGTCGGCGAAGGAGGTCGGCGCGCACGCCTACACGGTCGGCGACAACATCGTCTTCCAACGGGACAGTTACGACCCCTCCTCCCACCAGGGCCGTACCACGCTCGCCCATGAGCTGACCCATGTCATCCAGCAGCGCAGTGGCCCGGTCGACGGTACGGAGGCGCCGGGTGGGATCCGGGTGAGCGACCCGTCCGACCGCTTCGAGCAGGAGGCGTCGGCCAACGCCGAGCGGGTACTGGCCGCGCCCGCGCCCGCCGCGGATTCACCCTCGGCGCCCGTCTCGGAGTCGCCTCAGGCGGCCCCGTCGCCCGCTCCCGCCGCCGCTCCCGTGCAGCGCCAGGCCGCCGACGAGGACGAGGAACCGGCGGATGTGCAGGGGTCGTTCGTGCAGCGGGCCGCGGAAGGCGCGGGCAAGGAGGACGAAGAGGAGGAGTCCGCGCCTGAGACCTGACGAGGCTCTCGGGCGCGAACTCCCCCTGGTTCCACGGGGTTTCGTGGCTCAGCCGCCCGCCTCCGCGTTCGCCGAGATCTTGCCGCCGAGGAACAGGGACTCCGAACACTGGGACGGCGCCGGGGCCTTGACCGGCTTGCCCACCTGTCGGCAGCTCACGGCGAGGGTGATCCGGCCGCCCGCCCGTACCTGGATGGGCGTCACGAAGTGGTAGTCGGAGTCACGGAAGTTCTCCAGCGCCAGGTTGAGCAGTTGCCCGTCTCCGGTGGAGACCACCAGGGTGCCCGCGTCACCCTGCGGGTTCTGTACGACGATGTCCGTCAGTTCGAAGGTCTTGCCGCTCGGGACCGTGTACGCCGTCCGCCGGGTGTCGCCGCCGCCGACCGCGTCCTTGACCTGCACCCGGGCGCTCTCCGGCGCCGCGGGGCCGCCCGGCTCACCGGGCTTGGCGTTCCCGGCCGCGCCCGGGGACGGCGACGCGCCGCCGGGACCGGCCGTGCTTCCCTTCCCGCCGTCGCCGGTGTTCCCCTGGCCCTGTCCTTGGCCCTGGTCCTGCCCCTGGTCCTGTCCGTTCCGGCCACCGCCGTTCGGGGTGGCCTTCCCTTGCTGTGCGGCGGACTCGACGACCTCCGGGGTGACCGCCTCACGGGCCGCCGAGCGCACGGTGGGCCGCAGCACCGCGTACCAGAGCCCGACCAGTGCCCCCGCCACGAGCACCGCCGCGACGAGGGCGCGGGGAAGCCAACGCGGCAGGATGGCCTGCTGCTCGTAGGAGCCGTCCAGGACCACCGGCTCGTACGGGTCCTGCCCCTCCGGCACCCGGGGTGTGACCGCCACCTGGAAGGAGTGCGTGAGCGGGGTGCCGCGCCACAGCCGTTTGGCCGGACGCACGGTCAGGGTGGCGAACTTGGCCTGGCCGGGCGGGATTTCCAGCTCGGCGGGTTCGAAGGCGAGCCGTGAGCGTTCCGTCGCGCCCCGCGCGCTCAACGCGATCGTGACGGGCGTGTTGCCTCTGCTGTCCACGGCCACCTTGTGCCGCCCGCGCCACGCGCCGTGCGAACCGGGCGGTACGAGGTCCGAGGTGACCTCGGTGAACGGCCGTACGGTCACGCTGCGTTCGAGAACCACCGTCTCGCTGCCGTCAGTTGTCGGCACCACGCGCAGCCCGAGCGGTGTTTCCCCGGGCGCCGCCTGGGAGTTGCGGGGCGGGCGCAGCCTGACGGTGGCGTTGCCGGTCGCGCCCGGGTAGAGCGACAGGCTCTCCGGTTCCACCGTGGCCCAGTCGGCACACGGCCCGACCACCTCGAACCGGCACTCCTCAACGATGGTCCCCGAGTTGAGCACCCGCACCGCAAGCTCCGCCTCGCCGCCCGGCTCGACGGTGACGGAAGACTCGTCCAGGCTCGCCGAAACACTCATGCCGCGCACCGTATTGGCCGCCGCGACCCATCAGGACCGGCCACACAGGAACACTTTCGGGCAATGACGATGCCCTGGGTGACACGAACAATTCCCTTGGGGAAACAGGGGTATTAGTGTGGCCGATTGGCAAAGGGAGACCCAAGTGAATGAAACGTGATGATGTCCTCCCCACGTTCTCTTCATCTCTCCTCGGCGTTCTCCCTCGGTCTTGCCTGGCCTTCCTCGGTCTCGCTCGACCTTCCTCGGTCTTGCTTGGCCTTCCTCGATCTTCCTCGGTCGCCCGAAGAGAGAGAGCGGCGGTGTTACAGACGAACACAGAGCGGGTCACGGTGGCGCTTCGCGCCCAGGACCCCGTATCCCAGGCCGGAGTGTCCAGCCAGCTCCGCGCGCGACCCGAAGTCAAGGTCGTCGAATGGGACGAGGGGGACACACCACAGGTGGTGGTCGTCGTCCTCGATGTCCTCGATGACGACGCGCTACGCGTGTTGCGCCACATCCATCGGACCAGTACCGCGCGGGGGGTACTGGTCACCACCCACATCGACGAACAACAACTCGTGAACGCCGCCGAATGCGGCTTCGTCGGCATCGTCCGACGCTCCGAGGCGACGCCGGAACGCCTGGTGCAGGTGATCGGCTCCGTGGCGAAGGGCGAGGGCCGGGTGCCGCCCGACCTGCTGGGAAGCCTGCTCGAACAGGTCGGGCGACTCCAGGGACAAGTACTCGCGCCGCACGGGCTCAGCTTCACCGGCCTCTCGCCTCGCGAGATCGAGGTCCTGCGGCTGGTGGCCGAGGGGTACGACACGTCCGATATCGCCGTGAAGCTCTCGTACTCGGAGCGGACGATCAAAAACGTGCTGCATGCCGTGATGTCGCGACTCAATCTGCGTAATCGCTCGCATGCGGTGGCATATGCCTTGCGGCAAGGGCTGATATGAGGTCCCCGCGCGCATAGTTCACCGCCTGCCTCATAGGGCATTCGGTCCTTCCCGAAGGACTGGCTCGTCCCCGCTGCACCGCACGACGGCCATCGGCAAGGGTGGGAAACCAAGCGTGCCGATCGTGAGAGTCCGAAGCGGACCGATGAGGCCGGTCGTGAGTCCTGAGTGGGGTGTGCAGTGCGTTCAGCGCGTTCAGTGCATTCGATACGTTCTGTACGGGGATTTCGGCGCTTTCACCCATCTGACGGTGGCACGCGTTCTCACAGGTCCCGTATCGGCGTACTGGTTACCGCACTGCTCCTGGTGATCGGTGGCGCCGTCACGGGAGCCGCCGTGGGCGTACCGATCGCCGCTCCGCAGTCGCCGGTGACCCCCGCCGTGGTGGACGAGGCGCTCGCCCCGGGCGGCTCGCTCGCGGTCGACAAACGGGTCCGCACCCCCGTGGTGCCGCCCCGACCGGACGTCGTCCTGCTGGTCGACGGCACGGGCAGCATGCAGCCCACCATCGACAACGTCCAGGCCAACCTGAGCAGGATCACCGACCGGGTACGCCAGGAGCAGCCCGACTCCCGCTTCGCCGTGGCGACGTACGGGGACAAGATCGACGGGGACCGGGTGTTCACGGTGCTCCAGGGGCTCACGGACGACCTGGACGCCGTACAGAGGGGCGTCGACGGTCTCACCGCCGACCGCGGTGAGTACAGTCCGGGTCCTGCGGAGGACTGGATCAACGCCTTGTGGCAGATCGGCAACGGGGCCGGCGGGCAGACCGTCTTCCGGGAGGGCGCGAGCCCCGTCGTGGTCCTCGTCGGCGACGCCTCAAGTCACGATCCCAGCATGGACCACAGCCTCACCGACGCCATCGACGTCCTGAAGGACGCGGGGGTACGGGTGATCGGCGTGGATGTGACGACCGACCTCGGCGACGGGCTGAACGGCAACGGGGACAACGGCAACGGCCCCGCACAGAACCGGGAACCGACCCACGACCCCGACCAGGCGACCAAGGTCGTCGAGGCCACCGGCGGCAAGCTGTTCCAGAACATCGACGCGGACCAGGTCGCGGACACCGTCGCCCAGGGGCTGACCAATCTGCCCACCAATGTCAGCCATGAGACGGTCAGTTGCGATCCCGCCCTCTCCGTCACCCTCAACCCGCCGAGCCGACGGGTGACGAGCGGAGAGACCGCCGCCTTCACCGAGACGATCAAGGTGGCGGACGACGCCCCGCAGGGCATGGCGTTGAGCTGCACGGTCCAGTTCCTGCTGGACGGCAAGCCACCGAGCGGGCAGACGCCGGTCGATGTGACGCCCGGCCGGGAGTTCCGGGGGGATGCGACGCCCGGCCGGGAGTTCCGTGCGGACGGTACCCATAGCAGGGGGCTCATCGGCGGAGTGCTCGGTGGGCCGAGGAGTGGGTCCAACGGCGGGGACCTCGGCGGGCCGGTCGACGGCGGCGGTGCTTCCCGCAGCGGCGACCGGAGCGCACGTGTCATCGGTGGTGTGACCACCGGTGGCGGCAGTGGTGACGCGGGAGTTGCCGATGACCCCGCCCCCGGGAGCTATCAGCAGCGCATCACCATCACCGTCAAGGACGTGGCCGCACCCGTCGTCACGGTCGACGATCGCACCGTCGAAGCCAGCGGCGCCAACGGCGTCGTCATCGACTTCACCGCCACCGCCGAGGACGCGGTCGACGGCACGCTGCCGGTCACCTGCGACCCGGCTTCCGGTTCCCGCTTCCCCGTCGGTACCACCGAGGTCACGTGCACCGCCACCGACGCGTCCGGCAACACGGGCACCGACACGGCTGTATTCACGGTCGCCCCACCCCCTGTACCCAACGAGGCGGACCTCGCCGTCACCGCGACCGTGTCCCCTGTACCCAACTACACCGGACTGACGACACGGGTGGGCCTCACCCTCACCAACGCGGGCCCGAAGACGGCCAAACATGTGGTTCTGACGACGAGTTGGCCGCGCGGCAAGAGCACAGGCAAGCGCACGCTGACCGCCCTGTCGAACTGCACGCGGGCGAAGCCCTGCACCATCGCTCCCGGTGGTCGCGTCACCGTCACCCAAAGTGCCGTGTACGACAGCGCGGTGAGCGGAGAGGTACGCGCCTCGGTCACCGGCTCGCCCCGTGACCCGCGTCTCGCGAACAACACCGCGACGACCCGTATCCGTGTGCTGCAGCCGAAGTTGACCGTCACACCGCAGGTGGCCAGGCCCGGCGACGTGGTGCTGGCGCGCGGCAAGGACTTCCCGCCCGGACGCGCGGTGACGCTCAGTTGGCGGCCGGGCATCACGGCGGCACAGTCGACCGTACGGGTCGGCGGGGACGGTACCTTCGAGGCGCAGGTGCTGGTGCTGCGCAAGGACCAGCTCGGACCGCGTACGCTCCGTGTCGACGTACGGGGCCTGAAGCGGCTCACGAAGCCGGTGCTGATCGTGCAACGCAGCCTTCAGCCGCCCGACTTCGCGGGTCAGAGGTGATGGCACGTGATCCACGAGGTCGACGATGCGCTGCGCACGATGTTCCGGACGGATGCCCTGGCGGGCGGTCAGGTGGCGGTGGTCTTCGACGCGCCGACCCGCGACTGGGCCGCGAAGGTCAACGCCCCCACGGTCAACCTGTACTTGTACGACATCCGTGAGGACATGCGGCGCCGTGAACGCGGTCTGCTCAACGAGTACGACGAGCAGGGCGGCATCGTGGCCCGGCGCCGCCCGCCCCGTTACTTCAAGCTGTCGTATCTCATCACCGCCTGGACCAAGCGCCCCGAAGACGAACACCGCCTGCTCTCCTCGCTCTTGGCGTGCCTGCTGCGGTACGAGGCACTGCCTGCCGAGCAACTGACCGGCACCTTGGGGGAGTTAGGCGTCTCCGTCCCCATGACGGTCGCGCTGCCGCCGCCCGAGGACCGGTCGTTCGCCGACGTCTGGAGCGCGCTCGGCGGCGAACTCAAGCCGTCGCTGGACCTGGTGGTGAGCGTGCCGGTCACCGAGTCGCCGGTCTATCCGGCGGGACCGCGCGTCGACGAGGAGGGGATCCAGCTCGGCTTCGGCGAGATGCCCCCGGACCGGTCGTCGTCTGCGGACCGCCCCACTCAGCGGATGCCCGGCGGCGCCAATCTGCCGGTGTACGGGGCGCGTAGGGGCGGCATCGCGTCGCGTGTGGCGGAGGAGAGACCGAAGTCCTCGGAGCGTCCTGAGCCTCCGGGGGCTACGGGTTCCACGGGTTCTGCGGAGTCTACGGAGACTACGGAATGACGTATCCCTCGGACCCTTCTGCCTTCTCCCCGGGTCTGCGCCACCTCCTCGATCGGACGATCCTCGTCGAACAGCGGGTACGACGTGCGGTGCACGCCCGGCAACTCACGGACCCGGCCCCGGACGACGCGTTCCGCGGGCTGTACTTGAGCGACGAGACGATACAGCGCCTACTGGACTCCGGTCCCCGTTCCCTCGCCCGCACCGCTCCCGACGAAACGGACGCGGCGTTCAAGGAAGAAGCGGAGTCACGCGCGGACGAGGCGGAAGCGGCGGGGCACGCGGTCCAACTCCGCATGCTGGCAGGGGGCTTCGAGCTCACTCCACTGGACATCGAGATCCTGCTGATCGCACTGCTCCCGGACCTGGACGACCGATTCGAGCAGTTCTACGGCTACTTGAACGACGACGTCACCCGCCGCCGACCCACGACCGGTCTCGCGCTCGGCCTGTGCGGTCTGTCCGCGGCCGACGCGGCAGCCAGGGCACGGCTGTCGCCGCAGGCTCCGCTGCGCTCCGGGGGCCTTCTGCTGGTGGAGGAGCAGGACCGCCCCTTCCTCGCCCGCGCGCTCCGCGTCCCCGACCGGGTCACCGCCCATCTCCTCGGCGACGACACCCCCGATCCCCGCATCGTGGACCTGCTGACACCCGGACAGGACATCGCGGATGTCGGAGACCCCGCCCCCCTCTCCCGCGCCCTCGCCGCCGGGGTCCCGCTCACTTACCTCCGCGAGGAACAGGGCGGCGCGGGGACGGCGCTCGCCGCGTCCGCTCTGGCCCGCGCGGGCCAGAGCGTCCTGGGCGTCGACCTCGACCGCCTGGCCCATGACCCGCACCCCGCCGAGGCCGTACGCGTTCTCGCGCGCGAAGCCAGGCTCACCGCCTCGGGGTTGGTGTGCGCACCGCTCGACGCGCTGACACGGGAGCCCGACAAGGGGGAGATCATCCGCCTGGTGACGGACGTGTCCGTCCCCACGGTCCTGGTGGGCAGGGTGCCGTGGGACGCGGCGTGGTCGTCCCGCCCTCCCTTGCTCCTGCACGCTCCCCGCGTGGAACCGACGACACGGGCCACGCTCTGGACGAAGGCGTACCCGGTACCCACCCCCCAGGACCAGGACCTGAATCCGGACCTGAATCCGGACCTGGACCTGACCCATCTCCTGTCCCCCTTCCTGCTCGCACCGGACCAGATCGTCAGAGCCGCCCAGGGCGCTGCCCAAGCCGCGATGTTGGACGGCGGCACGCTTCACGCGGACCACATACGCGCAGGTGCCCGTGCGCAGAACGCGGCGGGACTCGACCGCCTGGCGCGCCGTATAGAGCCGGCGGTGACGTGGTCCGACCTCGTCCTCCCTCCGGACACGCTCACCCAACTCCGCGAACTCACCGCGCGCGCCCGGCATCGCGACCGGGTCCTGGGCGAGTGGGGCATGCGGCCGGGTGGTGGCCGGGGCAGGGGTGTGAGCGCCCTGTTCGCGGGTGATTCGGGTACGGGCAAGACGATGTCGGCCGAAGTGATCGCCGCGGACCTGGGGTTGGACCTCTACACGGTCGATCTGGCCACGGTCATCGACAAGTACGTGGGCGAGACCGAGAAGAACCTCGAGCGGATCTTCTCCGAGGCGGCCGGCATCAACGGTGTACTGCTCTTCGACGAGGCGGATGCCATCTTCGGCAAACGCTCGGAGGTGAAGGACGCGCACGATCGGTACGCGAACGTCGAGAGCGCGTATCTCCTCCAGCGGATGGAGACCTTCGACGGCCTGGCGATCCTCGCGACCAACCTCCGCGCCAACCTGGACGACGCCTTCACCCGCCGCCTGGACCTGGTCATCGACTTCCCCGTGCCCGATGCCACCCAACGCCGCGCCCTGTGGGACCGCTGCCTGGGCCCCGCCCTCCCCCGCACCGCGGACCTGGACCTGGACTTCTGCGCGAACTCCTTCGAACTGGCGGGCGGCAACATCCGCTCGGTGGCGGTGACGGCCGCCTACTTGGCCGCGGAGTCAGGCACGCCGGTCACGATGGCGGACCTGATCCACGCGATCCAACGGGAATACCAGAAGCTGGGCCGCCTGACACTGGCTTCGGAGTTCGGGCCGTACATGTCCCTTCTCGCCACGGACTGAGGTCAGTCCCGGCCCAGCCGTCCAGCGGACGAACCGGGGGCTCTCATGAGGACGCCGAACGGGCCACTCAGCGAGCCCGGAGTCTCGGCATGTCCCCCTGACTCACATCACGCCACGACAACCCGCGTGCCGTTGAAATTCGCGACAATCTCCAACTGCCCCCCAAGGGCGGCGATGTAGGCGGCGATCGTCCCTACTTCCGCAGCAGTCGTCTTCCCCCGCTCGATCGCCGACACCCGCTCCTGTCGCACATGCATACGGGCGGCAACCTCGCCCTGCGTAAGACCGAGCTGCCTTCGCATCTCGGCCAGCCGATGCGCACGAGCCTCGGCCACCATGCGCTGAGCGCCGCTGTGGATTGCATCGAGGTCCTCCGCGTCGAAGACCTCGCGCTTGACGTCATCCCAAGCGTGAAACTCTGTCATTCCTCTCCCTCCTCCTGCCGCCGCGCCAGATGATCCAGCCACTCGGCATAGCGGGCCTCTGCTACTGGGATCGCCCACTGGTACCACCGGGACCACTGTCCTGCCTTGTCTCCCGCGACCAGGAGAACCGCGTTGCGCTGAGGGTCGAAAGCGAACAAGACGCGGACCTCGCTGGCCCTGCTCGATCCCGGCCGTAGTTCTTTGAGGTTATGCAGCTCGGCTCCCTTGAGCCGATCGACCAGGGGCCGCCCCAGAGCGGGACCCTCTTCAACGAGAGCCTGGATGGCCTGACCGACAAGCCGGGCAGTCATACGGTCGTCCTTCCTCAACCGATGGAGCCAGTCACAAACCTCGCTGGTCATCTCAAGGCACCAGGGCATGACGCCTCACCATGTAGTACGTGTACATACTAGTACCCTGATGTACTACCCGCCTGTCGAGCGCAAGAACGGCTCAGCAGACGCTCAATCGGGTGACGCCGATTTGGGCGCCTCCAGATGGACCTGACGCCTCCCGGACGCCCTGCGGCGGGGAGATAGCGAGCAGGATCACAGACGGGGTGTCCACTTCCAGACTGAATCAGCTAAGGGCTGTCCCGTAATCCCTGACGGGCGCGCGACGACGGCTACGGCACCTCGCCGCGTTGTCGGAACGCCCGAATACGTCCAGCATTCGGGCGTCCCTCCGCCTTGCGATGCACCGCATCCGACGCCGCGCGCTGATCCGCCAGGGATTACGGGACAGCGCTTACTATCTCGGCTACACGGCCGAATAGGTTCCGGGTCACATATTCCCTCAGGTCTGCCTCGTGAGCAGCGAACAGTGCCGCTCCCTCCTCGCCTCCAGACAGGTTCGAGACCTGATCGGCAAGATGCGGAAAGACAGAACCCAACAGCCGCGCCTGGTATTCGTCCATGGTGGTCGCGGTAGAGCTAGCCGAACCCGGCCTCAAGGGCTCAGCCATCGACGCACCCTCGGGGATCTCATCGTAGAGAATGTCAAATTCAGTCAGCAGGTCGGGGATATCACGGTGCAGGTTGTCCTCCTCCCGCCTCACGGAGACCTTGTGGGCGACCGTCACCCAGATGGGAAGCGTATGGGATGGATTATGACATCTCTCTACGACGGCCAGGTTAACAAATCGAGCAACCGCGATCTCGGGAGCAGGAAGACGGTCTCGCAAGCCTGTCAGGTCGGCCAGAAATTCGAGGAAGCTGCTTGCGCTCAGGGACCGCTTCCGCCCAATGAACACGGAGAGCCAATTCCTCGCCAGCATCGTCTGGTTGGGCAGGTAATACTTCCCGTCACGAACCGACCAGGAGTCCAATCGAGTGGCATCAGTGACGATTCGGCGGATCTGATCTACGTGCAAACTCGTACCGAGCATCGAAAACGTATTTCCTCCCTCCATCTCACCGGACAGCGCCTCCCGATAATCCCCCGCAATCGCGTCTAGGGAGTCATGGATGAGACCTTCACATCGAGCCGCAGGCGTGGAATCACCGGGAAACATAGATCAGACACCCCCAGACTAGATCCTCGTCATCACAACGAGGAATTCAATCAACTTCGACCTGAGATGTTCTTTCCCTATCTGTTTCACGATCTCCGAGAGCGCCTTCCCTTCGAAGTCTTCGTACCGGCTCCTCACCATGCCGATCTCCTTGTCGGTCACTTCCCGGCTCGGGTGATGACCTGTCACGAGGTCGGCAAGCGTCCTGTCCTTGGGATGCTTCAGGTTCCCCTCGGCGTCTCTCGCCTCACTGGCGGTCCCTCCCCCTGTCATGGGTGCTCTTTTGAAGAAGTTGTCATCCGGGTCGTCGTCGTTCAGGAGCAGCATGTTCGTTACATGAGCTATTCCGTTGCGCTGCGCCTCTGCAATCATGGAGGCAAGGAACATGGTGCCCTGCCCTGGTCCCGTGCCTCCTCCATACGCCACCTCTATCGCGATACTTCGCATAGTCGAGGAACTCATGGGATGCTTTGTGTATTGATAGTCGTCGATGAGGCCGCGCGTGGGGTCACCAAGATCAGGTCCGCCTGAAGGTGCTCTAGGTATCACCCGCTTACTTGAAACATAGACTCTCCCTTGGAAGCTTCCGCGATTGTCATCAACGCCACGGATCCCGCTCGACGTCCTGTCGGGAACGATGTAGTTGTACTGATGATCGACGAAATATTCTCCATGGGCGAAACCGAATACATTCCCTTTGAACATCTGGACATCGGCCTCAGCAGGGAGGACGGCCGCGGAAGCTCCCGCATAGCCCTCCATCGCCCGATGCAGCATTCCATCCAGTCTCTGCTGCTTGTCCGCTTGCTCTTCTGGGGCCCGGTCAGCCGACTTTCGATCCCTGAGCGTCTGATCTCGTACTGTTCTCAAGGCATCGTAGATGATTCGGTTCAACACGATATCCGGAAGATCCAACTCATCGTAGGACTTCAGATCGGTTCGCGAGTATTTACTACCTATCTCCACGAGATCGGCAGCCATGTCACGCAGCACTTGTTCGGCTTCCGAAGCGCGATTCGTTTCACTCTTGGTACTGACCTTCAGCTTCTGGATCTTGGGCTGGTAATTCCCAATGAACGCCCTGAGGTCGCGTGCGGCATTCTCATGACGCGAAGCCTGCTCCGGATCAGTGACAGAACTCTTGAGAGACTCCTCGGACGCGAGAGCTCTCTCTGCCTTGCTCATAAGGTTGTCCGGCGTGCTGCTTGCCATGACAAGCCGGACTCGACCGCGCTCTATCGTTGCGGTGATAGTGTGCGGATGCCCGCTCATGGCGAAGCTTGTAGAGGCACTCGCCTTCCCGGGCTTTCCCTCTCCTCTTTTCCCTGACTCCTCCTTCCTCTTCTTTCCCTTGATCTTTGACCAGATCTTCCGGCCAAGCTGCGCGATCTTGGTGGCGATCTTGTCGATGGCCCGGTTGACCGGGCGGGAGACCTTCTGGAAGACCTGTTTGATCTTGTTGGCCAGGCCGCCTATGCCCAGGAGTGAGGCCAGGAGGCCGATCAGTAGGGGGATGCTTGCTGCCAGGGCTGTTTCGACCATCTTGGGGACGCCTGCTGAGCCGCCGTTGGCTATTGCCACGACCGCGTCCAGGACCGCGTTGACGAACTGCACTATCTGGGCGCCCTGGTTCACTATGAACGTGACTATGTCGATGATTCCCTTGACGGCGCGGACGAAGGCCGAGGCCGGGTTGAGGAGGGAGAGGATCCAGGTGATGCCCGCGATGATGACCGTGGGGATCAAGTAGGACTTGAGGTCGGACAAGATCGTGGACTTCAGGTCGCCTACCTCGGCGGAGATCTCCTTGGTCGCGCCCGCCGGGCCCTCCGCTGCCAGGGCCTTGGCCACCGGGACGGACTGTTCGACCGTGTTCATCGCCTGGTCGGGGACGCCCTTGCGGACGATGCGGGCGCGGATGTTCGCCCAGGTCAGGCCCAGGAGCGAGCCGATCAACTGGATGATGCCCTTGAGGTCGAAGCGGCTCGGGATCTCGATGCCCGCCTTCACCGCCGTGCCCAACAGCCAGGAGACCAGGCCTGTTTCGAGGTGGGTGGCGATGTTCGAGATGAACTGGTGGAGGCCCGCTCCCACCGCCTGGACCAGCTTGCCCAGGAAGCCGATGGGGTCCTTGATGATCTTCGCGATCGCGGCTGCGGCCTTCGCCAGAATGCCCAACAGGAGGTTCGTGAGCCTCTTGATGGTGTTGATGACGTCCTTGACCGCATCAACTGCCTTCTGGACAAGGCCCTTGTTGGCCTCCTGTAGCTTCTTGATCTCCTCGTCGACGGCGTTCAGGGCCTGGGTGTACTTCTGCGCCAGGGTCTGCACGAGTTGCTTTGATTTGTCGTTGACCTCCGACTCGAGGTCGTTGAACTTGCCCGCGAAGTCCTTGGCCGCCTCCTGCCCGTACTTCTTCAGGTCTGCGGGGAGCTTGTCGACCTCCGCCTTCAGCTCGGAACGGCCCTTGGCGATCCGGGCCTTGGCCTTGCCCAGTTCCGTGCCGATCGTGTCGGCGATGGACGAGATCACGCCCTGCATCAGACGTACGTAGAGCTTGCGGGACTCCTGGAAGAGGTCGTTCGCTTCCTTCGGCATTCCCAGCAGCTTGTCCTTGGCCCATTTGGCCGGACCCAAGAAGCCGCCGTAGCGCTTGCTCTTGTACTGGTTCATGCGACGCTTCTGGTCGGTGTTGAACGCGTCGCGGGCCTTCTTCTCGCCCTCGGTGAACTGCTTGTCGACCTTGCCGTCCAGGCTCTTCAGGATTCCTTCGACGTCCTTCTGCGTGGCGTCGAAGACCTTCTGGAGCTTGCCGGTGACCTCCGCCCGCTTCTGCTCGTCCTTCGACTTGGCCTCGCCCTTGCCGCCGTCCACCCGCTTGCCCGCCGCATGGCGGGTCGCCGTCAGGGAGTTCATCGCCTGCGCGCCGGCCGCGGCGGCGCCCGCCTTCGCGGATGCCAGGTGTGCCTTCTCCCCGGCCCGCGCCTGGGCGGGAGCGGTCGCCGAGTGCTGTTCCGCCTTGTGCTTCTCCCCCAACGCGGCCTTGAAGTCAGGCTCGTTGCTCTTCGCCAACTGCTCTTCGGTGACGTCGGCTTCCGCCATCTCGTGGTCGGTCTTCTTCGGTCCTTCGGAGAAGTCTGTGACCTGGGGCGGCTGTTGCTGCGGCGTCGCGTCGGCGGCGCTCGGCGCACCCGGATTCGCCGGAGACTGGTCCGGCTGCATCGGGGTGACCTGCTTCTCCTTGGCCTTGGAGGTGTCGGGAGCGGCCTTCGTCGTGGTCTCGATGTCCTTGGCCGAGGCTTCTTTGCCGTCCGTGACCTTGCCGTCGACCGCGCCCTTGACCTTCTCGGCCTTGCCGGAGTCGGCGAACTTGTCCGCCTCTTCAAGGTTCTTGGGCGCCTGCGCGGCGATCGCCTCGTTGACCGCCGCGATGAACGCGGCCTTGTCGAACTCGCCGGGCTTGGCCGCGTTCATCTTCTCCGCGTTGGCCGCCTTGCCCTGCGCCTCCTTGTCATCGGGCGGAGCCTTCGCCGCGTCCTGGGCCGCACGGGACTCGGCGGTCGCCGGATGGTGCTGGGCCAACTTCTGCTTCTTGGCGGCGATGTCGGCGGTGACCCTGCGCATCCCGGGCGCCTGCGACGGCGGCGGCTTCACGGGAGCCGTGTAGCGCTGCGCCACGAGCCGGGAGACGGCCGCGTTGCCCGCCGCGCCCTGGAGGTGGCGCAGGCTCTGGAGACTCAACCCCCGCCCGGAGGGAGGAGGGACGGGGGTGCGCGACGGTGCGAGGGTGGCTTCCGTGACGTGCGCGGGCGCGGTGCTTCCGTCCTGCTGCGGCGCCTTCTGTACCGCCTTCTCCGAGGCGTTGCGCGCTACCTTCTGCGGCACCTTCTCCTGGGACGCCTTCACCGCACCACCCGCTCGGCCTCTCGGCGTCGGGGTGGCGGCGGTGGCGGCAGAGGCGTCCGCAGCATGCTCCTCAGGGTGCCGGGTCCACCCCGGGCGCGCCCGAGACCGGACGTGAAGCGGTGAGGGCAGCCGGATGTGCCCGATAGGGAAAGGACCTCAACTGCCCTTCGGGCATGGAGTCCTGTACATCAGTACGACCGAAAGCTCTTCTTCGCTGGTCGGCCGCGCGGGAACAATCGCTCTCGTTTCCCCGATCAAGGATCAAGTCCCCGGTCAAGGGTCAAGGAGAGTGGCATGCCGTCGTACCTGTCCCCGGGCGTCTACGTCGAAGAGGTGGAATCCGGGTCACGGCCGATCGAGGGGGTCGGGACCTCCGTCGCCGCCTTCATCGGTTTCGCGCAGAAGGGCCCGTTCAACGAGCCGACGCTGATCACCAACTGGACGCAGTTCACCACCGTGTTCGGTGACTTCGTCGAGGGGACCTATCTCGCCTCGTCCGTCTACGGGTACTTCGCCAACGGCGGCGGGATCTGTTACGTCATCCGCATCGGCGGCGCGGCAGGGGATCAGGGCGACGCAAGTACGGGAGCCGCGGAGGAAGGTGCCGCGGGGCCTACGGCGCGACTCGGGCCGTATGTCGTCAAGATGTTGCCCGGTGTCACCGGGGAGGTCACCGTCGAGGTCGCCGACCCCGAGGGCGAGGATCCGCCGCAGGACGTCTTCTCGCTGGTCGTGAAGCGGGACGGGGTGGTCGCCGAGACGTACCCGTCCGTGACCACCAAGCGCAGCAAGGACAATGTGGCCACCCAGGTCAGGGCTCGCTCCCAGCTCATCCGGCTGGAGGAGTCCGGCAAGGGGGCCGCGCCCGCGCGTCCCGACGCACAGTCGGTGACGCTGGCCGCGGCGCCCGCGGCCGGGTCGGACGCGGGGGCCGTCGCGGTGCCCACCGCCCTGTCGACGGACGCGTACGTCGGCGACCCCGACCGGCGCACCGGGTTCGGCGGTCTGGAGGCCGTCGAAGAGGTCACCATGGTGGCCGTGCCCGACCTGATGAGCGCCTTCCAGCGCGGGGCGTTGGACCTGGAGACGGTCATCTCGGTGCAGCGCGGGCTGATCACCCACTGCGAGGCGATGGGCGACCGGATCGCCATCCTCGATCCCCCGCCCGGCCTGAGTCCCCGTCAGATCAAGTCCTGGCGTGAGGAGACGACCGGGTTCGACTCCAAGTACGCGACGCTGTACTACCCGTGGATCAAGGTGTTCGACCCGGCCGTGGGCCGCGACGCCTTCGCACCCCCGAGCGGGCACGTAGCGGGTGTCTGGGCGCGCAACGACGAGACGCGCGGCGTGCACAAGGCGCCGGCGAACGAAGTCCTGCGTGGCGCGGTCGGGTTGCAGACTCAGATCACCAAGGGCGAGCACGACCTCCTCAACCCCGTCGGACTCAACTGCATCCGTGCCTTCCCCGGTCGCGGCATCCGAGTATGGGGCGCACGCACGCTCGCTGACGACCCGTCATGGCGCTACCTCAACGTGCGGCGGCTCTTCAACTACCTGGAGGAGTCGATCCTCGCGGGCACCCAGTGGGTGGTCTTCGAGCCCAACGACGACGCGTTGTGGGCCCGTATCCGGCGCACCATCTCGGCGTTCCTGGTCAACGAGTGGCGCAAGGGCGCCCTGTTCGGGCTGACCCCGGACGAGGCCTTCTATGTGAAGTGCGACCGCGAGACCAACCCTCCGGAGTCCATCGAGGCCGGTCAGGTCATTTGCGAGGTCGGCGTGGCACCGGTCAAGCCGGCGGAGTTCGTGGTGTTCCGGCTCGCGCAGCTCTCGGCCGGGTCGGGCGGGGTCGACGAGTGACGGTGAGTGCTGCGAGAGCCCTTCCGACGAACGGATTCGACGAACGGATTGTAGGAGGCTTGCATGCCGCTCCCCGAGCTCGACAGTTCCGTGGGACATTCCTTCGGCCTTGAGTTCGACAGCGTCCTCATCAAGCAGATCACCGAGGTCAGCGGTCTGAAGATGGAGCAGGACGTCATCGAGTTGAAGCAGAACACGGCCGACGGCAAGTACGCGATCAAGAAGTTGCCGGGCCGCCCCAAGGCCGGTGAGGTCACCGTCACCCGTGGTCTGACCGAGGACAACAGCTTCGAACGGTGGATCAAGGACTCACGGTTCGGGAAGATGGTCA
Organism: Streptomyces macrolidinus; assembly: GCF_023887685.1. Taxonomy (GTDB): domain Bacteria; phylum Actinomycetota; class Actinomycetes; order Streptomycetales; family Streptomycetaceae; genus Streptomyces; species Streptomyces macrolidinus. The sequence goes on along the minus strand of NZ_JAMWMR010000006.1, from coordinate 230,170 downwards.
ACGCCCGCCGCAACGGCTCGATCATCGTCTACGACTACGAGGGCCTCCCGATCAAGCGCTACAAGCTGATCAACGCATGGCCCAAGTCGCTGGAGATCAGCACCCTCAAGGCGGGGGACACCTCCGTGCTGACGGAGAAGCTGTCGATCACGTACGAAAGCGTGGAACTCGACTGATGCGGCGTACGATCGCGGCGTCCGCGCAGACCGGCACGGACACGGACCACGGCGGGGCGGTCGACACGCTGCGCACCGAGTTCCCCTTCGAGTTGCCGCGCGGATACGTGGACGACTCGGGGACCGTGCACCGCAGCGGGGTCATGCGGCTGGCGACCGCCCGCGACGAACTCGTGCCGCTGCGGGACGACCGGGTCCGGGAGAACTCTGCCTACCTGTCCGTGGTGTTGATCTCGCGGGTGATCGTGCGCCTCGGTGCGATCGAGGACGTCCACCCCGGCATCGTCGAGGATCTCTTCGCCTCCGACCTCGCCTTCCTCCAGGACTTCTACCGCCGGATCAACGCCGAGGGGCACACGCGTGCCGCGGTCACCTGCCCCTCGTGCCAGGAGAACTTCGCGGTGGATCTGTCCGGTGGTGGTCGCCTGGGGGAATCATGACGTACGCGACCGACCGCATCCATGAGGAAGTCGCGTACCTCGCCTACCACTTCCACTGGTCTCTCGACCAGATCCTCGACCTCGAACACCCGGACCGGCTGCGGTATGTGCAGTACGTCGCCCGGCTGAACGAGCGGTGACGCGGATGGGATGGCTGTCCTGGCTCACCGGCGGGCACGGGCGCGGGCGCGATGACGGTGCACAGAGCGCCTCGGAGGCGACCGACCCGCCTGCGGGCGCGGCCGGTTGGCGGGACGTGCCGCCGTTGCAGCGTACGGTGGGCGCTCCCGATCTGGTGACCGACCCGGCGAAGTTCCAAGGCTCCCTGGGTACTTGGCAGGACGCGTCGTTCTTCACGCCGCTCGGCCATCTGGTGAGCCCGCAGGCACCATCGGGCCTGGGCCATGGGCTCGTGGCCCCGAGCACGCCACCCGGGGCGCCGACGGTGAGCCGTGAGGTGGGGCCGGACAGCCGGGGGGCGGTGCGTGGGCGGCAGGCGAGCGGTGGAGCACGGCTTCCCGTCGTTCCGTTGCAACGGGCCGTGGAAGCCGGGGAGTTCGGCGGTCAGCCCGCCGTACCCGATGTCGTACATGACGACGTACGTGACGACGTACCTGGCATCAGGAACACAGCCGCTCCGCTGATTTCGGCCCCGCCTGCGGACATGCCCTTGCGTCGGTTGGAGCGGGTGTCGGTCGAAGGGGCTGGGTCCGGTGCACGTACGGACCACTCGCCCCCTCCCCCGTCCGTACCCTCGTCGTCCGCCGCGCCGCCGCTCCCGCGGGCCACGGAGACCGCACGTCCGCACGGCTTCGGCCTGGGGGAGCCGTTGACCGCGCTGCCGCCCACCGCCCAGCGCACACCCGCCGCGAGCACCAGTGGGCCCCTGCCGCCGGACGCGCCCGAGCCCGCACCGCCCGCGGAGACGCCGTCCCGGCCGCTGCTCGCCGACGATCCGCTCGTCGTACGTACCGGGGACACCGGCCCGGCGCCCGAGCCGAAGCCACAGCCCATGGTCTCCGCCCCGCCCGTGCCGATCCAGCGGGCCACCGCCGCAGGAACGCCGATGACACCCGAACCAACCCCGGCGGCAGGGCCGTTGGTGCCGCTCGTCGCACAGCGGTCGGTGCCGCTCTTCTCCGGGGCGGTGCCTTCGGGGAGCACGCCGGGGGCCACGGCCGAGCCGCGCGTCGTACCGCTTCGGTGGTCGTCCGCGCCCGATGACGGCCCGGCCGCGACCTCAACGACGACGCCGGCCGCAGAGGGGCGCACCCCGGTGCCGTCCGCTCAGCGTGCCGTCTCGCCGCCGCCCGCTCCCGCACCGGCCACTCCCCCGCCGATCCCCACACGGGCACCCGGCGCCCTCACCTCCACGTCCCGCCCCATGCCGGACGCCGGTGCGGTCGCCGTCGCCGCCGGAGTGGCCCAGCGCATGGCCGACGGCTCGGTGGTGTTCCGCCCACCGTCCGTAGCCCCCACGACACCCACGGCACCCACAGCGCCCACAGCGCCCACAGCACCTGCATCACCCGTATCGCCCCCATCGACCGTGCGCCCCGTACCGTCGTACGGTCCGTCGTCGGCCCCGACGGCGCTCCCCCCGCCCGTCCAGCGCCTCCCGTTCGCCCCGTCGCCCGGGGTCGTCCAGCGTGACGCGGCTGCTTCCGACCCGCCTCCCCCGGACCCTCCCGAGCCACCCGACCCGCCCGAACCGCCGAGTCCGTCCCCCGAGCCCGTCCCGGAGGAACCCGACCCCGCCGCCCCCTCCGCCGCGCCGGTTCAGGACCCGGCGTCCGGCGCCCCCGGAAGCGGCCCGCCGAAGGTGGACGACGAGCTGGTCCGCGCCCTGTTCGCGCCGCTCAGTCGGCTGCTCAAGGCGGAGCTGCGGCTGGACCGGGAGCGGGCTGGTCATCTGATCGACACCCGGCACTGACGCGTGCGGAGAGAGGGGGTACGGCATGTCCGTGACCGATGAACCGGCGGTCAGCGTGTGCTTCGTCGTCACCGTGGACGGCATCGAGTTGGGCTCGTTCAACACCTGTGAGGGCCTGGGCTGCGAGGTGGTGCTCGAACAGCGTGAGGAGGGCGGCAACAACGGCCATCTGTGGCAGTTGCCCACCCGGCTGAAGTACCCGAACATCAAGCTGTCCAGGCCACTGACCCGGGACACCGAGAAGGTGGCCAAGTGGTTCGCGAGCATGACCACCGGGATCAAGCGCAGGACGGCGCACATCGAGGCGCGTACCGGTGACGGGCGCAAGGTGGCGCAGTGGGGGCTGCTGGAGGTGGTGCCGGTGCGGTGGTCGGGTCCGGCGTTCAACCCGGAGTCCCCCAAGGTCGCGACGGAGACCATCGAGATCGCTCATCACGGCTATGTGATGGAGGGCTGAGCGGTGAGTTCACCGGTGGCGTTCAGCGCGGCGAACGCGGGGCGCGGCGCCGTCCAAGGGGGCGGTGCACGGCCGAAGTTGGAGCACGCGTACCTGGAGCTGCGTACCCCGCCGCCGGGTGGCGGGCTGACGCCGGGCGCGGCGTGCGGGCGGATCGACTTCCAGTTCAATCCGAAGGAGCTGTCGCTGGCCAAGTCGGCGGCCTGGAAGCGGACTCCGGCCAAGGGGGCGAAGAGCGCGGGGCCGCCCGAGTACCAGGGGCCGCAGCCCAGCAAGCTCACGGTGGAGATGTTCTTCGACGCGAGCGACACGCACGACACCAGTGTGGTGACCGCGGTGGAGAAGCTGTTCGCGTGCTGTGTGCCGACGAGCGAGACACGGCAGCAGCAGCGGGCGTCGCCGCCGTGGGTGGTCTTCCACTGGGGCGGGCTCACCGGGTTCCCCGGTTACGTCAGTCAAGTCCAGGCGAAGTACACCCTGTTCACCACCTCGGGCGTGCCGATCCGGGCGGTGTGCCAGGTGACGATGGAGGAGATCACCGGGGAGACGCCGGGGCAGAACCCGACGTCGGGAGCGTTGCACGCGCGCCGGGTGCACCGGGTGCGCGCCGGGGACACGTTGGCGTCGCTGGCCTGGCGCGAGTACGGCGACCCTGCGGCCTGGCGGACGATCGCGGAGGCGAACGGGATCGATGATCCGATGCGCCTGCCCGAGGGGCGGGAGCTGTTGCTTCCCGCCTTGGACGAGGTGGAACGCGACGGCAAGGGCGATGGCGGCGGCCATGGTCACGACGGGGGGCGGTGAGGCCGGTCATGGTCGGTCAGAGTGTCGCCAAGACCCTGGTCGTGGAGTTCGACGGCCGCCCGCTGACGCCCGCCCAGGCGAACACCCTGGTCGAAGGGTATGTGGACGACAGCCGTACGTTGCCGGACCTGTTCGTGCTGCGCTTCCGTGATCCGAGCCGGGTGCTGTTGGAGCAGACGGGCGTGCGGATCGGCACCCGGGTGCGGCTGCTGGCCGCCGCCGGTGGTGGTCCCTCGCCGCGTCCGCTGTTCACCGGGAGTGTGACGGCGCTGGAGGTGGAGATCGACGACATGGGAACCTTCACGGTAGTGCGGGGGCTGGACGAGTCGTACCGCCTCTTCCGTGGCCGTCGGGTGGCCGGTTACCAGAACATGACGCTCGCCGACATCTGTGTACAGGTGGCGCGGCGGGCGGGGTTGAAGCCGGGCACGATGGAGGTGGCGGGTCCGGTCCTGGAGCATGTGGCCCAACCCAACATCAGTGACTGGGAGTTCCTGCGCGTGCTGGTCGAGGAGGCGGGCGCGCAGCTTCATGTGACCGATGGTCAGTTGCATGTCGTGAAGCCCACGGGGGCGAGTGCCGCGCCGGACACGTCCGCGTGGGCCGACCGTGATCCGCTGGTGCTGGAGATGGGTGCCAACCTGTTGCGCTGTCGGGCCGGGGTGTCGGCCGCCGAGCAGGTGTCGGCGGTCGAGGTGCGGGGGTGGGACGTACGGGCCAAGCAGCCGTTGATCGGCCGGGCCGACGCGGGTGAGGCGGCGACGCTGGAGCTGGGGGTGACGGCGGCCGAGGTGGCGCGGCCGTTCGGCGAGGCGGACTTCGTGGTGTCGGACGCGCCGTACGACAACCAGGCCCGGGTGGATCAGGCGGCGAAGTCGCTCGCGGCGCGGATCGCCGGGTCGTTCGCCGAGTTGGAGGCGGTGATCCGGGGCAATCCGGAGGTGCGGGCGGGTGGTGCGGTCACGCTGGCCGGGGTGGGCGCGCCCTTCGAGGGGCGGTACACGGTGACGTCCTCGCGGCATGTGTTCGATCCGATGCGTGGCTACGAGACCTGGGTGACGGTCTCGGGGCAGCAGGAGCGTTCGCTGTACGGGCTGACCGGCGGCGGCTCGGGGAGCAACGGCGGTGCGGCCGGGCGGTGTTCGGGTTTGGCGAACGGCACGGTGACGGACACCAAGGACCCGGAGGGGCTCGGCCGGGTGAAGGTGCGGTTCCCGTGGCTGTCCGACGAGTACGCGAGCGACTGGGCGCGGACGGCGCAGTCGGGTGGGACCGGTGGCGGTGAGGCGTTCATCCCCGAGGTCGGGGACGAGGTGCTGGTCGGGTTCGAACAGGGCCGTCTGGACCGCCCGTATGTGCTCGCCGGTCTCCACAACGGGCAGGACAAGCCGGGGCAGAGCGGCGGTTCGGCGCAGGCCGGTGGTGAGGGTGGCGCGGGGGACGGTCAGGAGGCCGCGGCCGTCGACCCGACGAGCGGGGCCGTCAACAAGCGCGCGTTCGGTTCGAAGGGCGGCAACAAGCTGGAGTTGCTGGACGCGGCGAACGGCCCGCAGGGCGTACGGCTGGTGACGGGCGACGGCAAGCTGAAGATCGACCTCGATCGCAAGGGCACCACCATCGTGGTGCACAGCGACGGCACGGTGGAGATCGAGGCGAAGGAGCAGGTCTCGATCAAGGCGGGCAGCGGGGTCGCGCTGGACGCGGGCGAGGGCACCTTGGAGTTGACCGGTGACGCGGTGAAGCTCACCTCTCGCACCGGGGTCCAGGTGGACGGCGGCAGCGGTGAGGTGAAGCTGTCCACGGGCGGCGCGGTGGAGGTGCGCGGCGACCGGGTGGCGGTGGGCAGCACCACGCGCACCGAACTCAAGGGCGGCAGCACGCTGACCGTCAACGCGCCTCTCGTACGCATCAATTGACGAGCAACGCAGGCAACGGCACGGCACGGAACGGGTCAGGACCAGTCAGGGGGCACAGCACATGCCAGCAGCCGCACGCGTCGGCGATCCCACCGGGCATCCGGGGGTGATCGGCCCGCCCGGAGAGCCCACGGTGCTGATCGGCGGGCAGCCCGCGGCGACGGTGGGCACCGCACACCAGTGCTCCTCGCCCGCCGCGCACGCCCCGTCCGCCCTTGCCCCGCCCGGCAGTTCGAGTGTGCTCATCGGTGGCCGACCGGCCGCCCGGGTCGGCGATACGGCGGGCTGTGGTGCGCCGATCACGTCCGGGTGCCCGAGCGTGCAGATCGGAGGCTGAGGGCATGGGCCGCCAATTCATCGGCGCGGGCTGGGCGTTCCCCCCGCGGACGGATGCCACCGGCAGCATCGCGCTGGTCCGGGACGAGCGGGAGATAGAGGAGTCGATCCGGCTGATCCTGGCCACCTCGCCCGGCGAGCGGCCGATGCGCCCGGAGTTCGGCTGCGCGCTCGGCGACTACGTGTTCGCGCCCGCCGACGCGGGCACGGCCGGTCAACTCGCCTACGAGGTACGGCTCGCGCTGGAGCGGTGGGAGCCGCGTATCGAAGTGGCCGATGTCTCCGTACGGTTCGACGACGCGGACGACGGGGTGCTCTACATCGACATCGGGTACGCGGTGCGCGGCACCAACGATCCGCGCAACCTGGTCTTCCCGTTCTATGTGATCCCGGACCACGAGGGGTCCGTATGACACTCCCCAGCCCGAACCTGGACGACCGGCGCTTCCAGCAACTGGTGGACGAGGCCAAGCGGTTGGTGCAGCAGCGCTGCCCGGAGTGGACCGACCACAACGTCTCCGATCCGGGTGTCACGCTGATCGAGGCGTTCGCCACCATGGTCGACCAGCTCGTGTACCGGCTGAACCGGGTGCCGGACAAGAACTACCTGGCCTTCCTCGATCTCATCGGGGTGCGGTTGTATCCGCCGACGGCCGCGCGGACCGATGCCACGTTCTGGCTGTCCGCGCCGCAGCCCGGCACCGTGCGGATCGCGGCCGGGACCGAGGTGGCCACCGTGCGCACCGAGACGGAGGAGGCGGTGGTGTTCACCACCGGCCGTGATCTGTCGGTCGTGCCGTGCGCGCTGTCCCATCTCGCCACCTGGCCGGCGACCGGCAACGCGGCTGACCGCTCACAGGAGTTGGCCCTCGGCCGCGACGTGCCGTGCTTCAGCGGTGCGCCCACCCCCGGGGACTGCCTGTACGTCGGACTGTCGGGGCCGGTGCCCGGCTGTGCGGTGGTCCTGCGGCTGGACTGCCGGGTGGACGGTGTCGGGGTCGATCCGCGCCGCCCGCCGCTGCTGTGGGAGGCCTGGGACGGCACCGGCTGGGTGGTGTGCGAGGTCGAGAAGGACGACACGGGCGGGTTCAACAAGGCCGGTGAGGTGATCCTGCATGTGCCCGGTGGGCACACCGCCTCGGTGGTGGCCGGGCACTCCGGTGGCTGGCTGCGCTGCCGTCTGGTCGAGGCCACGCCGGACCAGCCCACGTATGTGGCGTCCCCGACGGTCCGCGCGGCGAGCGCGTTCACCATCGGCGGCACGGTGGAGGCCGCGCACGCCGAGACCGTCGTGGAGGAGGTCCTCGGTCTGTCGGAGGGGGTGGCCGGGCAGGCGTTCGGGGTGGCCCGGCCGCCGGTGGTGGCGGGCGAGGAACCGTTCGTGGTGGAGGTGGCGGAGGGGCGCGGGTGGGTGGAGTGGACGCGGGTGGACGACTTCGCGCACTCCACGCCGTACGACCGCCACTTCACCCTGGACCCCAACTCCGGGCAGGTGGACTTCGGGCCCGCCGTACGGGAGTCCGACGGCACGCTGCGACTGTACGGCGCGGTGCCGCCGAAGGGCGCCGCGGTGCGGGTGCGGTCCTACCGTACGGGCGGGGGGCGGCGGGGCAATGTGGCGCGGGGTGCGCTGCGGGTGCTGCGCAGTTCGCTGCCGTTCGTGGCGCGGGTGGAGAACCGGCGTCCGGCGCTCGGCGGGGTGGACGGCGAGACGGTGGAGAACGCGCGGGTGCGCGGGCCGATGACGCTGCGCACCCTGCACCGTGCGGTGGTGCCGCGCGACTACGAGCTGCTGGCGCGCGAGGTGGCACCGGACGCCGCTCGGGTGGCGTGTGTCCCGGCCGGTCCGTCCGGGGATGGCGAGGCTTCCGAACAGGTGGGCGGTGTACGGCTGTTGGTGGTGCCGGCCGGTCGTGATGACGAGCAGGGGCGGATCCGGTTCCAGGAGCTGATCCCGCCGCGGGACACGCTCGCGATGATCGCGTCGTATCTGGACGAGCGGCGCCCGATCGGCACCCGGCTGGTCGTGGAGCCGCCCTACTACCAGGGGGTGACCGTGGTCGCCTCGGTGGCTGCGGGCCGTGGGACGGCGGCCGACCGGCTGCGCGAGGCGGCACTGGCGGCCCTGTACGGCTACTTCAATCCGCTGACGGGCGGACCGCGGGGCGAGGGCTGGCCGTTCGGGCGGCCGGTGCACTCCGGGGAGGTGTTCGCGGTGCTGCAACGCGTACCCGGCGTCGATCTCGTCGAGGACGTACGGCTGTTCCCGGCGGACCCGGTCACCGGGCGGCGCGGCGAGGCCGCCACGAAGATCGAACTCGACCGGCACGCGCTGGTGTTCAGCTATGAACACCAGTTGCGGGTGAGGGAGGCCTGAGTGCGCGGAACACTTCCGGGGCTGCCGACGCCGCACCCGCTGCTGCGTCAACTCCCCGCGGTCTACCTGGATCAGCCCTTCGTCCAGGGGTTCCTGGGCGCGCTGGACGAGGTGTTGGCGCCGGTGCTGCTCACCCTGGACAACCTGCCCGCGCATCTGGACCCGCGCACCGCGCCCGAGGATCTGCTGGCGTGGCTGGCGGAGTGGGTGGCGGCGGAGGTGGACGGGGAGCGGCCGGTCGAGCGGCGCCGGGCGGTGGTGGCCGGTGCGGTGGCCCGGCACCGGCAGCGGGGCACCCTGGCCGGGCTGGCCGCGGCGATCCGCGTGGAGACGGGCCTCGAACCGGAGATCAGCGAGAGCGGCGCCACGTCCTGGTCCGCCGAGCCGGGGTCGGCGCTGCCCGGTGCGGCACGGCCCTGGGTGCGGGTACGGGTGCGGGTGGCGGACGCGGAGGCAGTGGCGCCGGCCCGAGCGCGGCTGGAGCGGCTGGTGGCGGCCGAGGTGCCCGCGCAGGTGGGGTACGCGGTGGAGGTCGTGGCGGCGGACGGGGCGGGTGCGTGATGATCTGCCCCGACTGCGGCCACCGCAATGCGCCCGGCACCCGCTTCTGCGCGTCCTGCCAGGCGTTCCTGGCGTGGGAGGACGAGGAGCGCGGCGAGGAGCCGACCCCGGCGGCGGGGCCGAGCACTCCGCCGCAGGCGCCGCCGCGGCCCGCGTCTCCGCCACCGCCGACACCTCGGCCCTCCACCCCGCCACCGACGCCTCGGCCCGCTGCTCCCCCACCGCTGCCCACATCGCCGACCCCACCGCGCCCTTCGCTGCCGCCGTCGCCCCCGTCTCCGTCTCCATCTCCGACACGGCGCGCGCCCGCGTCCGATGCCTCCGCCCCGGTCGCCGCCGCGCCGACCCCACCAGCCGTACGGACCGGCACGACGACGCCCGCGGTCGCCCCCCGGCGTCCCGACGAGCCCCCGCACCACCCCTCAGGCCCCGGCCCGGACCACCCCACCGGCCCACCCGTGGACCCGCCGCCCCGCCCGGAGGATCCGCCGCCCCGCTCCGAGCGCCCCTGCCCGAGCTGCCGTGCCATGAACCCGTACGAGCGGCGGTTGTGCGTGCGCTGCGGGACCCTGCTCGACCCCGCGCGGGCCCCCGGCGAGGCGCCCAGGCCGCCCTGGTGGCGTCGGCTGCTGCCGCGCCGCGAGCGGCACCCGCTGGCGGCCGGGACCCGGCCCAAGCGCCGGGCGTGGCGCCGACCGCGCCTGACGCTGCCGTGGATCCTGGTCGTCCTCCTCGTCGCGGCATGGTTCGGCCGTGCGCAGCTCACCGAGCTGTTCTCCTTCGCGCAGAGCAGTACCGGTGACCCGAAGCCGGTGCACCCCGCGCAGGTGCGTGCCTCCAGTCAGGCGGCGTCGCACCACGCGCAGGCGGCCTTCGACGGCTTCAACAACCGCTACTGGGCGCCGGCCGACCCCGGCCGTGGCACGGGGCAGTATCTGGAGGCCGACTTCGAACGTCCGGTGCGGCTGCGCGAACTGCTGATCACGTCCGGGAGTTCGACGAAGTCCGACGAGTTCCTGGGCCAGGCACGGCCGTCGAAGATCACCGTCACCCTCGTCTCCTCGGAGGGCGAGCGCACCAGCAAGGTCCTGAACCTCAGCGACGCGCCCGGCCAGCAGAGCTTCACGGTGCGGGGGTCGGATGTGACGCGGGTACGGCTGACGGTGGACGCCGCCTACGGCGTCCGCGCGGACCGCCGGGTGGCCGTCGCCGAAGTGGAGTTCTTCGGGCGTCAGTGACAGCGGGCGCTGATGTACGCGGGCGCCGGAGACGCCTCCCTGAGTGAGGATGGCAGGGAGGAGCGGAGCCGATCGATGGCACGGATGTTCGTCAAGGGTGAGGACGTGGTCGTCCGCCTGTCGTGGTGGGAGAAGGCGGCGGCGCGTCGCTTCGGTGTGCGCGTGCCGCTGACGGCGGTGTGCCGGGTGGTCGTGGAACCCGACTGGTGGCGTGCGCTGCGCGGCGACCCCGGGCGAGGCGTGTGGCTGCCCGGTGCCCTGAGCGTCGGTACGCGTGTGCATCAAGGCGGGCAGGACTTCGTGGCGGTGCGGTCCGGCAGGCCCGTGGTGTACGTCGAAACCCGGCCTCCCGCACCCTTCCGTGCCCTCGCCGTCTCCGTACGGACGGGCCCGCGCGCGGAGGCCGCGGCGCGGGCGATCCGCGGGACCGCGCCGCTGATCGACACCTCCACGCCGTGGCGGCAGCCGCTCCCCGTACCCGAGGAGGAACCGGCCGGGGACGGAGCACGCGAGTTGGAGTGAGCCGCGACGGGGGCGCACGGAAGGCGGCTCGGTCCCGGCGTCACCGCGCGCAGCCGACGTCCAGTACCTCGATCACGTCCTCGTGAATGATGTACACGAGCCAGCACCACTCGCCGAAGGCCGCGGCCAGATCCGCCGGTATCTGGGCCTCCGGGTCCTCGGCCACCGCGTCGATGAGCTTGATGATCTCCTCGTGCACGTCGTCCGGGACGTCGACCAGCACGTCGGCGGCGCGTTGGATCAGTTCGACTTTCACGTCGCCCCCCGGGGGAGGGAAGGAGCACCACCGCCGGGGCGGAGCCGCTGTGCGCCGCGCCGGTCGGTGGATGACTAGGACCAGAATCCACCCGGACCCCAGGGATTCACCACTCGATCAGCAGCGGTGGCCTCCTGTCACCCGCTGCCGCGCCACCTGCGTGGACGGGCCGGGGAGCGGTCGGCTCGCCGGGCGATCTTCCGGAACGTTCCGCAGGATGGGTTCGGTCACCCGGCCACGGGCGAGGGACGGCGGGCCCACCCTTCCTCGTCCATGGCCGCGGTGCCGTACCCGACCCACCAGGAGCAGCTCATGGCAGCGATGACGGATGTCCTGATACCGGCGTTGGAGGACGCCCGTGAGGCCCACGCGGCGGTCGTCGACCGCTTCCGGACGGATGCGACCATCACCCCGCCGGGCATCCGGCGGCAACGGCTGGAACGCCAGGTGGCCGAGGCCCGGGACCACCTCGAACGGATCGAGGACCGGGTCCGCGAGATACGCCCGGCCCGCGGACTGTTCTCCGCCGCCGCGCGGTTGACGCGGTCCATGACCCGCGGTGCCGTGCGGGCGGCCGTGCTGCCCCTGAGAGCGGGGGCGGCGGTCGTGACGGAGACGGCGCACGGCCGTCGGCCCGCCGACGAGCGCCGACTGCTGAAGAACACCGAGGAGGCGTACGCCGCCGCGGCTCGTGCGCTGGCCACCTGTCAGGTGGGCAAGAACATCGCGGAACAGTTCCACGACCGGGAGACCGCCGAGCTGCTGTCCGTGCTGTGCCGCCAGGACGAGCAGATGCTGGAGACCCTTGAGGAGGATCTCGCGCGGCGGGCCATGGCCGTGGCGACGGCCACCGACGGCCACCGCTCCCCGCGGCCCGGAGCCACCGACCGCCGCAGGCTGCTGTACCTGGTCAGGCGCAGGGTGCGGGTGGCCATGGCCCGGCTGCGGTCCGCCTTCCGCAGAGGCACCGGACGCGCGCGCCACCAGGCCGAGGGCGCCCTGCGCGACGTACCCGACGTCACCCGCTTGGCAGAGCGCGCCCGTGACAGGGATCTGCCCATCCCCGGCTTCGGCCAGCTCGGCCTCACGGAGATCCAGCAGCGGCTGCGCGGCCTGTCCCAGACCGAGCTGACGGTGATCGAGGGCTACGAACGCTCCCACGCGGGCCGTGCCGGAGTGCTGCAGGCCATCAGGCACCTTCGCGAGGACGAGCCCTGGGCCGGATACGACGCGATGGGGCCGGAGCGGGTCAAGACGCATCTGCGCAACGTCTCCGACCGTGTGGTGCGGCAGGTACTGGAGTACGAGCGGCACCACCGGCAGCGTGACACGGTGATCAACGCGGCCAAGGGCGCGCTCGGCTCCAAGTCCGCGACCTCGCAGGACGGCGCCACCAGCAGCGCCGGCGCGTGATCTCCGGGGCGCGGCTGCGCGTCCCGGTACGGAGGCGCGGGCGCGCGTGCCCGCGCCTCCGTACCGACCCTCGTACGACACCGCGCCCCGACTTCGCCTCCCTTTCCCCTTAAAGGGCGGTTTACCGGCCTTGTCCTTGCTCGCGGTTCCGCCGCTGTGGCGTCCTCGTGAGCAGACGATCCCGCTGAACCTCCCCTGTCCCGCGTGGCACGGCCGCCCGGGACGTCCGGGGAGGAGAAGGAGTCCATGGCATGCGCCGATTCCGCTCGTTCACCCTCGCCGCTGTCGCGCTGGCCGCCGCCTTCGGGGGCGTCCCCGTCGCGGCGTCGGCCGCGACGCCCGCGCCCACGGTCCACCGGGCCGCCTTCAGTTGCACCCCGGGGTACTTCTGCATCTACAGCGACTACAACGGCGGAGGGGCCCGCTGTCAGTGGCGGCAGGCCAGCAAGGCGAACACCGCCGACGACTGCTCCTTCATCCGGAGCAACAGGAACGTCCGCTCGCTGTGGAACGGAACCGGGCACCGGGTCCAGTACTACACGGGCACCAACTACAACCACCGCGTCGGCTCCACCCCGGCCGGCCACGGCGGCAACCTCCAGGGCAACTACCAGATCCGGTCCTTCCGGCCGCAGTAGGCAGCCGGGGGCAGGCAGCCGCGCCGTACCCCTGTGGACTCTGCGCGTGTCCGCAGGGGTACGGCGGGGTGTGTACGGGCTCAGCTACCGGGGACGTGCTCCAGGTCCATGTCGGTGGCGGTGACCCAGTCCGGCTCGGCCACCAGCAGGCTGAGCTGCTGCTGCTGCCCGAGGTCCACGTCGACGACATGGCGGAACCCGGCGCGCACCGCCGCCGCGAGGCCGTCGTGGTCGCCCTCCTCGACAGCGTGGACGACTCTGCGGCAGTGCGGATCCGCCGCGCCGACCGCGTCCACCAGGCTCCGGAGCAGCACGGCCCGCGCGTCGCCGTCCGGGCAGCCGCCGTCGATCCGCACCTCCAGGTCGCGGGCTCCGGCCGGGTACGCGTCCCGGAGCCGCCCGGCCGCGCAGCGTTCCACCTGGACACCAACGACGTCGCCGCCCGGCCCGGACAGGCGCAGCCGGCCCGTGAAGCGCGTCCATGACTCCACCGTGGCCGTGCGGGCGGCCGGGACGGGAAGTGCGGGCAGGGCGGGGACCGCGAACACCTCAGCCCTCCTCTTCTGCCATGCGCCGGATGACGGTCTTGTCCAGCTTCCCGGAGGTGTTGCGCGGGAGGGCGGGGACGAGCGTGAGGCGGCGCGGCAGCTTGTACCGGGCCAACTGCCCGGCGGCGTAGGCCCGGATGTCCTCCAGGGTGATCGCCTCGGGGTCCGCCACGGTCACCACGGCGGCCACGGTCTCGCCCCACTGCTCGTCGGGGACCCCGACGACGGCGACGTCGTGCACGCCCGGCATGGCGGCCAGGACGCGCTCCACCTCGGCCGGGTAGACGTTCTCACCACCGCTGATGATCATGTCCTTGAGGCGGTCCACGATGTACAGGAAGCCGTCCTCGTCGAGGTGGCCGATGTCGCCGGAGTGGAACCATCCCTCGTCGTCGAAGGCCGCGCGCGTCGCCTCCGGGTTGTTCCAGTACCCGGCGGTGACGTTGGGGCCGCGGACGACGATCTCGCCGGGCTCGCCGGGCTTCAGCGGCTCCTGGGTGACCGTGTCGACGACGCGGACCTCGGTGAAGGGCATCGGGATGCCCGCGGAGCCGATCTTGTCCAGGGTGCGCTCGGCCGGCAGATGGGTGGCGAAGGGGGCGGTCTCGGTCAGTCCCCACGCCTGCTGGAGGAGCACGCCGTGGGCCGCGTACTGCTCTATCAGCGAGGGCGGCACGGGGGCGCCCGCGACCACGACGGCCCGCAGATGGCTCAGGTCCTGCTCGAAGACACCGGGCACGCGGGCCAGGGCGCCGAACATCTGGGGCACGCCGAACATCGAGTTCACCCGGTGGGTGACCACGTCGTCCAGACAGGTCTGCGGGTCGAAGGCGCGGCGCACCACCACCGTGCCGCCGCGCACCAGGGTGCGCAACACGAAGCTGTTCAGGGCCCCGATGTGGAAGAGCGGGGCGGCGGCGTAGGTGACGTCGCCGCGGCGGGTGTCCAGCCGCAGTTCGACGTTGACGGCGTTCCACCAGGCGTTGCCGTGGGTCAGTACGACCCCCTTGGGCGCGCCGGTGGTGCCCGAGGTGAACATCAGGATCGCCGCGTCGTCGGCGTGCTTGACGGCCAGGGCGGGGGTGGGCAGGGCGGTCTCCAGCAGCGGGGACCAGGGCTCCCAGCCCGCCGCGCCCGGCGTCGGTGCCTCCGGGTCGTCGTCCACGAGGAGGAAGCGGGTCAGGTGGGTCCGCTCGCGCACGCGCTCGACGCTCTCGCGGTGCCCTTCCTCGCAGACCACGACCGTGGCACCGCTGCCGTGCAGCACGCGCTCCAGCTCCGGTTCGGCCAGCCGGTAGTTGACCGGGACGAACACGGCGCCGAGCCGGAAGGCCGCCAGCATGGTCACCAGGAAGGCGCCGCTGTTGAGGCCGAGGTAGGCGACCCGGTCGCCGTCGGCGACGCCGCCCTGGGCCAGGACGGTCGCCAGCCGGGCCGACCGGTCGTCGAGCCGGGCGTAGGTGAGGTCGCCGCCCTCGTAGCGGACGGCGACGGTGTCGCCCTGGTGGCGGGCGTTGCGCGCGATCGCGGCGGCCGGGTTGAGGTCGACTCTCAGGCCGGAGTTGAGCGGGTGGGGCGTAGTCACGGTCGGCTCCTCATCGAGCATCAGAGGTCGTCGCCGCCGGCCGCACGCGCGAATCCGCGTACGCCGATGCCGCCGTCGACGGAGATCGCATGTCCGGTGATGGGACCACTTTGGGCGCGGGAGGCGAGCAGCACGTACGGGCCGGTGAAGTCACGCGGTTCCGTGCTGGAGTCGTGCAGCGGGATGGGCGGCGGCGGGGTGTCCGGGCCCTTCTTCGCGAAGGACGCCGAGATCGAACGACCGGCCAGGGCGAGGGACTCGGGCCCGCGCAGATCGGTGTTCATGCCGCCGCAGGCCACGCCGTTGACCCGGACCTTGGGGGCGAGTTCGTAGGCCAGTTCGCGCATCAGGCCCAGGCAGGCGTGCTTGCTCGCCGTGTAGAGGGGGCCGCCGCCGTTGACGTAGAAGGAGGCGTTGGACAGCGTCATGACGATGCTGCCGCGCGTCTTCACCAGCTCGCGCCAGGCCGCCTGGGCGGCCAGCAGATACCCCTTGACGTTGACGGAGAAGATCTCGTCGAAGGCGGTGTCCACCTCCTCGGGGCTGAGCCGGGTGAGCTGGCGCTGGTAGTCCCACACCCCGGCGTTGGCGACGAGGGTGTCCAGCTTGCCGAAGCGCTCGACGGTCTCGGCGACGGCGGCGGCGAGAGCCGCGCCGTCCCGCACGTCGGCCGTGACCGTGTGGACGCGGGACGGGTCGGCCACCGAGCGCACGACCTCCTCCAGCCGGTCCTTGTCCCGGCCGAGGATCGTGACGGAGGCTCCCTCGGCGAGGAAGCGTTCGGCGACGGCGCGGCCGATGCCGGACCCGCCGCCGGTGATCAGGGTCGCGTTCCCCTCGAGCCAGCCGCCGCTCATGCCTGCTCCCTGAGGAATCCGGTGACCAGTTCGTCGAACTCGCGCTGCCGCTCGAGCTGCACCCAGTGGCCGCAGCGCCCGAACACGTGCAGTTGCACGTCCCGGATGTTCTTGAGCATGAGCTGCGCGCCGTCAAGGGTGATCGTACGGTCGTCACGCCCCCACAGCAGAAGGGTGGGCGCGGTGATGCGATGCAGCTCACGCCAGAGCGGGTCCATGCCGCCGCGCCGGGCGAACGCCGCGTTGTAGCGGTGGTAGAAGGCGATGTGGCTCTCGTCGAGGGAGGCCTCGTAGCGGGCGCGTACGACGTCCTCGCCGAACTGGCGGTGGTCGAAGACCATGGTGCGGATGAACGCGGCCATCTTCTTCTCGCTGGGGCCGCCGCCGTTGTAGTAGCGGAACATCTCCTTCTGGCCCTCGGTGGGCGTGGGGCCGAAGGGCAGCCAGCCGCCGCCGGGGGCCATCAGCACCAAGCGGGTCACCCGCTCCGGGCGCTGCTGGGCCATGGCGAGGGCTGCGGCGCCACCGAGGCTGTTGCCCAGCAGATGGAAGGTGTCGATACCGAGGGCGTCGAGGGCCTGGTAGAGGGCGTCCACGGTGATCTCGGTGATCGACCGCTGCTCCAGCTCCTCCTCGCTCGGGCGGTAGCTGTCGCCGAAGCCGGGCTGGTCCGGCAGGACGACACGGAAGTGCCGGGCCAGGGCGGGGAGGTTCTGGTGGTAGTTGGCAGCACCGGAGGCACCGGGGCCACCGCCGTGCAGCATCACCAGCACGGGCCCTTCGCCGGTTTCGGCCACGGCGATGTCACCCAGCGAGGTGGGCACGCGGTGGTGCTTGAGGTCGAGGTCGGTCACGGGATGTCCCTCACAAGGAGATCGGCAGGAGAGATCGGCAGGAGTCTGCAGGAGAGATCGGCAGGAGGTCGGCGGGGAGCGAGGTGGCGGGGTGGTACGACGCGAGGCGGACCGGTGGTCAGAAGAACGTCGAGATGTTCTTCGCCTGGAGGATGTTCTGCTCGAGGAGGATGGTCCTGCGGGCCACCTGGAGGCCGCGGTCGCCGCCGCGGCGCAGGATGTCGGTACGGCTGCCCGCGAAGACGTTCTCCTCGCGCTCCAGCCGGTTGCGGTAGACCAGGAACGCCGAGCGCACCCACAGGTCGTCGGTGGTGAACCCGTCGTGCTCGGCGGGGTCCACATGCCGCACCATCACGTTCGTCACCAGGTGCCGGGTCCGCGAGGGCGGGTCCTCGGCCCAGGCCATGCCCGAGTCGAACCGGCGTACGCGCCAGGCGAGGCTGTCCTTGCTCTCGTCGTAGAAGGCGGCCTCGCCCCGCGCGGCCACGGACAGGGACTGCTGGCGGCGCAGCCGGTTGGTGCGGGTCGGCATCCAGTAGTCGAGGTCGTCGGCGAGCAGGTCGAGCCAGTCGGCGTAGCGGCCGGCGTCGAGGAGGTCGGCCTCCTCGTAGTAGAACTGCTCCACCTCGAAGTGCGTGTCACGGTCGGCGCGCGCCCCCGCGCGTGACCGGTTCTGCTCGATGGCTGTGCTCACGGTGTCATTCGATCCCTTCTGCGGGGCGAGGCGTTACGGGGTGTGCCGCTGGACGGCACACCGGCACGTCATCCGCGCAGCAGCGTGCGCAGGTTGACGGCCGGGTCGGCCAGTCGGGCGGCGTCGACCGTGACGCGGCGGTCGATCATCCGGCGGGCGGCCCGTACGGCGGACGGGTCGTCGACGGAGGCCGCCGCGACGACCCGTTCGTCGCGCAGCCCGAAGACCGCGAAGGACGGGTCGTCCAGGGAGCCGCGGAGGACCGTCCGCGTGGCGTCGGCCATGCTGCCCACGCCTTCGATGTGGTGTCCGTGCCGGTCGGTCCAGAACCAGGGGGCGGTCGGGGCCGGGGGCGGGGTGCCGAGGACCGTGGCCGCCGCGCGGGCGCCGTCGTGCTGCGCGGCTTCCCAGTGTTCGGTGCGCGGCAGAAGGGTGCCCTCGTGGCGGGTCCGCGCGGGGTCGCCGACGGCGAGCACCGCCGGGTTCGAGGTGACCTGCCGGGTGTCGACGACGATGCCCCGGTCGACCTCCAGCCCTGCCTGCTCGGCGAGTTCGGTGCGCGGCACCATGCCGACGCCGAGGACCACCGCGTCGAAGAGCTGTGGCGTGGCGTCGCCCGTGAAGCGTGCCTCGATGCCGTCGGGGCGGTCCGTGAAGGACTCCACGGCGGCCTGTGCGGTCGTGACCCGGTGCCGGGTGTGCAGGGTGTGCAGCCAGGTGGCCAGTTCCGGGCCGAGCGGGGCGGCGAGGGGGGTGGCCACCGGGTCGACCAGGACAACCTCGCAGCCGAGGCGTACGGCGGTGGCGGCGACCTCGGCGCCGATCAGTCCGGCGCCGACGACCAGCAGCCGGGCGCCGGGGAAGAGCGCCGGACGCAGCCGGTCGGCGTCGTCCGCGGTGCGCAGGACGTGGACGCGGTCGCTGCCCGCTCCCGGGATCGGGGGCCGGGCGGCGCCGCCGCCGGTCGCGAGGACGACGCGGTCGGCGGGCAGCAGCCGGCCGTCCGCCAGCTCCACGGCGCCGTCGCTCGGCCGCAGGGCCGTCACGACCGCCCGGTTGACCAGGCGGACCCGCTGGTCGTCGTACCAGTCGGACGTCTGGAGAGCGATCTGCCCGAGGTCCTTGGTCCCGGCCAGGAAGGCCTTCGACAACGGCGGGCGGTCATAGGGGAATTCGCCTGCGTCGACGAGGGAGAGATCGCCCTCGAAGCCTCCTGCGCGCAGGGCGGCGGCGGTGCTGACGCCCGCGATGCCGCCACCCACGATCACCACACGGTCGGTCACGGCGTCTCCCCCGGGAAGAGGTAGACCTCGCCGTCGCGTACCTCGACGCGGTGCGGGCAGGCGTTGCGGGTGGCGGGCAGGCCCTGGACGTCGCCGTTCTTCAGGCAGAACTTGCTGGAGTGCAGCGGGCATTCGACATACCCGTCCTCCACCCAGCCGTCGGCGAGCGAGGCGTCCCCGTGGGTGCAGGTGTCGTCCAGCGCGTACACGCTGTCGTCGGTGTCGCGCAGCAGGGCGATGTCGTCGGCGGTGCCGGTGACCGCCTTGTCGATGGCGATGCCCTCGCCCTGGGGGATGTCGTCCAGGGCGGCGACGCGGATGCCGTCACTCATTTCTGCTCCTCGTGCCAGGCAGGGGTGTTCATCAGATCGCGCCAGCGGGTGTAGAAGGCGCGTCCGGCGGCGTCGCTGTACAGCTCGCTGGTCGTGCCGGGGTGGCGGCCGTCCGCACGCTCGGAGCCCATCCCCATCTGGTAGTTGAGGGCCACGTTGTTGGTGATGAAACCGTGCGAGATGGCCTGGCACTCGCTCCAGTTCTCGCCGTCGTCCTGCTCGAAGATGCCGCTGGGTCCGAACGTGCGCAGGTTGTACAGGCGTTGGGCCTCACGCACCTCGGGCGGCATCGACTTGTCGACGATCGTCCAGGCCCACACCTCCATCTTGTCGGGGCCCTTGGGGTGCCAGACGCGCAGCGAGCCGTTGACGGGGAGGTAAGAGAAGTTGGGGAAGACGGTGGCGTGGCCGTTGGTCAGCGGTCCTTCGACGCGGGCTTCGCCGAGGCGTGCGCGCAGCGCGTCGTAGTCCATCCACCGGTGCACGGTCTGGGCGTCGAACCGGTTCTTGGGGTGGACCGGGAAGCCCGCGCCGTTGCCGTTCGCGTCGGAGTACTGACGGCCGGTGCGGTGGACGACCTCGTCCTTGGGCTTCTTGCCCGCCGGGGCGAGCGCCATGAGCGCGGAGGCGTGGCTCATGTTGACGTGGTACCAGTCGGTGGCGAACTGCTCGGCCGCCAGCTTCCAGTTGCCTTCGAGGACCCACTTGTGGACGCCGCCCACCACGACGGTGCCCTCGTCGTCGTGGTCGAGCATCGCGTCCATGTACCAGGCCATGTCGCCGAGGGACTCGCGCAGGGACACGGGCTCGGGGTTCCAGGTGCCGAAGACCAGCCCCTGGTACGTCTCCACGTGCGGGACCTCCACCAGGCCCCACTCCCCCGTCTCGAAGGACTCGGGGTAGCCGTCCTGGTTGGGCACGCTGACCAACGCGCCGTCCAGGTTGAAGGACCAACCGTGGTAGGTGCAGGTGAAGTTGCGCGTGGTGCCGGAGTCGGCGCGGCAGACGCGGGCGCCGCGGTGCCGACAGGAGTTGAGGTAGGCGCGGATCCGCCGGTCACGGTCGAGGGTGACGATGACGGGGTCCTCGCCCATGTACGTGGTGAAGAAGTCACCCGGCTTGTGGAACTGGTCGGTGTGGGCCAGGAACAGCCAGCTCGGGGCGAAGACACGGCGCAGCTCCTGCCGGTAGAGCTGCTGGTCGGTGAAGACCACCCGGTCCAGCAGCCCGCCCTCGGTGTCCACGAGCCCGGAGACGTCGATGTTCCGTGCCAGGTCTGCCGGGCGCCGCAGGGCCCCGCGCGGGGCCGTCGTGGCCGCGCCCTGGGGTTCGTTCGTCGAGGTCATGGCCCCAGCAAACCCAGGGGGGCGAGCCGTCGCCATCCGTCGTTCCGCAGGACGGAACACGGGCTGTCGGCGGGCGCGGGCCGCGGGGGAGCGTGAGCCCATGCTTGCTGCAACCGCTGTCTCCCAGAGCGCGACCGACCCGCTCGCCGGGCTCGTCCTGGGTGATGTTCCCCCGCCCGAGCGCCGGCCCGGCTGGTCGACCGTCCGTGTGGTCTCGTCGTCGCTCAACATGCACGACCTGTGGACCCTGCGCGGTGTCGGCCACCCGCCCGAGCGGCTGCCCGTCGTCCTCGGCTGCGACGCCGCCGGGTACGACGAGGACGGCAACGAGGTCCTGGTGCATCCCGTCATCGCGGACGCGGACGCCGGTATGGGCGACGAGACGCTGGACCCGGGGCGCGCGCTGCTGTCCGAACAGCACGACGGCGCCTTCGCCGAGCTGCTGTCCGTGCCCACCCGCAATCTGATCCCCAAGCCGTCGTGGCTCTCCTTCGACGAGGCCGCCTGCCTGCCCGTCGCCTGGGGGACCGCCTACCGGATGCTGTTCACGCAGGCACGGATCACCGCGGGCGACCGGGTGCTCGTGCAGGGCGTGGGCGGCGGTGTCGCCTCGGCCGCGATCAAGCTGGCCCTGGCCGCGGGCGCCGTCGTGTACGCCACCAGCCGCAGCGAGGAGAAGCGGGCCGAGGCCCTTGCCTGGGGTGTGCGGGCGGCGGTGCCGTCCGGTGAGCGGCTGCCCGAGCGGGTCGACGTCGTGATCGAGACGGTCGGCGAGGCCACCTGGTCGCATTCGCTGAAGTCGCTGCGGCCCGGCGGCACGGTCGTGATCGCGGGGGCGACCAGCGGCACCAATCCGCCCGCCGACCTCGGGCGGATCTTCTACCTCCAGCAGCGTGTCCTCGGTTCGACCGGGTGCACCCGCAGTGAACTGGTGGCGCTGCTGAAGCTCATGGACGCCACCGGGCTGCGTCCGGTGATCGACCGCACGCTGCCGCTCACGGAGATCCACCAGGGCTTCCAGCTCATGCTCGACGGGCGACTCACGGGCAAGCTCGTCATCCATCCGTCCGGCTCGCAACCGTCAGGAGCACCGCGATGACCGCCGCCGCCGTCGGCCTGTCCCACTCCCCCCTCATCGGCAAGAACGATCCCGACCCTCAGGTCGTGGCCGCGGTCGACAGCGCCGTGGACACCGCGCGCGCCTTCGTCCGCGCCTTCGATCCGGACCTGGTCGTCCTGTACGCCCCGGACCACTACAACGGCTTCTTCTACAAGGAGATGCCCCCGTTCTGCCTGGCCACCGAGGCGCACGCGGTCGGTGACTTCGGTTCGTCGGCCGGTCCTCTCTCGGTCGACACCGAGGCGGCGCGCGCGCTCGCCCGCGGGGTCCTCGACCGGGGCGTCGATCTGAGCGTCTCGGCCCGGATGACCGTGGACCACGGCTTCGTGCAGCCGCTGGAGGTCCTGTTCGGCGGCATCGACCAGGTGCCGGTGGTGCCGGTGTTCGTGAACGGTGTCGCCACGCCGCTCGGGCCGGTCAGCAGGATCCGGGCCCTCGGGACCGCGCTGGGGCAGGCCGCGACCGAACTCGACCGGCGGGTGCTCTTCCTCGGCTCCGGCGGGCTCTCGCACGACCCTCCGGTGCCGGTGCTCGACGGCGCCCCGCCGCGGGTGGCCGACGCGCTCATCGAGGGCCGTCCGCCCACCCCGGAGCAGCGGGCCAGGGGCGAGCAGCGCGTCATCCAGGCCGGTCGCGACTACGCGGCGGGCTCCACCACGATGATTCCGCTCAACCCGGCCTGGGACAACCTCGTCCTCGACACCTTCGAGCAGGGCCGACTGGCCGACGTCGACGGCTGGACCGTGGAGTGGATGGGCGCCGAGGGCGGCGGCTCGGCGCACGAAGTGCGCACGTGGGTCGCCGCGTTCGCCTCGCTGGCCGCGACCGGCCCGTACCGCATGACGTCCCGCTTCTACGCGCCGGTCCCCGAGTGGGTCGCGGGCTTCGCCGTGGCGACCGCGGAGCCGTCGACCGGTACAGCGGCCGAACAGCCGCTTCGCGAAGGGGAGTCGGGCCGATGAGCGAGCGCGAGAAGGCCATTGCCGCGGCCGTGGAGCGGCTGGAGACCGCCGCCGCCGAGCGGCGCCCGTGCGCCCCGGTCCGCGACCTCGTGGGCACGGCCGACGTCGCGACGGCGTACGCGGTGCAGCGCCGTCTCACCGAGCGCAGACTGGCGGCCGGAGCAGTCGTCACCGGTCGCAAGATCGGTCTCACCTCGCCCGCGGTGCAGCGTCAACTCGGCGTGGACCAGCCGGACTTCGGGGTCCTGTTCGCCGACATGGACGTCTCCGGCGAGGCGGCGGTGCCGATGGCCCGGCTGCTCCAGCCGAAGGCCGAGGCGGAGATCGCCTTCGTCCTGGCCGCGGACCTGGACGAGGAGGACCTCGATCTCGCCGCGGTCCGCGCGGCGGTGGCCTACGCGGCACCCGCCCTGGAGATCGTGGACAGCCGCGTCGCCGACTGGGACATCACCCTCGGCGACACCGTCGCCGACAACGCCTCCAGCGGGCTGTACGTGCTCGGTGAATCCCGGCTGCCGCTCGGCGAGTTCGAGCCACGCGAGACGGTCATGCGGATGTACGTCGACGGGGCGCTCGTCTCCGAGGGTGACGGCGCGGCCTGCCTCGGTGATCCTCTCAACGCCCTGCTGTGGCTGGCCCGTACGGCCCGCACGCTCGGGGACCCCCTGCGCGCCGGCCAGGTCGTGCTCTCCGGCGCCCTCGGCCCGATGGCCGTCGTCACGCCCGGCGTCACCGTCCGCGCGGAGATCTCCGGCCTCGGCCAGGTGACCGCCACGTTCAGCGACGAGGCCACGTCGACCGACAGAACCACGTCCACCGACCAGGCCCCATGCGCCGACCAGCACGACAAGGACCCTAAGGACCCTTCATGACGAAGACGAAAGTGGCCGTGATCGGCTCCGGCAATATCGGAACCGACCTGATGATCAAGGTCCTCCGGCTCTCCGAGACCTTGGAGATGGCGGCCATGGTCGGCATCGACCCGGCCTCGGACGGCCTCGCCCGCGCCCGGCGGCTGAAGGTGCCCACCACCCACGAGGGCGTGGACGGGCTGATCGCGATGGACGGCTTCGAGGACATCGACATCGTCTTCGACGCCACCTCGGCCAAGGCCCATCTCGTCAACGCCGAGAAGCTCCGGCCGTTCGGCAAGACGCTGATCGACCTCACCCCCGCGGCGATCGGCCCGTTCGTCGTCCCGGCGGTCAATCTCGACGCCCATCTGGACGCGGACGACGTCAACATGGTCACGTGCGGCGGCCAGGCGACCATCCCGGTCGTCCACGCCATCGCCCGGACGACTCCGGTCCCCTATGCGGAGATCGTGGCCTCCATCGCCTCGAAGTCGGCGGGCCCCGGCACCCGCGCCAACATCGACGAGTTCACCGAGACCACCTCGGCGGCCATCGAGAAGGTGGGCGGCGCGGCGCGCGGCAAGGCGATCATCGTCCTCAACCCCGCGGAGCCGCCGCTCATCATGCGGGACACCGTCTTCTGCCTCATCGGCGACGCCGATCACGACGCGATCCGCGCCTCGGTCGCCGACATGGTGGCGGAGGTCGCCCAGTACGTGCCCGGCTACCGGCTCAAGCAGGACGTCCAGTTCACCCGGCTCCCGGCGGACGAGCCCGTGCACACCCTCCTGCCCGACGGCGCACCCGAGGTGACCACCCGGGTGTCGGTGTTCCTGGAGGTGGAGGGCGCCGCCCACTATCTGCCCGCCTACGCCGGCAATCTCGACATCATGACCTCGGCCGCCCTGCGCACCGCCGAGCGCATCGCCCAGCACGCACACCAGGGGGCATCCGTATGACCACGAACCTGTACGTCCAGGACGTCACGCTGCGGGACGGCATGCACGCCGTACGGCACCGCATCACACCCGCCGACGTGACCCGGATCGTCGCCGCCCTGGACGCGGCCGGGGTCGACGCGATCGAGGTCGCCCACGGCGACGGTCTGGCGGGCGGCTCGCTGAACTACGGGCCCGGCAGCAACACGGACTGGGAGTGGATCGAGGCCGCCGCCTCCGTCCTCGAACGGGCCACGCTCACCACGCTGTTGCTGCCCGGCATCGGCACCATCGCCGAACTGCGGCACGCGCACTCCCTCGGTGTGCGGTCCGTGCGGATCGCCACCCACTGCACCGAGGCCGACGTCGCCGCCCAGCACATCGCCACGGCCCGCGAACTCGGCATGGACGTCTCCGGGTTCCTGATGCTCAGCCACATGGCACCCGCCGAGAAGCTGGCCGAGCAGGCCAAGTTGATGGAGTCGTACGGCGCCCACTGCGTGTACGTCACCGACTCCGGCGGCCGGCTCACCATGGACGGCGTCCGCGCACGCGTGCGCGCCTACCGGGATGTGCTGGACCCCGGGACGCAGATCGGCATCCACGCCCACCAGAACCTGTCCCTGGCGGTGGCGAACTCCGTCGTCGCCGTCGAGGAGGGCGTCACCCGGGTCGACGCGTCGCTCGCCGGGCACGGCGCGGGCGCGGGCAACTGCCCGATCGAACCGTTCGTGGCGGTGGCCGAGTTGCAGGGCTGGCAGCACGGCTGCGACCTGTTCGCCCTCCAGGACGCCGCGGACGATCTCGTACGACCCCTGCAGGACCGTCCGGTCCAGGTCGACCGCGAGACGCTCACCCTCGGCTTCGCGGGTGTCTACTCCAGCTTCCTGCGGCACGCGGAGGCCGCCTCCGGGCAGTACGGCATCGATGTGCGCGACATCCTGATGGAGGTGGGCCGACGCGGGCTGGTCGGCGGCCAGGAGGACATGATCGTCGACATCGCACTGGACCTGCTGAGGTCGGCCCCGGCGTCCTGACCGTCGAGAGCCGGAGGGTGGGTACCGAGGACATGCCGTCGTCGGTACCCACCCTTGGTCGCCATGCCTTTGGTCGTCGCGCGCAACGGACCGCGAGCCCCGGAACCTACGCGGCGTACGTCCGCGCGACCCGCGCCGCCCAGGCCCGTGACGCCGAGGCGCAGACGCGGCGCGCCTGGCCGCTCAGCGCGCGGGTGTCGATCCGGCCGTGCCGCCCGGCGACCGAGAGCGCCGCGACGGCCCGGCCGCCCCGGCTGAGCACGGGGGCGGCCACGCAGGCCAGTCCCGGCTGGTACTCCTCGTCGTCGAAGGCGACACCGCTGCGACGGATGGCGTCCAGTTCGGCGGCCAGCTCGTCGGGGTCGGTGAGGGTGTGGTCGGTGAAGCGCTCCAGCGGCTCGGACAGCACCCGCTCCGCGGCGTCGGAGTCGTAGGCGAGCAGCACCTTGCCGACCGCCGTCGTATGGGCCGGCAGCCGACCGCCGATCCGGGACGGCACGGGCGTGGGGCGGTGGCCGTAGAGCTTGGCGAGATAGACGACGTGCGTGCCGTGCAGCACGGCCAGGTGCACGGTCTCCCGGGTCGTCTCGTACAGGTCGGCCAGGTAGGGCAGCAGCAGGTCGCGGACCCCCTCCGCGCCCGGGGCGTAGACGGCGCGGCCCAGATGGTGCAGCCGCTCGCCGAGCCGGTAGCCGGTGCCGACGCGTTCCACGACGCCGTTGCGCTCCAACATGCCGAGCACCCGGTACGCGGTCGACTTGCTCATCCGTGCCCGCCGTGCGAGCTCGCTGACACCCGTCTCCCCGTGCGCCCTGTCTCCCAGGACGACGAGGAGGCTGATGGCCTTGTCGACAGCGGCCCGGTCGTCGCGCACGGGGCCGTCGAGGGTCGCGGTCATGGTGGTTCACCTCACCCTCAAGGGGCGGCGTCACTTTCAATTGACGCCGCGGAAACCTTTACGTGACAAGGATGCGAACACCGCGGCCGTTCGTCAACAATGACGGGATGCACATTAAAAGTGACACCTTGCCCCGGGAGAACGATCTCGTGGCACGCAACGTGCGGCGTTTCCGGCTGGAGAGGGGGATGTCCCTGGGTGAACTGGCCCGCCGGTCAGGCCTGTCGAAGCAGACGCTGTCCAAGATCGAGCAGGGGGCGGGCAATCCCACCGTGGAGACCCTGGCGCTGCTCGGGGCGGCGCTCGACGTACCCGCCCGGCGGCTGCTGACCGAGTGGGGCACCCCGGTCTACGTCCAGCGGCACGACGAGGGCGAGTGGTCCGACGCGGCGCACTGGAGCGAGCGCCCGCTGGACGAGACCTACGGCTCCGGCTACGTCCGGACCCTGGTGCTCCGCCTGGAGCGCGGTGCGGGCGCCCCGGAGACGATCGCTCCGCACGCCGCGGGCACGCTGCATCATCTCTACGTGATCACGGGGAAGCTGCGCACCGGCCCGCTCAGCGAGCCGGTGGACCTGTCGGCGGGTGACTTCGTGCGCTTCCCCGGCGATGTTCCCCACCACCATGTCTGCCTCAGCGACCGGGTGGTGGCCCACATGGTGACCACCCTCCCCCAGCTCCGCCGCTTCCGGCCCATCGTCACCAACGGGCTGGCCCCTTCGGGGTGACGCGGCCGGGGAAGGGAACGGCTCACGGCCGGGTCACCCCCGGTCGCGGGCGGCCCGGACGAAGGCGTCGAACACGGCCTGCTGGACGGGGTCTTCGTGGGCGGTGTCCTCGGGGTGCCACTGAACGGCGGTGAACCACCCGGCGGCGTCCGGGAGTTCGAGGCCCTCCACGGTGCCGTCCGCGGCGCGCGCGCTGACCGTGAGCCCGTCCGCGACGCGGTCGACGCGCTGGTGGTGGTAGCAGGACGCCTCCGCCTTCTCGGTGCCGGTGGCCTGTTCGAGCAGGGTGCCGCGCCGGATCTCGACCGGGTGCACGACATGGCGGTGGTCGTGCTCGGGGCCGCCCATGTCCTGTTCCAGGGTGCCGCCCAGGGCGACGTTGACGACCTGAAGGCCCCGGCAGACGGCGAGCAGCGGAAGGCCCGAGCCGAGCGCCGTGCGGGCGGCTTCGAGGTCGAAGGCGTCCTGGAGGTCGTCCACGTCGTAGACGCTGGCGTGGGTGTCGGCGACGCCGTAGCGGTACGGGGCGATGTCCCCGCCGCCGGGGAGCAGGACGCCGTCGAACCGGGCGAGGCGGGCGGTGACGTCGTCGGTGGTGGGGTCGGCGGGATGGAGGGCGGCCGGTTCGCCGCCGGCCCGCCACACGGCGTCGATCAGCGCGCGGGCGTTGACCTCGGCGGCGTGGCGCAGGGCGGAGGTGGAGGCGGCGAAGCGGGCGGGGACGGCGATGAGAGGTCTCACAACTGGATCCAGGTGGTCTTGAGTTCGGTGTACTTCTCGATGGCGTGGACGGACTTGTCGCGGCCGTTGCCGGACTGCTTCATACCGCCGAAGGGCACGGTCAGATCGCCCTCCTCGTAGCAGTTCACCCAGACAGTGCCTGCCTTCAGGGCGCGGGACACCCGGTGGGCGGTCGTCAGGTCGGAGGTCCACAGCGCGGCGGCGAGCCCGTACTCGGTGGCGTTGGCGAGCGCGACGGCCTCGTCCAGGTCGTCGAAGGCGAGGACGGACAGGACCGGGCCGAAGATCTCCTCGCGGGCCAGCCGCATGCCGGGGTCCACGCGGTCGAAGACGGTGGGCCGCAGGAAGCTGCCGCCGGAATCGGCGAGGGTGCGCTCGCCTCCGACGCGCAGCCGGGCGCCCTCGTCCAGGCCGGTGCCGATGTGGTCCAGCACCCGGCCGAGGTGGGCCTCGCCGACCAGGGCGCCCATCTCGGTGGCCGGGTCGAGCGGGTCCCCGACGCGCAGGGCGCGCGCCCGCGCCACGACGGCCTCGGTGACCTGTTCGGCGATCGAGGAGTGCACCAGGAGCCGGGAGGGGGCAGTGCACATCTCGCCCTGATTGAAGAAGATCCCCCAGGCGGCGGTGACCGCGGCGCGCTCCAGGTCGGGGGCGTCGGGCAGGACGATGTTCGGTGACTTGCCGCCGAGTTCGAGCCAGACGCGCTTGAGGTTGGAGTCGGCGGCGTAGCGCAGGAAGTGGCGGCCGACGGCCGTGGAGCCGGTGAAGGCCAGGACGTCGACGTCCGGGTGCAGGCCGAGGGCGCGGCCGGCCACCGGTCCGTCGCCGCACACGACGTTGAGTACACCCGGCGGCAGTCCGGCCTCGGTGGCGACGCGGGCCAGCAGCAGTGCGGACAGCGGGGAGTTCTCGGAGGGCTTGAGCACCACGGTGCAGCCGGTGGCCAGCGCCGGGGCGATCTTCCAACTCGCCAGCGTGAGAGGGAAGTTCCAGGGCACGACCGCGCCGACGACTCCGGCGGGCTCGCGGGTGACCAGCGCCAGTGCGTCGGGCGCGGTGTGCGGTGACTCGTCGGTGAGCTTGTCCGCCAGTTGCCCGTACCAGCGGAACGTGCCGATGGCGGCGCGCAGTTCGATCCCGTACGCGTCGCTGATGGGCTTGCCCATCTCCAGGCTGACGGTCAACGCCAGTTCCTCGCGCCGCTCTTCGAGCAGGTCGGCGATGCGCAGCAGCACCCGGCCGCGCTCGGCGGGCGTGAGGCGCGGCCAGGGTCCGGAGTCGAAGGCCCGCCGGGCGGCGGCGACCGCGGCGTCCACCTCGGCGGGACCGGCGTCGGCGACGCGCGCCAGTACCTGGCCGTCACGGGGTGAGACGACCGCGAAGTCCGCTCCCCCGCCGGGCTGGTCGGCGCCGTCGATGTGGTGACCGCCGGGCGGGGTCAGGGACTTGGCGCGGCGCAGCCACTCCTCATGGGACACGTCGAGCATGCGGGGCCTCCAGAAGAAACATTTGATATCAAACGATATGATCGTGCGACAGACTGAACAAGGGTTCGACAGGATCGGTCCGGCGCCCGCCGGACCGGGGAAAGGAGCGGCCGACGTGCGTGCACTCGTCATCCGGCACGAGCACGTGACGGAACCGGGACTGGTCGGTGCCCGGCTCGTGGAGCGCGGATACGACCTCACCACCGTGACGGTGGTGCCGCGGGAGCGGCATCACACACCGAACCTCTCCTACGAGTTCCCGGGCGCCGACGGCTGGGACCTGATCGTGTCGCTGGGCGCCCCCTGGTCGGTGTACGACGAGGAGGCCATCGGCGGCTGGATCGGTGCCGAACTCGCCCTGCTGCGCGAGGCGCACCGGCTGGGCGTGCCGGTGCTGGGCGTCTGCTTCGGCGCCCAGGCGCTGGCCACCGCGCTCGGCGGATCGGTCGTCCCCGCCCCGCGTCCCGAGATCGGCTGGACGGAGATCGAGACCGACGACCCCGCGCTGGTGCCGCCGGGACCGTGGTTCCAGTGGCACTACGACCGCTGCGTCCTGCCGCCGTGCGCGCGGGAGGCGGCCCGCAACGCCGTGTGCCCGCAGGCGTTCCAGGTGGGGCGCACCCTCGGGGTGCAGTTCCATCCGGAGATCACCACGGCGATGGTCCAGGGCTGGCTCGAACTCGGCGGCCGGGAGCAGTGCCTGCGCCAGGGGGTGGATCCGGACGGGCTGCTCGCGAAGAGCCGCGCCATGGAACCGGTGGCGCGCGAGAACGCCCGTCGCCTGGTCGACGGCTTCCTCGACCAGGTGGCGAACGCCTCGCGCTGACATACGCCTACGAGCCGCCCGAAGCCGTCCGCCGCTGTCCGAGGCGGGCGGCGGCGACCCCGAGGGCCAGGACCACCGGCACCGTGACCTGGAGCCACAGCGCGGTGGTCTTGTCGCCGCCGATGAGCGTGGTGAAGTTCTGGACGATCAGCCAGATGGCACCGGCGATACCGAGGGCGCCCAGGGTGGGGGCGACGAGGGTGTTCCAGGGCCGGGTGTCGGCGCGCGAGCGGCGGAAGAAGACGACCACCGAGACCGAGGTCAGGAAGTACAGGAGCATCATCGCGAGGACCGCGACCCCGCTCAGCCAGGAGAACAGCGTCAGCACCGGGTCCTTGCCCAGCAGCGCGAAGGGCAGGATCACGAGCAGCGCGATCGCGGTCTGCACGGTGCCCGCCACCCAGGGCGAGTGACGCCGGTTGAGCGCGGTGAGCCGGTGCGGCAGCAGGCCCTCGCGGCCGAGGGAGAACAGATAGCGGTTCGCGGAGTTGTGGAACGCCAGGACTCCGGCGAACAGCGAGGTGGCCAGCAGCACGGGCAGCACATCGCCGACCCAGGCGCCGAACTGGTCGGTGACGGGCGCGAAGACGAAGGTCGTGGCGTCACCGGAGCCCAGCGCCGCACCCGCGTCGGCCATGACCTTGGACGCCCCGTGCGCGGAGACCAGCATCCAGGAGGTGAAGGCGAAGAAGCCGGTGATCACCACGACCGAGAGATACGTGGCCCGCGGGACCGTCTTACGGGGTTCGCGGGCCTCCTCGCCGTAGATGGCGGTGGCCTCGAAGCCGAACATCGACGCCACGGCGAACATCAGCGCCACGCCCGGCGCGCCCTGGAGCACGGCGGACGGGGAGAAGCTGTCGGTGAACGCGAGCCCCTCGGGCCCGCCGCCCCGGACGAAGGTCACGAGGGCGAAGACGAGCAGGATGCTGAACTCCGCCACGACGAAGACGGTCAGCACCTTGGCACCCATCTCGATCCCGGCGGCGCCGAGCAGTTGGACCACGGCCATGGTGACCAGGACCCAGATCCACCACGCCACATGCACCCCGGCGTAGTGCTCGACCAGGGCGCTCACCGTCGCGCCGTACAGCCCGTACATGGCCGCCTGGATCGAACAGTAGGCGAAGAGCGCGACCGCGGCGCTGCCGGAGCCCGCCAGACGGCCGAGGCCCTTGCCGATGTACGTGTAGAAGGCGCCGGCGTCCACGACATGGCGGCCCATGGCGACGAAGCCGACGGAGAACAGCAGCACGACGAGGCCGGAGGCGAGATACGCGGCGGGCGCACCGGCCCCGTTGCCGATCGCGACGGCGAGGGGCACGGCCCCGGCGATGCCGGTCAGCGGCGCCTGTGCGGAAAGAACGAAGAAGAGGATGCCCAGGACGCCGAGGGAGTTGGGCTTGAGCCGGCCTGCCGTGGCGGAGTCCTGTGCGAGGGGCGGTGCGTCCGCCGTCTGAGTGTCCACTCGATTCACCTACCGGGAGCGGGAGAGCAAGAAGTCGTTTCAGGCCAAACGAGTTGCCCCATGGTGGGCCGGAACTATCCGCTTGGCAAGGGGTCGAGCGGAGATTCGCGTGGGGCGAGCGGGAACGCGAGAGGCCCTGGAGCCCAGGGCCTCTCGTCCGTCGCTCAGCGGGCAGTCACGCCTCGCTGCCGTCGCCGTCGCCGTCCGTGTGCCGGAGCCTGAGCAGGGCGCGCAGCTCCTCCAGGGCGGTGTCGGTGACCTCGGGTTCGCCCAGGACGAGTTGGTGCAGGACGAGCCCGTCGAGCGCTGCGAAGACCAGCCGGGTCAGTGCCTGGTCGGCGCCGGACGGCAGCATCCGGGACAGCTCGCGCCGGGTGGCGTCGAAGTACTCGTCGTACAACGCCCGTACCTGCGCGAGCAGTTCGGGCCTGCGGCGGGCTTCGAGCAGCATCTCGTACTGGTACGCCTGCATGCCCGGATCCGCGGTGACCATGTCGGACAGTCCGGTCGAGAAGTCCGCGATCTCGCCGGTGCCCGGTTCGAGTGCGCTGACGTTGAGCGAGGTGCGGATCGTGTGGCCGAAGGCCTCCTCTATCAGCGCGTCACGCGAGCCGAAGTGGTGGACGACGAGCCCATGGGTGACCCCGGCCTCCTCCGCGACGGCCCGATAGGTGAGCTTGCGCAGACCGCCCCGCGCCACCACCCGCACGGCGGCGTTCAGCAGGGCCTCACGGCCCTCCCCGTAGTGCAGGCGCTTGCGTGGCCGTCGGCTCCCGGAAGTCCCTGCGGAATCGGTCATGTTGTCGACCCTATCGGCCCGTCGCGGCTCGACGGCTCACCGCCGGGGCGGCCGGATGCCCCGGAACTCCCAGTCTCCGCCGAGGGCCGTGGACAGGACCTCCTCGGACTCCGTGGGCTGCGCGCCCACGTCGCTGCGGACGGGGACCGGGCCGGTGACGATGTGGTTGGTGAGCCGGCCGAGGCCCTCCACCTCCACCTCGACCACGTCACCCGGTCGCACGGGCCGGGAGTTGGCCGGGGTGCCGGACAGCAGGACGTCGCCGGGGTACAGGGTGATGGTGCGGGCGATGTCGGCGACGAGGTAGTGCATGTCCCACTTCATCTCGTCGGTCGAACCGTCCTGCACCACCTCGCCGTTGACGTACGTCCGCAGCCGCTTGCCGTGGAAGTCCCAGTCGGTGACGAGGCCGGGGCCGAGCGGGCAGAGGGTGTCCGAGCCCTTGACGCGCAGCATGGACCCGGCGTCGGTGTCGCGGAAGTCGTGCAGGCCATAGTCGTTGGCGACGGTGTAGCCCGCGATGTACTCCCCCGCCTCGGCCGGGGAGATGTTCCGCGCGGTCTTCCCGATGACGATGGCGACCTCGCCCTCGTAGTTGAGCCACTTGCAGCCCTCGGGGCGGACGATCGCGCCCTTGTGGGAGTTCAGCGCGGAGGTCGGCTTGTGGAAGTAGGTGGGGGTGTCGGGGAGTTCGATCCCGAACTCGTCGACGCGGCTGCGGTGGTTGAGGTGGACGGCGATCACCTTGGACGGGACGACCGGCGGCAGGTGGTGGGCGTCGTCGATCGTGACGCGGCGGCCGTCCGCGGCGACCAACTCCTCGCCCTCGACGGTGACCTGGACGGTGGCGCCGTCCAGGAGGATGCGGCGGTACTCGGGCATGTCGGTGGCTCCTCAGAGGCTGTGCGGGGTGGTGGGGGCGGTGCCGGTCCAGCCGTCGGCCGGGCGGTCGAACCAGAGGTGCACCTGGCCGGTGCCGATGGAGTTCTCGTACTCCCCGTACTGGCGGGCCCGCGCGACGCACGCCTGCTCGCCGAGGGCGCCGGCCATCATCAGGTAGTGGAAGAACCTCGCCTCGGGCTTGAACTTCCAGAACTCGTCCATCGTGTCGAGGACCTTGTCGTGGCGGCCCTCCTTGAACCAGGCGATGCGCTCGTGGTCCGCCGCGCGCGCCTCGGGCGTGAAGATGTGCACCGGGTCGCTGGCCTCGTGGTCGCGCAGCTCGCGCAGCGGCCAGAAGGTGTGCGAGAGGGCACCGGAGGCGATCAGCAGCACCCGGCGGCCGGGGGTGGCGGCGATCCCGTCCGCGAGGGCCCGGCCGAGGCGCAGATGGTCCTCCATGTCGCCGGTCTGGCAGACGCCGATGGTCACCCATCGCTTGTCGGGCAGGCCCTCGCCGAGGAACTTCCAGAGGTTGATCGTGGCGTAGTAGACCGGCAGGTACGCGTCGTCGATGGCGGTGATCCAGGTGCCGTGCCGGTCGGCGAACGAGGCGATGTTGTGGGCGAGTTCGGGGTCACCGGGGTAGTCGAACGGCATACGGCACATGCCGCGCGGCAGTTCCTCGGAGGTGAACAGACCCGCCCGCCGCTCCTGCGCGGTGACGACGAACTCGACGGTGGTCGCCCAGTGCGAGTCCAGCACGACGACGGTGTCGTAGTCGTCACGCTCGAAGACGTCCCTGCGGAGCTGCTCCAGGCCGGTGACGAGGGTGATCTCCTTGCCCTCGTTCAGCTCCAGCCGGTCGGCCTCGGGCAGCACGACGGTGGGGACGTGGGCGAGCAGACCCGCCCCGACGATCTCACCCATGGTCCCTCCATCCCTTCGGGGCGGTCACGGTGTTCTTCAGGTCGCAGTAGAAGTCGAAGCTCCAGGTGCCGCCTTCGCGGCCGACACCGGAGTGGCGCGAGCCGCCGAAGGGGGCCTGGAGGTCGCGTACGAAGAAGCAGTTGACCCACACCGTGCCCGCGACGAGCTGTGCGGTGACGCGCGCGGCGCGCTCCCGGTCGCCCGTGGCGAGGGTCGCGGCGAGGCCGAAGCGGGTGTCGTTGGCGAGGCGGACGGCTTCCTCCTCGCTGGTGAAGGTCTGGAGGGTCAGGACCGGGCCGAAGACCTCCTCCTGGACGATCTCGGAGTCCTGGGCGACATCGGTGAGCAGGGTCGGCGCGTAGTAGAGGCCGTCCCCGCGGTGGCCGCCGATGACCGCGCGGGCCCCGGCCGCGACGGCCCGCTGCACGAAGCCGTCGATCTTCTCCAGTTGCCGGGCGTGGATGCCCGGCCCGATGTCGGTGGACTCGTCGCGCGGGTCGCCCTGGCGCAGCAGCGCGGCCTTCTCGGTGAAGCGGCTGGTGAACTCCTCGGCGACCGACTCCTCCACGAGGATGCGGGTGGCGGCGAGACAGACCTGGCCGGCGTTGTCGTACTGCTCAACCGCGAGGTCGACGGCGAGGTCGAGGTCGGCGTCCGCGAACACCAACAGCGGGGACTTGCCGCCGAGTTCGAGGCTGACCGGGGTGAGGTTCGCGGCGGCGGACGCCGCGATGTGCTTCGCGGTGGGTACGGAGCCGGTGAAGCTGATTCGCCGTACGTCCGGGTGGGAGACGAGGGCGCTGCCCACCTCGGCGCCGTAGCCCTGGACGATGTTGAGGACACCGGCGGGAAGTCCGGCCTCGGCGGCGATGTCGGCGAGCAGCGAGGCGGTCAGCGGTGACCACTCGGCGGGCTTGAGGACCACCGTGTTCCCGGCGGCCAGCGCCGGGGCCACCTTCCAGGTGGCCAGCATCAGCGGCGCGTTCCACGGGGTGATCAGCACACAGGGGCCGGCCGGGTCCCAGCTCACGTGGTTGGTGTGACCGCGGGTGTCGAAGTCGTCGTGACCGAGGCGCAGCAACCAGTCCGCGAAGAAGCGGAAGTTGTGGGCGACGCGGGGCATCACGCCCCGGCGGTGGGAGCGCAGCAGGGCGCCGTTGTCGGTGGTCTCGACGATCGCGAGGTCTTCGAGGCGCTTCTCGACGCCGTCGGCGACGGCGTGCAGGATGCGGGCGCGTTCGGCGGCGGGGGTGGCGGCCCAGCCGGGGAAGGCGGCCTTCGCGGCGACGACTGCTGCCGCGGCCTCCGTGGCGGTGCCTCGGGAGATCTCGCCGAGGGTGCTTCCGTCGATCGGCGAGAGGTCGGTGAACGTCTCGGCGGAGGCGACGCGTTCGCCGCCGATCCAGTGCCGGGTGTCGACGGCGACACCGGCGACGGTGAGGGTGTGGTCGGTCATGTCCGGTCTCCAAGTCCTTGTAACAGAAGGGTGGTTACTCGGCACCGGACGTGCCGGACTCCAACAGTCGGCCGCCGTCCCATACGACGCCGACCTGGCGGTAGTAGGCGGCGATCGGCTCGTGGATCTCCAGGCGGGCCAGTTCCTCGGTGGGTGCCTCGAACAGCTCAAGTTCGGCCTCGCCGCGCCAGGCCGGTCCGGCCTCGAAGGAGGCGGCGCCGGACTCCACCAGTTCGTCGAGGGCGAGTCCCTTGCCCTTCTCGATGGAGGGCAGCCAGCGGTGGTGCGCCATGGGGTGGCCGTTGACGAACCCGTTCGTCTCGGACGGCTCGCGCAGGGTGACCACGGCCTGGGCCAGGCGCCGGTCCGCGGCGGCGAGGGTGGCGCCGAAGCGGGCGCCTGCCTCGATGCGCGGCGCGGGGCCGTAGGGGTGCGGGCGCGTCTGGTGGATCGAGCCGAGCTTCTTCGGGTAGCCCTGGTGCAGACCGCGGGCGATCGCGAAGTCCTTGTCGACCCAGATGTGGACGCAGCGCGAGTACGTCCGCCCCCGGTAGGAGCAGCGCACGACGGCGAAGGCCTCCTTGTACTGGGCGCGTACGGGGTCGAGCAGTTCCTCCCCGGAGGCGGAGCAGGACTGCCAGTCGGCCCAGATGAGGGCAACGGCGCCGGGGTCCTCGTCCGACAACTCCAGGGGTTCGGGCAGGAGTTCGCGGACACGGGCGGGGTCGGTGCGGTACTCGACGGTCAGCAGGTCGCCGGAGTAGCGCCAGGGGGGCGAGGGGATCAGCGAGGAGGAGCCGGTCGCCGTCTTGGGAGGGAAGTAGCCGCGGACGCTGGTCATGTCGGGATTCCTTGGGCCGTGGGAGCGATCTGCTTGAGGAGCTGGGGGCGGTAGCGGGCGGCGGCGCCCGCCGCGGCCTGGCCGCCGAGGGCGACGACACCGATCAGGCGGCCGTCGCGGTGGTATCCGACGACGACGTCCGTGTCCGGGTCGCCGTCTAGGACCCGTACGTCGTCCTTGCCGAGCGCCGGGGCCCCGAAGGACTGCAGGCGGAACTCGTGCTGGTCGCTCCAGAAGGTGGGCAGCGGGGCGAAGGGCGCCAAGTCGGCGTCCGTGCCGTGGAGATGGGCGACGAGGGACTTGGCGGCGTGCCGGGCGGTGTCGGTGGGGATCGACCAGTGTTCGACCCTGCGCGCCACGCCGTCGTAGCGGGCGTTGGGGAAGCGGGCGAGGTCGCCGACCGCCACCGCGTAGGGGAGGCCGCCGATGCGCAGGTGTTCGTCGGTGAGGACTCCGTCGGACAGGTCGAGGCCGTTGCCGTCCAGCCACTCGGTGTTGGCGAGCGAGCCCACGGACTCCACGACGACGTCGGCCGCGAGGACCCTGCCGTCGTCCAGGACGACCTTGGTGACCCGGTCCTCGCCCTCGAAGCCGGCGACGCCCGCGCCGAGCGCGAAGCGTACACCGCGTTCCTCGTGGCGCCGGAGCAGCGCGGTGGC
Source organism: Streptomyces macrolidinus (assembly GCF_023887685.1). GTDB lineage: Bacteria > Actinomycetota > Actinomycetes > Streptomycetales > Streptomycetaceae > Streptomyces > Streptomyces macrolidinus. The sequence continues at coordinate 192,981 of NZ_JAMWMR010000006.1, read as the reverse complement.
GAGCAGGTCGCCGAGCGGGCCCACCATGGGCAGGGGCTGGGGGTCGACCACGGTGACCTCGGCGGCGCCGAGCGCGACCGCGGTGGCGGCGACCTCGCAGCCGATGAACCCGGCGCCCACCACGACCACGCGGGCGCCCGGCCGGGTCAGTTCGTCCCGCAGGCCCTGCGCGTCGGCGATGGTGCGGACGGTGTGCCGCCCGGTGAGCGGGCCGGGGCAGCGCAGTCGGCGGGGTCGCATGCCGGTGGCGGCGACGAGGCCGTCGAACGGCAGCTCGCTGCCGTCGTCCAGGACGACGACGCGGTCCGCGAGCCGGGCGGCGGTGACGGCCGTGCCCAGCCGCCATTCGACGTCGGCGGCGGCTGCCTTCGGGGTGAAGGCCAGGGACGAGAAGGGCGCCTTGCCCGCGAGGACCTCCTTGGACAACGGAGGCCTGTTGTACGGCATATGGGGCTCGTCCCCGATGACGGTGACGGCTCCGGTCCAGCCCGCCGCGCGCAGTTGCTCGGCGGCCCGCAGGCCGCCCAGGGAGGCGCCGGCGACGACGATGCGGGCGCCCATGTCAGCCCTCGATCCGGATGGCCTGGAGCGGACACACGTCGGCGGCTTCCTCGACCTCGTCGCGCAGCGCGTCGTCCGGGTCGGGGACGTAGGCGAGGTGACCGTCGTCGTCCATCCGGAAGACGTCGGGGGCCGCGAAGACGCACTGGCCGTGGTCCTGGCACTTGTTCATGTCGACGACGACCTTCATGGCCGGTCCTCCTGGGGGGGCGTCGGAACGAGGCGGTGGGGTGAGAGGGGGCCCGATCGCTGGCGGACCGGGCCCCTTCGCCAAAGGGGTGCGGGGAACCGCACCCCCAACTCGTTTGGCGTCAAACAACATAAGAACGGGAGGGACGGTGGTCAAGAGCTGTCCAGATGGATAAATTTCTTCGACCACCCCCTTGCGGCGTCGTGAATCCAGTTCCTATCGTTCGGGCTCAAATGAGCAGCCCGGGATTCCCTCCCCCTCATCCCCGGCTCGCGTCCTTCCGCCCTCGGAGCCCCAGGGCCCGAGGGCGCCCCACCATCCCGCCCAAGGAGACATCGGTGAGCGCCCAGGACACCCCAGACATCCGCCGGCACATGGAGCGGCTCTCCGCCGAGGGCATCGACGTGGTCCGGGTGGTCTTCCCCGACCTCATCGGCACCGACCGTGCCCGCGACGTCCTGCTGGACCATCTGCCCTCGGCATGCGCCCACGGGCTGGCCTTCTGCAAGGCCGTGTACCACACCAGCCCCCAGGGCGATGTGGTCCCGGTCGCCGGAGGGCTCGACGCCGGACTGCCCGACGTCACCGTCCGCCCGGACCTCGACACCCTCGTGACCCTGCCCTGGGAGCCGGGCGTCGCCTGGTGCCTGGGCGACGTCACCGACGCGGGGACCGGCCGGGCAGCCGCCGAATCACCCCGCAACCTGCTGCGCGGCGTACTGGCCCGATGTACCGAGCAGGGGCTGCGCCCGGTGGTCGGCCCCGAGCTGGAGTACTTCCTGCTGGAGCCCGCCCCCGGCACGCCCACCGGCTGGCGCCGCTCCCCGGAGGCCACCGGAACCGTCTACACCGCCGGGCTGCGCTCCGACCCCGACAACCATCTGCTGCGCACACTGCGGCAGTTGCGCGACGCCGACCTCGGAGTCGTCACCGGCAACCACGAGTTCGACGGCGGCCAGTACGAGATCAACCTGACCCACTCCGCGGCCCTCGACGCCGCCGACCGCGCCTTCCGCTTCAAGGCCGCCGTCAAGGAACTGGCCCGCAAGGAAGGCAATGTGGCCACCTTCATGGCCAAGCCCTTCGCGGACGCGGGCGGTTCCGGCTTCCATCTGCATCTGTCGTGCGAGACCACCGACGCGGCGGAGAGCCGCAACGCCTTCGACGACCCCGCCGGGGCGTACGGCCTGTCGGCCACCGCGCGCCACGCCGTGGCGGGCATCCTCGCCCACGCCCCCGCGCTCGCGGCGCTGGCCAATCCGACGGTCAACTCCTACAAGCGGTTCGGGCCCGACACCCTCGCGCCCTGGCTGATCGACTGGGGCCTGGACAACCGCAGCGCCATGGTCCGCATCCCCCCGGAGCGCGGCTCGGGCGCCCGGCTCGAACTGCGCCTCGGCGACGCGGGCGCCAACCCGTATCTGCTGATCGCCGGCACCCTCGCCGCCGCGCTGCTCGGCGTCCAGGCGGGCGAGGAGCCCCCGGCCCCGCTGGAGGGCTACGGCTACGACACCGCCCGCGCGGCCCTGCTGCCGAAGGATCTGCCCGCCGCGCTCGACGCGCTGGAGGCGGACACCGCCCTGTCCGAGGTGCTCGGCAAGGAGTTCACCGCCTCCTTCCTCGCCTACAAGCGCAACGAGGTCGAGCGCTTCGAACGGCACATCACCGACTGGGAGTTCACGGAGTACGCCCAGCACCTGTGACGGCCCCCGCCACGTCCTGCCCCTTCGCCCCCTCAGTCCCCCCTCGCTCTCCCCTTCGTCCCGTCGTCCCGTCGCCCAGGAGGCGCACCACCATGACGAGTCCCACGGTCCCCGCCCACCCCACCACCGGCGCCGAACTGCGCGCCGCCCTCGCCGAGCCGCTCCCGCTCGACCAGGTCGACCTCGCCGACCTCGACAACTTCGCCGACGGCGTCACCCCCTGGCGGATGTTCCACACCCTGCGCCACGAGGAGCCGGTGCACTGGCAGCCCGAGGAGGCGCCCAACTCCGGCTTCTGGTCGATCACTCACCACGCCGACATCGCCCGGGTCGACCGCGACGCGGAGACGTTCACCTCCACGAGGTTCGTCAACCTCGAAGAGGTCGACGACGACCAGATCAAGAAGCGCGCCTCCATCCTGGAGATGGACGGCGTCCGCCACCGCGCCCTGCGCAGCGTGATCCAGCGGCAGTTCGGCGCCAACGTCATCAGCAGCTACAGCGACTTCCTGCGCGGCCTGACCGCACGGACGCTCGACGCGGCCCTGGCCAAGGGCACCTTCGACTTCGTCAAGGAGGTGTCCGCCGACTTCCCCATCAACGTCCTCGCCCGCCTCCTCGACGTACCGCCGGAGGACAACCAGCAGCTCATCGACTGGGGCAACCGGATCATCGGCAACACCGACCCGGACTACGCGGACGTGCTGCTCAACACCGAGGAGAGCGAGAAGTACCGCGATCTGCCCTTCCGCTCCCCCGCCTCGATCGAGGTCTTCGAGTACGGCCGCGCACTCGCCCGGGAGCGCCGCGGCGGCGACGGCACCGACCTCGTCTCGCAGCTCGTCAACGCGACGCCCCGCGACGGAGTCCCGCTGTCCGCGCAGGACTTCGACAACTACTTCCTGCTGCTGGTGGTCGCCGGCAACGAGACCACCCGCCACACCATCTCCCACTCCCTGCTCGCGCTGCTCCAGCACCCGGAGCAGTTGGCCCGCCTCAAGGACGACCCCTCGCTCATCCCGGGCGCGGTGGAGGAGTTCCTGCGCTGGGCCTCGCCCCTCTACCACTTCCGGCGCACCGCGACCCGCGAGGTGGAACTGGGCGGCAAGCGGATCAAGGAGGGCGACAAGGTCGTGATGTGGTTCGCCTCCGGCAACCGCGACGAGAAGGTCTTCGGCAACCCGTACGACTTCGATGTCACCCGGCAGAACAACGACCATGTCACCTTCGGCAAGGGCAGCCCGCACCTGTGCCTGGGCAATCTGCTGGCCCGTACGGAGATCCGCATCATGTTCGAGGAGCTGATCCCGCGCATCGCGGACATCCGGCTGGCCGGTGACATCCCCCGCGTCCGCTCCAACTTCGTCAACGGCATCAAGAAGCTGCCGGTCGAGGTCACTCTGGCCTGACGCCACCCGCCGACGGCAAAGGGCCCCGGCTCACCCGTTCCGGGGTGAGCCGGGGCCCGGCGCCGTGGTGCGACCAGCCGTCAGCGCGAAGCGCGCGCGTGGCTCGTCGTCGTACGGCGCGACACATGGGTGCAGGTGATCGCGGCCGTGAGGAACAGCCCCACCACCACGGCCGGAGCGGCGACGGCCAGCACCCAGTGCAGGCTGTCCTCGGGACCCGCGGCCAAGGTCATGACCGCGGTGAGCGCGGCCATGGCCAGCCCGCAGGCGACCACGACGACGAAGATGCCCCGTGAGTGGTCCACCCGGTCCCGGACCGTGCCGGCGCGCAACTCCGCCCACTGACGGGCGGCTTCGCGTGTCTCACGTCGGCGCTGCGTGATCGCCCGCGCTCGGACACCGCCGGTGACGGCGGCGCCCAGGAGGGCGGCGGCGCAGGGGATCCACCAGGCTCGGGTCACGAGCAGCAGGGCGGCGACGACGGCGAGCGTGGTCCAGCCGCTCACCGTGGCCGCCGCGGCGGTGCGGCGGGAGACGGTGCGGTCGGCACCGGCACGCAGGTCGGCCAGCGCCGGCAGGTACCAGACACAGCCGGCGGCGGTCACCAGCGCGGCCCCGAGGGCGAGCACGGTCCGGGACACGGGTCAGCTCGCCTTCTCGAGTGCGGCGATCTCGGGGTGGTGCAGGTCGAACGCCGGGGACTCGGACCGGATCTGCGGCAGCGACGCGAAGTTGTGCCGCGGCGGCGGGCAGGAGGTGGCCCACTCCAGCGAACGGCCGTACCCCCACGGGTCGTCGACCTCGACCTTCTTGCCGTACTTGGCCGTCTTCCACACGTTGTAGAAGAAGGGCAGCACCGACAGACCGAGCAGGAACGAGCCGATGGTGGACAAGGTGTTGAGGGTGGTGAAGCCGTCGGCGGCCAGGTAGTCCGCGTACCGGCGCGGCATGCCCTCCACGCCCAGCCAGTGCTGCACCAGGAACGTGAGGTGGAAGCCGGCCGTCAGCGTCCAGAACGTGATCTTCCCGAGCCGCTCGTCGAGCATCTTGCCGGTGAACTTCGGCCACCAGAAGTGGAATCCGGCGAACATCGCGTACACGACCGTGCCGAAGAGCGTGTAGTGGAAGTGCGCGACGACGAAGTACGTGTCGGAGACGTGGAAGTCCAGCGGCGGCGAGGCCAGCATGACACCGGTCAGACCACCGAAGACGAAGGTGACGAGGAAGCCCATCGTCCAGAGCATCGGTGTCTCGAAGGACAGACTGCCCTTCCACATCGTGCCGATCCAGTTGAAGAACTTCACACCTGTCGGTACTGCGATCAGGAAGGTCATGAAGGAGAAGAACGGCAGCAGCACACCGCCCGTGACGTACATGTGGTGCGCCCACACGGTCACCGACAGACCGGCGATGGCGATGGTCGCCCCGACCAGGCCCATGTAGCCGAACATCGGCTTACGGCTGAAGACCGGGATGACTTCGGAGACGATGCCGAAGAACGGCAGCGCCAGGATGTAGACCTCCGGGTGGCCGAAGAACCAGAAGAGGTGCTGCCACAGCAGCGCTCCGCCGTTGGCCGCGTCGAAGATGTGGCCGCCGAACTTGCGGTCGCACTCGAGCGCGAAGAGCGCCGCGGCGAGGACCGGGAACGTCATGAGGACGAGCAGGGAGGTCAGCAGCACGTTCCACACGAAGATCGGCATGCGGAACATGGTCATGCCGGGGGCGCGCATGCAGACGATCGTGGTGATGAAGTTGACCGCACCGAAGATCGAGCCGAAGCCGGAGAGCGCCACACCCATGATCCACAGGTCGGCGCCGAGGCCGGGCGAGTGGACGCTGTCGGACAGCGGGGCGTAGAGGAACCAGCCGAAGTCGGCGGCCCCGTCCGGGGTCAGGAAGCCGAGGGCCGCGATCGTCGAACCGAACAGGAAGAACCAGTAGGCCAGCATGTTCAGTCGCGGGAAGGCGACGTCGGGAGCGCCGATCTGCAGCGGCATGATCCAGTTCGCGAAGCCGGTGAACAGCGGCATCGCGAACAGCAGCAGCATGATCGAACCATGCATCGTGAACGCCTGGTTGAACTGCTCGGTCGACATGAGCTGCATGCCCGGCCGGGCCAGTTCGGCACGCATCAGCAAGGCGAGCAGTCCGCCGACGATGAAGAAGATCAGCGAGCTGACCAGATACATCGTGCCGATCTTCTTGTGGTCAGTGGTCGTCAGCCACTCCACCCACGCCGACCGCCGCGAAACATGCTCCACCTGTCCGGACGATTCGTCCGTCACGGAGACCTCGGTGCGCGTCGGCGCGGTCCCCACTTGTTCTATCTGTGCCTCGTCCACCGGACGGCATCCTCCCTGGGCGTGTGCGTGACGGGCCGGGAAGCGACCTGGGTGCGAGACGACCACGGCCACGACCCTTCCCGGCCGCGCATCATGATCGGCGCCTGGGTACCTGGTCCGGATAGGGCCGAAGGGCCCCCGCAAGGTCCCGGTCGAAGGGCCCAACGTCCCGAGCCCGCCGCCGGATCGGAGCAAGACGGACATACATGGCCCTCGACCCCGGGACCGGCAGAGGGCGGAAGGGACGGCCGAAAGGGACGGCCGAAGCGAGGAAGGGTGAGGTCAGAGCAGCGTCTGCCAGTAGGACCAGAAGCGCGTGGCGATCAGCATCACGATGGTCAGACACCAGGTGACCGGCACCACCCAGTGGAACTCCTGCACCCCGGCGACCAGCGCCTTCGGGGCCCGGATGATGCCGTGCCGGAGGTTGTGCACGGTGGTGTACCAGAAGAAGACGATGGTGGCGACCCACGCCAGGCAGCACCACAGGCACAACGACCCGATCTCGTACAGCGCCTGGCTCATCAGCCACATGCAGAAGCCCACCCCGAGCAGCCCGCCCGCGTTGAGCCCGAGCCAGAACCAGCCCCGGTAGCGGGCCCCGGCCAGCAGCGCCGCACCGGCCGCGACCACAACCGCGTAGGCACCCAGCCCGATCAGCGGGTTGGGGAAGCCGAACACGGACGCCTGGTCACTGGTCATCACGTTCGAACAGGACACCACCGGGCTCAGGTTGCACGCCGGGACGAAGTTCGGGTTCCGCAGCAGTTCGATCTTGTCGATGGTGATCACGAACGAGGAGAGGACCCCGAGCGCCCCGGTGACGATCAGCATCCAGGCGAAAGCACGGGACGCCCCGGTCGTGCCCTCCTGCGTGATCTCCCCTTGCCCTCCGTCGTCCGGGGCCGTGGTGGTGAGCTGGTGCACGGTGGCAGTGCTGCTGGTCATCGGGGTCGGTCCGCCTCGCTCGTGCTCGGTGCGGGCCGGTGGCCCGCGCGGGTCGATGGGTGGGTGTGCCCGTGCGGTCGGCGGTCGCCGCGTCCGGCTCCGTGCAGGCTCCCTCGTACGACGCCGTCCAGTCCGCCCGCGCACCACAAGTCCCGCCGCACCGCGGGCAGGCGGGACGACGGGACCGCGGGACCAGTGAAGTCAGTGGGTGGGACGGGCAACAGGGGCCGAACGGCCCTGGGACCCCGGGACCTGCCGTCCTTACCCGACGGCCTCCGGTTCGGCCTCCGGCGGTACGCCCGCCTTCTCGAACTGCGTGCGGTACAACTGCGCGTATCGCCCGCCCGCCGCGAGGAGTTCATGGTGCGTGCCCCGCTCCACGATCCGGCCCGACTCGATCACGAGGATCGCGTCGGCGGCGCGCACCGTGGACAGCCGGTGGGCGATGACGACGGCGGTACGGCCCGAGAGCGCCTCCGTGAGGGCCTCCTGGACCGCCGCCTCCGAGGTGTTGTCCAGATGGGCGGTGGCCTCGTCCAGGATGACGACGCGCTGACGGGCCAGCAGCAGCCGGGCGATGGTCATGCGCTGGCGTTCGCCGCCGGACAGACGGTAGCCCCGCTCACCGACGACGGTGTCGAGTCCGTCGGGCAGGGACCGTACGAGGTCGTCGAGCCGGGAGCGGCCCAGCGCGTCCCACAGCTCGTCCTCGGAGGCGTCCGGGCGGGCCAGCAGCAGGTTGGCCCGTACGGTGTCGTGGAACAGATGGCCGTCCTGCGTGACCATGCCGAGGGTCTCGCGCAGCGAGGTGGCGCTCAGGTCGCGTACGTCGACGCCGCCGACGCGGACGGCGCCCTCGTCCACGTCGTAGAGCCGGGGCAGCAGCCCGGCGATGGTGGACTTCCCGGCGCCGGAGGAGCCCACGAGCGCGACGGTCTGCCCGGGTTCGGCGCGGAAGGAGATGCCGCGCAGGATCTCCGTGCCGCCGCGCGTGTCCAGGGCGGCCACCTCTTCCAGCGAGGCGAGGGAGACCTTGTCGGCGGACGGGTAGCCGAAGCGGACACGGTCGAACTCGACCGCCACCGGGCCGTCGGGGACCCGCCGCGGCTCCGCCTTCTCCCGTACCAGCGGTTCGAGGTCGAGGACTTCGAAGACCCGCTCGAAGCTGACGAGGGCGCTCATCACCTCGACGCGTGCGCCCGCGAGGGAGGTGAGCGGCGCGTAGAGGCGGGTGAGCAGCAGGGCCAGCGAGACGACCGCGCCCGGCTCCAGGGTGCCGCCGAGGGCGAACCAGCCACCGAGGCCGTAGACGAGGGCGAGCGCGAGGGCGGAGACCAAGGTGAGCGCGGTGATGAACGCGGACTGCGCCATCGCCGTCCGTACCCCGATGTCCCGCACCCGCCGGGCGCGCGCGGCGAACTCGGCGGACTCGTCCTCCGGCCGTCCGAAGAGCTTGACGAGGGTGGCGCCGGGCGCGGAGAAGCGCTCGGTCATCCGGTTGCCCATGGCGGCGTTGAGGTCGGCGGCCTCCCGTTGCAGGCGCGCCATCCGCCCGCCCATGCGCCGCGCGGGCAGGACGAAGACCGGCAGCAGGACCAGGGCGAGCAGGGTGATCTGCCAGGACAGGGTGAGCATCACGACGAGCGTGAGCAGCAGCGTGACGATGTTGCCGACGACGCCGGACAGGGTGTTGCTGAAGGCGCGCTGGGCGCCGATGACGTCGTTGTTGAGACGGCTGACCAGCGCGCCCGTACGGGTCCGGGTGAAGAACGCGACCGGCATGCGCTGCACATGGTCGAACACGGCGGTGCGCAGATCGAGGATGAGGCCTTCCCCGAGCGTGGCCGACAGCCTGCGGCCGAGGAGGCCGAGTGCCGCCTCGGCGAGCGCGATGAGGGCGATGAGCAGGGACAACCGGACGACCGTGCCCCGGTCTCCGTGCGAGACGATCGTGTTCACGACGCGGCCGGCCAGGACGGGAGTCGCGACGGCGAGCAGTGCGGTCACCACACTGACCACGACGAACTGCGCGATACGGCGGCGGTGCGGGCGCGCGAAGGCGCCGATGCGGCGCAGGGTGGCGCGGGCGAAGGGTCTGCGCTCCTGCCGGGCGGTCATGACGCTGTGCAGTTGCTGCCAGGCGGTGGTCTCCATGCTCATGGGACAAACGCTAGGACCTCAAGCAATGTCGAGGTCAAGGAATCGAAGGAACCGAGTGAAAGGGGCGGCCTGATGCCGGTCCGGATCGAGCGCCAGGGGCATGTCGCCACCGTCGTCCTCTCCCGTCCCGGGGCCCGTAACGCGGTGGACGGGCCGACGGCCGCCGCGCTCGCCGACGCCTTCCGGGAGGTCGAGGCGGACGCGTCGGCGCGGGTGGCGGTGCTGTGGGGCGAGGGCGGGACGTTCTGCGCGGGCGCCGATCTGAAGGCCGTGGGCACCGAGCGCGGCAACCGCGTGGCCGAGGACGGCGACGGCCCGATGGGGCCGACCCGCATGCGGCTGTCCAAGCCGGTGATCGCGGCGGTCGCCGGGCACGCGGTGGCCGGCGGGCTCGAACTGGCGCTGTGGTGCGATCTGCGCGTCGCCGAGGAGGACGCGGTGTTCGGGGTCTTCTGCCGCCGCTGGGGCGTGCCGCTCATCGACGGCGGGACGGTACGGCTGCCGCGGCTGATCGGCACCGGCCGCGCGCTGGACCTGATCCTCACGGGACGTCCCGTACCGGCCCGTGAGGCGTACGAGATGGGGCTCGCCAACCGCGTCGTGCCGACGGGGCGCGCCCGCGCGGAGGCCGAGGAGCTGGCCGCCGCCCTCGCCCGCTTCCCGCAGGACTGCCTGCGCGGCGACCGCGCCTCGGTCCTCGACCAGGAGGGGCTGACGGAGGCCGAGGCCCTGCGCGGCGAGCTGCGCCACGGCATGAAGGTGCTGGCCGAGGGCCTGCCGGGCGCGGCCCGCTTCACGGCGGGGGCCGGGCGGCACGGGTCGTTCGACGATCAGTGACCGCGCATCGGCGGGCAAGGGACCGGTACCGACCGGAACCGCTGTCGAGTCAGAGGCGATCACGAGATATCTTGATGTCGAGCAATGTTGCAGACGTGGAGCGGAGCACCCGGTGACTGACTCGACCATCATCTACACACACACTGACGAGGCCCCGGCCCTGGCGACGTATTCCTTCCTGCCGGTGGTCCAGGCGTACGCCTCGCAGGCGGGTGTCACCGTGGAGACGCGTGACATCTCGCTGGCCGGGCGCATCATCGCCGTGTTCCCGGAGTACCTCCAGGAGGGCCAGCGCATCCCGGACGCCCTCGCGGAGCTGGGCGAGCTGGCCAAGAAGCCCGCCGCCAACATCATCAAGCTGCCGAACATCTCGGCGTCCATCCCGCAGCTCAAGGCCGCGATCGCGGAGCTGCAGGGCCAGGGCTACGCGCTGCCGGACTACCCGGACGACCCGAAGACCGACGAGGAGCGCGAGGTCCGCGCCCGCTACGACAAGATCAAGGGTTCCGCCGTGAACCCGGTCCTGCGTGAGGGCAACTCCGACCGCCGCGCCCCCGCCTCGGTCAAGAACTACGCCAAGAGCCACCCGCACCGCATGGGCGCCTGGACCCCCGAGTCCAAGACCAACGTGGCGACCATGGCCGCGGACGACTTCCGCTCCACCGAGAAGTCCGTGGTGATCTCCGAGGCCGGTGCGCTGCGCATCGAGCTGAAGGGCGACGACGGCTCCACCACCGTGCTGCGCGAGTCGGTGCCGGTCCTCGAGGGCGAGGTCGTCGACGCCGCCGTGATGCGCGTCGCCGCGCTGCGCGAGTTCCTGACCGCCCAGGTCGCCCGCGCCAAGGAGGAGGGCGTCCTCTTCTCCGTGCACCTGAAGGCCACGATGATGAAGGTCTCCGACCCGATCATCTTCGGTCACGTCGTGCGCGCCTTCTTCCCGAAGACGTTCGCGAAGTACGGCGAGACGTTCGCCGCGGCCGGTCTGACCCCGAACGACGGTCTGGGCGGCATCTTCAAGGGCCTTGAGGCCCTGCCGGAGGGCGCCGAGATCAAGGCCTCCTTCGAGGCCGAGCTGGCCGAGGGCCCGGAGCTGGCCATGGTCGACTCCGACAAGGGCATCACCAACCTCCACGTGCCCTCCGACGTGATCGTGGACGCCTCCATGCCGGCCATGATCCGCACCTCCGGTCACATGTGGGGCCCGGACGGCCAGGAGCACGACACCCTCGCGGTGCTGCCGGACAGCAGCTACTCGGGCGTGTACCAGGCCGTGATCGAGGACTGCCGCGCCCACGGCGCCTACGACCCGGCCACCATGGGCTCCGTCGCCAACGTCGGCCTCATGGCGCAGAAGGCCGAGGAGTACGGCAGCCACGACAAGACCTTCGAGATCCCGACCACGGGCACGGTCCGTCTGGTCGACCAGAACGGCACCGTCGTCCTGGAGCAGACCGTCTCGGCCGGCGACATCTTCCGCGCCTGCCAGGCCAAGGACGCCCCGATCAAGGACTGGGTGAAGCTCGCCGTCACCCGCGCCCGCGCCACCGGTGACCCCGCGGTGTTCTGGCTGGACGCGAACCGCGCCCACGACGCCAACCTGATCGCCAAGGTCGAGCAGTACCTGCCGGAGCACGACACCGAGGGCCTGGACATCCGCATCCTGTCCCCGATCGAGGCGACCAAGCTGTCGGTGGAGCGCATCCGCCGCGGCGAGAACACCATCTCCGTCACCGGCAACGTCCTCCGTGACTACCTCACGGACCTGTTCCCGATCCTGGAGCTGGGCACCAGCGCCAAGATGCTGTCGGTCGTCCCGCTGATGGCGGGCGGCGGCCTGTTCGAGACGGGCGCCGGCGGTTCCGCGCCCAAGCACGTCCAGCAGCTCGTCAAGGAGAACTACCTGCGCTGGGACTCGCTCGGCGAGTTCTTCGCCCTGGTGCCGTCCCTCGAGCAGTACGCGAAGACCACCGGCAACGCCCGCGCCCAGGTCCTCGCCGACACCCTCGACCGCGCCACGGCGACGTTCCTCAACGAGGACAAGTCCCCGACCCGTCGCGTCGGCGGCATCGACAACCGCGGCAGCCACTTCTACCTGTCCCTGTACTGGGCGCAGGAGCTGGCCCGGCAGACCGACGACGCGGAGCTGGCGAAGGCGTTCGCGCCGCTCGCCGAGACGCTCGCCGCGAACGAGCAGAAGATCGTCGACGAGCTGATCGCCGTCCAGGGCAAGCCGGCCGACATCGGCGGCTACTACCAGCCCGACCCGGCGAAGGCCGCGGCGACGATGCGCCCGTCGGCGACGTGGAACGACGCCCTGGCGACGCTGGCGTAACCACCGCCGCGTACGCACAGCCGCCCCGGCCGGATCGCATCCGGCCGGGGCGGTCTGTTGTCAGGGGTGGGCCGGCGTCACAGGCAGGCGACACCGGCAGGCGACAGAGGCCGTCGTCAGAGGCCGTCGTGATGGGTCCGAGCGCTGTCCGGGGCTAGCGCCTGCCGTAGCCGCTCGATGTCGGGGGCGCCGGACAGGCCCTCGGGCGTGCGGTACACCCGGCAGGCCAGCCCTGGCGTACGGCCGGGCTCGGCGAACGGGTCGCGCCCGTCGATCAGGATGGTCGGGGAGCCCGTGAACCCGCTCCGCTCGGCCTCGGCCCGCTCGGTGATCACCCGCGTGGTGAAGCCGACCTCACCCAGCCCCACGTCGTCCAGGGCCTGCCGCAGCCGTTCGGCGGCGACCTTCTCGTTCGGGCAGTCCGGCACCACCAGCACCTCGATCTCCATACCTCCAGCATCCCGTACCACCGGGCACACGGAGCAGGCTGGTTCCGGGACCGCCGGTCACCCGGTTCGGTGTGAGATCCGTCTGACCTGGAGCACCACGCACACGGCGCGGGCCTGTCGCCGTACGATCGGGCAATGCCTGACACGACCGAAACCACGCCCGGCTGGCTGGCCTCCGACGACCTCGAGCTGGCGCGTGCCCGCATGCCGATCCTGTACGTGGAAGCGGTGCCCGTGCGCGTCGACGAGAGCGGCGAAGTCACCAGCATCGGCCTGCTGTTGAGGATCGGCCCCGACGGGACCGTCAGCCGCGCGCTCGTCTCCGGGCGGGTCCTGCACCACGAGCGGGTCCGGGACGCCCTCCTGCGTCATCTGGAGAAGGACCTCGGCCCGGTGGCGCTCCCCCGCGTCCCGCCGTCCCTGCAGCCCTTCACCGTGGCCGAGTACTTCCCGACGCAGGGGATCACCCCGTTCCACGATCCCCGCCAGCACGCGGTGTCGCTCGCCTACATCGTCCCCGTGTCCGGTGACTGCCGACCTCGCCAGGACGCGCTCGACCTGGAGTGGTTCAGCCCGCAGGAGGCGTCCTCGGTCGTGGTGCAGAACGAGATGCCGGGCGGTCAGGGCGTACTGCTCAAGCAGGCCCTCGCCCATGTCGGCTGCCTGTCCTGACCGCTGCGTCCGGCCCGGCGCCCTGCTCGACGGAGAGCGGCGCCGGGCCAACGCCCGCCAGGAAAGGGGGAGTTGACCGGGGAGTTGACACTCCGTCAGGCCGGGTCCACCTCGATGCCGTGGCGCCGCAGCAGCGCCGCCGCCACACCGTCCCCGGGGCGCAGGGTGCCGCTGAACGTACCGTCGTAGATCTGTCCGCACCCGCACGACGGGCTGCGGGCCATCAGGACCGCCTTGCGGGCCCCGGCGGCACGGGCGGCGTCCAGCACCTGACGCGCGCCGTCGAGGAACTGCTCGGTGCAGTCCACGCCCGTGATGTCGACCACCCTCGCGCGGCCCTCCAGCACGTCCTCGCCGTCCCCGCCGACGATCTCGGCCGGTTCACGCGGGGTGGACAGACCGCCCGCCACCTCGGGGCAGAACACGACCGCGCTCCCCTCGGCGGCCAGCGCCCTCCCCCGCTCCGACTCCACCACGCGCCCGTTGTACCGACAGGGCACACCCGTCAGACACGCACTGACCACCACCGGTTCCATGGGAACCACCCTATCGACAGCGGCGCCGACACTCGCCGGGCCCCGTCACCCCTTGAGATACGCCGGCACGGCCCGCACCCGCCGGTTGTCGTCGTCCGACGCCTCGATCCCCAACTTGCCGAAGATCGCCGCGATGTGCTTGGCCACCGCGCTCCCGCTGATGTGCAGGGCGCGCCCGATCGCCGCGTTCGACCGGGCCTCGGCCATGAGCTTCAGCACGTCGTGTTCGCGCGGGGTGAGCCCGCCGATGCGTCCCCGTGCTCGCTGCGCGTCAGCAGCCTGGCGATGGCCTGCGGGTCCATGACCGTGCCGCCGGAGGCGACCGCGCGGACCGCGTCGAGGAACTGTTCGGTGCGGGTGACCCGGTCCTTGAGCAGATAGCCGACGGCGCCGTCGCCCGAGGCCAGCAACTCGTGGACGTACAACTGCTCGACGTACTGGGACAGGATGAGCACGGGCAGGCCCGGTCGGTCACGGCGCGCCTCGATGGCGGCCTTGAGGCCCTCGTCGGTGAAGGTCGGCGGCAGGCGGATGTCGACCACCGCCACGTCGAGGTGTTCCTCGCGCAGGGCCTGTCGCAGCGCGGGGGCGTTGTCGACCGCGACCACCTCGCAACCGTGTTCGCGCAGGGTACGTTCCAGCCCGTCCCTCAGGAGGAAGAGGTCTTCGGCGAGGACGACGCGCACGGAATCTCCAGGGTCACGATGGTCGGTCCGCCGGGCGGGCTGTGCACGGCGACGGTGCCATCGAAGGTACCCAACCTCCGTTGTACGCCCAGCAGTCCGGTCCCGCCCGCCGGGTCCGCGCCGCCCTTCCCGTCGTCGGCGACCGTGACGCGCAGCCGGGCGCCGTCGTGCGCGGCCGTCACCCGTATCTCGTCGGCGCCCGCGTGTTTGCCCGCGTTGGCGAGGAGTTCGGCCACGGCGAAGTAGGCGGCGGACTCGACGGGCGCCGGAAGCCGGGCGGGCAACCGCACGTCCACCCGCACGTCGAGGAGGCTGTCCAGCGCCAACGACCGCAGGGCGTCGCCGAGTCCGCGGTCGGCGAGGATCGGCGGACGGATGCCCCGGACGAGCTCCCGCAGATCCTGGAGTGCCCGCTCGGACGCCTCGCGCACATCCAGCAACAGCGCGCGAGCAGCGTCGGGTTCGCTCGACAGCAGCAGGGTGGCCCGGTCCAGCGTCATACCGAGAGCGACCAGACGGGCCTGGGCTCCGTCGTGCAAGTCGCGCTCGATACGGTGCAGTTCGGCCGCGTGCACGTCCATCGCCTCGGCCCGGGTCTCAGTGAGCCGGGCCACGCGCCGGGACAGTTCGACGGTGGGCGGCACGGCCAGCAGACGGCGGGCCTGCCGTGCGTGCAGACGCAGCGCTACGGGGGCGAACCGTACGCCCGCCGCCAGGAACACGAGCGCGAGGGCCAGTGCGACGAGCATCGTCCGGGTGGAGCGGACCGGCACGAACGCGAACCAGTAGTCGTCACCGAGCCGCCGCCACAGGAACGGCTGCACCAGTGCGCCGAACACCCCGTGCACGACCAGTACGAGCGGCAGCGTGACCAGCAGGGCGCCGGTGACGGGTTCCAGCAAGGCCCAGCGCAGGTCCCGCCCGAAGCCGTCGTCGCCGAGGACCGCGGCGCTCCGCCGACAGGCCCGCCCCACGGACCCGGTCCGCCCGGACGATACGCGGGGCAGGGGCTCGGGCGGGCCGACCGGGGCGCCGGTCCAGCGAGTGAGACGGGTCCGGCACCGGTCGGAGGTGCGGCGCAGGACCGCTGCCGCGGGCGGCAGCAGCCAGAGACCGGCGCCGAGCGGGACCAGGAGCAGCGCGCCCACCACCAGGCTCGCGGCACCGAACACGGCGAGACCCTCCAGGCTCAGCACCTGACACCGGGCCAGCGCCCGTCGGGCACCGCGGACCGTGCGGTGCCGTCCGGAAGCCGTCCGCCCACAGCCATGCCTTCGCCGTTCCCCCTGCTCAGCCGGTCGGCGCGGTCAGCGCCCCGGATCGGGATCCTAGTGCCGCGTCAGGCAATGTTCGCCCCGTCGCGGCGCCCGGTACGCACTCTCGCCGCCCTGGTCCGCGCCGCCACCACCCAGGGCACCGCCGCCGTCAGGGCGGCCAGTCCGAAGAGCACCATGGGCAGCACCGTGCCCGACTCCTCGTCCATGGACAGGAGCATGCCCAGGTTCACCAGGGCGTGGAAGCCGCCCGCGAGGAGCAGCCGGTTCCCCCGGACCCGGTCCAGCCCGAGCCCCAGGATCACCGACATCGCTGTCGCGGCCAGCACGAACCCGGCCGCGTACGCCGGAGCGCGACCGAGGACCTGCACATGCCACAGACCCCACACCACGCCCACCACGACCGACGCCGCCAGGGGACGGAACCGGGTCTGCAACACGGGCTGGAGCAGACACCGCCAGCCGATCTCCTCGCCGCACGCGCCGACCAGTTGGGCGGCGGCGATCAGGACGAAGGGGTGGGCCAGTGTCCTCGGGTCCGACCCGACCGTCACCGCTGAGCAGGGCGTACGCGCCCGTCGCGAGCGCGATGATCCCGACGGCCGTGGCGAGCAACGCCCAGGAGGCGACGTCCCGGCTCGCCCGACGTGCGTCGCCCGACGGCGGCGTCGCGCCTCGGAGCACCAGCAGCGACCGGATCCGCATGGGCCACACCGCCGCCACGACCAGGACACCGAGGGCGGGTCCGAACTGGGGCAGCTCGATGATCTCGTCAGGAACTCCGAGGGCGGGCTGCACCAGGCCCAGAAGTCCCGCCCCTACGAACGCGACGGCGAGGAACACCCCTGTGGGAGCCACCCACTTGACCTTGGCGCGCCGGTCCGTTCCGTGCTTGTCTCTGTCGTACTTGTCCCTGTCGTGCCGCATGGCGCGAACCCCCTTCGGTGGAACCGGATCCATCGCCTTCGACGATGCCGGTCGGGGAGGTCGCGGGGACTGCCACCTGGGTGCCGAACGGGGGTGTACGCAGATACACCCCCGCGCCCCTGGCCACACTGCTTCAGCCGGTCGCCTCCCGGCGCGAGCGGATCTGCATGCCGGGGCGGCGTCGGTGGACGGTGAGGTAGGACATGCCGTGTTCTCCCGCGGCCAGGCTCCGGGTGGAACCGTGCGGCAGCCAGAGCAGGGCGCCCTCGCTCATCTGTCGAGGGTCGTCCTGCGCGGTCAGCGTGCCGTCGCCGGACAGGACGAGCAGGAGGACGTCGAGGTCCGGCTCGGTGTGGGTGTCGACCTGGTGCCCGGCCGGCAGATGCACGACGTTGGCGTCGAGCTGGCGCCCGGACTCGGCCAGCTTCCACAGGGCTCCGGCCGGGGCGTCGGGGAGTTCGGCGAGGGCCCGGGTGTCGCACAGCAGGCGCGGCACGGGGGCCGGGTTGCCGGGGTCGGGGGCGGGGGTGTGAGGGTCAGTCATCGCGGGTGATCCGTCCGTTGCGTACCCCTCAGGGGGGCCGGTTCAGGACGGGATCCTAGCCGTCGGCCCGGTGGCGCGGGGCCGCGAGCCGACGGCGAACGCCGTGTGGGTCAGGCGGCCTTGGCGACCGTCAGCAGGGCGGCGGAGTCTTCGAGGGCCTCCAGGCTGTGGCGGGCGGGCGGCACGAGGAGCAGGTCCCCGGCCATGCCCTCCCACGCGTCGTCGCCGCTGCGCAGCCGCACCCGGCCGCGCAGCACCAGCAGCGTCGCCTCGCCGGGGTTCTCGTGTTCGGCCAGAGCGGTGTCGGCGCGCAGGGCGATGAGGGTCTGGCGCAGGGTGTGCTCGTGGCCGCCGTAGAGGGTTTCGGCGCTACGGCCGGTAGGGGACGCGGCGGCCCGTTCCAGGTGTTCGCGGACGCGGGCGTCGAGGGAGAACTTCTGCATGGCGGTGGTGTGCCTCCTGTGTCAGTAGCGGATGCCGATACGACGCCGGCGGCGTTCGCTGGTGCCGGGTTCGGCGGGGTGGGATCCGGTCCTGGTCGTACCGCTGGACCGTGTGCACCTGCGCCGCCGCCACCAGTTCGGTCGCCTCGCGCCAGGCGAAGCGTACGCACCTGCCCTTGCCGCGGGCCCGCTTGCAGGTGGCGGCGCGCTCCGGATCGGCGACGAGCCACTCCCCTGCCCCGACCGGATCGGCGGTACGGCGCCGGTCGGGCGACTGCTCGCCGGGGAAGAGGCACTGCGCCGAACGTGGGGACCGCGGGAGCCGGGGTGTGGCGGCTCACCGGTCCAGGGCGGCAGCTCCCTCGTACAGCTCCAGATGGGACCCCGTGAACTCGGACCGCATACGGCGGTCGTGCTGTCACGAGCACCAGCGCGCCCTCGTAGCCGGTCAGGGCCTCCTCCAGTTCCTCCACGAGGGCGGGCGAGAGGTGGTTGGTCGGCTCGTCGAGCAGGAGCAGATCCACCGGTTCGGTCACCAGCCGGGCCAGTTCGATGCGCCGCCGTTGACCGTACGAGAGTTCACCGATCCGCAGGCGCAGGGCGTCGGGCTCGAACAGGCCGAGGGACAGCAGCCGGTCGGCGTGTTCGTCGCGGTCGCCGGGGCGTCCCTGGGCGTAGGCCTGGAGCACGGTGCTACCGGACGGCCAGGGGGTCTCCTCCTGCCGCAGGTGTCCGACGCGCCCGGGGACGCACACCGTGCCGGAGTCCGGCGGGAGTTCACCGGCGAGCACCCACAACAGGGTTGACTTGCCTGCCCCGTTGGGGCCGGTGACGAGCAGCCGTTCGGAAGGCGCGATACGCAGTTCGGGCAACCGCAGGCGTCCGTCGACGACCACGCCGTCGAGCGTGACGGCCGGCTCGGTCGTCGTGCTGTCCCCCGCGGTGGTGATCCGCGCGGTGAACTTCAGTGGGTCCGGCGGCGGGGCGACGGGGTGGGCGGTGAGGCGTTCGACGCGTTCCTTGGCGTTGCGGATGCGGCTCATGGCGCCGTGCACGCGTCCGCGGGCACGGAAGGCCCCGTCGCCGAAGACGGCCTTCTCCATCTTGCGCGGGATGGCGTCCAGTCGGTCGGCGTGAGAGCGGGCCAGGCGGCGACTGCGCTCGAGTTCCTCGCGCCATGTGTCGTACTGGAGTCGGCGACGGCGGCGTTCGGCCGCCTTGGCCGCGAGATAGCCCGCGTACCCGTCGCCGTGCCGGGAGACACGTCCGGCGTCGATCTCCAGGACGGTCGTGGTGAGGCGTTCGAGGAAGACGCGGTCGTGGGTGACGGCGACGACGGTGCCGCGGTGGGCGCGCAGATGGTCTTCGAGCCAGCCCACGGACTGGTCGTCGAGGTCGTTGGTGGGTTCGTCGAGAAGGAGGAGTTCGGGCTGGGAGGCGAGCGTGGCGGCGAGTGCGAGCCGTGAGCGTTCGCCACCGGACAGGGTGCCGAGGCGTCGCCGCCGGTCGAGCGAGGGCAGGCCGAGCCCATGGAGGGCGGCGTCGACGCGGACGTCGGCACGGTATCCGTCGCGCGCCTCGTACTGTTCGGTCAGCCGCGCGTACGTCGCGAGGGTGGCCGTGAGGTCGGCACCGGAGGCGGTCTGCCCGAGAGCGGCCTCGGTGCGGCGCAAGTCCGCTTCGAGGGCGCGCAGTTCGGCGAGGGCGAGGTCGACGGCGTCCTGGACCACGGCGTCGGAGGGCAGCGCGAGGGTCTGGGCGAGGTAGCCGATGCCGCCGGGAGCGGTGACGGTCACTTCGCCGCTGTCGGACTGCTCTTCACCGGCGAGCAGGCGCAACAGGGTTGATTTGCCTGACCCGTTGTCGCCGATGGCGCCTGCCTTCTCGCCGGGGGCGAGAGAGAAGGTGCACTGGTCGAGCACCGGTGCGCTCGTCGTAGCGCTTGGTGACGCCGTGCAGGGAGAGTTGGGAAGCGGAGGAGGGGGTGGTGGAGGAAGAGGGCGCGGGCATGCGACAACCCCTGTTCTCGGACGTGCCGATCGAAACGGAATCGAGTACACCGAGACGCCACGACGGCGGAGCGAGGCTCTACGCGGTCGGGCGGGGGATGATCACAGAGTTCCCATGGGAGTCACGCTAGTGGACCCCGACAGGGGCGGCAACCGATTTCCGTATCGCTGGCGTCCCGGGCCCTAGACCATGTACTGGTCGTGGCGGTGGTACAGGTCGGTCCACTCCTCCTCGCTGAGTCGGCGTCCGCTCGCCACGATCTCGGCGAGTTCCTCGAAGTAGGCCTCGCGCGGGGCCCCGGGAGCGAACAGGACCAGCATCGACGCGGGCCCCTCCGGGTTGTCGAAGGCGTGGACGCCGCCCGGCGGGACGAACAGGAAGTCGCCGGGCGTGGCGTTGACCCAACGGTCGCCGTCGAACAGGCCGACCGTGCCGGACAGGACGAAGAACGACTCCGACATCGTCCGGTGGAAGTGCGCGCCCGGCCCGCTGCCGGGCTCCGCACCCATGTCCCATCGGTAGAGCCCGTACTGCCCGCCCGTGGACGCGCCGGTGGCGAGGTAGTGCACCTTCGAGCGGGTGCCGATCTCCAGGTCGGGCGCGGAGTCGCCCTTCCACAGCCGGGCGTTGACCTCGCCCTTGTCCCCGTGGAAGAGCTGCTTCGGGTACGACATACCGATCTCCTCGCGCGCTCGCTCACGGCGATGTCGGACCCGAAGGCGACATCGCCTCGCCGGACGGTCATTCTCGGTGCCGATCAGCTCGAAGTCCACGGTCGGCGCGCGACCTGGCTGCGCGAGCTAACTCCCTTCGGACGTCCCGGTCGTGACCTTCAGCGTGCCGCACCCGACGCGGATGGCCTCCGCCTCGATGTAGCGGGGGAAGACCGTGTGCAGCAGCGCGCTGGAGTCCCACTCGGTGTTACGGGCCACGAAGGCGACGTCCCCGGTCTGGCAGCTCGCCCAGAAGACACCGTTCCGTGCGGAGAGCGACCCGCTGCTGCCGCGGGCGCCCTTCAGCGGGGTGCCGTACTCGCTGCGGGAGCGCTCGAAGAGGGCAGCGAGCCGGGGGTCCGAGACCGTCATCAGACGCAGCCCCGTGCTGCCCACCCGGATGTGGTCGCAGGCGCGTACCGGGCCGCCGTCCGGGGTGACCTGGACGCGCGACCAGTCCGCCGAGTCGTCCGTACGGTCCTTGCCGCCCCTCTTGCCGCCCTTCTTGCCGCCGCTTGCGTCGGTGTCGTCCTCGGACCGCGCCGGGAAGGTCAGGCCCTTGATGCCGCATACGGCGTCGGGGCGGTCCTCGGCCCGGATGTCGTCGGCGGCCGGGAGACGGTCCGAGGGATCCACGACGGTGCCGCTGCACCCCTCCTGGTCGATGATCCGGTTGACCAGCTTCACCACCATGTGGGTCAGCCCGGCCCGCTCCTTCTTGTCGACCTCGCGGTCCTGGACGGTCCATCCGGTGTCGATGTCGACCACGGTGGGGCCGTCGAGCCCCGAAGGCCTGCCGACACAGCCTTCCGGAAGGGCCAGCCAGGCGCGCGTGTCGGAGGCCATGCCGAGCAGCCCGCCGCCCATCGGGACCAGCCGGGGCGCCAGGAACTCGGTGCCCCAGCGGCCGAGGCCGTCGTAGTGCTCGTCGAGCTGGTGCACGTTCACGGTGACCGCGCCGCGCCCCGTGCTCATCCGGCACACGCCCGAGTAACCGAGCAGGTCCCGGTACTGGACGGCGGTCTCTTCGGCGACGACCTTGTCCGGTTCGCGGAAGACGCGCTTCAGGTCGCCGGTGTCGAGCGCGTCCCAGCACGTGCGGTCGTCCCGGAAGGGGCCGGTACCGGTCTGCCAGGCCGTCCCGGCGACGCCGAGCAGTACGCCGACGACGGCCGTGGCGACGGCGGGCCGTACCCGGCCGCGCAGCAGTCGGCTCGGATGCCACCAGGCACGCGAGGCGGGCGGCGGTTCGGGAACCTCGGCGGGGCGGTGGTCGTCTGCTTCGGACACAGGGTTGTCTCCCCCGACTTCGTTGCTGCTCATGGCGGTCATGACGGTTGGGTGTGCCGGGGTGCCAGCGGGGCGCAGCCGAGGCGCTGGGTGACCGCGTCGGTGAACGCCTTCTGCCGCTCGCTCGACATGTAGAGCATGACGAAGGTCGCCGGACGGCCCGCGCAGTCCGCGCGGACGATGCCGTAGTCGTCCTTGAACACGCCCGTGCCACGCCAGCCCGGCGCGGGCGGCCGGTCGCCGGTCACTCCGTCGAGCAGGTCCGCCAGCCGGGGCTGCGCCACCATCAAGCCGTCGTAGACCCGTCCCTCGCCCCGCTCGAGCCGCAGCGAGCAGGACTGCAGGTCCCGGTCGACCGCGCCGACCTGGTACTCCAGTTCGTCCCCGACCGCCTTGTCGGCGGTGAGGCCGGGGATACGGCAGATGTCGTCGCTGACGAAGTTCTCCGCCTTCTCGGGCAGGTGCAGCATCGGCGAGACGAGCTTGTACGGCCGACCCGCCTCACAACCGGCCGCCTGCATCCCGTGGTTGGCGGCGGCGACGAGCAGCGCGGCTACCGATCGGGGGCCGCCCAGCCCCACCTGCCCAGCCGAAGTGCCCTTGCTCCAGGTGTCCGTGGCGTGGGAGGTGAGGGTGACGACGGTCGGCCGTCCGTCGGGGGCGTCGCACCGCTTCGGCAGCACGATGGCGCCGCCGAGGCTGTGCACGACGCCGGGCAGCCCGTCGGGCAGCGGCAGCGCGTCGCCCCCGAGGTGATCGGCGACCCAAGTCGCGCGCTCGGAAAGGGGCTTGGGGACCGGCCCGTAGTCGACATTGACCTTGACACGCGTGGTGATCTTGTCGCCGTCACCGAAGGAGTGCCAGGTGTCGATGGCGACCGCGCAGGTGCCGGTGGGGTGCTGCGGGGTCGGGGCCTCCTCGGTTCCGGTGCGTCGGCCGTTGCCGTCGTCCAGGGCCGCGCCGCCGAGGAATTCGGGGCCGCTGTTCTCCCGCCAGGCACCCCAGCAGTAGCTCTCGTCGGCGGTGAAGGGCCAGGTCCGGGTGGCCCAGGTACCGGCGAGCGCGGCGAGCAGCACAAGCGCCGCACCGCCTGCCAGCACCTTCCGCTTCCCGACTCCACGCCACCCCGAGCGCTTCACCGACTCCCCGGCCTCGCCCGTCACACGCACCCCGCCCGTCGCCCCCATACGTCCACCCCCGTACACCCCGTGATCTTCAACCGCCGAGGCTAACGAGACCGTGTCTCGACGCGGTAACCGTGCGATCCGGATACGGTGCCTGACCGCGACGGCGGAGCAGCCGGGGGACGGTCGCGGAACCTCCACAAGCTCCGGCACAGACAGGCGAGTTGGTGTCGCGGTACGCGTCGGCCAGGGTCGGGTGGTCGGTGTACCCGGTCTCTCCGCCGACGTACATCGCGTACGTGTCCCGTACTTGGTTGATCGGTGCGCCCGTGCGCAGTCGTGCGACCAGGTCGGGGTTGGCCAAGAAGGCGCGGCCCAGCGCGATCAGGTCGGCCCCCGCGGCCAGGAGTCGCTCGCCCGCGCTTCGGCCGCCGTCGCTCGGGAGGCTGGTCCGGGTCGGCGAACACGAGGTGCAGGTAGGCCAGGCCGGTGCCCGCCAACTCCGCAAAAAGCGCCGGGTAGATGCTCGCGGTGTCCCCTTCATCGATGCCGTTGACGGTGTTCCCGGACGAGATACGCAGGCCCACCCGCTCCGGACCGATCGCGTCGGCGACCGCGCGAACCACCTCGACCACGAACCGGATCCGCCCGGCGACCGAGCCACCGTAGGCGTCCGTACGGTGGTTGGTGCCCGTCGCCAGGAACTGGTGGAGCAAGTGGCCGTTGGCCGCGTGGACTTCGACCCCGCCGAACTGTCCCTGTCCGGGACATCTTGGACGAGACCATCGAGACGGCATCAAGGGGCCTGCCGGAGAGATCCCCAATGTCTCCGGTGTCTCCGGTGTCTCCGGCCAGCCGAAGGTGACAGGGCACAGGGGCTGGACGGGCCATCACCCCCGGGCAGCCTCCAGGATCAGTCCCGCGATGTCCTTGGGGCGCGAGACCAGCGACAGATGTCCGGCGTCCACCTCGACGGTGTGGGCACGCATCCGGGCGGCCAGGAAGCGTTGCAGACCGGGATCGATGATGCGGTCGTTCTTCGAGACGGCGTACCAACTGGGCTTCTGCCGCCACGCCGCCACGGTCGTCGTCGACGGAGCGGTCGAGAGCGGTCCCTGGACCGCGTAGAGCCTCAACGCCTCGGCTTCGGGCAGGTCATGGGCGAAGTCGCGCAGGAACGCCTGCCGGCTCAGCCACTGAAAGCCGTTGGCCTTGACGACCCCGCGGGCGACCGGCGGAGCCGGGAACCGGGCCGCGACGGCGGGGTAGTCCTCACCGGCGTCCGGAGCCCGCGCGGCGACGTAGACCAGCCCGGCGACGGTCGGCGCGAGTCCCGCCTGGGAGATCACCGTTCCGCCATAGGAGTGACCGACCAGAAGAGTCGGACCGTCCTGCCGCGCCAGCGCCCGCTCGGTCGCCGCGACGTCGTCCCGCAGCGAGGTGAGCGGGTTCTGCACGGCGATCACCTCCAGGCCTGCCGCCTGCAGCAACGGAATCACCTTCGACCAGGAGGAGCCGTCCGCGTAGGCACCGTGGACGAGCGTCACATGCCGCACCGGCGAACGCCCCCGCGGCGCTGCCTGCGCTGCCTGCGCTGCCTGCGCTGCCTGCGCCAAGGGCCCGACGGCCACCGAGGCCGCGGCGGCACCGAGCACCGAGAACTGGCGACGTGTGATCACGGGCCCTCCTTCTGCTGGACGCGCGACACATCCTTGCATCTCCCGCCAAAGCGGGCGAGCCACGTACGTAGACGACCGCGTAGACACCCAAGGGCTGTCCGCGTCCTCGTGCAGTCGGCAACGCCCCCTTGCCGAGCCGTACCTCCAGTCGGCCGATCCGCTCTGGCCCGCGCGAGTGGTCGGCTCCCGAACCAGACTCACCCCCGGAGCGAAGTCGTCCCGAAGGCGGCACCGTGGCCGCATGAACCTGTCTGAAGTAAGACATAATGACCGGTCGGTCCGGTGGTGGCTTCTGCTGGCCAGCGCCACGATGCTCTTCGTCGAGCTGGCGCTGATCAGATGGGCAGGCGCCAACGTCGTCCACCTCAGCTACTTTTCCAACTTCATCCTGCTGGGGTCGTTTCTCGGCATCGGCCTCGGGTTCCTGATCCCCGCCTCGCGTGGGCAGTGGATCAAACAGTGGGCACCGGTTCCGCTCGCGCTTCTCATCATCCTGGTCCGCGCATGTCCGGTGCAGGTGCGTCAGAGCAGTGAGCAGATCATCTACTTCACCTCCGTGAAGACCACCGGCTTCCCCGAGTGGGTGACGCTGCCGGTCATCTTCCTGCTCACCACGGTGATCATGGTCGCGATCGGCAAGATCACCGCCGATCTCTTCCGGCAGCTTCCCCCGCTCGACGCCTACCGCTTCGACCTGCTCGGCAGCATCACCGGCTCGGTGTTCTTCGCCCTGCTGTCGCGGCTCGGCACCCCCTCGGTCGTCTGGGGCGTCATCGCCGCCATGGCCCTGCTGGCCCTCGGCGGCCGACGCAACACCATGCGCTACGCCGTCCCCCTCACGGCGATGGTCGCCGCGCTGTTCCTGGAGACGACCACCGCCGGTATCTCCTGGTCGCCGTACTACAAGATCGAAGTGGCGCCCAAGGCATCGGGCCCGGGGTACCGCATCTCCGCCAACGGCGTCCCGCACCAGACCATCGAGCCGCTGTCGAACCTGATGCAGAAGGACTCGCTCTACCGGCAGGCGTACGACCGGACGCCGACCAACCCGCACAAGCGCGTGCTGGTCATCGGGGCGGGCAACGGCAATGACGTCGCCGTCGCGCTGGCACACGGCGCGGAGCGCGTGGACGCGGTCGAGATCGATCCCCGGCTGCAGCAGATCGGTGCGCAGCGCCACCCCGCGAAGCCGTACGACGACCCCAGGGTGCACGTCCACATCAACGACGGCCGGGCCTACTTGGAGCGGACGAAGGACAAGTACGACCTCATCGTCCTCGCGCTGCCCGATTCGCTCACGCTGGTGTCCGGGGCGAGCAACCTCCGCCTGGAGAGCTATCTGTTCACCCAGCAGTCGTTCGAGGCCGCGCGCGATCACCTGGCACCGCACGGTGCCTTCGCCATGTACAACTACTACCGGACGAGCTGGCTGATCGACCGCTTCGCCGGATCCCTCGACGACATCTACGGCCATGCGCCCTGTATGACGACGTTCGCCAAGAACGCGGCCGTCCTGGTGGCCGGTATGACACCCGCCGACCAGTCGTGCAAGCAGGTCTGGCAGCCCAGCGGCGCGGTCCCGGCAGCCGCGACCGATGACCACCCGTTCCCGTATCTCCTGCACCGGAGCATCCCCACGCTCTACCTGGGCGTGCTGGGCGGGATCCTGCTGGTCACCCTGCTGTCGGTGCGCCTGACCGGAGTACGGCTGCGGGGCACGGTCCGCTACACCGACATGTTCCTGATGGGCGCCGCCTTCATGTTGCTCGAGACGAAGAACGTGATCGGCTTCGCGCTCTACTTCGGTACGACCTGGCTGGTCAACGCCCTGGTCTTCATCGGTGTCCTGCTCGCCGTGCTCGGCGCGGTCGAGGTCCGGCGCAGACTGCGGCGAGTCAACCAACCACTGCTGCAACTCCTGCTCTTCGGCTCCCTCGCGGTGGCCTGGCTCGTCCCGGCGCACGCCGTGCTCGCGCTGCCCTTCGCCGGACGGCTCGCCGCCGCCATCGCCCTCGCCTTCGCCCCCATCTTCTTCGCCAACCTCATCTTCTCGGACCGTCTCGCGCTCGCCCCCGATCCCACCTCCGCGTTCGGCGCCAATCTGCTGGGCTCCCTGACCGGCGGTGTACTCGAGTACCTCGCACTCGTGACGGGCTATCAGGCGCTTCTGCTGGTGGTCGCGCTGCTGTACCTGGGGGCGTGCGTCGCCATGCGGTTCGCCGGGCGCGGACCGGACAAGCGGTCGACGCACGTACCGGTGCGGGACGAGGTGGTGACGTCCGACCGGCAGTAGGGCCCGGTCCGCTCGCCGGTCGAGCCGCTCGCCGGTCGGTCCGCGCGCGGCAGGGAGCGTTCTCCTGGTGAGGGCAACGCTCCCTGCTCGCCGACCAGGCAAGGCGGCCGGACTCTACGGTCGCCGACCAGGCCGACCGACCGGACTCTGTTCCGCCGACGCTGAAGTCCCGCGGTGGCGCGTGATCCCGCGGTCGAGCAGCACCATCGGCACGGTCACCAGCGCCGGCCCCGCACCGATCCAGGAGACCGAGGTGACGCCCGCACCGGCATCGAGGGCGGCCCTCACTCCGGTCATTCGTCGTATTGATCACGGGTACGACCTCCTGCCGCGAGCGTGCGCGCCAGGCCCCATAGCGACAACTTCCGTTGCCATTTCCGGGACGCGGGAGGTGAGATGGGGGCATGGACGAGCAATCACCGATCGCCGCGACCCTGGCCCAGGTCGGCCCCCGCCTCAGGCGCATCCGGACCCAGCGCGGCGTGACCCTGTCGGCGCTGGCCGAGGCCACCGGCATCTCCAAGAGCACGCTGTCGAGACTGGAGTCGGGCCTGCGCCGCCCGAGCCTGGAACTGCTGCTGCCCATCGCGCAGGCCCACCAAGTTCCCCTGGACGAACTC
Source organism: Streptomyces macrolidinus (assembly GCF_023887685.1). Lineage (GTDB taxonomy): Bacteria > Actinomycetota > Actinomycetes > Streptomycetales > Streptomycetaceae > Streptomyces > Streptomyces macrolidinus. Next base: position 165,236 of record NZ_JAMWMR010000006.1, on the reverse strand, counting down.
GTCGGGGCGCCCGAGGTCGGCGACCCGCGCATCCGCCTCAGACCCCGCGTCCACAAGGGCCGCACGATGATCTCGCTGTCGGCCCAGCCCGGAGGTCTGCAGGCCTGGAAGTCGATCATCCCCGCGCACCAGAACCGGCCCGAGCCGGTCACGCACGAGGGGTACGAGTGGCTGTACGTCCTCTCCGGCCGCCTGCGGCTCGTCCTGGCCGACCACGACCTGATCATGGGACCGGGCGAGGCCGCCGAGTTCGACACCCGCCTGCCGCACTGGTTCGGCCCCACGGGCGACTCCCCCGTGGAGATCCTCAGCCTGTTCGGCCCCCAGGGAGAACGCGTCCATGTCCGGGCCAAGCCCCGCTCCCGTACGGATTCGACCCCCGCGCGCATTGACAGTGCACGATCAAAGTAGTTGTCATATATGGGAGCGCTCCCACACTTGCGGGTCGGTACTCCACCCACCCCTGTCCCGGAGGCAACCATGCACACGCGCACTCTCGTCACGCGATTACGGCATCGACCCTGGACATGGGCGGCACTGGCGGCCTTCTCGGCCCTCGGGCTGCTGCTGTCCGCCGTCATCGCGGCACCCCCCAGCAGCGCCGCGGACTCCGGCTGCCGGGTCGACTACACCGTCAACCAGTGGTCCGGCGGTTACACCGCCGCCATCAAGGTCACCAACCTCGGCCCGGCGCTCACCAGTTGGCGTCTGACCTGGACGTACGGCGGTGACCAGCAGGTGACTTCGGCATGGAACGCCATCGCCTCCCAGAGCGGCAAGTCCGTCACCGTCACGGACGCTGGATGGAACGGCGGCCTGGCGACGGGCGGTTCGGCCGACTTCGGCATCCAGGGGACCTACCAGTCCGCCAACCCCACGCCGACCGACTTCGCGGTCAACGGCGTGGCCTGCGGCGACACCACGACGCCGACCGATCCGGGAACCCCGCCCACGACACCTCCCACCACCCCGCCTCCGACGACTCCGCCGCCCGGCGGTGACTGCGGTGGTGCCGTGCTCTGCTCCGGGTTCGAGGACCAGAGCGGCTCCACGCCCTCCGGCGCCTGGCAGTTCGCGGCACCTGACTGCCAGGGCACCGGCACGGTCACGGTCGACACCTCCGTCGCGCACAGCGGCGGCAAGTCGATGCGGGTGGACGGCAAGGGCGGTTACTGCAACCACGCCTTCGTCGCTACGACAGCGAACCTGTCGTCGGTGAGTCCCCTGTACCTCCGTATGTGGGTCCGACACACCACCGCGCTCCCCGCAGGGCATGTCGCCTTCGTCTCCATGCCCGACAGCTCCCAGGGCGGCAAGGCGCTGCGCATCGGCGGCCAGAACAGCGCCCTGCAGTGGAACCGCGAGATCGACGACGCCACCCTGCCCGCGCAGAGCCCGGCCGGTGTCGCGCAGAGCAAGCCGCTGCCGACCGGCAGTTGGCAGTGTCTGCGATTCATGATCGACACGTCGAACGGCCACCTCGACACCTGGCTGGGCGACCAGCAGGTGCCCGGACTGCACGCGGACGGTGTCCCCACCCCGGACATCGACCAGCAGTGGCTGTCCCGCACCACCGCACCGCGCCCCACCGGCCTGCGCCTCGGCTGGGAGAGCTACGGCGGCGGTGACGACACCCTGTGGTTCGACGACGTGGCTGTCGGCTCCTCGCCGATCAGTTGCTGACCGAACCAGGTCAAGCTCCCCTTGCCGGAGCCGACTTGGGAAACGGAGTTGATCCAACCCCTTGTCCCGCCGCTCGTCCGCACCGAAGAATGCGCACGGCAACCATCGGCTACAGACGTCGCATTCGGCGTCGGCAAGGGGGCTCCACCCAATGTCACCCGCAGCACCGATGACACGCACGACACGTCGTTCACCGAGGATCGGCAAGGCGCTCACCGGCACGGTGTTCGCGCTCGCCCTGGCGGGCGCGGGCGCGGCACCCGCCGTCGCGCAGACCGCGGGCGGAGACGCCGGTACCCGCGCGAGACCGAACGACGCGCCCGTCACGTTCGCCGGTACCGTCGCGCTCAGCAACTGTTCCGGCTCCGTCGTGCGCACCCCGCAGTCACGGCCCGACGACCCCGCGCTCGTGCTGTCCAACGGGCACTGCATCGAGAGCGGCTTCCCGAAGGCGGGCCAGGTCATCGTGGACCAGCCGTCCACCCGTACGTTCAAGCTGCTCGACGCGGACGCCGGGGTGCTCGGCACGCTCCAGGCCGACCAGATCTCGTACGCGACGATGACCGACACCGATGTCTCGCTGTACCGGACGACCACCGCCTACGCCGAGATCGAGAGCAAGTACCACGTACGGCCCCTGCTGCTCGACCCGCGCCACCCCCGCAAGAACACCGAGATCACCGTGGTGTCCGGGTACTGGAAGGAGCAGTACAAGTGCTCCGTCGACGGGTTCGTGGACCAGCTCAAGGAGTACTGGTGGACCTGGAAGGACTCGGTGCGCTACACGCCCTCGTGCCACACCATCGGCGGCACCTCCGGCTCCCCGGTGATCGACGACCACACCGGCCGCGTGATCGCCGTCAACAACACCGGTAACGACGACGGCGAGCAGTGCACGCTCAACAACCCCTGCGAGGTCGACCGCAAGGGACGTATCACCGTCCGCCAGGGCACGCACTACGCGCAGGAGACGTACGGGATCGTGCCGTGCGTCGTCGACGGCAGCAAGCTCGACCTGAACCGCAAGGGATGCCAACTCCGCAAGCCCCAGGCCTAGTTCGTAGAGACGGCCGCCGTACGGATCTGCCCGCGGGCACGTTCGTACGGCGGCCGTCCTCGTTGACGAACCACCCGGCGATCGGCACACGTACGGGATACCCACCGGCATGAGCGATCCTCGTTCTCCGCGCTTCAGGATCAGCCCTGTCCGTCGTACCGGCACATCGGTCGAATGACCGATGCGCGGCACCGGGGTGACATCGCAGAGTCGCTCCCACCCCGAGTGCGCCCCGGGGTGTCCCGCCGTCCACCCGCGTCCTGCCCGGGAGTTGCCTTGCCCGCCTTCGCCGACCTGGTCTTCGTCAACGGCTCCGTGCTGACCGTGAACGCCGACTTCGCCCTCGCCTCCGCCCTCGCCGTCACCGGGGACACCATCACGGCTGTCGGGAATCGCGCCGAGATCGACGCCCTGACGGGCCCGGACACCCGCGTCATCGACCTGCGGGGCGGCACGCTGCTGCCCGGCATCAACGACTCCCATCTGCACGGCTGTGCCTTCGGCGTCGCCTCGCCCCCGCTCTCGCTCGACCTCGGCCACCCCGCCGTGGAGTCGATCGCCGACATCACCGAAGCGGTGCGGCAGGCCGCCGAGCGCACCCCGCCCGGTCAGTGGATCACGGGCATCGGCTGGGACCCCGGCTATCTCGCCGAGTGCGTGGCCGACCCCTCGCGGCTGCCGACCCGCCACGACCTCGACGCCGTCAGCCCGCACCACCCGGTCCTGCTGCAGGACTTCTCCGGACACGCCTGCTGGGTGAACTCCGCCGCGCTCCGGCGCGCGGGAGTGGACCGGGCGACCCCCGCGCCCCCTGGCGGAGTCATCGTCACGGACGGCTCCGGAGAGCCCACCGGGCTGTTGCGGGAAGGCGCCCAGGTGAGTGTCCAGCAGGTGCTGCCCCCGCTCACCCGGGAGACCCGGGCCACGGCGATCCGCTCGACGCTGGCGCACCTGCGCGCGCTCGGCATCACCAGTTACACCGAGCCGGGCCTCGGCCCAGGCGGTGAGCAGATCATGGGCGGTGCGCTGGCCGGGGAGACCCTCGATGTCTACCGGCAACTGCTGTCCGACGGCGAACTCACCGCGCGCGTGAGTGTGTTGCTCCTGCCGGTCGGCATGTCCGGCACCGGGGCGGAGTTCGCCCGCGCTTTGGACGGGATGGAGGTGTCGGCGAGCGAGGACCCGCGTCGGCTGAACGTCATCGGCGTGAAGATCTTCGCCGACGGCATCCCGCCGAACAAGACGGCGTGGATGCACGAGGCGTATCTCGGCGGCGGCTGCGGCGCGCTGTGCGTGGCCGGCGAGACCGACGACGAGCGGGTCGCCGAGGTCCGCGAGATGGTGCGGCACGCGCACGCCGCCGGTTACCAGGTCGGCGTCCATGTGACCGGGGACCGGGGCATCGACACCGTCGTCGACGCCTTCGAGGTCGCCGCCGAGGCGCATCCCCGTCCCGACGCCCGGCACTACGTCATCCACGGCGACTTCCTCACCGCCCGCAGCATGAAGCGGTTGGCCGAGCACGGGTTCGGGGCCAACATGAACCCCACCATCAAGTGGACGATCGCCGACCTGGAGGAGGAACTCGTCGGTCCGGAGCGGGCCGCGTACGAGTGGCCCTACCGGGACGCCATCGACGCGGGGGTCACCGTGGCGAGCAGTTCCGACGCGCCCGTCACGCTCCCCGACTGGCGGCAGGGCATCGCCACCATGCTGCTGCGCGAGTCGAAGGCCAAGGGTCGGGTGAGCGGCCCCGATCAGCGCATCACCCTCGCCGAGGCCGTACGCACCTACACGGCCGGCGGCGCGTGGCAGGACTTCGCGGACGACTGGAAGGGCACGCTGGAGGTCGGGAAGGTCGCCGACCTGTGCGTGCTGGGCGGCGACCTGCTGAGCGCCGATCCGCACGACATCCCGGAGCTGCCGGTGACGCTGACGGTGCTCGGCGGTGAGATCGTGCACGACCTCCTCACCGGCTGAACAGGCGTTGACGGGGGCCGCGCGGCCGTCGATGCTACGCGGATGGAGGCGGTGGCTTCGATGGAGACGGTCCTGGAGGCGGCGCTGCGGGTGCGCGATGCCGCGGTACGGGGCACGTACGAGGCCGGGAGCGCCCATGCGGTGCTCTCGGCCCTGTCCGAGGTGGTCGACTGCGACCACGCGTGCCTGGCCCGCTGGGATCCCGTACGGCGCCGCCATGTCAGCCTGGCGAACAGCTACCCGGAGCGGGCGCGGGAGCACCTGAGCAACGGGCTGCACGAGGATCCGCTGTTCGCTCTGGTGCGCCGCCCCGGTGGGCTGCTGTGGCTGCATGACGTGCCGGAGGGCCTGCGGTCCGCCTCCACCATCATCCGCGATGTCATCGAACCGTCCGGCTTCGAGGACGGGGTGACCCAGTGCCTGTTCTCCCCGGACGGCCGCTACGTGGGTGTGCTGAACCTCAGCATGAAGGGGCGGCGGCGCCAACTCCGGCCCACCGACCACGTCCTGGCCCTGCTCGACGACTGCCTGGCGGCGGCCGTCGATGTCCTCGTACCGCCAGGCCCCGTCGCCCTGCCGCCGGACGCCCCGGCCGACGGGTGGACGCTGGCCGTACCGGACCCGCCGCAGACGGCCCCTCTGCCCCTCGGCGGTCGGGTCCCGGCCTGGCTCGGTGACGTGGCACTGCTGAGCGATGTCGTACGACGCGCGTCCGTGCGGCGGACCCTGCCCGCCACGATCCTCGTGCCCCACGGGTCACGACTGCTCGAACTGCGACTCGCCCGCCGGGGCGCGGCGACACTCGCCGAGTGCCGCCGCGTGGTGCCCCCGGCTGGGCTCTCCCCGCGTGAACTGGACGTCCTGGCCGAGCTGACCACCGGGCTCACCAACCGGGAGATCGCCGAACGCCTCTTCGTGAGCACACGCACCGTCGCCACGCACGTCGAGCACATCCTCACCAAGCTCGACGCCCCCAACCGCGTGGCCGCGGCGAGCCGCGCCACGGCCTGGGGGCTGGAACCGAAGGCGCCGCAGGTTCAGTGCTCGCAGAGGAAGAACTCCCGTTCGTAGAGCTGCTCGTTGTGGTCGTCGACGAAGAACTTGCGTTCCTGCATGAGCTGTTCGCGGTAGGTCTTGGCCTGCTGAAGCGTCATGGTCGAGGTGTCCGACCAGGGCTGTTGCGGCGGCACATCGGATGTCGAGCAGATCTTCTGCGACGGGTCGACCAGGAAGAACGCGAGAATCTTGCGATATCCGGGGCGGGTCGGGTCCTCGAGGCGGAACGATCCGACGCGGTGTTGCAGGATGTTCGGGAACGCCAGGCAGCGGCCCGCCGGTGTCGATGCCGATCCCAGCACCTGGTTCAGCGCGCCCTCGTTCTCCAGGCCGTAGACCTCACGCACACCCTCGTCGTCGTTCTGTTCGTAGGACGGGTCGTCGACCGCCGCCCGGAAGCTCAGCCTGCTCTCGGTGATGTTCTCGCTGTCCCAGTAGTAGATGCCGGTCGAGACGATCCGCTCGTTCATCATCCCCTCGACATGCCAGGAACCGCCGGGGTACTCGGGCTTGTCCGGGGTGAGATGAATGGTGGCGAGCTTGACGATGACCTGAAGGCTGCGGCCACGCAGGTCGACTCGGGCGGATTCATCGGGCAGTTCGGGCGCGGCGAAGGCCGGGGCGTCCGGGACGGCCGGAAGGCGGTTGTCCCTCCATTCGTCATAGGCCGTCTCCCATACACGGACGGCTTCCGCGTAGGCCTCGTCATCGCTGTAGGAGGACTTCCTCGGATACTCCGGCTCCGAGTCGCCGTACCACCCGAAGGGATCGACCTCGATCCGCAGAGGCCGAGGGTGCCGCAGATCGGTGAGCACGTTCTCCAGCAGTGGACGCAGACGCGCGAACAAGTCCGGCAGAACGGAGGCGAGTTCGTGATGGTTCTCGGGATGGACGTTGTTGACGTACGAACGGAAGGTGACCTCACCGTCGTCACTCACGTCTACATCCGTGGGCAGCCACTGGAACTTCTCCGAGAACTCATGCCGCGTGGAGCCGTCCGTCGGGTTCCGCCAAGCCTGCTCGGGCGCCCCGCTCGCCTCTCTCACCAGACAGAACAGTGACGGATGCACCAGATCCAGCACCTGCCCGTCGGATCCGGGATGCCAGTCCCGTTCGTCTTCGGGAACCTCTTCCAGAACACGGACCGCCTCACGCAGCCGGGACCGGAGCGTGTCGTCGATCAGTGTGTCGGACTGCCACACCCCGTCGACGGCGGACACCTCGACGCCGGTTCCTCCGTCCCGCAGCGCGGCGTAATGCGCGAGTTCGGCAAGCACGTAACGCACCTGCGCCTCGGTGAGGCCCTGGGCGACGGCTTCCTGCGTCCACCTGGCGACGATGTCGGCATCGTTCATCTTCTCGAACCACCCGGGCTTCGCCCGGATATGGGCGCTGCACTCCATCATCTGAAGTTCCCGCAGCGTCCGGGGCGTTGCCAACGCTATGGAACGGGACGCTTCAAAGGGCAGGGGGAAAGAGGACAGGCCAGTCAACTCTCTTGATCCTTCCAGTCGCTGTGCGATGGCTGGAAGGGTATGGCAACGGACTGACAACGCAGCCGTGGCCGCGGAGGGCTCCCGGTCCGCTACGCAGCCGTGATCGCGGTGGCCTCCCGGTCCGTTCCCGCGAACGCGTCGCGATTCCGTGCGGCGCGACGGCGCAGGCTCTCGGCTCTCGGCTCTCGGCTCTCGGCTCTCGGCGGGAACGGAAGAGTCCCGCCCTCCGCTAGGTGGCGGACGGGACGAGATGACACGATCCGAGGCGCGGTTCGACCACGATGGGCGGCCTGCGGGAGATCCTGAAGCGAGCGGAGAGAAGGAACGAATGCCCACCCCTCAAGACCATGGCGACGCATCGCGCGCGCCCGCGCAGACGGTGGCCGACCGGGTGCGCCGTGCGCAGGACTCCTTCTCGGCCGGTGAGCGGAAGATCGCGAAGGCGCTGCTCGGCCGCTATCCGGCCGCGGGTCTGGAGTCGACCTCGGCGCTCGCCGCGCGGGCCGGTGCGAGTGCTCCGACCGTGGTGCGTTTCGTGGCCCGCCTCGGGTTCGCCGGTTACCGGGACTTCCAGGCGGCGCTGCGGGACGAGGTGCAGGCGCGAAGGGCCTCGCCGTTGACGCTGCCGGCGATGATCACGGACGCCTCGAACACGTCGGAACTGGTCGAGGTGGCGGCCGATGTGGGCTGTGCCGCCCTGAAGCAGACCTTCGCCGCGCTGCCTGCCGAGGACTTCGAGCGGGCCACGGAGCTGCTGTGTGACACGTCGAGGCGCATCGTGGGCTTCGGCGGGCGGTTCACCTCCATGCTGGCGGAGTACCTCGATCTGCATCTGCGGCTGATGCGCCCGGACACGCTGCTGCATGTGCGGGGGCCGGGACGCGACGAGGGCCTGGCGGCCGATCTGGGGCCACGGGACGTGTGTGTCGTCTTCGATCTGAGGCGGTATCAGCGGGGCACCGTCGAGTTGGCGCGCTTCGCCCATGGCCGTGGGGCGACAGTCGTACTGGTCACCGACCCATGGCTGTCGCCCATCGCGCAGTTCGCGGACGTCGTGCTGCCCACTCGGGTGGAGGCGCCCAGCCCGTTCGACAGTCTGGTAGCACCCCTGGCGCTGACGGAGGCGCTGGTGGCCGCTGTGCAGGCGCGGCTCGGGGCTGCCGCGACCCAGCGGATGCGCGCGGTCGACGAGGCGCTCGCAGAACTGGAACTCGGGTCTGAACCGGACTTGGGCTGAGGAGCGAAGCGGGTCTCCTGAGCGGGCGAAACCCCGGAAGGGTGAAACAACTGTTTCGCCGTGGACAGACTATTGACGCCCTACCTGGAATGGATATTTCATGTCAGCGTCCGGGCCGTACGCAGCGGCCCCGCCCACCAGGGAGCCTCCGTGCCTGCTGAAGACCGGCCCCGACGCAAGCTCCGACTCTGGGAGGCCTGGGCGCTCTCCGTCGGCATGATGGGCCCGACGCTCGCCATGGGCCTCAATGGCGCCGGGGTCGCGGGCACGGTCGGCACCGCCGTCCCACTCGTCTTCCTTCTCGGCCTGTTCGGCGTCGCCCTCGTCGGCTACGGGTTCTGGCGCCTGACGCGGCACATCAGCCACGCCGGCTCCGTCTACGCCCTGGCCGGAAGCACCATCGGCCCGCGCGCCGGCTTCTTCGGCGGATTCGCCCTGCTCGGAACATACCTGGCCTTCCTCGCCTGCACCCTGGCCGCCACAGGCGTCTTCGTGCGCGCCTTCCTGGCCGCGCTCGGGGTCCACGACAGCGGCCCCTGGATCGTCATCTCACTGATCGCCGCGGTCGGTGTGACCGTTCTCAACTCACGTGACACCCGCATCACCGCGCGCGCACTTCTGCTGATCGAAGGCATCGGCATCCTGGCGATGCTGGTGCTGAGCGCCGTCGTCATGGTCCGCGTCGGCACCGGCAGCGCGCCCCGCGGCCAGGGCTTCGACCTGTCCCCCTTCACCACGGGAGGCCACAGCACGAGCGCCATCGTCACGGCGACCGTGTTCGCCTTCCTCTCCTGGGCGGGGTTCGAGGCCTGCACCTCCCTGGGCGAGGAGACCGCCGACCCCAAGCGCAACATTCCCAGAGCGCTGGTCGGCAGCATCGTGCTCACCGGCATCCTGTACGTGGGCGTGATGTTCGCCGAGACCATCGGCTTCGGCACCGACGACCGCGGCATCGCCGCCTTCACCTCCGCCGAGTCGGCGCTGTCCACCCTCGCCGGGCAGTACATCGGTACCTGGTTCGCCCTTGTCATCGCCTTCACCGCAGCCGCCGCCGCGTTCGCCGGGGCGCTGTCCTCCTCAGCGGCTGCCGCGCGCCTGTGCTTCGCCCTGGCCCGCGACGGATTCGGCCCGCGCCGACTGGCCCGCACCCACCCGCGCACCCACGCCCCCGTCCCCGCGTTGCGCTCCACCGGCGTCATCGGCGTCCTGCTCTGCGCCGCTGTCTGGGTCGCCGGCACCAACGCCTTCGACACCTACTACTGGTTCGCCACCATCGGAGTCCTCTGCCTCCTCGTCGCCTACGCGGTCGCCGGCGCGGGAGTCATCGCCTTCACGCTCTCCGGCCGGGGCGGCATCCCCCGCTGGGAAGTGGTGGTGCCCGTCGCCGCCATCGCCTACCTCGTCTTCGTCTTCACCCAGCAGTCCACCGGCCAGGAGGCCCCCTACAGCTACTTCCCGTGGATCGCGGGCGCCTGGTGTCTGGCCGGAGCGGCCATAGTGGTTCTGGCCCCCGAACGGGCCCAGCGCATCGGGGACAGCCTGCGCGCGGAACAGGCCGACGCGGTCGGCGCCGACCCCGTACCACCGGCACCGGCCGACCACGCCCCCGGCGCGCCCTCGCCCCACTCCGCACAACCCACCGGCCTGTCCTCGTAGCCACGCCGCTCTCGCGAGCAACCTCCCGCACCACAGCACCCGTTCAGGAGCCGTCGATGTCCGACCCCACCACCGTGTTCGTCGCGACCTGCGACCTGTCAGGACAGGTCAGAGGCCGTGCCGTGCCCCACTCCGACGAAGAGGACGTCCTGCGGAGCGGCACCGGCTGGGTCCCCGCCAACCTCGGCATCACGTCCTTCGGGACCATCGCGTCCGGCGCCGCGTTCGGTTCCACCGGCGACCTTCGTCTGCTGCCCGCCGAGTCCACGCGGACCGACATCCCCGCGGACCCGGACGTCGGCAAGCCCGGACTGCGCCTCTACCTCGCCGACCAGACACAGTTGGACGGCGAGCCCTGGGCCTGCTGTCCCCGCACCTTCCTGCGCACCGCTCTCGACGAACTGCGCGAGACGACGGGCCTGAGCGTCACCGCGTCCTTCGAGCACGAATTCACCCTCGAAGGCCTTCCCGCGACCCGCCCCTTCTCCCTGCAACGGCTGCGCGCCGCGGAGCCGTTCGGGTCCGACCTCCTTGCTCTCCTCGACGGGGCCGGGCTGCAGCCCGAGAACTGGCTGCCCGAGTACGGCGAGGACCAGTTCGAGATCACTCTGCGTCCCGCGGACGCCCTCACCGCCGCCGACCGGGCCGTGCTGCTGCGGGAACTGGTCCGCGACCTCGCCACCCGACGAGGCCTGCGCGCCGGTTTCGCACCCCTGCCCGACCCCGACGGATCCGGCAACGGCGTCCACATCCACCTCAGCCTCCAGGACGCCGACGGACGCCCCGTCCTCCACGACCCCACGCAGCCGGGCGGCCTGTCCGAACCCGGCGTCCGCTTCGCCGCCGGCATCCTGCGCCACGCTCGCGCGCTCACGGCCTGGACCGCGCCCAGCCCCACCTCGTACCTGCGGCTGACCCCGCACCGCTGGAGCGCCGGCGGTGTCTATCTCGCCGAACGCGACCGCGAGGCCCTGCTGCGGATCTGCCCCACGTCCCGGCTCGGCGGAGGCGACTTGGCCCGCCAGTTCAACCTCGAGTACCGGGCGGCCGACGCCACCGCCAACCCCTGGCTGGCGCTCGGCGTACTCGTCCGCGCCGGCCTCGAGGGGCTGAATGGCGACCCGGCCGACTACCCGCGGCCGAAGGTATGGCCGGAGAACGCCGCCGAGAGCGATCTCACCGCGGTGCCCGCGTTGCCGCGCACCCTGCCGGAGGCACTCCAGGCGCTGGAGGCCGACAAGGTCGCATGCTCCTGGTTCGACCCCGACCTGCTCACCACCCACCTCGCCGTCCGCCATGGTGAACTCGCCCACCTGGACGGCCTCGACGGCGACGCCGCCCGCGCCCGGGAGACCGCACGTGTCCACTGAAGTCCACCCCACACTCGAAGCCGCGCTGCGCACCACGCCGCTCGTCGACCACCATGTCCACGGCGCGCTGCGCGGTGCCACGGACCGTGCCGGATTCGAGCTGATGCTCACCGAGTCCGACTGGCCCGCACCGCCCGGCACGACCCACCTCGACTCCCAGCTCGGCTTCGCGATACGCCGCTGGTGCGCCCCCCTCCTGGGACTCGAACCACATGCCTCGGCAGAGTCCTACCTGGCCGCCCGCGACGCCCTCGGACCTTCCGAGGTCACGCGCCGTCTCCTGACCGCCAGCGGAATCGGCGACTACCTCGTCGAGACGGGGCACAAGGGCGAGGCGATCCTCGGCGTGGCGGAGATGGCCGAGGTCTCCGGGCAAGCGGCCCATGAGGTCGTACGCCTCGAATCGGTACTGGAAGACGTCGCCCGTGGCGGAGCCACCGCCACGGAACTCCCCGGACGGTTCCGTGCCGTGCTCGCCGAACGAACCGCGGCTGCGGTCGGCGTGAAGAGCATCATCGCCTACCGTCACGGCTTCGACTTCGACCCGGACCGCCCCACCGACGACGAGACCGTCCGCGCCGCCGGGGCATGGCTGCGGAATGCGGAAGCCACCGGAACGTACCGGGTGTCCGACCCCGTCCTGCTGCGCTTCGCCCTGTGGACGGGCGTAGACCGCGGTCTGCCGATCCAACTGCACGCAGGCTACGGCGACGCCGACGTGGAACTGCACCGCTGCGACCCGCTGCTGCTCACGCGGTTCATCAAGAACGTCCAGCCGCACGGTGTCGATCTGCTGCTCCTGCACTGCTATCCGTACCAGCGCGGCGCCGGCTACCTCGCCCAGATCTTCCCGCACGTCTATTTCGACGTCGGACTCGGCGTCAACTACACGGGCGCTCGCTCCGACGCGCTGATCGCCGAATCACTCGAACTCGCCCCCTTCTCCAAGGTCCTCTTCTCGTCGGACGCGTGGGGCCCGCCCGAACTGCACTACCTGGGCGCCCTGCTCTGGCGTCGAGGGATGCGCCGCGCGCTCGGCCGGTGGGTCGACGACGGGGACTGGCACCCCGATGAGGCCGCCCGCGTCGTCCGGCTGACCGGCCGGGACAACGCCCGGCGTGTCTACGGTCTGACGGAGGCGCGATGACCATGGACTCCCCGACCCGCACCCGCCTGACCGAAGAGCTGCGACGGCGCCTGCCCGACGCGCTCGCCCTGCGCCGCCGCCTCCACGCCGAGCCGCGCCTGTCCGGCGACGAGGCCCAGACCCGCGACACGGTGATCGAGGCGCTGCCTGCCCGCTGCGACGTGGTCAAGACCGCCGACACCGGGGCGATCGTGCGCGTGGGCGGCGCAGGGCCCGCCATCGCCGTACGCGGGGAGATGGACGCCCTGGCCGTGACCGAGCGCACCGGCGTGCCCTGGGCCTCGCGGCGCAGCGGCGTCATGCACGCCTGCGGCCACGACGTCCACATGGCCGCCGCGACGGCGCTGGCCCTCGCGGTGGACCACGTCGGCGCCGTACCGATGCTGCTGGTCCTTCAGCCGCGCGAGGAGGCCTATCCGTCGGGCGCGCTGGACATCGTCGAGGACGGCATCCTCCGGCGCGAACAGTGCCGTGCGGTCATCGGCGCCCACGTCCAGCCGTTGCTGGCCCCGGGCACCGTCGCCTGCACACCCGGCGCGGTCAACGCCTCCTCCGACGAGTTCACGATCACCGTGCACGGGCAAGGGGGCCACGCGGCCTACCCGCACCTCACGCACGACCCCGTCGCCGCGCTCGCCCATATCGTCGTCGCCCTGCAGACTCTGGTCAGCCGGCGCACCGACCCCATGTCGCCGCTGGTCCTCAGCGTCACCCGGCTCGATGCCGGAAGCGCGGCCAACGTCGTACCGGACGTGGCGAGCGCACGCGGCACCCTGCGCGCCATGGACGCGGACCAACGTACCGCCGTACAGCGGGAGATGAGGGAGACAGCCCGGCTCATTGCCCGCACCCAAGGATGCCGGGCCGAGGTCTCCTTCGTCCACGGCGAGCCCGTATTGGTCAACGACCCGGCCCTTGCCTCGGCGACGGCACCGTTGCTCGGCGAGCTGGGGCTCCGCCCGGCGCCCGAACTCAGGTCCGCCGGCTCCGACGACTTCTCCTACTACTCCGAGCACTTCCCCTCGCTGATGATGTTCGTCGGCACCAGGGGCGACCAGGAAGGTCTGCACTCGGCCGCCTTCCTGCCCGACGACACCGCGGTCAGCGAGGTCGCACACGCCCTTCTCGCCGGCTACCTCGCGGCAGCCGACACCATCGCGGGCTGAAGCCCCTCGACCGAAGGCGCCGCGGAGGGTCGAGCGCCTGGGAGCGGGGCACCGACGCCGTGCTCGACACCGGGTGAGCCGGTTCACCCTCTGATCGGCTCGAAGGACCCTGCCGGAGCGACCGGCACAGACGTACGGACCGCGGGTGGGGAGCCGCGGTCCGTACGGGTGTGGTGAGGTCACGGCCGGGAGGCCGGTGGCGTGGCGCAGTCGGTCAGCGCCGCACGCCGGCCTCGGCGAGGGCCTTGGCCAGACCGTTCGCCCACAGTTGGTTGACGCGAGACTTCTCGGTCGCGTTCGGGTAGCGGTTGGTGCAGGACGGGCCGGGGCCACCGCCCGACATGAGCTCACTGCACGGGCCGCTGTAGTGGTCGGGCAGGCCCAGCACATGGCCCGTCTCGTGGGCGGTCACCCGGATCGAGTCGTACTGCTGGTTCTGCGCGTAGTCCAGGAAGATGTAGCCGCTGCCGTGGCCGTTGGTGGACGCGTACGACCCGCTCGGGTCGTTGCCCTCGTAGTAGGCGAAGTCGGCGTTGCCCGATGTCGCCTGGAGCTTCACGTTCGACACGGAGCTGTTCCAGATCGAGGCGGCGCTCGCTATCTGCGAGCGGAAGCTGGGTGCCTGGGAGGCGTTGTAGTAGACGGTCACCGTCTTGAGGGAGGGCTGCGCGGCCTGCCGCTGGGCGACGGACTTCAGGACCGCGTCGAAGAAGGCCTTGTTGTCGGTGTTCTCGGCGGAACCGACGTAGCCGGCGACGCTACGGGCCGGGGCCCGGTCGGCACCCTGGGGCTGGGCGCCCGCCGGGGCCGCGGTGCCCAGGGCCGCCGCGGCCAGTCCGAGACCGAGCGCGAGAGCCGCGAGTCTCCTGGAGTTCTTCTGCCCGGCGCTTGTACGCAACGACGTCATGGGGGGGCTCCTACTCGTCCTGTGGGGTGGAACGATCGGTTGCCAGGAAGTGTCGGACGACTGAACGGGTCCCGGGATGATGGCAATCGGGGATAGCGCCGGGCTATCAGGGTCCAACTCATCCGCATTCGCTGGCACTTGAACACCTGGTGTCACACGGAGCCCCGCTCTACGCTCCCCCCATGGAGCTGGAGGTCAGGCACCTGCGCGTGCTCTGCGTCATCGCCGACACCGGCAGTCTGCACAGAGCGGCGCGGGAACTCGGCATGGCGCAGCCCTCGTTGAGCACCCAGTTGCGGCGCATCGAGAACGCTCTCGGCGCCCAGCTCTTCGTACGCAGCCGCACGGGCTGCCGCCCCACCCCGCTGGGCCTGGTGGTGCTCAGCCGGGCCCGGCCGCTGGTGACGGAGTTCGCGGCGATGGTGACGGAGACCCGGGCCGCAGCCGCCCGCGTCGCCTGCGGCTTCCGGCTGCGCATCGGCGCCACGGCGAACCGCGCCATCCCGGGCTGGCTGCACCGGCTGCGGACCGGGGTGGCGCGGATCGAGCCGACGCTCCAGATGAACGTCTCCGCCAACTCGCTGCTGGCCATGGTCGCCGCCGGCAGGCTCGACATGGCGTTCGTGCACGAGGTCGAGGGCAGCCCGCTGCGGATGCCGCCCGGACTCCGCGTCCGCGTCCTCGTCGAACGCGAGCCGCAGTTCGTCACGCTCGCCGCGAACCACCCGGCGGCCTCGCGCGACCGGGTGCGGATGGCCGACCTGGCCGGTGACCGCTGGATGGTCGACGCCACCGTCGACGGCGAGTGGGATGCACTGTTCCGGGCCCTGCGGTCGGCGGGCCTGCGGTCGGAGATGCTGCACGGCGACTACCTCACCGCGTACTCGCTGGCCGCGATCGGCGAGGTCGTCACCGTCAGCCAGCCCACCGCCCACCCCCGCCCCGATCTGGCCATCCGCCCGCTGGAGGGCGACCCCATCAGCGTGCGGCTGCTGCTGGCCGCCCGTACCGAGGCCGAACTGGACGAGGTCTACCCGCACTTGGAGGAGTCCTACTGGGCCGTGGCCCGGGAGGCACCGGCTTACGTGGAGTGGCTGAAGAACGCCCGCACTCCGGCCACGCTGCCACCCGACGGCCGACACCAGCCGAACGGGCTCACGAACACACCGCCCAGAACACGGGCCTGAGCCCCCGGCGTGGCCGCTCCTCCGAACGCATCAGGGGCCCTCCGAAGAGAGCCCCTGACCTGCGGACGGAACAACCGATATCACTGTCGGGACGACAGGATGTGAACCTGCGCCCCCTTGACCCCCAGCAACTCGACGCCTCCTGCGCGCACATGACCGACCGCAGCGACCGGCTGATCGCCAACGCACTGCGTCACGTGCTGTGTCGTCGCCGGTGAACCGGTCGTACGAGATTCACTGCTGCCCATGCGCCGGGCGGGCGCCGCGCCAGGCTAGAGCAAGCCGGAAGAGTAGCGCTCCCAGCGGGTGGCGAACCTCGATCCCGGCGCCGCGGCTGCCACCTCGGCTGCGTCGGGTGCCGTGTCCACGTCGCGCAGGAGCGGCAGGTCGCGCACCCGAAGGCCCGCCCCGGTGAGGCGGTCGCGCTGTGCGGCGCCGGTGTACGCGGTGGACATCGGGATGCCTCGCAGCAGCGCCGGGTCGGGCACAGCCAGGCCGAGCGCCCAGAACCCGCCGTCCTCCGCCGGGCCGAACCACGCGTCGCACCCCCGCCACGCGCCGGGACCCATGACCGGGGCGAGGAGCTGCGGCGTGAGCTGTGGGGTGTCCATGCCGACCAGCAGGGCGGGGCCGTCCGCCACGGCGGCGAAGGCCGCGGCCAACCGCTCGTCCAGGCCGCCGGACACCTGCGAGATCACCTCGATGCCGGGCGGCAGCCAGCGTCCAGGCGCGCCGTCCAGGAAGAGCACTCGGCGGCGGGCCGGGCAGCGCAGTACGGTCTCGAGGGTGTCGGCGAGCGCAGCTTCCGCCAGCGCGGCTGCCTGGACGGGGGTGAACGGCGGGGTGAGCCGGGTCTTCACGTGCCCAGGCCTTGGCTCCTTGGCGATCACCAACACCGTGGTCGAGCCGGCCTCGCTCTCGGGCCTCGGCCCGACCGGGCCGCTCACCGCAGTACTCTCGCCGGACGCCGCGGCGGCTCGCTGAACACCGCGCGCATGTCGCGCACCGCGTGCCAGGTGCCACGCCAGGTTCCTGTGATCTTGGAAGGGCCGGTGCGCGGGTAGTACGGCACGTCGATCTCGCGCACCCGCCATCCGGCGTCGGCGGCGCGGACGACCATCTGCAGCGGATAGCCGGACCTGCGGTCGGTCAGGTCCAGTTCGAGCAGGGCCTCCCGGCGGGCCACCCGCATCGGACCGAGGTCGTGCAGGCGCAGGCCGGTGCGGCGGCGGATCAGCCGGGCCAGTTCGCGATTGGCGAGGCGGGCGTGCATCGGCCAGGCCCCGCGCGTCGTCGGCCTGCGGCGGCCGAGCATCAGGTCCGCCTCACCGTCCAGGACGGGCTGGGCGAGGGACGGCAGCAGCCCCGGGTCGAGGGAGGCATCGCAGTCGCAGAAGCAGACCATGGGCGCGGCGGCGGCGCGCAGCCCGGCCGCGCAGGCGGCGCCGAAGCCGCGCACCGGTTCGCCCACGACGTACGCGCCCAGCGACGCGGCGAGTTCGGCGGAGCCATCGGTCGAGCCGTTGTCGACGACAACGGCTCGCCAGTCGGCCGGAATCCGCTCCAACACCCAGGGAAGGGCGGCCACTTCGTTCAGGCACGGGAGTACGACGTCCACCAGGGGCCGTTGCCTCTCGGTCACGTCTTTCAGCCTACGGTGAGAACCGAGGGACGGCGCGCCCGGATCGGGGCGCATCCGGCGGCTCCCGTTCGCGGATCCGCTCCCATCCGCGCGTCACCCAGGCGCCGTTCCCGTGCCACGGAGGGGGGCCTTCGCGAACTCCCGCATGCCGTCGGCGAACGGCACTCGGGGCAGCCAGCCGAGTTCCTCGCGCAGTCGTGACGAGGAGGCGGTGATATGGCGGACGTCGCCCAGCCGGTACTCGCCGGTCACCACCGGCTCGGGCCCACGGCAGGCAGCGGAGAGCGCGGTGGCCATCTCTCCCACGGTGTGCGGGCTCCCGCTGCCGACGTTGTAGGCGCGCAGTGTGCCGTCCGGGATCGCGGCACCGACCGCGCCGAGCGCCGTCAGGTTGGCGGCGGCCACGTCCCGGACATGGATGAAGTCCCGGCGCTGGCCGCCGTCCTCGAAGACTCGGGGCGGCTCGCCGCGGGCGAGCGCGGAGCGGAAGAGCGAGGCCACCCCGGCGTACGGGGTGTCGCGCGGCATGCCCGGCCCGTAGACGTTGTGGTAGCGCAGGGCGACCGCCCGGCCGCCGGTGGCGCGGGCCCAGGCGGTGGCCAGGTGCTCCTGAGCGACTTTCGTCGCCGCGTAGACGTTACGCGGGTCGGGCGGTGCGTCCTCCGGCACGAGGCGGGGGGTCAGCGGATCGCCGCAGCGCGGGCAGACGGGCTCGAACCGCCCGGCGTCCAGGTCGGCGACCCGGCGCGGGCCCGGCCGGACGGTCCCGTGGTGGGCGCAGTCGTAGCGGCCCTCGCCGTAGTAGACCATCGATCCGGCCAGGACGAGTTCGTTCACCTGCAGCCGGGCCATGGCCGAGAGCAGGACGGTGGTGGCCAGGTCGTTGCACCCCACGTAGGCGGGCGCGTCGTCGAAGTCCCGGCCCAGGCCGACCATGGCCGCCTGGTGGCAGACGGCGTCCACCGTGTGCAGCGCCTCCTCGACCACCGCCCGGTCCCGCACATCGCCCCGTACGAACGCGACGCCGGGCGGGAACTGCGGCGGCTCGGGGAACCGCAGGTCCAGCACGCGCACCTCGTGTCCGGCCTCGACCAGCGCACCGACGACCTGGGAGCCGATGAACCCGGCCCCGCCCGTGACGAGAATCAGCACGCCTTCGAGGCTACGGCTGGATCCGCCTACGCGGCGCGGCGAGTCCGTCCGGCGCGTTCGCGGCTGCCACTGTGGCGGATGTGCGCGTCCGTACGCTCTGCGCCATCACGCTCCTCGCCGCCCTCACGGCCGTCGTCGCCGCGACCCTCCGCGCAGGCGGTGATCTCGGCCGTCCGGCCGCGCTGTTGTACTGGTACGCCGCCGCGTGGGTGCTGTTCGCCTGCGCGGTGTGGGTGGTGCGGCGCATGCCGGTGCGCACCTCCGTGGCACTGATCCTGGCCGGCGGGATCGCCCTGTGCTCGGTGGCGCTCTCGGCTCCGCCACGCACCAGCGACGACATGTACCGCTACGCGTGGGACGGCCGAGTGCAGGCCGCGGGGGTCTCCCCGTACGCCCACCCGCCCGACGCGCCGCAGCTCGCCCGGTTGCGTGATCCGTGGCTCTTCCCCGCCACCTCCGCATGCCATGGGTGGGACCTCCGCTCGGTGAGGGGCGTGTGCACGCGCATCAACAGGCCGTCCGAACGCACGATCTATCCGCCCGTGGCCGAGGGGTGGTTCCTGTTGGTGCACGCCGTCTCCCCGGCAGGCGGGCGGCACAAGCCGCTGCAGATCGCCGGTGCGGTGCTCGCCGTCGCCACGACGGTGGCGCTGCTCCTGGTGCAGCGGCGCAGGGGTGGCGACACGTGGTGGGTGGCGCTGTGGGCATGGTGTCCGGCGGTGCCGTTCGCCGCGGTCAACGACGCCCATGTGGACACGCTCGGAGTGCTGCTCACGGTGGCCGCGCTCGGGACGGCCGCGGGAGCACGCCGTGGAGCGCTGCTCGGGGCCGCGATCGCCGTCAAGTTGCTGCCCGCTCTCACCGTTCCGGGCGCGCTGTCGGGGGTGCTGGCCCCCGGGCGCCACCCGCGTGCCCGGCTGCGGGAGACGGCGAGCGTGCTGCTCGCCGCCGGTGGTGTCGTGGCACTCGTCTACCTCCCCCACCTGCTGGCGTCCGGTTCCGCGGTCCTGGGATACCTCCCCGGCTACCTGCGGGAGGAGGGGTACGAGCCGGGCGACGTCGGCCGGTTCGCGCTGCTGCGGCTGGTGTTGCCGGACGCCTGGGCCGGTCCGGCCGCTGTCGCACTGGTCGCGCTCAGTGCCTGGTACGTCCTGCGGCGCGGCGATCCGAAGCGGCCGTGGCACGGATCGCTGCTGGTCACAGGCACTGCGCTGCTGCTCACCTCGCCCGCGTACTACTGGTACGCGCTGCTTGTCGTGGCCCTCGTTGCCATGGGCGGCCGATGGGAGTGGCTCGCTGTCGCCGCCGCGGGCACCGTGCTGTATGTCGCGGGCGCACGGGAGTGGCATGGCGTGCAGGCCACTGCGTACGGGCTGGCCGCCGCTACGGTGCTCGTCGGCGCACTCGTCCGGACCCGGCAACGCGGCGGCGGGCTGTCAGCCACACCGGATGCAAGGGGGTCATCGGTGGCGGCGGCTGAAGACGACCATCCGTAAGACGGCGAAGCGCACCACGGTCACCAGGGCGAAGCTCGGTACGAGCACCAGAGTCTCCGCCGCCGGCGAGACGGTGGGCCGGTAGTGACGGAGAAGCAGGACGGCGCCCGAGGTGACCAGGTAGGCCAGGAGGAACAGGCCGCCCGCGGCCAGATGTGCCTGGAGGACCCGGACCGTGGACCCGCGAAAGGTCAGTCGGCGGTTGGCCTCCGTGTTGAGGACGGTGACGACGGCGAGGGAGGCGAAATCGGCCAGGACCGGCGACGCCTCATGGCGCAGAGCCCAGTACAGCAGTGCCTGGACCACCGTGGAGGCGACGCCGATCATGACGAACCAGAGCACTTCCCTGGTCAGCGCGGTGCGGCCGGGCCGGGTGAGGATGCTGTGCCGTGCGCTGATGCGTCGCACCCCACCACTATGAGGCCACGGCACGACCCGTCGAGCCGTACGGAGTGCCACGTCGACCGTTCGACTGGCAAGAGACACCCGCATGCACGACTGGCCCGGAACGCCGACCCGACCTGTGCCAGCTTGTAGCTGATGACCTGACAGGCACTGACGGAGCGATGGAGTTCATCCGCCTTCTCAGCGTCGGCCCGGAGACGGAGGAGGCAGCCGGTGGACAGTGGCGGACGACCGTCGGCGCCGGGCTCCGACGGGCCGCAGCACCCCGCATCGGACGAGGGGGACGCGCCGGGGCGCCTCGAACGCGTTCGCGCTGCCGCCGCGGCGCGGGCCGCCGAGGGCGCCGCTCGTGTCCGGGCCTTCGTGCGGCGGGTCGAGCGGACTCCCCCGCCACCGGGGCCGTTCCGTCCCGGCTTCTGGCGCAGTCCCCTCCGTGGGCCCTGGCTGACGTCCGTGTTCGGCCTGGTGCTGCTGATCGGCATCCCGCTGCTCTTCGTCACCGGGTTGCTCTCCTACGCCGCCTACAACCCCGGCCTCGGCGCACTCAACGACCAGACCCCGGACAAGGGCCTGCTGGGCTTCTACCTGTTCGACTGGCCTACGCGTCCTTACTGGCTCTACCGGCTCACCCAAGGCGTGCACGTGACGCTCGGCGTGGTCCTGGTGCCGGTGGTGCTGGCCAAACTGTGGTCGGTGATCCCGAAGCTGTTCGAGTGGCCGCCATCCCGCGGCGCCGCCCATGCGTTGGAGCGGCTGTCGCTGCTGGCGCTGGTGGGCGGGGTCGTCTTCGAGTTCGCCACCGGGATCCTCAACATCCAGCTCTTCTACGTCTTCCCGGGCTCCTTCTACACCCTGCACTTCTACGGCGCCTGGGTGTTCATCGCCGCGTTCGTCGTCCATGTGAGCCTGAGACTCGGCCGGATGACCCGCTCCCTGCGCTCCCGCAGCCTGCTGACGGAGCTGCGCACCGGACTCGCCGACACGCGGCCGGAGCCACCCGATCCGGACGGCCTGGTCGCGCTCGAGCCCGCGGCACCGACCATGACCCGTCGCGGCGCACTCGCCCTGGTGGGGAGCGGATCACTGCTCCTCCTGGTGGTCACCGCGGGGCAGAGCATCGGCGGCCGACTGCGAAGGACCGCCCTTCTCGCGCCGCACAACCGTGATCCGGGTGGCGGCCCGAAGGACTTCCAGGTCAACAAGACGGCCGCTTCCCTCGGCGTCACCCCCGCCCATGTCGGGCCGGACTGGCGGCTGGAGGTCCGCGGCCGAGGGCCGACACTCGTCTTCACTCGCGCACAGCTCCTCGCGATGCCCCGGCATGCCGCCGCACTACCGATCGCCTGCGTGGAGGGATGGTCCACCGACGACCAGCACTGGAGCGGCCTTCGGCTGGCCGACCTCGCCGCTCTGGCCGGCCTCCCCGACGCCGGAAGCGTCCTGGTGGAGTCCGTCCAACCACACGGCCCCTACCGCTCGGTGGTACTGCGGGGCAACCAGATCCACGACCTCCGATCGCTGCTCGCCCTGCAAGTCAACGGTGCGGACCTCTCGCTCGACCACGGCCACCCGGCGCGCGTCATCGTCCCGGCCAACCCCGGCGTGAACAACACCAAGTGGGTGCGCCGGCTCACGTTCAGGACATGATCATGGCGCGCTTCGTCCGTTGGTACGGCTCCGGCCCCCTCCATCTTCTCGTCCTGGTCGCCTCGTTCGCCCTCACCGGCTACGCCCTGGTGCGCCTGTTCGCCGTCCGCCCGCTGGCGGTCGCGATCTGGTTCGTCGGCGCGGCGATCGTCCACGACCTGATCCTGCTGCCCCTGTACTCACTCGCCGATCTGTCGGCACAGGCTGTCCTGCGACATCGCGCCACCCACATCCCGCAACCGCCGTGGATCAACTACCTGCGCGTGCCCGCCTTCCTCTCCGGCGTGCTCCTGCTCGTCTGGTTCCCCCTCATCCTCGACCTGGCGATCCCTTACCCCGATGCCGCACGACTGTCCGAAGGCGTCTACCTCGGCCGATGGCTGGCCATCACCGCTGTGCTCTTCGGCGCCTCCGCCCTTGCCTTCGCCCTCGAGCTCCGCCGTCTCCGGCGGGCCGCCCGCGCCGACGAGAAGCGACCCGCACCGGGTCACGACACCGCACCATGACGTCCGGCGAGGAGCGGTCGCCCGGCACCGGCGCAGAAGCCTACGCACTGGCCCTGCGCAGCGGCCACGAGCTGGTGTACCTGCGGCTGGCGGACGGACGCCGGATCCGGATGCCGGTGGATCGCTGGTACGCGCATCCCACCACGGCCGACGAATCCGTGCTCGATCGCTGCGTCGGCCCCGTTCTCGACGTGGGCTGCGGGCCCGGCCGGCTGTGCAGGGCACTCCTGAGTCGCGGAGCCTTCGCGCTCGGCGTCGATGTGGCTCCCCTGGCGGTGGCCCACACCATCGCTCTCGGCGGGATCGCACTGCGCCGCTCGGTGTTCGACCGGCTACCGGCCGAGGGAGGCTGGCAGACCGTCCTGCTCATCGACGGCAACATCGGTATCGGCGGTGACCCGCGCGCCCTGTTGTACCGCTGTTTCCAGGTCACCGCCCCGACGGGTCTTCTCCTCGTCGAGGTCGACCCCGACGATGTCGAGGAGCGCTGCACCGCCCGGTTCGAGGACACCCATGGCCACGAAGGTCCGCCGTTTCCCTGGGCACGTCTGGGTGCACCAGCGCTGCACAGGATCGCCGAGGGCCTTGCCCTCAGCGTCACCGACCAGTGGAGACACGGTCACCGGTGCTTCCTCGCCCTGCGCCACCAGGACACGGCCTCGGTACGTCGCCGCTGAGGCGCTGCGACCGCTCCGCGCTCGTGCCGCCAGGTACGCGGAGCCGGTGTCGATGGTGCTGTCGGGAGGCCAACGGTGGATCTTCCAGAAGGAAGTGACACCGTTGGCCGTACGGCCTGTTCGGCTGTCAACCGCCGTGTGTCTCCTGGTGGCGGTCGCGGGGCGGGACGATGTCGAGGACGGCCATCATGCCCATGTCCTCGTGGTTGAGGATGTGGCAGTGCAGAACGGTCCTGCCGGTGAAGTGCGTGAAGTGGACGCGGAGGACGACGGAGCCACGCCTCGGCACGTTCACCGTGTCATAGACACTGTGGGACGGGTCCTCGGCCTTCCCGTTGGTGCTCATCAACTGGAAGTGGTCGGTGTGCAGATGGAAGCTGTGGTCCTCGTCGGAGTCGTTGCGGACGGTCCACTCCTCGACTGTGCCGAGGGTGGAGGTGAAGTCGGTCCGTTTCGGATCGAACGTCCGGCCGTTGATGTAGAAGACGGTGCCCGCCGTGTTCTCGGTGTAGACCATCGTCTTACGGGCCGCGATCTTCGCGTGGCTCAGGTCCTCCTGCGGGGCGAAGCGGCTCGGGACGGCCTCCCGGTGCATGGGCGGGCCGTCGGTGACGACGGTCGCGAGGTCGGCCTGGGGGAACTGGTTGCCCGCCGGGCCCGTGTTGTACGGCAGCGTCTCCAGTCGGGCCGTGCCAGGAGCGCCGCCCTGGACCAAGACGTCGAAACGAGCGGCGGCGGAGACGAACAGGGTGTCCTCGGTGTGGATCCTGCGCACCGGAACGCCGTCCTGGGCGATCACATGGAAGCGGGTGCCCGGCAGGTGCAGCTTGTAGTAGATGTTGGCGCCGATGTTGGCCAACCGCCAGAGCTGGGTCTCCCCCGGCCGGATGCGGATCACCGGGTTCTGCTGGCCGTTGACGGTGCGGTTGGTGGCCGCCCCGACGCTCAAGGGGTGGGTCTTGATCGCGTCACCCTCGACCTGGTCGTCCTTGAGCGCGACGGTGTGCTCGGTGATGTGGCGCAATGACGGCGGCAGGTGCCGCTTCAGGCCTTCGACGACGAGGATGCCCGACTCACCGCCGGCGACCTGGGCGGCGGACAGCATGTCGGCGTGTGAGTGGTACCAGTAGGTGCCGGTGGGGTGGTCGCGCGGGAGCCGGTAACGGTAGTGGTACGACTGCCCGTACTTGATGGAGAGGAAGATGTCGTCGGCGGGAGCGCGCGGCGAGACCATGAGCCCGTGCGTGTGCAGGTTGGTGTACTTGTCGGTGCGGTTGACCATGGTCAGGTCAATGCGGTCACCCGGCCGCACTCGCAACGTGGGCGGCATGTACGCACCGTTGTAGGTCGTCGCGTACAACCGGCGGTCGCCGACCTGTACCTTGCGCCGCTCCACGACGATGGCCGCCTTGAGCACCCCGCCGCGGCTGACGAGCTCCGGCGGGTCCCGGAGCAGAGAGCCGGCGCTTCCTGTGGTGGGTTGGCCGCCCTCCACCTCGGAGCTGTACGCGGCACGGTAGAACTCCGGCGAGGTCTGCCCCACGCCGCCGGACAGTCCGGCCACGGTGAGCGCCAGACCAAGGGTCGTCCATGCCTGCGGGAATCGAGTGTTGGGCCGGGTCACGTCACTCCCAGGGAATCCATGCAGCCGCGCGATGTGATCGCCCGACCGGGAGTCGATATCGCAATATTGGCGGATAATATGCGCGAGGGGGCGCGCATGCTCCCGGCCACACCTGGACAGTGCCGCCGTACACTCGAATTGCCCTCGCTGCGATACCCCTCGGCGCCGGGAACCGCATCACACCCGCGGCGGGGCCCGGCGCTCCGTGAACCAGAGTGTGTACGTCTTGCCTGGCGCAGGTCCGGTCCCCGCGACCCGGAGCAGGTCAAGGGCGCGAAGCGCGTTGACCGAGACGGGGTCAGCCCAGTTCCGCGTCCAGCCACTGCAGGACGTCGGATGTCACGGGGTCGGTGATGTCCGAGAACTCATGATGTCGCGTCAGGAACTTGGCCACGTACGGGCAGACGGGCACGATCCGCTTTCCGGCTGTGCGCACGTCGGTGAGTGCCTCCTGGACCAGTCGGGAGGCCAGGCCCTGTCCGGCGAAGGCGTCGTCGACCACGGTGTGGTAGAAGACGCGCTGTTCACCGCGGTCGAGGTAGGCAGTAAGTCCGGCGCGCTTGCCGTCGACCAGGATCTCGTAGCGGTTCTTGGCGTCATTGCGCTCAACGACCGAAGCGGGGGAATGCTGGCTCATCAGGTGCCTTTCAGGTGGGGTGACGTGTCGGACTGGTCAGTGGCGCGGTGGATTCCTGCGCGGTCTGATGACGGCGTTCGGCAGAGCGGGGGCGGGAAGACGGTCGCCCTCGTACCCTTCGACGGCGCCGAAGCGATCGGAGGAGTTCTGCCAGTCGTCCCGGGCCCTGGCAATGTCCTCGTGGCTGCGCCCGATGAAGTTCCACCACATGACGATCTCCTCCCCGAACGGGGTGCCGCCGAGCAGGACCGTCCGCGCGACGTCGTCCGACTCGTTCGTCAGCGTCAGTACGTCGATCCCCGGGTGGACGTAGCCCAGCTCCGCCGGGCCCACCAGGGTGTCAGCCAGACATACCTCGCCCTGGTCGACCAGGAGGCCGTGCTCGAAGCCGGGGTCCACGGCGAGCGTGAGGGCCGCGTGCGGCTGGAGGACGATCTCGGCGCCGAGCAGGGGCGTGAAGGTTCGCACCGGGGAGGTGTGGCCGGCGAGGGAGCCCAGGAAGACCCTGATCTCGGCGCCGTCGACTCGCGCGGGCTCGGGTACGTAGTGCTGGAAGTCCCGCTCGGTGTTGCGGTGCTCCCCTGGCAGCGCCACCCAGAGCTGGACGCCGTGCAGGATGGTCGTGCGCGGGGTGGAGACCTCCGAGTGGCTGATGCCGTACCCGCCCGTCATCAGGTTCAGCTCGCCGGGCCGTACGTAGGCGTGGCTGCCCAGGCTGTCACGGTGCTCGATCTCCCCGCTGAACAGCCAGCTCACCGTCTGCAGACCGGTGTGCGGATGCGGGGCGACATCCATGCCGCCGGTCACCGAGACGTCGTCGGGGCCGTAGTGATCGACGAAGCACCAGGCACCGATCAAGGTCCGGGCGCGCTGCGGCAGGGTCCGCCGCACGGTCATCGCGCGGGGGCCGCCGAGGGGCACATCGCGGGGCGTCAGTACGTCGATCCGCGCCGCATCGGCCGACCGCTCGAGGTCCGCCGGCGCGCCGCATCGCAATTCCATCGGCTTCGTCTCGACATTGCTCACCGTGGACTCCTTCCAAAGACGTTCCAGATTCAACTATCATGCATCATGCACGATGACAGGTCGGCGATACCAACAGGTACACACCACAAAACAGGGGAGCCGGACAGGCCCCGGAGGAGTCCCAGGTTGAGCACTCACACGACCGGGTCCGCACTCCAGCGGATCTTCATCGACAAGCAGAGCCCGACGGCCTATCAGGCGTTGGTCCGGACCTCGGAAGCGGTCCGCGCGGTAGCCGCCGAGGCGGGCCTCGACCGAACGCTCGTGGAACTGGTCAACCTGCGCGTGTCGCAGATCAACGGCTGCGCTTACTGCCTCGACGTACATACCAAGGCGGCCGTGCGCGCGGGCGAGACCGCGCAGCGGCTGGGTGTGCTGGCGGCGTGGCGGGACACCGAGGTGTTCACCCCCGACGAGCGCGTGGCACTGGCGCTCGCGGAAGCGACCACCGATCCCGCTGACGCGGCACTGCAGCAGGCCGCATACGACAGCGCCCGCGAGGTGCTCACGGACGACCAGATCTCCGCCGTGATCTGGGTCGCGGTCACCATCAACGCGTTCAACCGGGTCTCGATCATGAGCAAGCATCCGGTGCGGACGCGGTAGCCGGTTCCCGTTGCGCAGCACGCGGCACGCGGCACGCGTCAGGACCGGATCAGCGCAGCGCCGCCGACGCCGACTCCACGGCACGGTGGAACCTCGGATAGGCGACCAGGCCCCCCGGTGCCCGGTCTGCGTCCTCGGCCAGTCCCCTCGCCGCCAGGAGTGGGACACCACCGCGGTGGCTACCGGACTGGTCCGCGCTCGTCGACGAACACGGTGGCGATGACGCGGACATCCGCCTGCGTTACGCGCCCGGCCCCTGCGACCGGGAGGACACCCTCACACTCGGAGACAGCCTGCCCGACCCCTTCGGAATCAACGGGCTCGGTCTCGCCTGGGCGGACAAGGAACACACACTCGCGGCCTTCCATGACAGCCGGCGGGTGGCATCCCTGGGTTGGCTGCTACGGGATATGACCTTCGACGGGGCGCCGCGCCGTGTCGCCGGGCTGGGCAGCGTGCTGGTGGACCCTGCTCACCGGGGCCGGGGCATCGCCAGGACCATGATCAGCGTCGCGGTAGAACACGCACGGGCGGCCGGGGCCGAAACGGTGATGCTGATCTGCCTCCCGGAGCAGGTTCCGTTCTTCACGCGCCTCGGATGGCGCCAGATCTTTGCGGCGGTCACCCTCCAGCAGCCCGCTGCCGTCCGACCCTGCCCACTGAGCACCATGACGTACGACCTGACCGACCTGCCCCGACCCAGCATCAGCGTGGACCTGCAGGGCCTGCCATTTTGATGCGCTGGTCAGAGGTTCACCAGTGACTTCTGGTGAACCTGCGAGTGGCGTACGCCCCGAGGATTTCCTTCTCGCTGCGAATGCGGGCGCGTTCGCGTCGTTGAGCAGTGAGGATGTCGGGGCCGGTCATGCTCGGATGCGGGAGCGACCGCAGGGCTTCGGCGTAGTCGGCGGGCGTCCGATTCGTGACCACTTGCGGTGAAGGGAGCGCGAGCGGACGGTTCCTGACTCATGTCCATGGCGCCTCGGTGGCCTGCGTCTCTGCGCACCGTCGAACGGAGCCAGCCGACGGTGCCGAGTACACAGTGGCGGACCGACAACACACCCCGCGCCATGGCGACCTGGCGCAACCTCACGGTCGGTGCCCTACGACTGAACGGCACGAAGAACATCGCCTACGACCTTCGCCGCAATGCGCGTGACGCCCGCCGACCCCTCACGTTCCTCGGCCTCGTCTGAGCACGAAGTGGACGTCACTCGACTACGCCGAAGCCCTGAGGGCTGTTGCTGAACAACTTCAGGCTTTGACCTTGGTCAGGCGGGCTGTCTCGCGAGGTCATCGAGCGGAACGGCACTTCGGCGTTCGTGAGTTGTATTCCCACGGCTCCCTGGGCCGCTCAGGGGTCGACCGGGTCCGGCGCATGCGTTCTCGGCGTTCTCTCGGGCCGAGAACGAGAGGTAACACCGCTTCAGATGGTCGGGGTGTCGTCGACAAGCGGCCTGTGGATCTCGACGACCGGCTTCCACCCCGCGGAGAACTCGATGAAGTCCGCACGGGTGGGGTAGGTGTCGATCGCGCGACGGTCACGCTTGGGGCTGTCGCTCCCCTTGCGCCCCCGGGGAATCTGCTCCTCGAAGATGTCGACCTTCACGTCGGGAACCTCCTTGAGGCCCTGACGCCAGATCTGCACGACGTCGGCGCCGAACGCCTGCCGGACCGCAGCGTAAAGGGCCGTGAGGGCCCCCTTGTCCCCATTAGGGACGAAAAGCGCCAGGTCCAGCACGACACCGGCGGACTGGAGGACCTCGATGGTCACCGAGCCGTTCTCGTCGGCCAAGTAGATTCCGGCTTCGTTCTCGTCGTCGGGAAGGCAGGAGACGTCTTCCTGGAATACGGTTCTCACCGTGATCGAGCCACCATCGAAAGCCTCACCGGACTTGGTCAGGAAAGCAGGGACATAGCAGTCGGGAAGCTTGAGTTCTGCCGTGTCGGCGGAAACGAAGATCCTGTCCTTCACGCCGAGCTTCGTCACCTCTTCCAGCGAGAGGCGGCGAGCGGCGATCTTCTCCGTGTTCACGATTTCCCTTTCAGGTTGCACTATCCCTCTGACCGAGGACGCTATCACGAAAGCCTGAGGTCAACTGACCAGTAATCTTTGGGTAGATGGCCTCCGATGACCTGCACGGGAGGATACCGAAGCGAGTGCCGCTCGGTCGAAACACGCATCCGCCAGGCAGTGTCCCTCGTTATGGAGTTGGGGATCAACTGCGGTTGCATTTCGGTGCTTTGAGTAGCACAGAGGAACCAAAAGAGAGTTTAGGATAGATATCACCCATATCGCCTTCAGGGGAGGTGGCGGCGGAGTAAGGAGATCCATTCGTCGTGCATCTCGAAGGGCGCAGCGGAAACAGACCGGATGGTCCGACAACGCAACAACGGACACTCCCACCGGCAACTTCGGATGGAGCGCGAACCGGAGCCGCGTACTACCGCGCCCTCTTCGGTCAGGACTTCGGCACAGTCGGCTGGCGCTCCATGCTGACGTCTCGTCGCGTTGGGCAGGGTTCCGTACACGGCAGGCACGGACGTCCGCTGACCGCATCCGGAAGTGTCCGGGAACGATCTTCCGGATCTGCTGGAACGGCTCGCACAGGTCCCGGACCCGTGAGATCCGCTCCGCGGGGAGTACGACACCCTCTCGTGACACTCCTGGCACTGACGGCCCGCACGGTCCTCGCCGGAGCGCGATCCCTGCTCGCGGTGAGCGAATGGGCGGCCGACGCGCTGTCGGCCCTGCTCGAACGGCTCGGCACGACCGTCGACCCGCTGGTGGCGCCCCAGGGAGGCCGAGGATCGCAGCGAGATCCAGGCATGACCGTCACCGACGCCATCCACCAGGCCGCTTTGAGCATCTCGGTCTCGGCATGGACGCCGGCCGTCGAACCCGACGGCGAGATCCGCGACGGCGCCTGGGTCGCCGAACCGGCCGGCGACTGTCTGACCGGCTGACCGAAGGGCATGCGGCCGATCGTGCGCAAGGAACGGCCCCACCCCGGCGCCCAGTTGCGCTTCGCCGACACCGACGGGATGCGGCTGACGTGCTTCGCTACCAACAACACCCGCGCACCGATCGCGGAACTGGAACTGCGCCACCGCCAGCAGGCCGGGCCGAGGACCGCAACCGGCCTGCGCAACCTGCCCCTACAAGACGCCACGTAGAACCAGATCTGGCTGGAGGTCGTCCAGATCGCCCTCGACCTGCCGGCCTGGATGCCGATACTCGCACTGACCGGCAAGGTCCGCCTGTGGGAGCCCCGCCGCCTGCGGCTGCGGCTGCGGCTGTTCTCCACCGCCTCCCAACTCGTCACCACCGGCCGCCGCCGCAACCTCCGCCTCGCCCGCCACTGGCCCTGGACCGACGTGATCACCGATGCCCTGGACCGGCTCCACGCACTCCCAAACCCCGGCTGACCTGCACTGTCCCGTCCCTGCGAGCAGCGCCGCCCCACCAGAGCAGTGGAACCCTGCGCCCGCTCGACGCGACAACCGGGCCATCAGCACGCCCGCAAACCGCAATCCCCCCTCCGGACGAGCAGGAAGGGGCCCGTCAACAAGCCGACGACCCCTCATGCAAGACCGAAGCCAAGGGGGGTGACCTGCCCGACAGGCCGCCTGGCACTCCACCAGAACGAGCGTCAAGATATCGCCCGTAACGCCCACACTGCGCATAATGTGCACCGCCGAAGCCGCGGGGCAGGAGTCCCTGGCCGCCGGTTCAAGGATGGCAACGCACTCCACATGACGCGTCATCGAAAGTAAATGGAAACGGCACACCACCCTCGGTGCCAGGGGAACCGAGAGGCCGAGAGGCCTCTGGGTAAATCTGCACGCCGAGCGGACAGAGCCCCCGGGATCCTGCCATGAGGGCGAGCAAATATAGGCGCAAACCGCCAGCTAAACCGGCGGTTCCAGAGACGATGTTCCCTCACACCCGACCCCGAGCACCGCCAACCGATCGGATCACAAGCAGAGGCAATTCGGCCACGCCGTGCCAGCACTCGACGTGTTCTCCGTTCGCGAATTATGCGATCGACCTCTGGACACTTACGTAGACCCGTTAGACCCGTTTAGTATTCCGTACTCCTTGGAGACGACTCGCACTTGGCCGCCAAGCTGTCAGCCAGGAGATCCACCCCCTCGTCGCCCAGCGCATCCTGTCCGCCGGTCCTGACCCGGACGCCCGACCGTCCACCGGCCCGCGCGGCGGACGCATCTTCACCGCGGCCCTGCGCGACGCGACTCACTGGGACGACGTGGTCACCAAGCTCGGCTACGGGCACCTGCGCCGCCACGGCCTCCGGCACACCGGACTGATCTGGTTCGCCGACGCCGGGGTCCCCGTACACGTCCTGCGCAGGATCGCCGGCCACGGATCACTGACCACCACCCAGCGCTCACCCGCTGACGCGGTCAAGCGCGCGGGTCCCCAACTGGTCCCCAAGAATGATCAAGGGGCCGTATCGAATACTTCCGATACAGCCCCTGACCTGCGACTCTTACGAGTCGGGACGACAGGATTTGAACCTGCGACCCCTTGACCCCCAGTCAAGTGCGCTACCAAGCTGCGCCACGTCCCGATGCGTTCTCGCGGTGACCCGCGTGACTGCGCAGGTAAACACTACCGCACCGGAGCCAGGCACCGCTCACCGCGCCTCGGTCGCCGTCGGGCATGGCGGCTTGGCGGGGTGGTCTGTGGCACAACCGAGGGTGGTGCGGGCGGGCTTGGGGGTCGAAGCACTCGAAGGGGTGTTTTCACTCACACGTTCCCGTGGCGTCGGTGCCCGAAGGGCATGCGGTGAGGAGGTGTGTCTGATGCACTGCCCCTTGGTTTCCAGGGAGTTGACGAGACATCAGGGGGAGCGATGGCACGTCGGAGCTGGCGGATCGACAGGGCGCTCACGGCTCTTGCGGTATCGAGTGTGCTGGTCGGCGCGGCCCTCGTGGGGGCGGGCCCGGCCAGTGGTGCGCAGCGGGCGCGGACGATCGCACCGAGCGTTCTGTACAGCGAGTTCGACATCTCCGCGGCCAAGGGGGTGGCACGCGCGCACCTTCTCACTGTCGATCTGCGCAATCCGCAGGTACGGGTCGGGCTGTTGCATCCGCAGGCCGTGGCGGCGCGGGCCACCGTCTCGCGGCTCGCCGACGCTCAGCGCGCGGTCGCGGGGGTCAACGGTGACTTCTTCGACATCACGGAGAGCGAGCACCCCGGCGTGGCGGTGACCGGCGCGTCCGACGGGCCCGCGATCGCCGACGGGCGCCCGCTGAAGGCCGCTGTCCCGAACGGGCAGCGGTTCGGGCCCGTTCTACCGCCCGGCACGAGCACCAAGGACGTGCTCGGGGTCGGCACCGACCGCACGGCCCGGCTCGACCGGCTCACCCTGTCCGGCTCCGTGAGCACCCCGCAAGGGCGGTTGAAGCTCGGTGGGCTCAACCAGTTCGCACTGCCGCAGGGGTCGATCGGGGCGTACACCTCGGACTGGGGCAGCGTGTCGCGCAGGTGGGCCACCTGCGGCACCGACAGCGACCGGGCCGCGCCGTGCAGCAAGGACACCTACGAGGTGACGGTCAGGAAGGGCCGGATCGTCGCCACGGCCGCCCGGCCCGGCAGCGGGCCCATCGCGGCCGGCACCACGGTGCTCGTGGGTCGCGAGGCCGGGGCGCGGACGTTGCGCGGGCTCTCCGAGGGCGAACGGGCCCAGGTGCAGCACCGGTTGGTGGCGACCACGTCCCGCGTCCGGTACTCCTTCGCCGTCGGCGGCTTCCCTGTACTGCGCCACGGCGCACCGCTGCCCGGCCTCGACGCCACCACCTCCGCCGTACGCACCGCCGTAGGCATCACGGACAGCGGGCACCGTCTGCTGCTCCTCGCTCTCGACGGTGGGCCTCGTTATCGCGGCGGCCTCACCGTCGCCGAAGTCGCCAGTGTCCTGGGGAAGTTGGGTGCCACGGACGGGTTCAACCTCGACGGCGGCGGGTCCACGACGATGGTCACCCGGGCCTCGAAGGCGCGCGCGGCGAGCGTGCGCAATCACCCCAGCAAGGGCGCCCAACGCCCGGTTCCGAACGGGATCGGTGTGTTCTCCACGCTCTGAGAGTCAGGGGCGCAGGCCACTGACCAGGTCCGCCGTCGCCGCCAGGCCCTGGTGAATGGTCGGGGCCATGCTCGAACTGGCCAGATAGAAGCCGAGCAGAACGCAGATCATGGCGTGCGAGATCTTCAACGCGCCGTTGCGCATGAAGACCACCGTGAAGAACAGGAGCAGCAGCACCACAGAGATGGAAATGGCCATCGTCGTTCTCCTCCACCACGCCCGCTTTGCCGCTTTCGGC
Source organism: Streptomyces macrolidinus (assembly GCF_023887685.1). GTDB lineage: Bacteria > Actinomycetota > Actinomycetes > Streptomycetales > Streptomycetaceae > Streptomyces > Streptomyces macrolidinus. The sequence continues at coordinate 131,528 of NZ_JAMWMR010000006.1, read as the reverse complement.
CGCAAGTTTGGCGTAGTGGAGGGTTGGTCCGTGCGGCTGACGTGTCCGCCGAACGTGTGGTTCCGTCCGCTCGTGGCACATCTCTTGGCATATCGGGCAGCGTCAAGGCGCGCGCAGATCGGCGAGTTCGGCCACTGCGGCGCGATGGCCGCCCGCGGTTCCGTACGCGATCGAGTCCGCCTTCGCCCGCTTCAGATACAGATGGACCGGGTGCTCCCATGTCATACCGATCCCGCCGTGCAGTTGCAGTGCCTCCTCGGCGGCTCGTACGGCGACGGGTGCCGCGTAGGCCTGGGCGACGGCGACCGCGAGGTCGGTGTCCTCGCTGCCGGTGGCGAGCGTGTCGGCGGCGTTGCGTGCGGCGGCGCGCAGCCCGGCGATCTCCAACCACAGCCCGGCGAGCCGGTGTTTGAGTGCCTGGAAGCCTCCGACCGGCCGGTTGAACTGCCTGCGCTCCTTCAGATAGCGCACGGTCTCGGTCAAGCACCGGTCGGCGAGGCCGAGTTGCTCGGAGGCGAGCAGCCCGGCGCCGGTACGCAGGGCGCGTTGTACGGCCGGTCCGGCGTCGTCGGTCAGTCGGCGGCCGGGGGCTCCGGAGAAGGTGAGGGCGGCCAGTGGCCTGGTGAGGTCCAGGGACACCTTCGGAGTCACGGTCACCACCTCCGTGTTCACCGCGTACAGGCCGCCGTCCCGCGCCGGGACCAGCAGTACGTCGGCTACGGCCGCGTCCGCCACGGCGGTCAACTCGCCGTGCAGCGCGCCTTGTTCATGGCGTACGACGGGGTGGGCGCCGCCCGGCCGGGCAGCCGGTCCGACCGCGAGCGTCGCCACGGTCTGTCCGGACGCCAGTTGCGCGAGGAGCCCGGCGGCCTCCTCTCCCCCGCAGGCGAGCAGCGCCTCGGTCGCGACGACGGCGCTCGTGAGGTAGGGCACCGGGGCGACCGACCGCCCCAACTCCTCCAGGACGACGGCCGCTTCGCGATGCGTGGCGCCCTGGCCACCGAAAGACTCCGGCACCAGCAGCCCGGCAAGGCCCATGCTCTGGGCGAGCGTCCTCCACAGCGACCGGTCGTGCGGGGTGTCCGACGCGATACGGGCGAGGACGGCCGCCGGGTCGCAGTGGTCCGTGAGCAGGTCCCGGACGGCGGCGCGCAGCGCGTCTTCCTCCTCCGAGTACAGCAGGTCGGGCTGCGTCGTCATCGGGCCAGGTCCTTCCAGGGGATGTCCTTGTCGGTGCGCGGCTCGGCGGGCAGGCCGAGGACGCGCTCGGCGACGATGTTCAGCAGGACCTCGCTGGTCCCGCCCTCGATGCTGTTGCCCTTGGCACGCAGATAGCGGTAGCCGGCCTCCCGGCCGGTGAAGTCCACCAGCTCCGGGCGGCGCATGCTCCAGTCGTCGTACAACAGCCCTTCTTCGCCGACGAGTTCGACTTCGAGGCCGCTGATCTCCTGGTTGAGACGGGCGAACGCCAGCTTCATGCCGGAGCCTTCGGGGCCCGGCTGGCCCGCGACGAGCTGCTGGCGCAGCCGTTCGCCGGTGAGGCGGGCGACTTCGGCCTCGACCCACAACTCCAGCAGTCGCTGGTGCAGGTCATGGGTGCGCAGCTCGGGGCGCTCGCGCCAGGTCTTCGCGACGGGTCCGATCATGCCGCCCTCGCGGGGAAGGCGCATACCGCCGATGGACACGCGCTCGTTCATCAACGTGGTCTGTGCGACCCGCCAGCCGTCGCCGATCTCGCCGAGGCGGCGGGAGTCGGGGATGCGGACGTCGGTGAGGAAGACCTCGTTGAACTCGGCCTCGCCGGTGATCTGCCGCAGGGGCCGGACCTCGACGCCGGGGTCGGTCATGTCGCAGAGGAAGTAGGTGATGCCCTGGTGCTTGGGCACGTCCGGGTCGGTGCGGGCGATGAGGATGGCCCAGCGGGCCGCATGGGCGCTGGACGTCCACACCTTCTGGCCGTTGACCACCCAGGCCCCTTCGTCGCGGACGGCCCGGGTGCCGAGCGCCGCGAGGTCGGATCCGGCGCCGGGCTCGCTGAAGAGCTGGCACCACACCTCCTCCCCCGTCCACAGCGGCCTCAGGAAGCGGCGCTTCTGCTCCTCGGTGCCGAAGCGGAGGATCGTCGGCGCGGCCATGCCGAGGCCGATGCCGATACGGCGCGGATCGTTGTCGGGTGCGCCCGCGGCCTCCAACTCCGCGTCGACGACGGCCTGGAGAGAACGCGGGGCACCGAGGCCGCCGAGGCCCTCGGGGAAGTGCACCCAGGCGAGTCCGGCGTCGAAGCGGGCCCTGAGGAAGTCGAGGCGGTCGGTGGCGGCGGGAGGGTGTGCCGCCAGCAACTCCCTTGTGCGAGTGCGTAGTTCGGTGGAGTCGGTCATACGGCGTCTCCGTTCTCCGGCAGCACGGCGATCCGGCCCGTGGTCGTCCCGTCGGCCACGCGCTGCACGGCGTTCGCGGCGTCGGCCAGCGGCACCCGCTCGCTCACCAGCGGCTTGACGGCACCCCGGGCGGCCAGTTCGGTGAGCTGCTCGTGGCAGTGCTGGACCAGCTTCGGGTTCTTGGCGAGGTACGGGCCCCAATGCAGACCGAGGATCGAGTAGTTCTTGACGAGGGCGTGGTTCAGGGCCGGGCTGGGCACGGACCCGCTCGCGAAGCCCACGACGACGATCCGCCCCTCGAAGGCGACGACCTTCGTGGACTGGGTGTAGGCCGCACCGCCCACCGGGTCGTAGACGACGTCCACGCCCCGGCCGCCGGTGGCCTCCTTCACCGCGGCGACGACGTCCTCGGCGCGCCGGTCGATCACGACGTCACACCCCGACGCGCGGGCGACGGCGGCCTTGTCGGCCCCGCCGACCACGCCGATGACGGTCGCGCCCGCCGCCTTGCCGAGCTGTACGGCCGCGCTGCCGACCCCGCCCGCGGCGGCGTGGACGAGCAGGGTCTCGCCCGGCTCCAGCGCGGCCCTGCGGTGCAGGCCGAACCAGCCGGTCTGGTAGCCGATGTGCAGAGCGGCGGCCTCCACGTCGTCCAGCGCCTCGGGCGCGGGCAGGACGACCGCGGCGTCGGCGACGGCGTAGTCGGCGTAACCGCCGTACGGCAGCGCGGGGTTGGCGATCACCCGACGCCCGTCCTCGGTCTCGGCGCAGACCTCCAGACCTGGCGTCAACGGCAGCGACGGCCTGACCTGGTACTGGCCGCGGCACAGCAGCGCGTCGGGGAAGTTGACGGCGGCGGCCCGTACCCGCAGCAGGACCTGGCCGTCCGCGGGCGTGGGCCGTTCCACCTCCTGGAGCCGCATCACCTCGCTCGGCTCGCCGTTCTCGTACACGCGCCATGCCTGCATTACGGGGCCTCCACGGGACGGGGACTGCTGCGTCTGAGCGGGGTCGATCGCATACTAAGCGGTCGCTTGCCGTTGCGGAACGGTCCTGCACAGGTCTGGCGGCGCCGGATAGCGTGGCGGTCATGAGCAAGCGGGGCAGGCACAGCGCCGGGCTGCTGTTGTTCCGGCGCACCGAGCACGGCGGTCCCCAGGTGCTGCTCGGTCATATGGGCGGCCCGTTCTTCGCCCGCCGGGAGGCCGGGGCGTGGACCGTTCCCAAGGGCGAGTACGACCCCGAGGAGTCCGCGTGGGACGCGGCGCGCCGCGAGTTCCAGGAGGAGCTGGGGCTGCCGCCGCCCGCCGGGGCGGCCGTACCGCTCGGTGAGGTGCGCCAGACCGGCGGCAAGATCGTCACGGTCTGGGCGGTCGAGGCGGACCTCGACCCGGCGGAGGTGACGCCCGGGACGTTCACGATGGAGTGGCCGCCGAGGTCGGGGCGCGTCCTGGAGTTCCCCGAGCTGGACCGGGTGGAGTGGATGGGGCTCGACCGGGCCCGGGAGGTCATCGTGACCGCGCAGGCCGTGTTTCTCGACCGGCTCGCGGAGCACTCGGCCTGAGCACCTGAGCGCCCCCGTGGGAGCGCTGCCCGCGTTGCGGTGGTCACCGCCGCGCGGGAAGGTCGAAGCAGAGCCCGTTCCCAGGAGGTCGGCCCATGCCCATCGCCACCGTGAACCCGGCGACCGGCGAGACGCTCGCGACGTACGACGCCCTGGGCGCGGAGGAGATCGAACGCAGGCTCGCCGCCGCCGACACCGCGTTCCGTACTCATCGCACGACCACGTTCGCCGAACGGGCGCTGCGCATGCGCAAGGCCGCCGACCTGCTCGACGAGGACCAGCGGGACGTCGCCCGGGTGATGACCACCGAGATGGGCAAGCCGATCAAGCAGGCCCGCGCGGAGGCGGCGAAGTGCGCGAAGGCGATGCGCTGGTACGCCGAGCACGCCGAGGAGCTGCTGGCGGACGAGGAGCCCGCCGAGCAGGACGTGAAGGACTCGGGCGCGGCGTGGGCGATCGTGCGCTACCGGCCGCTCGGCCCGGTGCTCGCCGTGATGCCGTGGAACTTCCCGCTGTGGCAGGTGGTCCGGTTCGCGGCGCCCGCGCTGATGGCGGGCAATGTGGGACTGCTCAAGCACGCCTCGAACGTCCCGCAGACCGCGCTGTATCTGGAGGACCTGTATCGCAGGGCGGGCTTCGCCGAGGGCTGCTTCCAGACCCTGCTCATCGGCTCGGGCGCGGTGGAGGAGGTGCTGCGCGACCCGCGGGTCAGGGCCGCCACCCTCACCGGCAGCGAACCGGCGGGCCGGGCCGTCGCGTCGGTCGCCGGGGACGAGGTCAAGAAGACGGTCCTGGAGCTGGGCGGCAGCGACCCCTTCGTCGTCATGCCGTCCGCGGACCTCGACCAGGCCGCCGAGGTCGCGGTGCGGGCCCGGGTGCAGAACAACGGGCAGTCCTGCATCGCGGCCAAGCGGTTCATCGTGCACACGGATGTGTTCGACGCCTTCGCCGAGCGGTTCACGGCCGGGATGAAGGCGCTGCGGACCGGCGACCCGATGGCGGAGGAGACCGATGTCGGTCCGCTGTCCAGCGAGCGGGGGCGGGCCGATCTGGAGGAGCTCGTCGCCGACGCGGTGGAGAACGGCGCGACGGTGCTGTGCGGGGGCGAGCGTCCCGACGGTCCGGGGTGGTACTACCCGCCGACCGTCCTCGCCGATGTCACCCCGCCCATGCGGATCCATCACGAGGAGGCCTTCGGTCCGGTCGCCACGCTCTATCGGGCCGCGAATCTGGACGAGGCGGTGGCGATCGCGAACGACGCGCCGTTCGGGTTGAGTTCCAATGTGTGGACGCACAACGGCACCGAGGTCGACCGCTTCGTACGGGATCTGGAGGCGGGCGGTGTCTACATCAACGGGATGACCGCGTCGCACCCCGCCTTCCCCTTCGGCGGCGTCAAGCGGTCCGGTTACGGCCGCGAGCTGTCCGGGCACGGAATCCGGGAGTTCTGCAACATCACCACCATATGGCACGGAGCGTGAGCGTTCCGCCGCTACGATCGCTCCTGTGAACCGCGAAGTGACCCTACCGCTGATCGTGGACGACCGCGGCACGTTGCAGGTGGCGGCGGCCGATGTCAGCAAGCTGCTGCGCACGGTGGGCGGCCGGTGGCTGCGCCTCGTGGAGGACGGCGACGACGGGCTCGACGAGGACACGGTGGCCGCGCTGACGATCGAGCTGGCGAAGCTCGCCGATCGGATCGACGTCGCGTGCATCGCGCACAGTTCGCTGCGCTGACCGTTCGCCGCGCCGGGCCGGGACGTGCACCGCTCGCGTACCAGGGATCTCACTCTGGGTGGATCGCTGAAGTGGAGTAGTCCGACGAGATATCCGCGCGCCCCGGGGTGATCGTGGGTGGGTCACCCGAAGAGGGGTCACCCACCCTTCCGCCGGGGGACGGGAAGTCCTCCGCCAAGGCGAAAGAAGGCGCGCTCCATGGCGACTCTGTGCAGACCCGCGGTTTCCGTGCCGGAACACGTGATCACGATGGAGGAGACGCTCGACCTGGCGCGCTCCCGCCACGCCGACCACCCCCAACTCCCGCTGGCGTTGCGGCTGATCGAGAACACCGGGGTGGTCACCCGGCATATCGTGCAGCCCATCGAGGAGACCCTGAAGCACCCGGGGTTCGAGGACCGCAACAAGCTCTACGAGGCCGAGGCGAAGGCCCGGGTCCCCGCGGTCGTCCAGCGGGCGCTGGACGACGCCGAACTGCTGCCCTCCGACATCGACGTGATCATCTACGTGTCGTGCACCGGGTTCATGATGCCGTCGCTGACCGCCTGGATGATCAACACGATGGGCTTCAAGAGCGACACCCGGCAGATACCGATAGCCCAGTTGGGCTGCGCCGCGGGTGGTGCGGCCATCAACCGGGCGCATGACTTCTGCACCGCCTACCCGGACGCCAACGCGCTCATCGTGGCCTGCGAGTTCTGCTCGCTGTGCTACCAGCCCACCGACCTCGGCATCGGATCGCTGCTGTCCAACGGCCTGTTCGGCGACGGCATCGCGGCGGCGGTGGTCCGCGGCAAGGGCGGTACCGGCGTCCGACTGGAGCTCAACGGCTCGTATCTGATCCCCAAGACCGAAGAGTGGATCATGTACGACGTGCGGGCCACCGGGTTCCACTTCCTCCTGGACAAGCGGGTGCCGGGCACCATGGAGCCGCTCGCCCCGGCCCTGCGGGAGTTGGCCAGACATCACGGCTGGGACGCGTCCGACCTCGACTTCTACATCGTGCATGCCGGTGGTCCGCGGATCCTGGACGATCTGAGTACGTTCCTGGAGGTGCCCTCGGAGGCCTTCCGGTTCAGCCGGGCCACGCTCACCGAGTACGGCAACATCGCGAGCGCCGTCGTCCTGGACGCGCTGCGGCGGCTCTTCGAGGCGGGCGGCGCCGAGCACACCTCGCGGGGGCTGCTCGCAGGGTTCGGGCCGGGCATCACCGCGGAGATGGCGCTGGGCCGCTGGCAGGTCGCCCAGAGCGCCGGGCCGAAGAAGTGAGCGACCGATGACGGCGACGGAAGGGCTCGCGGCGGTCGAAGGTCTGCTCGTGCCGCCGGGGCACGGGCGGGTCGTGCAGACACCGGCCCAGCAGGTGACGTTCAAGGTGACCGGCTCGCACTCGCGCATCTCGTCCACGTTCGAGGTGCTGGTGCCCCCGGGCTTCGATGTCGGCGCCCATGTGCACACGCGCAGCGAGGAGTTGTTCTACGTGCTCGAGGGCGAGCTGGACGTGCTCGCCTTCGAACCGCGCGTACGGACGCCCGACCACTGGCAGAAGTGGGAGTCGAGGTCGGGCAACCGGGTGGTACGGGCGACGCCCGGCACGGTCATCGTCGTACCACCCGGCTGTCCGCACGCGTTCGCGAACCCCACCGAGGCCCCCGCGAAGATGTTCTTCCAGGCGTCCCCTCCCCCGGACCACGAGCGCTACTTCGAGGAGTTGCTGGAGATCCTGCGCGACGGGGGCCCACCGGATCTGGCGGCGATCGAGGCGTTGCGCAGGCGCTACGACATCGAGCAACTCACGCCGCTGCGGCACCGATAGCGCGCTCGCGGGCCGAACGAGCCGACGGGCCGAAGGAGTCAGCGGATCGGCATCCCGGACAACGTCCGGGCGATGACGAGCCGTTGGATCTCGCTCGTGCCCTCGAAGATGGTGTAGATGGCCGCGTCCCGGTGCATCCGCTCCACCGGGTACTCGCGGGTGTAGCCGTTGCCGCCGAGGATCTGGATCGCCTGCGCGGTGACCTTCTTCGCGGTCTCACTGGCGAACAGCTTCGACATCGAGCCCTCGGCCGCCGTGAACGGCTTGCCGTTGACGGCCATCCAGGAGGCGCGCCACACCAGCAGCCGGGCGGCGTCGATCTGGGTGCGCATGTCGGCGAGTTGGAAGGCGACGCCCTGGTTGTCGATGATCGGGCGGCCGAACTGCTCGCGCGTCTTTGCGTAATCGAGAGCCACCTCGTACGCGGCGCGGGCGGTGCCGACGGCCATCGCGCCCACGGCAGGACGGGACGCCTCGAACGTGGCCATCGCCGCGTTCTTCACCCTCCCCCACTCTCGGCTGCGCTCGAGCGGGGGGACCCCCATGCCGCCCTTCTTGGCCTTCTCCCTTGCGCGGGCGAGGCGTTCGTCCAGCTTCTCCTTGCCGCCGAGCAGACAGGAGCCGGGGACGCGGACGCCGTCGAGGACGACCTCGGCGGTGTGCGAGGCGCGGATGCCGTGCTTCTTGAACTTCTGCCCCTGGGACAGGCCGGGGGTGTTCGGCGGGACGATGAAGGAGGCGTGGCCCTTGGAGCCCAGCTCGGGGTCGACCACGGCGACGACCACATGGACGCCCGCTATACCGCCGTTGGTCGCCCAGGTCTTGGTGCCGTTGATCACCCACTCGTCCTTGGCCTCGTCGTACACGGCGCGGGTACGCATCGAGGCGACGTCGGAGCCGGCGTCGGGCTCGGAGGAGCAGAACGCGGCCACCTTGACGTCCTGGACGTCGCCGTACATCTGCGGGATCCAGGTGCCGATCTGTTCGTCGGTGCCGTTGGCGAGCACGCCCACGGCGGCGAGGCCGGTCCCGACGATCGAGAGGGCGATGCCCGCGTCCCCCCAGAACAGCTCCTCCATGGCCATCGGGATGCCGAGGCCGGTGGGGTCGAAGTACTGCTGGGCGTAGAAGTCGAGGGAGTAGATGCCGGTCTTCGCGGCCTCCTGGATGACCGGCCAGGGAGTCTCCTCACGCTCGTCCCATTCGGCGGCGGCGGGACGGATCACATCGGCGGCGAAGCCGTGCAGCCAGTCCCGGACCTCCTTCTGTTCGTCGTTGAGCTCCATGGTGAACTCGGCCATGTCCCCTCCAGCGCTGCGCTAGCATGTTACTTGCGGTAACTGCAGTCTGTTACCGGCCAGTAGGAGAAGTCAACTCCCGAACCGTCCACGAGCGCCCGTCGGCGGAGTCGGCAGCTCACTCGCTGCCGCCCCGACCTTCGGTGTTAGTTTGCGCAGGCGTCACCGATCACCACGGGTGGGGAGAGATATGGATACCAGGCAGCGGACCGATCAGCAGCGGTCCGCCGACCAGCGTCGGCGTGAGCTGCTGGAGGCCGCCGACCGGGTGGTGCTCCGCGACGGCCCCGGCGCCTCGATGAACGCCATCGCCGCCGAGGCGGGCATCACCAAGCCGATCCTCTACCGTCACTTCGGCGACAAGGGCGGGCTGTACGCCGCGCTCGCCAAGCGCCACACGGACGCGCTGCTCGACTCGCTGCGGGCGGCGCTGGACGCCCCGGCCGCCCGGCGCGAGCGGGTCGAGGCGACGCTGGACACCTATCTCGCGGCGATCGAGGCTCGGCCGCAGGTGTACCGCTTCCTGATGCACCCGGCGGAGGGCGGCGCACCGAGCGACCAGGGCTTCGACACGGGCCGCCACTCCATTCCGCTGCTGCGCCGCATGGGCGAGGAGCTGGCCGAGGTCATCGAGGAGCGGGTGGACCTCGGCCCGGACAGCCGCCGCCTCGCCCGGGTGTGGGGGCACGGCATCGTCGGCATGATGCATGCCGCCGGGGACTGGTGGCTCGGCGAACAGCCCTGCGCGCGGGCCGAGTTGGTGCACAGCCTGGCGGATCTGCTGTGGGGGCGGCTGGCCGTCGCCGGGGACCGCGCGGGCGGTCCGGGGTTCTGACGCGCGCTCAGCGCCGCGCCGTGTCCGCGCTGCTCCAGGGGGCCTTGGCCGCCTGCCGCAGCACCCGGCGTCGACGGCGGTCGTCGAGCCGGTCCACGTACAGGCCGCCGTCCAGATGGTCGCACTCGTGCTGGAGACACCGCGCGAACCACCCCGTGCCGTGCACCCGCAGCGGTTCGCCCGTCACCGTGAAGCCCTCGACGACCGCTTCGTCGTAGCGTTCCGTCCCGGCCTCGAGACCCGGCAGGGACAGACATCCCTCCGGTCCGCGCAGCACCACACCGTCCGTCGCCACGAGCCGTGGGTTGACCACATGTCCCCGGTGGCGTACCTCTTCGTCGTCCGGGCAGTCGTACACGAACACCCGCAACGCCTCCCCGATCTGGTTCGCGGCCAGGCCCACGCCCCGCGCCGCGTACATCGTGGCGAACATGTCCTCGACGAGCCGGGCCAGTTCGGGGCCGAAGGCGGTGACCTCCTCGCAGGGCTTGTGCAGAACAGGGTCACCGAGCAGGGTGAGGGGCCGGACTCGCCCGTGGGCGCCCGGGATGGAACGGTGTCGCATGGCGGCAAGGGTACGGTTCCCGCATGTCGCGCGGGCACCGGGCCGGTGCCGCGATTCGGGAGTGTGACCGGATCTCGATAGGCTGAGATCCGCACGTTGCCGGGACAGGGCTGCGCGCCGTACGCAAGGAGGATCGGGAACTGATGGCAGGCAACTCGGACCCGCTGACGCCGCGGGCCAAGCTGGCCGTGACCGCGGGCAAGGCGGTCGCTGCGGCATCGCGCGCAGCGGGACGTGGCAGCGGATCAGTGATCGGCGGCCGAGTGGCGCTCAAACTCGACCCCGATCTGCTCGCCCGGCTCGCCACGCACCTGGACGTCGTCCTGGTCTCGGCGACCAACGGCAAGACGACGACGACCCGGCTGATCGCGGAGGCGCTCCGCGCCGCGGGCCCGGTCGTGTCCAACGCGCTCGGCGCCAACATGCCCGCCGGTATCACCTCGGCGCTGGCGGGCGGCTCGGACGCCAAGTTCGGGGTCATAGAGGTGGACGAGAAGTATCTCGCCCGGGTCGCCCGGGACACCGCCCCGCGATGCATCGCGCTGCTCAACCTCTCCCGCGACCAGCTCGACCGCGCCGCCGAGACCCGGATGCTCGCGGAGAACTGGCGCGAGGGCCTGTCGGGCTCCAAGGCCGTCATCGTCGCCAACTGCGACGACCCGCTGATCGTGTGGGCCGCGTCCTCCTCGCCCAACGTGGTCTGGGTGGCCGCCGGGCAGATGTGGAAGGACGACGCCTGGTCCTGCCCGTCCTGCGGCGGTGTGATGCAGCGCCCCGGTGACGACTGGTACTGCGGCGAGTGCGGCTTCCGCCGACCGACCCCGAGCTGGGCGCTGTCCGGCGACCACGTCCTCGACCCGCACGGCTCGGCCTGGCCGATCCACCTCCAGTTGCCGGGTCGCGCCAACAAGGCCAACGCCGCCAGCTCCACGGCCGTCGCCGCCGTCTTCGGGGTGCCCCCGCAGGTCGCGCTGGAGCGGATGTACCAGGTGCAGGCGGTGGCCGGGCGCTATGACGTGGTCCAGTTCATGGAGCGCGATCTGCGGCTGCTGCTGGCGAAGAACCCGGCCGGCTGGCTGGAGACGTTCTCGCTGATCGACCCGCCGCCGACCCCGGTGATCCTGTCCGTGAACGCGCGCGGCGCCGACGGCACCGACACCTCCTGGCTGTGGGACGTCGACTACACGCGCCTCACCGGCCACCCGATCTTCGTCCTCGGCGACCGCAAGCTGGACCTCGCCGTGCGGCTCGAGGTCGCGAACCAGCACTTCCAGGTCTGCGACAGCCTCGACCAGGCCGTCCAGCAGGCCCCGCCCGGGCGGATCGAGGTCATCGCGAACTACACCGCGTTCCAGGACCTGCGCCGCCGCGTCGGCAACTGATCACCGCACCGACCCCTGAAGGACGATCATCGATGAGTGACAGCAGCCTCCGGCTGGTGTGGATCTACCCCGACCTCCTCAGCACCTACGGCGACCAGGGCAACGCGCTCGTCGTGGAGCGCCGGGCCCGGCAGCGCGGCCTCGACGTGGCCCGCCTCGACGTGCGCAGCGACCAGCCGGTCCCGACCTCCGGCGACATCTATCTGATCGGTGGCGGCGAGGACCGTCCGCAGCGGCTCGCCGCCGAGCGGCTGCGCCGCGACGGGCATCTGTACCAGGCCGTGCAGAACGGCGCGATCGTGTTCTCCGTCTGCGCGGGCTACCAGATCCTGGGCCATGAGTTCATCAACGACCTCGGGCAGCGCGAGCCGGGCCTCGGTCTGCTCGACGTGGTCTCGACGCGCGGCGAGGGCGAGCGCTGCGTCGGCGACGTCCTCGGCGACATCGACCCGCGCCTCGGCCTGCCGCCGCTCACCGGCTTCGAGAACCACCAGGGCGTCACCCACCTCGGCCCGACCGCCCGCCCGTTCGCGCAGGTCCGCCAGGGCCGGGGCAACGGCACGGGGGACGGCACGGAGGGCGCGTACAACGACACGGTCTTCGGTACGTACATGCACGGGCCCGTGCTCGCCCGCAACCCGCTGATCGCCGACCTGCTGCTGAAGCTGGCGCTGGACGTCAACGCCCTGCCGCCGGTGGACGACCGCTGGTACGAGGCGCTGCGCGACGAGCGCATCGCGGCGGCGCAGCAGCAGACCGCGTAACACCGGGCCACGGGCGCCCCTCTGACACCCCGTCCGCACACCTGAGCGGGGGCGTCCAGCAGTCGGACGAACGGTGTCGTCCCGCCGCCTGCCGCCGTAGGGTGGCGGGGATCGATCCGGACAGCGTGGTCCGGCCCCGGCCCATGTGGAGAAGGGATCCTGGGTCCATGCGCATTGGCGTGCTCACCTCCGGCGGAGACTGCCCCGGGCTGAACGCCGTCATCCGGTCCGTCGTGCACCGTGCCGTCGTCGACCACGGCGACGAGGTCATCGGCTTCCGGGACGGCTGGAAGGGCCTTCTGGAGGGCGACCACCTCAAGCTCGACCTCGACGCGGTGGGCGGCATCCTGGCGCTCGGCGGCACGATCCTCGGCTCCTCGCGGGTGCGCCCCGAGCATCTGCGCGACGGTGTGGAGCGGGCCCGGGACCATGTCGCGCAGCTCGGGCTGGACGCGATCATCCCGATCGGCGGCGAGGGCACGCTCAAGGCGGCCCGGCTGCTGTCCGACCACGGGCTGCCGATCGTCGGCGTACCGAAGACCATCGACAACGACATCGCCGTCACGGACGTCACCTTCGGCTTCGACACGGCCGTGGGCGTGGCCACCGAGGCGCTGGACCGGCTGAAGACCACCGCCGAGTCCCACCAGCGTGTGCTGATCGTGGAGGTCATGGGCCGCCACACCGGCTGGATCGCGCTGCACTCCGGCATGGCCGCGGGCGCCCACGCGATCGTCGTGCCCGAACGGCCCTTCGACATAGAGGAGCTGACCGCGCGCGTCGGCGAGCGGTTCGCGGCCGGCAAGCGCTTCGCGATCGTCGTGGCCGCCGAGGGCGCCAAGCCCCGGCCGGGCACGATGGACTTCGACGAGGGCGGCCGGGACGTCTACGGCCATGAGCGCTTCGCGGGGATCGCCCGCCAGCTCTCCCTGGAGCTGGAGGAGCGCCTCGGCAAGGAGGCCCGGCCGGTGATCCTCGGGCATGTCCAGCGCGGCGGCACCCCGACGGCGTACGACCGTGTCCTCGCCACGCGCTTCGGCTGGCACGCCGTGGAGGCCGTGCACCGCGGCGAGTTCGGCATGATGACCGCGCTGCGCGGCACCGACATCGTGATGGTGTCCCTGGCGCAGGCCGTGCAGACGCTGAAGACGGTCCCCGACGAGCGGTACGCCGAGGCGGAGTGCGTGCTGTGACGGCGCCGAAGCCCTGTGACATACCGCGCCCCTGACGGGCGTACTGCACCGCCCCCGGTCGTAGCCGCGACCGGGGGCGGTTCTACTCTGGGGGGCGGTTCTACTCTGCTGCGGACAGAACAGTCCACAACACCCATGAAACAGGAGCTGGCGGATGGATCACAGCGCGCATGACATGCATGGCATGCACGGGATGACAACGGATCTGCCGCCGTTCACGCTGAGCCGGGGTATGGAGTGGTCCCCGGACTGGTTCTTCCTCATCTCCTGTCTGCTCGGGCTCGGTCTGTACGGGTGGGGTGTCGTACGTCTCACCCGGCGCGGCGACAAGTGGCCGGTGGGCCGTACGGTCGCGTTCGTCCTCGGCGTCCTGACGATCATGCTCGTCATGTGCACCAAGCTGAACGACTACGGCATGGTCATGTTCAGCGTGCACATGGTGCAGCACATGGTGATCAGCATGCTCTCGCCGATCCTGGTCCTGCTCGGCGCCCCGACCACGCTGGCGCTGCGCGCGCTGCCGACGGCGGGCCGCGGTCACAAGGGCCCGCGTGAGTGGCTGCTGATGCTGCTGCACAGCCACTACATGCGCGTGATCACCCACCCGCTGTTCACGATCCCGATGTTCATCGCCAGCCTCTACGTGCTGTACTTCACGCCGCTCTTCGACTTCCTGATGGAGTCCAGGACCGGGCACATCGCGATGATGATCCACTTCCTCGCCGTCGGCGTGGTGTTCTTCTGGCCGATCATGGGCGTCGACCCGGGCCCGAACCGCCCGAGCCATCTGATGCGGATCCTGGAGCTGTTCGCGGGCATGCCGTTCCACGCGTTCTTCGGTATCGCGCTGATGATGGCGACCACGCCGATGATCGGCACCTACCAGAACCCGGCCGCCTCGCTCGGTATCGACGCCCTCTCGGACCAGACCGCGGCGGGCGGCATCGCCTGGGCGTTCAGCGAGATCCCCTCCGTCCTCGTGCTGATCGCGCTGCTGTACCAGTGGCACGGTTCCGAGCAGCGGCAGGCGCGGCGCAAGGACCGGGCCGCCGAGCGCGACGGCGACAAGGAACTCAAGGCGTACAACGCCTATCTGGCCTCGCTCAACGCGCGCAGCCACTGAGATCGCACACAAGGGGGCCGCCCGGCCGAGGAGCCGGGCGGCCCCCTTCGTGTTGCGTGGCGCCGGGGGTCCGGTGCGGCAACCGGTGCGAGGAGCCTGTGACTTGTCGAGTGCAGCGGGTGCGAAACGGGGCACCATGGGGGGAACCAACCCTGAGGAGGGTGTCGCGATGCCCGGTTCGACGAAGGCGATGGGGGTGCTCACCATCGGCGGACTCGTCGCGGTGACGGCCTACACGGTGGCGCTCGGCGGCAACGGCTGGTTGTGGTTCGGCTGGGCCGTCCTCGGCCTGCTCACTCTCGGCATGGTGGTCTCCGACCACACCTGAGCCTCAGTCCCGGGGCAGCCGTCCCGCCGAGTGCACCCCCGGCTGGTACTTCGGCAACCGCGCGGTGATCTTCATGCCCGCGCCCACCGCCGTCTCGATGACGAGCCCGTGGTCGTCGCCGTAGACCTGGCGCAGCCGGTCGTCGACGTTGGAGAGGCCGATGCCGCCCGAGGGGCTGACCTCGCCCGCGAGGATACGGCGCAGCAGCGCGGGGTCCATTCCGGCGCCGTCGTCCTCGATGACCACGAGGGCCTCGGCGCCCGCGTCCTGGGCGGTGATGCTGATGTGCCGCTTGTCGACCGTGCCCTCCAGGCCGTGCTTGACGGCGTTCTCGACCAGGGGCTGGAGGCAGAGGTAGGGCAGGGCGACCGGCAGCACCTCGGGCGCGATCTGGAGGGTGACCGAGAGCCGGTCGCCGAAGCGGGCCCGTACCAGCGTCAGATAGTGGTCGATGGCGTGCAACTCGTCGGCGAGCGTGGTGAAGTCGCCGTGGCGCCGGAACGAGTACCGGGTGAAGTCGGCGAACTCCAGGAGGAGTTCGCGGGCGCGCTCGGGGTCCGTGCGCACGAACGAGGCGATCACGGCGAGGGAGTTGAAGATGAAGTGCGGGGAGATCTGGGCCCGCAGCGCCTTGATCTCGGCCTCGATCAGCCGCGTACGGGAGCGGTCGAGGTCCGCCAACTCCAGTTGTACGGACACCCATCGGGCGACCTCGCCCGCGGCCCGGACGAGGACGGCGGACTCGCGGGGCGCGCAGGCCACCAGCGCGCCGTGCACGCGGTCGTCGACGGTGAGCGGGGCGACGACGGCCCAGCGCAGCGGGCAGTCCGGGGTCTCGCAGCTCAGCCGGAAGGCCTCGCCGCGGCCGGTCTCCCACGGTCCGGCGAGGCGCTGCAGCACCTCCTCGCGGTGGTGCTCCCCCACGCCGTCCCAGGCCAGTACGGCCTCCCGGTCGGTGAGGCACAGCGCGTCGGTGCCCAGCAGGGTGCGCAGCCGCCGCGCGGACTTGCGGGCGGTCTCCTCGGTGAGTCCGGCCCGCAGCGGGGGCGCGGCCAGGGAGGCGGTGTGCAGGGTCTGGAAGGTGGCGTGCTCGACGGGGGTACCGAGCCCGCCGAGGCTCTCCGGGCGCGCGGTGCGCCGGCCGAGCCAGAAGCCGGCCGCCAGCAGCGGGAGGACGGCGACGCACAGGCCCGCGAGGAAGCCGCTCATCCCTTCGCCTCCGCCCGTACTTCCTCGGGCAGATGGAACCGCGCGAGGATCGCCGCCGTCCGGGCCGGTATCCGCCCCGGTGTGGCCAGGGAGACCAGCACCATGGTCAGGAAGCCGAGCGGCACCGACCAGAGAGCGGGCCAGGCGAGCAGGGCGTGCAGGGTGCCGTCGACCGGGCAGCCCGCCATGGTCGCCGTCACCGCCACGAACGCCGAGCCGCCGCCGACGAGCATTCCGGCCGCCGCGCCGGGCGGGGTCAGCCGCCGCCACCAGATGCCGAGGACGAGCAGCGGGCAGAACGACGACGCGGACACGGCGAAGGCGAGCCCCACCGCGTCGGCGACCGGCAACCCGCCCACCAGCACGCTCGCCGCGAGCGGCACCGCCATCGCCATCACCGTGCCGAGCCGGAAGTGCCGCACGCCGCGGGAGGGCAGGACGTCCTGGGCGAGCACCCCGGCCACCGCCATGGTCAGCCCGGAGGCGGTGGACAGGAACGCGGCGAAGGCGCCGCCCGCGACCAGCGCGCCCAGCAGGTCCCCGCCGAGCCCCGGGATCATCCGCTGGGGCAGCAGCAGGACGGCGGCGTCGGCGTCCCCGGCGAGGGATAGTTCCGGCGCGTAGAGCCGGCCGAGCGCGCCGTAGACCGGGGGCAGCAGATAGAAGGCTCCGATCAGAGCGAGTACGGCGACGGTGGTGCGGCGGGCGGCGACGCCGTGCGGGCTCGTGTAGAAGCGGACGACGACGTGCGGCAGGCCCATGGTGCCGAGGAAGGTGGCGAGGATCAGCCCGTAGGTGGCGTACAGCGGGCGCTCCTGGCGTCCGGAGGCCAGCGAGGTCGACATGCCGCCGTTGCTGCCGTGGGTGGCGGTGGGGACGGGGTCGCCGGGGGCGAAGGTCAGCCGGGTGCCACGGTCGAGGCGGTGGACGCCCGGCGCGAGGGCCACGCGCTCGCTCCGGTAGCGGCGGCCGTCGATGGTGCCCGTGGCCGTGGCGTCGAGCGGGCGGGACAGCCTCAGGTCGAGGCGGTCGTCGATCCGTACGACGCGGTGGTCGCGGAAGGTCGCCGGTTCGGCGAAGGCGCCGCGTGGCGCGCCGTCGCCCTGCCAGGCCAGCACCAGGAAGAGCGCGGGCACGAGCAGGGCGGTGACCTTGAGCCAGTACTGGAAGGCCTGGACGAAGGTGATGCTGCGCATGCCGCCCGCGGCGACGGTCGCGACCACCACGACGGCGACGATGATCCCGCCGAGCGGGTCGGGCGCCCCGGTCAGCACGGCCAACGTGAGCCCGGCGCCCTGGAGTTGGGGCAGCAGATAGAGCCAGCCGACCCCGACGACGAAGGCCCCGGCGAGCCGTCGCACCGGCTGCGAGGCGAGCCGGGCCTCGGCGAAGTCGGGCAGGGTGTAGGCGCCGGAGCGGCGCAGCGGGGCGGCGACGAACAGGAGTATGACCAGATAGCCGGCGGTGTAGCCGACGGGGTACCAGAGCATGTCGGGGCCCTGGACCAGGACGAGCCCGGCGATGCCCAGGAAGGAGGCGCCGGAGAGGTATTCGCCGCTGATGGCCACGGCGTTCAGACGGGGGCCGACGGTCCGGGAGGCGACGTAGAAGTCCGAGGTGGTGCGGGAGATGCGCAGGCCGAAGGCGCCCACGAGGACGGTCGCCACGACGACGAGGGCGACCGCGGGAACGGCGAATTGGTTCACGGTCGTGCCTCAGCGGTCCTCGACGAGACGGACGAAGTCCCGCTCGTTGCGCTCGGCGCGGCGTACGTACCAGCGGGCGAGCAGGACGAGCGGCGGGTAGAGGCAGCAGCCGAGGACGGTCCATTGCAGTCCGGCGTCGCGGATGGTGGCGAAGAGCAGGGGCAGGGGGCCCACCAGCAGGACGAGGACGGCCGACACGGTGAGTCCTGCCCTGAGTTGGCTGCGCATGAGGGAGCGGACATAGGTGTGGCCGAGGGTGGTCTGCTCGTCGATCTCGGTACGGGGCCGGTAGTAGCCGGAGGTGCGGCGGCTGCGCCGGGGCGGCCCGGTGACGACGACTCGACGGTCGCCGGGGTCCTGGGACACTGCCGGTCTCACCGTCCCGTGGTCCGGTGCATCAGCAGGTCCCGCAGATCGCGGGCGTGCCGTCGGCTGACCTGGAGTTCGACGGGGCCGACGAGGACGCTCACCGCGCCGGTGTCCAGGCGGAGTTCCTCGATGTGGCGCAGGGCGACGAGGTGGCTGCGGTGGATGCGGACGAACCCGCGCGAGCGCCAGCGCTCCTCCAGGGTGGACAGCGGGATGCGGACGAGGTGGCTGCCCTGGGCGGTGTGCAGCCGGGCGTAGTCGCCCTGGGCCTCCACGTGGGTGACGTCCTCGACGGGCACGAACCGTCTGACGCCGCCGAGTTCGACGGTGATGTGGTCGGGGTCGGGTTCGTGCACGGGGATGAGCTGTGCCGCGTCCCGCAGGTGGGCGACGCGGCGGACGGCCTCGGCGAGCCGCTCGCGGCGGACGGGTTTGAGGACGTAGTCGACGGCCTTGAGGTCGAAGGCCCGTACGGCGAAGCCCTCGTGGGCGGTGACGAACACGACCAGCGGCGGCTTGGCGAAGCCGGTGAGCAGCCGGGCCAGCTCCAGTCCGTCGAGGCCGGGCATGTGGATGTCGAGGAAGACGACGTCGATCGTGTCGGGGCCGTCGGGCCCGGACTCCAGGGCGCGGTTGATGCGGCGCAGCCCCTCGGTCGCGTCGCTCGCGCCCTCCGCGCTGCCGATCCGGGGGTCCGCGTTCAGCAGATAGAGGAGTTCCTCGAGCGAGGGGCGTTCGTCGTCGACGGCAAGGGCGCGCAGCATGAACGTGGAGTGTAGGAGCAATCCGTACGTCTGCACATGCGTGGGACAGGGACGTTGTCGCTGTGTGACCACGGGGGCACGGCTGTCGTTAGAGTTCCGCCATGAGCAGCAGGCCGACCGCGTTCGACGAACTCGACCGCAAGATCATCACCGCGTTGACGGCGAACGCGCGCAGCAGCTTCGCGGAGATCGGCGCGCTGATCGGGCTGTCCGCGACGGCGGTCA
The DNA here is from genome assembly GCF_023887685.1 of Streptomyces macrolidinus. Classification (GTDB taxonomy): domain Bacteria; phylum Actinomycetota; class Actinomycetes; order Streptomycetales; family Streptomycetaceae; genus Streptomyces; species Streptomyces macrolidinus. Next base: position 112,272 of record NZ_JAMWMR010000006.1, on the reverse strand, counting down.
AGCGCCGGGTGGACCGGTTGCGCGAGACGGGTGTGATCACCGGGTTCACGGCCACGGTGGAGCCGTCGGCGCTGGGCTGGCGTACGGAGGCGTATGTCGAGGTGTACTGCGAGGGCGCGGCGCCGCCCCGGCGGCTGGCGGAGGTCGTGCGCGACCACCCCGAGATCACGGCGGCGATGACGGTGACCGGTGACGCGGACGCGCTGCTGCATGTGCGGGCGACGGACGTGGAGCACTTCGAGGAGGTGCTGGAGCGGATCCGTACCCAGCCGTTCATCCGGAAGACGGTCAGCTACATGGTGCTGACCCATCTGCTGCCCGAGAGCCCGGAGGCGGGCGCCAGCCAGCCCGCGCCGCAGGACACGCCGGGGCACGCAGCAGACGTGCGCTGACCTCGGCAACCACGCAGCGATCGTGCGCGCATACGCAGCTTTCGTCGCTTGTCGGCGATCTCCCTCAGTTCCTACCGTGGTGTCAATCCCCGCAGCCACCGCAGGAAGTGGAGGACCCTTTCTGTGCCCGAGACCCGTGCGCCGCGTCAGCGGCGTTTCCTCGTCTGCGAACCCCGGCACTTCGATGTGCAGTACGCGATCAATCCGTGGATGCACCCCGACGTCCGGGTCGACCTCGATCTCGCCCGGAACCAGTGGCAGACGCTGATCGGGGCCTACCGCGCCCACGGCCATACCGTGGAGAGCGTGGAGCCGGTGGCCGGTCTGCCGGACATGGTGTTCGCGGCCAACTCCGCGCTCGTCCTCGAGGGCCGGGTCTTCGGCTCTCTCTTCCACGCCGAGCAACGCCGCCCGGAGTCCACCGCGTACGACACCTGGTTCAAGGCGGCGGGCTTCGATGTCCACCGCCCGGAGTCGGTGTGCGAGGGCGAGGGCGACCTGGTCCCCGTCGGCCGCCATGTCCTGGCCGGCACCGGCTTCCGTACGACCTGGCAGGCGCACCGCGAGGTCCAGGAGTTCTTCGGAGTCCCGGTGATCACGCTGCAGTTGGTGGACCCGTACTTCTACCACCTCGACACGGCGCTGTTCGTCCTCGACGACGACACCGTCGCGTACTACCCGGACGCGTTCTCGCCGGGGAGCCGCGAGGTGCTGGCCCGGCTGTATCCGAACGCGGTGCTGGCCACCCGCGAGGACGCGCTGGCCTTCGGCCTCAACTCCGTCTCGGACGGCCTGCACGTCTTCATCTCCCCGACCGCGACCGCCCTGGCCGACCGGCTCGCGGACCGGGGCTACGTACCCGTCCCCGTCGACCTCTCCGAGTTCCACAAGGCCGGCGGAGGCATCAAGTGCTGCACACAGGAGATCCGTTGATGACCGCACCCGTCCGTACGGAGTCGTCCGCCGAGCTGATCCGGGCCGAGGAGCCGGTGCTCGCGCACAACTACCATCCGCTGCCGGTGGTGGTCGCCCGCGCCGAGGGCGCCTGGGTGGAGGACGTCGAGGGCCGCCGCTATCTCGACATGCTCGCCGGGTACTCGGCCCTCAACTTCGGGCACCGCAACCCCGCGTTGATCGAGGCGGCCCACCGTCAGTTGGACCGGCTGACCCTCACCTCCCGCGCCTTCCACAACGACCGGCTGGCCGAATTCGCCGCCTCGCTGGCCGAGTTGACCGGCCTGGACATGGTGCTGCCGATGAACACGGGCGCGGAGGCGGTGGAGAGCGCCGTCAAGGTGGCCCGCAAGTGGGCGTACGAGGTCAAGGGCGTGCCCGCCGACCGGGCGACGATCGTGGTGGCGGCCGACAACTTCCACGGCCGTACGACGACGATCGTCAGCTTCTCGACGGACGAGACGGCCCGCGCGGGCTTCGGCCCCTTCACCCCCGGCTTCCGGGTCGTGCCGTACAACGACCTCGCCGCGCTGGAGGCCGCGGTCGACGAGACGACGGCCGCCGTGCTGATCGAGCCCATCCAGGGCGAGGCGGGCGTGATCATCCCCGACGAGGGCTATCTCACCGGCGTCCGCGACCTCACCCGCCGTGCCGGGTGCCTGTTCATCGCGGACGAGATCCAGTCGGGCCTCGGCCGCACGGGTCGGACCCTGGCCGTGGACCACGAAGGGGTCGTACCGGACGTCCTGTTGCTCGGCAAGGCGCTCGGCGGCGGGATCGTGCCGGTGTCGGCGGTCGTCGCGCGCCGGGAGGTCATGGAGGTGCTGAAGCCGGGCGAGCACGGGTCGACGTTCGGCGGCAACCCCCTGGCCGCGGCGGTCGGTTCGGCGGTGGTGGACCTGCTGCGGACGGGCGAGTTCCAGCGCCGGGCCGCCGAGTCGGGCGTGGTGCTGCGGGAGGGGCTCGAAGCGCTCGTCGGCAAGGGCGTCGTGGGCTTCCGCGCGCGCGGGCTGTGGGCGGGCGTCGATGTGGACCCCGCGGTCGGTACGGGGCGCGAGATCAGCGAACGCCTCATGCGCGAGGGCATCCTGGTCAAGGACACCCATGGCTCCACGATCCGCATCGCGCCTCCGTTGACGGTCACGGAGGAGGAACTCCGGTCCGCGCTGGGCGCGTTGGAGAAGGTCCTGACCGCCTGAACTCGCTGAGCGGTGCGGCGAGTTCTCCGGGGCCGCAGGTCCCGGTCAGCCCTGCGCCGGTCGGTGACCGGGCTGCGCGTCGCGGTGATTGGGCTGCGCGTCGCGGTGATTGGGCTGCGCGTCGCGGTGATTGGGCTGCGCGTCGCGGTGGGCGAGGAGGGTCAGCAGATCGGAGACGGTCAGACCCTCCTCGGCCGGATGCCGCAAGTACGTGTCCGGTTGGATGCGGTACGTGTTGACGCGCCCCACTCGGGTGTGGGTGAGGTAACCGCCTTGCTCCAGATCAGAGATGATCTTCTGGACGGCCCGTTCCGTCAGTCGGCAGTGCGCCGCGATGTCGCGGATACGGGTTCTTCGGCCCTCGGCGATCGTGACCAGCACGCGTGCGTGGTTGGTGAGGAACGTCCATCCGATGCGCGGCTCGGATACTCCACCCATACTCCCGAGGGTAGGGGCGGTCATTCATGAATCGGAAGGGACGAATCGGAAGGGACGAATCGGAATTCAGGTATCCCTTGACATCCGATGCGGGAGGGGTCGAGCCTGACAGGGGGGCGTGCGAGCGAAAGAGCTCGGGAGGCTCTCATGGTCAAGCGCCTACTTCCCCGCGACGGGCCCTGCGGGGCAGCCCCTCGCACCGCGGGGGCCTCTCCCCCGCCCAGCGTGCCACCGCCCTGTCTGAGGGTGGAGTCGCACGGCGCGGGCGACCGGACGTCCGTCCTGGTGGCGGGTGAACTCGACATCGGCACGGAACAGACGCTGCGGGACGCCTTGCACGACGCCCTGCGGGTCTCGGCCAGCGGTGTCGACCTCGATCTCGCCGGAGTGGACTTCTGCGACTGCTCCGGCCTCAACGCTCTGCTGTTCGTACGCCGCCGGGCGCTGCGGGACGCCAAGACGCTCGCGCTCACGAAGACCGGTCCGGCGGTCGGCAGGCTGCTCTCGCTGACCGGTACGCGCTCCCTGTTCGATCTGACGGGCGGCGTGGGCGACAGCACGCCCACGCGCCCCGTGGGGGGCCACCACGGTCTTCCCCGCATCCCCCCGGCCCCGTCGCAGCCCCCCGGGCCGGACGGCACGCGGGCCGACGAGCCCGACCGGGATCTGCGGATCGAGCTGGTCCAGCTCAGGCGCGCCATGCAGACGCGGCCGGTGATCGACCTGGCACGGGGAGTCCTGATGGCGTCCTTCGCGCTGAGCGCCCAGGAGGCCTGGGGCGTGCTGGTCACCGTCTCCCAGAAGACCAACACCAAGCTGCACCGGGTCGCGCAGGAGCTGGTGGACGCCGTGGCGGGCGAGGCCCCGGCGGGACCCGTACGCCAGGAACTGGCAGCCGCGGTCAGCGGGCTCCGGGAGACCGACCCGGCCTCGTGGACGGGGGTGGCAGGCCGCCTCACGGCGCCTGTGTGAGCAGTGTGCGGGGACGTACGAGTCGTGCCACGCTGATCAGGGGCGTCACGGCGCCTCCGGCTCCGTCAACGTCATCGAGGAGTGAGCCGACATGACCGACCGGAGAAGTGATCGCCAGATGGACGACTCGGGCCACATCAGGGACATGACCGAGGAGACCCTCGGCGCCCAGGAGCAGGCACGGCAGGAACTCCAGCATCAGCAGGAGCAGGAGCGCGGTCGCCCGTCCGATGAGACCCCGTCCCCCGAGCACCCCCTGTTCTCCGACCAGGAGGACGACGTATGAGACGGGCCGGGACGGAGAAGAGGGGCGGCCGGAGATCCGGCCGCCCCTCTCATGTCACTCGGTGACTTACGGCTTCGGGGTGGCGTGCGGCGTGCACGTCACGTCGGAGCCGTCCGTCTCGCCGGTCAACAGGTAGGTGTCCACCCGGCTGTTGATGCACGGGTTGACCAGACCGGTCACGCCGTGCGAGCCCGCGTCCTTCTCGATGATCAGGCGGGAACCCTTGAAGCGCTTGTGCAGTTCGACCGCGCCCTCGAAGGGCGTCGCGGCGTCACGCGTGGACTGCACGATCAGGACCGGCGGCAGCCCCTTGCCGGTCTTCACGTCCAGCGGGTTCTGCTGCTTGACCGGCCAGGTGGCGCACGGCAGGTTCATCCAGGCGTTGGCCCAGGTCATGAACGGGTAGTCCGTGTGGAGCCGGGTGTTGTCCCGGTTCCAGGTCTGCCAGTTGGTGGGCCACTTGGCGTCGGTGCACTCGACGGCCGTGTAGACCGCGTTCCCGTTCTCGTCCGAGATGTTCCCCGCCGTGTCCGACAGGTCGGGTGCGGCGGCGTCGATGAGCGCCTGGGTGTCACCGGCGACGTACTTGCTGAAGACGGTCGCGACCGGCACCCACGAGGAGTCGTAGTACGGGGCGCTCTGGAAGAAGTTGATCAGCTCGGCGGGGCCGACGACGCCCCCGAGGGGCTTCTTCTTCGCCGTGGCGCGCAGGTCGAGCCACTTCGCCTCGACCGCCTTCTGCGTGGTGCCGAGGTGGAAGGTGGCGTCGTTGGCCGCGACCCAGTTCTCCCAGTCCTTCCAGCGACCGTCGAAGGCGACGTCCTGGCCGAGGTTGGCCTGGTACCAGATGTTCTCGCGCGAGGGGTTGACGACGCTGTCGACGACCATGCGGCGGACGTGGCCCGGGAAGAGCGTGCCGTAAACGGCGCCGAGGTACGTACCGTAGGACACGCCGAGGTAGTTGAGCTTCTTCTCGCCCAGCGCGGCACGGATGACGTCCAGGTCGCGCGCGGTGTTGGGCGTGGTCATCTGCTGCAGCATCGCGCGGCCGGTGCGGTCGGCGCAGCCCTCCGCGTACTCACGGGCGAGCTTGCGCTGGGCCAGCTTGTCCGCCTCGGAGTCGGGCACCGGGTCCGCCTTGGGACCGGCCGCGAACTCCTGGGGGTCCGCACAGGAGATGGGAGCGGAGTGGCCGACGCCGCGCGGGTCGAAGCCGACGAAGTCGTACGCCTTCGCCGCGTTGGCCCAGACGGCGTTCTTGTTGGTGACGCGCGTCGGGAAGCGCATCCCGGAGCCGCCGGGGCCGCCGGGGTTGTAGACGAGGGCGCCCTGGCGCTCCGCCTTGGTGCCCGTGTTCCCGATGCGGTCGACGGCGAGCTTGATCTTCTTGCCGTCCGGGTGGGCGTAGTCGAGCGGAACGGTGACCCAGCCGCACTGGATGGGCGTCGCCAGCCCCCAGTCGGCCGGGCAGTCCTTCCAGTCGATCCCGGCCTTGGCGGCCCGCTCGGCGGCGATCGCGGCGCCGCGCGCCTCTCGGTTCTGACCCTGGCCCGCGTCCGCGGCGGCCGACGGCGCCAGGGCGCCGGCTATCAGCGTGGCCGTCACGAGCGCCCCCGCGGAGCCGAGCGCGGTCGCTCGCCTCGTCGCTCTGATTCCCCTCAAGAGGGACCTCCCCGCACATCGTTTCGATAGATACGGGGGATCTTGTCTGTTGTCAGGTCAACGGAACAGAGGGGGACCTGGCTTCTTTACCAATCCGATAACCGGTACACGAAGGCGCGTTGAGCGGAACGAGGGCCAAGTCCCCTCCCGCACAACGCCGTTGACATCGGTCTCCTGCGCCTGGAACGGTCGCGCGCCTGGGGACGGCGCGGACCGGGCGTCGCCGCCGTCAGGACGCGCTGGTTCCCCGATGCTCGGCGGCGATGCCGAAGCGGCGGCGCTCCTGCGGGGCCGGGGCCACCTCGCGGACGCTGGAGACCGAGCTGACCACCTGCTCCTCCGCGGCGTCCAGCTCGGCGAGCCGCTCGAGGTCGGCCGCGGAGACCAGGGCGACGAGAGGCTTGCCGTGCCGCGTGACGACGACACGCTCGCCGCCGTACACGACGCGGTTGATCAGATCGGCAAGTTCAGCCCTGGCTTGCGTCACCGGAATCTCGTAGGCCATACCCCCAGCTTAAGGGCTGCCCCGACATCCCCGGCGGGCGCGGGACAGCCCCTGGTCCGCGGCCCCCGCCACCCCCATCGGAGCGAAAGATCGACCGACCGACCAAGAGAGATCGACCAAGAGAGATCAGCCAAGAGAGATCGACGGAGAGAACGTACGTCCTGTACGTTTTCTACAGGAGCGATCCGGAGCGATCCCGAGGAGGCGCGAGCCATGATCCGACCGTCCGCCCGCCATGTGCTGCCCGAGTTCACCGAGCGCACCGGTTATGGGCACCGGACCCTTGATCCGTACGCGAAGCTGCTGGACGAGCGCATCGTGTTCCTGGGGGCGCCGGTCGACGACACGTCGGCGAACGACGTGATGGCGCAGTTCATGCACCTGGAGTACCTGGATCCGGACCGGGACATCTCGCTGTACATCAACTCCCCCGGCGGCTCGTTCAGCGCGATGACCGCGATCTACGACACGATGCGATACGTGGGGTGCGACGTGGAGACGATCTGTCTCGGTCAGGCGGCGTCGGTCGCGGCCGTCCTGCTCGCCGCGGGCACCCCCGGCAAGCGGCTCGCCCTGCCCGGCGCGCGCGTGCTGATCCACCAGCCGTCCCTCGCGGAGCCCGTGCAGGGGCAGGCCAGCGATCTGGCCATCCAGGCCGAGGAACTGATGCGTACGCGCGGGCAGTTGGAAGAGATGCTCGCGCGGCACACGGGGCAGAGCCGCGAGCGGGTCACCGCCGACATCGAGCGCGACAAGATCCTCGACGCGCGGGCGGCGGTCGCGTACGGACTGGTCGACCACGTCGTGCCGAACCGCCGGGCGTCCCGTACGACCGACGCGAGGTGAGCCACCGGTGCTGCCCGAACTTCCCCCGCTGCCCGCGCTGACCCGCGCCGAGGCGGAGCTGATCGACCGCTACCTCGAGGTGGTCGATCTGCTCGGCCGCATCAACCCCGCACAGGCCGGACCCACGTACGGAGGTCTGCGCGCCGCCCAGGCCCTGGTGAGCAAGGCGATGGCGCTGCGCGAGGCGCTGACGCTGATGCACGAGCGCGGGGAGAGCGAGCTGCACGCCCCGACGCTCGCGCGCGCCCTGCGGGTGCTCGACGGCGAACGCCGTACGGCCCGTCTCGCGGTACCACCCGAAGCGCACTGACGATGGGTCAAGCCGCCGCGTAGCACGACACGTCCGCGTTCAAACGGACCGATCGGGTTACCCCCGAGCGGTGGAGGCCGTCCTCCGTCCGTGAGCCCGGACGAGCCGCCCGACTCGCCTGTCCGTGAGGCGGCGCGGGGCGCTGCGCTGCAGGTCCGGACGTCCTACACCCCGTCAAGGTCCCTCCAGCGCAGGAGTGTCCACCCGAACGGGTGGGTGGTGAGGAACGCCACAAAATCACGATTCCATTGTGATTTTCCGACTTCCTTGCGTGAAGATCCCTTCCTGACGACAAGCCCCCGCCACCTCGGCGGGGCGGTCCGGGCGGACGCCGAGTCCTGCCGCCGCCCGGACGACCGGTCGACGGAAGTGGATCGGCAGGAGTGGAGGACCCGGCAAGGCGGGCCACCGGAGCGATCCGGAGGTCCTTGGGGTGAAGCCGCGCGAGCGGCCGGGCTACTTCGCCAGCCCGAATCCGACAGGTCATCCTTCACAGGCGGCTGACGAAGGGTGACGCATGACTGCGCTCAATCGTGTCCCATCGCTGCTGACCCGGGCCGGTACGGCCTCGGCACTCACCATCGCCGCCGTCGGCGGCAGCATCGTGGCCCCCGGAGCCACCGCCAGCGCGGCCTCCGGCACGGTGGCGACGAAGGCACTGCGGGTCGCGGCGGCCGAGAAGGGGTCCCCCTACCAGTGGGGCGCCAGCGGACCGCATCGCTTCGACTGCTCCGGGCTCACGCTCTACGCGTACAAGAAGGCGGGCAAGCATCTGCCCCGTACCGCCTCGGCGCAGTACAACAAGACACACCATGTCTCCGGGTCGCACCGCAAGGCGGGCGACCTGGTGTTCTTCCACTCGGGCCGGAACGTCTACCACGTCGGCATCTACGCCGGGAAGGGAAAGATCTGGCACTCCCCGAAGACCGGGGACGTGGTCAAGCTCCAGAAGATCTGGACGAAGAGCGTGTGGTACGGGCGGGTCCGCTGAGCCCGCCGGTCACCTTGTGGACGCCGTACGCCGGGTCACGGGGCATGCCTCACCGATCACGCGTACGGCGTGCTCGATCTGCTCGTCGGTGAGGTCCGCGCGGGCGGTCAGACGCAGCCGTGACACGCCGTCGGGCACCGACGGCGGGCGGAAGCAGCCGACGGCGACGCCCGCCGCCCGGCAGTCGGCCGCCCATGCCACGGCCTGCTGAGGGGAGGGCGCCCGCACCGAGACGACGGCGGCGTCCGGCCGCACCGCCTCGTGGCCCTCGGCCGCGAGGCGGGCGTGCAGGGTCGCCGCCACCGTACGGGCCCGTGCGGCGCGCTCGGGCTCGCGGCGCAGCACGCGCAGCGCCGCGAGGGCCGCTCCGGTGGCGGCCGGGGCGAGCCCGGTGTCGAAGATGAACGTCCGGGCCGTGTTGACGAGATGGTCGATCACCGGCGCCGGGCCGAGCACCGCACCGCCCTGGCTGCCCAGCGCCTTCGACAACGTCACCGTCACCACGGCGTCCGGCGCGCCCGCGAGCCCCGCCGCGTGCGCAGCACCCCGGCCGCCGGGCCCGAGGACGCCCAGGCCATGCGCGTCGTCGACGACCATCCCGGCTCCGGACTCCCGGCAGACGGCGGCCAGTCGAGCCAGCGGAGCCGCGTCGCCGTCCACCGAGAAGACCGCGTCGGTGACCATGACGGCGGGTCCCCGGTGCGTGTGCAGGGCCTTGTGGACGGCCTCGGGGTCGGCGTGGGCGACGACCTGGATGGTGCCGCGCGCGAGGCGGCAGCCGTCGATGAGCGAGGCGTGGTTGCCCGCGTCGGAGACGATCAGGGAGCCGTGCGGGGCGAGCGCGGAGAGCGCCGCGAGATTGGCCGCGTACCCGGAGGAGAAGACGAGGGCCGCGTCGAAGCCGCAGAACTCGGCGAGTTCGCGCTCCAGTCGGGCGTGCGCCTCCGTGGTCCCGGTGACGAGCCGGGAGCCGGTGGCGCCACCGCCCCACCGTCGGGCCGCCGACGCGGCGCCCTCGATGACCTCGGGGTGGCGGGCGAGGCCGAGGTAGTCGTTGCTCGCGAGGTCGAGCAGCGGACAGTCCGCGGCGCGCGGGCGCAGGGCCCGGACGAGCCCGGCCCGGCGGCGCGCCCGCGCCTGCTCCTCGATCCAGCCGAACGCCATGGAACCTCCGGGTGTTTGTGGGCAGTCCACAGACCCTAGCGTTCGGACACACCGCCCAGGATGTGGCAATACCTCACACGTCGAACGGCGTCTGTTGTGCGAAGTCTCCTTGGCCCGAGGCATCCCCGTAGGACAGGATCGGCTCCCATGAACCTGCTGAACACGCTGGTGGACAAGGGCCTGCGCGGTGAAGCGCCGTCCCGCGAGGAGGCGCTCGCCGTTCTCGCCACGTCCGATGACGACGTACTCGATGTGGTGGCGGCGGCCGGCAAGGTGCGCCGTCACTGGTTCGGGCGACGGGTGAAGCTCAGCTATCTCGTCAACCTGAAGTCCGGTCTGTGCCCCGAGGACTGCTCCTACTGCTCCCAGCGGCTCGGCTCCAAGGCGGACATCCTCAAGTACACCTGGCTGGGGCCGGACGACGCCTCGAAGGCCGCGGCGGCCGGTGTCGCGGGCGGAGCCAAGCGGGTCTGTCTGGTGGCGAGCGGCCGGGGGCCCACCGACCGGGACGTGGAGCGGGTCTCCGAGACGATCCGGACGATCAAGGAGCGGAACGAGGGCGTCGAGGTGTGCGCCTGTCTGGGCCTGCTCACCGACGGCCAGGCCGAGCGGCTGCGCGCCGCGGGTGCGGACGCGTACAACCACAACCTGAACACGTCCGAGGCGACCTACGACGACATCACCACCACCCACACCTACGCCGACCGGGTCGACACCGTGCGCAAGGCGCACGCGGCCGGGCTGTCCCCCTGCTCGGGGCTGATCGCGGGCATGGGCGAGAGCGACGAGGACCTGGTGGACGTGGTGTTCGCGCTGCGTGCCCTGGACCCGGACTCGGTCCCGGTCAACTTCCTGATCCCCTTCGAGGGCACGCCGCTCGGGAAGGAGTGGAACCTGACCCCGCAGCGGTGTCTGCGCATCCTGGCGATGGTGCGGTTCGTGTGCCCGGATGTCGAGGTGCGGGTCGCGGGCGGGCGTGAGGTGCACCTGCGGACGCTGCAGCCGCTGGCCCTGCATCTCGCCAACTCGATCTTCCTCGGTGACTACCTCACCAGCGAGGGCCAGGCGGGCCGCGCCGATCTGGAGATGATCGCGGACGCCGGGTTCGAGGTGGAGGGCATGGAGCAGGTGACGCTGCCGGCGCATCGGGCGGCGGGCCGGTGCGGATCTCAGGAGAACGCCGAGGGCGGCGGCGGTGGTTGTGCTTCCGCCGCCTCCGACGCGCAGGCGGGTCAGGCGCGTACGGATCTGGTCGCCGTACGGCGCCGGGGTGCCGGAACGGATCTCGCGCCCAATGCCTGACCTGCCCCTGGAGGAGCTACTGACGCTGGACCGGCGGCATGTCTGGCATCCGTACGGTCCCATGCCCGGACGTCAGGAGCCGCTCGTCGTGGAGTCGGCGAGCGGTGTGCGGCTGCGACTCGCGGACGGCGGCGGCGAGTTGGTCGACGGCATGTCGTCCTGGTGGTCGGCGATCCACGGCTACAACCACCCCGTGCTCAACGGCGCCGTGCGCACCCAGATGGAGCGGATGAGCCATGTGATGTTCGGCGGGCTCACGCACGAGCCCGCCGTCCGGCTCGCCAAGCTCCTGGTCGACATGTCCCCCGAGGGCCTTGAGCATGTCTTCCTCGCGGACTCCGGCTCGGTCGCGGTCGAGGTCGCGCTCAAGATGTGTGTGCAGTACTGGCGTTCGCTCGGCCGCCCCGGCAAGCAGCGCCTGCTGACCTGGCGCGGCGGCTACCACGGGGACACCTGGCATCCGATGTCCGTGTGCGACCCCGAGGGCGGGATGCACGAGCTGTGGCGGGGTGTCCTGCCCCGGCAACTGTTCGCGGAGGCACCACCGGCCGCGTACGAGGAGGCGTACGCGGACCATCTGCGGGCGATGGTCGAGCGGCACGCGGACGAACTGGCCGCGGTGGTGGTCGAACCGGTGGTGCAGGGCGCGGGCGGGATGCGGTTCCACTCCCCCGCCTATCTGCGGGTGTTGCGCGAGGTGTGCGACGCGCAGGACGTGCTGCTCGTCTTCGACGAGATCGCCACGGGCTTCGGGCGGACCGGCGCGCTGTTCGCCGCGGACCACGCGGCGGTGACGCCGGACGTGATGTGCGTGGGCAAGGCGTTGACGGGTGGGTACCTCACCATGGCGGCGGCGCTGTGCACGCCTCGGGTGGCCGAGGGGATCTCCCGGGGCGAGGTGCCGGTGCTCGCGCACGGCCCCACCTTCATGGGCAACCCGCTGGCCGCCGCCGTGTCCTGCGCCTCGCTCGGCCTGCTGCGCGACCAGGACTGGGCCTCGCGGGTCGGGCGGATCGAGAAGGGGCTGCGGAAGGGACTCGCCGAGGCGGCGGCCCTGCCCGGGGTGCGGGACGTACGGGTCCTCGGCGCGATCGGGGTCGTCCAGCTCGACCACCCGGTGGACATGGCGGCGGCGACGCGGGCCGCGGTGCGCGAGGGCGTGTGGCTGCGGCCGTTCCGCGACCTCGTCTACACGATGCCGCCGTACGTGACCGAGGACGCGGACGTGGCACGGATCGCCCGCGCGGTGTGCGCGGCGGCGCGGGAGGGATGACACATGTCGGTACTGGTGATCACGGGGACGGGTACGGAGGTCGGCAAGACGGTCACGACCGCTGCCGTCGCCGCGGTGGCCGTCGCGGCGGGGCGGTCCGTGGCCGTGCTCAAGCCCGCGCAGACGGGCGTGGGGCCGGGCGAGCGCGGGGACGCGGAGGAGGCGACCCGGCTGTCGGGGGCGCTCACCACGGTCGAACTCGCCCGCTATCCCGAGCCGTTGGCGCCCGCGACGGCAGCCCGGCGGGCCGGGATGTCGCCCGTACGGCCGCACGAGGTGGCACGCGTGGCCGCCGAACTGGCCACCGCGCACGATCTGGTCCTCGTCGAGGGCGCGGGCGGGCTGCTCGTCCGGTTCGACGAGGAGGGCGGCACGCTGGCGGACGCGGCGCGGTTGCTGGGAGCGCCGGTCGTGGTGGTGGCGGCGGCAGGCCTGGGCACGCTCAACGCGACGGAGCTGACGTCTCGTGAACTCCGCGGTCAGGGGCTGGACTTGGCAGGGGTGGTCATCGGGAGCTGGCCCCAGGAGGCCGATCTCGCGGCACGGTGCAACCTCGTGGACCTTCCGGTGGTGGCGGGAGCGCCGTTGCTGGGCATGCTGCCCGCGGGTGTCGGCGCCCTCGCGCCGGCCGACTTCCGCGCGGGGGCGCCCGGTTGGCTGGCGCCGCGGCTGGGCGGGAGGTGGGAGGGGGCGGCGCCGGGCGGCGCGGGGCTCGACGTGTGTGCGTACGGGGCGATGCGTTGACGTGCTCCCTGGCCTGAAGTCCAGGAATTCCGGCCTGGGTCGGCTGACCCATCCGGGGGCTTCCTGCTTCACCGCGCTGCGCGGGCACGTGTGCCCGTCTTACCGGCGCTCCACAGGCGTTTGGCGTCTCCGCCCGTCCGGCGGCGACGATGCGACGTCCCTCGAACAGGACGTTGCGGGCTGGCACGTTGGTTCGGCGGTGCATGTGCACGTGGTCTCCGTGACGAAGTACCGGCATGGAGTCTTCAACGACGAGATGCCGACACGCTGCGAAGGGGGCATGCGCAAGGCGTGTGAGGACTTTGAGGCGGAGCTGAAGGAGTTCACGGCGAACGCGTTCACGCCCACCTCCTGGTGCACCGCCCGCCCAAGGCCGCCGTCTCCAAGCCGGCCAACAGCCTCAAAGGCGTCTCCGCCCCGCCGGATACGCCAGGAATTCACCGGCCACACCAACCACGCCATCACACACGGGCACCTACGGTCACCCTCGTACTTCTCCGCCTCCCGTGGCGGAGCACCACTGGCGAGCGTCCGCCAGTACATCGAACAGCAACAACGCCCGCTCCAAGGCGCACGCCAGAGCAGCCTTGAGATGCGCTCATCCCAAGTTCGGCCCGAACAGGGCCGACAAGGCCGTTACGACGGGGACGCCGGTACCCCCAAGTCCAGGTCCGCGACCAGGCCGACTACAAGAAGCTGGTGCACCACCAGATCGCCGTCTTCGGCGCACTGCTCGGCCTGGCTCTCGGACTCGTCTGGGGCGTGTGCACCCAACAGGTCCTCGCGCTGAAGGGCATGAAGGCCCTGGCGATCCCGTGGGGCACGATCGTCGCCGTGGTGGTCGGCTCGGCGGCGATCGCGCATGAATGACGCCTGTCGTGGGACAGCCCGTGCGGGCCGATCCGCCGATCGGCCCGCACGGGTGGAACAGGGTGGTACCGGTGGCGGGGGTGCTGATCAGGTCGACTTCTTGAGCGTGAAGTCGCCCGTCGTCGTCGCTCCCTTCACGATCTTCACCGTGGTGGTGGTCGGCTGGTAGCCGTCCTTGGCCACGATCACGGTGAGCGGGTTGTTGCGGGTGTCCAGCCAGAGGGCGTAGCTGCCGTCCTTGCCGGTCTTCAGGGTGTAGCTCGACGCCCAACTGTCGATCTGGACCGTGGCCCCGGCGAGCGGTACTGTCCCGCCCTTGCCGTCGGCGCCGAGGACGGTCCCGGCGTACTTGCCCCAGGTCTTCGGCGGGTTGACGTGCATCGTCACCGGGATCGCGGAGACCTTGTACGGGGTGTCGGTGCGCACACCCAGCTTCGTGGTGTAGTCGCCGGGCTGGGTGATGTCGGCGGCCGAGGCGTCCAGGGTGACCACCACGGTGGTGCTGGCCCCCGGTGCCAGGGTCGCCTGCTGGGTCCCGAGGGAGAGCCAGGTCACGTCGCTGCCTGCCTGGTCGTACCCGGGCAGCACCTGGACAGCCGCGACGGGGACCGGATCGCCGGGGTTGCCGCCGACGCTGTAGAAGCCGGGGGCGCCACCGCCGCGGTAGACCGCGATGTTGGCATTGGGCAGGTTGCTCCAGGTCCCGGCCACCGGGTCGAAGGCGAAGCCCTGGTTGGTGATGGCGCTGCTCGTGTCGACGACGCCTCCGCTGGTGAGCAGCAGTCCGTTCGCGGCGGTGTAGGACGAGCCCCACAGGTCGGTCGGCAGGTCGGCGATGGGTGACCAACTGTCCGACGAGGGGTCGTAGGCATAGCCGTGCCGTGTGGTGCCGGAGTCGTTCGTGCCCCCGGCGCAGTAGAGCATGTCGCCGATTCCGCCGCAGGCGCTCCAGGAGACGGACTCGGGGTACGGGGCGATCGCCGACCAACTGTCGGTGGACGCGTCGTAGGCGTAGGCGTCCGACGTGCCGCAGGTGTAGGCGGTGCAGCCGCCGACCACGTAGAGCTTGCCCTTGAGGACCGCGCTGGCCGAACCTCCGTAGGCGCGGGGGATGTCGGCGCCGGTGGTCCACTTGTCGGACGAGGGGTCGTAGATCTCCAGCTTGGTGTCGGGGCTGGCGGAGGGGCTCCATCCGCCGACGGCGTAGAGCTTGCCGTCGATGAAGCCCTTGGCCGGTGCCCTGCGGGTGTCGGCGGAGGGGGCCAGCTCGGACCAGGCTCCCGAGTCGGGGTCGTAGGCGTACAGGGCGGTGCTGGCCTTGCTGCCGTTGAACCCGAAGGCGGAGTAGAGCTTGCCGTCGTTCGCGGCGACCGCGTTGTCCTGGAGGCGCTGCGGCAGGTTCGCCACCGGCTGCCAGGCGTCCCCGGCGGCCGTGGACGTGGCCTTCGCGCCGGTGCCGGGTGTGGCGTCCGGCAGCGGTGAGTACTCACCCTTGACCCGTTGGAGCGGCGCGCCGTGGGCGGCCTGCGTCTGGAAGCCGCCGGTCCCCTTGCTGAGGTCGAACGTGGCCGGGGCTCCCCCGGTGTTCTTCACGGTCAGTTTCTGGGTGCCGGTGGCGCTCCAGGCCAGTGTCTTGTCCACGGTCGCCGGGGAGAGGACGAGCTGTCCGGCCTTGAGGGCGTGGTCGCTCTCGGTGGTGCTGTCCGCCGCCACGCGCACGGTCTTGTCCCCGGAGGTGTACTTGTCCTTCTCCGCCGTGAACGCGTGCTTGCCGACGGTGTCGGAGAACATCCAGTAGAAGCCGCCGCCGAGCTCCGGGTCGTCCGGGGTGGCGGCGGTCACGGCCGACTGCCCGGAGGCGTCGGTGTTGGTGACGGTGGCACCGTCGACGCCGTCACCGGTGTTGGCGTCGGTGACGGTGCCCGCCACGAGGCCGCCGGTCACCGGGACGTAGGTCCGGTCCCCGACATGGACGTTGTCCACCTGCCACCACCAACCCCATGTGGCGGCGAAGTGGAACCGCAGCTTGACGGAGGAGGCGCCTGCGTACTTGGTGAGCGGAATCTCCACATGGGCCGGGCCGGTCAACGTGCTGGTGCGCGTCCACACGGAGGTCCAGGTGGTGCCACCGTCGGTGGTGATGTCCACGCTGGCGCTCTGCCCGTCGTGGCCGAGGTAGTCGGTGTCGAAGGCGATCTCGGGCGCGGAGAGCCCGCTGAGGTCGTAGACCGGGCTGATCAGCGAGCTGTCCTGGCTCTTGTTCGAACCCAGGAGGTCGCTGTCGACCATGGCGAAGGCCCCGCTGCCGCCGGTGTGGTTGTTCCGCGGGCGCGGGTCGGAGAAGTCCCAGCCACCGTCGGTGCCGTCGGCGTTGACCACGCTCCAGCCGCTCGGCGGCGCGGTCGTGGAGTCGAACGGCTCGGTGGTACCGGTGCGCTCCAGCTTGTAGCCGACGGCGGTGCCCGCGTCCGGGTCCACCGGGACGGCGACGTTCACGGTCTGCGCCGAGCTCGTGGCGGTGACGTCCTTGCTCACCGCTTGGTAGCCGGGGTAGCGCGCGGCGATGTCGAGCGTGTAGGTCCGGTCCACGGGGAGCTGGAGCTCGTAGGTGCCGGTGTACGGGTCGGTGAAGACCGGGCCGCCGGGCATGCCGTCGACGGTGATCGCCGCGTACAGCGGCCAGCCGTGGCCGGAGCCGTCGGTGACCTTGCCGGTGACGGTCCGGCGGGCCACCGCGTCCAGGGAGAAGCTCTCGGTGACCGATCCGCCCTCGGCGACGACGACTCCGGTCGTTCTGCCGCTGCGGTAGCCGTAGGCGGCGGCGGTCACGTCGTAGGTCCCGGGCGTCACCGTGAGGGAGTAGTGACCGTCGGCGTCCGTGGTGGCCCGGAAGTCGCCCGCCTCGATGGCGGCCCCGGCCAGCGGTGCCCCGGCGCCGTCGGTGACGGTGCCGCTGATCTCGCCGTGCGGACCGCTGCGGAAGGCCGCGAGGCCGTTGGGTGTGCCGAGGCCGGTCGGACCGTCGTAGCCGGGCCCCGCCGTGCAGAGATAGGACGGCGTGCAGGAGCCGTTGGCGCCGCTGGTCACGTCGTTGAGGGCGGACGGGGTCTGGTACGGGTAGGCGTTGGGGTAGCTGCCCGGGGCGGGGGCGCCGGCGGCGGCGTAGACGCCCGCGATGATCGGGGCGGAGGCACTGGTGCCGCCGTACACCCCCCAGCCACCACCGCCGTAGGTCTGGTAGACCGCCACGCCGGTGAGCGGGTCGGCGACCGCGGAGACGTCCGCGACCGAGCGCATGTCACAGCCGGTGTCGGTCTGGAAGGCGGGTTTGGGCTCGTACATCGAGCAGCCGGATCCTGGGCCGCCGGTGCTGTTGTGCCACACCGACTCCGACCAGCCGCGCGCCGTGGCGGTGTCCTTCTTCAGCGCGGTGCCGCCGACGGCGGTGACGTACTGCGACGCCGCGGGGTAGGAGACGCCGTAGTCGCTGTCGCCGGAGGAGGCGACCATCGCCACGCCCGGGTGGTTGTAGTGCGCGTCGAGTTCGGTGACCTCGGAGGGGTCCTCACCGCTGCCGGGTGTGCTGCTGTACCCGCTGCCATAGGAGTTGGAGACGTACTGGGCGCCCATGGCCACGGCCTGATCGACCGCGGCACCCATGTCCTCGAAGCCGGCGCTGTCGGCCTCGACCAGGAGGATGTGGGCCCCGGGTGCGGCGGCGGAGGCCATGTCCAGGTCGAGCGAGATCTCACCGGCCCACTCCGAGCTGGCCGTGGGGTAGTCGGTGCCGCCGCGCTGGTCGACCTTGCGGAAGCAGCCGTTGGCGGTGGTGCACTCCGGCAGGCCGAACTGGGCGCGGTAGACGGCGAGATCGGCTTCGGCCGTCGGGTTGTCGAAGGCGTCCACGATGGCGATGGTCCTGCCCGCGCCCCCGCCGTTCGGCAGGTTGTAGGCGCTCCGCAGGTCCGACGCCCCCCAACCGCTGGGCGCCGCCGACCGGACCCCCTTGGTTCCGGCGAGGTCGGTGCGGTGCAGTGCGAGGCAGGTGACGTCCCCGGGCTTGGGCGTGCCGCACACCTGCTCGACGGAGGGTTCGGCGTCCTTCGGTGCCGCGCTCGGCTGTGCGCCCGCGGCCGTGGCGAGGGGTAGCCCCGCGCCCAGGACCGCTATGACTGCGGAGGCGACGACGGCCGGGCGGGGAGGGGTTCTCCTTCTGTACCGGCGTCTGAACAGTCTTGGGGTGTGCAATGTGTGACTCCTCTGCATGCGGTGCCGGAGTCGACCTCTTGCATGGCTCCCTGGTCGACGGCGAACGTCTTCGCTCGCCGCTCAATTTCTGTCGGAACAAGCACCCCACCGGCAACAAGAGCGCATGTCGCGTTTATGCCGCGTCATAAACGCGACATGCGACGGTTCGACGGGCGCCGATCGCGAGGTCGAGGGTGTCTCGATCGACGCGTCGCGGGACCCGGCCCGGGTCAGTCCCGGCCGGGGCCACGGCTCCAATCGCCGCGTCCCACCGAGGCATTGGGCGACATAGAACGCTCCGTTACCATGACCGCGCGTCAGGACAGACAAAGGGAGCAGGACGGACGGAGAGTGGGGACCTGTGGCCGAGCCGGGTGCGCGACCGGACATACCGGAGTCCTCCCTGCTGGCCCTTCTGGGCCTCGACGCCGAACAGGAAGCCGTCTACCGCCTCCTCATCGACCGCCCCGGCAGCGATCCGACAGCCCTGACACCGGCCGCCGGGAACGAAGAGGCGGTCACGCGCGTACTGACCACCCTCGTCGACAGCGGACTGGCCAGCGCCGAGCGGCGCGCGGGAGGTGTGCGGTACCGCGCCGCGCCCCCCGTCCTCTCGCTGGGGCCGCTGCTGGAGTCCCGGCGCGCCGCCCTGCACCGGGTCGAGCATGTCGTCACCGAGCTCGCCGACCGCCACCGCGCCGCATACTCCCGTGTCCGCGACGCTCCGGTCGAGGTCCTGTCCGGAGCTGCGGCGATCCGGCGGTGGCTGGTCGCGATACAGCGCGACGCGCGAAGCGAAGTCCGCGCGATGATGCCGATCATGCGGGACGCCTCCGTCATCAGCCCCGAGGACAACCTGGACGAGGTCGAGCGCCAGATGATGCGCCGGGGACTGACCATGCGCACCGTCGTGGAGCGCGCCTGGCTGGAGGACCCCGCGTCCGCGCGCTCCCTCACGGAGGTGGCCGCCCAAGGACAGCAGATCTCCGTCACCGACAAGCTGCCCACCAAGCTCCTGATCGCCGACCTCGATGTCGCCGTGCTGCCACTCGACCCCGATCGGGACGAGGCCGGAGAGCCGGTGGCTCTGGTAGTGCGCCGCAGCGGCCTGCTCACCGCGTTGGTCTCGCTGTTCGAGCAGTACTTCGCTAGGGGCAGCCTGCTCAGTCCTCTCGGCCCCGGTCGAGCGGGAGCCGAGCGCAGCACCGGGCAGGCACGGCTCGACGCGGCCGACCGGAAGATCATCGCCCTGCTTCACGTCGGCCTCACCGACGCTGCCATCGCCCGCCAGCTGGACATGAGCCAGCGCACCGTCCAGCGGCGGGTTCACCAGATGATGGAATCTGTCGGCGTGGCGACCCGCTTCCAACTCGGCTCGTATGCCGCTGTCTCGGGCTGGCTGGACCCGGGCGCGCCCCTGGGCGAAGGTGCCCCGGGGCAGGGGCGGGTCCCGACGCCGGAACGCGGAGGACGCGGATGCTGACGGCGCTGGGGTTGGCGGACCAGGAGGACGCGGTCTACCGCGCCCTTGTCGTACACCCGGGAGCGCGGGCCGCCGACCTCGCACGGGCACTGGCCGCCGCGCCCGCCGACGGGGTCCCGGCCGTCGCCTGGTCCGAGCACGGGGTGGCCACCGTTCTGCGCCAACTGGTCAGCACCGGCCTGGCCCTCGCCGACACCGGCGTCGATGAGGAGCCCCGCTACCGGGCCACACCACCCGCCCTCGCCCTGGAGCCGCTGCTCACCGCCCGGCGCGACGGCCTGCGGCAGGCCGAGAGACTCATCTCCCGGCTGACCGAGCAGTACCAGGAGGCCCAGAGCGGCCGACCCGGGGCGTCCGTGGAGGTGGTGACCGGACGGGAAGCGGTACGCCACCGGTTCCTGCAACTGCAGCTCGCGGCGCAGCGGGAGGTCCTGGGCCTCATGATGCCGGTCAGCCGGCGGCAGGGGGCCGTGGTGCCGGTGGAGGAGAACGCGGCCGAGGCCGAGGCCATGCGGCGCGGTGTGCGGTATCGGGTGGTCCTGGAGCGGGGCTGGCTCGACGAGGCCGGTATCCGGGACCTCATGGAGGAGTCGCTGCGCGCCGGGCAGGAACTCACCGTGGTGGACTCCGTGCCCGTGCAACTGGCCATCGCGGACGGGAAGATCGCCATGGTCCGGCTCTCGCCGGTGCCGGGCAGTCGCGATCCCGGAGCCTTGATCATTCATGAGAGCGGGCTGTTGGAAGCCCTGGTGGCGCTCTTTCACGCCTACCGTGAGCGCGGCTGGCGGCTGGTCGGCCCGGAGCGGACAGGACGTGCCCCGAGTCCGGCGGACGGGCCGGACGAGGTGGACCGGTCGATCCTGGGGCTGCTGCACGTGGGCCTGACGGACGTCAGCATCGCCCGACAGCTCGCCCTCGGCCACCGCACGGTGCAGCGCAGGCTCAGTCGGCTGATGCGGCTCACCGGCGCCCGGACGCGCTTCCAACTGGGCTGCCAGGCCGTACGGGCGGGCTGGCTGAACGGCGACGACGGCCTGTCCGCGGCGGCGCCGGACCCGGCGGTGACCGCCGCCGACCTGCCGGAGCGGGCCGGGCCGCGCACCTGACGACCGTGGGGTGCGGTCAGCGGGCCGTCTCGACCACACGCCGGGCCGGTTGGCCGAAGACTGCCCAACCGGCGTGATTCCGGCGCGGCTTGAGGCGTATCCACGCCAAGGCGCATTCACGCCTGTGATGATCCCTTGTCCCCGGAACGACTCGTACCGAACCATCGAGCCACCGAACGCGCAGACCACGGACCCTGCGTGTCCGTGCAAGTCCACGTACCCGTGTGAGATGGGGAGAGTTCCCGTGTTCCCGACAAGAACAAGACGGCTCCGCCGGTCCCTTGCCGCCGCAGTGGTGGTCGCGGCGGCGGCATCGGCGCTGCCTGGCGCATCGGCTTGGGCCGAGAGCGAGGCGCCAATGCCCGCGAACGTCACCACCGACCGGGTGCCGGTCGCACCCGCCATGACCCAGGGCCTGGACGACGCGACCCGCAAGGGGACTCCCGCCGAGGCGGCCCGCGCGCACCTCAAGGCCCATCAGGACACGTACCAGGTCCCGGTCTCCGACCTGCAAACCCTCAAGACCACGAAGGTCGGCAAGCAGTCCGCGGTCCGGTTCCAGCAGAAGCACAACGGGGTGCCGGTCCTCGGCGCCGAGTACGCGGTGCAGACGGAGCCGGCCGACGGCGGCCAGAAGGTCACCTCCGCCACCGGCACCCTGTACACCGATCTCACCGTCTCCACCACGCCGAAGGTCACCGAGGCCACCGCCAAGCAGCGGATGTTCTCCCTGGACTCGCGCCTGGGCACCGTCAAGGGTGCCAAGACCGCCGAGCACGGCCTCGTCGTCCTGCCCGACTCCCATGGCGGCACGCTGACCTGGCACTTCACCGTGACTGGCGCCCGGGCTGACGGCGGTCCGGTGCGCCAGGAGGTGTACGTCGACGCGAGCGTCGGCGGCATCGCCCTGTCGTACAACAACATCGACGCGGCCGACGCCGCGCCCGTGACGGCGACGGGCGTGCGCGTGGACGGCACCGAGGTGCAGCTGAACGCCAACCGGGAGGCGGACGGCTCGAACACCCTGGTCGACTCCACCCGCGACATGTACGCGCGGACCGGCGGCCAGATACGCACCTATGACGCGCAGCGCAAGAGCTACACGCTCGTCGCGGGCGGCCCGGTCACCGACGACATCCCGCTGGTGAAGTCCTCGACCGACCGCTTCGACGGCGCGAACACCGGCTCCGGCGCGGTCGACGCCCACGTCAACGCCGCCAAGGTCTACGAGTACCTCAAGGACCAGCTCGGCCGTGACGGCGTCGACGGCAAGGGCGGCAGCGTCTACTCCGTCGTCAACGTCGCCAGCAGCGGCAAGGACTACGCCAACGCCTTCTGGGACGGCTCCAAGATGGTGTACGGCCACATGAACGGCGTGCCGCTGTCGGTGGGTCTGGACGTGGTCGGCCACGAGATGACGCACGGCGTCACCGAGCACGCCGCCGGACTCGTCTACCTCAACCAGTCGGGCGCCCTCAACGAGGCGATCTCCGACTACTTCGGCAACGCCATGGAGACCGCCGACAAGGGCATCGCGATGAGCGACCCCACGTCCGGTCTGGTCGGCGAGTACCTCTGCAACGGCACCAAGCCGGTCGAGGACTGCGCCCTGCGCGACCTGAACGACGGCCGCGACGCGCAGAAGGACTACAAGCCCATCACGCTCGACATCGACAACGGCGGAGTGCACTCCAACTCCACCATCGTCGGCGGTGCGCTGTGGGACCTCCGTAAGAACGTCGACACCAAGCTCGCGGACCAGATCATCTACCGGGCCGCGGAGAACTACCTCACCCCGCTGTCCGGCTTCACCGACATGCGCAACGCCGTGACCCTCGCCGCGAAGTCCATGAAGGTCTCCACGGCCGACCTCGCCGCGATCGACAAGGCCTTCGGCGCCCACGGCATCGAGCAGGGCTGGGAGCAGAAGGGCGGCACGCACGACGGCACCACCATCGGCGCCGACGTCCTGCCCGCCTACGAGGTCTACGGCGGCGTCGACGAGCAGGCCGCCCAGGTCAACGGCGACGTCTACGCCATCAGCCACGGCGACGCCATCGCCTGGGACGCGGGCAGCGCCGCCTTCGGCATCACCGTGGGCCGCTTCGACAAGAAGTCGCAGCACGAGCTGGCCCAGAAGGACGCGTACCTGCTCGACCCGTCCCTCGACGACGACCGGATCGTCTTCACCCGGATCACCGCTGACGGCGTCGGCATCTACCAGGCCGGCGACCAGGGACAGGGCAAGATCAAGAAGCTGGTCGACGCGCCGGGCGTGGACGAGACCGAGCCGGTCACCGAGAACGGCGCCCTCGCGTACATCCGCACCTCCCCTGACGGCGAGCAGGACGTCATGCTCCGCAAGGCCGACGGCACCACGGTCGACGTGACGCCCGAGTCCGGCACCGAGGCATCCCACCTCGCCATGAAGAACGGCACCATCGCCTGGGCCGGCGGCGACGGCACGTACCTCTACCTCTACGACATCGCCACCGGCAAGACGCAGAACAAGCGGATCGGCGGATTCCTGTTCAACTACATCTCGGACATCCAGCTCACCTCGGACCACGTCTTCTACCGGATCACGAACACCTTCCTGATCCCGAGCACCGTCCTGGGCTCGGCGCCGGTCGACGACGTCACCCGGATGGCGGACCTGCGCTACCCGTCGAATCTCTTCGTCGCCCAGTTCTCCGTGAACGACACCTACCTTGCGTACTCGACGTACGACGTCTGGGGCGGCCTCGGCGCCTGGACCGGCCCCACCAAGGTGCAGGTCGCCAAGACCTCCGACGTGCTGGCCGGTCTGAACGACTTCAGCCGCGTCTCCTGCTCCTCCGGCTCACAGTTGGCTCCGTCGCTCGGTGACGGACAGCGTGTCGTATGGCTGGACACCACCGCCGCCGCGACGGACGTCGTGACCCGCTCGACGTTCGCGGGCTCCTGCGCGTAAGCCGCGGCGACACCGGACCCGAGAGCGCCACGGCACCGCGGGCGGCCACCGTTGAACGGTGGCCGCCCGTGCCTGATCAGCTCCTCACCTGATCTTCCGGTGCCAGCGGATCTCGCCGTCGTGGCGTATGTCGGTGGGGGTGAGGCCGGCGGCGGTGGCGACCGCCATCGACGCGTGGTGGTCCGGGTGGATATGGGCGATGACGGTGTGCACCCGCTGTCGGCCGAGCCAGTCGACGAGGCCTCGGGCCGCTTCCGTCGCGATGCCTCTCCCCTGCCACGGGGTTCCCACCACCCAGGCGATCTCGGCGACGGCGCCGTGATGGACGGGGTTGACCGTCGCCTGCACCGTGCCGATCAGGCAGGGGGCTTCGGCTTCGCGGAGTCGGATCACCCAGTTCAGCCAGGTGACGGTCGGGTCGGGAGAGCCCGCGGTCAGGCGTTCGTAGCGCGAGCGCAGGGTCTGCGGGGTGTGCGGGGTGCCGCCGATGAAGGTGTGCAGGGCCGGGTCGGACAGTGCCGCGGCCATCTCCTCGGCGTGGTCGACCTTCAGGGGGAGCAGGTCCAGTCGGCTGGTGCCGATCTCTGTCGACTTGAGCACGGGCGCGCCTCCGGTGGCCGTCGGTTGGTCACACGGACCGTACGCCCGCCCCGCGTCGGCCGTCTCGATCGGTGAAACGTCGTCGCCAGGCCGGGTGGCGCGTGCTTCGCTGATGATCATGAGTGAGTTGACGATCCGTACCGCCGACCTGTCCGACGCCGCCGATGTGCTGGCCTTCTGGAAGAGCGCGGCCGAGGGCACGAGTGTCAGTGACGACGAGGCGGGGGTGACCGGGCTGATCGCCCGTGACCCCGGGGCGCTGCTGCTCGCCGAGTCCGGCGGTCTGCTCGTGGGGTCCGTGATCGCCGGGTACGACGGCTGGCGGTGCAGCCTGTACCGGCTGGCCGTGCTCCCCTCGCATCGGCGGCAAGGTGTGGCGACGGCCCTTCTGGACGCCGCCGAGAAGCGGTTCGTGGCCCTCGGTGGCAGGCGCGGGGACGCCATGGTGCTGGAGGTGAACGAGCGCGCCCAGAAGACCTGGGCAGCCGCCGGATATCACCGCGAGGACCACTGGCGGCGTTGGGTGAAGCCGCTCACCCAGCCACTCACCCCCTGACGCGCTTTACGCAGCCTTTACCATGAGGGCGCTGGACCGCTTCACCGGACATCGCGCGGTCGTCCTGTCCCTGGACGATCCTGGGACGGAGGTGACCCGATGACCGAAGTGCTCCTCCTGCTGGTGGCGATCCTGCTGTCGCTGGCCTGCGGTGCCTTCGTCGCCGCCGAGTTCTCGCTCACCACGGTCGAACGCAGCGCGCTGGAGCGCGCCGTGGAGCGCGGTGAGCGCGGCGCGTCGGGTGCCCTGAAGTCCGTACGGAACCTGACCTTCCAGCTCTCCGGCGCGCAGCTCGGGATCACGGTCACCAACCTGGTCGTCGGCATGCTCTCCGAGCCGTCGATCGCCCGGCTGATCGCGGGTCCGCTGACCTCCCTGGGTCTCGCGCGCTCCACCGCCACGTCCGTCGCGCTCGTCCTCGGTACGGGTCTGTCGACCGTCTTCCTGATGGTGGTCGGCGAGCTGGTGCCCAAGAACTGGGCGATCTCCTCGCCGCTGGCCGTGGCCAAGCGGGTGGGCACGCCGCAGCGCTGGTTCAGTACCGCGTTCCGTCCGTTCATCCGGCATCTGAACAACACCGCCAACCGGGTCGTCCGCCGCCTCGGCATCGAGCCCGCCGAGGAGCTGGCCTCCGCGCGCGGCCCCCAGGAGCTGGTGGCGCTCGCGCGGCACTCCGCGAAGGAGGGCGCGCTGGAGGCGGACACCGCCGAGCTGTTCGTCCGTACGCTCAACCTCGCCGATCTGACCGCGGAGAACGTGATGACGCCCCGGGTCCGGGTCGTCGCCCTCGACGCGCGGGCGACCTGCGAGGACCTGGCGAACGCGGCACGCGCGACGGGGCTGTCGCGCTTCCCCGTCTACCGCGGCAGCCTGGACACGGTCGTCGGCACCGCGCACATCAAGGACGTCGTGGCCGTGCCCGCCACGGCACGGCCACGCCGTTCGGTCGTCCATGTCATGCGCGACCCCCTCTTCGTCCCCGAGTCCCTCACCGTGGACCGACTCCTCGACCGGCTCTCCGGCAAGCGCACGATGGCCGTCGTCATCGACGAGTACGGCGGCACCGCCGGGGTCGCCACGCTGGAGGACATCGTCGAGGAGGTCGTCGGCGAGGTGCGGGACGAGCACGACCCGCAGGAGACGTCCGATCTGGCCCCGGCGGGTACGGACGCGGCGGGCCGGGCGCTGTACTCGGCCGACGGCTCGGCCCGCATGGACCAGCTCGCACGCGTCGGACTGCGGGTGCCCGAGGGCCCGTACGAGACCCTGGCCGGGCTCGTCGCCACCGAACTCGGCCGTATCCCCGCCGAGGGCGACACCGTCGAGGTCGTGGGATGGCGCCTCGACGTGGTGGACACCGCCGGGCATCGGGCCGCCCGCGTGCTCCTGCACGCACCGCCGCCCACCGAGGACGAGGAGGGGTCCCCGTGACCCTCGTCCAGCTCCTTATCGGTCTGGCGACGCTCGTCGCGAACGCGTTCTTCGTCGGCGCCGAGTTCGCGCTGATCTCCGTGCGCCGCAGCCAGATCGAACCGCACGCGGAGGCGGGCGACCGGCGGGCCCTGCGCACTCTGTGGGGTCTGGAGCACGTCTCGGCGCTGATGGCCACGGCCCAACTCGGCATCACCCTGTGCACCCTGGTCCTCGGTGTGGTCGCCGAACCCGCGATCGCGCATCTGCTGGAGCCGGCGTTCCACGCGGTGGGCATCCCGCCCAACGCGGGCCACGTCGTGTCGTTCGTGATCGCGCTGACCCTCGCGACGTATCTGCACATGCTGCTCGGCGAGATGGTGCCGAAGAACGTCGCGCTCGCGGAGCCGGTACGTCTGGCGCTGCTGCTCGCGCCGCCGCTGGTCGCCCTCTCCCGGGCACTGCGCCCGGTGATCGCCACGGTGAACGCTCTGGCGAACGGGCTGCTCGCGCTGCTGGGCGTGGAGACGAAGAACGCGATCACGGCCACGTTCTCCGACGACGAGCTGGCGAGCCTGGTCAAGGTCTCCGGCGAGGCCGGGCTCATCGACGACAGGGCGCGGGAGCGCCTGCACGACGCGCTGGAGCTGGGCCGCCGGCCCGTGCGCGACGTGGTGGTGCCGCTGGAACGCGTCGTCTACGCGCGCGTGGGCATCACCCCGGAGCAGTTGGAGCGCCTGTCGGCCGAGTCCGGCTTCTCGCGCTTCCCGGTCGTGGAGGAGGGGCGCCGGATCGTCGGCTATCTGCACGTCAAGGACGCACTGGAAGCCTCGCTGCGGGACGCCCCGTTCCGGCTGCGCGATCTGCGCCCCATCGCGCGCGTACGGGAGAGCACCCCGCTGGACGACGTACTCACGGCGATGCGCGGCAGCCGTACGCACCTGGCGGCGGTCGTGGGCACGGACGAAGGCCTGGCGGGGCTCGTGACGATGGAGGACGTGCTGCGGGAACTGTTCGGCCGATCCACGTAAGGGGCGGCCGGAGTCATCAGGGGTGCGCGCGGAGGGTGACCGACCGGCGGGTATGTGTGCGGGATACCATCGACGGCGCCATGCAGACGAACCCCACCTACACCAGCCTGGTCGCGGTCGGCGACTCCTTCACCGAGGGCATGTCGGACCGGCTGCCCGACGGCTCCTACCGCGGCTGGGCCGATGTGCTCGCGGGCCGGATGGCCGCGCGGACACCCGGATTCCGGTACGCCAACCTCGCCGTGCGCGGCAAGCTGATCGGGCAGATCGTCGACGAGCAGGTGGACCTCGCCGCCGCGATGCGCCCCGATGTGATCACGCTGGTCGGCGGGCTCAACGACGCGCTGCGGCCCAAGTGCGACATGGGGCGCGTACGCGGGCTGCTGACGGAGGCCGTCGAGCGGCTGGCCCCGTCGTGCGAGCGGCTCGTCCTGATGCGCAGCCCCGGCCGCCAGGGCCCGGTCCTCGAACGCTTCCGGCCCCGCATGGAGGAGCTGTTCGCCTGCGTCGACGAGCTGTCCGCACGGCACGGCACGCTCGTGGTCGACCTGTACGGCGCCCCGTCGCTGGCCGACCCGCGCCTGTGGGACGTGGACCGGCTGCATCTGACGGCCGACGGGCACCGCCGGGTCGCGGAGGCCGTCTGGCAGACGCTCGGCTACGAGGCGCAGGACCCGCACTGGCGCACGCCCCCGCCCGCGACCGCGCGCCCGCACTGGATCGCCCGCCGGACCGAGGACGTCCGCTTCACCCGGCAGTATCTGCTGCCGTGGATAGGGCGACGGCTGACGGGCCGCTCGTCGGGCGACGGCCTCCCGGCCAAGCGCCCGGACCTGCTGCCGTACGAGGGCCCGACCGCACCCGGCCACCGACCGTGACCGGGCTCTCGTAGGTTCCGCCGAACCCGCCCGCGGCGCTGGCCTGCACGAATCGCCAGTAGAATCTGTCTACGTGACTGCTGCGCCCGCAAAGCCCCGTATCCCGAACGTCCTCGCCGGACGGTACGCCTCCGCCGAGCTCGCCACGCTCTGGTCCCCCGAGCAGAAGGTGAGGCTGGAGCGGCAGCTCTGGCTCGCCGTGCTGCGCGCCCAGAAGGACCTGGGCATCGAGGTGCCGGACGCGGCGATCGCCGACTACGAGCGCGTCCTCGACCAGGTCGACCTCGCCTCGATCGCCGAGCGCGAGAAGGTCACCCGGCACGATGTGAAGGCGCGGATCGAGGAGTTCAACGCGCTCGCCGGGCATGAGCACGTGCACAAGGGCATGACCTCCCGGGACCTGACGGAGAACGTCGAGCAGTTGCAGATCCGGCTCTCGCTGGAGCTGATGCGCGACCGCACGGTGGCCGTACTGGCCCGTCTGGCCCGGCTCGCGGGCGAGTACGCGGAGCTGGTCATGGCCGGCCGCTCCCACAACGTGGCCGCGCAGGCCACCACCCTCGGCAAGCGCTTCGCCACCGCCACCGACGAACTGCTCGTCGCGTACGCCCGGATCGAGGAGCTGCTGGGCCGCTACCCGCTGCGCGGCATCAAGGGCCCGGTCGGCACGGCGCAGGACATGCTGGACCTGCTCGGCGGCGACGCGGGCAAACTGGCCGAGCTGGAGCGGCGGATCGCCGGGCACCTGGGCTTCTCGCAGGCGTTCACCTCGGTCGGCCAGGTCTACCCGCGCTCGCTCGACTACGAAGTCGTCACCGCGCTGGTGCAGTTGGCCGCCGCACCCTCCTCGCTGGCGAAGACGGTCCGGCTGATGGCCGGGCACGAGCTGGTCACCGAGGGCTTCAAGCCGGGCCAGGTCGGCTCCTCCGCGATGCCGCACAAGATGAACACCCGCTCCTGCGAGCGCGTCAACGGCCTGATGGTCATCCTGCGCGGCTACGCCTCGATGACCGGCGAGCTGGCGGGCGACCAGTGGAACGAGGGCGACGTGTCCTGTTCGGTGGTGCGCCGGGTGGCGCTGCCGGACGCGTTCTTCGCGCTGGACGGTCTGCTGGAGACGTTCCTGACGGTGCTCGACGAGTTCGGTGCCTTCCCCGCCGTCGTTGCCCGTGAGCTGGACCGCTATCTGCCGTTCCTCGCCACGACCAAGGTACTCATGGGCGCCGTGCGCGCCGGGGTCGGCCGCGAGGTCGCGCACGAGGCGATCAAGGAGAACGCCGTCGCCACCGCGCTCGCCATGCGCGAGCAGGGCGCGGAGCGCAACGACCTGCTCGACAAGCTGGCCGCCGACGAGCGACTGCCGCTCGACCGCAAGGAGTTGGCGGCACTGATGGCCGACAAGCTGTCCTTCACGGGCGCCGCGGCCGACCAGGTCGCGACGGTCGTCGGCCGGGTCGAGGAGATCATGAAGCAGCACCCCGAGGCGGCCGGCTACACGCCGGGGGCGATCCTCTGACCCGGTTCACCCGGGAGGAGTCGGAGGCCGCCCGCGACCGTCCGGTGCCGGACGTGGTCGCGGACGGCCTCACCGTCCTGTTCTGCGGTATCAACCCGAGCCTCACGACGGCCGCGACGGGCCATCACTTCGCCCGCCCCGGCAACCGCTTCTGGCCCGTGCTGCATCTGTCCGGCTTCACACCCCGGCGGTTCGAGCCGTCCGAGCAGGGCGAGTTGCTCGCGCATGGGCTCGGGATCACGAACGTGGTGGCGCGGGCGACCGCGCGGGCCGACGAGTTGAGCGCCGAGGAGTACCGGGAGGGCGGGCGGCTCCTCGGTGCGAAGGTGGAGCGGCTGCGGCCCCGCTGGCTGGCCGTGGTCGGCGTCACCGCGTACCGGGCGGCCTTCGGCGAGCGCAAGGCCACCATCGGCCCGCAGCAGCGGACCATCGGCGCCACCCGGATCTGGGTCCTGCCCAACCCCAGTGGGCTGAACGCCCGTTGGACGGCGGCCACCATGGCGGAGGAGTACGCCCGGCTGCGGGTGGCCGCGCAGGAGTAGCCGGGCGCGGCCGGGCGTCAGGCGTCCCTGCGCTGGAGCGTCCAGGCGCCCGCGACCAGGGCCGCCGCCGCCCACAGCGCGGAGACCGCGAGGCCGGTCCAGGGGCCCAGGGAACCGTCCCACGTGCTGTGCAGGGCGATCTGGCCGGCGCGGTCGGGCAGGAAGTCGGCGACGCTGCCGGACAGGTCGCCCACGACGAACGACACGATCAGCAGGAACGGGATCAGGATCGAGAGGGTCGCGACGCCACTGCGCAGCACAGCGGCAAGTCCCGCCGCGAACAGCGCCATCAGCGTGAGCTGCAGCCCACAGCCGAGGGCCCCGCGCAGCGCTTGGCCCCAACTCGGGCCCAAGTCACCGAAGGCCGCCTTGCCGACCACGGCCGTCACCACTCCGGTGAGCAGTCCGACGGCCAGCGCGGGCAGCGCGACGGCCGTGGCCTTGGCGGCGAACCAGCGCAGCCGGTCCGGCATGGCCGCCAGGGTCAGCCGCAGCGCGCCGCCCTGGAACTCCCCCGCCACGGCCGTCGCGCCGAAGGCGATGGCGGCGATCTCCCCGAAGTTGATGCCGAAGAACGTCCTGAACAACTGGTCCGGTTCGTTCTTGTCGGAGGAGGCCGAGAAGAGCGCGGAGAACGCGACGGTGGTGAGCAGGATCGCGGCCAGGGAGCCCACGAGCGAACGCAGGGTCCGGATCTTGATCAGTTCGGCGCGCAGAGCCGGGGTGAACGACATGGTCAGGCCTCCTGGGGCTGGGCGGTGAACTCGGCTTCGGTAGCGGTCAGATCGAGGTAGGCCTGCTCCAAGGTGCCTTCCCGGGCGGCGAGTTCCAGTACGGGCACACCCTCCTCGGCCAGCAGGCGGCCGAGTTCCTCGGCGGGCGCGTTCCGTACGCTCCACGCGCCGTCCTCGTGCCGGGTGGCGTCGTGGCCGTGCCGGACGAGCAGGTCGCCGAGCGCGTCGGGGTCGATGCTGCGGACCCTGACCTCGGGCTGGACGCGTGCCCGGATGAACTCCTGTACGGGGGTGTCCGCGAGGAGGCGGCCCCGGCCGAGGATCACCAAGTGGTCGGCGAACGAGGCGGTCTCGTTCATCAGATGGCTGGAGACCAGCACGGTACGACCCTCGGCGGCGAGGTCCTTCAGCAGTGTGCGGATCCAGATGATGCCCTCGGGGTCGAGACCGTTGGAGGGCTCGTCCAGGACGATCACCTCGGGGTCGCCGAGCAAAGCCGCGGCGATGCCGAGCCGCTGGCGCATGCCGAGGGAGTAGGTCTTCACCCGGCGCCGGGCCACCTCGGCGAGGCCGGTCTGCTCCAGCACCGCGTCGACCCGTCCGACGGGGATGCGGTTGCTCGCGGCGAGGGCCCGCAGATGGTCGCGGGCGGTGCGGGAGCCGTGCGCGGCGCCGGCGTCCAGCAGGGCGCCCACCCGGCGCAGCGGCTCGTGGAGTTCGGCGTAGGCCCGGCCGCCGATGGTGGCGGTGCCCGAGGTGGGCCGGTCGAGGCCGAGGAGGAGCCTCATGGTGGTGGACTTGCCGGCGCCGTTGGGGCCGAGGAAGCCGGTGACGCGGCCGGGGCGGACGCGGAAGGTCAGCTCGTCCACCGCACGCCGGGCGCCGTACTCCTTGGTGAGGTCTCGTACGTCGATGTCGGTCATGGCGTCAGCCTGTCGGTTCGCGGCAGCCCGCGACTCCCCCGCCGGTGGAGATCGTCTCCCCCCTGCGGGGGAGGTCGCCCACCGGGCCGACCTGCGACGATCTCCTCATGGTTCGCATTCTGCGCCCGCTCGTGCTCGGGACGACGTACACGCGGCTGCTGCATCTGTGGGTGCCCATGCTGGTGGCGAGCGTGTGGCTCTTCGTCGATCCGTCGCGCCCGTGGGTGCCCGCCCTGGTGCTCGCCCCGGTGGGTCTGCTGCCCTCCGTCCGGATGGGCGAGGGGGTGCAGGCGCGGCTGCTGCTGACGCCCGGTGTGCCGGACTGCGGCATCTCCGAGGTGCCGTCCGCGAGTTGGCGGGACCGGCTGCGTACGGTGGTGTGGCTGGAGTTGCGCTGGGTGCTCGGCTGGGTGGCCTGCTTCGCGTCGGTGTGGCCGCCCGTCGCCGCGGTCGAACTGGCGCGGTGCGCCTGGGGATACACGCCGTCCGACCTCCCGCTCCTGGACCGACTGCCGCCGTCCCGCGCCTGGGCCCTGCTGGCACCGCTCCCGCTGCTCGTCACGTACGGCGCGATCGTCGGCCTGGGCGCACTGGTCACGGTCTGCGCGCGCAAGCTGCTCGGGCCGTCCGCCGCCGAGCGGCTGGCCGCCCTGGAGGAGCGCACCGAGCAGTTGCTCGAACGCACGCGGATCGCACGGGAGTTGCACGACTCGATCGGGCACGCCCTGACGGTGGCGGTGGTGCAGGCCGGTGCGGCGCGCGCGGCGGGTGATCCGGAGTTCACCGATCGGGCACTGAGCGCCATCGAGGAGACCGGCCGGGCCGCGCTCGCGGATCTGGAACGGGTGCTGGGCGTCCTCCGCGAGAGCGAGCGCCCGGCGAGCGCGCGGCCCACGCTGGCGGACGCGGACCGGCTTCTGGAGTCGGCGCGGGCCTCGGGGGCGACGGTGGACGCGGAAGTGACCGGTCGGCTCACGGCGTTGCCGGGGCCGGTCTCGCGCGAGGGCTACCGCATCCTCCAGGAGTCGCTGACGAACGTCCTGCGGCACGCGGGCACCGTCCCCGTGCGGGTCCGCGTCGCGGTCTCGGACGACCAACTCCTCCTCCAGGTACGCAATACGCTGCCGACCCCGTTCCCCGAGCCCACGCGGGACAGCGGTCTGCGGGGCATTCGCGAGCGGGCGGCCCTGCTCGGCGGCAGCGCGCTGACCGGCCCGGCGGAAGGGGACTGGCAGGTGCGCGTCGAGCTGCCGCTGAGTTGATCTAGGCTGGCCGAATGCCGGTCACCGTACTCCTCGTCGACGACGAACCCCTGGTCCGTACGGGTCTTCGGGCCGTGCTGGAGGCACAGCCCGACATCGAGGTGGTGGGCGAGGCGGCGGACGGGGCGGCGGTCATCCCGCTGGTGCGTCGACTGCGGCCCGATGTCGTCGCGATGGACGTACGGATGCCGCTGCTGGACGGGATCGAGGCCACGCGCGCGGTGCTGCGTACGGTGGCCGACCCGCCGAAGATCCTCGTGGTGACCACCTTCGAGGAGGACGAGTACGTGTACGAGGCGCTGCGCGCGGGCGCCGACGGGTTCCTCCTCAAGCGGGCCCGCCCCGCCGAGATCGTGAACGCGGTCCGCACGGTCGCCGAGGGCGAGTCGCTGCTGTTCCCCGCCTCCCTGCGGCAGCTCGCCGCCCGGTTCGGCGACCGTGGCGGCAACCGGCCCGCGCGCGCCGTCCTGGAGCGGGCCAGGCTGACCGAGCGGGAGGCGGAGGTGCTGCGGCTGATGGCGCGCGGGCTCGCCAACGCGGAGATCGCCGCCCGTCTCGTGGTGGGCACGGAGACGGTCAAGTCCCATGTCAGCGCGGTCCTGGCCAAGCTCGGCGCGCGTGACCGCACCCAGGCGGTGATCGCCGCGTACGAGTCGGGGTTCGTCGCGCCGGGCTGATCCGGTGGGACCGGCCCTCGCGGGCGCGCGCGGCGCCGAGTACGATCCGCCCCAACACGCGCACGAGCTGGGAGGACGGACGTTGGGGCGGCTGACCGGCGGGGATCCCTCTCTGCTGCGACGGATCAACTCGGCGGTGGTGCTGCACGCGCTGCGTGCCGTGGACTGTGCGACGCTGACCGAGATCACCCGGGTGACGGGGCTGTCCCGGCCGACCGTCGAGGGCGTGGTCGAGGGGCTGATCGAGGTCGGGCTGGTGGTGGAGAAGGCCGCCGAGGAGGGTGCTGCCCGGCGGCAGGGGCGGCCCGCGCGGCGGTTCCGGTTCCGGGCCGAGGCGGGCCATCTGCTGGGCCTGGACGTGGGGGCGCACCGGGTGACCGCGGTGCTCGCCGACCTGGACGGCCGGGAGCTCGGCACGCTCTCCAAGGAGGTCGCCGAGACGGCTCCGGCCGACGAGCGTCTTGAGCGGCTGCGCGGCACGGTCGCCGAGTTGCTGCGCCGCTGCGGTGTGGCGCGGGGGTCGCTGCGCGCGGTCGGGGTGGGCAGCCCCGGCATCGTGGAGGCGGACGGCACGGTGCGCCTCGGCATGGCGCTGCCGGAGTGGACCGGGCTGCGGCTGGGCGAGCGGCTCAGCCGTTCCTTCAAGTGCCCGGTGCTGGTCGAGAACGACGCCAACGCGGCGGCCGTCGCCGAGCACTGGAAGGGCGCGGCCGTCGACTCCGACGACATCGTGTTCGTCCTGGCGGGGCTGAGTCCCGGCGCCGGCTCGCTGATCGGCGGACGGCTGCACCGGGGCTTCGGCGGCGCGGCCGGGGAGATCGGCGCGTTGCATCTGCTCGGCCGTGAGGCGGCCCCGGAGACGCTGCTCTCGACCACGGACGAGCCGTTGAAGCCGCTGGACGAACAGCAGGTCGCCGATGTGTTCGCGCTCGCCCGCGAGGGCGATCTGCGGGCGGGCGCGGCCGTGGACCGCTTCTTCCAGCGGCTGGTGCACGACGTGGCGGCGCTCGTACTGGCCCTCGACCCCGAGCTGGTGGTCATCGGTGGCTGGGCGGCGGGCCTGGACGGCGTACTGGACCCGCTGCGCGAGGAGTTGGCCCGCTACTGTCTGCGCCCGCCGAAGGTGACCCTGTCGCGGCTGGGCGAGGCCGCCGTGGCGACGGGGGCGCTGCGGCTGGCGCTGGACCATGTGGAGGAACAGTTGTTCGCGGTGGAGGGCACGGCGACGGCGCGGCGGTGAACCGGCCTCCCCTGGTCCCTCGCGCGGTCAGGAGGCGTGGCGCTGCGGGTCGTGGTGGATCTCGACGCCGCCGAAGGCGCCGAAGGTCAGTCGGCACGTGTCGGCGCGGTACGTCGCCATGGAGACGGCCGCCGTACGCCCCGCGGTGTGGAAGCGGGTGGTGACGAGGAGGACGGGGGCGCCGGGCAGCCGGTCGAGTTCGCGCGCGTCCTCGGCGCCCGCCGAGCCCAGTTCGACGGACTGGTCCTGGCCCTCCAGGGGCAGGCGCTGGAGTTCGCGCAGCACGGCACGCGCGCGGGCGGCGCCCGAGGGCGTGTCGATCGCGGGCAGGGCGGGCACCGACGAGCGCGGGACATAGAGCAGTTCGGTGGCGACGGGCTGGATGTGCGTCGTCCGGGAGCGGCGCACGGTGTGCACCGGCTCGTCCCGGCCGGTCTCCAGGAGGTCGGCGACCGCGGCGGGCGGTGGGGCGAGCACGCAGTCGGTGGGCTGCCAGGCGTCGTCGGCCGCGCCCGGCCACGTGTGCTGCGCGGATCCGACGGCCACGCCGACGCGCGGCGGGGCGACCGTGGTGCCGACGCCGCGGCGGCGCTGCAACCGGCCTTCCAGTTCGAGCTGTTCGAGGGCCTGGCGGAGGGTGGCACGGGCGACGCCGAAGCGGGCCGCGAGGTCGCGTTCGTTGGGCAGGATCTCGCCCACGGAGAACTCGGAGTCGAGTGCTTCGGTGAGCACGGTCCTGAGCTGCCAGTACTTCGGCTCCGGCACCGATTCGAGCTGCGTGGTCCCCACCCTGTCCTCCGCAATCGCCGTGACCCGGACGGCGTTTCAGCGCCCTTGTTTATGAAAGGTTGTTGCACTTCTCAGCGACGATAAGGCGGCCCCCACCCTTGGTCAAGACCAATTCTCGATCCCCCGCGGTGCGCGCGGACGCCCCGCCGCGAAGCGTTCACGCGACGTTCGCGAGGCCGATGCCGCAGGCGATGCCACCGTCACTGCCGCAGCGGACGACGGCGAGGCCCGCGCTCGTGAACACGCACGAACACGGGCCTCGCCGTCCTGGGGCCGTCCGCTACTGCCGGGGCAGGTGTGCCAGCTTCTCGGGGTTGCGGATGAGGTAGAGGCACTGCACGCGCCCGTCGGCGACGTCCATCTGGAGGAGGGTGTCGGGCCTGCCACCGGACCTGAGCAGCAGGGCCGGAGCGCCGTTGACCTCCAGGAAGTGGAACGACACGTCCGGGAGGCCCTGGCTGCCGACGGCGGCCATGAAGCGGCCGACCTTGTCGGCGCTCTCCATGATCCGCAGCGGGGCCTTGGCGTGGCCGCCGCTGTCGCCGATCAGCTTGACGTCCGGGGCGAGCAGCCGCATCAGTCCGTCGAGGTCGCCCTCGGCCGAGGCGGCGAGGAACCGCTCGGTCAGATCGCGGCGTTGGGCCGGGTCGACCTCGTAGCGCGGGCGCCGTTCGTCGACGTGCTTGCGCGCGCGTGCGGCGAGTTGGCGCACCGCGGCCTCGCTGCGGTCCAGGGTGGTGGCGATCTCCGCGAAGGGGTAGCCGAAGGCCTCGCGGAGGACGAACACCGCCCGTTCCAGGGGCGAGAGGGACTCCAGGACGACGAGGACGGCGAGCGAGACGGAGTCGGCGAGCACGGCTTGTTCGGCCGTGTCCGGGACGGTGTCGCCGAAGGCGGTGGGGTACGGCTCGGGCAGCCAGGGGCCCACATAGGTCTCGTTGCGTGCCCGCAGTTGACGCAGCCGGTCGACGGCCAGCCGGGTGGTGATACGGACGAGGTAGGCGCGCGGTTCGCGGACGGGGTCGCGGTCGGCGCCCGACCAGCGCAGCCAGGCCTCCTGGACCACGTCCTCGGCGTCGGCGATCCGGCCGAGCATGCGGTAGGCGACGCCCATCAGGACGCTGCGGTGCTCCTCGAAGACATCGGTCACGGTGTCGATGGTCACCGTGCCATCCCATCCGACGTCCTCGGCCCGTGTCCAGACGCAACCGCTGTAGCGCCGGACACAAGCCGAGCACCGCGCAGGACACAAGCCGAGCACAAGGGGCCGCCGAGCCGGTGGCGCCGCCTGACGTGGCGCCGCACCATGGGCACCATGGCCGCCACCGTCTCCTTCCCGCTCCCCTCCGCGCACGGCCCGCGCGCCGTGACCGTCTCCTACGCCCGCAGGGGTCACGGCGAACCGCTTCTGCTGCTGCACGGCATCGGGCATCACCGCCAGGCCTGGGACCCGGTCATGGACATCCTCGCCACCGAGCGGGACGTCATCGCGGTCGATCTGCCCGGCTGCGGCGCCTCTCCGGGGCTGCCGGACGGACTGCCGTACAACCTGACGACCGAGGTGCACGCGCTCGGTGCGCTGTGCGAGGCGCTGGGGATCGAGCATCCGCATGTGGCGGGCAACTCCATGGGCGGCCTGCTGGCGCTGGAGTTGGGGCGCGCGCAGCTCGTACGGTCCGTCACCGCGCTCGCGCCCGCGGGCTTCTGGACCCCGGCCGAGCGGCGATACGCGTTCACGGTCCTGGCGGCGATGCGCCGGGCCGCGCGGAGCATGCCACTGCCGGTGGTGGAGCGGCTGTCGCACACGGCGGCCGGGCGTACGGTGCTGACGAGCACGATCTACGCCCACCCCGGGCGCCGTTCACCCGAGGCCGTCGTCGCCGAGACGCTCGCGCTGGCCCAGGCCGAGGGGTTCACCGAGAGCCTGCGGGCGGGCACGTCCGTCCGGTTCACCGACGATGTGGCCGGGCTGCCGGTCACCGTCGCGTGGGGCACCAGGGACCTGGTCCTGGTGAGCCGCCAGGGCGTCCGCGCCAAGCGGTTCATCCCGCAGGCCCGGCTGATCCGGCTGCCCGGCTGCGGCCACGTCCCGATGAACGACGACCCGGCGCTGGTCGCCCGGGTCATCCTGGACGGCAGCCGCTGAGCCTTGGCGCCTGCGGACCGACACGCCCGAGCCCACGGCCACTCCGGCCCCGACCAGGGCACTTCCCGCCGCCTGCGCGGGCCCGTAGGCGCCGGTGCCGACGATCGGCGCGGTACAGGCGGCGGCGACCGGGATGAGCCCGGAGAAGAGGGTGGCGCGCTCGGCGCCGAGGCGCTGCAGGCCCATGTACCAGCACACGAAGCCGACGACGGTGACGACCGCCGCCTGCCACAGCAGCGCGGCGGCCTCCGTACGGTCCGGCACGCGCAGCCAGTTCCCGCCGTCCACGGCCGCTCCGGCCACCGCCGACTCCAGGGCCGCGATCCCGCAGACGGTCGCCGACAGCAGCCTGGGCCCCAGCGGGCGCACCACGGGCACGGCGAGCACCGCGAAGCCGACCTCCCCCGCGAGCGCGCACAGAGAGAAGGCGATGCCGCCGCCGTCCGTACGGCCCCACCCCTGGACCGTGAACGCGCCGACGGCCACCAGCAATGCCCCGCCCAGCACCTGCCGCGCGGGACGCCGCCCCGCCAGCAGCGGCACGAGGACGGCGACCACCACCGGAGCGCACCCCACGAAGACGCCCGGCACGGCCGGTTCGGCGGAGCGTTCGGCGGCGATCACCGACAGGTTGAAGCCCACCATCCCGACCGCGGCGAGCAGGGCGAGGCGCCCCCACGCGCGGGGTCCGAGGCCGCGCAGCGCCGCCGCACCGCCGCGGCCGACCAGAGGCAGGAGCAGCAGGCAGGCCAGGGCGTAGCGAAGGAACTGGCCGCCCGCCCAGGGGTAGTGGCCGAGGACGCTGTTGGCGGTGAAGGATCCTCCGACGAGGACGCAGGCGAGCGCGGCGAGCAGGGCTCCGCGCGCGGTGGTGACGTTCATACGGGCGACGCTAGGCAGGGCGGCGGTCCGGTTTAAGGTCCACTTCCATGACGCCATCGGGGACCACTTCGGGAACGGCGCCCGGTCGGGCACCCTCCGCGCCGGACGGGTCGGCGCCCTGGGCCGCCGCCTGGGAACTGCTGCTTCCGGCGGCCCGCGCACCGGCACGCGCGCGGGGCCGCACCTTGCGGGAGGCGCTGCGGGAGGCGGTCCGCTCGGGGCGGCTGGCCGCGGGCACACGGCTGCCGTCGAGCCGTGAACTCGCCGCCGATCTCGGTGTGTCGAGGGGGCTGGTGACGGAGGCGTACGAGCAGTTGACCGCCGAGGGGTATCTGCGTGCCGACCGGGGCGCGGGGACCTGGGTGAGCGGTGCCGTGCGGGCGGCGCACCCCCGCGCCCACGACCTCGCCCCGCGCCCCTCCCCCGCGGCCCACGCGGGCTTCCTGCCGGGCGCCCCGGATCTGTCGCTGTTCCCGCGGGCGGCCTGGGCGGCGGCCCACCGCGCGGTGCTGGCCGAACTCCCGCACCACTCGCTGGGATACCCGGACCCTCGCGGGCTGCCCCGGCTGCGCGTCGCGCTCGCGGGGCTGCTCGCGCGGCGCCGCGGCGTGGTCGCCGACCCCGAGCGGATCGTGGTCGTCTCCGGGGTGGCGCAGGCGATCACGCTGCTGGGCGGTGTGCTGCACGCGCGCGGGGTGCGCGCCGTGGGTGTGGAGGACCCGGGCAGCCCCGAGCACGGTGGCCTGTACGCGTCCCTCGGCATCAGCGCCGTGCCGTTGCCCCTGGACGAGGACGGACTGGCCGTCGGGCCCCTGGACGCGTCGCGGGTCCGGGCCGTTGTCACCACGCCCGCCCACCAGTTCCCCTCCGGGATCGCGTATTCCGCGCGTCGGCGCGCCGAACTGCTGCACTGGGCCCGCTCCGTCGACGGGCTCGTCATCGAGGACGACTACGACGGGGACTTCCGGTACGACCGTGCCCCCGTGGGCGCGCTGCAGGGACTCGATCCGGAGCGTGTCGCGTACACGGGCTCGGTCAGCAAGTCGCTCGCGCCGGGGCTGCGGCTCGGCTGGCTGCTCGTACCGGAGGCGTTCGCCGAGGAGGTCGCCGAACGCAAACGGACCATGGACCTCGGGCATCCGGTCCTCGACCAGGCGCTGCTGGCCCGGTTCGTGGAGCGCGGCGACTACGACCGGCACCTGCGCCGCTGTCAACGCGCCTACCGGGAGCGCCGCGACACCTTGGTGGCCGCCCTGGCGGAGCACTTCCCCGGCACCGAGGTGTCCGGGATCGCGGCCGGGCTGCATGTCATCGCCCGGCTGCCCGACCGGTACGGACCGCGGGACCGGTTCCTGGAACAGGCGGCGGACCGGGTGGCGGTGCGTCCGCTCGGGGCGTACGGCACGGTGGCCGACGAGGCGGTGCGGCTGGTGCTCGGGTACGCGCATCTGTCGCCTTCCCGGATCCGCGAGGGTGTACGGGCGTTGGCGGCTGTCACGCGCGCGTGACGCGCCCGCTAGCGGTAACTCCCTTGTGACATAGAAGCCTTGGGATGGCCGAAGCCTGACGGAAGTCGGCCGGAATTGATCGTTCCGATTCCGTGGGAGACCACCCGCTCGCGTACGCTCGAACGGCATGCCGCGCACCGGAGTCATCCCCCGGTGCGCGGCGCTCCGCCGAGTCCGCGCGCGGTCACTGGCTTCCCGCGACCTCCTTGGCCGGGCGGTCCGCGGTCTGCTCGGCCGGACGGTTGTCGGCCTGCTCGGCGCCCAACGCCCCCCGCAGATCGGCCCACAGGTCCTCGACGTCCTCCAGGCCCACCGACAGGCGCAGCAGCCGGTCGCTGACGCCGGCGCCCCTGCGGTCGTCCGCGTCGACGATGCGGTGGCTGATGGAGGCCGGGTGCTGGATGAGCGTGTCGACGCTGCCGAGGCTCACCGCGGGGGTGATCAGCCGGACCCCGCCGATCACCGCGTGCGGGTCGCCGTGCACCTCGAAGGCGATCATCGCGCCCCCGATCCGCGGGTAGTGGACGCGGGCGACGCGCGGGTCGTCGGCGAGGCGGCGGGCGAGTTCGGCGGCGGTCGCGGACGCGGCCCGGACCCGTACCGGCAGCGTCGACAGGCCGCGCAGCAGCAGGTATCCGGCGAGCGGATGAAGCAACCCGCCCGTCGCGAAGCGCACTTGGCGCAGCCCGCGCGCCAGTTCCTCGTCGCAGGCCACGACGCCGCCCATCACGTCGCCGTGCCCACCCAGGTACTTCGTGGCGCTGTGCAGCACCAGGCGCGCCCCCAGCTCGGCAGGCCGTTGCAGCACCGGGGTCGCGAAGGTGTTGTCCACCAGCAGCGGCACCGATCCGCAGGAGTGGGCGATCGCGCGCAGGTCGATCTCCGCGAGTGTCGGGTTGGCCGGGGACTCGACCATGACGAGTCCGGTGTCGGGCCGCAGCGCGTCCGTGATGCCCGCCGGGTCGGTCCAGGTCACCTCGGAGCCCAGCAGCCCGGCGGTCAGCAGATGGTCACTGCACCCGTACAGCGGTCGTACGGCGACGACATGACGCAGCCCTAGCGAGTTGCGGAGCAGCAGCACGGCGCTGAGCGCGGCCATGCCGCTGGCGAACGCGACCGCGGCCTCGGTGCCTTCGAGCCGGGCCAGCGCCGTCTCGAAGCGGGCGACGGTCGGGTTGCCGATCCGGCCGTAGACGGGCGGCCCGGTCAGCTCCGCGCCGTCGGCCGCGAAGGCGTCGAGCCGGGCGGCCTCGGCGCGGCTGTCGCGGCTGGGGTAGGTCGTGGAGAGGTCCAACGGTGGGGCGTGCAGCCCCAGTTCGGCGAGGTCCTCGCGGCCGGCGTGCACGGCCTCGGTGGCGAACGCCCGGCCGGCCGGGCGGCCCCCGGCGGCGTGTCCGTCCTGCGCTGCATACGCGTCATGCGTGCGGGAATCCATGGATCGCAGCCTGAACACCGGACGGGG
The DNA here is from genome assembly GCF_023887685.1 of Streptomyces macrolidinus. Lineage (GTDB taxonomy): Bacteria > Actinomycetota > Actinomycetes > Streptomycetales > Streptomycetaceae > Streptomyces > Streptomyces macrolidinus. The sequence goes on along the minus strand of NZ_JAMWMR010000006.1, from coordinate 70,418 downwards.
TCATGGCGCCGATCCCCGTGTTACGTTCGGCGCATGTCCGAATCCGTCCAACTGGACCCGGTGGATCTCCATCTGCTGCGGCTGTTGCAGAACGACGCACGGACGACCTATCGCGATCTCGCCGCGCAGGTCGGGGTCGCGCCCTCGACCTGTCTGGACCGCGTGACCAGGCTGCGCCGCTCAGGAGTGATTCTCGGCCATCAGTTGCGGCTCGACCCGGCGAAGCTCGGGCGCGGTCTGCAGGCGCTGCTGTCGGTCCAGGTCCGGCCGCACCGAAGGGAGTTGGTGGGCCCGTTCGTGGAGCGGATCCGGGCGCTGCCCGAGTCCCGTACGGTCTTCCATCTGACCGGACCCGACGACTACCTCGTCCATGTCACGGTGGCGGACATGGCGGACCTCCAACGCCTGGTCCTCGACGAGTTCACGGCCCGGCGCGAAGTGGCGCGCGTGGAGACCCGGTTGATCTTCCAGCAGTGGGACTGCGGTCCCCTGCTGCCGCCCGGACAGACCGTGCCGACCCGCGCCGCCGGGGCGTAGCACCGGGCCTGTTCGGTCACCGGGCGCCGAATCCCCGTGACGGAGGCCCGGTTCCGTATGAGGATGGTCGGTATGTCAGACACCATCAACAGCCCCCTGCCCCGGCAGGTCGCCGACGCGTACGTCGACGCTCTCGTCGCCCTCGACCCCGTCACCGGTACCTACCTCGGTGTGAAGGAGAGTTCGAGCAAGCTGCCCGACACCTCGCCCGCGGGCCAGGAGGCGCTCGCCGAGCTGGCGCGGGAGACCCTCGCGCGGCTGGACGAGGCGGAGCGCCGTCCCGGCGCGGACAGCGACATCGAGCGCCGCTGCGCACGCCTGCTGCGTGAGCGGCTCACCGCCGAACTCGCCGTGCACGAGGCCGAAGAGGGCCTCAGGACGGTGAGCAATCTGCACTCCCCCGTCCACTCCGTGCGATCGGTCTTCACCCTGACCCCCACCGAGACGGAGGAGGACTGGTCGGCGGTCGCCGAGCGGCTGCGCGCCGTACCGGCCGCGCTGCGCGGCTACCGCGAGTCCCTCGCGCTCGGTCTGGAGCGCAAGCTGTACGGCGGGCCGCGCGCGACCGCGACCTTCGTCGAGCAGCTCACCGAGTGGTCGGACATGGACGGCCAAGGGCACGGCTGGTTCGAGGACTTCGCCGCCCAGGGCCCCGACGCGCTGCGGGCGGAGCTGGACGAGGCCGCCCGCGCGGCGACCGCCGCCGTCGTCGACCTGCGGGACTGGATGCGCGCGGTGTACGCGCCCGCGGTCGAGGGCGCGCCGGACATCGTCGGCCGGGAGCGCTACGCCCGCTGGGTGCGCTACTTCAACGGGACGAGCCTGGACCTGAACGAGGCGTACGCGTACGGCTGGTCCGAGTACCACCGCCTCCTCGGCGAGATGAAGGCGGAGGCCGAGAAGGTCCTTCCCGGCGCCGAGACCCCCTGGGTGGCGCTCGCGCATCTCGACGAGCACGGCACGCACATCGAGGGCGTGGACGAGACCCGCGCCTGGCTGCAGGGCCTGATGGACGAGGCGATCGACGCGCTCGACGGCACCCACTTCGAACTCGCCGAGCGGGTCCGCAAGGTGGAGTCGCGCATCGCGCCGCCCGGCAGCGCTGCGGCCCCCTACTACACGGGCCCGTCCGCCGACTTCTCCCGTCCGGGCCGGACCTGGCTGCCCACCATGGGGCAGACCCGGTTCCCGGTCTACGACCTGGTCTCGACCTGGTATCACGAGGGTGTTCCCGGGCACCATCTCCAGCTCGCGCAGTGGACGCACGTGGCCGAGGACCTCTCGCGCTACCAGGCGACGGTGGGCATGGTCAGCGCCAACGCCGAGGGCTGGGCGCTGTACGCGGAGCGCCTCATGGACGAGCTGGGCTTCCTTACGGACCCGGAGCGGCGGCTCGGCTATCTGGACGCGCAGATGATGCGGGCGGTGCGCGTCATCATCGACATCGGTATGCATCTGGAGCTGGAGATCCCGGCGGACTCGCCGTTCCACCCGGGCGAGCGCTGGACGCCGGAGCTGGCGCAGGAGTTCTTCGGCGCCCACAGCAGCCGTCCGGCGGACTTCGTGGAGAGCGAGCTGACGCGCTACCTCTCGATGGCCGGTCAGGCGATCGGCTACAAGCTCGGCGAACGCGCCTGGCTGCGGGGCCGTGAGAACGCGCGCAAGCGCCATGGCGACGCGTTCGACGCGAAAGCCTGGCACATGGCGGCGCTCTCGCAGGGCCCGCTCGGTCTGGACGACCTGGTGGACGAGCTGTCCCGGCTCTGACCGCACGCGCCGACGGCCGGACCCAGTCCCGATCCCGGTCCCAGTCCCAGTCCCGGTTCATGCCGGGGTCCGGCCGTCGGCGCCGTACGCCTCGTCTCACCGAACCTCACCTCACCCCACTTCACCTCGCCGAACGGCCGTCAGCCGAGCGCTCGTTGCCGCAGCACCGATCCCGTCCGCCCCTTGACGACCTCCAGTTGGGCGTGGACGCGCCGCCGCAGGTCCGCGACATGGCTGACGATGCCCACGCTGCGGTCCCGCTCGCGCAGGGAGTCGAGCACGTCGAGCACGTCGTCCAGGCTCTGCTCGTCCAGGCTGCCGAAGCCCTCGTCGATGAACAGCGTGTCGAGACGGACCCCACCGGCCTCCTCGGTGACGACGTCCGCGAGGCCGAGGGCGAGCGCGAGGGAGGCGAAGAACGTCTCGCCGCCGGAGAGCGTCGCCGTGTCGCGTTCCCGCCCGGTCCAGGCGTCGACCACATGCAGCCCGAGGCCGCTGCGGCCCCGTCCGGAGCGGTCGTCGGAGTGGACGAGGGTGTAGCGGCCCGAGGACATGCGCCGCAGTCGTACGGTCGCGGCGGCGGCCACCTGCTCCAGGCGGGCGGCGAGCACGTACGACTCCAGGCGCATCCTGCGCTCGTTGTCCGCGGAGGTACCGGCCGTCAGGGACGCGAGCCGGGCCACCCGGTCGTACTCCTCGCGCAGCGGCGCCAGGCGCCGTACGGAGGCGGTCACGCGAGCGGAGAGCCGGTCGAGTTCGGCGCAGCGGCGGACCGCCGCGTCGTGGGCGGACACCGCCTCCTGGAGCCTGCGGGCCGCGGCCTTCGCGGTGTGCTCGGCGCCCTGGAGGTCGGCGGGCGGCTGCTGGGCGGCGGCCGTGGTGTCGGCCTCGGCGAGGATCGCGCGTACGGCGGCCTCCTCCTGCTGCCAGGCGTCCAGCCGGTGTTGCAGGTCGCGGTGGGCCTGGTCGTCGAGGAGGGCGGCAGCCGCGTCGTACGGCGTGTCGAACCCGGCGCGGTAGGCCGCGTCGGCGAGTCGCGCGTCGGCGTCCTTGAGGCGGTGCGCGCTGTCCTCGGCCACGCGCACGGCGTCGGCCGCCTCGGTCAGCAGGGCGGCCTGCTCCTCAAGGCGGGCCGCGCGCTCGGCGACGCTGCCGACATCGCCCCGGGCCCGGCTCAACTCCTCTTCCAGCGCGGCCCGTTCGTCATCGAGCGCGTCGCGTCGGGAGGCACGGGCCGCCGTCCGGAGCGCGGCGTCCTGCCGGGCCGCGGTACGCCGCTCTCGCTCCTGCTCGGCGCGACGCAACTCCTCCTGCGCGGCGTGCAGTTGTGCGGCACCTTCCCGCGCCGAGCCGTAGGACTGCTCCAACTCCTCGGCCTGCTCGGCCAGTTGCTCGGTCGGCGCGGCACCGGCCTCGGCGGTGGCGGCGGCCAGTGTCTCGCGTACGTCGGCGAGGCGCCGCTCATCCTCGGCGCGCCGTTGCTCCGCGTCGCGATGGGCGGCGAGCGCGCGCTCCTCCGCCTCCCGGTCGACGTGTCCGGCGAGCTTCCGTGCGGGGGCGGGGTGTTCGGTGGCGCCGCAGACGGCACAGGGTGCGCCGTCGGTGAGTCCGGCGGCGAGTTCGGCCGCGATGCCCTTGAGTCGCTGCTCCTTGAGGTCGAGCCAGTGTTCGTGGGCCGTCAACGCGCGTTCGCGCGAGGCGAGGACGCGGGCCTCGGCCGCGTCGGTGTCCTCGGCGAGCCGGTCGCGTCGGCGGGCCGCCGCGAGCCGCTGCCGCGCGCTCTCGCGCTGCGCGGCGAGGTGTTCGGCGCGGGTGGCGGCCTCCTGTGCGGAGTCGATACGGGCCTGGAGGTCCGTACGGGTCTGCTCCCACTCGGCGAGCCAGTCGGCCGCGTCCTGAAGGACCGCCTCGTCGGCGCGCTCCTCCCGGTCCAAGTCGGCGCGCTCGGCGGTGAGTTCGGCCAGGCGTCGCTCGGCGCGGCGGGCCGACTCCAGCCCGCCCAGCTCCTCGGCGGCCCGGCGCGCGGCGGCGGCGAGGCCACTCGCCCCGGCGTCCGCGAAGGTCTCCGGAAGCCGGGCACGCGCGCGTGCTTCCCCGGCGGCGGCCCGCCGTTGCTCGGCTTCTGCGGCCTCGCGCAGGTCCAGGGCGGGCGCCACGGCCTCGGCCTTGCGGGCACGCTCCATCCGCGCCCGCGCCTCGCGGTGGGCGTCGGCCCGCTCCTCCAACCGCGCGGCCCGCTCCCGGGCTTCGGCGTGTCGACGCTGCAGCCGCGCCGTCTCGCGTACGTCGTCCAGGGCGCGCTCGGTGGCGGCGCGCGCCGACTCGGCGGCCGTACGCGCGCAGTGCGCGATGGTGAGCCGTTCACGGGCGTCACCGCGCGCGACGGCGGCCCAGGCCAGGACCGCGTCCGCGAGTCCGGGCTCGCCGGGCCCCAGATCGGGCAGCGGCAGGGAATCCCCGGCCGCCTGCTGCATCCGGTGGGCGTCGGCGAGCAACGCGGTGTCCCCGTCGCGCACATCGGCCTCCGCCGACCGGCGCCGCTCGGCGAGGTGCTTCTCCACGTCGGCGAAGCGCCGGGTGTCGAAGAGGCGGCCCAGCAGCTTGCCGCGGGCCTCGGCGTCCGCGCGCAGGAAGCGGGCGAAGTCGCCCTGGGGCAACAGCACGACCTGGCAGAACTGTTCGCGGCTCATACCGAGAAGCTGGGTGATCTCCTCACCGATCTCCTGGTGGGAGCGGCTGAGATCCTTCCAGGCGTCGGCCTTGGCGTCGTACTCGCGCAGCAGGCTCTGCGCCTTGTCGGTCGTGATGCCGGTGCCGCGCTTCTTCGGGCGTTCCCACGGCGGTTGGCGGGTGATCTCCAGTCGGCGTCCGGCGACGGTGAACTCCAGCCGGACCTCGGTCCTCGTCCCCGGGGCCGCGTGGTCGCTGCGCAGACTCTGCCCCTGGCCGCTCTGCCGGGCGCCGGGCACGGCCCCGTACAGCGCGTAGCACACGGCGTCGAGGACGGAGGTCTTGCCCGCGCCGGTCGGTCCGTGCAGCAGGAACAGTCCGGCGGCGGACAGGTCGTCGAAGTCTACGCGCTGGGTGCCGCCGAAGGGGCCGAAGGCGGTGAGGTCGAGCCGGTGCAGCCTCACGGGGTCTCCTCCTCGGCACGGTGCGGCCTCACCAGGCCTCCTCGTCGGCACGGTGCGGCACGGTGCGGTCTCACAGCGCCTCCTCGTCGGCACAGTGCGGCACGGTGCGGTCTCACAGCGCCTCCCCCTCGACGCGCACGGCGTCGAACGCCGCCCGCAGGACGGCCTGTTCGCTCGGGTCGGGGCCCGCGGCGCGCACATGGGCCACGAAGTCCTCCGCGATCTGCTGGTCGGAGCGGCCCGCGAGGCGCCGTGCGTAGGACAGGCCGGGGTCCTCGGGGGCCCGCTCGGGGTCGAAGACCAGGCTGAGGGTGTGCGGGAAGCGCTCGGTCAGCCGGGCCATGGGCTCGGCGGGGCGCACCGGGTCGGTGAGCGTGGCCTCCACCCAGGCCTCCTGGTGGCGCTCCAGCTCGGGGTCCGCGAGCAGGTCGTCCAGGCGTCCGCGGATCCGGGCGAGGGGGCGCGGTACGGGGCAGTCGACGCGCTCGGCCCCGACTGTGCCGTCGGCGCCCAGGTCGACGAGCCACATGCTCTTGCGGTGGTTCGCCTCCGAGAAGGAGTACGGCAGCGGGGAGCCCGAGTAGCGGACGCGGTCGGTGATCGTCTGGCTGCCGTGCAGATGGCCCAGCGCCACGTAGTCCACGCCGTCGAAGACCCCGGCCGGTACCGCGGCGACCCCGCCGACCGCGATGTCCCGCTCGCTGTCGCTGGGTTCGCCTCCGGTGACGAAGGCGTGGGCGAGGACGACGGAGCGGGTGCCCGGGGCGCGTGCGGCGAGATCGGCGCGGACGCGCTCCATGGCCGCCGCGAGCACCGTCTCATGGCCTGCCCGCTCGACGCCGAACTGGCCCTTCACCAGGGCGGGTTCGAGATAGGGCAGACCGTAGAAGGCCACCTCGCCGTGCGGGTCGGCGAGCACGACCGGGGTTCCGCAGGCCGCGGCGTCCGTCCGCAGATGGATGCCCGCGCGGCCGATGAGCCCCGCGCCGACGCCCAGCCGGCGCGCCGAGTCGTGGTTCCCGGAGATCATCACCGTGGGCACGTCGAGATCGGCGAGGCGGTGCAGGGCGGTGTCGAACAGCTCGACCGCGGCCAGCGGGGGCACCGCGCGGTCGTAGACGTCTCCCGAGACGACCACCGCGTCCACCTCGCGCTCGCGCACGGTGGTGACGAGATGGTCGATGAAGTCGGCCTGTGCGCCGAGCATGTTCACCCGGTGGAACGACCGGCCCAGATGCCAGTCGGAGGTGTGCAGCACTCTCAAGAATCCGCTCCGACCCGCACGTGTCCCCCTCCTGCACCGTCTATGGAACCGCCAGGAGCCACCACGGGCTCGCTGTCGACGCTCACCACGCTAACGCGTGCCGGACCCGCTCCCCCACGAACCTCAGCGCGCCGCCCCAATTCGACCGCGCATCACGGCAATTGCCCGAACTGTCCGACTTGCACCCTTCGTCCGCACTTCACGCGTCCCCGTACGCCTCTCCGCCCAGCTCGAACCCGGCCGTGCCCGCGGTGGCGTCGGCGAGCCATGCCCGGAAGGCCTCCACGTCGGCGTCCGGCAGCCCGATCTCGATGGTGACGTGCTCCCCGTAGCGCACGTCCCGCACCTCGCGACCGGTCGCGCGCAGGCCGTTCTGCACCTTGCCCGCGCGCTGGTGGTCGACCGTGACCGTGGCGAGCCGGAAGCGGCGGCGGGTGAGCGTGCCGAGCGCGTCCAGGGCCTCGCCCACCACGCCCCCGTACGCCCTGATGAGCCCGCCCGCGCCCAGCTTCACGCCACCGTAGTAGCGGGTGACGACGGCGACGACGTAGCGCATGTCACGGCGCAGCAGCATCTGCAGCATGGGGACACCCGCGGTGCCGCCCGGCTCGCCGTCGTCGCTCGCCTTCTGGATCGCGGCGTCGGCGCCGACGACATAGGCGTAGCAGTTGTGCGTGGCGTCGGCGTGCTCCTTGCGGACACCGGCGATGAAGTCCTGCGCCTCCTGCTCGGTGGCGGCCGGGGCGAGGGCGCACAGGAAACGGGAACGGTTGATCTCGGTCTCGTGCACGCCCGCGCGGGCGACTGTGCGGTACTCGTCCTGCATCACGCCAGCGTATGCGCTCGCCGCACCGGCCCCGCAGGCCGACCCCCGGCCACCCCTCCCGGCTACCCCTTGCCGCCCCTCGGCACGATGACCTCGGTCAGCCGGGCCGCGCCGGGCGCGAGGGAGTCCCAGCCGCCGCCCTGCCAGGCGAGGACGGCGATCGCCGAGGTGGGGAACTTGGTACGGACCCGGCGCAGGGCATCGCCGACGGCGCGCCCGGCGAGCGTGAGGACCAGTTCCTCGAGACCCGGGTTGTGCCCGATCACCAGCAGCGTCCCCACCTGGGCGGGCACCGCGCGCGCGGCCTGCAGCAGATCGGGTACGTCGGCGGCGTACAACTGCGGCTCCAGCCGTACGGGCGGCGGCGGGGTGTCCCACTGGGCCGCGACCAGCTCCCAGGTCTGCCGGGCGCGGACGGCGGTGGAACACAGGACGAGGTCGGGCAGGCAGCCGGCCTCGGCGAGCGCGCGCCCCGCGGCCGGGGCGTCCCGGCGGCCCCGCGGCGCGAGCGGCCGTTCGTGGTCGTCCACGCCGTCGGGCCAGGCGGACTTGGCGTGCCGCAGCACGACGAGTCTGCGCGGCGAGCCCGCCGCGGCCCGGCCGCTCACGCCGGGGCCCCGATCTCCCGGGCGAGGTCGAGGCCGAGCAGCCGGTCGGCGTAGGCGTACGTCTCGAAGCGCGCCCCGTCGGGCATGTCGTCGGCGCGCTCGACACGCCGCAGCGCCTCCAGGACGGCGGGCACATCGAGATCGTTCTCCCAGGCGGCCCGCAGCTCGTTGCGTACGGGGTCGGGTACGGGCCTGGAGGGCCGCGTCGCCCAGACCGCGACGGCCTTGCGCCAGCGCCCCAGCGTGTCCCGCGCGTCGGTCAGGGCGGCCGGGCCGAGGTCGACGGGCTCGCAGCGCGGGCGGGTGAGGAGGGCGAGGCGGACGACCGAGGAGGCGGCGGTGGTGTCGGCGGGTCCGGTCGCCGGGGCGACCTCGACGCAGACGCCCTCGGGGGCGGCGCCCTGTTCCCCGATCACGTGCAGGGCCCGTCCGACACCGGGCGCGTCCGGTTCGGCGCGCCGGATGCCGAGGTCGTCGGCGCGCGCCCGGAGTTCGGCGGGCACCTCGGCGACCGTCATGACGGGCGTGCTCCCGAGTTCCAGGGCTCGCGCCAGGACGTCGGCCACCAGCAGCACGCGCAGGGCCGAGGTGTCGGCGCCGACCGCGTGCGCGTGGACACGGGTCAGCCCCGGGCGGATGTCGACGGGCTCGCCGCTTCGGGCGTCGGTGATACGGAGCACGAGGCGAGCGTAGGCGGGAGGCGGCTTCGGCGCGGGGAGGTGGGACCGGTTCCGGACAGACGCGCCCCGGCCGACCGTCGAGGCCGACCGGGGCGCGCGTACGGGTTCAGTGTCCGGCGTGGCCCGCGTGCACGGTGAAGGCGGCGGTGTGGACCTTGCCCTCGTGCTTGAAGTCGAGGAAGAGGCGGTACGTGCCGCTGCTCGGGGCCGTGGCCATGAAGGCGACCTCCGGGCCCGGCTTCGTCTCGCCGTCCCCGGGCTCGCCGTGCGGGTGGACGTGCAGGTACGCGAGGTCACCCGCGCGCAGGGCGACGAGGTGGCCGTAGGCGCCGAGGTAGGGCTGGAGGTCCCGCACCGGCTTGCCGTCCCGGCTCACGGTCAGCTTCAGCTCACCGGACGCACCGGGGGCAAGGGCCCCGTCGAGCGTCACCTCGTAGCCGTCGACCTCGGCGGTGCCGTGGTCCGTCGGAAGCGCCGCGGGCCGGTACGTACCGGGCGCGGCGAGGTCGGCGCCGAGGGTGAGCCCTTCGCCGCCCTTGGGCTTGAAGTCGGCGAAGACGCGGTACGCGCCCGCCTCGGGCAGCTCCACCGGGGTGGACCAGGTGCCGTCGGCGGCCCGCGTGGGGTGCAGATGGCGATAGACGGTCAGGTCGCGCGAGGCCACGATCAGATGCAGTTCCTTGCCGTGCTCGCGCTCGAACTCGGTGACCGCGCGCCCGGTCGCGTCCCGGACGATGGCGAAGCGCACCTCGTCCACCTTGCCGGACACGAGGCGCGGGCTCTTCAGGTCGAGCGTGTACCCGCCCTGGGAGACCTGGAGGCCTCCGGGGAGCGCCGCCGCCCCGTGCTGCTCGTGCCCGCCGCCGGAGGCGTGGCCGTCGGTGTGACTCTGCCCCTGAGCGTGGGCGTGGGCTCCGTGAGCGTCGCCCTTCGCCTTGGGCGAGACCGATCCGACCGCATTGCCCACACCGTAGGTGGCTCCGAACGTCGCGGCCAGCGCGGCGGCGAAGACGGTGACCTTGAGTCCGGTGTTCATGGCTCACTCCTCCGTTCATGCCGCCCGGCGGGCGGCCGATGCACATCAACATACCCCCAGGGGGTATGAAGTCAACCCCGAAGCCCTTGCCGCAACAGACTTGCACCAGATACGGGGAGGGGGTATACATGAACCACCGACAGCAATACCCCCCAGGGGTATAAGGTGAAGCGAAAGGGAAGACCCATGGCTGACTGCTGCACCCCCGACGGAAGCTGCCACACCAAGGCGGAGACGAAGACCACGTACAAGGTCGACGGCGTCGGCAGCGCCCACTGCCAGGGCGTCGTCGCCAAGGCCGTGGGTGGCCTGGACGCGATCAGCGCGGTCGACGTCGAGATCGGCACCGGCCTGGTCACCGTGACCACCGCGACCGCGCCCGACGACGCACTCGACGCGCTGATCGAGAAGACGGTCGACGAGGCCGGTTACGACTTCGCGGGCCGCGTGGCCGCCTGACCGGCGAGGTCACCGCCCCCCGATGATCACCGTCCCCGATGAGGAGGGGCCACATGACCGGGCACCGAACTCAACGGGACGACATCATCCGTCGACTGCGCAGGATCGAGGGCCAGGTGCGGGGCCTCCAGCGGATGGTGGACGAGGAGAGCTACTGCATCGAGATCCTCACCCAGGTCGCCGCCACCAACGCCGCGCTGCAGTCCTGCGCAGTGGCTCTCCTGGACGAACACCTCGCCTGCTGCGTCACGGAGGCCATCGTCGAGGGCGGTGAACAGGCCAGAACCAAGGTGAGCGAGGCTTCGAAAGCGATCGCACGCCTCGTACGCACCTGACGACCGCATGCTGCGGGGCCGAGCGGACCAACCGCCCGGCCCCGCAGCCTGTTTCACTCACAGGCCGGGCAGGAGGAGAGAGCGAAACCAGCTCCCTCAGCCACCCCACTCGCATTGACCGACTCGGGCAGGACAGAGATCGTGAGCCCATGACCGACAGCACGTGGCTCAACTGCCGCAGTCACCAACTCGCCCCTGGCAACGAGGTCTTCAGGAGCGAGCGCAGCTTCCACCTCTTGGCCTACTCGAACAGCCACGGCCGTCTCCTGATCCGGAGCGTCGGCCTACCCGACACTCCTGACGAACCCGAGACGACGATCGACCTGCTGTTCAAGCCCGCCATCGTCGTGAAGATCCGTGACGCCTACCGAGGCTTGGCGATCAGATGCGCGACCGAGGCCGAGAGCGCACGGGTCAAAGCCGAGTACACCAGCGTGTTCTTCGGCAAAGAAGATCACGTCTTCGTCCTTGAGAGCCAGGGCGAGTCCGACTACGTGGTCGCCATGGCCGTCGGCTGGGCGGAGGGGATACTCGACCGGACGCGCCCGAGCTTCTTCACCGACTTCCACCCCGATTCGGCGATCTGGCCCCACCGACCTCTCGACGGCCCCGACCACGGCCTCGACTTGGCCTTGCCCCAGGAACTCACCGACGCGCTGACGGACGAAGAGAACGCCACGAAGCGTCGGAAGCGTCACGGCTACGTCTACGTCGTCATGATGCGGGTGATCCACCCTACGGGGCCCGAAGTCAAGGGAGTCGGCGCCTTCCTGACCAGAGCGGAAGCGGAGGAGGCGCAGGCCGTGATCACGGCGAAGTCGGTCGAATGCTGGGTCGAGGAGCTTCCGATCGCAGTCTGACCAGAAGCCGCGACGTGACCACGTCGAACCAGTACGAAGTCACAGGAAGGTGCGCCGTTCCAGCCGCAGGTCCCCTCCTCAACTCCCCCTGAAGGCAAGGCTGGTGACGCCCACAGCGTGGTAGTCATAGGCAATGACCGGTCACCTCGCCCTGGACGAACAACTCGTCGCCCTCAAGTCGGTGCTCTCCCGCAACGACGTACTGCTGGAAGTACTGGACCGCACCGCGTCGTTGGCGTTGCCCGGCTGGTACGTGACAGCGGGATGCCTGTTCCAGACCGTCTGGAACGTGGTCACCGACCGCCCTCCCACGAGCGGGATCAAGGACTACGACGTCTTCTACTTCGACGACGGCGACCTGTCCTGGGAAGCGGAGGACACCGTGATCCGTGCGGGCAAGGAGGTCTTCGCTGACCTGCCCGCCAAGGTCGAGATCCGCAACGAGGCCCGCGTACACCTCTGGTACAAGCAGAAGTTCGGCGTCCCCTGCGCCCCGCACACCTCCACCGAGGCAGCCATCGACCGCTTCGCCGCGACCACGTGTTGCCTCGGGGTACGCCTGGAGCCCGGGGGCCGTTGGCGCGTCTACGCACCGCACGGCCTCTCGGACATCTTCAACCTCGTCGTACGTCCCAACCCGACGCTCGCCCCACGAGAGGTCTACGAGAGCAAGACGGCACGCTGGCAGCAACAGTGGCCCGAACTGACCGTACTGGACTGGCCGTCTTACAGCGGCTGACACAAGCAGCGACGGCCACTTCCGATGGTGTGCGGCGCTGCTCAACCGCGCCGCGCGGACCGCGTGACCGACGAGGGGTGGCTCGGCGCGTCACCGTCGTCAAGCTCAGCCGACGCCACGATGGGCGGCCCACAACTCCCCCGCACGGCTGGCCGCTTCGGCAACCAGGGCTGCCAGTTCGGGCTTGTCGGGGACAGGGAACGAGACGTATGCGCCTCGGCCACCAGCGACCGGTCGGCCGTAGGCCTTCACGGCGAGGTGACCGTCAGGGAGAAGCCTGACGTTGAGTGTGGTCAGCGTGAACGCTTCACCGCGCCGGGTGTCCGTCCAGCGGAGCGCCTGCGGGATCGTGACGTTGATCGCCAGAGCACTCACTTCCAAGTCTTCGCCCATGGACGGATGTTCTCACGGCGGAACGGCGACCAGGGCGGCCTTACCAGTAGGTACGCCGCGTCTCGTAGAGCACCGAGGCGATGTCCTCCCGGGTCCTGGTGGCGAGCCGGTCGCTGGTGACCAGGCTCAAGGGGATCGCGGGCAGGGGCGGAAGCGTGTCGAGCCTGCGCAGGCCCTGCTCCTGATCCCGGGTCAAGGGAAGTGCCGTGATTCCGCCGGTGGTTCTGACCGCGGCGAGGAGGCTGAGGAGGTCGACGCACTCGCGGGCCGGGGGTCTGCCCGCCGCGGCTTCGGAGGCGAGGATCCGTTCCCTGATGGCGCAGGGGGCGGTGAAGGCGACGATCTTGTCCGGCTCCGGCGCCCGGTCTGCCGGGCCCGCCCAGGCCAGCGGAAGGTCGGCGATATGGCGTGTGCCGTGACCGAGGTCGCCGATCCCCAGAGCGACGTCCGCCGAGTGATCGTGTACGAACTCCCGTACGCGCGCGCTGCGATGGAACCGGAACCGCACAGGCCGGTCCGGGTGGTCCCGGGAGAGCACCTGACCGACGGCGCGCAGCAGCGGCTCGGTGGCATGCTCGGTGGAGACGACCACGAGGTCCCCGGCACCAGGGCCCAGCAGTCGGCGCAGGGCGTCGTCATGCTCGCCGAGCAGCCGGTACGCCTCGCGCAGTACGTCCTCGCCCCGCGAAGTGAAGGCGATGTTACGGCCCTGGCGCGCCACGACGGGGAAGCCCAACTGCCCTTCGAGGCGGCGCAGATGCCCACTGACGGCCGCCTGCGACAGATGCAGGGCGTCGGCGGCCTTGCGTACTCCGCCGAAGGAGGCCACGGTGACCAGGCTGCGCAGGCACGTGATGTCGAGGGTTGTCACGGCCTCATTGTGGCCGGTGACCGACCCCTGCACAGCGCATCGATCGCGATTCGTGATCGGTCACGCCCGGGGCCGGGGAGTGCTGCTGAAGTCGGCACGTGAATCAACGCCTTCTCCCGACCGTGACCGTCCTCCTCTACGCCGTCAGCTACCCGCTCGGCGCGCTCACTCTCGACCATGTCTCGCCGTTCCTGCTGATCCTGCTGCGCTTCGTCCTCAGCGCCGCGCTGATGTGGGCCGTCGTGGCCGTCCGGCGCATCCCGCTGCCGCGCGGTCGGGTGCTCGCCTGGGCCGCGGTCGGCGGGGTGCTGGTGCAGGGGGTCCAATTCCTGGGCCTGTACTGGGGTATGGCGCACGGTGTCAGCGCGGGCATCGCATCCCTGGTGATCGCGATGAACCCGGTCGCCACCGCTGTCCTCGCCCGACTCCTGCTGCGTCGACGGGAGAACCGGTGGGGACTCCTCGCGCTCGCCTGCGGTGCGGTGGGCGTGATCGCGGCCTGCCTGCCACGGCTGTTGTCCGACCCGGCGGTGGGACCGGGACTGATCACCGTACTCATCGCCCTGGGCGGCCTCTCCGCCGGCTCCCTCCTCCAGGAACGGAAGCTGCGCGCGGTGGACCCCTTCGCGTTCACGGCCATCGGTGTCACCGGTTCCGTCCCGGCGGCCGGCGCCCTCGTCCTCACCACCCCGCAGCACTTCTCCGACCCGGCGCCCGCTGTCGGACTGCTCCTCCTGCTGGTACTCGCCAGCGCGCTCGCCCTGGTCTGCTACGCGGCCTGCGTACGCCGCACGGGGGCCAGGGGAGCGTCGATCCTCTTCGCCCTCATCCCCTCGGTCGCCGTGGTCGCGGCCTGGCTCGTCCAGGGCACGCCCCTCGACATCACCACCGCGATCGGCCTCACCGGCGGCGCACTCGCCTGCGTCGCCCAGACCCGGGCCGCCCGCGTCACCGACCCTGGTCGCCCCGGAGGCGTCGCCCTCACTGGTTGCGCATGCCTGCCGGTGAACGAACTCGAAGACCGTCACCGGTGGCGCGCGGCCTCTCCCGCAGGCAGCGCGCCACCGGTTCTCCCGTACCGCTACGGCTACTCGGACTTGTCGAGTTCGTCGGCGAACGCGCGCAGGGCGTCGGCGAGTTCCTTCTTCGTGGGCAACTCATCGACCTTCTTGTCGAGTTGTGTGATGCGCCGGTTCAGCTCGGCCAGATCGGGCTGAGAACTGGGCGACGACGGTGACTCCGTGGACGGCGGTAGCTCAGTGCCGGGGGCGGTCGGGTCTTCGCCGCCGGACGTGGGCGACGGACCACTGCTGCCGTCACCACCGGTTCCACCGCCGGTTCCACCATCGGTACCGCCGTTGGTGTCCCCAGCCGACGGCATGACGGTCTCCTCCGAAGAAGGCGGGGCGGTGGTGTCGTCGTCCGAGCCGGACGCGAGGGCGACCCCGAAGCTCAGCGCCACCAGAACGGCCGCCCCCGCAACGGCTGTTGTGACGCGTCGAACGTATCGAGTGCGGGCCGTGGACGAGTTGTGAGTGTTCTGTGAGCCCTCCATGCGGGCGAAGGTACTCGTGCGCATGCATGGACGGACCGATTCCACCGATCCTCGTCGGCCGACCCCGAGCGTCGCCCCCGCGACGACCCACTCCGTCCTCAACACGGCATTGGCCGCCCGGGAGTTCCCCGGACGGCCGATCCGACAGACAGGACCAGTCACCAGTGCGCCCTCAAGTGCGCCTAAACGCTGGCCCGTTCGGCCTGCTCCGTCGAAGCGGGGTCCGTATGTCCTGCGGCGGTCGCCTTGTCTCCGCGCATGGCGAGCAGGGTGGTCAGGCCACCGGTCGCCGCGATCATCGCCGCCCAGACGAAGGCCGAACTGAAGCCGTCCGTAAGGGCGGGCAGGTTGCCCAGTTGCCCCGCGCCCTGCGACGTCGCCACCGCGGTGAGCGCCGCGAGGCCCAGGGCCGACCCCACCTGGTAGGTGGTGTTGACGATGCCCGAGGCCAGGCCCGCCTGCTCCTGCGGGGCGCCCGACATCGCGGTCATCATCGTGGGGATGTACGCGAGCGACATACCGAGCGCCGCGACCAGCGAGGCGGGCAGGACGTCGACCACGAAGGTACCCGTCGGCTCGACGGCCGACAGCCACAGCAGACCGGCCGCCAGGACCAGCAGACCACCGCCGATCAGCGGCTTGGCGCCGAGCTTCGCCATCAGCCGGGCCGTGATGACGGTCATGAAGATCATCAGTAGCACGGTCATCGGCAACAGCGCGGCCCCCGACTCGAACGCCCCGTAACCCAGGACCTGTTGGAGGTACAGGTTGAGGAAGTACCACATCGGGATCCACGCGGCGCCGAGCAGGGTCATCGCCAGGTTGGCCGAACCCAGCCGCGGCACACGCCAGATGGCGAGCGGCATGAGCGGTTCGCGTACCGCCTTCTGCACCACGAAGAAGAGCGCCAGGAGCGCGACGGCGGCGATCAGTTCGAGCACCGTGCCGGTGGAGTCCCACCCGACTTCCGGCGCACGGACGACGGCGAAGACGGCGAGCGCCAGGCCCGCGGTGACCGCGACGGCCCCCAGTACATCCACGCCGCCTCGGCGTCCGGCGACGGCGGGCAGCAGTCCGGTGGCCGCCAGGGTGGCGACGCCGATCGGCACGTAGATGACGAAGACCCAGGGCCAGCTCAGCCACTCGGTGAACACTCCGCCGAGGAAGACACCGGCCGTGCCGCCCGCGGGAGCCGCCGCCCCGTAGAGCGCCATGGCCTTGCCGAGTTCCCTCGGGTTGTGCCCGAAGAGCATCATCAGCAGCGTCATGGCCGAGGGCGCGATCAGCGCACCGCCCACCCCCTGCACCGCACGCCCGACGACCTCCACGGTCACGGACTGCGCCGCCGCCGCGACGACCGAACCCGCGATCAGCACCACCCAGCCGGTGGTGAAGACCTTGCGCGCGCCGAGCAGATCGGACAGGCGGCCACCGAGCAGCAGCAGCCCGCCGAAGGCGATGACGTAGGCGTTGAAGACCCACTGCAACTCGCCCTGCGAGAAGCCGAGATCCTTCTGCATCTCCGGGAGCGCCACCCCGATGATGGACGTGTCCATGATCACCATGAACTGGGCGGCGGCGAGCACCAGAAGCGCCCACCAGCGCCGGGGATTGACGGCTGACATGGTTTCACCCTCCTTATACATACCCCCTGGGGGTATCTCGTGCGGAGCAACGTAGCATACCCCTGCGGGGTATGTAAGCCCGCTGGGCGGCGGTACGGGAATGGCACGCAGCCGACGGCCGTTCCCTCAACAGCGACATCACGACCCCGTGGAGGCACAGCCATGCACAGCGAGACGGCGACGGTCCGGAAGATCCTCGAGGACCTCGGTGACACCTGGGCGATCGTCGGCCTCTCCTCGAACGAGCGGCGCGCGGCCTACGGGGTCGCGGACGTCCTGCGCCGCTACGGCAAGCGGATCGTCCCCGTCCACCCCAAGGCCGAGACGGTGCACGGGGAACAGGGCTACCCCTCGCTCGCCGCCGTCCCCTTCGACGTCGACGTCGTGGACGTCTTCGTGAACAGCGAACTCGCGGGCGCGGTCGCCGACGAGGCCGTGGCCAAGGGCGCCAAGGCCGTGTGGTTCCAGCTCGGCGTGACCGACGAGGCCGCGTACGAGCGGACCCGCGCCGCCGGCCTGGAGATGGTCATGAACCGCTGCCCCGCCATCGAGATCCCGCGCCTCGCCACCGAGGTACCGCGCCTCGGCTGACCCCCACCCGACGGGACCGCCCGTGAACGCCCTGCCCCGCACCCCCGAAGATCTCGTACGGGCCCTTCGAGCCGCCGGGATCAGGGACGAACGCCTGCTCGACGCCGTACGGACGACGCCCCGGGCGGACTTCGTACCGACCGGGCAGGGCGCCGCCGCCTACCGGGACGCTCCCGTTCCGATCGGGCAGGGGCAGGTCACCACGCAGCCGTCGCTGTCCGCCATGATGATCGAGAGCCTTGAGCTGGGCGGCGGCGAGCACGTTCTCGAGGTGGGCACCGGTCTCGGCTTCCAGACCGCGCTGCTCGCCCGCCTGGCCGCCGACGTGGTCAGTATCGAGATGCGGCCGGACATCGCCGCGCAGGCGCGCGCCCACCTGGCGGGCCGGGGCGTACGGAACGTGGAGTTGCGGGTCGGCGACGGAAGCGGCGGGGTGCCGGACCGCGCTCCGTACGACGCGGTGCTGGTGTCGGCCGCGTTCCCGGAGGTGCCCGCTCCCCTCGTCGCGCAGCTTCGGCCGGGCGGACGCCTGGTGCAGCCGATCGGGCCGGGCGGGCACGAGCAGGTGGTGTGCTTCGTACGCCGTACCCGAGCACCGGAACTGGAGCAGCTACGCGTCGTCACCGCGGCCTGCTTCGTACGGCTGGGGGGACGGTACGGCTACCCGCAGGACGAGGAGCGGGACGGCGAGGGCGGTACGAACTCTCCCTGAAACTCCGCCTATTCGCCCCCGACCCGCGCCACCGCCAGCGTGATGTTGTCGGGCCCGCCCGCCTCGATCGCGGCCTTCCACAGCTCGAAGACCGCCCGGCCGTCGTCGTGCTCCCGCATCACCGCGTCGAGTACGTCCGTCGTCAGCGGGTCCGTCACGCCGTCGGTGCAGACGAGGCAGCGGTCGCCCGGTGACAGGGGCACGGTCGTCACATGGGGCCGGACGGCGCGGTAGGCGGGGGTGCCGCCGAGACACTGGGTGACCAGGGACGTGGTGCGCTGCCCGGGGGCGAGCGGCGGGCTGTCGTCGACACTGAGCTGACGCAGTCCGTCGTCGGACGCCGCGAAGACCCGGCTGTCCCCCACGTTGAACGCCAGCAGCGAGCCGGGCCGGAAGACGGCGCCGGCGACCGTCGTCCCCATGGCGGTCCTGTCGCCTCCGGCGGCCTCGTACACGGCGCGGTTGCAGGCGTTCAGGGCGTCGTGGACGGCGTCCTCGCCGCTCAGGGCGGGGCCGATCGAGGCGATGCGGCGTACGACCAGGGCACTGGCCACATCGCCGCCCGGCTGCCCGCCGAGCCCGTCGGCGACGGCGACCACGAGGGGCGTCCCGAGGGGGAAGACCAGGGTCTGCGGGCTCTCGGTCACAGTGGCGCACAGGGTCCATGGCCCGATGACGAGACTGTCCTCGTTCCGCTCGCGCAGCAGCCCCGGATGGCTCAGCGCGCTCACAGCGACATACGGCATGGGGGGCCACCGCCTTCCCGCAAGGGGGCACACCGCCGGAAGCCGGGCTACGGCTTCAAGTCTAGGAACGGTGCCGTGCGGGGTGCCAATGCCTGCGTGGACCAGCGGGGGCCGTTCCGGGGCGGGGTCCGTCTTGCGCGGCGCGGCACCCCCTCCGAAGCTGGACGCCGGGCAACGAAGAAGACGACGCGGGAAGAGGGTGCGTGGTGCGCGAGGCATGGGCGGCCGAGGCCCGGGAGCGGGTGGAGGCGGGCAGACCGATGTCCCCCGGCGTGCGGGCGATCACGCTGGACGGCGCGGGCATCCCGCTGTCCGCACTGCTCGCCGAACCGGTGGACGGGCCGCCGCGCGCCACCGTGGTCGCGCTGCACGGCGGAGGCATGACCGCCGGGTACTTCGACGGCCAGGCGCACCCCGATCTGTCCCTGCTCACCCTGGCCGCGCGCCAGGGCTTCAGCGTGCTCGCCCTGGACCGTCCCGGCTACGGCTCCTCGGCCCTGTCCTTCCCGGAGGGACAGACGCTCGACGAGCAGGCGGCCACGATCGGCGCGGCGCTCGGGGACTTCACCCGGAGGTTCGCGACCGGTGCGGGCATCCTGCTGCTCGGGCACTCCTACGGCGGCAAGCTCGCCCTGCGCCTGGCCGCCGACGCCCTGCCCGCCCCCCTGCTCGCGCTGGACGTCTCCGGCTGCGGACACCGGTTCGCCGCCGATCTGTCCGCGCTGGGCCAGGCCGGTGGCCTGCGTCAACGGCACCTGAACTGGGGGCCGTTGAAGCTCTACCCGCCGGGTGTCTTCTGGGCGGGTTCGAGCGTGGTGGCGGCGATGCCGCGCCGCGAGGCCGAGGACGCGGCGAACTGGCCCGGGATCTGCGGGAGTCTGCTGCCCCGCGTCCGGGTGCCGGTCCGGCTGACCTTCGCCGAGCACGAGGCCTGGTGGCGCCACTCCGACGAGGACGTGGCCGAACTCGTGGGGCTGATGACCGCCGCGCCCCGGGTGCTCGTGGACCGGCTTCCGGACGCGGGGCACAACATCAGCCTGGGCTGGGCCGCCCGGACGTACCACCTGCGCGCGCTCGCCTTCTTCACGCAGACGCTCCCCTCCTCCGATCAGCGGGCCAGCCGCCCCAGCAGCGACGACGCCGAGGCGATGCCCGCGGCGGCGGCCAGCGGCAGCACCGCGAAGTCGAGCAGCAGATGGGACGGGGTGCCGAGCAGAAGCCCGCGCAGGGCGTCGACCTGATAGCTCAGCGGGTTGACCTTGCTGACGGCCTGGAGCCAGCCGGGCATGACGGACACGGGGTAGAGGGCGTTGGAGCCGAAGAACAGCGGCATCGTGATCGCCTGGCCGATGCCCATCAGCCGGTCACGGGTCAGCACGATGCCCGCGATCGTCATGGACAGGCAGGAGAAGAAGACGGAGCCGAGGACGACCGCCACCACCACGCCGAGGAGCCGTAGCGGGTTCCAGGTCATCGCCACGCCGAGCGCCGCCGCGATCAGGACGACCACGACCGCCTGGACCAGCGCCTTCACCCCGGCGGCGAACGCCTTGCCGGTGATGAGCGCCGCGCGTGGCGTGGGCGTCACCAGCAGCTTCGTCAGGATGCCGGCGTCCCGCTCCCAGATGATCATGATGCCGTAGAAGATGGCGATGAACATCGCCGACTGGGCGATGATGCCGGGCGCCAGATAGTCGAGGTAGGGGATGCCTCCGGTGGGTATCGCGCGGATGCGGGTGAACGTCTCGCCGAAGATCAGCAGCCACAGCGCGGGCTGGACCGCCCGGGTGTACAGCTCGGTACGGTCGTGGCGCAGCTTCTGGAGTTCGACGGCGCACATCGCGAGGACCCGTGCGGGCAGCACCCGCCAGCCGGTACGGGCCCGGGGCGGGGTCACCAGCAGGTCGAGGTCGACCGGGTGGACACGGTCAGCCGACGCGGGACGCGGTGCGACGGGTGCTTCGGACATCGCGGAAGTCTCCTGCCTGGTCGTCGAGTCCGCTGCCGGCGACGTCACGGAAGACGTCCTCCAGCGTGGGCAGCGGGCCTTCGGTGCCGAGCCGTTCTGCAAGGCCGCGCCGCAACTCGTCGGGGGTGCCGAGGGCGTGGACGCGGCCACGGTGCATCAGGGCGACCCGGTCGCAGTACTGGTCGGCCTCGTCCATGTAGTGGGTGGTGACGAGGACGGTCATGCCGGTGGCCGCGCGGACGATGTCGATGTGCTCCCACACGTTGGTGCGGGCGATCGGGTCGAGGCCGATGGTCGGTTCGTCGAGGATGAGCAGGCGGGGCGCGCTGACCAGGGCCTGGGCGAGTTCGAGTCGGCGCACCATGCCGCCGGAGTACGTACGGGCGAGCCGGTCGGCCGCGGCGGTGAGGTCCATGGCCGCGAGGGCCTGCTCGACACGCCGGGCCCGCTCACGGCGGGAGACGTCGAAGACACGGGCGAACAGGGCCACGTTCTCCCGCCCGGTGAGCCCGGAGTCGGCGGAGAGCTGCTGCGGCACATAGCCCAACAGGCGCCGTACGGCCATGCGTTCACGGGCCGCGTCATGGCCGAAGACATGGATCTTGCCGGCCGGGACGGGGAGGAGCGTGGTGATGCAGCGGATCGCGGTGGTCTTGCCCGCGCCATTGGGGCCCAGCAGTCCGAACACCTCGCCGTCCCGGACGGACAGGTCGAGTCCGTCGACCGCCTTGGTCTCCGCGAAGGAGTAGGCGAGCCCGGTGCAGATGACGGCGCGGGGCTCGGGGGCGTCGTCGTACGTCACGTTGCCCATCATGTCTCCTCGGCCTCCTCGTGCAGGTTCTCCGCCAGCTTGCGCAGGGCCGGAAGGGCCGCCTCCAGCGCCTTGCGGTCCTCCTCGGCGAGGCGGGCCACCTGGCGGCGTACGAGCGCGGTGCGCCGCTCGCGCCAGTCGCGCAGCCGTGCGATGGCGGCCTCGGTGGGCAGCAGCCGCGCGGCCCGCCGGTCGGCCGGGTCCGTCTCGCGGATCAGATAGCCGTCCCGCGCCAGCCGGTTGACCAGCGTCGAGACGGAGTTGCCCGCCAGATACAGCTCCTTGGCGGCTTCCGACACCCCGATACCGGGGCGCGCCACGACCAGGCGCAGCAGTTCGACCTCGGCTCCGCGCAGCCGCGGCGCGGTCATCCCGCCGCGCAGCCGCCGCCGGATCAGCCGCTGCACCCCGGCGAGCGCGACGGCCAGATCGTCGGCGAAGCGTTCGGCTCCCACGGATCCCGGCTCCGGGTCCGGGTCCGGCCCCACAGTCATTTCGCGGTCCACGCTTTCGACGATAGCTCTGTTTCAGAGGTATCGGGGAATGAGAGGGCCAAGGGGGTGGCACGGGAAGGGCAAGAAGAGCCCGGAGGCACGCGTCAGGCGGGACATCGCCCCGTGTAGCGGCCGACCAGATCGCACCAGCCCGCCTCCACGCGCTCCACGGACATCCCGTGGCGGGTGAGCAGGTCGTCCACGAGGACCGTCTCCAGATAGCCGAGCAGCGTGTGCGTGACGAGGTCGATGTCGGCGCCCACCCGCGCCTCGCGCAGCAGCATGCGGACGTGGGCCAGCCGGAACTGGTACGGCGGGCTGCTGCGGCGGCGGCCCGGCTCCGCGTGTGCGGCCAGATAGAGGTCCCGGTGCGCGTGCTCATGGCGGATCACGGTGGAGCCGAAGGCGCACAGGCGCTCCGCCGGGGACGCGCCCGGACCGAGCGGTGGCGGCCCGGAGAAGAAGGAGGACTGGAGCTGCTGCTCGTAGTGGCTGAGCAGCTCCACCAGCAGGCCCGTGCGGTCACCGAAGCGCCGGAAGACGGTGCCCTTGCCGACCCCCGCGCCCTGGGCGATGTCCTCCATGGTCACGTTCGCGATGCCGCGTTCGGCGGCGAGGCAGGCGGCGACCTCCAGCAGCCGGGTGCGGTTGCGGGCGGCGTCGGCGCGCAGGCGGGGCGCCGGCCCGGTCGGCATGAGCGCGAGGTCGGTACGGCCGCCGTGGTCGTCCTGCGGCGCGCGAAGGGGCGGGAGCGGCTCGATCATGGGGCCAGCGTAGCGCCTCGGAGAGACAAGCGGACCCTGGTCCGCTTAAGTTGCGCGAAGTGGACCCTGGTCCGGTTATGCTCCACGAGCAAGTGGACCTCGGTCCGGTTAAGGTGGTACAACATTCAACGGACTCACTCGGTCCGCTTGGCTTCTCAACGCACACTCTCTGGGAGTTTCGCCATGTCCGTACGCATCCTCGCGCTCGTCGGCAGCCTTCGCGCCGGTTCCCACAACCGCCAGCTCGCCGAGGCCGCCGTGAAGCACGCCCCCGAGGGCGTCGAGGTGGAGCTCTTCGAGGGTCTCGCCGAGGTCCCCTTCTACAACGAGGACATCGACGTCGAGGGCAGCCTTCCGCAGGCCGCCGCCGCGCTGCGTGCCGCCGCCGGCAAGGCCGACGCCCTGCTGCTCTTCACGCCCGAGTACAACGGCACCATCCCGGCCGTCCTGAAGAACGGGATCGACTGGCTGTCCCGCCCGTACGGCGCGGGCGCCCTCTCCGGCAAGCCGGTCGGCGTCGTCGGCACCGCGTTCGGCCAGTACGGCGGCGTGTGGGCGCAGGACGAGGCCCGCAAGGCCGTGGGGGTCGCCGGTGCCGTCGTCGTCGAGGAGGCCAAGCTGGCCATCCCCGGCTCCATGACCCGCTTCGCCGAGACCCACCCGGCCGACGACGCCGAGGTCGTCGAGGGTCTGACCAAGGCCCTCGCACTGGTCGCGCAGACGGTGTCCGCCGCCGCCTGATCCATCGGGGTCCGGCCGCATCAACGGCCGGGCCCCACAAGGCCCGTGGGCCAGGACCGCTCCGGTCCTGGCCCACGGCCGTTTCGTCCTGACGTGACGTCAGATGCCCAGCCCCTCCAGCACCACCGCGTTCGCCAGCTCCGCGAACGCCTTGCCCGGCACCAGCAGTTTGCCCCGCCGCCGTCCGCTGCCGACCAGGACACAGGGCAGGTCGACCACCGACGAGTCCACCAACACCGGCCAACTACCGGGCAGTCCGAGCGGAGTGATCCCGCCGTACTCCATGCCGGTCTCCCCCGTCGCCACCTCCATCGGCGCGAACGAGGCCTTACGGGCGCCCAGTCGGCGACGGACCGCACCGTTGACGTCGACCCGCGTGCCGGAGAGGACGACGCACGCCGCGAGTGTCGTCTCGCCGCCCCGCTTCCCCGCGACCACGACGCAGTTGGCGGACCGGTCGAGCAGATCCTTGCCGTAGTGCTCCAGGAAGACCGAGGTGTCGGCCCACTCGGGGTTGGTGTCGACGTAGACGATCTGCTCGGCGGGCACACTGCCGCTCCACTGCCGTACGGCGTCCGCGACCGGGCGGGTCAGCTCGTCGAGGCAGTCGGGGGCGGGCGTGGCGTGGTCGAAGTCTCCGATGGGTGCGCGCATGGGCCGCACGTTACAGCGGTGGACCGGCTCCCCTACGGGCACCTCGGCGCCGAGACCGGCTCAGGCCTCGGCGTCCAGCTCCGCGAGCCGCGAGACGGCCTCGTCGTCCAGGTCCGACAGCGCGAGCAACTGCTCGGGGGTGACCCCGTCGGGGATCGGCACCGGGGCCGGGGTCCGCAGCGGCGGCTGCCAGCCGTCCTCCGGTGTCCAGCGCCGTACGACCCGGGCCGGGGCCCCGGCCACCACCGCGTGGTCCGGCACCTCTCCGCGGACGACCGCCCCGGCCGCCACGACCACGTTCCGCCCGATCCGCGCGCCCGGCAGGATCACCGCGCCCGTCCCTATCCAGCACCCGGAGCCGATCTCCACCGGCTCCATCCGCGGCCACTGCTTGCCGATGGGCTGGCGGGGATCGTCGTACGAGTGGTTCGTGGAGGTCACGTAGACATACGGCCCGAAGTAGCAGTCGCTGCCGATCGTGACCGTGGTGTCGGCGATGACATGGCTGCCGCGGCCGAGCACGACGCCGTCGCCGATACGCAGGATGGGGTGCGGGCCGAGATCGAGGTCGGGCATCAGACCTGCGGTCAGGGTGACCTGCTCGCCGATGATGCAGTGCGCGCCGAGGTGGATCCAGGGCTCCCCGAAGACCGTGCCGAGCGGGAAGGCGAGCCGCGTACCGGTGCCCATCGCGCCGAAGCGGAGGCGCCCGGGACGCTCCGCGGTCACGGAACCCGTGCGCTGCGCCCAGGCCCAGACAGCGTGAACGGCGCGCTGCGCGAGAGCGCGCCGCCATGACGAGAACGTGTTCCTGCTCCTGGGCACCCGCTCACCGTACTCAGCACGGGGTGCGCCCTCGGCCCCGTACGGCTGTGATCTTCGCCCCACCGATGGCGTACGGTGCCGACGACGGAGCGACGCACGAGGAGACGGTGGAGACGGTGATGACGCACAAGGCGCTGATCACGGGCATCGGCGGCAGGGAACCCGAGGTGGACCAGGAGGCGTTCACCGCGCCCACGTCCGTGGTGATCGGGGATGTGAGGCTGCGCGCGGGCGCCAGTGTCTGGTACGGCGCGGTGCTGCGCGGCGACGTGGAACGGATCACGGTCGGGGCGAGCAGCAATGTGCAGGACAACTGCACGCTCCATGCGGACCCGGGCTTCCCGGTCACCGTCGGGGAGCGGGTCTCCATCGGCCACAACGCCGTCGTCCACGGGGCGACCGTCGAGGACGACTGCCTGGTCGGGATGGGTGCCACGGTCCTCAACGGCGCGGTGATAGGCGCGGGCTCCCTCGTCGCCGCCCAGGCCCTGGTGCCGCAGGGTATGCGGGTGCCCCCGGGCTCACTCGTCGCCGGTGTCCCCGCGAAGGTCAGGCGGGAACTGACGGCCGAGGAGCGCGAGGGCATCACGCTGAACGGAACGATGTACGCGGATCTCGCGCGAGCGCACCGAGACGTGCACGAGGAGTCCTGAGGGCCCCGGTCGGTCCGAGGCCTCGGTCGGCCCGAGGCGTCAGTGGGTCCGAGGCGTCAGTCGGCGGTCGGGACGCTCTCGGGCTCGGCCGCCTCGCGCTCGGCGTTCGACTTCTTCGCCTTCCGCTTGACGATCAGCATCGAGGCGAGACCGATGACCACGGCCGCCACCAGGCCCAGGTACGAGAACTGCTTGAGCCAGGACTCGGCGACCACGCCGAGGTAGTAGATGACCGCGGTGGTGCCGCCCGCCCAAATGACGCCGCCGAGGACGTTGGCGATGAGGAACTTCCAGTACGGCATGTGCAGCACACCGGCGAGCGGGCCCGCGAAGATGCGCAGCAGGGCGACGAACCGGCCGAAGAAGACGGCCCACATGCCCCACTTGGTGAAGGACCGCTCGGCCGTCGCGACATGGCCCTCGCTGAAGTGCCGGGGGAACTTCTTCCCCAGCCAGGCCAGCAGGGGCCGGCCGCCCTTGCGGCCGATGGCGTAGCCGATGGAGTCGCCGACGACGGCGCCGAGGCTCGCGCAGGCGCCCAGGACCACGGGGTTGATGCCTCCGTGCTGGGAGGACATCAGCGCGGCCGAGACCAGAACGATCTCGCCCGGCAGCGGAATGCCCAGGCTCTCCAGGCCGATCACCAGGCCGACGACGACGTAGACGAGGGCCGCGGGTACCGTGTCGAGCCACTCCTGGACGTGCACTACCGGTCCTCCCCGTTTCGCGTCCATGTCTTGGCGCACGCCCTCGGGGCGCACTCCAGGAAGCCTACCTGTTCGACCGGCATGGACGACGGGCTCGCGCCCCCGCCGACCGGGCCCGCCCCGCCCGCGCCCCGCGCGCCGTCGCTGTGACGCAACTCATGGGCCGCGTCGCTCGTTCACCCGGTGAGACGGCCGGGACACGGCGCTGCCGCCTGTCCGTCGGGCCGAGCCCCACCGCCGAGGAGGACGCATGACCGCGCTTGCAGACCCCCGACCCGGCGGGCGCCCGGGTGACGTCGAGCGGGCCACCGCGCTCGGCGAGGAACTCTCGGCGCGGGGCGTGCACGGCGTCGTCCTGGCGTACGTCGACACCGCGGGCATCACGCGGGTCAAGACGATCCCGACGGCCCGGCTCGCCTCGGCCGCCGCCTGGGGCGTGGGAATGTCACCGGTGTTCGACACGTTCCTGGCGAACGACGCGATCGTCTCCACCGACGTACTCGGCTCGCCGGACGGTGATCTGCGTCTCTATCCGGACCTCGACCGCCTCGTGGTGCTCTCCGGGCAGCCCGGCTGGGCGTGGGCACCGGTGGACCGGATCACCCAGGAGGGCGAGCGCCACCCGGCGTGCGGCCGTACGTTCCTGCGCCATGTCGTCGCGGACGCCGCCCGGGACCATGGCATCGCGTTCAAGGCGGCCATCGAGGTCGAGTGGATGCTCGGGCTGGACTCCGCGCCGGAGGGCGAGTTCGTGCCCGCGACCACGGGTCCGGCCTACGGCGCCGTCCGCCAGGTCGAACTGGGCGACTACCTGGCGGAGTTGCTGGCCGCGTGCGCGGCCCAGGGAGTGGACGTCGACCAGCTCCATCCCGAGTACGCGGCGGGGCAGTTCGAGATCTCGGTGGGCGCACTCGATCCCGTCGCCGCCGCGGACCGGAGCGTTCTGGTCCGGCAGACCATCCGGGCGGTTTCCAGGCGCCATGGGCTGCGGGCCGTCTTCAGCCCGGCGGTGACCGGCGCAGGGGTCGGCAACGGCGGGCATGTCCATCTCTCCGCCTGGCGCGACGGGGTCGATCTCCATGCGGGGGGCCGGTATCGGTACGGCATGACGGCCGAGGCCGAGTCGTTCGCCGCCGGGATCCTGGCCCATCTGCCCGCGCTCACGGCGGTGACCGCGCCGAGCCCGGCGAGCTATCTCCGGCTCAAGCCCTCGCAGTGGGCCGGGGTGTTCACCGTGTGGGGTCACGAGACCCGTGAGGCCGCGCTACGGGTCATCACCGGCACGGCGGGGCTGTCCGAGCGGGCGGCGAACCTGGAGGTGAAGCCGGTCGACCTGGCCGCCAACCCGTATCTCGCGCTCGGTTGCCTCATCGCCGCCGGGCTCGACGGCCTGGAGTCGTCCTTGCCGCTGCCCGACGAGATCACCGGGGATCCGGCGCGGTTCACGGCCGAGGAGGCGGTGGCGCGGGGCGCGTACCGCCTGCCGGCCTCGCTGGAGGAGGCCGTCGGGAAGTTCAGCAAGGACGAGCGGCTCCGCGCCGCGTTGGGACCGGTCCTGGCGGACGCGGTGACCGCCGTACGCCTCGGCGAGATCGCCGCCGTGGCCGGACTCGACGACGAGCTGGTGGCGGCGGCGTATCGCTGGAAGTACTGAGCGCGGACGGGGCCGCCAGGGAAGGTCCCCACCGGCCGATGCCCGGTGGATCGCTGCGTGGACTGCGCGCGAGAACGCCTACCGGGTGGACGAGTTGGCGCGTCGAGCGGTCGGGGACGGCACCCGTGCCACGGCCGCACGGCCCCGAACTCCGGGGCGGTGCAGCCGCGTTGGCGTCAGCCTCAGCCGTTGGGGCGCAGGGTCCACACCACCGTCATCTCGCCCGTGACGGCCCCGTCCGCGCGCTGCAGGGCGATGGCCACCGGGAACTCCGGCCGCTTGCCCGCGTCGAGATCCGCGATGACCTCGGCGACCGGGCGGCCCAGGGTGGCGGTGGCCGTGACGGCCCCCATCGCCAGCTTCTTGTAGTCGATCTCGGCCCGCACGGCGAGCGGCACCGCGCGCGAGAGCTGGTCACCGAAGGCGGTCAGGACGATGGCACCGCTGGCGGACTCGGCCAGGGTGAACATGGCGCCCGCGTGGGGGCCGCCGAGGTGGTTGTGGTAGTCCGGCTGGTCCGGCAGCCGCAGCACCGCGCGCTCCGAGGTGACCTCGACGAACTCCAGGTTCAGGGTGCGCACCATCGGGACCGCGGTGGCCAGCTTCTCGCCCATCGAGGCGTTCTCAACTGTCATGCACGAGATGTTACCGGCGAGTAGTACCAATGAGTAGCTGATGGGTGGTACCACTGGCCGCCTTCCGGTACCGGCCTGACGAAGATCGGTGACCGAAACGTGTCACGGGCGGCACTAGGCTGGTCGACCATGTGGCCAGGACAGCAGCCGCCCGGGGGCGAGCAGAATCCGCAGAACGACAACCCCTACCAGCAGCCGGGGTATCAGCAGCCGAACCCGTATCAGCAGCCGGGATACCAGCAGCCGAACCCCTATCAGCAGCCCGGCCAACCGCAGTGGAACGCGCCGACGGTCCCCGGTACTTCGGCCCAGCCGCCGAGCGGTGGGGGCGGCGGCAACCGGACGAAGCTCGTCGCCATCGTGGCCGCCACTGCCGTGGTGGTCGCCGCCGGTGTGACCGGGTTCCTGGTGCTCGGCAAGGACAAGGACGACAACGGCAAGCACGTCAAGGCGGAGTCCAGCCCTTCGCACAGCGCGAAGCCTTCGCCGACCTCGACCGTGAACCCGCGTGACCCCGACAGCGACAAGCCGGTCATCGCCGGCTGGAAGACGGTCATCAACCCCAGGTGGGGCACCGCCTTCGATGTGCCGCCGGACTGGTCCGTCGAGTCGCCGGACACGCTGATCGGTTTCGAGAAGACCGGCGGCAAGGCCGGTGAACCGCCCCTCATCACCATGTCCGCGCCCGCCATCTACAAGGAGAACTGGTGCACGGCCGACGAGGACAAGGACGGCCAGATGGAGAACACCAAGCTGGCCGCGGCGGGCACCAAGGGCTCCAGCGGCGCCAAGGACGCTGCTGACGCCGCCGTTCGGAACGTCCCCTGGTGGGTGTTCGGCGGCTATACGCAGCCCGACAAGAAGAGCCTGACCTTCGACGAGACGGCGAAGTCGTACACGACCGCGTCCGGCGTCGAGGGCGCGTACGCCTGGGCCCGTTCCAAGAACACGCCCCAGAAGGGGAAGTGCGCGAGCGACGGCAAGGCCATCACGTTCGGCTTCAAGAACTCCAAGGGTGACTTCGTCGCCTGGAACTTCTACGGGGCCACGGGCGTGAAGGACGAAGTCCCGGACGACACGGTCATGAAGATACTCAGCACGGTGCGGCTCCACGGAGACCCCACCGGAGAGTGAGTCACCCCTGAGTCACGCGCCAAGGCCCCACGCGTCGTGGGGCCTTGGCGCGTCCCGGCCCGGTCAGCCGATGGTGAAGGCCCCGCCCGGCGGTTCGGGCGACGGTACGGCGTTGCCGTCGTGCACCGGCTCGGCGCCGCGCATGAAGTCCCGTAGCGCGGCGCCGTGTTCGACGCGGGCGGGGAAGGCGTCCGCGGCGGCGCGGCGGGCCAGAACGGGTATGTCCAGCGGCCGATGACCGGCGACGAGGACGGCGTTGCCGAAGCGGCGTCCACGCAGGACCGCGGGCTCGGCGATCAGCGCCAGCTCCTCGAACACCGCGGCGAACGTGGCGAGTTGGGAGCGGAGGAAGGCGAAGGGCGCGGCGTCCGCGAGGTTCGCCAGATAGACGCCGTCCGGGCGCAGCGCCCGCTCGGCGGCGCGTGCGTACGCCGCCGTCGTCAGATGGGCGGGGACGCGCGAGCCGCCGAAGACGTCCGCGATCACGATGTCGGCGGAGGCGGGCGGCGCGGCTTCCAGCCAGGCGCGGGCGTCGGCCGGGTGCAGGGTGATGTCGGCGCCCACGGGCAGGGGCAGATGGGCCACGACGAGGTCGAGCAGGCCCCGGTCGGCCTCCACGACGTCCTGGTGCGAGCCCGGCCGGGTCGCGGCGAGATAGCGGGGCAGGGTGAGCGCGCCCCCGCCGAGATGCAGGACGTCCAGCGCACGGCCCGGTTCGGCCACGGTGTCCAGCACATGGCCGAGCCGCCTCGTGTACTCGAACTCCAGATGCGTCGGCGCGTCCAGATCGACGTACGACTGCGGCGCCCCGTCGACCGTCAGCAGCCAGGCCCGCTCGCGGTCCACGTCGGGCATCAGCTTGGCGGTCCCGTGGTCCACGGCGCGGGTCACTGGTATGGGCTCGGTCACCGGTCCATTGTGCCGGGCCGCCGGACCGCCGTGGACGCGGGCGCCCACCCCACCGGGCGGGCACCCGCGCACCTGGGCTCAGTCCACGGCCGTCACCGTGCCCGCGCCGACCGTCCGGCCGCCCTCGCGGATCGCGAAGCCGAGGCCGGGCTCCAGCGGGACCTCACGGCCCAGCTCCACCGTCATCGTGACCGTGTCGCCGGGCCGGGCGACCGCCGTCTCCCCGAGGTCGATGTCGCCGACCACGTCCGCGGTGCGGATGTAGAACTGCGGGCGGTAGCCGGTGGACACCGGGGTCGTACGGCCGCCCTCGCGCGCCGACAGGACGTAGACCTCCGCCGAGAAGCGACGGCTGGGTACGAGGCTGCCGGGGGCCGCGACGATGTGGCCTCGGCGCACCGCGTCGCGGGGCACCCCGCGCAGCAGCAGCGCCACGTTGTCCCCGGCCTGCGCCTCCTGCATGGGCTTGCCGAAGGTCTCCAGGCCGGTGACCACGCTCTCCACCTCGGCGCCGAGCACCTCGACGCGGTCGCCGACGCGGACGGTGCCGCGCTCCACGGCGCCCGTGACGACCGTGCCGCGGCCGGTGATGGTGAGCACGTTCTCCACCGGCAGCAGGAACGGCGCGTCGACGTACCGCTCGGGCAGCGGCACGTACGTGTCCACCGCGTCGAGCAGCGCGTCGATCGCCGCGGTCCAACGGGCGTCGCCCTCAAGGGCCTTGAGGCCGGAGACCCGGACGACCGGCGCGGACTCGCCCGGGTAGCCGTGCGTGGTGAGCAGGTCCCGGATCTCCAGCTCGACGAGGTCGGTGAGTTCCT
The DNA here is from genome assembly GCF_023887685.1 of Streptomyces macrolidinus. GTDB lineage: Bacteria > Actinomycetota > Actinomycetes > Streptomycetales > Streptomycetaceae > Streptomyces > Streptomyces macrolidinus. The sequence continues at coordinate 38,909 of NZ_JAMWMR010000006.1, read as the reverse complement.
CGTCGCCCGCGTCGGCCTTGTTCAGGGCGACGACGATGTGGTCGACGCCCACCTGCCGGGCGAGCAGCACGTGTTCGGCGGTCTGCGGCATGACCCCGTCGAGCGCGGAGACGACGAGGATCGCCCCGTCGAGCTGCGCGGCGCCCGTCACCATGTTCTTGACGTAGTCGGCATGGCCGGGCATGTCCACATGGGCGTAGTGCCGGGTGTCGGTCTCGTACTCGACATGCGCGATGTTGATGGTGATGCCGCGCCGCGCCTCCTCCGGGGCCCGGTCGATCCGGTCGAAGGGCACGAAGGCGGAGGCGCCGCGCTCGGCGAGGACCTTGGTGATGGCGGCGGTCAGGGTGGTCTTGCCGTGGTCGACGTGACCCATCGTGCCGATGTTCAGATGGGGCTTGGTGCGCACGTATGCCGTCTTGGACATGGCTGTACCTCGAAGCCTGTTCGGTGGTGCCGAGTGTCGGCCCCGGCGCGGGCATTCCGGCCGGGACGGGGACCCCGATGACGTACCGACCCTCCCCCTGCGGGGTCCGCCGGACGTTCCGGGGAGGGTCAGCTTCGGGCGCCGTCGACGGCTGCCACGAGGAGCGGGAAGGCAGCCTTCGGGGCATCCGCTGCGGCGGATGCTGCGAGAACGAAGGCGTACCGGAACATGGGTGAGATCCTCGCCGAAGAACCCCCGCACGTCGAACGGTTTTTGACCCACTCCCCCCTCCCACACCGATCCGCACCGCCCCCGCCCTGCGGCGATCACACACGCCGGTCGGTTACTGTCACCGAATGCTCGATGCCACCACCCGCTCTGGGGGCACCGCCGCGGCCTCTCCCCGGGCCGCCGCCACGGAGTTCGCCATCCCGCCGGCCACCACCGTCGCCCCACCGCTCCGGATCGCCGACCGCTGCACAAGAGTGCTGCTCTCGCCCTGGTCGCGGCTGTCCCTGCTGGTGCTGCTGCTCGCCACGGCCGCCTCCTGCATGCTGCTGTTCGAGCCGCAGCGGCTGCTGACCCATGGCTGGCCGCCGCAGCTCGGGGGTGTCGCGGCGGCGCTGGTCTTCGCGACGGCGTACGGGGTGTGCACGGTCGCGTTCGTACCGCGTCCGCTGCTGAACCTCGCGGCGGGCGCGCTGTTCGGCTCCGAGTTGGGCACCGGCACGGCCCTGACGGGCACGGTGCTCGGGGCCGGGATCGCCTTCGGGCTCGGCCGTCTGCTCGGGCAGGACGCGCTGCGCCCGCTGCTGCGCGGGCGCTGGCTGAAGGCGGCGGACGGGCAGTTGAGCAGGCACGGGTTCCGCTCGATGATGGCTGCCCGGCTGTTCCCGGGGGTGCCGTTCTGGGCGGCCAACTACTGCGCGGCGGTCTCGCGTATGCGCTGGGCCGCGTTCCTGGCCGCGACGGCGCTCGGGTCGATCCCGAACACCGCCGCGTACGCCGTCGCGGGCGCCCGCGCCGCGCAACCGACCTCGCCCGCCTTCCTGATCGCGATGGGCTTCATCGCGGTCCCGGCACTGGCCGGCGCGGCGGTGGCCTGGCGCAAGCGCCACCACTTCACTGGCCGCTAGGCGGCCAGGGCAGGACCGTACCCGAACGGCTCAACATGCGAGCCGTGCGCCCAGGGGCGAAGCTGGAGGCATGGCCGAGCACCATCTGATCGTGTCCGCGCCCACCGGAACCGGTGGGCGAAGCATCCAGGCCGACGACGTGAACCTGGGCACGGCATACCGCCTGCACGACGTGGCGGTCCTGCTGCAACGCGCCGGATTCGGAGGCTGGGACGACCTGGACGTGATCGAATCGCCCCTGATCGAGTGGTACGGAGGCGGACCTGAGGAATGGTTCGTCGAGCGGCACAGTTGGCCGTGACGAGCTTCCGACAGGCATCCCGTGCACCCGCACAAGGGGAAGGCGTCCCCCTTGACATCGAACGCATGTCCGAAGCGGACCCGAACCGATCGTGACCAAGCGCATACCGTGTGCGCAGGCACCCGGTAGCGCGCTGTCAGTGCTTGCCCCTAGGCTTGTCCGCATGTCCCCCGATTCCTTGAGCCTTGGTTCCGCACGGTCCGCCGACGATCTGAACGAGCGGATCCGCGCGCTCTGGCTGCGCGCGGGTGGCTCTCTGTCGGCCCAGCAGCGCGCGGAGTACGAGCTGTTGGTCGTGGAGTGGGCCGCGGCCAAGCGCGGCGAGATGATCAAGGCGGCCTGAGCACACCACGGGTGAGGCCCGGCGCCGATCGGCCCGTGCCACCTGCCCCGAGGTGCCCTGTCGAAGATCCTCACCGGCGCGCACACTGGAAGGGCACGTACCCCGGGAGAGAGGCGCCGACTTGAGGATGCCCAGCGACTGGCTCGCCTCCCGCTGGTGGCGCGGCGCCGCCGCGATGCTCGCCGGGGCGCTGCCGATGCTCGCCTTCCCCGCGCCCTCCTGGTGGTGGTTCGCCTACGTCGCGCTGATCCCCTGGATCCTGCTCGCCCGCTCCGCGCCCACCGGCGGACGCGCCCTCTACGACGGCTGGTGCGGCGGCTTCGGGTTCCTGGTGGCGGTGCACCACTGGCTGCTGCCGAGTCTGCACGTGTTCCTGTTCGTCATCGCGGCGCTGCTCGGCTTGTTGTGGGCGCCCTGGGGCTGGCTGGTGCGGCGCTTCCTGGGCGGCAGACCTTCGCCGAAGCGGATCGGCGCCGCCCTGCTCGTCCTGCCCTCGGCCTGGCTGATGGCTGAACTGGTCCGTTCCTGGCAGGGGCTCGGCGGCCCCTGGGGGCTGCTCGGGTCGAGCCAGTGGCAGGTGGCGCCCGCGCTGCGGCTGGCCTCCGTCGGCGGGGTGTGGCTGCTGAGCTTCCTGATCGTCGCCGCGAACGTGGCGCTCGCCGTGCTCGTGACGGTGCGCGCCGCCCGCGTCCCCGCGGTGGCCGGGCTCGCCACGGCGGCCGTCGCGACCTCGGCGGCCTGGGTCTGGTCGCCCCGCCCCGAGATCGACGGGCGGGCCCGGATCGCGGTCGTCCAGCCCGGCATCGTCGGCGGCACGGACAGCGCCACCAAGCGGTTCGCCCTCGAGGAGCGGCTCACCCGCGAACTGGCCGGACAGCAGGTGAGCCTGATCGTCTGGGGCGAGAGCAGCGTCGGCTACGACCTCGCGCGCCGGCCCGATCTCGCGGCCCGGATCGCCGCCCTGTCCCGGCAGATGCACGCGGACGTCCTCGTGAACGTCGACGCGCGCCGCTCCGACCTGCCCGGCATATACAAGAGTTCCGTGCTCATAGGCCCACACGGCCCGACCGGCGACCGCTACGACAAGATGCGGCTCGTCCCGTTCGGCGAGTACATACCGCTGCGGTCGGTGCTCGGCTGGGCCACCTCGGTCGGCAAGGCGGCCGAGGTGAACCGCAGGCGCGGCACCGAGCAGGTGGTGATGAACGTCGGGAACGGACTGCGGGTCGGCCCGATGATCTGCTTCGAGTCCGCGTTCCCCGACATGAGCCGCCATCTCGCCAAGGACGGCGCCGATCTGCTGATCGCCCAGTCCTCGACCTCGACGTTCCAGCACAGTTGGGCGCCGGAGCAGCACGCCTCGCTGGCCGCGCTGCGCGCCGCGGAGACCGGCCGCCCCATGGTGCACGCGACGCTGACCGGCGTCTCCGCCGTCTACGGCCCGAGCGGCGAGCGCATCGGTTCCTGGCTCGGCACCGGCCGGAGCACCGCCGTGGTGTACGACGTGCCGCTCAGTCACGGCGTCACCCCGTACGTCCGCTACGGCGACTGGCCGGTCGACGCCGCCCTGCTGATCCTCGTCGGGCTGTGCGCGACCGAGGGCGTGCGGGCGTTCAGAGGGCGAGGGGGCGCTCCTGCACCGCGGTCACCACGCGCTCGCACAGTTCATGGGTCGCCAGCGCGTCCCGAGCGCTGAGCACCTCTCCCGCGCGGACGGCGTCGAGGAAGGCCAGTACGGTCTGTTCGATGCCGCGCTGCCGGGCCACCGGCACCCAGTCCCCGCGCCGCCGCACGGTCGGCTGGCCCTTGTGGTCGATCGTGTCGGCCAGATTGACCACCTGCCGCTTGGTGTCCTGCCCGGAGACCTCCAGGATCTCCTCCACCGAACCGCTGAGCCGGTTCATCACACCGAGCGCGGTGAATCCGTCACCGGCGAGCTGGAGCACCACATGGTGCAGCAGCCCGTCCTCGACCCGGGCCCGTACGGTCACGTCGTCCACGGGTCCCGGCGCCAGGAAGCGCAGGGTGTCGACGACGTGGATGAAGTCGTCGAGGATCGTCGTGCGCGGTTCCTCGGGCAGCCCGACGCGGTGCTTCTGCATGAGGATCAGCTCGCGCGGATGCTCGGCGCACTGCACGTATCCGGGTGCGTAGCGCCGGTTGAAGCCCACCGCCAGGGCGACGCCCCGCTCCTCCGCGAGGCTCACCAGCCGTTCCGAGTCGGCGAGTTCGTAGGCGAGGGGCTTGTCGACGTACGTCGGCACGCCCGCCTCCAGGAGCCGGGTGACGATCTCGGGGTGGGCGGTGGTGGGGGCGTGGACGAACGCCGCGTCGAGGTCCTGGGCGAGCAGCGCGTCCAGGTCCGCGTGCCGCCGGTCGTGCGGGAGGTGCAGGCCGTCGGCGACGCGGTGGAGGGTGGCCGGGGTCCGGGTCTGGAGGTGCAGTTCGAGCCCCGGCCGTGCGCCGAGCACCGGCAGGTAGGCCTTCTGTGCGATGTCACCGAGCCCGATGCAGCCGACCTTCACGGACGTCTCCTAGCGGTTAGCGGTTGCCTGTGGATACCTCGGCGGAAGCATACGGGCCGTGCGGTGGCCGCCAGTCCGCGATGCCCGCGAAGCCGCGCAGGACCAGCGCGGGTCCCGCCATGGAGAGCGCGGTCATGGCGGCGTTGCGTACGGCGATCCCGGCGCGGCTCTCCATCATGTTGAGCCGGGCGGTGCGGACGGCCTGGCGGGCGATGGCGGTCGTACGGGGCAGCCGGGCCGCCGAGTAGGCCGCGAGGTCCTCGTGGTGGTGGGCCAGGACGACGGCGTCCTCGATGGCCTGGTTGCCGCCCTGGCCGAGGGTCGGCGGCATGGCGTGCGCGGCGTCGCCGAGCAGGGCGACCCGGCCGTGGTGGTAGGCGGGCAGCGGCTCGGCGATTTGATGGACGTCGTGGCGCAGCACGTCCTCGGGGCGGGTGGCGGCGAGGACGGCGGGGATCGGGTCGTGCCAGTCACCGAAGCGGCGCAGGAGTTCGGCCTTCTCGTCGTCCGGGGCATGCTGCCCGGCGGGGGTGACGGCCGCGGCGTAGGCGTAGACCCGGCCGTCCTTGAGCGGGTGCGTGCCCCAGATACGGCCCCGGCCCCAGGTCTCGTGGGAGGCGAACGTGGCACCGGGCACGGGGATCACCACGCGCCAGGTGGTGAATCCGGAGTAGACGGGTCCCGGGTGGTGCGGGAACAGTGCCTGGCGTACGCGGGAGCGGATGCCGTCGGCGGCCACCACGAGGTCGGCCTCAAGCTCGCCCTCCGGCACGGTGACGCGGGCCGGGCGCCCGGTGTCGCCCGGGTCGGCGAGGGTCGCGGTGGCGGCCGTACGGACGGCGTCGGCCGGGAGCAGGGCGGCGAGGCTGTCGATGAGCGTGGCCCGGTGCAGCAGGACGAGCGGGCCGCCGAAGCGTTCGGCCGCGGCGGCGGCGTCGGTGCGGGAGAGCCAGCGTCCGCGCGGTGTCCGCAGCCCACCGTCCCCCTGCCAGGCGGCGAGGTCGCGGATGCGGTCGCCGATGCCGAGGGTGTCCAGCGCGCGCAGGGCGTTCGGCGAGAGCGAGATGGCCGCGCCGATCGGCTCCAGGGAGCGGGCCCGCTCCAGCACGGTGACCCGCAGACCGCGCCGGTGCAGGGCCGCGGCGGCGGTGAGACCTCCGATGCCGCCGCCGATGACGACGGCGTGCGAGGGCTGTGCCATGACTCCTCCTGGGAACGTCTCCTGGGTACGTCGGCGATCACCCGGTTCACTACATGTGTAGTGGGGCGACGCCTCGACTGTACTACCGATGTAGTGAACCGGGTACCGTGACCTCCATGTCCGTACGCACCACGAGCGCCTCCCGCGCCGATCTCGTCGCCGACACCGCCCTCGCCCTGCTCGCCGAGCGCGGTATGCGCGGGCTCACCCACCGGGCGGTGGACGAGGCGGCGGGGCTGCCCCAGGGGTCGACCTCGAACCTCGCGCGGACCCGCCTGGCGCTGCTGGAACTCGCGGTGCGCCGTCTCGCCGACCGGGAGGCACGCGTGCTCGCGCTGCACGAGCTGCCCTCCCCCGAGGACGGGCTCGACGCCCTGGTGGACGGCCTGGCCCTCGCGACCCATCGCTCCCTGACCCGCAACCGCGAACTCACCGTCGCGCGCTACGAGTTGGCTCTGGAGGCCACCCGACGCCCCGAGCTGCGGACGTACTTCGACGCGGCCGGCGCCCGCTTCCGCGACCAACTCACCACGCTGGTGACGGCCATGGGCTCGACCGACCCGGCCCGGCACGCACTGTCACTGGTGGCCTGGGCCGACGGCCTGATGCTGTCCTGCGTGGCCGGCTCCTTCACCACGAACACGCCCCACCTGCCCGCGGTACGCACAAGCCTGCGGGAGCTGCTCGACGGGATGCTCGGCGACCGGGCAACGCCTGGTGCGGGGTGAGGAATTCGGCGTCCGGACGACCTGTCCGGAGGGAAGACAGTACGCACGCCGAGCCCGGACCTGCGTGCGAGCCGGTTCACCCGTAGGGGGCATCATCCGCCTGCCTCCGCCCCAAAACGGGCCGGACACAGCAGAGTTGCGCGGGTGCATCGAACGACGACCGCAACGCTTCTGGTCACCGTGGCCCTCTCGGCCCTCAGCGGCTGTGTGACCGTGCAGCGACCGACCGTGCCCGGCCCGCCTCCGGCCCGCTCGTCCCCGTTGGCACCGCATCCGGACGGCAGCGCGGAACCCCGGCCCGTCCAGGCCCCGGCGCGGGAGGCGCTGGAGCTGGTCGAGCCCTCCCCCGCCCCGTCACCTCCGACCGGCGCGCGGCACACGACCCGACCGGCGTCCAGCGCCACGCCGACGGCGCCCTCGCACGATCCGTCCGCCACGCCTCACCGCAGGCCGGGCCCGCGCGGACCGCACATCGACGTACCGCCCGGGACCACCACCCGAATCCCCCGGAACACGGACGTGTGCGCGCTCGGGCGGCAGTACGGCGGATGGCGGCCGGACAGCCCCGAGTCGGTCATCTGCCGCCGCGCGTACGGGCGTTGAGAACGGACGGCGGCACAGCGAGAACCTACGGCTGCCGTCTCGGCGGTCCGAGCGTCTCGCCGCCCGGACCGTCCGGCGGGCCGGGCTCGGGCGCGCCGCCCGTCGGTGTCTCCCGCGCGAGCTGCTGTTCCAGACGGGCGATCGCCGCCCTGACGCCGTCGCCGTAGCCGTCGTCGACGAGGGCGTCGGCCGCGCCGCGGGCCCGGCCGAGATGGGCGCGGGCGGCCCCCGAGCGGCCGAGCTTCACATAGTCGGCGGCGAGGTTCAGATGCAGGGAGGGGTAGAACGCGCGTACGACAAGCGCGCCGTCATGTTCGGCGGGGCGTTCGTCGGTGAGTTCCTCCGCGGCCGACAACGCCCTTAGATCCCAGGCGAGTTCGTGGTCCGGCTCGTCCTGGGTGTCCGCCATGTAGTGCGCCAGCGTGCAGCGGTGCAGCGGGTCGCCGTCCTCGCCGATCTCCGCCCACAGCTCGAGGAAGCGGTTGCGGGCCTCCTCGCGGTCGCCGCCGTGGTGCAACATGACGACCTGCCCGATCCGGGTCAGCACGGCGTCCGGCGCCGCCTGCTCCTGTCGCTTCGCCACCGCGTCCTCCCGCTCGTCCGCTCGTCGCCCACTTCCTCATGACGCTAGCCGCCACCTCGGACAATCGCGCTCAGGCGCATCCGTACGAGCACTGGGCCGAGGCGGTGACCGGCCGAGCGGCGGCCCGCGACGGGCCGGGCGGGGCGGGGCCGGCGCGGGCCCCGCCCCCGGTTGTCAGCCCAGGTTCGGAATGGTCCAGTCGACGGGGTCATGTCCCTGCCGGGCCACCGCCTCGTTGATCTGCGTGAACGGCCGCGAGCCGAAGAACTTCTTCGCGGACAGCGGCGAGGGGTGCGCGCCCTTGACGACGACATGCCGGGTCTCGTCGATCAGCGGCAGCTTCTTCTGCGCGTAGTTGCCCCAGAGCACGAACACGGCCGGGTCGGGCCGGTCCGCGACGGCACGGATCACCGCGTCCGTGAACTTCTCCCAGCCCTTGCCCTTGTGGGAGTTCGCCTCGCCCGCCCGCACCGTCAGCACCACGTTGAGTAGCAGGACGCCCTGCTCGGCCCACGGCATCAGATAGCCGTTGTCGGGGATCGGCGTGCCCAGCTCGGCCTGCATCTCCTTGTAGATGTTCCGCAGCGAGGGCGGGGTCTTCACCCCGGGCCGCACGGAGAAGCACAGGCCGTGCCCCTGGCCCTCGCCGTGGTACGGGTCCTGGCCGAGGACGAGCACCTTCACCTTGTCGTACGGCGTGGCGTCGAGCGCGGCGAAGACCTCCTCCCGCGGAGGGTAGACGGGACCCTTGGCACGCTCCTCCTCGACGAACTCCATGAGTTCCTTGAAGTAGGGCTGCTCAAGCTGCTCGCCCAGTACGCCCCGCCAGGACTCCGGCAGCATGGCGATGTCGGTCACGTCAACTTCCTCCGATGTGCGGTCGCTTGCAGTTCCTTGAACCTACAGGCGACCACTGACAACGGACTCCCGAGCCCCCTCACACCCCGGCTACCAGCTCGTCTTGCGGTGCAGCTCCCACATCTTCATGATCGTCGACGGGTCCAGGGCCTGCTCCCCGCCGGAGATGTCCTCGCTCGCCGCCACGTACTGCTTGCCCTGCCACAGCGGCAGCAGCAGCGCGTCGTCGACGAGGATCTTCTGGGCCTCCTGGAACTGCTCGACGACCTCGGCGCGGTCGTCCCGGCGCCGGGTCTCGGGCAGCAGCTCATCGGTGATCCGCTTGGCCGGGTAGGGCATGCCGAGCGCGTTCTGCTTGCCCACGAACGGCGCGATGAAGTTGTCGGGGTCCGGGAAGTCGGGGAACCAGCCCCGCCCGGCCACCGGGTACTCGCCCTTGTTGGCCCCCTCCTCGTACGTCTTCCACGGGCGGCTCTTGAGCGTGACCGTGAACAGGCCCGACCCTTCGAGCTGTCTCTTCAGCTCGCGGAACTCCGGGGCGGTCTCGGAGCCGTAGCGGTCGGTGGTGTACCAGAGGGTGAGCGGCACGGGGCTCGTGATGCCCGCGTCCTGGAGGATCTTGCGGGCCTTGTCGGTGCTGGGGTCGCCGTACCGGTCGAAGAAGCCGGCGGTGTGACCGGTGAGCCCGGTGGGGACCATCGAGTACAGCGGCTCGACGGTGTCCTGGTACACCTTGTGCGCGATCGCCGGGCGGTCGACGACCTGCGCGACGGCGTGCCGCACGGCGGGCTTCGCCGCCCAGGGGTCCTTCGCGTTGAAGACCAGGTAGTTGATCGCGATGCCGGAGCCCTCGACGAGCTGCAGGCCCTCCTTGGCGGCGTCGCTCTGCAGGGAGACGATGTCGGAGGAGGCGAGCCCTCGGTAGGTGACGTCGATCCGCTTCTCCCGCAGGGCGTCGACCATCTCGCCCGAGTCCTGGAAGTAGCGGATGGTGACCTTGTCGTTGCGGCGCTTCGCGACGCCCTTGTAGTGGTCGTTGCTCACGAGTGAGGCCTGGCCGCCCTCCTCGTACGACGCGAGGCGGTAGGGCCCGGAGCCCAGGACCTTGTCGTCCTTGCGCAGGGAGCGGGCCGGGTACGCGTCGGGGGCGACGATCGACATCGCGGGGGTGGCGAGGACGAACGGGAACGTCGTGTCGGGCTTGTTGAGATGGAAGGCGATCTCGCGCGTGCCGTTGGTGGTGATGTGGTCGAGGCTGCCCAGCAGGCCCGCGGGGCCGCCGCGTGTGTTGATCGCGCGGATGCGGTCGATGGAGTACTTCACGGCGCGCGCGTCCAGTGCCTGCCCGTCGGAGAACGTCATGTCCTTGCGCAGCACACAGCGGTAGACGAGGTTCGTGCCGTCGGTGAAGGAGCAGTGGTCGGCGGCGTCGGGGGCGGGTGCCGTCGCGCCCGTCGGATAGCTGAGCAGGGTCTGGTAGATGTTGCGGAACAGCTCCCAGGAGCCGTCCCAGGAGGCGGCCGGGTCCAGGGTGCTCGGCGCGCTGGTGGTGCCCACGACGATCGGGTCCTCCTTCTCGGAGGACGAGGAGAAGAGCGACCCGCAACCGGTCACCAAGGTGAGCGATGTGATCGCCGCCAGCCGACGCAGACAACGAATCCGGTGGAACACGCGCACGCTCCTCGCTCTGCCGTACCCAAAGTTGGCGGCAGACGCTACCGCAGCGCTCCGCCCGGGGAACGGGGTTCGCAGAGGTTCTTGATCGAGGCGTGATTGACCACGTTGTCATCGGTCGGTCTGTCTCGTACGGCCCGGCACGGGCGCCCTTCCGTCCAGGGGACGCCCGTGCCGCGGACGGTTCGTCAGACCCCGGCGTTCAGGAAGAGACCGCCGTCGACGACGAGCGTCTGGCCGGTGATCCAGTCGGACTGGTCGGACGTGAGGAATGCGGCGGCGCCGCCGATGTCCGAGGGCATCCCGAGCCGGCCCAGCGGGTAGGAGGAGGTGACCTCCTCCTCCCTGCCCTCGTACAGCGCCTTGGCGAACCGGGTCTTCACCACGGCCGGCGCGATCGCGTTGACCCGGACGCGGGGCGCGAACTCGTGCGCCAACTGCTGGGTCAGGTTGATCATCGCGGCCTTGCTGACGCCGTAGGCGGCGACGAAGGGCGACGCCGTCACGCCCGCGATCGAGGCGATGTTGACGATCGCACCGCCGTTGTCCTTCTGCCAGGCGTGCCAGGTCCGCTGGGCGAAGCCGAGCGCCGAGACCACGTTGGTCTCGAAGACCTTGCGGACGACGCCCAGGTCGAGGTCGGCGATCGGGCCGAACACCGGGTTCGTACCGGCGTTGTTGACCAGGTGGTCCACCCGGCCGAAGGCCTCCATGGTGCGCTCCACGGCGGCGGCCTGGTGCGCTTCGTCGTGAGCCTTGCCCGCGACGCCGATGACCCGGTCGGCGCCGAGCCGCTCGACGGCCTCCTTGAGGGCGTCCTCGTTGCGGCCGGTGATGCAGACGCGGTCGCCGCGGGCGACGAGGGCCTCGGCGATCCCGTAGCCGATGCCGCGGCTGGCGCCCGTGACGAGGGCGACCTTGCCGGAGGGTTCAGGCAGTGCAGTCATGTGTCCGTGTTCCTCTGGGTTCTTCTGGCCTCGGTCGGTTCCGCCGGCCTCAGTCGAGCGGTCCGCCGGCGACGTACAGCACCTGGCCGGAGACGAATCCGGCGGCGTCACCGGTGAAGAAGGCGATCGCGTTGGCGATGTCGTCGGGCTCGCCGACGCGCTGTACGGGGATCTGGGTGGCGGCGGCGGCCTTGAAGTCCTCGAAGCCCATGCCGACCCGGTCGGCGGTGGCCTTGGTCATCTCGGTGGCGATGAAGCCGGGGGCGACGGCGTTGGCGGTGACGCCGAACTTGCCGAGTTCCTTGGCCAGGGTCTTGGTGAAGCCCTGCAGACCGGCCTTGGCGGCGGAGTAGTTCACCTGGCCGCGGTTGCCGAGCGCGGAGGACGAGGAGAGGTTGACGATACGGCCGAAGCCCGCGTCCACCATGTGCTTCTGCACCGCGCGCGCCATCAGGAAGGCGCCGCGCAGATGCACGTTCATGACCGTGTCCCAGTCGGAGACGCTCATCTTGAACAGCAGGTTGTCGCGGAGCACGCCCGCGTTGTTGACGAGGATCGTCGGCGCGCCCAGCTCCTCGGCGATCCGCGCCACGGCCGCCTCGACCTGCGCCTCGTCGGAGACGTCGCAGCCGACGGCGATGGCCTTGCCCCCGGCGTCGGTGATCTTCTTGACGGTGTCCTTGCACGCGGTCTCGTCGAGGTCGATGACCGCGACGGCCCGACCCTCGGCGGCCAGTCGTACGGCGGTGGCGGCGCCGATGCCGCGCGCTGCGCCGGTGACGACGGCCACGCGCTGCTCAGTGGTGGACATAGCTGGTTCTCCTCGCCCTTGGAAAGCCTGGAACACCTTCGGGGATCTGCGGTCCCGCGCGATACGCCCACGGGTGAGCGACCGCTTAGTACCTTCAGTAGACGTGACGCTAGAAGCCCTGGCACCCGGTGTCAACGGCCCACCGGGTGCGTGTGATCCATTACCTCACCAGGAGCTCCAGCAACCGCTCCGCCTCGGCGGCCGGGTCGGCGGTCAGCCCGGTGTGCACGGGCCCTGGCTGCACGACCGTCGAGCGGGGCGCGATCAGCCAGCGAAAGCGCCTCCCGGCGTCGTCGCACGCGGCCTGCCCGGCCGCCGCGCCGCCCGCGCACACGCCCTCGACGGCACGGAGCGCGGCACGTACACCGGTGACGTCCGCGTCCGGGTCGAGCGCGAGCAGCCGCGTCTCGTCCAGGTGCGTCCGCGCGGCGACGAACGACCGGGCGCGGCAGTAGACCAGTACGCCCGCGTTGATGCACTCGCCGCGCTCGACGCGGGGCACGACACGCAGCAGCGCGTACTCGAAGACGTCCCGCTCGCTCACTTCTTCTCCCCCTCGAAGGCCTCGGCCTCAAAGGCCTCGATGCCCTGGACGCGTTCGTGGATGACGGCGGCGCGGGCGAGCAACGGCCGCGCATAGGCCTGCCGCAGCGCGTCCGGCGTGTCGAAGCCGGGCTCTCCGGCCAGCCACTCGTCCGGGATCCGACCGGTCACCTCGGTCAGCAGCTCCTCGGTGACCAGCGGCGCCAACTCGGCGGCGGCGCCCGCGACATCCGGGGCGAAGGGGGCGAGAGCGTGGTCGCGGGCGTCGTAGGGGCGGGCGGCGGAAGCCTCGGCGCCGGGCCAGTTGTGCTGCCAGATCATGGTGGCGCCGTGGTCGATGAGCCACAGATCTCCGTGCCACATGAGCAAGTTGGGGTTGCGCCAGGAGCGGTCGACATTGCCCACGAGCGCGTCGAACCAGACGATCCGCCCGGCCTCCTCGGAGCCGATCTCGAACGCGAGCGGGTCGAAGCCGATCGCCCCGCTGAGGAACTCCATACCGAGGTTCAGCCCGCCGCTCGCCTTGAGCAGCTCCTGCACCTCCTGATCCGGCTCGCCAAGGCCCAGCACCGGATCGAGCCCGATCGTCACGAGCCTCGGCACGCGCAGGCCGAGCCGCCGCGCGAGTTCCCCGCAGACGACCTCGGCGACAAGCGTCTTGCGCCCTTGCCCCGCCCCCCTGAACTTCATGACATAGGCCCCGAGATCGTCCCCCTCGACGAGCCCCGGCAGCGAACCCCCCTCGCGCAGCGGCGCGACGAACCGGGTCGCCGTGACGTGTGTAAGCATTCCGCCAGGCTATGCGAGGACCTGGACGGCCGACACGCGCCCGTGGGCTCGTGCTCGGTGGGGATCGTGGAGCGTTCGGGTCCCTTCGGCACCGGCCCCGTGCGCGCCTTGCGGGCGGCCGTTCCCCCGCGGGTCAAGATGTCGGGGCCGTTCGAACAGCCAGTGCCCACTGCTCCGTACCTCGTACTTCCGTACCCCCTGTACCCCCTGCACCTCCGTACTTCCGTACTTCCGTACTTCCGTACTTCCGTACTTCCGTACAGAGCAGCGCACCATCCGTGGAAGGGAACGTCCGCATGACCAGCGAACCGCTCCAGTCCGACTCCGAGCCGTCCCGTCGCACGGTCGTGGCGGCGGTGGGTGTGACCGGACTCGCCGCCGCGCTGACCGCGTGCGGGGAATCGGACAGCACCCCGTCAACCAAAGCGTCCAAGGCGTCCAACGCGCCGGACAAGAGCACGGCCGAAGCCGGGGAGCACGACGGCGGGGCGGCCGGCTCCGGGGGCACGGACCTCGCGAAGACCTCCGAGATCCCCGAGGGCGGCGGCAAGATCTTCGCCGACCAGGGGGTGGTGGTGACACAGCCGAGCAAGGGGAAGTTCAAGGCGTTCTCGTCCAAGTGCACCCACCAGGGCTGCGCCGTGACGAGTGTCGAGGACGGCGTGATCACCTGCCCCTGTCACGAGAGCCGGTTCTCCGTGGCCGACGGCAGCGTGCAGGCGGGGCCCGCGCCCCAGCCGCTGCCCACCGCGGACATCGCGGTCGACGGGGACACGATCAAGCTCGTCTGACCCCTGCGCTCGTCCGCGCTCGTCCGCGCTAGGCATACCTCCTGACCGGGGTCGGGCCGAGAGCATGAGCGAGCGCGTCCGCGAGCAGTTCCGTCTCGTCCGCCGTCAGCGACGAGACGGTGATACGGATGCCGGGCGGCGCGCCCAGCCGGAAGCGGGCGCCGGGCGCGACCGCCCAGCCCGCGTGCAGCAACCGCGCGACCACCGAGGTCTCGTCGGGCACGGGAATCCACACGTTCAGCCCGCTGCGCCCCTGGGCCGCGACCCCGCGCCGGGCGAGCGCGTCGATCAGCGCGGCACGGCGCGTGTCGTACGCCGCCGCCACCGCCCCGACGTCCACCGCGCCCTCGGTCCACAGCCGCACCACGGCCCGTTGCAGGATCCGGCTCACCCAGCCGGGCCCCAGCCGCTGCCGCCCCCGGACCCGGTCGACGGTGACGGTGTCGCCGGTGAGCACCGCGAGCCGCAGATCGGGCCCGTACCCCTTGGCGACCGAGCGGACGAAGGCCCAGTGCCGGGTGGCCCCCGCGAGGGTGTGGAGGGGCACGGCGACGATGCCGTGGCCGTGGTCGTCCTCGATCAGCAGGGTGGCCGGGTGCTCGCGGAGCACGGATCGCAGGGCGCGGGCGCGCGCGGCACTGACCGCGGCACCGGTCGGGTTCTGCGCCCGGCCCGTGACGATCAGGGCGCGCGCCCCGGCCGCCAGCGCGTCCCGTACGTCGTCGGGAAGCGGTCCTTCGTCGTCCACGCGGACGGGGACCATCCGCAGTCCGAGCGCGGGGACGAGGTCGAGGGTGCTGCCCCAGCCGGGGTCCTCGACGGCGACCGCGTCCCCGGGCTTGAGATGAGCCGTGAGGACGCGCTCGATGGCGTCCAGGGAGCCGGAGACCACGGCCGACGGCCCCTCGGGGACCCCGTCGGCGTCCAGGGCGGCCCGCGCGAGCCGCGCCAACTCCGGTTCCACGGCGACATCGCCGTACAGGACCGGCTCGGCGTCGCCCTGGGCCGCTGCCGCCGTGAAGACCGCGGCCAGCGGCGGCAGCAGCGCGGGGTCGGGGTTGCCGTTGGAGACGTCGCGCACCCCCTCGGGCACGTCCACGCGCCGGTCGTCCCGTCCCGTCGTGGCGGGCGCGGACCGCACCCGGCTGCCCCGGCGCCCGGCGGTCTCGATGACCCCGCGTTCGCGCAGGATGCGGTACGCGGCGGCGACCGTGTTGGGATTCACCCCCAGTTCCGTCGCCAACTGCCGCATGGACGGGAGGAGTTGGCCTGGTTCCAGCTTCCCGTCGCCTACCGCGCTCTCGACGCTCGCCGCGATCTCTGCTGCGCGCTGCCCACTGATCCGATATTCTCCTAGCACAAACCCAATTATGCACTAGTGCAATGGAGAACGCCATGCAGGGGAGCCAGCAGTCGGCAGCACCGTCCGCCGTCTATCCGCCGAGCGACCGCACCGTCCCCACCCGCGCCGCGGAACGGGCGTCGTACGACAGGGAGTCGGTGCACGCGATACTCGACGAGGGCTACGTCTGCCACCTCGGCTTCGTCCGCGACGGCGCACCGGTCGTGCTGCCCACGCTCTACGGCCGCATCGGCGAGCGGCTCTATGTGCACGGCTCGACGGGCTCGCGCCCGCTGCGGATGGCGGACGGCGCCGAGCCGGGGCTCGCGGTGTGCCTGACGGTGACGCATGTCGACGGTCTGGTCCTGGCCCGCTCGGCCTTCCATCACTCGATCAACTACCGGTCCGTGGTGGTGCACGGCATCGCCCACCAGGTCACCGACCCCGAGGAGAAGCGGACGGCCCTGGACGCGCTCGTCGACCACGTCGTGCCGGGCCGTTCCCGCGACTCCCGCCCCGCGAACAAGAAGGAACTGGCCGCCACCGCGGTGCTCCGCCTCGATCTGGCGGAGGTCTCCGCCAAGGCGCGCACGGGCGGCGTGAACGACGAGCCCGAGGACCTGTCCCTCCCCCACTGGGCCGGTGTGCTCCCGGTCCGCAGGCAGTACGGCGCCCCGCTCGCCGACCCGGACCTGGCACCCGGCATCGAACTGCCGGACTACCTGCCGGAGGGACCGCGCTGATCCACCCCTGGGACACGCCCCGCGACGACGCCGAATGGCAACTCTGGCTCGCCGCCCAGCGGGCGAGGACCCCTACGGCCGCATACTGCCCGGCATCCGCGGTCTCGGACTCGAAGTGACCGGTGTACGCGCGAAGTTCACGTACGCCGGTCAGAAGTCCCGGGAGGTCCAGGAGCGGATCGCGGCCGAACCGGCGGCACGGGGCGGTCCGCTCGACGCGCGGGCCCGCGAGCATCTGCTGCGACGGCAGAAGGAACAGGCGGACCAGGGCCGAGACGGGACGGGTGCGTCGATCCGTGCCCGTCCCGTACTCAGCCCCGAGTCGCTCCGTCGGTCGCTACGTCAGACGAGGACCGGCTCCCGTGCCCCGCGCGCTTCCGCCAGCGCGAGCCCCGCGACCGAGCCGAGCATCAGCGCGGTGCCGCCGAGGGTCGCCGCCGTCAGGTGCTCGCCGAGCAGCACCACGGCGAGCACCGCCGCGCTGACCGGCTCCAGCAGCATGATCACGGACACGGTGGCCGACCGTACGACCGCGGCGCCCGCGAAGTACAGGACGTAGGCCAGGGCTGTCGGAACGACCGCGATGTAGGCCATGAGCCAGAAGACCCGGCCGAGTTCGACGGTGTGCGGCAGCGCCCCCTCCGCCAGGGCGAACGGCAGCAGGCACAGGCTGGTGACCGCGAACGCCGACAGCGTCGTACCCGACGCGTCGGTCCCGCCGTCGCGTCCCGACCACCGGGTGTACAGCGTCATCACGCTGTAGGCCGCCGCCGAGACGAGCGCGAGCAGCACACCCCAGGGGCGCACGGTGGCGCCGTCGCCGCCGAGCGCGAGGACCCCGAGCCCGGCGAGCGCCCCGAGGACGGCGCTCACCCCGCCGAGGCCGAGCCGCTCCCCCATCAGCAGCCGGGCACCGAGCGCGATGAGCACAGGTCCGGCGCCGAGTGTGACGACGGTCCCCACGGCGAGCCCGGTGGCCTCGACGGCCGCGAAGTAGGCGGTCTGGAACACCGCGAGCGCGAGGCCCGTGACCCCGGTCCGCAGCGCCTTGCGGCCGAGCGGTTCCCGTACGGCGGTACGGACGGGCGGGCGCAGCAGGCGGACGGCGAGCAGCGGGAGCAGTCCACCGGCACAGCGCCAGAAGGAGAGGGCGAGCGGCCCCATGTCACTGGTCTGGTAGACCAGCGAGGCGGCGGCGCCCGCGGTGCCCCAGGCGGCACCGGCGATGATCAGATAGAGGAGGCCTCGCCCGACGGGCAGGCTCCCAGCAGCATGCGACATGAGTTGTCTCCGCAGAGGTGCAGAAGTTCGGAAGGCGACCCCGGTTCGACGTCGGGGTCGGCGGACTTCATCTGCGGGCAGCACCGTTCCGCCCGGCCGCTCGGCCGGGCATGGACTCCGGAGGCCCGCCTCAGGCGGCCGGAGGGGGAAGAACGAGTGCGTTCATGGGCATGGTCCGCACCCTATGCGGCCGTCTCGCGAGTCGACAACTCCCTTTCCGGGCCGCCGCTCGCCACCGGCTCCGGGGAGTTCTTGGCGGGCGCCGACGACTGGGCAATGAACGCGCCCACCAGCACGACCGCACCGCCGACGATCTGCGGCAGCGAGAGGTGCTCGCCGAGCAGGACCCAGGCGAGGACGGTCGCGATGACCGCTTCGAGACAGGCCACGACGACGGCGACCTGGGGCGAGAGGCGGCGCACGGAGAGCACCCCGGTGACATACGCGAGGACCGTGGCGACGAGGACGATCCAGAACAGCAGCAGGACAGCCGGGACGGCGATCCCGTTCATGTGCGCGTGGTCGGTGAGCACCTGCCAGTCCATGGTCCAGGGCCGCGAGACCACGGTGAGGACGGCGGCGCCGATGAGCAGGCCGTACGCGATCACGCCGAGCGGGTCCGGCGCCTCCTCGCCCGCGTCGCCGCCCTGGTCGGACAGGACGAAGTAGCCGACCTGGCAGCCGGCGGCGCCGAGCGCGAGCAGCAGCCCCAGCGCGTCGAAGCTCAGGCCCGACCACACCTCGACGACACAGGCCAGGCCGCCCACGGCGAGCACCACGCCGATGGCCGCGGCACGGGTCACGGGCCGTCGCTGGACGAACCGCACCCAGCCGAGCACCAGCGCGGGCGAGAGGTATTCGATCAGCAGGGCGACGCCGACGGGGATGCGGGATATCGCGGCGAAGTAGCACGCCTGGACACCGGCCACGGCGAGCAGGCCGAACCCGACGAGCAGGGCGGGACGGCGGCGCAGCAGCGCCCGGTGGCGTACGGCGAGCGGCAGCATCACGAGCGCGGCGCCCGCGACCCGTAGCCACACCACATGGAGGGGGTCGAGCCCCGCCTGGATCAGCGGCTTGGCCGCGACACCCGATCCACCGAAGGCCAGCGCCGACACCAGGGCGAGCCCCAGTCCGACGCCTCTGCCCTGGCCGCCCTGACTGCCGTTTGACGTATGCACCGGCACATGATGACAGGCAACGACATGAGCGTCACCCCCGATAGCTCCTGTCTCAGAGGATGGACCTGCGCACCTGCCGGACCGGGCCCGGTGCGGCGGTCGGCCCCTCCGGCGCCGCGCGCTCCTGCTCGTACGCGGTGCACTCCTGCTCGTACTCCTCGACCACGGCCGCCGCTTCGATCCGCGCGGGCAGCGCCTCGACGTCGACGCCCGCGCGCACGAGGACCTCGACGGCCCGCGACTCGGGGTCCGTGACGATCGTGGCGAGCAGATCGAGCCCGCGGGTACGGGGGTGGCCGCCCCGCTCGGCGCGGACGCAGGCCGCTTCCAGGGCGATCGCCGCCGTCGGCGACCACCCCTCCGGCTCGCACAGCACCGGGAGCGCGCCGGAGTCCTCGACGCTGCTCTGCCAGCGCAGGCCGTAGCCGATGGCGCGCTGGACGAGATAGCCGAGCAGCCGGGCGACCTGCGGACCGTCGAAGACGGCCCGCACCTCGGGGTCGGACTCCAGCAGGGTGTGCAGCAGATGAGCGGTGTCGATCTGCCGGTCACCGTCCCGCAGGGCGCGTCTGCGGGCGCCCGCGACCACGGCCGTCAGTGCGGCGGTGAGCCGGGCGTCGAGGTCCACGTGGCGTACGCCGCGCTCGGCGGCCGGTTGCTGGGAATGACAGGGTGGCACGCTCCCTACCCCATCAGCCCCGTCGGCTCGGGTCATCCCCGTGGGGCAGCATCTTCACGTCCGACACAGGTTGGGCATCGCTGACCGGGTTCTCCTCCTTACGGAGGAGATCGCACCGTTGTCCCCGTAGGGCGCGCGCCTCCTTGCCACGCGCCGCCACGGGACGCTCACGGCACCGCCGTTCCGGCCGCCGCGCATCGCGGCACCGGTCCAGTCACCTCGAATTGGCCTTGGTCCGCCGCCCCTTCGGGCCTCTAGCGTCGGGCCATGCGGATTCGAATCGTCGACGCCTTCACCGACCGACCCTTCACCGGCAACCCCGCCGGTGTCCTCCTTCTCGACGCCTTCCCGGACGACGGGTGGCTCCAGGACGTGGCCCGCGAGGTCAACCACGCCGAGACCGCGTTCGCGCACCGCCTGCCCGAGGGCGGCGAGGCGGACTGGGCGCTGCGCTGGTTCACGCCCGCCACCGAAGTCGCCTTGTGCGGCCACGCCACCCTCGCCACCGCCCATGTCCTGCACACCACGGGCGCCCACTTGGGCCCCGTGCGGTTCGCCACCCGCAGTGGTGTCCTCACCGCCGCCCCGCGCGAGGACGGCTCCCTGACCCTGGACTTCCCCACCGCGCCGCTCGCCCCGGTCGAGGTGCCGGAGGGTGTGGCCGATGCCCTCGGCGCGGCGCCGCTGGCCGCCTTCGACACCGGCCCGAACGTCGGCGACCTGCTCCTCGAACTCGCCGACGAGAAGACGGTCCTCGGTCTGCGTCCCGACCACAAGGCGCTCACCCGGCACTCCCGGCGCGGCATCATCGCGACCGCACGCGCGGAGGACCCCGTCCGCGGCTACGACTTCGTCTCCCGCTGCTTCTTCCCGAACGTCGGGATCGACGAGGACCCGGTCACCGGCAGCGCCCACACCGCCCTGGCCCCGCACTGGTCCGCGCGCCTCGGCCGCCCGGACCTCACCGGCCTCCAGGCCTCCCCGCGTTCCGGCCGCGTCCGCACGGAACTTCGCGGCGACCGCACCCTGCTCACCGGCCACGCGGTCACCGTCATCGAGGGCGACCTGCTCGCCTGACACGACGACAGGGGCGTACGGCCTCCCCGCACGCCCCTGTCCCACCGCCCTGTCGGGGCGCGGTCACGCCGTCGGCAGCCACCCCACCTTGCCCGCCAGCAGCGCGTACCCCACGAACGCGCCTATGTCGAGCAGGGAGTGGGCCACCACCAGCGGACCGACCCGCCCCCAGCGCCGGTACAGGCAGACGAACACCACGCCCATCACCAGGTTGCCGAGGAAGCCGCCGACGCCCTGGTAGAGGTGGTACGAGCCGCGCAGCACCGAACTCGCCACCAGGGCCGTGCCGGGCGTCCAGCCCAACTGGCCGAGCCTGCGCAGCAGATACCCGACGACGATGACCTCCTCCAGCACGGCGTTCTGCAGCGCGGACAGGATCAGCACGGGGTACTTCCACCACACGTCGGGCAGCGCCTCCGGCACCACCGTCAGATTGGCGCCGAGTCCGCGGACGGTCAGGTAGAAGGCGATGCCCGTGGACCCGATCAGCGCGGCGACCATCGCGCCGCGTGCGAGGTCCGGGCCCGGCCGTGTCCGGTCGAAGCCGAGCGTGCGCAGTGCGGCGCCCTCGCGCAGCAGGAGGTGGGCGACGAGCGCCACCGGTACGAGGGCCGTCGTGATCCCGAAGAGCTGCCAGGCGAGGTCGAGCCAGGGCCGTCCGGGCGCGGCCGAGGCGTTGAGGGTGGCCGCCTGGTCCTTGAGACCGCCCGGTTTGGTGACCGAGCCGACGAAGCTGATCAGCGCGGACAGGCCGCTCGCGCCGAGCGAGAGGGCCAGCACGAGCAGCGTCTCGTTCCGGAACACCTGTCGCGTCGGCCGCTCCACCCGGGCGGCATCGGCCACCGACTCTGACTCCACCTGTACTCCCGCATCCCGTTGGGCACCCTGTCGCACCCATCTTCGCCCCAGGGCCTGTCGTTTGGATCATGCCGGGCTCGCGGGGTCTGGCACCGCTCCCCCAAGCTCTTCGAGCAGGGGGGACCCCCAGCCGCGTTGTCGTCGGTTGGCAGGGCTCCGCCCTGCCGCCCTCCTCCGCCTTGCGATGCTCCCCCACTGCCTGAACGGCGTGGGAGGTGCCCCCAGCACCAGACCCCGCTCCCTGATCCGGCCTGATCCAAACGACAGGCCCGAGCGCGAGGGAGCGGGCACTCAGCCCAGCGGCGCGGGCTCCGGTGACGCGAGCGGCCAGGTGTGGACGGGCTCGCCGATGTGCATCAGCTCGTAGTACCGCCGGGTCGTCCTGGCCAGGGCGGTCTGCCGGTCGAGCCCCTGCTCCAGGGCCTGGTGGAAGGTGGTGGTCTGCCAGCTCGCGCCGTTGACCCTGCGTCGGCAGCGCTCCTCGATCACTCCGAGGTAGTAGTCCCGGTCGGCGCGCTCGACGCCCCACGCGTCGAGCCCGGCCTCGGCCATCGGCAGCAGTTCGTCGCGTACGAGGTCCACGGCGGCCACCTCGGTGATCCCGCCGTAGCGCCCGCGCCGCGGCCACCGCAGCCGCGCCTCGATGCCGTACCGGCAGGCCGCGTCGAAGTTGGCGGCGGCGGCCTCGAACGGCAGCCGGCTCCACACCGGCCGCGCCTCCTCGGCGAGGGAGCGGACGACGCCGTAGTAGAAGGCGGCGTTGGCGAGCACATCGGTGACGGTGGGCCCGGCGGGCAGCACCCGGTTCTCCACCCGCAGATGCGGAACCCCGTCGACGACGCCGTACACCGGCCGGTTCCAGCGGTAGATCGTGCCGTTGTGCAGGATCAGTTCGCCGAGCCTCGGGGTGCCGCCCTGGTCGATGACGCTCAACGGGTCCTCGGCGTCGCAGATCGGCAGCAGGGCCGGGAAGTAGCGCACGTTCTCCTCGAACAGGTCGTACGCCGAGGTGGTCCAGCGCTCCCCGAACCAGGTGCGCGGACGCACGCCCTGTGCCTGGAGTTCGGGCGGCCGGGTGTCGGTGGACTGCTGGAACAGCGGGGGCCGGGACTCGCGCCACAGCTCGCGGCCGAACAGGAAGGGCGAGTTGGCGCCGAGGGCGACCTGCGGGGCCGCGATCGCCTGCGCCGCGTTCCACACATCGGCGAACCGCGCGGGCGTGACCTGGAGGTGCAACTGGACGGAGGTGCAGGCGGCTTCCGGTGTGATCGAGCGCGCATTGCAGACGAGCCGTTCCACCCCGTCTATATCGAGGACGAAGTCCTCGCCGCGGGCGGCCACGATCTGGTCGTTGAGCAGGGTGTAGCGGTCGACGGCGGAGAGGTTGGAAGAGACCAGGTCGTCACGGTCGAGGGTCGGCAGAATACCGATCATCACGATTCCGGCGTCGACCTCGTTCGCTTTCCGATGCGCATACGCGAGCGAGGTGCGCAACTCCTCGGCAAGCCGGTCGAATACCAGGCCGCCAAGTCTGTGTGGAGCTATGTTGACCTCCAGATTGAACATGGCGAGTTCTGTTTGGAAATCACGGCTCGCAATCCTCTCCAGTACTTCCGCATTCATCATTCTCGGCATGCCGTCGGAGCCCAGGAGATTCAATTCGATCTCCAGGCCCATGAGGTTCCTGGGGCGGTCGAACCGCTTCTCCTCCAGCAATCGCGCCAGCCCCTCCAGACACTGCCTGAGCTTGTCGCGATAGCGCTGCCGATCGGACAGGTCGAACCGTCCTGCCACGACCTTCTCCCCCATCGAAGTGTCCCTCCTCGGATGGGCAGGCCGACGATCCGGCCCGTACTGTCCCGGGTCACGGGGATGATGCCCAGACGAGGCGATCCATAACGCGCCGCGCGCGACCGCTGCCCGCTACGCTGACGGGAGTTCCATGGGGCACATTCACGAGGCATGATTCACGGGGCATGGGACAATGCGTGGCTTCTTCGCCAAGAGGTCGTGAAAAGCGCCGCCGAGATTCGGCCGATCGCTACGGACGGGTATGGCAAGGTCACCGTCCGGACGCCGTCATAAGGCCAGGATGAATAGCGGTCGCCATCGGCCGGATATCGCCTTGATTGCGTTGGGCGGGACAAGCGGAAGAAACGTCACCTGAACACTTGTCGTATAAACTTCGGCCACGGGGCGGAGAGTTGGCGCTCACGGCTTCGAGCCCTGCCGCCGAAAGCGCCATCGGTCCGGGCATCGTCCCCCACAGCTCTCCGGCCCCCAGAGCTGACAGCGTCGTCCGCCCGCCCCGCGTCACTCCCTCGCTTCACTCTGCCTGTCGAACGAGAGGCGACCCGCCATGCCGCTGCATGTCTCCGAGGCCCCCGCACCCGCCCTCCGTACCGTCCTCACGGCGCTCGGTTCCCCCACCGCGGTCCGCGCGGCCCCCACCCCGTCCCTGCGCGCAGCCCAGGGACCCGTGACCCCCGAACTCCCGCTGCCGGTCCATGTGTGGGACCGGATCACCCCGGCGGGCGCGACGGCCACCCGGCTCGCCGGCTGGCGCTTCCTCATCCGCTGCGGCGAGCGCGTGGTGGCCGCCGCCGAGACCGTGCCGACCCCCGACGGCTGGGCGTTCTCGCACTTCTTCGAGGGTCCCTACGTCGCCGCCACCGAACGCGCCCTGCGCCAGGCGGAGACCCTTCAACAGCCGTACCAGGCACGGCTGTTGTCCGTACCCGAGCTGTACATGCTCACGCTGTGGCTGCACGGGGACAGCACCGCCGACGCGGCGGAAGGGCATCTCGCCGCGAGCGACCTCCTGGTCCCGCTCGCGCCCGCACCGCCGGGTATCGCGGCCCACCGCCCGCACCCCGTCGCCGAACTCCTCCCGGTCCTCACCCTCCGGGTCACCCCGGGCCCACTGCTCGGCTCGCCCGCCTAGGCGGCGCTGGCCGGGCCATCCTCCGTAGCCCCTTTCGGCCATCGCGAACCACCCGAAGGGACCGTGCGGTCGAGGTGAACCGTCCGCCGGGGTGACGCGTCATCAAGCAGTGAGGAACGGTGCCGCGAAAGAGCTGCGGAACGACGTCCGCAGAGCAACACTGGTTGCACACCTACACCGGATCGCCAACGGGGGGCGGCCATGAACGACGCCACGAGCCGCAGGACAGACACGACAGCCCACGCACACCACACGACCCAGCGAAAGATCCCCACCACCATGTGCCAGCATCAGCCACCGTGCCCGACCGCCGCATCCGCCGACCGGGAGTCCGCCCGCCTCGTCTCGCACCACCCGGAGCAGGGATGGAGCCTGCTGTGCAACGGCGTTCTGCTCTTCGAGGACACCGGTGAGCTGCTGCCCGACGGGCAGATCATCGCCCCGCACCGTCCGCTCGGCACCGGCCAGGTGATGACGGCCGCCTGAGCCACGCGCACGCGAGGCACGCCGCACACACCAGGGGCCGGACCGGAGACACCGCCTCCGAACCGGCCCCGACGCACACCCAAGGGCGATCAGTCCTCGTACGCGTCCAGCGGCGGGCAGGAGCAGACCAGGTTCCGGTCGCCGAAGGCCTGGTCGATCCGGCGCACCGGCGGCCAGTACTTGTCGGCGGCCGAGACACCGGCCGGGAAGACGGCCTCCTCGCGGCTGTAGGCGTGCGTCCACTCACCGCCGAGCGCGGCGGCCGTGTGCGGGGCGTTGCGCAGCGGGTTGTCCTCGGCCGACCAGGCACCGGAGCCGACCTTCTCGATCTCCGCGCGGATGGCGATCATCGCGTCGCAGAACCGGTCCAGCTCGACGATGTCCTCCGACTCCGTCGGCTCGATCATCAGCGTTCCGGCCACCGGGAACGACATCGTCGGCGCGTGGAAGCCGTAGTCGATCAGCCGCTTGGCGACGTCGTCCACGCTCACGCCCGTCGCCTTGGTCAGCGGGCGCAGGTCGATGATGCACTCGTGCGCGACCAGGCCGCCGGGGCCGGTGTAGAGCACGGGGTAGTGCGGCTCGAGGCGCTTGGCGACGTAGTTGGCGGACAGCACGGCCGCCTGGGTGGCGTGCTTGAGGCCCTCACCGCCCATGAGCCGGACGTACGCCCACGAGATCGGCAGGATGCCCGCGGAACCCCAGGGAGCGGCCGAGACCGGGCCGACGCCCGTCTGCGGACCGGCCGCGGGCTGCATGGGGTGGTTCGGCAGGTACGGCGCCAGGTGCGCGCGCACACCGACCGGGCCGACGCCCGGACCGCCGCCGCCGTGCGGGATGCAGAACGTCTTGTGCAGGTTCAGATGCGAGACGTCACCGCCGAAGTGGCCCGGCTTGGCGAGGCCGACCAGCGCGTTGAGGTTGGCGCCGTCGACGTACACCTGGCCGCCCGCCTCGTGCACGGCCGCGCAGATGTCGGCGACGTGCTCCTCGAACACACCGTGGGTCGACGGGTAGGTGATCATCAGGACCGCCAGCTCGTCGCGGTACCGCTCGATCTTGGCACGCAGGTCCTCGACGTCGATCTCGCCGTCCGCCGCGGTCTTCACGACGACGACCTTCATACCCGCCATCGCGGCACTGGCGGCGTTGGTGCCGTGCGCGGAGGACGGGATGAGGCAGACAGCGCGCTGGTCGTCACCGTTGGCACGGTGGTAGCCGCGTACGGCGAGCAGACCGGCCAGCTCGCCCTGTGAACCGGCGTTGGGCTGGAGGGAGACCTTGTCGTAGCCGGTGACCTCGGCGAGACGCTCCTCCAGCTCGCGGATGAGCGTGAGGTAGCCCTCGGCCTGCTCGGCGGGCACGAAGGGGTGGAGCTGCCCGAACTCGGACCAGGTGATCGGCTCCATCTCCGTGGTCGCGTTGAGCTTCATGGTGCAGGAGCCCAGCGGGATCATGCCGCGGTCCAGCGCGTAGTCCCGGTCGGCGAGGCGGCGCAGATAGCGCAGCATCGCGGTCTCGGAGCGGTACTGGTGGAAGACCGGGTGCGTGAGGTAGTCGCCGGTGCGCAGCAGCGCCTCGGGCAGCGTGTCCGCGGCGGTCGCGTCCAGCGCCTCGATGTCGGCCTCGACGCCGAACGCGGACCAGACGGCGGCCAGTTGCGCGCGCGTGGTGGTCTCGTCGCAGGCCACGGAGACGTGGTCGGCGTCGACCAGACGCAGGTTGACGCCGTTGTCCCGGGCGGCGGCGACGACCTCGGCGGCCTTGCCGGGCACCCGCGCGGTGACGGTGTCGAAGAAGGCGCCGTGCGTGATCTCCACACCGCCGGACGTCAGCCCCTGCGCGAGGATCGCGGCGTAGCGGTGGGTACGCCGGGCGATCGTCTTCAGGCCCTCCGGCCCGTGGTAGACGGCGTACATCCCGGCCATCACGGCGAGGAGCACCTGCGCGGTGCAGATGTTGCTGGTGGCCTTCTCCCGGCGGATGTGCTGCTCACGGGTCTGAAGCGCGAGCCGGTAGGCCTTGTGGCCGTCGGCGTCGACGGAGACGCCGACCAGGCGGCCGGGAAGGCTGCGGGCGAACTTCTCGTGCACGGCCATGTAGCCCGCGTGCGGCCCGCCGAAGCCCATCGGCACGCCGAAGCGCTGGGTGGTGCCGACGGCGATGTCGGCGCCCAGTTCGCCCGGCGAGGTCAGCAGGGTCAGGGCGAGCAGGTCGGCGGCGACGGTGACGAGCGCGCCCAGCTCGTGCGCCTGGTCGATGACCGGCTTGATGTCGCGTACGGCGCCGGAGGCGCCCGGGTACTGGATCAGCACGCCGTTGATCTCGCGGGCGGCGAGGTCGGCCGGGATGCCCTGGCCGAGGTCGGCGACGACGACCTCGACACCGGTCGGTTCGGCCCGCGTCCGGATGACGGCGATGGTCTGCGGCAGCGCGTCCGCGTCGACCAGGAACAGGCCCTTCTTGTTCTTGCCCATACGCCGGGACAGCGCCATCGCCTCGGCCGCGGCCGTGCCCTCGTCGAGCAGGGAGGCGCCGGAGGTCGGCAGGCCGGTGAGGTCGGCGACCATGGTCTGGAAGTTGAGCAGCGCCTCGAGCCTGCCCTGCGAGATCTCCGGCTGGTACGGCGTGTACGCGGTGTACCAGGCCGGGTTCTCCATGACGTTGCGCAGGATCACCGGGGGCGTGAACGTCCCGTAGTAGCCGAGGCCGATCATGGAGCCGAGAACCTGGTTGCGGTCGGCGAGGGAGCGCAGTTCGGCCAGCACCTCGGCCTCGGTGCGCGCGCCCGGCAGGTCCAGCGCGTCGGCGTTCTTGATCACATCCGGCACGGCGGTGGCGGTCAGCTCGTCGAGCGAGCCGTAGCCGACCTGCGCGAGCATCTTGGCCCGTGCTTCGTGGTCCGGCCCGATGTGTCGCTGTTCGAAGGGGATGCCCTGTTCGAGCTCGGAGAGCGGAATGCGAGGGGCGGTCATGCGGAGGCCTCCTGGTCTGGCGCGACCTTCGAGGGGCACCCCGGCGCGGGCACCCCGACGGCCTCCCCCTCTGTCATCTCGACCTGAGAGCTTCGCCGGTCCGCACCAAGGCGTCACCGGCTTTCACCGTCGGTGAGAGCGGAAGCCGTCGACGCCCGCCCTGCTTTCCAGAGTGACCTCGTCCATGCGGTACGTGTGCCTGAGAGATTCCGGGGAGGATTTGCTCCTTCGGCGTCCCCGGGGATGATTCCGGAGAGCTCTCCCGCACGGGTTCAGCGGCCGATTGTCAGACTACCAGCGGATACGGCGCCCTGGCCGTCCCGTGGACCTTCGAGTGGCCGCCCCGCCGATTGTGCTCTTTCGTAGTGGCAACGGATGAGTTGCGACCAGTTGGAGGGACCGTGCAGACCGACATCGATCCGCGGAATCTGATCGGCCGCAAGGCGTTCGACCGCCAAGGCGTCAAGATCGGCACGATCGACGAGATCTACCTCGACGACGCGACCGGCGTGCCGGAGTGGGCGGCCATACGCACGGGGCTGTTCAGCAGGGACGCGTTCGTCCCCCTGGAGCCCAGCGAGCTGGTGGAGGGCACCCTGCGGGTTCCCTTCGACCGCTCCCTGATCAAGGACGCCCCCGACTTCGGGGTCGGACGCCATCTCTCGCCCGAACAGGAGCTCCAGCTCTACCACCACTACGGCCTCGATGTGGCCGCCCCGCCTCCGCCGGACCGCGACTTCGGGCGTCTCGCGGGGTCCGACGGGGGCTGACGCACGCGCCCGGGGCTACCGAGAGCCGTCGTCGGTGCCCGCGCCCGTCGGGGCCGTCGGCGGCGGCCCGGGGGCCTCGGGTTCTCCGGTCTCGGACTCTCCGGGTTCTCTCGGGACCAGGGGCAGGGGATCCGCCGGTACCAGCCGTGGATCGTCGGTGCGGAACGTACGGACGCGTCCCGGCGGTGAGTCCGGGGTCTCGAACCGTACGGTCACCCGGCCCAGCCCGCTGCCCTGCACCCACCCGTGCCCGTACTCCGCGTGCCGGACGTCGTGGCCCGCGCGCCATATGCGCTCGGCGGGGGCGGGCTCCTCCTCGGCGGGTTCGTCAGCGCTCTCGGCCTGCGAGGTCTGCGGGGGCTGTGAGGTCTGCGGGGGCTGCGGGGGCTCCTCCCCCGGCGCCTCGCCCGTGGCCAGCCGCGCCTGGGCGAACAGATCTTCCTGCGTGTAGTCGGCGAGCCCGCTGACGCCCACCCCGAGCAGCCGCACCCCGCCCGTGGTGTCCACGGACTCCAGCAGCCGCGCGGTGGCCTCCCGCACCACCGCGGGGTCGTCCGTGGGCCCGCGCAGGGTGTCGGAGCGGGTCAGCGTCGAGAAGTCGTACCGGCGTACCTTCAGCACGATGGTCCGGCCCGAGAGACCGGCCTCCCGCAGCCGCCGCACGCACCGGTCCGCGAGCCGCTGCACCTCCAGGCCGATCCGGAGCCGGTCGTGGAGATCCACGTCGTAGGTGTCCTCGACCGACACGGACTTGGCCTCCCGCTCGGCCACCACGGGCCGCTCGTCGTGTGCCAGCGCCATCGCGTACAGCCCGTGCCCATGGGCCTTCCCGAGCAGCCGTACCAGCTCGTCCTCGCCCGCCTCCGCGATCTCGTCGACCGTGGTGATCCCCGCCCGCCGCAGATGGTCCCCGGTCGCGGGGCCGACGCCCGGCAGCGTGCGCACCGGCATCGGCCCGAGCAGCGCGCGCTCGGTGCCCGGCCGGATCAGCACCAGACCGTCGGGCTTGGCCTCCTCCGAGGCGATCTTCGCGAGCATCTTGGAGGCGGCGAGCCCCACCGAGCCCGTCAGCCCGGTCACCGCCCGGATGTCGGCGCGCAGCCGCTCCCCCGTGAGCCGCGCGGACTCCTCGTCCCAGGCCACTCCCCCGGCCTCCAGGTCCACGAAGGCCTCGTCCAGGCTCAGCGGCTCCACCAGCGGCGACAGGGTCCGCAGCAGCCCCATCACCTGCTCGCTGATCTCCCGGTAGAACCCGAAGCGCGGCACCAGATACGCGGCGTTCGGCGCGAGCCGGCGCGCCTGGGCCATGGGCATCGCCGAGTGCACCCCGAAGGCCCGCGCCTCGTACGAGGCCGTGGCCACCACACCGCGCGGCCCGAGCCCGCCCACGACGACCGCCTTCCCGCGCAGGCTCGGCTTGGATGCCTGCTCCGCCGAGGCGTAGAAGGCATCCATGTCGAGATGCAGGATCGTGGGCACGGTTCTCACATGTCCGATGCTGCCTTACACCACTGACAGTGAGGCACCCGCACACGCCACGCCGGGCGTACCGGTCCTAGACCGCCCGGTTACGCCGTCGCGCCAGCTCGTCCGTGGTGTTGTGGCCGACGATGGTCTCGCCCGTGTCGACGCGCTCGCCGTGCAGTTGCGACAGTGCGCTCTCCACGTCCTGCCAGACGACACCGACGGCGATACCGAAGATGCCCTGCCCGCCCTGGAGCAGCGCGTGCACCTCGTCAGGGGACGTGCACTCGTAGACCGTCGCGCCGTCGCTCATCAGCGTCATCCGCTCCAGATCGCGGAATCCGCTCTGCCGCAGGTGCTGGACGGCGGCACGGATGTTCTGCAGGGACACTCCGGTGTCGAGGAAGCGCTTGACGATCTTCAGAACGACGACGTCCCGGAAGCTGTACAGCCGCTGCGTCCCCGACCCATAGGCAGGGCGCACACTCGGCTCGACGAGCCCGGTCCTGGCCCAGTAGTCCAACTGCCGGTAGGTGATGCCTGCGGCGGCGCACGCCGTGGGGCCGCGGTAGCCGATGTGCTCGGACGCGTTCTCGGAGTCCGTCTCGCCGTCACCCGGCACAGCCGTCGGCCGCTGGGAGATCGGGTCGGCCGTGCTGCCGTGGTGGGGATATCCGCTGCTCGGGCGAAGCCGGGAGCCGGGGGAAGGGTACGAGCCGCTCTCCCCCATCCTGCGTCCGGGGGCACCCCCCGCCGTACCGCCGCCGCTGCTTCTCACGCCGACCTCCGTCCTCGACTGCCTTCTCGACGGTAGGCAGTCACCAGGGGTGCGTCAACGATCGCCACACTCGGCACGCCGAGTGATAATCACCCTAGGAGTGGTTTCCCGTGCCCTCCCGCGGGGAAAGGCTAGCCGAATGCTTGAGCGAAGGGCCGGGGGCCTGTCGCGCGGGTCACCGGCGGGTAACGCCCCGCTGTCAGAGCAGCGTCGCTGATTGCTCGTAGCGTCACTGATTGCTCGTACCGAAGTCCTCCGGCGAGATCTGGTCGAGGAACTCGCGGAACTTCTCGACCTCGTCCTCCTGCTCGTCGGGGATCGCGATACCCGCGTCGTCCAGCACGCCGTCGCTGCCGTAGATCGGCGTTCCCGTGCGCAGCGCGAGCGCTATGGCGTCGGACGGGCGGGCGCTCACCTCGACACCGCTGGCGAAGACCAGCTCCGCGTAGAAGACGCCTTCCCGCAGATCCGTGATGCGCACTTCCGTGAGCTCCTGGCCGACCGCCTCCAGCACGTCCTTGAACAGGTCGTGCGTGAGCGGTCGCGCGGGGGCCATGCCCTGCTGGGCGAAGGCGATCGCGGTCGCTTCCCCGGGGCCGATCCAGATGGGGAGGTAGCGGTCGCCTCCCACTTCACGCAGGAGCACGATCGGTTGGTTGGAGGGCATCTCGACCCGGACACCTACGACATCGAGCTCATTCACACAGCAACCCTAGGCCGTGCCCGGGATGTTTGGGTAGTCGGGCACGGAACGGCTGGACGATCCACCGAAGGCCGGGCCCGCGTTCACGGGTGCCGTACGCCCAGCGCGGAGCGCACCAGCGCGGCGTGCAACTTCACCGCGAGCCCCGCCAGCTCCTTCGTCCGGGCCTCGGCGTGTGCCCGCGTCTGCGGGTTGCGATGGCGCCGCAGCGGGGCCACGATCTGGTCCACCAGGCCCGCCTCGCGGTCCGCGGCGGCCTTCATCACGCGCAGATGGCGCGGCTCGATGCCGTGGCGGCCCAGTTCGGCCACCAGAGTGGCCACGGTGACGGCCTCGGCGTCGTACGTTCCGTCCGCCAGCGGTACGAGGAGCCCGTACGACTCCCAGTCCTTGAGCTGCTCTTCGCTGATCTCGACGGCCGCGAGCAGCTCGTCATGGCCGATCCGCGCGACCGTGGGGGTCACGGGGTCGCCGAGAAGACCGCCGAGGACGTCCGTGTCCGCCGCGTCGCGCTGCTGGCGGCCCAGGGAGGGCAGGCGCACCTCTTCGCCCCGCTCCAGGGCGTCCAGGTACTCACGGATGACCTTCAACGGCAGATAGTGGTCCCGCTGCATCCGCAGCACCCGGCTGAGGCGCTCGATGTCATGGGCGGTGAACTTCCGGTACCCGGAGGGCGTGCGCTGCGGCTCGATGAGCCCCTCGGCCTCCAGGAAGCGGATCTTGGAGATGGTGACGTCGGGGAACTCCTCGCGCAGCACGTTCAGCACCGTGCCGATACTCATCAGCCGGTTGTCCGCGGCGGCGGTGCCGCTTCCGGCACCGCCGCTCGGTGTGTGACGCATGGACCCTTCCCTGGCGGGTCAGATACCCCGCTGGCTCGCGTAGAAGACCAGCCTGTACTTGCCGATCTGCACCTCGTCGCCGTTGTTGAGCGCGACCTGGTCGATGCTCTCCCGGTTGACGTACGTGCCGTTGAGGCTGCCGACGTCGGCGACCGTGAACGTGCCGTCCGGACCGCGGCGGAACTCCACGTGCCGACGCGACACCGTCACATCGTCCAGGAAGATGTCGCTCTGCGGATGGCGCCCGGCCGTGGTCAGGTCGCTGTCCAGCAGGAAGCGGCTTCCCGAGTTGGGACCGCGGCGCACCACCAGCAGGGCCGAGCCGAGCGGCAGCGCGTCGACGGCCGCCTGCGCCTCCGGGGAGAGCGTCGGCATCGGCGTCTGGCCCGTGGCCTCCGCGTCGTAGGCCTCCAGACCGGAGATGGAGATCGTGGAGGTCGTCTCCGACGCGCGCTCCGCGACCGCGCCCGCCCGAAGCGGCGCACCGCAGTTGGAGCAGAAGCGGCTGCTTTCCGCGTTGTGGTGACCGCACCTCGAACACACCTGAGCCGACATGTTCCCGGAACCTATGCGTCCGGACGCGGCAGGGTCAACCGACGGCGCGCCCTGACCTCCTGACATGGCACCACCCGGGCCACCGACCTGATCCCGGAACAGCGGGCGCTGGCTCTCCGCGTCTCCCGGCTGCGCGGCGCGGTGGCGGGCAGGTGTGTCGCTGCCCCCTCGGGCGCTCTTGCCGAACAACTTCGCAAACAACTTCACGGGCGATTCCCCTTGACCGAAACAGACCCGCCCGTGGGGCAGGACGAACCCTGATTGCATACACCGGCCGATCCGGACATCCTCACAACGTCCGTATCCACCAGACAGTTTCCACCACGCACCACCCATTCGGTGCGCCGACCCCCCGCAACCTCATGCCCTCGTCGGACGGTCTCCATGCACCCGCGGTTCACGGGGAGGACGACCGAGCGTAGTCAGGCTGCTTCGCCACTCGCAAGGCGTCCACGACGATCTTCGTCGAACGCTCCACGTCGACCGTGGCCTGCTCCTTTTCCAGAGTCTGCACCACGCCTCCCGGGATGTTGAGCGCCGGCTCGAGATCCTGCGGCTTGCCGATGACCTTGAAACGATAGGGCTGGGCGATCTTGTTCCCGTCGACGCTGACACCCTTTCCGGTATCCGACAGATAGGTTCCGGCGACCACGCGGACACCGTTGACCTGGATGGCCTCCGCGCCGGCGGCGCGCAGCTCCTGGATCGCGTCGAGCAGCATGTTCGCCCGGACCAGTCCCTTCGTGTCCTCGATGGTCACCGTGATGCCGGGTCCTTGTGCCGCCACGGTGCCCGCAAGGATGCCGAGTTGCTTCTCCTTCTCGGCGGTCTGCTTGCGGGCCTCCTCGGCCCGGTCCGAGCTGTTCTCCAACTCGGTCCGCTGGCCTTCGAGACCCTGCTTCTCGTCCTGAAGACGCTGTGTACGGTCATCCAGTTCATCGAGGATGCGTACAAGATCTTCCTGCCGTGCGCCGCGCAGGGCACTGCTGCTGTCGCTGTTGGAGGCGACCTGGACGGCCAGGCCGAAGCCGAGGCCGAACAGCAGCAGCGCGACGATGAGTTGGGCCCGGGTGACGCGCGGCGGCCACAGCCCCTTCACCAGGCGCTGACGGCCGGTCAGCGCGGGTTCGCGGTCGTTGCCGGACGTCGAGGTCCCGGACGCCTCAGGGGCCTTGGGCGGGACCTCCTGCGGCAGTTCCCTGCGCAGCCGGTGTTCGCCGGTGTGCGGCTGCCGCTCGGGCGTCTCGTCCGCGTCGCTCATCGGCCTCACGCCCGGAACACGTGCCGACGGATCGCCGCGGCGTTGGAGAAGATACGGATACCGAGGACGACCACGACACCGGTGGACAACTGTGCGCCGACCCCCAACTTGTCGCCCAGGAACACGATCAGCGCGGCCACGACGACGTTCGACAGGAACGACACGACGAAGACCTTGTCGTCGAAGATGCCGTCGAGCATGGCCCGCAGACCACCGAACACGGCGTCGAGCGCTGCCACGACGGCGATCGGAAGGTAAGGCTCGACGACCGCCGGAACCTCGGGCCGGACCAGCAGGCCGACCACGACTCCCACGACGAGGCCCAGTACGGCGATCACGATGTGCCCTTCTCTGTGCTCGGTTGTGCTGTGCGTACGATCACACTCGGTGCGGCGGGCAGCCGGAGGTCGTCCTCGGTGGACAGGCTGGTCCGGATCCCGTAGTTCTCCCGCAGCGCGTCCAGATACAGCCCGTCGGCGCTGTCCTTGAACGTGGCGCCGAGCTGGTCCCCGTCCCCCACCGCGAGCACCGTGTACGGCGGCACCAGCGGCCTGTTGTCGACGAGTATCGCGTCGCCCGCGGCCCTGATCGCCGAGAGCGCCGTCAGCCGCTGTCCGTTGATCGAGACCGCCTCGGCGCCCGACTCCCACAGCCCGTTGACCACGCGTTGCATGTCACGGTCGCGGACGCGCCCGGTGTCGGCGAAGCCGGTGGTCTCCCGCGGATTGCCGTTGCCGCCGGTGGTGGCTTCCTTGGCGTCGTCCACGACGAGCTTCACGCCCGGACCGTGCACGGCGACGGCGCCCGCCAGGATCCCGACGAGGTCGGCCCGGTCGGCGCCCCCGTCCTTCTTCAGGGCCTCCCGCTGCCGCGCGCCCACGTCGTCGCGCAACGTGTCGACGGTGGCTTCGAGCTTGTCCGCGGCCGTGGTCTCGCGCTGGATGCGGTCGATGAGTTCCTCGCGCTCCTTCGCGACCGCCGGGGCGGCCACGCGCGCCTGCGCGGCGCCCACCGTCACCACGACGGCGGCGAGCACGAGTCCGGCCGCGAGACCGAGCTTGGCCCGCACCGTCTTGGGCAGGCCACCGGTGCCCTCCGACCGCTTCCGGGCGGCGGCCTCGGCGTATCCGTCGTCGAGGCTGTGGTCCATGACGTTGGTGAGCAACGACATGGACGCGTCCGGACGCGAGGTGTGCGCGGGTGTGCTCCGAATGGGGGGCGGCTGCGGCATGCCGCACATCGTCGCACGTCGCGAACCATACCTCCGAATGGCCCTGTCCCGTGTGCCGGACCGGCCCCTCGAGGAGCCCGCCCGGCACCCGCGCGTGCCGTGTGTTCTACCTGCCCGCGCTGTCCACGACCGCGGACCACTCCTCCAGCAGGGCCTGCGCGGAGGCGTCGTCGGGCCCCTCGGCCCACAGATGGGTGACGGCCTCGGCGGGGTCGGGCAGCACCAGCACCCACCGCCCGTCGGCCTCCACGACCCGTACCCCGTCCGTGGTGTCCACGAAGCGGTCCCCGGCCGCCTCGACGACCCGGCGCATCACCAGCCCCTTGACGGCCCAGGGGGTGGCGAGATCGCTCTTGAGGACATGGGCACGCGGAATCCGCGCGTCGATCTGACTGAGCGTGAGCTGCGTCCGCGCCACGAGTCCGATGAGGCGCACGAACGCGGCCGTACCGTCGAAGACGCTGCTGAACTCCGGCACGATGAACCCGCCGCGCCCGTCGCCGCCGAAGATGGCCGATTCCTCCCGGCCCACGCGCGTGAGGTCGTCGGGCGAGGTGGTCGTCCACTCGACCTGTGTCCCGTGGTACGCCGCCACCTGCTCGGCGATCCGTGTCGTCGTCACCGGCAGCGCGACCTTCCCGCTGCGCCGCTCCGCGGCCACCAGGTCGAGCATCACCAGCAGCGCCCGGTCGTCCTCGACGATCCGCCCCTTCTCGTCGACGAGCGAGAGCCGCTCCCCCACGGGGTCGAACCGTACGCCGAACGCCGCCCGCGAGGAGGCGACGATCTCACCGAGCCGTACGAGCCCCGCTCTTCGGGCGTCGACGGTCTCCGTGGGCCTGGACTCGTCCAGGCCGGGATTGATCGTCAGCGAGTCCACACCGAGCTTGCCGAGCAGGCTGGGCAGGACGAGCCCTGCGCTGCCGTTCGACGCGTCCACGACGACCTTGAGCCCGGAATCGGCGATCCCCGTGGTGTCGACGCTGCGCAGCAGGGATCCGGTGTACGAGTCGAAGACGCTGGAGGGGAAGTACAGATCCCCTATCTCACCGGGGAAGGCCCGCCGGTACTCCTGGCGCGCGAACATCCGGTCCAGCTTCCGCTGCCCGGCCTGCGACAGATCGGCTCCCTGCCCGTCGAAGAACATGATGTCGACGGAGTCGGGGACGCCCGGCGAGGTCCGGATCATGATCCCGCCGGCGCTGCCCCGCGCGGTCTGCTGCCGGGCGACGGGCAGGGGTACGTTCTCCAGGTCGCGTACGTCGATGGCGCTGGCCTGGAGCGCCGAGATCACCGCGCGCTTGAGCGCACGCGCGCCCCGCGAGTGGTCGCGGGCGGTGGTGACCGTGGACCCCTTCTTGAGCGTGGTGGCGTACGCGCCGGCCAGCCGCACGGCCAGCTCGGGGGTGATCTCCACGTTGAGGATCCCGGACACACCGCGGGCGCCGAAGAGATGGGCCTGGCTGCGGGATTCCCAGATGACCGAGGTGTTGACGAAGGCACCGGCCTCGATGGTCTTGAACGGATAGACCCGGACGTTGCCCTGGACGATCGACTCCTCGCCGATGAGGCATTCGTCGCCGATGACCGCGCCGTCCTCGATCCGGGCCGCACGCATGATGTCGGTGTTCTTCCCGACCACGCAGCCGCGCAGATTGCTGTGCTGGCCGATGTAGACGTTGTCGTGGACGACGGCCCGGTGGAGGAACGCGCCGCTCTTCACGACGACGTTCGAGCCGACGACGGTGTGCTCACGGATCTCGGCGCCGGTCTCGACCTTGGCGTAGTCGCCGATGTACAAGGGGCCGCGCAGCACAGCGTCGGGGTGCACCTCGGCGCCCTCGGCCACCCATACGCCCGGGGAGATCTCGAAGCCGTCGATCTCGACGTCGACCTTGCCCTCCAGGACGTCGGCCTGCGCCTTCACATAGCTCTCGTGAGTGCCGACGTCCTCCCAGTAGCCCTCGGCGACATAGCCGTAGACCGGCTTGCCCTCCTTCATCAACTGCGGGAAGACATCGCCGGACCAGTCGACGGGCACGTCGGGCAGGACGTAGTCGAAGACCTCGGGCTCCATGACGTAGATACCGGTGTTCACGGTGTCGGAGAACACCTGGCCCCAGGTCGGCTTCTCCAGGAAGCGTTCGACCTTTCCTTCTTCGTCGACGATGGTGATGCCGAATTCGAGCGGGTTGGGCACACGCGTCAGGCAGACGGTGACCAGCGAACCCTTCTCCTTGTGAAAGCGGATCAGGTCGGTGAGATCGAAGTCGGTCAGCGCGTCACCGGAGATCACGAGGAAGGCGTCGTCCTTGAGTGCCTCTTCGGCGTTCTTGACGCTTCCGGCGGTACCGAGCGGCTTCTCCTCGTTGGCGTAGGTGAGCTCCATGCCGAGTTCTTCGCCGTCACCGAAGTAGTTCTTGACCAGCGAGGCCAGGAACTGGACGGTCACGACGGTCTCGTTGAGCCCATGCCTCTTCAGCAACCGCAGCACGTGCTCCATGATCGGGCGGTTGACCACCGGCAGGAGCGGCTTGGGCATGCTCGAGGTCATGGGGCGGAGGCGTGTGCCCTCGCCGCCCGCCATTACGACGGCCTTCATGTCGGAAGCGTCCTCCTCGAAGAGACGACGGTTCAGCCGACTTCACCCGTCAGATTGTCCCGCAGTTTCCCCGCGCGGGCCATCGAGCCGCTACGGCCGCCCCCTTTGGCGGGCTCAATCGGCCATGGTGTTTGCCCTGACAAGACGGCGGACCTGCACCACGTAGAGGAGTCCTGCCCACCAGTACAGCGTTGTACCCCAACCTGCGAACGCCCATCCGAAAATGGCCGCGGGTGTCGCGATCCATCCGGTCGCGTCGCTGAGAAGCAGCAGTGGGAAGGCGTACATGAGGTTGAACGTCGCCGCCTTCCCCAGGAAGTTCACCTGGGGCGGCGGATAGCCGTGCCGCCGGAGGATGCCCACCATCACCAGCAGGACCAGCTCGCGCGCCACCAGTACAGCGGTCAACCAGATGGGCAGGATCTCACGCCAGGTGAGACCGATGAGAGTCGACGCGATGTAGAGCCGGTCGGCCGCGGGGTCGAGGAGCCGGCCGAGACTGCTGATCTGATTCCAGCGCCGGGCGAGCTTGCCGTCCAGATAGTCACTGACGCCGCTCAGTACGAGGACGAGGAGCGCCCAGCCGTCGCTCTTGGGCCCACCGAACTCGGGCCTGAGGATCAACCACAGGAAAACGGGCACGCCGACGAGCCGTGCCATGCTGAGGATGTTCGGGATGGTGAGGACTCGGTCCGTCTGGACACGGGTCTCCTGGACCTCCACCCGGGGGCCTCCTGTGGGAAATGAGCCAACGATACCTCCTGACCTTACCCGCCGGGTTCACAGCGTGGTACGGGGGGTTGTACCGGGGTTCGGTCGGAAAACAAAAAACTCCGGTTCCTGGGCGTGATGCCCAAGAACCGGAGTTCTAAAAGGA